>JAKVCO010000002.1:123472-242712 GCA_022448245.1 Paracoccaceae bacterium
CCCCCCCCCCCCCCCCCCCCCCCCCCCCCCCCCCCCCCCCCCCCCCCCCCCCCCCCCCCCCCCCCCCCCCCCCCCCCCATCCCGCCCTATCAGCCCACGTGGAAGAGCGATGCAAAGAGCCGCGGGTCGAGGCTCTCGGCTGCGAATGTATCGCCTTCTGTCAGCACACTCACCGCGTCATGGGAATGCAGGCTTTCCTGGTGCGAGGCCACGACGCGGAAATCTCTCACGCGCGCATCCGCCAACAACACTTCACAGAACGAGCGCGCCGCATCCTCGACGAAGATGGGGTTGGCGGCGTTAAGCTCTGCAAAGGCCTGCTCATCCTCGCGCTTGACCATGACTTGCGTCTCCGTGGGCACTGCCGAACGGCAAAGCTCTACGAGGTCCTCGAACCAAAGGCACGGCGCGCCTTCATCAAGCTCCACGGAAATCCGCGCAACCGAGCGCTGCGAATGCGGCGTGGCCAGCTGACCTCGCGTGACGCGGGCATGCTCAGAAAGCTCCAGCGAACAAGGGCAAGTCGACGAATAGACGTAATCGAGATGCACGATCTTCTTGCGCACCCCGCTCGCTTCCACGAGCTCAAGCGCCAGATCGTAGTATTGATAGCCCTCAAGGCCCGACCGCAACGAACCCACCTTCATCGGGAAGGACGTGCGCATCTGGATGCGGGCATCAAAGCTCTCAAGATCGCTCTTATACGCATCGAGCGCTTTCTCGATCACGTCGAAGGAGAACGTCTCTTCCGCGTATTCATAGAAGGTGCGCATGATGCGCGACATGTTGATGCCCTTCTTCTCGGCCTCAAGACTGACCGTCCCGGTCACCGACGTCTCTAGCGTCAGCACGCCGTTGTCGCGCGTCCGGTAGCGGATCGGCAGGCGAAAGTTCGAAATTCCCACGTGCTGGATCTGCTGCCGCGCGCCACGGATAAGCGACGTCGGCCCGTTCTGAAGATCAGGGAGAGAGGCCTTGTACGCCTCATCCACCACGAAGTCTTGCGGGTAGGTCCGCGCCAACGCGGGATAATCTGACACGGCACCCGGCATGAGACCTGCTACCTTTGGGTCGAGATCTGCGAGTTCCACATCAGAGGCATTGCCAGCCCAGCGTCGGAGCAACTCGAGAGCGGCTTCAGCCTCCTCGCGGCTCGGTTCACGGGCGATGTCGGTGGAATGAATGTTCATGGCAATTTCCCCCTTTCATACGGGTGCGGGCCGATGACCAATATGGGCCTGCGCGCATGCGCGTTTCAAGTCTTGCGTAATACTTACGCAAGAATGTCAGGATCGGATCACCTTCAGAGCGTCTTTTTCATCGCAAATCTGTGGATAAGCACCCCATTTCGCTCAACTTCTTCCGGCACCACGATGTCCCAGCCTTCACGGCCAAAGAAGGGCTGTGCGTAGCGACTGGCGTGGGTTGTGAGCTCCGCAAGGCACAAAGCATGCGCCTTATTGAGGATTACGGCATAGAGCTGAGCCGCCACGCCCGCGCCCCGCAGCTCGGGCGCCACATAGGCCATATCGAGGTAGCCCGCGTCCGTAAGACTCATAAAGCCCTGCACCGCCCCGTCGTCGGCGACAAAGCAGTGTTGGGCGGACAGCTTTGCACGAAAAGTCTCCGTCGCTGGCGCCTGAGGGCACCAAGCAGCGCGCGCTTCGTCTGAATATCGCTCGCGAGCGCCCTCTTGCACCGCACGGTAAAAGAGGGCTGCGCAAGCCGCGGCGTCACAGGCCGCAAACTGACGGATCCACATTACCCCAGCGCACCCTCGAGCGCTTGGGTGACATCCGCGATCAAATCCTTGGCGTCCTCAAGTCCCACGGAGACACGCACAAGCCCTTCCGTGATCCCTAGTTCGACCTTTTGATCGTCGCTAAGACGCTGGTGCGTCGTCGTGGCAGGATGCGTCACGATGGATTTCGCATCACCCAAGTTGTTGGAAATCGTAAAAATCTCCAGCGCATTGAGCGTCTTGAAGGCAGCGTCCTTTGAGCCGCAATCAAGGGCGAGCATCGTGCCCCCTGCCCCCATCTGCCGCTCCACGAGCGCGTGCTGCGGATGGCTTGGAAGGCCCGGATAGATCACGCGCACATCGCCGCGCGCTTCAAGAGCCTCGGCCAGCGCGCCAGCGCTCGCGGTTTGCGCACGCACGCGCAGATCGAGCGTCTCGATACCCTTGAGCATCATCCACGCCGTGAACGGCGACATCGAGCCGCCCGTATGCTTCATGTAGGGCTCAACGGTTTTACGTATGAACTGCTCCGTGCCCAGGATAATGCCGCCCAAAGCACGCCCCTGCCCGTCGATATGTTTGGTGGCGGAATAGACAACAACATCCACCCCGAGCTCCACCGCCTTGGAGAAAACCGGGGTCGAAAAGACGTTATCGACAACAACGGTTGCACCCTGTGCATGCGCCAATGCCGATACCGCAGCCACATCGATGACCTCGAGCGTCGGGTTCGACATGCTCTCAAAGAAGACCGCCTTTGTGTCAGGCCGGATTGCGGCCGCCCATTGGTCCAAGTCCGTGCCGTCTACGAAGGTCACTTCCACCCCGTAGCGCGGCAGAATTTCCTCGAGAATATAGAGACATGACCCGAAAAGAGCGCGCGCAGAAACCACATGGTCCCCCGCCGACAACATCGACGTCAGCGCGCCGTTGACGGCCGCCATGCCGGATGCCGTGGCAAAGCCCGCCTCGCAGCCCTCAAGGGCGGCCATGCGGTCCTCGAACATCGCAACTGTCGGGTTGCCGTAACGCGCGTAGATGAATTCGTCCGGCCCGCTCTCGATAAAGCGTGCCTCTGCGTGTTCCGCGCTCTCGTAGACGAACCCTTGCGTCAGAAAGATCGCCTCGCTTACCTCGCCGTATTGAGACCGGCGAACGGCCTCGTGAATGGCCTTGGTGCGTTTCTCCATTGTGCCCTCCTTTAGGCAACAAAAAAGCCCCAGCCGGGCGGCAGGGGCGCGAGGGCGTCCTCACCATTTTAGCGGCTTATTTAACGTGGTCCGCAATCCGGCTCAAATCACCACATCCCTTCGGTACGCCTGCGCGCTGAGGTCGTCAAGCGAGATTGCGGAGCGTTCGGTGCCCCGCAAAGGGGATGGCTCAAAAGAAAAAGGCCGGTGCGTGAACACCGGCCCCAAGCAGCGGGAGGAAGCTGCTTTTGATTGGCTTAGCGCACTTCGATGCGCTTCGTGTCTGCCACTTCGCCGTCGATGACGAGCTTAGCGATCACGTCGTGGTCGACGCCCATGCCGCGAACGCGGACCAGTACGTCAGAGTTTGCGCCTTCGTTCACCGGAGCGGAGCCGAGCACGTCGCCCTGCAGTGTCTCGAGAACGACCATGCCAGGTGCGTCGGCACGGACGAGGTTGATTTCCAGCGAGGAGTCACCTTCGGAGAAACCGTCTTGGTTGCCGAAGAAGGAGCCGGCAGAAGCTGCGCCTGCGGTCAGAGCGATGGCGGTAGCGGCGATTGCGAATTGCTTGAACATGGTAGTTCCTTTCTAAGTGTGGCCCCGTCTTAGGTCGGTCAGGGGTCGGTATGTTATGGCTCGGTCGGGAGCCGGTTGGGTTTCTGTCGGAGCGTTGTGGCGGTGGTCGGTGCCGCCTGCCGATGAGGGTGAGATAGGGACGCCAAATCGCGGCGTCACCCCACAGGAAATCACATGAATATGTGCGCAATATCATAGACTTGACGGCAATGAGAGCATCTGCGCGAATGGGGCCCTGAAAGCATGCACAAATGCGCAGAAGCACCCAAAAAACGACGCCGCTTGGCGCTTTCCGCAAGAATTTATAGTTTCAGAAACTGTTTCATCCGATCACAGAATGCGAGAGCACGACTAACAAATCTCTTTCGAAAAACTTCCTTGGCCGTCACAATAGACCTTGGAAGAAGGCCCCCATGATCGATCTCTATTACTGGCCCACCCCAAACGGGTGGAAAATCACCATCGCACTTGAAGAGATGGGCCTGCCCTACCGGGTAAATGAGATCAATATCGGCGCGGGCGACCAGTTCCAGCCGGACTTTCTGAAGATCGCACCGAATAATCGGATGCCCGCAATCGTGGATCCTGACGGGCCGAATGGGGAAGACGTCAGCGTTTTCGAGTCCGGCGCGATCCTGATGTACCTCGCGCGCAAGACCGGCAGCCTCTACGGCACATCAGAGAGGGATCGCATCCAAGTTGAGGAATGGCTGAACTGGCAAATGGGCGGCGTGGGCCCCATGGCTGGCCAGGCGCATCACTTCCTGAAGTACGCCCCGCTCATGGATCCCCCGAACGACATTCCCTACGCCAAGGATCGTTACCGCAATGAGACCGGGCGCCTCTATGCGTGCTCGACCGGCGGCTTGCCGAGCATGAGTGGGTGGCAGGTGACTTCTATTCCATCGCGGATATGGCGATCTGGCCATGGGCCTCGCTTTGGGAAGGCCAGCAGCAGACGCTGGACGACAAACCGAACCTGGCGCGATGGCTCGAAGCATGTTGGGCGCGCCCCGCGGTTCAGAAGGGGCACTCGATCCTTTTGCAAAAACGCAAAGCCAAACATGACAAAAGAGAGCAGCAAGCTCTCTTCGGGAAAAAATGAAAAAGGCCGGTCCCAATGGACCGGTCTTTCCCTATGTGTGTGGCGTGAGCCTTAGCGCACTTCGATGCGCTCCATGTCTGCCACTGCGCCGTTGATGACGAGCTTGGCGATCACGTCGTTGGAGACGCCGGCGCCGGGGAGACGAACGAGAACGTCAGCGTTGGCGCCTGCGTTCACAGCAGCGGAGCCGAGCACGTCGCCCTGGAGCGTTTCGATCACAACGGTGCCAGCTGCGTCGGCACGAACGAGGTTGATCTCGACGGACGTTTCACCGTCCTGGAAGCCGTCCTGGTGGCCGAAGAAGGAGCCAGCGGAAGCTGCACCTGCAGTGAGGGCGATGGCGGTTGCGGCGACTGCGAATTGCTTGAACATGGTAGTTCCTTTCTGAGTGTGGCCCCGTCTTACGTCGGTCAGGAGCCGGTATGTTATGGCTCGGTCGGGAGCCGGTTGGGTTTCTGTCGGAGCTGTGTGGCGGTGGTCGGTGCCGCCGTCCGATGAGGGGTATTTGGGAGCGCAAACCCTTAGGTGAAGGGGTAATCTGTTCACATAAAAATGTGCACCGGAGAGCACGATTAGGGGGTTGAAACTCAACCAGAGGGGGCATGGACCCTCTCGCGTGCGCCAATGAGCAATGTTTGTGCAAAAGAGCCCGTAACTGGCGCGATCCACAGGAAAAACACCACCTCAGGATTGTTGCAATGCTCACAGACCGGGGTGATTTAGCCGGCGAAATTCCGAAAAATATTCAAAGCCAAGGAAATTTCTGCACCAAAAGGATTTTGCGGGGGAAAAATCGACATGAAAAAGGCCCGCGCAGGGGTGCACGGGGGCGCAAATTTAGGTTCGTTAGCGCTATCAAGACGCTTGAAGGAGGTCCGTGTAGTGGGCCTTCTAGCTCTTTTCCTCGATCACGAAGCGCTGCAGCGCCATGATCTGCCACCACAAGAAGATAAAGAGAGCGATCGGGAAGCCGAAAGTCTCGATCTTGACCCAGGTGTCCGTACTCATGGTCCGCCAGATCACCTCGTTGGCGACAGCAAGCACCGCAAAGGCGGCCGTGAGGCGACGCGTGAGGATCATCCAGCCCTCATCTTTCATCGGCATCATTTCGGCCATCACGTAGGCCAGAAAGCTCTTGCCCCGCAAAAGGCCGATCCCGAGAATCACAGCAAAGAAGCCATAGACCAGCGTCGTCTTCATCTTGAAGAAGCGTTCGTCATTGAAATATGCCGTGGCGCCGCCGAAGACGATCACCATGAAGGCCGTGAAAATCTGCATGCGCGACAGCTGCCCGGTGAGCCACCACAGGATCCCCATGGCCACCAGCAGCAGAGGCACAAATGCCAGCGTTGCGACGATGAAGCCCGAGTATTCCGTGCCACCGAAGGTGAAGACCTCGTCGCGGATACGCAGATAGATAATGAAGAAGGCCACCGGCGGGCCCAGCTCGAGGAGCATCTTCAGCCCTGGATTGATCTCTTTCGCGTCGGCCAAGGCCTATCCTCCTACTTCAACGATCACGGCTCCTGCCGCGATCAGGGCCATCAGCACCATTCGGCGCGGGCCCACAACCTCTTTCAACACAAGGGCGCCAATGATGGCGGCGAAAACGGGTGAGGTTTCGCGCAACACGGCCGCCTCACCTACTTTGTCGAGGCGCGTGGCCAACATCACCGATCCGAATGACCCGACAGCGACGAACGCTCCGATGAAGCCACGTACCATCAGCGGGCCAAGCGTCGGCCGCCCCTTGTCGCGCCAATATAGGATCGGTCCGAGCACGGCAAAGTCCAAGCTGCCCAGGAAAAACAGCCATGCGAGAAAAGTGAACGGATCTGGCGTCGCCCGGATGCCGAAGGCGTCATAGGTCGTATAGAGCGCAACAACGCCCCCAGTGGCCAGCGCGAGCCATAGCGCAGGGGCCAAAGTGGCGCGGTCGATTTCAATGGTCCGAAGGTTATAGGCGGCTAGTCCGAAGATTGCGGAGGTCAGGACGCCGACCCCCACCCATTGGATAGGCGTGAAGGTCTCTCCGAAGATGATCCATGCGCCGATGACGGTGAAGACAGTGCTTGTACCGCGCACGACTGGATAGACGACGGTGAACGCGCCCCTGCTGAAGGCCAGTGCGACGCCGATCTTGTAGACAAGGTGGATCCCCACGGCCCCAATCAGCAGCCACCAGACATTTCCCTGTGGCGAGGGGACGACGAACAGCGCAAACGGGGCCGCGATAAGAGCGAGACACAGATCGATCGCCCCGCGGCTGAGCCAGGGATCATGCCGTCCTTTCTGAAGAGCACCGAAAACTGCATGAAGGAACGCAGCGACGAGAGCGAGGATGAGAGCCGCGCGTTGCCCGGCCTCTGTCCCTTCAATGGCGAGAACCCATTCAGTCACGCGTCGCGCTCATCTGCGGTCTCGGCCCTACTGGGCAGCGCCAGTGAGCGCGGCTGCGAATTCTTCGGGGTCGAATGGGGCGAGGTCATCGATCTGCTCGCCAACGCCAATTGCATGGATGGGCAGGCCAAACTTATCGGCGAGCGCAACAAGCACGCCGCCCTTCGCGGTGCCGTCCAGCTTCGTCATCACAAGGCCGGAGACATCGGACATCTTCTGGAACGTCTCAACCTGGCTCAACGCGTTTTGGCCCGTCGTGGCATCCAGCACCAAGAGCGTGTTGTGCGGCGCGTCTGGGTCCTTCTTGCGGATAACGCGGACGATCTTGGCGAGCTCTTCCATCAGGTCGCTGCGGTTCTGCAGACGGCCCGCGGTATCAATCATTAAAAGATCGGCCCCATCGGCCTCGGCCTTGGTCATCGCATCGAAGGCAAGGCTTGCAGGGTCGGAGCCTTCGGGCGCCGTCAGAACCGGCACCCCTGCCCTGTCGCCCCAAACCTGAAGCTGTTCGACAGCGGCTGCACGGAACGTGTCACCGGCGGCAATGACCACGGATTTGCCCGCAGCGCGGAATTGGCTCGCAAGCTTGCCGATCGTCGTCGTTTTGCCGGAGCCATTCACGCCCACCACGAGCACGACTTGGGGCTTCTTGGGATAGAGAGGCAGCGGTCGGGCCACAGGTTCCATGATCCGGGCGACCTCTTCTGACATGAGGCGTTTGATGTCCGAGGCACCGAGGCGCTTGCCAAAGCGCCCTTCGGCCATGTTCGCCGTCACGCGCAGCGCGGTGTCGACCCCCATGTCCGAGGCGATGAGCAGTTCCTCGAGCTGTTCAAGCATATCGTCATCGAGCACGCGCTTCTTTTCGGGCTCTGCAGCCTTGCGGCCGAGCATACGTCCGAAGAGGCCGGGCTTTGCGGGTGCCTCTTCCTCTGGCTCGGAGGCGAACGGGTCAATCGGCTCAGCACGTGTCATCACCAGCTGGGGAACTGGTTCTGATGCGGGCTCGGGCTCAGGTGTGGGCTCCGCCACTGGCATGGGTTCGGGTTCCGGTGTCGAGGCAGGCTCAGGGACCGGTTCGGGCGCTGGCTCGGGTTCTGGCGCGGGCGCTGGTTCCGCCACTGGCGCCGGCTCAGGTTCGGGCTCAGGCGCCACCTCAAGCGGGGCAGGAGCAGTCTCAGATTCAGGAGCAGGCGCTGGTGCTTCAGCAGCCGGAGGCGCAGGCGCGGGCTCCTCGACAACGGGCGCCTCAGGCTCTGCCTCGACGGTACCACCATCATCGACGATGGCCTCAAGCCCCTCATCGAGCTTGGAGCTCGACTTAAAAAGCCGGTCCTTCAGTTTGGAAAAGAAAGCCATTTTGCCCCTTGGTGCCCGTACCGTGTTGATCCCATCTAATACTCAGAGGGGCGGAGGGGAAGATCGTTGCCGCGCGCAGGGGCCGCTCACCCCAGCGCAACGAGGGTAAAGAGCGCCATAGCGACAGAATATGTGGGCCAGATCGTCAGCTGCGCAGGCAGCCGCCAGCGCGAAGAGCGCGAGAGAACGAACATCTCCAGCCCGATCAGTGCGTCGGACAGAACAAAAAGGGCCACACCTACCTGTAGGGTGATGACGTCCTCGCGCGGAAGGTTTGGCGCATCAAGGCCGATCGCGGCCAAGGCCATCGCGGCGATGATCGCGATGTAACCCATCACCGGCCATCTCAGCGCCCCAGCACGTGGGAAAATCAGCGTGGCCAAGCCGCACGCGAGCACGAGAAGGATCAGGGCATAGAGCGACAGCAGTTCATGCACATCGATGCCCCATGCCAGAAACTGTGCGACGAGCAAGATGTGGAGCACAGCGAAGCCTGCCATGCCGGTCAGGAAGCCGCCCGTTGAGGGCCGCGAGAGGAAGGCATCGCCCACTAAGCCCGCCGCAAGGACGCCAAGGATCAAGGGATAGGCTTGCCCCTGCCCCGCGACGAGCGCCCCCAAAAGGAGGAGGCCGACAGGCAACGCTTTGACGCTGGTCTTGGCCCAAGACGGCCCGCGCCATGAAAAGCCCAGCCAAAAGACGAGGGAGGCAATCGCGCTCCCCATCCAGAGCAGGACTTCCGGCGCCTCAGTCAGGGCTTAAATCTCGTCCGGGAAATGCTTCATCACCGACCGGATCGGGTTCGGCGCCGCCTGCCCCAGACCGCAAATCGAGGCGTCGGCCATGATCGTGGTGAGGTCCGTCAAGAGCTCCTGATCCCAGCTGTCCGCCTGCATCAGCTTCACAGCTTTCTCGCAGCCTACGCGGCAGGGTGTGCACTGGCCGCAGCTCTCATCCTCGAAGAAGCGGAGCATGTTGAGCGCCGCCGTCCGCGCGGAATCTTGATCTGACAAAACCACTACTGCAGCCGAACCGATGAAGGTGCCGAGCGGCTGAAGCGTATCGAAATCAAGCGGCACATCGTTGATCGAAGCAGGCAGCAGACCCGACGACGGCCCACCAGGCTGATACGCTTTGAAGACATGACCGTCTTCCATGCCACCGGCGGCCTCGATGATATCCATGATCGTGGAGCCTGCAGGAAGCAGGTAGACGCCGGGCTTGGCCACGCGGCCAGAAACGGAGTAGCTGCGTAGACCCTTGCGGCCGTTGTGCTCGGTCGCGTTCAGCACCTCAGGCCCCTCACGGCAGATCCGCGCGACCCAGTGCAGCGTCTCGATATTGTGGACGAGAGTAGGCTGCCCGAAGACCCCCACCTGCGCAACGAAGGGCGGACGGTGACGCGGCATCCCGCGCTTGCCCTCGATGCTCTCGATCATCGCGCTTTCTTCGCCGCAGATGTAGGCGCCTGCGCCACGGCGGAGTTCGACAAAGCTGGGCTCGATGAGGCCGGCCTCTTCCATAGCGGCCAGTTCCTTTGCCAGGATGTGCAGCACAGCCGGATATTCATCGCGCATGTAAAGGAAGACACGCTCTGCCTCGACGGCCCAAGCCGCGATCAGCATGCCTTCAAGGAAGATATGGGGCACGCGTTCAAGGTAGTAGCGGTCTTTGAAGGTGCCGGGCTCGCCCTCGTCTCCATTCACGGCAAGGTAGCGCGGGCCGGGATTGGCGCGCACAAAGCCCCACTTCTTGCCGGACGGGAACCCCGCCCCCCCGAGGCCTCGGAGCCCTGCGTCGAGCACCTTGTCCTGCACCGCTTCCCAATCGCCGTTCGCGCGCAAATCGGCGAGCGTAGCGTAGCCGCCCTCAGCCTTATAGGCCTCAAGCGCCTGATAGTCCGGGATGTCGGCGTGGGTGTGGCCCATGGCGATCGCGGCCTGAACCTTCTCGGGCGTGGCGTGGTCGATGTGATGGTGACCGAGCTCAAGCACAGGCGCGGTGTCACACCGCCCCATGCAGGGCGCGCGCAGCACGCGGACCTCAGCGAGGTCGAGCCCGTCTTCCAATGCGGCCTTCAGCTGCTGGGCGCCCGCCATCTCGCACGACAGCGAGTCGCACACGCGGATCGTCAGCGCGGGCGGCGGGGTCTCCCCCTCCTTCACCACATCAAAGTGGGCGTAGAATGTGGCGACCTCATAGACCTCCGCCTGAGAGATCCGAAGCTCTTCGGCCAGCGCGCGCAGATGCGCAGACGACAAATGGCCGTAGGTGTCTTGCATCAGATGGAGGTACTCGATCAGGTGATCGCGGCGCCGCGGCCTGTCGCCCAGAAGCTGACGCACATCATCCCACGCACCGTCATCAAGCTGACGGCCCTTAGTGTGGTGGCGGCCTTTACCCTTACCGGATTTCCAAACGCCTTTGCGATCATCGAGTGCCATCGGTCTCTCCTCATTGGCGCAACATTAGGGGGCCTCGGCCAAGGCGGGACACCAAAAAACGACACCTGCGCGCGGAAACCGCAGCCCCGCAAAGAAAGAGTGCGGAAACACCCGGCGCCGACAGGAAATTTTCAGCCGTTCACGGGGCATTGACCGCCGCATGGGCCCCTAAGGGCTGGTTCGAGCGTGCCCGATCGGGCAGGTTACGCCTCATGCGTTTGATTGCTTTTCTTTGCGTTGTCGGGGCCTCACAGGCCCTGGCTCAAGACGCCCCGCTCAGCGCCTCCGAATTCGAGGCCTACACCACCGGCAAGACCCTCAGCTACGCCACCTCAGGCCAATCACCGTACGGCGCCGAGGAATACCTACCCAACCGCCGCGTCCGCTGGGCCTTCACCGATCAGGAATGCAAGGAAGGGGAATGGTATCCCTCGGGCGAGCTCATCTGTTTTCTCTATGAAGACAGCTCCGATCCGCAGTGTTGGAGCTTTTATCTGACGCCGCAGGGCCTGCGTGCGCAGTTCGAAAACCGCCCAGACAGCGCGCCGCTCTACCAGATTGAGGAAAGCGCGGAGCCCCTTTTCTGCCCCGGGCCGCAAATCGGCGTCTGAGGATTTATTCGTCGAAGAGGCTGCCTTGCTTCGTCGGCGGGTTTGAACCGCCGGAGCGTTTGGACTTCGTGCCGGCTGCCGCGCCGGGCGAAAAGCGCCCATCAGCAAACTCGATCTCGAGCGGCTCACCAGCCCTCACCTGCGCCTTGCGCGTCACCACATCGCCGCCTGAGCGCACCACGGTATATCCCCGATCTAGCGTCGCTTTATAGCTCAGCGTCTCCCGCAACCGGTCCAGTGCTTCGAGGCGGTCGGTCAGAGCGCGCTGACGCGTGGCGCTTACCTCTGCCAGTTTCTCAGAAAGACGATCAAAATCGCTCCGCGCCTTGGCGAGTTGGCCGGACACCAGCGCCGGAGACAGCCGCCCTCGCGCCTCAAGCCGTTCGCGCTTTTCCGCAGCCTTGCGGCCCAGCGCTGGCAGAAGGCGTGCAGCGTTCTCAACCACGCGCCGCTCTTCATCTCTGAGGCGGCGACGCAGGGCGGAAGGTGACACCGAGAGGCTCGCCAAGGTCACGCGGCGTCCCTGCACGCCCGCGATAAGCGCGGGCCCAAGAAAGGCATCTGCCTTGTCGAGCCTCTGGCGCGGTGTGGCGAGGAGCGTTTCTAACCGGGGCAAAGCCCGGGACAGATCCCGCAGCCGCTCTGCACGACGATCAAGCACAGTCCCCTGCCCGCGCATGAGCCGCGCACCCTGCTCTTCCAGCCAGGCAAGCAGATCGCGCCGCACAGGCACCGCCATTTCGGCCGCAGCGGTCGGCGTCGGCGCGCGTGTGTCGCTGACGAAATCAATCAACGTCGTATCCGTCTCGTGCCCCACCGCCGAAATCAGAGGGATGTCCGAAGCTGCAGCCGCGCGGGCCACGATCTCCTCATTGAAGCCCCAAAGGTCCTCGATGGAGCCACCACCCCGGGCCACGATGATCAGGTCAGGTCGCGGCAGCGCGCCGCCCGGCGTCAGCTTGTTGAAACCCTCGATCCCCCGCGTCACCTCAGGCGCGCAATTGGCACCTTGCACGGCCACCGGCCAGATCAGCACTTTGCGCGGAAAACGATCCCTCAGACGGTGCAGGATATCCCGGATCACCGCGCCGGTGGGCGACGTCACAACACCGATCACCTCGGGCAGATAAGGCAGTGGCTTCTTACGCCCCTCCTCAAAGAGCCCCTCCGCCTCGAGCGCCTTCTTGCGCTTCTCCAGCATCGCCATGAGCGCGCCCTGCCCCGCCACGGCAAGCTCGACCACGTTCATGTTGTACTTCGACTGCGGGCCGAAGGTGCTCATCTTCCCGGTGGCGACCACCTCGAGCCCTTCTTCAGGCATCACACCCAGGCCGCTGATCTGCCCTTTCCACGTCGTGCAGGACAGCGAATTGCGATCATCCTTCAGGTCGAAATAGAGGTGGCCGGAGCGTGCCTGAACCACGCGCCCTACCTCACCCTTCACGCGGACACTGCCGAATTCGCCCTCGATCGTGCGCTTGATGGCGCCCGAAATCTCAGAGACCGAGTATTCCGGCGTGTTCATCCCCGGGGTCGGATCATCGATGAGGTCCATGCTGCCGCCTTGTTCTGCTTTGCTGCGCAGCCTATGACGCCCTCGGCAGAGAGGGAAGCGCATGAATATTCTGATCTTGGGAAGCGGCGGGCGTGAACATGCGTTGGCTTGGGCGGTGAAGCAGAACCCGAAGTGCGGGCGTCTGATCGTGGCGCCGGGCAATGCGGGCACCGCAGCCATCGCCTGGAATGCAGAGCTCGACATCAATGATGGCGAAGCCGTCGCCGCCTTTGCCCAAGAACAGACCGTCGATTTCGTCATCATTGGGCCTGAAGCGCCTTTGGCCGCGGGCGTCGCTGACGCGCTGCGCGCTGCTGGGATCTTGTGCTTTGGCCCCTCCGCTGCAGCTGCCGAGCTTGAGGCGTCGAAAGCTTTCACCAAAGCGATCTGCGACGCCGCCGGGGCGCCCACGGCTGCCTACGCGCATTTCACCGATGCCGCAGCTGCCCGCGCCTATGTCGAAGAGCGAGGCGCGCCCATCGTTATCAAGGCCGACGGCCTCGCCGCAGGTAAGGGCGTGACGGTTGCGATGACGCTGGAAGAGGCCCTCGCCGCCGTTGACGACATGTTCGGAGGCGCCCATGGCTCTGCCGGGGCCGAGGTCGTGATCGAGGAGTTCATGGAGGGCGAAGAGGCCTCCTTCTTCGTGCTCTGCGACGGTGAGGACGCGCTGCCTGTGGGCACCGCGCAAGACCACAAACGCGTGGGCGACGGCGATACCGGGCCAAACACCGGTGGCATGGGCGCCTATTCACCCGCGCCGGTGCTGACCGACGACATAGCCCAGCGGACGATGGATGAGATCGTGCGCCCCACCCTGCGCGAGATGGCCAAGCGCGGTACGCCCTATCAAGGGGTGCTCTACGTCGGCCTCATGATCAAAGACGGCGCGCCACGGCTCGTCGAATACAACGTGCGCTTCGGTGATCCGGAGTGTCAGGTGCTGATGATGCGCCTCGGTGGTCAGGCGCTAGATCTGCTCCACGCCGCAGCCGAAGGCCGCTTGGCCGAAGCACAGGTAAACTGGGCCGACGATCATGCGATCACCGTGGTCATGGCCGCCAATGGCTACCCCGGCGCCTACGAGAAAGGCTCCGTGATCTGTGGGCTTGAGGCTGTCGAGCAAAACTCAAAGGAGATGGTGTTCCACGCGGGCACCGCCTCAAAGGACGGCGCGATCATCGCAACGGGCGGACGGGTCCTTAACGTCACAGCACGTGGCGCGAGCTTGAGTGAGGCGCACACCCGCGCCTATGCGCTCGTGGATGCAATCGATTGGCCCGAAGGCTTCTGCCGCCGCGATATCGGCTGGCGCGCGCTCTAGGCGCGCCAGTGGATTAGCAGTCCATCGCCTCTGCGAAAGAAGCGCGCCCCCCGTGGCTGCCAATGTCTTCGGTCCTGAGGCCTGAGCCTGCGAAACGGATGGCGAGCAGCCGCTGCCAGCGCGCATCCGCAACGATCATTTCCGGACCAGCGCCGCAATCCCGGACGCCGCCTGCTATGTCGACTTCGCCTATGCGGTGGTTGGTGACACCCGGTAGCGAGGCGATCTCGGCGACGTCGCCTGCCGAAGTGACGCGCCATACCCGCAAGGTCTTGGCCAGATGCGGCCTGTCCACATAGGCCACTTCCATCACGCCATCCCCGTTCAGATCGCCCGCTCCCACAATGGCCAGCCAGCGGAACCGCGTGCCGATATGCGGGTTTTCAGCGAAAGGCCGCAGATCACCGTCGCGAATCTCATAAATCCGAAACCGCGCACCCAGACGCTCGTGGCTTTCGACGACCAACACTTCGGATGCCCCGTCTCCCGTCATATCGACCAAGCGTGGTGCGACGTCCTCAAACACCATGGGCGCATCCCAGCGCAACCGATGGAGCTTGCCGGAGGCCTCGCGCACCTCAAGCGTGGTGTATTCGCTGGGGTCGCCCAACACACCGTGCGGGTACCTGCTGGTCGGATCAGTATAGCGCGCCGATGCGATCTCTGCGGCAGCCGGCGCCGCCAGCCCCAAGCTCGAGACCATCAACGCGCCGCGGGCCAGATCGCGCCACATGCGAAACGCCCGACGCGGCGCCCCCCTCAAATCTGGTTCTCCGGCACGGTCACGGACATGCCGTCCATATCCGCGGTCACCTCGATCTGGCAGCTCAGGCGCGAGCGGCCCTGCACGACATCGGGTGCGAAATCGAGCATGTCGACCTCCAGGTCATCTGCCTCGGACACTTTCGCCACCCAGCTCTCGTCCAAATACACATGGCAGGTCGCGCAGGCGCAGGCGCCCCCGCAATCAGCCGCGATGCCCGGAACGTTGCCCGCCCGGGCCCCTTCCATAAGCGATTGCCCGACGGGGACATCAACCTCATGGGTCGTCCCGCCGAACTCGATATAGGTAATCTTTACCATGGCTGATACATAGCGCCGTCCTCGCCAAATGGCGAGATACTGCTTGTCGCCCCCGCAAGATGTTCTTATTTTGTTCCAAATGACAACCTACGCTGCCAACGACTGGCCCCGCCCCCCGGCGGCGGTCCCTGCTGATATGCTGCACCTTGTCCCGAACGGCGCGCGCTGCACCGTGGCGGGCCTCGTCCTCGTGCGGCAACGTCCCGGCACAGCCAAAGGCGTCATCTTCATCACGCTTGAGGATGAAACTGGCGTCTGCAACGTCATCGTCTGGCGCAAGATCTACGAGCAATTCCGCCGCGCGGTCATCGCCGGGCGCATGCTGCGCGTGACAGGTCAGCTCCAACGCGAAGGCGCTGTCACCAACATCGTCTCCCAGCATGTCGAGGATATCTCCTACATGCTCGACGACCTGCTCAAACCAAATATCGAGATTGCGCGCGCCGGCGACCAACCGTAGACGCATGCCCCCCACCTCGCTAATGTGCGCAAAACCGCAACAAGCGGATTGAAAGAGCAGTGAAATACATCACCCTTCCAGCGCTTCTGGCGCTTGTGGCCTGCGAGGCCCCCATCTCGCCTGTGAGCCGCGCCGAGCCCGAGCTTTTGCGCCTGCGCATGTCCGGCCCACCGGGCGCCACGCCCGATCAGTGCTGGGGCAGCATCACAACGCCCGCCGTCGTGGAAACCGTCACCGAGGACATCCTCCTCCAACCAGCAGAGATCGGCGATGACGGCACGATCCGCAGCGCCCCCGTCTACAAAAGCGAGACGCGCCAAGCCATCGTGCGCGAACGCCAAGACGTCTGGTTCGAAACACCTTGCGAAGACGAGATGACGTCAGAGTTCATCGCCTCCGTACAGCGCGCCCTGTCCGTACGTGGCTTCTTCAGCGGCACCGTCACAGGCGTGATGGACGCCCGCACCCGCTCCGCGATCCGCGCCTATCAGGCGCCTCAGGGCCTCAACTCGGCGATCCTCTCCAGCGCGGCTGCACGCCAACTGGGGCTCGTTGCCGTCGCACCAGCAGGGTAAGACGCACGAGATCTGCACACCTGAGGCGATGAACGCAGATTTCACGCAATTCAGTATGATGTAGAGCCGAGAACGCGCACCATCAGCACGGGGCGCGCACTATCCTTAGCATAACGCAAAGGAGTGCCCCGTGCCCGATACCCACCGCAGCCATTCATCGACCCTCACCGTTCACGCCTCCATTGCGCAGGCGATCAGCGACCACGGCGTAGACGTCATGTTTGGGCTCATGGGCGACGCGAACCTCTTCATGGTCGACAGCTTTGTGCGCGAACAAAAGGGCCGCTTCATCCCGGCCGCTTACGAGGGCGGCTCCGTCCTGATGGCGATGGCCTATGCGCACGCCTCCGGCCGCGTCGGCGTGGCGACGGTCACCCACGGCCCTGCGCTGACGAACTGCGTCACGGCTCTCACCGAAGGGGCGCGCGGGCACCTTCCGGTCGTTCTCTTGGCCGGCGACACGCCCATCGATAACCCGCGCCACTTGCAAAGCACCGACCAGCGCGAAGTGGTGAAATCCACCGGCGCAGGGTTCGAGCAACTCCGCAGCCCTTCCACAGCATCCAAAGACGTGGCCCGCGCCTTCTACCGCGCGCAGGTCGAACGCCGCCCCATCGTGCTCAACATGCCCGCCGACTTCATGTGGCAGGAGGTCGTGCACGAGCCCCACAAGCTCAGCGTCTTCACCGACCCCGGCGGCGTGGCCGAGGGCGACATCCTCGATGAGGCCATCGGCATGATCGCCTCCGCTCGCCGACCCCTTATCCTCGCCGGTGGCGGCGCCGTTGGCGCGCGAGATGCGTTGATAGCACTGGCCGACCGGCTTGAGGCCCCGCTGGCCACGACCCTCAAAGCCAAAGGCCTTTTCCAAGGCCACGACTACAACATGGACATCTTCGGCACGCTCTCGACGCCTGCGGCCTACGACCTCATGGCCCAAGCCGATTGCATCGTGGCCTTCGGCGCCTCGCTCCATGATTTCACCACTGACAAAGGCAAGCTGATGCGCGGCAAGCGGATCGTACAGGTCGATAAGGAGCCTGAGGCCATCGGCGGCGGCCTTCACCCGGACGCGGCCCTCATCGCGGATGCGGGCAAAACGGCGGAGACGATCCTGTGGTGGCTCAACGAGGCGGAGATCCCCGCCTCGGGCTTCACCCGCGACATCGACAGCGCCACCCTGCGCGTCCACCCGGTGCAGGCGTCCAAAGCGCGCCCGGGCACGATCCCCTACGTCCCCGCGCTCGAACGGTTGGAGGAAGCGCTGCCCAAGGATCGCGTGCTCGTCACCGATGGCGGGCGCTTCATGACGGAGGTCTGGTGCCGCCTCTCTGCCCCCGGCCCCGACCATTTCATCGCCACGGTCAACTTCGGTTCCATCGGGCTCGGCCTGCAGGAGGCCATCGGCGCGGGCGTCGCCCATGAGGGGCGCCCCGTTGTCATGTTCTCCGGAGACGGCGGCTTCATGATGGGCGGCATCAATGAGTTCAACACCGCCGTGCGCATGGGCCTCGATCTCATCGTGATCATCGCCAATGACCAAGCCTACGGCGCAGAACACATCCAGTTCCTCGACCGCAAAATGGACCCCGCGCTGAGCACCTTCGATTGGCCGAGCTTTGCGGCCATCGGCACAGCCCTCGGCGGAACGGGCTACCGCGTGACGTCGGAGGATGAGTTGGAGGAAGCCATCGCCGCCCTCCCTACCCGCAAAGGCCCCGTCCTTATCGAGCTCGTCCTCGATCCTGAAGACGTTCCGCGTATGCGGGCCTAGGCGGGCTTCTCAAAAATGACCTCGGCTTGCGAATTGTGAACCGCAAGAAAGCGAGCGATCTCATTAGGAAGATAGAGGCGAAGCGTTCTAAGATCTTGGGTCGGGAATGTAACAGTCTGCTTCCCGCCCCATCGTGCGTAAAGCCAAGCACAAAGGAACCCGTCCCAAGTGTAACGCTTCTCCGCCCAAGCCTGAGAGGTAAGGTGTAGAATTATACCCTTTCGGCCGACCGTGATCTTTTCAATCCCACTCCAAGGAAGCTCCCCCTTCAGTGCGCGCTTCATGGTTATTCCGGTATCGGAAAAACGAACCAGGACATCCGGGCCGAAGAAGCAGCGCCGGGCGGTAACGAAAACCGCGGGCAGCCAATACGGCAAAGCAAAGAGCGAAAAAAGCTCCACCGTGCCCCATCGCCTTGTCTCGAGTTCAATAGTCCCATTGATCACGAGCGCACTTAAGACACACCCCCCTAGAGAAGCCATGAAGAGGCCCAACGCATTAGGGTGGTTTCGAGAGAGTTCCAGCGTCTTTGGCACAGTGATTGTCATCCGTTTCCAACCGAAAAAAGGCCCCGTCCTTATCGAGCTCGTCCTCGACCCCGAGGACGTGCCGCGCCGGCGGGCGTGATCAGACTTGGTCCTCGTGCACGCCAAACTCCCGAGCATATCGCTTCAATAGATAGGCAAGTTCGGCGGCGGAGATATCAAGTTCGGCGGTCATTATTGTGACGGCGCGCGAAGATCGGTTCGCGGTGATACCAGACCAAACCCTCCCTGCCCAATTACTTGGCGGCTTGGGGTCTGTGCCTGGCAAAAGCGGAACGCGTATATTCACAGGTGGATTTTGGCCCAGGTGACCCAGCGCTCCTACACTCTGCCAAGCGATCACCCCGGAGAATGCGCGGTTGTCAGAAAATCCCGACGGGGACAGCACAACCACCACCGGATCGCCCGCGAAGAGGCGAGCCGCATAGAACACTGCCAAAGTCGCGCCAAATGCTATAGCGACCCAGCCGATATAAACCGTGAGATACCCTCGCGCTTCAACAAGAGCGCCCGATGCAAACCAGATACCAACAAAGACAAAGGCGATCGATCCACAGATTGCACGGGCGGTCTTTGACCTAGACCGATGGATTTCAAGGCGAGAGAGGTCTTCCGAGAATTTCATGCAAGCAGGCCTTGTCTTTTTCGAACCAAAAAAGGGCCCCGCGACGGGGGCCCTTTCTTAATTTTTTCTGGTCCGCCTACTCGAGGCTCAGCGCCACGAAGCGCGGGTCTTCGCCGCGGCGCACGAGGAGGAGGACGCTCTTGCGGCCTGCCTCAAGGGCGGCGTCAACCTGGGCGGAGAAGCCGGAAAGCGTCGTTACCTTCTGCTGGCCTGCCTCGGTGATCACGTCACCGGCACGTAGGCCCTTCTCGAAGGCCTCGGTGGACTCGTCGACGGCCACGATGGCGATGCCTTCGATCTCACCGACGCCGAGCGCCTCACGCGTCTCGTCGTCGAGCAGCGAGAGCGTCAGGCCAAGCTTCTCCATCGTCTCGGGCTCCGCCTCGCCCTCGGGCGCAGGTGCCGCGGCGGGGACAGCGATGGCCGTCTCACGGCGGCCGAGCGTTACCGTCAGCGTTTCCGTGCGACCGTCGCGCAGCACCACCACGGGCACTTCTTTGCCCACGGGGCTGTTACCCACGATGCGCACGAGCTCGCGCGTGTCCTCGATCTCCACCCCGTCAAAACGCACGATGATGTCGTTCGTCTCGATACCGGCTTCCTTCGCAGGGCCCTCGGGAACATCGGTCACGGCGGCGCCGCGCGCCTGCTCAAGACCGATGGCCTCAGCAAGATCAGGCGTCACGTCCTGGATGCGCACACCGAGCCAACCACGGCGTGTTTCCCCGAACTCCTGGAGCTGGTCGACCACATTGGTCACAACGTTCGAGGCCATGGAGAAGCCGATGCCGATGGAGCCACCGTTGGGTGACAGGATCGCGGTGTTCACACCGATCACCTCACCATCGAGGTTAAAGAGCGGACCCCCGGAGTTGCCGCGGTTAATGGCGGCGTCTGTCTGGATGTAGTCGTCATAGGTGCCCGAAAGCGCGCGGTTGCGGGCGGACACGATGCCTGCAGAGACCGAGAAGCCTTGGCCCAGCGGGTTACCCATCGCGATGACCCAATCACCCACGCGGGCGGTGTCGCTGTCGCCGAAAGGCACGAAGGCCAGCGGCTCATCTGCTTCGACTTTCAGAAGCGCGATGTCGGTGTTGGGGTCCGTGCCGATAAGCTCTGCCTGAAGCTCAAAGCCCTCAAAGAACTCGATCATGATCTCGTCCGCGCCTTCGATGACGTGGTTGTTCGTCACGATGTAGCCATCTTCGGAGATTACGAAGCCCGAGCCCAGCGCGGAGGAGCGGCGCGGCCGGTCCCCATTGCCGCCGCGGCGGTCTTCGAATTCACGGAAGAAGTCTTCAAAGGGCGAACCCTCGGGGACGATACCCTGCGGGCCCTGATCCGTGCGCCCTGCCACAACGGTGGCGGTGGTGATGTTGACCACGGACGGGCTGATCTGATCTGCGAGATCGGCAAAACTGGGTGGTGCGGTCTGTGCCTTGGCGACGATGGCCTGTGCCATCACAAGCGCCAATGTCATGACCGCCAGCCACATCACGCGGAAACCGCGCTGTGCCGGGGCCTCGATGGTGAGCGCGCGTGCTGCTCTATTCATGGAGTACTCCTTAGGGATGTTCCTCGCGAGGCGCAGGGCGCCCCTTCGTCCTGTACATTCAAGATAGGGTGACAAGTATGCAACGCAAATAAGATAAGGATTGCCTCACCGTGCTGTGACTAGACAGTGATCTTGATTTCGGGCCCTCGAGACCGTGGGTCAGAGTTTATGATCATCAATCCCGAGATAGTCGTCTTCGCGGCATTGGCTCTGAATACGACGACCTACCTGATCTTGAATCAGGTGCTGCTGAGGCTCGTTATTCTCGTAAACTCAACGCTTTACATCATTTACTACGCGATGGTCGCTGACACGCCGCCGTGGACGGCACTGGTCTTTTCGGCGCTGACAGTTCTTGCCAATTTGATCGGCCTCACGGCTTTGGCATTTCGGGATAGCGAGCGGCGCGTCTCTGCGGAGCACAGTGATCTTCGCACTGTTTAGCGCGACATTCCCGCAGGCGAATTCATCCGCCTCATGCGTCTCGCGCGGACCCAAGTGATGAGCGAGCCTGCGACACTGACGGTTGAAAACAACACCTCAGATCAGCTGCACTACCTCGCCGCCGGCCAAGCCGAAGTCGAAAAGCAAGGTCAGCGCTTCATGATCAAGGCCCTCTGGTTTGTGGGAGATGTGGCGTTCATGACGGATGGAACGCCATCTGGCACCGTCGTCGCGCAACCGGGGGGCAAAGTGCTGAGTTGGGAAACGGCGGAACTGAAAGCCGTTGGATCAAAGCGTATGCGCTTTCACCTCGCGCTGAATTCGCTGATCTCGAAAGATCTAGCTGGGAAGGTCGCGGCCTCGGCGGCGATCAAGCAGGCCTAGGCCTCAGATCCCGATCCAAGCAGCGAGCAGCACCAGGGCTGCGCCTGCAGTCAAAGCAAGAAATCCAATGAGACGGCGGCTCTCCAAAGGCAGCGCTTTTAGCGCGGCAAGGAGGTCCTCGATAAGCGAAGGGGCTAGCGCATAGACCAGCCCCTCCACAATTAGCACCAGCCCGAAGGCCAGAAGTATCCAGCTCACTTACTGACCTGCGCTCGGCACGGCCGATCCCGCAGGATCGTTCAGGAAGTTGAAGAACTCCGAGTCGGGCGACAGGACGAGCGTCGTGTTGTTGGCCTGCAAAGAGCGCTGGTACGACGTCATCGAGCGGTAGAAGTTGAAGAACTCCGGATCGCGGCTGAAAGCATCCGCGAAGATGCGCTCACGTTCACCATCGGCTTCACCTCGGATGATCTCGGACTGACGCGTGGCGTCCGAGACAAGCTCCACCACCGTACGATCGGCCTGAGCCTCGATCCGCTGCGCGGCCTCGCGGCCCCGTGCGCGTTCGTCGGTTGCCTCACGAATACGCTCAGCGCGCATCCGGTCGAAGGTGGCTTCGAGGTTTTCCGGCGGAAGGTCGGTGCGCTTCAGACGCACGTCGATGACCGAGATGCCAAGGCCAACAGCCTCTTCCGCTGCACCATTCCGGATTTCGCCCATCAGCGCGGCACGGTCGGTGGAAAGGATGTCGTTGGAGGTCACGCCACCAAGCGCTGCACGCAGCTGGTCGCGCAGGATACCATCGATGCGGTTGGCTGCGGCGAGCTCGCCACCCAGACCAACGGCCTGACGGAAGCGTTCGACGTCCGTGATGCGGTAACGCGCGAAGGCGTCTACCACGAGACGACGATCATCAAGCGGCGTGACTTCGAGCGGATCCACGTCGATCGACAGGATGCGGTCGTCGTAGCGCACCACTTCCTGAAACACTGGTATTTTGAACCCGAGACCCGGTTCTTCCTTCACCTGGACCACACGACCAAACATCAGAACAAGAGCCTTCTGGCGTTCGTCGACGATAAAGATCGACGACAGCCCGAGGCCAATCACGACCGCCACAGCGATCAAAGCATAGAGAGAGCGGTTCATATCAGTTGCCTCCCGTCGTGCCGCCGGAGCGACGCAGTTCATTCAGAGGAAGGTAAGGGACAACCCCTTGGCCCCCGCCCCCGTTTTCATCGAGGATGATCTTGTCCACGCGGCCAAGCACCTGCTCCATCGTCTCAAGGTAGAGACGCTGGCGCGTGATGTCGGGCTGTCGGAGGTACTGATCGAGAACGGCAGAGAAGCGCGATGCCTCACCTTCGGCGGCGTTGACCACCTGGGCGCGGTACGCTTCGGCCTGTTCGAGAACCTGTGCCGCTTCACCACGTGCCTCCGCGAGAACACGGTTGGCATAGGCGTCAGCCTCGTTCTGAAGCCGGTCGCGTTCTTGTTCAGCTGCCTGAACATCACGGAAGGCCGCGATCACGTCTTGCGGCGGGTCAGCGCGGTCAAAGTTGATACGAATGACGTTGATGCCGGATTCGTAGCTATCGAGGGTCGACTGGATGAGATCCTCCAGACGCTGCGAGATGACCGCACGGTCTCTGTTCAAGATCGGTGCCAGCTGCGACTGCGCGATGATCTCACGCATGGCCGATTCAGCCACGGCGTCGATGGTCTGCGGCGGGTCCGCCAAGTTGAAGAGGTACTGCGACGGGTCGGAGATGTTCCAGACGACCTGGAAATCAATGTCGACCACGTTCTCGTCACCTGTGAGCATGAGGCCCGCATCACCACCGCGCGTACCGGTGCCGATCTCGACCGTCTGTTCCCGCGTCACGGGCAGGATTTCGTAGGTCATGACTGGCCAGGGCGCGAAGTTCAGACCCGGCTGTCCGATGCTCGAGAAGTCACCGAGGAAGAGCTCCACCGACTGTTCTTCCGGACGCACCGTATAGAAGGAATTGAAAGCCCACAGCAAAAGTACCGCCAAGGCGCCAAGGCCCAGGGTGCCTTTCGTCAGCGCCGGACCACCGCCGCCACCGTCACCGCCAGAGCCGTTGTTGGAACCGCCACGGCCGCCCATGAGGACGCGAAGCTGCTCCTGACCCTTCTTCATGATTTCATCAATTTCGGGGATTTGCGGCCCGTCGCCGTTGCCGCGGTTTCCACCGCCCGGACGATTGCCGCGATTGCCGCCGCCGCCCGATCCGTTGTTGCCGCCGCCGCCCCCCCAGGGGCCGCCATTGTTACCAGCCATTGCTGTTCCTTGCTCGTTTAATGGATTGCCACACAAATGTGGGCCTTTCGGTGAATTTCAACTGATTTTACGCCGTTCTTACCGGTGTCTTCATCGTCACAAGCTCTTCAGACATAGTGGGATGCACCGCGCAAACGCGGTCGAAGTCTTCCTTCGTTGCCCCCATCTTCACTGCGATGCCGGCAAGCTGGATCATCTCTCCAGCGCCATCTGCGACGATGTGGCACCCCAGAACACGCCGTGTTGCTTGGCTGACGATAAGTTTCATGAGCACCCGTTCGTCGTGGCCCGCGAAGGCCTGACGCATGGCGCGGAACGATGTGGCGTAGACTTCGATCGGCTCCTGATCGCGGGCTTCCTCTTCGGTGAGACCCACGGTGCCGAACTCAGGCTGCGTGAAAACGGCCGAAGGGATAAGCTCGTGATCGACGGCCGTTGGCGTGTCGTTGAAGACAGTATCAACAAAGGCCATGCCTTCACGAATGGCCACGGGCGTCAGCTGTACGCGGTTCGTGACATCACCGATCGCATAGATCGAGGGTACCGCCGAGCGCGAATAGGCATCAACCACAGCCTCGCCGCGGCGGCCAACCTCAACACCTGCGCGGGCAAGGCCAAGCCCCTCGGTGTTGGGCATGCGGCCCGTTGCAAAGAGTACTTGGTCAAAGACCATCTCACCGCCCGTCGTCGACTTCACCCAAATCTGGCCAGCCTTGCCGCGCGGGCCGTCGTAACGCAGCGCTTGCGGCGCGCGATCTCCGATCGGCGCGCTATCCATATCTGGATCATGGTCCCCCAGGCGCTTCATTTCCATTATGTTGGTGCCGGTGTGCAGGTCCACGCCCCGCGCCCGCATGCCGTCGGCGATGGCGCCGCGCGCCTCGTCATCAAAGCCGCGCAGGATTTGCGCACCGCGATACCATTGGCACACTTCAACGCCGAGGCCCGTCATGATGCCCGCGAATTCGCAGGCGATATAGCCACCCCCGATGATCAGCATCCGCTTGGGGAGCTCATCGAGGTGGAAAATTTCGTTGGAGGTAATGCCGAGTTCTGATCCCGGCATCTCGGGCACGACCGGGCGGCCACCGGTGGCCACGAGGATCGTCTCAGCGGATTTCACCGTGCCGTCAGCCAGTTCGATCTCGTGCGCGCTTTTGACGGTGGCGCGCTGGGAAAAGCGCTCCACTCCAGAATTGTCCAGCAAGCGCTGATAGACAGACTCGAGCCGGTCGAGTTCGTCTTCCAGCTTGCTCTTGAAGGCGTGCCAGTTGAACGGGCCGGAGGAGACCTCCCACCCATAATCACGCGCTTCCTCGAAAGCTGCAGAATAGGTGGAGGCGAAAACCATCAGCTTCTTGGGAACGCAGCCGCGGATCACGCAGGTGCCGCCGTAGCGGTCTTCCTCAGCCAGCGCGACTTTGGCGCCGCCACCTGCAGCCACACGCGCCGCACGCACACCACCCGAGCCGCCCCCGATCACAAAGAGATCATAGTCATAAGCCATGGGCGGTCCTTTCCGTCGTTCCAGCGCCTATTTAGGCCGCAAACGCCCGGACTGAAATCCCTCAGAGCGCGAAATCGGCGGTGAAACGCAGAACCGGGCCGTTCTCGCGCGCATTTGAGCGCCCGTGGGCGGCTCAATCCATCAAGTCAGAGAAGAGGTTGTCGGTGTCTACGAAGTTGATCTTGTCCTCGTGGACGGTGCCATCGTTGATGTCGCGCACTTCCACGCGGCCATCGCCGTAGCCCACCACAACCACGTCGCAGACATCCATGAAGAGACCGTTCTCGACGACACCCGGGATCTGGTTGAGCGCCATCGAAAGCTGACGCGCCGCACCGATCCGCTTGAGGTGAAGATCAAGGATGTGGTTGCCCTCGTCGGTGACAAAGGGGGCATCGCCGTTCATGCGCAGCGTCGTTTGCTGGCCCAAGACATCCATTGCGGCCAGCATCTCTTCAATGAGGGCTTTTGTCGTCTGCCAGCCAAACGGGATGACTTCCACCGGCAGCGGGAAGTGACCCAGCGTGTCCACGCCCTTCGTGACATCCGCGATCACGATCATCTGGTCAGAAGCAGTGGCTACGATCTTTTCCTGCAAAAGAGCCCCGCCCCCGCCCTTGATCAGGTTCAGATCGGCATCGAATTCGTCCGCGCCGTCAATCGTCAGATCAAGCCAGCGCGCCTCATCTAGCGACACAACCTCAATGCCTACGTCGCGGGCCAGTGCGGCCGTGCGGGTAGAGGTCGGCACTCCTTTGATGCGCAGGCCGTCATCGCGAACCATCTCACCCAGACAGCGCACAAGCCATGCCGCAGTGGATCCGGTGCCCAGCCCCACCTGCATGCCGGTTTCCACGTAATCTGCCGCGCGGCGCGCCGCCACGAACTTGGCTTTGTCGATGGGTGAAAGCTCGCCCGCCATGGCCCCATTCCCTCGGTTGTTCTTTCAACGCTCTATATGCGATCGCGGTCTGTCCCGATAGAGCGTTCCGCTGCAATCTCGCCGGAGGGTTATGTGATGATGAACTGGTGTGACCTCTCTTCAGCAGCTCAAATATTGTGCGACACCGGAAACGCTCAAAACGGTCGCTTTTAGGCTGGGTCAATGGGCACGATCGTCCTATCTAAGCGCCATGTTCTTATCGGTCTTCGATCTCTTCAAAGTGGGCATTGGCCCGTCGTCCTCTCACACGATGGGGCCGATGGTTGCGGCTGCGCGTTTCCTTGCGGCTTTGCGGGCGAGCCCGTTCCAACCTGCGGGACTAAAAGCGCGGCTGCACGGATCGCTTGCCTTCACGGGCGTGGGCCATGCTACCGACCGCGCGACGATCCTCGGCCTTGCCGGGTTCGAGCCTGCCACCTTTGACGCCCAGCGCGGCGAAGAGGTACTTGCCGATATCAAAGTGCGAAAGGTGATCGAGGTCGACGGCCTGCCAAAGCTGCGCTTTGATCCCAGCGCAGATCTTGTGTTCGACTACGGGCCTGCCCTGCCTGGCCACGCCAACGGCATGGTGCTTGAGGCGACTGACGCCCAAGGCGACGTCATCTTTCAAGAGACCTACTATTCCATCGGCGGCGGCTTCATCGTCACCGCAGCCGAGCTTGAAGCAGGCGAGGTCGAGGATGAGGGCGCCCCGGTCCCCTATCCCTTTACCACCGCTCAAGAGATGATCGACATGTGCGCCGAGACAGGCATGAGCGTGGCAGGCCTCAAGCGCGCCAATGAGCTCGCACGGATGGGACCGCTTGCACTCGACAGCGGCCTCAAGCGCGTCTGGGACGTGATGAACAACTGCATCGACCGCGGGCTCGCTCAAGATGGCACCTTGCCCGGCGGCCTTAATGTCCGCCGCCGCGCGAAGTCGATCCATGAAGCGCTGCTGGCCGAGCGCGGTATGAACCTGACCGCGCCGCACACGATCAACGATTGGATGAGCGTCTACGCCATGGCCGTCAACGAGGAGAACGCCGCAGGCGGGCAAGTCGTCACCGCGCCCACCAATGGCGCTGCGGGCGTGGTGCCCGCCACGATCCGCTACTGGCTCGACCATGTGCCCGGTGCGGTGCCCTCCAAGGTGGGTGAATTCCTGCTGACGGCTTCGGCCATCGGCGGCATCGTCAAGTACAACGCCACGATCTCGGGCGCCGAAGGTGGCTGTCAGGCCGAAGTGGGCAGCGCGTCTGCCATGGCCGCAGCCGGCCTGTGCGCGGTCATGGGTGGCACGCCCGAGCAGGTGGAGAACGCAGCCGAGATCGCGCTGGAGCATCACCTCGGCATGACCTGCGACCCCATCAAGGGGCTCGTTCAGGTGCCTTGTATCGAACGCAATGGCCTGGGTTGCATCAAAGCTGTCTCGGCCGCATCGCTCGCCCTTCGGGGCGATGGCAGCCACGTGGTCCCTCTGGACGCAACCATCGAGACGATGCGCCAGACCGGCGCCGATATGCACACCAAGTACAAGGAAACCTCCTTGGGTGGGCTCGCCGTCAACGTCCCGAACTGCTGACTTAAGGGGCCTCGCGGCCCCTCCCCCCGAAATCAGGCGCTGCGCCTCAGACGCTCTGGCCAATGCGACTAGGCAGGTGTAGCGTCGCCCTATGTCCGACGTTCAAGATAGCCCCTTCCTCGGCGTCATGCTGATGTTGGCGTTTTGCGCCATGATCCCGCTTAGCGACGCACTGGGAAAAATCTTGGGTGCGACGTTGCCGATTACGCTGATCGTCTTCGCGCGCTTGGTGGTTCAGATGGGCCTCCTCGGTCCCATTGCACGGATGCGGGGAGAGACGCTGATCCCGCCCCGCCGGTTCTGGAGCGCGATCCTGCTGCGCACGGCGCTCTATATGGTTGGCATCAGCCTGATGTTCACGTCGCTGCGGTACCTGCCGCTGGCAGATGCTGTCGCGATCGCTTTCGTCATGCCCTTCATCATGCTCCTCCTCGGGCACTTCTTCCTCAATGAGGAAATCGGCCCGCGCCGTATCATCGCCTGCGCGGTGGGCTTTGTTGGCACGCTCATGGTGATCCAGCCCAGCTTTGCGGCTGTGGGGGCGCTCGCCCTCCTGCCCGTGGGCGTGGCCTTCACATTCGCATTCTTCATGCTCATGACCCGCCAGATCGCCAAAGAGGTGGAGCCTATCGCGCTTCAGGCCGTCACGGGCGCAGTTGCCGCGGGAATGCTGCTCCCGCTTTTGGCCATTGGCACGATCCTCGGCTGGAGCGATTTCAGATTTGCCTCCGTGAGCGGCAACGAGGCCTGGATGCTGCTCATCATGGCCATCATCGGATCGGTGGCGCATCTCTTGATGACCTGGTCGCTCAGGCTCGCACCGTCAGCCACCCTCGCACCGATGCAGTACCTCGAAATCCCCTTCGCGACTGTGATCGGCTATTTGATCTTCCGCGATCTGCCCAATGGTCTGGCGGCAGTGGGCATTGTCGTGACGATATCGGCGGGGCTCTACATCATCGCGCGAGAGCGTCGAGCACCGTCTCCAGCGCCTCAAGCGGCAGCGTCACCAGCAGCGCCCGGCGATCCAGGCTGATCTCAATAGGGCCACCCTCCACGTGATTGGACGTAGAGATCAGCCCGTCCGGCGCGACTTCAGCATCGCTCAGCGGATAGCGCAGCCCGCGCGACGTAAGGCGGGCCGACAAAAGCGGGTAGAGACCGATGGCCATACCCTCAGGCAGATCGAGGGTAAGTTTGAGCGGGCTCAGGAACGCGATTTCATCTGCCTTGAGCAACACCACCGGGCGCGGCTCCTGCAAGAGTGTGGTCATCGCCGCGAGCTGATGATCGAGCCGCCCGCCCAAAAAGCCCACGCCCAGAACCATGGGCGCATCGACTACAGAGAGGCACTTTTGAAAGTCAGTCTGATTCTGGTCAGGCATGTGATGTTTGATCGCCCCCGGCAGATCGAGCCCGCCGAGCGAGTCAAAATCGCCCACGACAGCCTCGGGCAACACGCCCGCCTCAAGGGCATGGCCGGCCCCGCCATCGGCGGCCACCAAACGAGGCGCATGAGCTAACGCGGTTTTAAGGAGTGCTGGGCTAGCTTCGCCGCCACCGACAAGGGTAACAGGCTGATCAGGCGAATGAATGGGGCGATACATGGGCGAATCCTGCTATTTGTGGGCAAAGACCACAAATGCGCCACGAAAATACACGACAAATTTCCCGGTTCCGATCCAATCGGCTCCCTCTGCCATGGTAAAAATTTGGTAATCGAGTGGCAAAATGAATGAAGTGAGCAATCGTTATGGTTGGCAATAGTAAGGTCCTTACCGTCTCTTATGGGACGTTCTCGTGCACCCTTGAAGGGTTTGACGACAGCTTCGACACGATGAAGGCGATTGCGGAATATTTCCGCGATCTCGCCGCAGAGGACCGCTATTTCGGCGCGGAACCTCCGCAACCAGATGCCGAAGTACTGGCGCGCATCGCGGAACGTGAATTGGCCCGTGGCGTCCACGCCCGCGCTGAAGGCAACGCCGTCTTGCTCAAACCATCTGTGGCCCCCGAAGCCGCCCCTGCCCCTGCAGCAGCTCCTGCGCCGGTTGTAGAGGAAGCGCCGGCTGCCGAAGAAGCTCCGGTTACTGAAGAGACACCCGCCGTTGAAGCGGCGCCCGTCGCCGCTCCGGTCGAAGTTGCAGAAGAGATCGCTGAAGAGGCTGTCTCCGAAGACGTGACCGAGGTCGTGGCCGAAGAAGCACCCGCACCTGTTGAGGAAGCCGAGGCAGAGATCGAAGAGGTCGCTGAAGAAGAGGCCCCTCTCGAGGAAGCTGAGGCCGACGAGGTTGTGGCAGACGAGGCTGACGCCGAAGTGGAAGCCCCCGTCGTCGAAGAAGTCGTCGCGGAAGAAGCAGTCGCCCAAGAGAGCGTCGAGGTTGCGGCTGAAGACGAAGCCGTTGCCGAAGAGGCTGCGGAAGAAGAGATCGCCCATGAGGATGAGACCGAGGAACCCGCTTTCGAAGTTGAGGCTGACGAGGACGAATCCGCATCCGAAGAAGCAACGCGCGCAGCAGTTGGCGCCTTCTTCCAAAACGACGACGCCGCAGTCGCGGACGCCGTTGAAGAGGAAGACTTCGTTGCCGAAGAAGATGAGCCTGTCGAAGCCGTTGCCGATGACGCAGCAGAGGAAGAAGATGGCTCCGCCGCCACCGGCCTCGCAGCAAAACTGCGCCGGATCCAGGCCGTGGTCGGCGCCTCGCGTCTGACCTTCAAAGGCCCCAAGGATGAGGGCTACACCGAAGACGAGCACGCGGAAGATGTGACCGCACCGTCCTCGATCCTGGTCAAAGCCGCAGATGATGCCGTGGAAGCCGCAGATGACGCGGAAGAAGCAGAGGGTGAGGCCGACCTCCCTCGCGTTCTGAAAATGAAGCGCGAGGAATTCGAAGCCGCCATGGCAAGCGCGGGGATCGCACAGGACAATTCCTCTGACGAGGATGCGCCCGAGTTCACCGAAGCTACCTCGGGTGACATCGAAGATGATGCCGATCTGATGGCTGACGACGCGAGCGACGAGGACGAAGATCAAGCCGACGAGATGGCGTCGATCTTACGCAAAGATGATGCGGTTGAAGCCGCTGCGATCACCGAAGGTGCTCCTGTCGCCGAAAGCTCCCTGTCGGCCGAAGATGAAGCCGATCTGATGGCAGAGCTGGCCGCGGCGGAAGAAGAAGCCAAGGCCGAGGTTGCCGAAGCAGAAGCGGAAGCACGCGCCGAAGACGACGCTGAAGAGATTGTCGCGGAAGCGTCCGAGGAAGATCACGCGGACGAGGCATCTAAAGACGATCACGCAGACGAATCGTCCGACGAGACCGCTGTGTCTTTCGGCGATCAGGAATCAACCATGAGCCGCCTCATGGAAGAGGCCGATGCCAAGATGGGCGAGCCCGAAAGCCAGACCCGCCGTGACGCCTACAGCCACCTGAAAGCCGCGGTGGCCGCCAAGCAAGCCGCGCGCTCCATGGGCGAAGAAGAAGGCTCCACGGCCGAAAAGCGTGAGAATGAGTATCGCGCTGACCTCGCACAGGTTGTGCGCCCGCGCCGTGCGGCAAAGCTGGGTTCGGGTCCGCGCACGTCGCGCCCCTCTGCAGCACCGCTCAAGCTCGTTGCGTCCCAGCGCGTGGATGCCGAAGAAGGTGATGCCGCAACGCGAGCACCGGCCGCGCCCGTGCGTCCGCGCCGCATCGCCGCTGAAGAGACCTATGCTGGCAACTCCGCCTTCGCAGGTTTCGCGGAAAGCGCTGGCGCCGAAGGTCTGCCTGACATCCTTGAGGCTGCAGCCGCCTTCGTGACCCATGTCGAAGGTAACGCCGTCTTCTCGCGGCCGCAGATGATGCGCATCGTGCAACAGGCCATGCCGGAGGGCTCTTTCAGCCGCGAAGACGGTCTGCGCGCTTTCGGCACGCTGCTGCGCCAAGGCCGCATCAACAAGATCCGCGGTGGCCAGTTCGAAGTGACGCAAAGCACGCGCTTCCAGCCCGAAGCACGCGAAATGCGCGAAGCAGGCTAACTGACCAAGCGCGAGGGCCCTTGCGGTCCTTGGCCAAGACACAGGAAAGGCGCCCTTTTTGCGACTTGATGTGGAGATTTCGCATAAAGGCCTAAGTCTTCGTCCTACGACTGTAAGGCGTCTCCTAAGTCTGTACGCGCTGAAGGCTGCTTCATCTGGGAACCGGCAGCGAAAACGGCTTCCTACCGGAAGGGGTGAAAGAATGGCCAAGCTGGAGAATGGGCGTGATCGCTGAGCTCCGTACGGAGATCCTTTGCTTACTCCGTGGCATGTAACGCGAAAAAGCTCGGGCGAGGCCGCGGGCTTTTCTGAAAGAGCGTGATCTCGAGCTCAGTCTTCGGGCGCATCCGGGTCGGCTTGGCCAACCCCAAGAAACACCTTCTTCAGCGGAAATGCCCAGACTACGCCGAGCGCGACATACACGGCGAGCTCGAGCAAAATCGGCGGCTGCATCCCAAAGACGCCGCGGAAGCCGCTCATGATCGTGACGGCCGCAACAATGTATGCGGGCAGCGCAAAGATCAGGATCAGCAACGCCCAGCGCTTCTTAGCTTTGTGGCTCAGTGCCATGGATCAATCCGCAAATGGGTCCGTGACGAGGATCGTGTCATCACGCTCAGGCGAGGTGGAGACTAGGGCCACGGGGCACTGGATCAACTCTTCGATGCGGCGGACGTATTTGATCGCGGCGCCAGGCAAGTCAGCCCAGCTGCGCGCCCCTGCCGTACTTTCCGACCACCCTTCGATCATCTCATAGACGGGTACCGCGCGCGCTTGGGCGTCGGCGGCCGTTGGCAGGTAGTCGATCTCCTCTCCGTCAAGCATGTAGCCCGTGCAGATTTTAAGCTCTTCAAAGCCGTCGAGAACATCGAGCTTTGTCAGTGCGATGCCAGAGACGCCCGAGGTGGCGCAGGTTTGGCGCACGAGGCAGGCATCGAACCAACCACAGCGGCGCTTGCGACCTGTGGTGGTGCCGAACTCGTGGCCACGCTCGCCCAGGCGCTGGCCATCGTCATCGTCGAGCTCGGTGGGGAACGGGCCCTCGCCCACGCGGGTCGTGTAGGCTTTGGTGATGCCCAAGACATAGTCAATGCCGTTCGGACCGATGCCCACGCCGGTGGCGGCCTGCCCTGCAATCACGTTGGACGACGTCACAAAGGGGTACGTTCCGAAGTCGATATCGAGCAGCGCGCCCTGAGCCCCCTCAAAGAGGATCCGCTTGCCCGCTTTGCGCTTTTCATTGAGCACACGCCACACCGGGGCGGCATAAGGCAGGATCAGCGGTGCAACTTCCCGCAACTTGGCGATCAGCGCGTCGCGGTCGACGGGCTCAAGTCCCAGACCACGGCGCAGCGCATCGTGATGCACCAACGCGCGGTCCACGCGCGCGTCAAGTGTCGCGTCATCGGCGAGGTCTGCCACGCGCACACAGCGACGGCCCACCTTGTCTTCGTAGGCCGGGCCAATGCCACGGCCCGTTGTGCCGATCTTGGCGACCGAATTCTGGTTTTCACGGGCGCGATCAAGCTCACCATGGATAGGCAGGATCAGCGGCGTGTTCTCCGCGATCATCAGCGTCGCAGGGCTGATATCCACGCCTTGGGCGCGCACGGTCTCGATTTCCTTCACCAGGTGCCAGGGATCGAGGACGACCCCGTTACCGATCACCGAGAGCTTGCCGCCCCGCACCACACCCGAAGGCAGCGCGTGGAGCTTGTAGACCTCTTCCCCGATGACCAACGTGTGGCCAGCATTATGGCCGCCTTGGAAGCGCGCGATCACATCGGCCCGCTCAGAGAGCCAGTCGACGATCTTGCCCTTGCCCTCATCCCCCCACTGGGTGCCCACAACGACTACGTTGGCCATGTCAGATCCTCGGCTTGGCATTCAAACGCCCGCCTCATAGCGGGGCACGGCCCGGGGGGAAACCAGTAAGTTGGGGACAGTAAGACATGCCACGCCGTAGCGTCGCGTGACACGGCAGTCACCAAGAGGCGTAAAGCGGGGTTGCGGGGGCGGCAGCGAGGCTTTACGTACAGCCCGTTGTCGGAATAGGCCTAATCGATGCAGTATCAAAACCCGATCCTCGTTATCCTGTTGATCCTCGCGATCGCCCTTATTGCTGTGGTGCTTCTTCAGCGCTCGGAAGGTGGCGGCCTTGGCATCGGTGGCGGAGGCGGCGGCGTTCAAGCGCGCGGCCAAGGTAACGCTTTGACGCGGCTGACGTGGATTTTGGGTGTGGCTTTCATGGTATGTGCCCTCGCACTCACGCTTATTTCTGCGCAACAGGGCGGCAACAGCTCGGTTCTTGATGGTGACGGAGGCAACCTGTTGCCACCTCCAACAGAATCGACCGTGCCCGCGGGCGAAGATCTTCTTCCACCGTCGCTCGACAGCGAAGAGCCGCTTCTGCCGATCGCAGAATAACCATGACAAACCACTACAGGTAGCGCCGAAGCCACTTCGGCGCGCTTTATCTAGCATCCAGCCATGGACAGCGAGCGGCGAATCCGTATACGCTTAAATCCCGTGGTGCTGCGTATCTCGTGCACGACAGACACGACGGGGGAGCCTCTTGGCACGTTTCATTTTCATCACTGGCGGCGTTGTTTCATCCCTGGGCAAAGGGCTGGCGTCAGCTGCGTTGGGCGCGTTGTTGCAAGCGCGTGGGTATTCGGTTCGGCTGCGGAAGCTGGACCCCTATTTGAACGTCGACCCCGGCACGATGTCCCCCTTCGAACATGGAGAAGTGTTCGTGACAGACGATGGCGCGGAGACGGACCTCGACCTCGGCCACTATGAGCGTTTCACCGGCGTGCATGCGCGCGGCACCGACAGCGTCTCCTCCGGGCGCATCTATTCCAACGTGCTCGAGAAAGAGCGGCGCGGCGACTACTTGGGCAAAACGATCCAGGTGATCCCGCACGTCACCAACGAAATCAAAGACTTCATCTCCATCGGTGAGGATGAGGTCGACTTCATGCTTTGCGAGATCGGCGGCACGGTGGGTGACATCGAAGGCCTGCCCTTCTTCGAGGCAATCCGCCAGTTCAGCCAGGACAAGCCGCGCGGTCAGTGCCTTTTCATGCACCTGACGCTTCTGCCCTACATCAAGGCTTCGGGGGAGCTGAAGACAAAGCCCACGCAGCACTCCGTGAAGGAGCTGCGGTCCATCGGCCTCGCGCCCGACATCCTCGTCTGCCGCTCTGAGGGACCGATTCCCGTGAAGGAACGCGAGAAACTCGCACTGTTCTGTAACGTGCGCGCCGACAGCGTGATCGCTGCCCAAGACCTCAAGTCGATTTACGAGGCCCCGTTGGCCTATCACCGTGAGGGCCTCGATCAGGCCGTGCTCGACGCCTTCCAGATCGCTCCCGCCCCGCGCCCGGATCTCAGCCGTTGGGAAGACGTGGCCGACCGCATCTACAACCCGCAGGGCGAAGTGAAAGTCGCCATCGTGGGCAAATACACCGAGCTTGAGGACGCCTATAAGTCCATCGCCGAGGCGTTGACACATGGCGGCATGGCGAACCGCGTGAAGGTGAACGTGGAATGGGTGGATGCGGAGCTCTTTGAGCGTGAAGACCCGGCGCCGCATCTCGAAGGTTTCCACGCGATCCTTGTGCCCGGCGGATTTGGTGAGCGCGGTACCGAAGGCAAAATCAAAGCCGCGCAATTCGCGCGGGAGCGGAAGGTGCCTTATCTTGGCATTTGCCTCGGCATGCAGATGGCCGTCATCGAAGCAGCACGCAACCTCGCCGATCTGGGCGATGCGGGTTCTGAGGAGTTCGACCACGAAGCAGGCCGAAAGCGCTTCACGCCTGTCGTCTACCACCTTAAGGAATGGGTGCAGGGCAACCACAAGGTCACCCGCAAGGCTACCGACGACAAAGGCGGCACGATGCGCCTTGGCGCCTATGACGCAGTGCTCGCTGAAGGCTCCAAAGTCGCCGATGTCTACGGCACAACCTCCATCGAGGAGCGCCACCGCCACCGCTACGAGGTCGACATCCAGTACCGCGACAAGCTGGAGGCCTGCGGGCTGACCTTCTCGGGCATGTCCCCAGACGGGCGCCTGCCGGAGATCGTCGAGGTGAAAGATCACCCTTGGTTCATCGGCGTCCAGTTCCACCCGGAACTCAAATCCAAACCCTTCGAACCGCACCCCCTCTTTAAGGACTTCGTGCGCGCCGCGAAGGACACAAGCAGACTGGTCTGATCATGTTTGAGCGTCTCTTCGAACTCTTTAAGCCCGAGGTCTACGAGACACCTTTGCCCGAGGCCGACGCCGAGCACGCCTTTGGCGCGCTGATGGTGCGCGTGGCCAAGGCCGATCATGCCCTGCTTTATCAAGAGCTTGAGCGGATCGACTACATCCTCGCCGAGCGGAACAATCTGTCGGCGCTTGAGGCCGCGAAGTTCCGCGCCTCCTGCGAGAAGCTCGAAGAGGCGATGCCGTCGACGCGCGAGCTCTCCGAGATCCTCATGGCCGAAGTGCCTGAGACCGACCGCGAACAGATGTTCATCGCGCTTTGGGAGGTGCTTTTGGCCGACGGTCTGCGCGACAAACGCGAAGAGGTCGTCGTGGACCGCGTGGCGACCGTCCTCGGTATCGGCGCAAACCGCGCAACGACGCTTGCCGCAAACGTGCTGCCCGGCATGCCAAACAAGGAGGGCACCTAATGCCCAAAGGATATTGGATCGCCCACGGAACCGTTCACGATCCGGAGGCCTATGAAAGCTACCGCGCTGCCAACGCCGCGCCTCTCGCTGCGTATGGCGGACGGTTCCTCGTCCGAGGCGGTGAACAAGAGGTGGCTGAAGGCGAAGCGCGACCCCGCACCGTGGTGATCGAATTCCCAACGATCGAAGCGGCGCGCGCGTGCTACGTCTCCGAGGCCTATCAGGCGGCCAAAAAGATCCGCGGCCCGGTGGCAGAGAGCGATCTCGTGATCGTTGAAGGATACGACGGGTAAAGCCGGTTTGCCCTTTGGCCCCATCGTGCATATGTGGCGGATATGTTTGCAAAGCTTCTTTCTCAACTAACCCAACCCGAGCCGAATCCCCTTGATGACGGTGACGCGCGACTGGCACTGACGGCCCTTCTGGTGCGCGTGGCGAAATCTGACGGCTACTACGATGCGGAAGAGCGGTCACGGATCCTTTCTATCGCAACGCAGCGCTACGGCCTGACCGGCGCCGCTGCGGACGCCTTGGTCAAAGACGCCGAAACACTCGACTCCGAGGCCCCTGATACGGTGCGCTTCACCCGCGCCATCAAAGACGCGGTCCCCTATGAAGAGCGGATGGGTGTCATCGAGGCGCTCTGGTCGATCGTGCTGGCCGACGGCGTGCGCGACGACGAAGAGAACGCGCTCTTGCGGCTCGTGGCGAACCTTTTGGGCGTCAACGATCGCGACAGCAACATCGCACGACGGGCGGCTGAAGCCTCCGGATGATCGCAACACTTCCGATGTACGACCAGCCGCAGCTGCAGGCGGCCAATGATGCGCTGTGGCAGGCGATCCGTGCCGCTTTGCCTTTTGAAGCGCCCGAGGCGCTGACGCGCGGCGATGATCTGATGGCGCTCTGGACCGATCCGGAGCTTTTGTTGGGCCATACCTGCGGGCTGATCATGGTGCGACCGCTCCATGCGCGCGTGCACTACGTGGCATCGCCCGACTTCGGCATCGAAGGCTGCCCAGCTGGCTACTACAGCTCCGCCCTTGTTCATCGCACAGGCGAGGCGCCCACCGAGGGCGCGCGATTGGCCTACAATGAGCCCAATTCCCAATCTGGTTTCGGCGCCGCACAAGGCTTTGGCTTTGTGCCAACGCTGGAAACGGGGGCCCATGCGCTATCTCTCGAAGCCGTCGCGCAGGGTCAGGCAGACGTCGCACTCATCGATCGCCATACGCTTAGAATCGTGGGGGTGCCCGAGGGATTGAGCGTGGGTGGAAAGACGCCCCCTACCCCAGGGACGCCGTTCGTCACGGCGCGTGAAGAATGGGTCGCGCCATTGCGGGCAGCATTGCCGTTGGCCTTCGAGGCCCTCGAAGAAACGCATCGCAATGCACTGGGGCTCACCGGAGTCTACGTGCTCGACGTCGCTGATTATCACGCCGTTCCGCAGCCCCCGACCCCTTGACGCTGGGTCAATTCGTCGAATCCATTTGCGGCGACCCTGATTTCGTGGCCTATTCTGCCAAACATCGGGGACACACGTGACCACAGCTGCACCGGTCATTGAAATCAAAAACCTGCATAAGGCTTACGGCGCACTTGAAGTTCTCAAGGGCGTCGACATCAGCGCTGCGCGCGGTGACGTGATCAGCCTGATCGGCTCGTCCGGGTCCGGAAAATCCACTTTGCTGCGCTGCTGCAACCTTCTGGAAGACAGCCAGCAAGGCGACATCCTCTTCGAAGGAGAAGCCGTCAAATGGGCAGGCACCGGTTTGGGCCGTCGTCCATCGGACAAAAAGCAGGTCCTCAAGATGCGCACCAATCTGTCGATGGTGTTCCAGCAGTTCAACCTGTGGTCCCATCTCACGATCCTCCAGAACGTTATGGAGGCCCCCGTGCAGGTGCTCGGCCGCGACAAGCGCGAAGCCGAAGATACCGCGCGCGCGCTTCTCGACAAGGTGGGCATCGGCGACAAATGTGAACGCTACCCGGCCGAGCTTTCGGGCGGTCAGCAGCAACGCGCGGCTATCGCGCGCGGCCTCGCGATGGAACCCAAGGCGCTTCTTTTCGATGAACCGACCTCTGCCCTCGACCCCGAGCTCGAGCAGGAAGTCATCAAGGTGATCCGTGGCCTGGCCGATGAAGGCCGTACGATGATCATCGTCACCCACGACATGGCCATGGCACGCGATGTGTCGAACCACGTGGTCTTTCTTCACCAGGGTCTCATTGAAGAGGAAGGCGATCCTGCTACCCTCTTCGGGGCCCCGAACTCCGAGCGGTTGCAGCAGTTTCTGTCTGCCGTTTCCGCCTAACACAAGCAGCATCAACGGGAGAAAACTGATGAAGCTTTTGACAACCACCACCGCGCTGGCACTCGTTGCCGGCATGGCATTTGCAGATGGCCACTCCGTCGTGCGTCTGGGCACCGAAGGCGCTTATGCACCTTGGAACTTTCTCGACGACAACGGCGAAGTTGCAGGCTTTGAGCGTGAACTGGGCGATGAGCTTTGCGCACGTGCCGAATTGACCTGCGAGTGGGTCACCAACGATTGGGACAGCATCATCCCGAACCTCGTGTCTGGCAACTACGACGCGATCATCGCGGGCATGTCGATTACCGACGAACGTGACGAAGTTATCGACTTCACCACGAACTACACGCCGCCCGATCCCTCCAACTACATGGCGCTATCTGCTGACGTCGACATCATGGGCGCCGTTGTAGCCGCTCAGGTCAACACGATCCAGGCTGCCTTCCTCGCCGAGAAGGGTATCACCGTTCTCGAATTCGCAACGCCCGAAGACACCGTGGCTGCTGTGAAGAACGGCGAAGCTGACGCAGTTCTGGCCGACGGCAGCTACCTTGGCCCGATCGCCGAAGCAGATGCTGATCTCGTGATCCTCGAGCAGACCGAGTCCATCGGCGGTGGCGTTGGCATGGGCATCCGCGAAAGCGACGGTGACCTGCGCGAGACGTTCAACGCGGCAATCCAATCCATGAAGGATGACGGCTCGCTCAACGCGCTGATCACCAAGTGGGAAGTGGCTTCCACGTTCTAAGGTTTGCGGCGGGGCCCGAAGCGGCCCCGCCCTTCCCGCATGTTCGAGTTCTGCTCAGATCCCGCCGCGCTCGATACGATGCGCTGGTTTGCCTGTTTCTTCACCACGGGCAAGCACCAGCTGTTCTATTGGTCTTTCGTGACCGTCCTCGTTCTTCTCGCGATTACCGCACCCACCGCGCTGGCCTTTGGCTTTGGCGGTGCGATGGCCGCGCGGTCGCCCGTGGCGCCGCTGCGCTGGTTCGGGAAAGGCTACATCTCGGTCGTCCGGGGCGTGCCTGATATCGCCTTCTTCCTCTTCTTCGTGATCGCCCTCGATCAAGGGTTCGAGTGGCTCAGGCATCAGGCCTTCTGCCCCGACTGGACCGATGCGATCCGCCAAGGCAATGACTTCATCGTTTGTGCTGAGGCCAAAATGCCGCTTTCGACCGCCCCGCAATGGGTACACGAGGTCTACGGCTTCTTCCTCGCTGTCCTGACTTTCGCGATCGTCTTCGGCGCCTTTGCCGCGAATGTCCTTTACGGCGCCATGAATGCCGTCCCGCTGGGCCAGGTGGAGGCCGCTGAGGCCTATGGCATGACACCGCGCCAAGCCTTTTGGCGCATCACCGTTCCGCAAATGTGGGTCTATGCGCTGCCGGGCCTGTCGAACCTTTGGATGGTTCTGATTAAGGCCACGCCGCTCCTCTTCCTCTTGGGCGTTGAGGATATCGTCTATTGGGCACGGGAGCTTGGCGCGACGGTGCTGCCGCGCTTCTCCGACTACCCGCACGGCGACTGGCGCCTTTACTACTTCCTCTTCCTGCTGGTCTTCTACCTCGCCTTCACGCGTGTGTCCGAGAAGGTCCTCGCGCGCATCACCGTACGGCTGAGCCGCGGCCAAGCCACGTTGGGCGCGACATGAGCTGTTGGGAGACTATCCAGGCCTATGCCTTCCGGTCGCTGGGCTACGGCGAGCGCCTGTTGCCGCGTGGGGATTTCACGCTCTGCCAGCATTTCACGCTGATCGGCTCGGGCCTCATCTGGAATATCTACTTCGGGCTGCTGGCTTTGATCGCGGGCTTCCTTCTCGCCAACGTGCTGGCGGTGGGCAAGGCCAGCCCGCGCGCTTGGATCGCCAAGCCAGCAGATTGGTTCATTCTGGTCTTTCGGGGGTCCCCCCTCTTCATCCAGTTCTTCCTCGCCTACTTCATCTTTCTGGAGCTGAAGAACGCGGGCATCCTCCCCTGGCTGACATCGGCTTGGTCCGGGGCGCTCGTGGTGCTTTTCCTGAACACCGCCGCCTATTCGGGGGAGATCTTCTACGGCGCCCTGAAGTCTGTGCCCAAAGGAGAAGTCGAGGCCGCAGACGCCTACGGCATGGCCGGATGGACGCGCTTCAAACGGGTGATCTGGCCCACTCAAATGCGCCTTGCGTGGCCCGCTTACACGAACGAGGCGATCTTCCTCTTCCACGCGACGACGCTCGTGTTTCTGTCGGGCTTCCCGGCCCAGCGCCAGCAGGGGGACGCGCTCTATTACGCCCAGTACTTCGCGGATAAGACGTTCAATCCCTTCGTGCCCTACCCGATCCTAGCGTTCTACTTCGTGCTCGTAACGCTGGTCCTGATCTTCCTTATGGGCCTAATCAACAAGCGGCTGAACCGCCATCTGCCGCAAGCCACAAGGACCCGGGTGCGCTTCCGCCCGGTGTTGATGAGATGACCTCCGCCCGCATCGCCGCCGTTGATCTGAACGGGCTTTTGCGGGGCAAACGCTTACCCACCGAAAAGCTCGGCAAACCCATCCGGATGCCGTTCTCAGCGCTCAACGTGGATGTCTTTGGCTTCGATATCGATGACAGCCCTCTCGTATTCGCAACGGGCGACGCTGACGGCACGCTTTTGCCCAGCGAGCGGGATCCGATGCCTCTGCCCTGGCTCGAGCAATCTCCGCTGATGCAGTTGAGCCAGATGGTCCACGAAGACGGGGCGCCTTTCGCAGGCGATCCCCGCCACGCGTTGGCTCGTGTGCTTGGCGCCTTCGGGGCGAAAAGCTGGAACCCTGTCTGCGCGGTAGAGCTGGAGTTCTACCTCGTTGAGCTTGCTGGCGCTCTGGCCGCACCGGTGAACCCAACAACCGGGCGCCGCCTTGTGAACCCTCAGGTTCTTGGCCTGCGCCAGCTCGACGGTTTTGAGGCTTTCTTCAACGCTGTCGAAGAAGGTGCCGCCGCAATGGGCATCGAGGCCTCTACGATCACCTCGGAATCCGGCCTCGGCCAGTTCGAGATCACGCTCGATCCCGCCCCTGCCATGAAAGCCGCCGACGATGCACTGCTGATGAAGGAACTCATCAAGGGCATGGCGCGGAACTTCGGGATGACTGCCACGTTTCTGGCGAAACCCTTCGCGGAGGACGCCGGCAACGGGCTGCATATGCATGCCTCCGTCCTCGATGCGGAGGGCAACAACATCTTCGATGACGGCACCGACAAAGGCACCCCGGCGCTGCGCCACGCGATCGCCGGTGCCTTGCGGGCGATGCCCCTGTGCTCGGCATTCTTTGCGCCCCATGTCTCGAGCTATGCCCGCTTTGTCCAAAACGCCCATGCACCCACCACGGCGAGCTGGGGCTATGACAACCGCACCGTGGCACTGCGCGTGCCGTCCGGCCCCGGCAAAGCGCGGCGGCTGGAGCATCGCGTGGCCGGCGGGGACGTGAACCCCTATTTGCTCTTTGCCGCCGTCCTCGGCGCGGCGCTCATCGGTATCGAAGACGCGCTTGAGCCGCCTGCCGCCACTGAAGGCAACGCCTACGGTGCCTCGGCGCAGGTCATGGCCTCATCCCTCGCAGAAGCCACTGAGGCGCTTTCAGATCCGCTGCTGGCGCGCATCTTTGACCCCCTCCTTCTCGACAACTTGGCCCGCACCAAACGCCAAGACGCAGCCAAGTGCGCGCAGATGTCGGATAGCGAACTCGTTCAAGCGCTGCTCGAAACCGTTTGACCCGGCGCGCGCGGAGGATCATCTTCGCGGCGCAACTCTCAAGGTGACCCATGCATATCGGCATTCTACAAACCGGCTACGCCCCTGATCAGGTGGCGGAGAAGCACGGTGGGTTTTTCACTCTGTTTTCAACACTGCTCGACGGCCAGGGCCTGACATTCTCAAACTGGAATGTCGTGGACATGGAGTTCCCCGAGAGCGTGACGGCGGCGGACGGTTGGCTTCTGACAGGCTCTAAACACGGCGCCTACGAGGACCACCCTTTCATTCCGCCGCTCGAGGACTTCATCCGCGAAGTTCACGCCAAAGAGCTTCCAATGATCGGCATCTGTTTTGGCCACCAGATCATCGCGCAGGCGCTCGGTGGCAAGGTCGAGAAATTCGACGGCGGTTGGGCCGTGGGTCACCACGAATACGATTTCGAAGACATGGGGCCGGTCGCGCTGAACGCGTGGCATCAGGACCAGGTTGTCTCGTTGCCGCCAGACGCGAAGCGCATTGCGAGCTCCGATTTCTGCGAGAACGCAGCGCTCGTCTACGGCGACCACATCATGACGATGCAGCCCCATCCGGAGCTGCCAAACCCCGTCATTCGCACCTATCTCGACGTGCGTGGCCCGGACCCAAGCTACCCCCGCCCCCTCATCGCCAAGGCGGAAGAGATGGCAAACGCGCCCCACGACGAGCCCCAAGTGGCTGACCTCATGGCAAACTTCCTGAAAGCGGCGCGCGCGAAGGCGGCGGTATGAGTAACTGGCTCAAGAATTGTCCGGAAGTCACGCAGAACTACTTGCGGGATAACCGGCTCGACGAGGTGGAATGCATCATCGCAGACCTGCCCGGGATCGCGCGCGGCAAGGCCGTGCCCGCGCTCAAATTCGACCGGCAGTCGCAGTTCTACCTGCCGAACTCGATCTACTTCCAAACGATCACTGGCGGTTGGGGCGAAGCCGCGGGCGAGGAAGGCTTTACCGAGCCTGATATGATCCTGAAGCCCGATTTCTCCACGGCCACGGCAGCGCCTTGGACCGGGGACTGGACGATCCAGGTCATCCACGACGCCGAGGATCGTGACGGCAAGCCAATCCCCTTTTCCCCCCGCAACGTCCTGAAGCGGGTGTGTGAGGCCTATGCGGCTCGCGGCCTGACGCCTGTCGTGGCCCCTGAGATGGAATTCTTCCTCGTCGCCCCGAACCTCGATCCGGCCCGCGCGATTGAGCCCATGATGGGCCGCTCAGGCCGACCTGCCGCCGCGCGTCAGGCATATTCGATGTCAGCCGTCGACGAATACGGTCCCGTCATCGACGACATCTACGACTTCGCCGAAGCCATGGGCCTCGAAATCGATGGCATCACCCAAGAAGGCGGCGCCGGTCAGGTAGAGATCAACTTGCGCCATGGCGACCCGGTCAAACTCGCCGACGAGGTCTTCTTCTACAAACGCATGATCCGGGAGGCCGCGCTCAAGCATCAGTGCTACGCGACCTTCATGGCAAAACCCATCGCCGGTGAGCCGGGGTCGGCAATGCACGTCCACCACTCCTTCCTCGACGAAGAAGGCCAGAACATCTTCTCCGGCCCTCAGGGGGGCGAGACGGATGCGTTCTACCACTTCATCGCGGGGCTGCAGAACCACCTGCCCTCCGTCATCGCCCTGCAGGCGCCTTACGTGAACAGCTACCGTCGCTACGTGAAAGATCACGCCGCCCCAATCAATCTGGAATGGGCGCGCGACAACCGCACCACAGGCATCCGCATCCCGGTGTCGAGCTCTGAGGCGCGCCGCGTTGAAAACCGCCTCGCCGGCATGGACTGCAACCCCTACCTTGGGATCGCCGCCTCCCTCGCCGCAGGCCTCCTTGGCCTCATCGAGGAGGAACGCCCCGGCCGCCAATACAAGGGCGACGCCTATGAAGGGGACGGAGACATCCCCCGCGATATGGACCGCGCCCTCGACCTCTTTGACGAGGCAGAAGCGCTGCACGAAATCCTCGGCCCCGAGTTCGCGCGTGTCTATTCCATCGTAAAGAGGACAGAATACGAGGAGTTCCTCGAAGTGATCTCGCCGTGGGAGCGCGAGCATTTGCTGACAAATGTTTGACGCCGGCGACTATTTCGGCACGGATGCTCAAAAGGCGGTTCTGCGCAAAGGCCGCGCCGTCTACGAGCTTTTGCGGCACGACCCCCGTTGCACATACTACGGGCGCAGCGTCGCGCTGGGAACGCCCGCCGACGTAACTCCCGCCTTGCTGGATGCGCTTTTGACTTTGCAAAGGACCGCCTGTGTGGACCGTCCGGACATGCCAGCTGTAGAAGCTGAAATGAGGGCGCGCAGCCTGTCGCTGACCCGCTATGATCGCTGGCTCGGCCGCGAAAATTCGGTTGCTGCGGCAAAGGCCATCGTGGCCGGCACGCCGCTGCCCGAGGGCCTGAGCCTTCACGAAGTGACCGCGGACAGCCCGCCTTCCCTAACGGAGGCTCTCTCTCATCTCGCAGCAAACTGCGGGGTGATGCTGCCCAAAATGTCCATGCTGCGTGGAACCCTGCGCCCGGGCACCTGCATTGTCGCCACCACCGCCGCGGGAAAGGCGGTGAGCTGCGCCGCCGGGGCCGCTTTCGCCCACCCTGAACACGCAACGCTCTCGAACGAAGCTTGGTGGGGCATGCTCGCCACCGCACCCGAATGGCGCGGGCACCGCTTGGCGCTCCTGCTCGGGGCACATGCGTTCCTGTCTCTCCGTGAAAAACTGCCAGACTGCACGTTCATGACGGGCGTTCAGGTGGGCAATGCCGCGTCAGAGGCCGTCTGTCAGAAACTGGGCCTCGCGACCGACGGCACCCATGTGACCACAATCGTCGATCCAACCGCCTTGCCGGGAGGCAAATTTACCTCATGAACCCGCTCTTTCGAAACGACAAACCCGGCGAATTCCCCGCCTCCTGGTACGCGGACACCGCCACCCCTCCGCCAGCACGCCCCCCGCTGAAGGGAGCCCAGACAGCCGATGTAGCAATTCTGGGCGCAGGCTTCACAGGGCTCACTGCGGCCTTGGAACTTGCGCGCAAGGGGCTCTCGGTCGTTGTTGTCGAGGCCCATCGCGCCGGCTTTGGCGCATCAGGTCGCAACGGTGGGCAAGTGGGCAGCGGCTACAACATCGACCAGGCGACGCTGGAGCGTGAGCTCGGCGACACCGCCGCCCATGCGCTGTGGGATCTGTCGATGGACGCCAAAGCCATGGTGCGAGACTTCTGCACTGAACACGCACCCGACGCGCGCTTCATGCCCGGCGTGGCCCACGGGGCGTGCCGTGGCGGCGAGCTTAGCGAAATCAAGGAAAACGCAGAGCATCTTGCGCGAAATTATGGTTTCGAAACGGAGTTCTATGAGGGTGATGCATTCCGAAGCATCGTCCAATCTCCGGTTTACGAAGGGGGCGCTATCGATAGGGATGCAGGCCACGTCCACCCCTTGCGCTATTGCCTCGCGCTCGCGCGGGAAGCCGAAAAAGCGGGCGTCACGATCTTTGAAAACTCCCCCGTCAACGACGCCCGTCAGGGACGCCTCACAACCAACGAAGGCCACGTCGACGCCCCCAATATCGTCCTGTGCGGCAACGGGTATCTGCCTGCGCTTAACGCGCAATATGCCTCGCGAGTTTGCCCGATCAACAGCTTCATTGGCGCGACCGAACCGCTTCCAGACGCCAGCGCTATCCTCAGCCAAGACATCGCCGTGGCCGACGACCGTTTCGTCGTGAACTACTTCCGCCTATCTGAAGATGGCCGCCTGCTTTTCGGCGGTCGCGAGAACTACGGCATTGGCTTTCCCAAAGACATCACGACACGGCTCAGGCAACGCATGCTGCACCTTTTCCCGCAAATCAGCGGGGTTGAGTTCTCTCACGTCTGGGGGGGCACCCTTGGCATCACGATGCGCCGCGTCCCCCTCGTCACAGAACTCAAAACGGGCCTCTGGGCCGCGGGCGGCTTCTCCGGTCACGGCGTGGCTCTCACCGCCATCGCGGGCCGCTGCCTTGCCGAAGCCATTGCCCAAGACCGCACTCGCTTCGATACCCTCGCTCAATTGCCGACCCCGCCCTTCCCCGGCGGCGCCCTGTCGCGCGCACCGCTGCTCACTCTGGCGATGACGTGGTACAGCTTGCGTGATAAGCTCGGCTTATGAACGATCCGTTCCGCAACACCTCTGTCTGGTCCTGGTTCAAGGCCCCCCCGCTGATGCGCTGACCTCGCGCTTCTTCGTGCCTTGTACTTCCGCCGGAGGCATCCGGCCCCTCATAAGATTCAGGACCCTGACCCATGAAAGACCATTCCCCAAACAGCTGGGAAGCCCGCGCCGATCGCCATAGCTTCTACGGCTTCACCGACCTGCCCACCATCGCCGACCGTGGTGCTGTCGTGCTTACCGGCGGCACCGGCCCTTACATCCACGATGTCCACGGCCGCCAATACCTCGACGCCAACTCCGGCCTTTGGAATATGGTCGCTGGCTTCGACCACCCGGGCCTGACCGAGGCCGCTCAGAACGCCTACGCCAAGTTCCCCGGCTACCACGCTTTCTTCGGGCGCATGGCCGAAGAAACGGTCGCGCTCTCAGAGAAACTCATCGAAGTCTCGCCCTTCGCAGACGGCAAGGTATTCTACACGAACTCTGGGTCCGAGGCGAATGACACGATGGTCAAAATGCTCTGGCTCCTTGGCGGCGCCGAGGGCAAGCCCGAGCGCCGCAAGATCATCACCCGCAAGAACGCCTATCACGGCGTGACGGCGGTCTCTGCCTCGATGACAGGCAAACCCTATAACAGCGTGTTTGGCCTGCCTCTGCCCGAATTCCTCCACCTCACCTGCCCTCACTACTGGCGCGAGGGCCAGGAAGGCGAGACGGAGGCAGAGTTCACGCAACGCCTCGCCAAGGAGCTCGAAGACCTGATCGCGCGCGAGGGCGCCGACACGATCGCTGGCTTCTTTGCAGAGCCCGTCATGGGCGCGGGCGGTGTCATCCCGCCGTCGGAGGGCTATTTCCAAGCCATCCAGCCCATCCTCAAGGCCCATGGCATCCCGCTCATCTCAGACGAAGTGATCTGCGGCTTTGGCCGCACCGGCGAGGTTTGGGGCTGCGAGACTTACGATTTCATGCCCGACGCCATCATCAGCTCGAAATGCCTGACGGCGGGTTTCTTCCCCATGGGCGCTGTCATCCTCGGGCCCGAACTCACCGCGCGCCTTCAGGCCGCCTCAGAGGCCATCGAGGAATTCCCCCACGGCTTCACAGCCTCCGGTCACCCCGTGGGCTCGGCCATCGCGCTCAAAGCTATCGATGTGATCCTGAACGAGGGCTTGCTCGAACAGTCGCGTGCGCTGACACCCAGCTTCGAAGCCGGCATGGCCGAGATCATGGCCCGCCATGACAATATCGGTGAGGTTCGCGGCAAAGGCTTAATGGGTGCGCTGGAGGCGGTCCGTGACCGCGCGACGAAAACCCCGTTCGAAGGCCATCTCAGCGTCAGCGAACGCATCGCCAATGCCTGCACCGACCAAGGGCTCATCTGTCGCCCGCTTGGTCAGGCAATCGTACTTTGCCCGCCCTTCATCATGACGGACGCGCATATGGCTGAGATGTTTGAAAAACTCGACGCCGCGTTGACCGGGGTCTTCCTCGACGTCGCTTAAAGCTGGATCTGAGGCGCTTAGAGTTTGGCGAGCTTCTCTTGAAGCTCGGCAAGCTGCTTCTTGATGGAATCGAGGTCTTCCTCTTCTTCCTTCTCGGGCGTGGGCGCTGACCAACCGGACACACCGCCCGTCATTGCCTTCATGAAGGCCTCTTGTTGGGCTTTCATGGCATCAAAGCCTGGCATGCCCGACATAGGGTTCATCGCTCCCATCTGGTCCATCACTTTGGACTGCCCATCGCGCAGCATCTCGAAGCTCGCCGCCAGAAACTGCGGCACAACCGAGGACGCTTGCGTGGTGTAGCTGCGCACGAGGTCTGTCAGAACCGTCACCGGCAGCACGTTTTCGCCCTTGGACTCGTGATCCGCGATAATCTGCAGCAGGTACTGGCGTGTCAGGTCGTCACCGCTTTTGAGATCCACGATCTGCACTTCGCGGCCTTCACGGATGAACGTCGCGATGTCATCGAGGGTCACATAGTCCGACGTTTCCGTGTTGTAGAGACGACGGCTCGCGTAGCGCTTGATCAATAGTGGCGCATCAGTCTTGGTCATGTCGCGCGTATCCTCCCCGATGGACGCCCTAGCCTTTCGCGGCTGCAGCAGGCTACCGCGCCGCAGCAAGAAGTCCAAACGAAAAAAGGGCGAGCTCGGGATGTCCCGGAGCCCGCCCTAGTATCACACTACCAATGGGAGGAAAGGCAGCGTGTTCAGGAGGTCATTACTTCGAGGAGGCCTTCTTCGTAGCGGCCGTCACGTCGTCAGTTGCCTTCTTTACGGCGGCGGTTGCCTCTTCCGTGAAATCCTTGCCAGCGGAGAGCATCAGCTCGACCGTTTCCATCTGAACTTTCTTCGCGACTTCTGCGAACGCCGCCATATGCTCGGCGGCGGCTTCTGCAGAGAAAGAAGCGAAATCAGTCATTGCTTTGCCGTAATCAGCCACGTCGCCTTTGGCTTTCGTGACGTCGGAAGCTTTGCCGATCGTTGCTTTCGTCCACTTGGCGGAAATCTCGGTGGATTTCTCAGCCGCTTCGAGAGCGACAGCGGACATCTTCTCGGAGAGAGACGTGGAGGTCTTGAATGCGTCTTCCATGGCCGTCATGTCGACCGGGAATGCACCCATCATGTCTTTGAACATGGCGGTGAAGTCTTGCTGAGCAGCCATAGCTAAATTCCTTTGCTCTGCGGTGCGGGCGATCCCGCGTTTCTGCGTCTGCATCCTAGATACGTGCCGCATCGCAGCATTGCAAGATTTTTTTCTGCAGCGCAGCAAAAAATTTCCGCAGGGGCAGCTGACCTCAGGAAGCGATCACGTAGCTCCCCGGTGCAGCCGGCAGCGACGTGCCCTTTGCCCCCCCCGGCTTGCGCGCAGCGACGGTGCCGTCGCCCTTCTCTTTCAACCACGCATCCCAACGCGGCCACCAGGAGCCATCCTGGAACGCGGCCTTCTCGAGCCACGGGTCCGCGGCGCGCTTAAGGTCTGCGTTTACGTAGTGGCCGTACTTTTTCTTCGAGGGCGGGTTCACGATGCCTGCGATGTGACCCGACTGAGACAAGATGAAGGTCTTATCGGCGCTGCTCATCTTCTGGACGCCGTAATAGGAGCTCTTCCACGCGGCGATATGATCGGTCTCGCACGCGATGGCGAAAAGCGGAACGTCGACCTCTTGCAGGTAAAGCGTGTCGTCGCCCAGCTTGAAGCCACCATTGGCGAAGAGGTCGTCCTGGCAAAGACCGCGCAGATACTCGACCGCCATCTTGCCCGGCAGGTTGGTGCTGTCGCCGTTCCAGTAGAGCAAATCAAAGGCAGGCGGCGCCTCCCCCATCATGTAGCTTTTGATCGCCGGGCCGTAGATCAGATCGTTGGAGCGCAAATACGAGAACGTGCGCGCCATATAAACGCTTTCAAGCAGGCCCGTGCGCTGGCACTCCGCCTCGATCCCGTTGATGAAGTCATTGTTGAGAAAGACACCCACTTCGCCCTGATCGGAGAAATCGGTGAGCGTTGTAAAAAAGGTAGCGCAATTGATATCGTCGGTCTGACCGCGCTTGGCACGGCGCGCGAGCGTCAGCGCAAGGGTCGTACCAGCGATACAGTAGCCCACGGCGTTGACCTTCTTGGACTTCGCAGCCTTCTTTACCTGCTCAATGGCCGTCTCATACCCCTCTTCCACGTAATCGAGCATGCCCACGTCGGCATAGCTTGCGTCCGGGTTCACCCAACTCACCATGAAGACCGTATGGCCTTGCTCTACCAGCCACTTGATGAGGGAGTTCTGCGCCTTGAGATCGAGGATATAGAACTTGTTGATCCAGGGCGGGAAGATCACGATCGGCGTTTTCTCCACCTTCTCGGTGACGGCGTCATATTGGATCAGCTCGAACATCCGGTTCTGGAAGACGACGCGACCGGGCGAAGTTGCGAGGTTTTCACCCACCACAAAAGCATCCTTGTCGGCCAGCGTGACAAGCAGGTCGCCGTGGTTGGCTTCGATATCAGCCACGAGGTTTTCGAGCCCGCGCACCAGGCTTTCGCCGTCTGTTGCCACGGCACGCTCTAACGCTTCCGGGTTCGTGCCAAGGAAGTTCGAGGGCGAGAACATATCGATGATCTGGCGGGAAAAGTACTCCACGCGCCTCTTCTCGCGCGGCTCAAGGTGCTCGATGTCCTGGATCGCTTGGCCCACGGCTTCGGCGTTGAGCATGTATTGCTGCTTGAGAAAGTTGAAATACGGGTGCGTGTCCCAGAGCGGGTTTTGAAAGCGGCGGTCAAAGGGGGTCTCATCCTTCGGGGCCTGAATTTTACCCTGCGAAAGCGCCGCCTGCGCTTCGACGTAGTGTTTCACGGACTTCGTCCAGAATCCGACCTGATGCTCGAGGATCTTCGTGGGGTTGGCCATCATCTCGGCCACATATGCGGTGGCCGCGCGCATGAAGAGCTCCTGGCTCGGCCCCTGCAGCGCGGCGGGCGTCGGTTCTTTCTTCTCAGAAATCGCTGAAATCAAACGTTTAGTGAGCTGATCGACGCGCTCAAGGTTCGCGGTCAGTTTCTCAGATGGCGTAAAGTCAGTGTCGTTCATCATTGCTTTCTCAACTTTATAGCCATAGTTTGCACGCGCAGCATATACGATCGCGACGCCCTTCTGGCGAGGGGGTTTGAGCGCGGCGATTGGTCTGACCTCTTTATCCGCACGAGCAGGCAGGTCCAAGTCAAGCCCCAAGACTGCGGGGGACCTGGGAGTGTTGAAGGCCGAAGGGGGGCCAGACAATGCGATATATGGTGACGTACGACCTCATGGAGGCGGCGCGAAACACGAATGAGTGGCTGGGTGCCACGGCCAAAGCGATGGGATCCTACCCCGCGATGGCTGCTATTCCAAATCCGATGTTTCAGTGGATGGCCGCATGGGGCGAAGTGACGGAGCGCACGTTCGCGCGCATGGTCGTCAAACCTGACTGGGGCCTCGATTCCATCTCCATGGAAGACGGCAAAGATCACCTGATCTCTATTGAGCCTGTGGTCTCAAAGCCGTTCGGCGACCTGATCCACTTCAAAGTGCAGGGCCGCAAACCCCGCAAGCGCAGGGTTATGCTCGTTGCGCCGATGTCCGGGCACTACGCCACGCTTCTGCGCAAGACGGTCTTTTCGCTGCTGCCGGATTGCGAAGTCTACATCACCGATTGGCACAACGCCCGCGACATCCCCGTCAGCGAAGGCAAGTTCGATGTCGAAGACTACACGCTCTACCTCGTGGAATTCATGAAGGCGCTAGGGCACGACACCCATGTGATCGCGATCTGCCAGCCTGCCCCGCTAACGTTGGCCGCTACCGCCTATCTCGCGGAAGACGATCCAAAGGCGCAGCCGGCCTCGCTCACGCTTGTGGGCGGCCCGATTGATCCAGATGCCGCGGCCACCGACGTGACCGACTTTGGGCGCCGTGTAACGATGGGCCAGCTCGAAGAAACGATGATCCAGCGCGTAGGCTTTAAGTACAAAGGCGTGGGGCGCTTGGTCTACCCTGGCCTTCTGCAGCTGGCCTCATTCATGTCGATGAACGCCGAGAGCCACGGCAAGAGCTTCCGTGACCAGATCATGCGCACCGCCAACGGCGACGCTTCAGACCACGACAAGCACAATTCCTTCTACGACGAATACCTCGCCGTGATGGACATGACGGCGGAGTTCTATCTATCCACCGTCGAACGCGTCTTTAAGAACCGCGATATCGCGCTGAACCAGTTCACGGTGGCCGGTCGCAAGGTCGACATATCGAAGATTACAGACGTTGCCGTGAAGATCGTCGAAGGCGAGAAGGACGATATCTCCGCCCCAGGGCAATGCCTTGCCGCGCTCGATCTGCTCACAGGCTTGCCGGATGCGAAGAAGGCCGCGCATCTGGAGCCGGACGCAGGCCACTACGGCATCTTCGCAGGCAAGAGCTGGCGCAACAACATCCGCCCACTCGTGCTGGAGTTCATCGATCAGAACGCGCGCAAAAAGCCGGTGAAAGCCGCCAACAAGAACGCCGCCTGAGGCAAAGACCGGCGCCCTGATCGAGGGCGGCGCTGGCGAACCAACTCAGGTTTAGCTACTGAAGGACGAGCGGCTGCCTCAGCCACTCGCGCATGAGGTCGTTGACGACCGTGGCTTGCTCGAGCGTGGGCAGATGCCCTGCCCCGCCGATCACCTTGAAGATCGAATAGGGAATGAGCTCGGCCATGAACTGGTGTCGCTCTGGCGGGCAAAGTTGGTCATGCTCGCCACAAAGAACGAGCGCGGGGCATTTGATCTTGCGGAGAGTCGCCTGCTGATCGCGCCGCCGCTGCAACGCGCGAGACTGACGGATGAAGACGTCAGGTCCCAAAGCCTCCGCCATATCCATGCACAGGTTCAGGATCTCTTGCCGGTATGGGCCTTGGGCGAGGTATTGCGGCTTCATCTCGTCGGCCATCACCTCTGGAAGACGCCCAGCCTTCACCTTCACGATCTGCGGCTCGCGTGCGGCAGCACGGTCCGGCAGTTCAGCCATAGGATTGGTGCTCATCAGCGCGATGCGCGTCACCCGCTCAGGTGCGCGGCGATAGACCTCCATCGCCACGATCCCGCCCATCGACAGCCCCGCCAAGGCAAACTTGGCAGGCGCCGAGGTCAGCACATTCGACGCGATCTCCTCGATGCGGTCGCCCACGCAAGTGGGCGCCACCATGATCGCACGTTCCCGGCTGAGCGCGTCGAGTTGCGGCGCGAAGAGCCGCGCGTCACACATCATACCCGGAAGAAAGACGATGGGTTCCGTCATTTCCGCCCTGCTGCGAGACGTGCTCCTTCCGCGAGCGATCCAAGCTTGGCATAGGCGATGTCAGGATCCACGGCGCCGAAGCCCGCGAAGGTGCCAAAGCCACAGTCAGAGCCTGCGATTACGCGATCAGCGCCCACGATGTTGGTGAACTTGCCGATGCGCTCGGCCACGAGCTCGGGATGCTCCACGAAGTTCGTCGTTGTGTCGACGACGCCCGGCACCAGCACCTTGTCCTCGGGGATCTCTGAGGCGCGGTCCCGGAAGACGGTCCATTCGTGCGCATGACGCGGGTTCGATGTCTCGAACAGGAGCTGCGAGGCATTCACGCCCATAAATGTGGAAAACACCGTCGCCATGTCGATGTCGCAGACATGGGGCCCCTCATAGTTGCCCCAGCAGATGTGCACACGCACGCGCGACGGATCGATGCCCTCGAGCGCGTGGTTGAGCGCCTCCACATGGCTGCCCGCGATCTTGAGGAACTCCTCATCGCTGAGATCAGCAAAGAGCATGTGGCGCGACAAGGCGAGGTCCGGGCAATCTAGCTGCAGGTAGAGGCCCGCGTTCACGATGGTGCGATACTCCTCGCGCATCGCATCCGCGAGCGCCGCCAGATATTCGTCCCGCGTCGGGTAGAAGTCATTCTGCAAGAAAAGCGAAATCACGCCGGGCGACGCCGCATTCATAAAGCCCTCCGCGGCTCCGTGCGCGGCCATACCTTCCTTGAGGTGCTTGATGTCTGCCTCGAGTTCGCCCTGACCCTTCGACTTCACTTCGCCCACGCACATCGGACGCGCATAGGTCGGCGTACCGCCATCGTCGGCGAGGCGCTTCAGGAAGCCGGGGAATTTCTTCAGATCGGCTGGCGCGTTGCGAGGGCTGTCGCCCGCAAAGCCGGTGTAGCGGTCTTTGACATAGGTGGCGTAGCTGATTTTCGAGGTTTCACCGTCACTTACGATATCGACGCCCGCCTCAACCTGCCGGTGTACCGTATCAGCGCAGGCTTCTGCCATGGCCGCGTTAAATTGCTCGGGCTCATAGGCCTCGCCCTTCTCGCGCGCGAAGATGAAATCGACGACTTTTTGGGTGCGCGGCAGGCTACCAACATGGGTGGTTTTTATCATTCGGTGTCCCCTCTTTGCGCCCACAATACTCGCCCCGGCGCGCCCCTCAACCGGAAACGAAAAGGCGCCGCCCCGGGCTGCATCGGGACGGCGCCAAGCCTCGCAAACAGTGTCAGAAATGCGCTAGTTCACGCGATCCCAAAACACCCCCAAGTGACGCGAGACAATCTGGTCATACCGGCTTGTTTCCTTCAGTTTGGCGAGCCCGGCATTGATACGGTAAAGGTGCGTGGTGCCACGCCAGTGCCGCTTTGAAATCACGACGTGGAGGCCCTCCACGCTCAGAGGTTTCGGCAAGGGCGTCACCGCTGATTGCAGGCCCATGTCACTGATGGTGGTCCAACCGGTAAATTCATTGAGCGCCACCGCATCGACGCGCCCCTGCATCAACAGATCAAAGCAGGCCGCAGGCGTCTCGGGCTGCTCCCAGGTGATCCTGTCATCGGCCAGCAAGCGCCGTTCATCGCTTTCCAGATCGAAGGTGAAATAGCCCGCTGGCCGGCACAGGGTCTTACCGTGAAGATCGCTCTCTTCGTCGAAGACCATCTGAGCGCTTTCACGCACAAACAGGAGCTGCAGAAGCTCCAGGATCGGGTCCGAGAAATGGAAGTCTGCACAGCGGGCCTGACCGGGAGACGTGCCGCAGTCCGGGTTGAGCCACGGAAAGCCCATATCGAACTCTTTTTGATCGAGCGCGCCGAGATGGGTCGACCAGTCGTCCTCCCACAAGATCGAGAACGTCACCGGATCAGGCGTCTCTTCCATGGCCGCGTTGATGAGCTCGGTGATCATCCCTGCCCGGGCCAGCTACGGTCGGTAAAGGGCGGATAGTTCGAGCCCGTCACAAGCGTCAGCTCTGCGGTGTCGGTCTGTAGCGGGGTCGCATTTGCGACGAATGCCTGCACATCGGCGGGACATGGGATCACAAGGGTGGTGCCTGCGGGGATCTCAAGCGGGTTAGCGAGCTTGTCCGGGTTCGAATAGAAAATCAGCGACCAGTCTTCGACATCGCCGTAGTGGCTTTCCGCAACGGCAAAGACTGTCTCGCCCGGCTCCACAACATGGGAAGCGGTCGTGCAGGCCAAAGCGGGCGTTGTCACCATCATCAGCAATGCAGCACCTGCCGCGCGTCTCAGATGGCTACCGGTCTGCATCAGAATGCAGCCCAGATACGCGTCATGTGCTCGTCGACGATCCGCTGGTATTCACCGCTCTCACGGATACCCGCGAGGCCCTCATTCACCAGTGTGATGAGCGCCTCTGCTTCCGGGTGATCCTTGTGCGCGACCACGTGCAGGCTATCGATATTGATAGGATGCCCTAGCGCCACATTGACCTGATCTTGCAGGCCAAGTTCGCGGATTTTCTCACGCCCGGTGAATTCATTCATCACAACGCCATCGACGGTGCCAGCGGCCAGCATCTCAAAGCATTCCGCTGGCCCTTCCGGGGCCACCAGGGTGATTTTGCCGTCCCGCAGCCAGTTCCGGCCCCGGTGGTCGAAGAAGAACGTCGCATAGCCTTCGGGCCGACAGATCGTTTTCCCAAGGATGTCATCTTCTGTCGTGAACTGCACCGGATTTGCTTCATTGGTGAAGAGCAGCACCAGCATCTCAAACATCGGGTCCGAGAAGACGAGGTTCGCGCAACGGTACGTCGTGGGGTCTGTGCCGCAATCAGGCTTTATCCAAGGGAAGGACATATCGAGGAACGCATTCGACAAGAGCGGCTCGAAATGAGACGACCAATCGTTCACCCAATTGATCCCAAACGATTTTTCCGGTCTTACGCCGGACATCGCTGCGTCCACAAGCTCGGTGAAGAGGCCTCCGTTGGGCAGCTGGCGATCGGTAAAGGGCGCATAGTCATCGCCCGTCAGCAGATTGATGCGGTCGCGGTTCCCGGGGCTGCCGAGCGGCACCGTAAGGGGCGCTGACACTGCGACTGCATTCTCGAAGTCCACCCCGCCATCAAGGCCAACAGGCAGCCCATTGATGCAGGCCAAATTCAGTGTCACCCCGGCCTCGATCCGCTCAGGGTTTTCGCCAATCAGGCCAATGTTGGATTGATAAATTGCGGTCCACTTTCGTGCGTCGTGGTAAAGTAAGTTGGCGATGACAGAGAGCGAGTCTCCCCGCTTCACGACGTAGCTGCCTCCGCAGCTTTGTGCCTGGGTCACGGTAGGTGCGATGCTTCCCACCATGCCAACAACCACCGCGGCCATAATGACCGTCCATCGGTAGAACATAATACCCCCCAAGGTGCTCGGAGACACCACCCCTCGTAGGCGCTCGAACGAAATGCAGCAGATGTGGCGGGATAATGCTCATCTTGTGGCGTGGGTCAACGTTCAACCGAGGGGATTTCGAGTGGTGCGCGCAGGGTCCATGCAACCACGCCGCGAGCGCTCTGGAGTCACAAGCACTTAGCGGCTGAACTTGATTGGCCCATAACGCACATGCGCCATTAGCATGCAGGCAGCGGAGCCACTGCCCGCGTCCCGCACGCGAGAATCACAGGGAGCGATCAGCTTAGAATCTGAGCCCAGATCGAGATTTCATCGTAACAGGCCCATTCCCGCCGCAGGCCCCAGGGGCCGAACTCTGCGTGGCAGATGCCCATGACGTGGACCCGCTTGCCCGAAGGCCGCCCAAACGCGCCCCACCCTTCATGGAGACCATCAAGGCTCCAACGCACGGCAGCGCGCGGTGGCATCATCGGGTCTTCTCGCCCGATGACGTGGTGAACTTTGAACTCAGCCTCGGGCAGTGCCGACCTGAGGCCAAGCCAATGCGCATCGGCGGCCTCCCAGCCCCCGGTGCTGACGCCGCCAGCATATTCAAGCTTGCAGGCACGATCGTAGGCCTCTGGGATGACCGAGAATTCCCGCGACATGATCCGCGTAAGAAGCTCCGCGTAGCGCGCGCCCCATTCGTTGTCATTGCCGCGTCCCGTGTACGGCCCCACGATGTCGTTCTCCGGCAGGAAGTAGCCCGGAGCGCGACCGGCTTCGATCTCGGCCTTCACGAATTGTTCGGGCGTCAGTCCCAGCTGGCGAACGATGTAGCCGTTGTCACGGACAAGCCATTCATCGCTGATTTGGTTGTCCTTGGCATAACAATCCGCAATGCCCCGAAACTCCAATTCGATGCCGCTGTCTGGGCCGAAGCGACCGCCGCGATGGGTCGCCGTGGACCACAAACGGTGTGACGACAGCATGCCGTTCTCTGGCGTGCCCGACCAGATGACGTCTTCGCCAAAGAGCTGACGATCGGGAAATTCTACCAGTGTTTCCATGGCGTTATGGGTCATACCCGCTTCACCAGTTGAGATACCGGCAGGGACACGCACGACGACCTCGGGGTGGTAATACACCTTCATCGAACGGCCCAGGCCACGGTCTTCCCAGATCTCTTTGGTGATCTTGAGGATGTAGTCGGGGAAGTCCGTGAACTCGTTGGAAAATCCGCGCATCTAGGTCTCCTTTCGCGACGATCCGCGCTGGATCAGCCGCCCTTCAATCTCAACACGTTGAGGCGATGCATCGCCTTCGATCAACGCCATCATTCGGTCCACAGCGGCCTCGACCATCTGGCCTGAGGGCTGCTGCCAAGTAGTCAAATCATAGCTGGGCCAAGCCGCCATGGGCACGTCATCGAACCCCACAACGGACACGTCTTTGCCCACCGCGATTCCTCTTTCGTGGCGCAAAGCGTCAATGACACCAAATGCCATGTGATCATTGCCCACAAAGATCGCGTCTGCCCCGCCGTCCACAAGCTCGCACGCTGCAGCAGCGGCTTTTTCGCGGTCATAATCACCCGGCAGAACCTTCAGGTCGCGCCCGTCGGCGGCAAGCGCCTCAGCAAAGCCCGCGGCCCGATCCCGCCCGGTCATAGAGCCTTCCCAGCCGGACACATGGGCGATCTTCTCGTGCCCAGTGGCCATCAAGTGCTGCGCCACGGCCGCCCCAGCGGCCCGGTTGGCGCAGGTTACCTGCGTGAGCCCGCCTTCCTCCTGCCCTCGGTTAAAGAGCACGATGGGGATCCCTGCCCCACGGCATCGGTCGATCAGGCCATCTGACAGGGCGACAGAGGCCGCGATGATACCATCCACTTGGTAGTCGAGCAGCTCTTCAAGGACGCGGTCAACGTCTGAGGTCCATGAGGCCATGAAGATCAGCGTATGATAGCCCTCGGCCTGCAACGCCTTCGACATCCGCTCCAGCACATCGGGGTAAAACGGGTTCTCGAGGTAGGCTACCACCAGACCAATGATCCGCGACCGCCCGGTTATGAGCGAGCGCGCCAGCACGTTCGGGCGATACCCAAGCTCGGTCGCGGCGCGGCGCACCTTCTCTTGCGTTGCTTTCGACGCAGACGCGCCGGAGAACACCCGGCTCACCGCCGATTGGGACACGCCCGCAAGCTTGGCGACGTCTGATGAGGTGATTTTCGACATCTCAGCCCGCCGTCCAACCACCATCGACAAGGATTGAGGTGCCCGTAATCAGCGCCGACGCTGGCGAGGCCAGAAACACGACGGCGCCCATGATGTCTTCCACCTCGCCCACCCGGCGCAGTTTGATCTTCTCCTCGATCCAAGCGACCCGCTCGGGGTTGGAGAATGTCTGCTCGGTCAGCGGGGTGCGGATGAAAGTCGGGCCAATGGTGTTCACCCGAATGCCTTTCGGCCCAAGGTCGATGGCCATGGACTTCGTCATGCCCTCAACGGCGTGTTTGGTGGCGGCATAGACGCTGCGATCCACACCGCCCACATGCCCCATTTGCGAGGAGATCTGGATGATCGATCCATCGCGCGGCATCGATTTCGCCGCCTCCTGCGCAAGAAAGAACGCCGCCTTGAAGTTAAGCCCTGTGACGGCATCGAAATCCTCTTCGGAGACCTCAAGCGTTGTCGCGTGGCGCGCCAGCCCCGCCGAATTACACAAGATATCAAAGGGTTCCGCGCAAACCTGACGAACAGCCTCGCGATCGGTGACATCAAGCGCCACGCCCTCGGCCGAATATCCTACCGCGCGCAACGCCGCTGCAGCTTCCTCCACCTGACCTGCCGAGCGCGCAGCAATCACCACATGCGCGCCCGCTTCCGCCAGCGCAGCCGCACACCCAAGCCCAATCCCGCGAGAACCGCCGGGCACAAAAGCGCGTTTTCCATCGAGGCGAAATGTCGGGGTCTTGGGGATCATGTGTCACCTTCAGGAATGGGCGGATAAGAAATGCCGCGAAAAGTCGGAAAGTCCGAATATCGGCTGGCCCGGTCGGGGTCTGGCGTCATGCCGGGCTTGAAAAGAGTGCCCTTGGGCGACGCGTAGCTCAGAATGCGGTGGGCCAAATGCCCCTCGCGCCACGTGATGTTGAAAGCCGCGTTCTTCGGGAAGAAATAGACCTCCTGAAAGGGCAGATAGTCAAAGAGCCACCAGGCAAGATCGCGCCAGTCGCGCCCAGCACGGTACTGCGCGGCAAACCATGTAATGCCCACTGTCACGCAGGCCCCCATGCGCCCCTTGGCATCCCGCATGTCCCAGATGTGATGCGCGTAGTTGGCCTCATTCCGCGCACATTTCTGCGGCTTCACTTGCCTGGCGCCGAAATGGTTCATCTCCGGTGCACGGTAGCCAGACCGGATGTCGATGGGCCCGAAGGTCTCCACCAAAGGATCAAGGCAATGCTCGGCCAGCTTACGCCCGGCAGCCAGGGCCAGATCAGGGTCATGCGGAAAGTTCTGCAGCTGGTGGAAATTCGCAATCTCGGAGGTCATGAAATTGCGCATCTCGAAATGGCGCGACAAGCGCTGCCGCCCCAGCTCTTCCAGCGAAACGTATGAGCGCGGCGCCCTCATCCGCCCCAATGAAAGCTGCCATCCTCACGCGGCGGCGAGAACGGATTGTGGCTGAGCTCCCAGATGTAGCCATCCAGATCCTCGATAAAGGCGGAATGCCCGCCCCAGAAGATGTCGTGCGGCGCTTTCACAACGCGCCCGCCAGCAGGCTCGACCAACTTACAGATCGCGGCGACCTCTTCTTTCTCGCGCACGTTGTAGCCCAGCGTGATCCCCGAAAAGCCGGGCGTCACGGCCAGGCCCATGTCCTTTTCCATTGATGCCGCTGGATAGAGCCCAAGCACCTGCCCCAAAAGCTGGAACACGACGATCCCATCTTCCTCCGTCTTCTCACGGGTCCAACCGAGCGCCTCGTAAAAGGCCGCGGATTTCTCCAGATCGGCCACCGCCAACGTCACCAATGATACTCGGGCTTCCATCACTTCAGCTCCTCCATGCGTGCAAAGACATCAACGCCCAGCTGCTGGTAGAGGTCAATGAGATCGACGAGCACCCAATTCTCCCGGATCAGCCCGTTCTCCACGCGCCAGAAATCGAGCGACTTCAACGTGATCTCGCGCCCCACACCCGGGAGACCTAGCCACCCGGCGTCCGAGACGGTCTGACGCATATTGGGCCAGCCCGTGACCCCCACATAGTCGCCCTCGGCAAAGAAATGATAGACCATCTCTTCGCGGTACTTCCCGCGGTTCGGCATCGCGGCCAGAAACGGAATCTGGTGGTGCCGTCGGAACCCCTCAATGCCGCGCGCGGTGCCAATGCCAGCAGGCCCGTACCAATGCATCTTGGGGTGCCAGTAGCGCGGCATTTCCATCACCTCAGGTCCTCCTTCCGAGGGGTGCCGAGACATCGCGCCGAGCATATCAAGCACCAACTGCTTGGCTGCCGCCCCGTCTCCACCCGGTGACAAGCCATCCGCTGTTGCAGGCCCCGGCACGCACCACTCGCGCCCCAAGGAGGGCACCATGGGCCAAGCGCCCGCCTGCATCATCACCTCGGGAATATCCCAGCCGAACTGCGTCTCCACGATCTTGTCGCCGTCCATCCGGAAGAATTCGTGAAAACGCATGTGCACCGTGCGCTTCCTGGCGGGAATCCCCATCCAATCGGAGGTGAAGGTAGCGGTGTAATAACCCGCCTCCCCAACCCAGTTGAGGCCCTGCCCATCCACACCGGAAATGGAGATATAGCGGCGCCGCTCAAAATCAGGCCAGGCCCGCGCAAGCTCCGCATAGACATCCCAAAGCCCCGCCGCATCACGCGTTCCGAATGGCTCCGGCATCCGGCAGATCGCCCCATCCAGAACATCGACCGGCCCCTGATAGTCGTAAAGCGCCGCCGCAAAGGCCGCCACGGCCCCGCTTTCTCTGTGCGCTGTACTTCGGGGGTCTGGGGGCTGGCCCCCGGCCATTCTCGACATCACTCCGCCGCGTCGCGGTAAGGCGCGCCCTCGCCATAGGGCACGTTTAGCCCGCCATAGCGACGAACGCGAACGTTGCACTGCTCGGCGTGCCCCACAAAGCCTTCCAGCATGCAAAGCCGCGAGCCGTATTCGCCCACAAGCGTCGCCGCCTCATCGGTGGTGACCTTCTGGTAGGAATGCGTCTTGATGAACTTCCCGACCCAGAGACCGCCGGTGTAACGCCCCGCCTTCTTCGTCGGCAGCGTGTGGTTCGTGCCGATCACCTTATCGCCGTTGGCAACATTGGTGCGCGGCCCCAGGAAAAGCGCGCCATAGGACGTCATGTTCTCCAGGAACCAATCGTCACGGTCCGTCATCACCTGAATATGCTCGGAGGCGATATCCTCGGACACAGCCAACATCTCATCATAGCTGTCGCACAAGATGATCTCACCATACTCATCCCAGCTCACCCGCGCCGTCTCGGCGGTGGGCAGAATGCCCAAGATGCGGTCGATCTCCGACATCGTGTCTTCGGCGAGCTTGCGGGAATTCGTGATGAGCACTGCAGGCGAGTTGTAGCCGTGCTCGGCCTGCCCAAGGAGGTCGGTCGCACACATCTCGCCATCCACGCTCTCATCCGCGATCACGCAAGTCTCGGTCGGCCCAGCAAAGAGATCGATCCCCACGCGCCCAAAGAGCTGGCGTTTGGCTTCGGCCACGAAGGCGTTGCCCGGTCCAACAAGCATATCGACAGGCTTGACGCTTTCCGTCCCGAGCGCCATCGCGCCTACGGCCTGAACACCACCAAGAACGAGGATCTCGTCAGCACCGCCCTCGTGCATTGCGGCAACGATCGCCGGATGGGGCGCGCCGTTCACAGGAGGCGCAGATGCAACGACGCGCTTCACACCCGCCACCTTCGCCGTCAGCACCGACATATGCGCAGAGGCCACCATGGGGAACTTACCGCCGGGCACGTAGCAGCCCACGGAGTTCACGGGGATGTTCTTATGGCCAAGGATCACGCCCGGCATGGTTTCGACTTCCACGTCCGTCATCGAGGCCTTCTGAGCCTCAGCGAAACGACGGATCTGCGCTTGAGCGAAGCGAATGTCGTCCATCTCGCGCGTCGTGACCTTTTGCATGGCCGCTTCGATCTCTGACGGGGTCAGAGCAAAAGCCTTGGGCTCGTACTTGTCGAATTTCGCGCTGAGAACTTTGACCGCTGCATCGCCACGCTTCTCGATATCGCCGAGAATGCCTTCAACAATACCGCGCACCTTTGCGTCGTCTTCGGCCCGCTCTTCCACAGATTTACCGCGCTTGAGATATTCTGCCATGCCGTCCTCCATCATCTGAGTCAGGCCACAGGATACCTTAACGGCATCCTGCCTCAAGCAATTTTTGCATACGTTTGCAAAATCACGGCCGCGCGATCACCCGGCTGGCCATCGGACGGTAGATCACGAGCAAAGCGAAGATTGAGACGACGAAGATCGCGGCGGGGACAAGCGTCATGGAATAGTGCAGCGCGTCAACGGCTTGCGGCACCTGTTCGACCCTGCCTTCGGTCGTGGATTGCCAGCCCCAAAGCGCCAGGATCAGGCCCATGGCACCGGGCGCGAGCGCGTTGGCCAGCTTTTGCCCAAAGAGCCAGATGGCCGAGAACGCGCCCTCGATGGCCTCGCCCGTCTCGTTACGGGTTACATCCATGAGGTCAGGATACATGGCCCAAGGGATCTGCTGGTAGGAACCATTGGTGAAGCCCGCGATCAGAAAGAGGACAGCGACGGTGGTAACATTCGTGGACGGCAGCGCCTGATAGAGTGCCAGCAAGAGCCCTATATAGGCCACAAGCCCCACGCAGAGCGCGAAGGTTTTGCCCACCCGGTTAGACAGCATCACCCAAACGATCTGGGAAAGGATCGACCCGAACACGAACATCCCGAGCAAAAGCGACAGCGCTCCAAGCGCGCCCGCAAGGCCCGAAAGCGGCGTGCCGCCTTGGTCTTCGATCAGATATCGGACTGCGAAGGCGAGGCCTGCGGTGATCAGCGCCACCGAGAAAGTCATCACACCGTAGAGCAGCGCGAGCGTCACGAAGGCTTTGTTTTTCAGGACGAGACCCACCATGCGTGTCGGGCTGACGCTCGAAGGTGCTGCTATGCGCGGTGCCTTTCGGGTGAAAAAGACGGAAAGCCAGACGGCACCGATGATGACCGGTGCGACGACGAGTGCCGCCGTTGCGTGACCTTCGAGCGAGCCGCCCGCGAGCGCGGGTAGTACGGCGCCACCAATCAATATGCCGACGGAAGCAAAGCCCATGCGCCAGGCGACCATCGCCGAGCGCTCTTTCGCATCCTGGGTCATTTCGCCAGCTGTGGCGCCATAAGGGATAGAAACCATCGTGAAGCCCACTGTGGCGAGGACAAAGAACCCCGTGAACCACAAGGCGTTGAACGTAGGCGTTTGTCCGGCTGGTACGGCGAACATCAGATAGGTGCCCAACGCCAGCACAACTGCGCCGGTGATCATCCAGGGATAGCGACGCCCAAAACGACTGTTTGTTTTGTCAGAGAGATAGCCAATAGCCGGATCCGTGATCATATCGAAGAGAAGCACACCCGTCGCGATCGCCCCTGCGAGCGCCGGAGCAACGCCCAGATAGGACGTCAGAAATGCCAGCACCAAGAGCTGTTTGACGATGACGAAGACGACAATGCCCATGTCGGCCAAGCCCCAGCCGACTTTTTGTCCTGTTGAAAGCGCCATATTCCCTCCCGCGCATTTTGAGCGACGCTAGCGGTTTCATCTGCGTGCGCAAAAGAAAACATAGCGTCATTTCGCCGGCGGTGCCCGCCCGCCTCCCTTCTGCATCAGCTGGCGCTGTCTTGAACCTGAGGGGGGCGCCGCTGCGCGGCGGGGCCGCCCCGTGGATCAGTCTGCGTCAATCGCACCCAGCGCGTTGCGCAAAGCGTCTTCAATCAGCTGCAGCGCGTCTGGGCTCGAAAAGCTGTGATCCGCGCCTTTGAGCACTACGAGGCGCATGTCATCGCCTGTGGCATGGCTAAGGAGTGTTGTTGCGCGCTCAAGGGGCACGGCTGCATCCTCGGTCCCCTGAAGAAAGCGAACGGGGAACGGCAGGTGCAGGGAATCACGCAGCACGAAGTTCTCCCGCCCCTCTTCAATGAGCCTGCGCGTGATGATGTAGGGGGCACCGTAGTCCGAGGGCACTGCTATCTTGCCGCTTTCCATCACGGTCCGCCTCTCATCATCGGAAAAGCTCGCCCAATAGCCGTCCTCGGTGAAGTCGGGCGCTGCGGCAATTGTTACCAATGCGGCGACGCGCTGAGGCATACGCTTGGCCAGAAGCAAGGAAATCCAACCGCCCATGGAAGAGCCGATCAGCACCTGCGGACCATTTGTCAGGGTCGAGATAGCGGCCTCGGCATCCGCTGCCCAATCCCCAATGGCGCCGTCCTCGAAGGCGCCCGACGATGCGCCGTGGCCAGAATAGTCGAAACGCAAGAATGCGCGCCCTTCAGCCCGGCACCATTCTGCGAGCCATGTGGCTTTGGTACCCTCCATGTCGGATTTGAAACCGCCCAGGAACACAATGCCCGGGCCGCGCCCGTCGGTCTGGCGGTATGCTAGACGGCGACCTGCGGCGGTTTCGAGATTGGTGGGCTTGGACACGGTGCGTGATCCTTCAAGTGGTCAGGTTTCCCCACTTCCTACCGGATTCGGCCGCGACATAAAGGGCAGCGCGAAGACGCCCTTTGTGTATTAATGTGGCGCGTTAGCCCCCGACGTAGACACCACTCTTGGGACGGAAAAAAATCTTTTGATTGTGCAGGCGCCCAAGCAGCCCCGCGATCTCGCGGATCTGACCATCGAGATCACCCGCTTCGTCTTCGGCCCTCACGGCCTCCAGACGCTTTTGCGAAAGATCGGCCTTCTTCCGGTAGAGAGCCGTTTCGATAAGCTCCAGGTCTTCAACAGTTAGCTCGAACGTCTTGTTATAGGCGGCCATGTCGCTGCAGTTCCCCAAATTGTCGCTATTCCCTGATTTCCTATCGGAAACATCGCCCGCAATCCAGCCCTCGATAGTTGAATATTTTTCATACAAATTATGCACTTAGATAATCCCCAAACGTATACTGCGGCACACATCCTTGACGACACCAGCACAGGCGCGATTCTGAAGAACATGCAGGGACAATTAACGCGACAACTTCTTCTCATCCTGGCCATAGCGAACTTTGTCATGGGCATGGGCGCCTTCATCGTCATCGGCATTATCGAGCCTGTGGCCGAAAGCCTCGCGGTCCAGCTAGGCACAGCCGGGACGCTGCTGACGATTTATGCGCTGGCTTATGCGCCGCTTTCCCCACTCCTTGTTGCCCTGACAGGCCGGGTTGGCAGGCGGAAGGTACTGGCGGCAGGCCTGAGTATTTTTGCTACCGCAGCGCTTGTAGGCGCGCTGGCGCCGAGCTTTGGCATATTGGCAAGTAGCCGCGTCTTGGCTGCAGCCGGCGCGGGCGTCGTTACCCCCGTGACCGCCGCAATCGTGGCCGGACTTGCCCCCGCCTGAGCGCAGTGCAAAATCGCTCGCCGCCGTGTTCTTGGGCATCACCTTGGCACAGGCTTTGGGCATCCCAGCGGGATCCTGGATCGCTTACACCTTTAGCTGGCGGACGGCTCTCCTCTCGGTCGCCATTCTTGCTCTGCCGGTGCTCCTGCTTGTGTGGTTCCGCATCCCCAAAGGCCTCGCGTTCCAACCTTCGAGCCCGGCTGCCATCGCGCGCGTCCTGCGAGATGGCAAGATCATGCTGGCCATCTGTTTCACGGCGCTCTTCCTGGCGGCGATCTTCGTTCTTTACACATTCATCGCCCCGATCCTGAGCCAGACCATGAACTTTGGACGCGACGAGATCACGCTGACCCTCCTTATCTTTGGCATTGGCGCGGTCATCGGCAATATCCTCGGAGGCGCACTTGCGGACCGCATTGGCTCGGGGCGCACGCTCTTTATCCTAACGGTGATCCAGCTGGGGGCGCTGCCCTTTTATTCCCTCCTGCCAGTGCCGGTCGCGCTCGTCTTCGCCTGGACCCTGATCTGGTCCACACTAGGGTGGAGCTTCGGAGCCGCCCAACAGTTGCGCTTGGTGGAATTATGTGGCGCGCAGGCTCCGGTGGCGCTCGCGCTCAATGCCTCGGCGATCTACGTGGGCTCTGCGCTAGGTTCAGGGATCGGTGCACTCACAATCGCCTCGGTGGGCTATTCGGCTTTGGGCATCGCGGCTGCCCTCGTAATGCTAGCGGCGCTTGCGAACCTACAACTCTCTCCCCGCGCCAGCTCGGAACTCAGGCAAGCCCGCGCACGGCCATCATCGTTGCCGACATCGTGGCAATGAGCTTGCCGTCAGCCTCCGCCCGCCCCTCTGTGAAAAGCAACGTGCGCCCCGCGCGGATCACGCGCCCTTCATACCGGAAGAGCTCGCCCGCCGCCGGTGCTAGCAGCGAGGACTTGAACTCAACAGTCAAAACCTCGGCGTCTGCATCCATCAGCGACATCGCCGCATAGCCACAGGCGCTGTCCATGCCCGTTGTCGTCACCCCGGCATGATGGAAACCGTGTTGCTGCACAAAGCTGGGATTAAAAGGCATCTCAAGAACAACGCGACCGGCCTCACAATCCGCCATCCGAAGCCCCAGACTCTCGGCCATGACCTGCTGCGCGAAACTCTCGCGCACCCGCTGATCCCAATCTGCATGCCGCACCTTAAACATCGCCCCGTCCCCATCTTCTTCGTGCCCCGTACTTCCGCCGGAGGCATACTCTCGCGCCAACCGCACAAGTCATTGACATAACGGCCCACCTCCGCCAAACGCAGCCCACACATAACCCGCAACCGGGCGTTCCGTGGGCGCCAAACTGACGAGGGAGCCGACATGGCCCAGATTACCCTTACCCTTCCCGATGGCAATCAGCGCAGCTACGACGCAGGCATCACGCCGGGCGAAGTTGCCAGCGACATCTCCAACTCGCTTAGCAAAAAGGCCATCAGCGCGACCGTAGACGGCTCCCATTTTGATCTGCAGTGGCCGATCATGGCGGATGCCTCCATCGCCATCCACACCATGAAAGACCGGCCGCAGGCAGAAGAGCTTGTGCGCCACGATCTGGCCCACATCATGGCCCGCGCCGTGCAGGAAATCTGGCCCGACGTCAAAGTCACCATCGGCCCGGTTATCGAAAATGGCTGGTACTACGATTTCGACCGCGAAGAGCCCTTCTCCCCCGATGACCTCGGCGCCATCGAGAAGAAGATGAAAGAGATCATCAATCTCCGCGACCCGGTGCGCACGGAAGTGTGGGACCGCGACCGCGCTGTGCAGCATTACAAAGACGCGGGCGAGCCCTTTAAAGTTGAACTCATCGACGCGATCCCGGGCGACGAGCCGCTGCGCATGTATTGGCACGGCGATTGGCAGGACCTCTGCCGAGGCCCGCACCTGCAGCACACCGGCCAGATCCCGGCGGACGGCTTCAAGCTGATGTCCGTGGCTGGCGCCTACTGGCGCGGCGATAGCAACCGCGAGCAGCTCCAGCGTATCTACGGCGTGGGCTTTCTGAACCGCGACGAGCTCAAAAAGCACCTCACCTTCCTCGAGGAGGCCGAAAAGCGCGACCACCGTAAGCTCGGCCGCGAAATGAACCTCTTCCACATTCAGGAAGAAGCGAGAGGTCAGGTCTTCTGGCATCCCAACGGCTGGGCCATTTACACCACGCTCCTCGACTATATGCGCCGCATGCAAGGCAAGGATGGCTATCAGGAGGTCAACACCCCCGAGATCGTCGATCGCTCCATGTGGGAAGCATCTGGGCATTGGGATAAGTATCAAGAGAACATGTTCCTTGTGGAAGTCGATGAGGAACACGCGCAGACGAAATCGATCAACGCGCTCAAGCCGATGAACTGCCCAGGGCATGTACAAGTCTTTAATTGGGGGCTGAAATCTTACCGCGACCTGCCCTTGCGCATCGCCGAGTTCGGCTCTTGCCACAGGTATGAGCCCTCAGGCGCTCTCCACGGGATCATGCGCGTGCGGGGCTTCACGCAGGATGATGGCCACATCTTCTGCGGCATGGATCAGATCGAAAGCGAAACCAAGAAGTTCATAGCCTTCCTCGCGAAGGTCTATGCTGACTTGGGGTTCACCGACTGGACGATCAAACTCTCCACCCGGCCCGAAAAGCGGATCGGCAGTGACGAGACTTGGGATATCCTCGAAAGCTCCCTCGGCGCGGCCTGTAAAGCGGCGGGCTATGATTTCGAACTGCTGCCCGGCGAAGGCGCCTTCTATGGCCCAAAGCTCGAGTTTACGCTGACCGACGCAATCGGCCGCAACTGGCAATGCGGCACGCTGCAAGTTGACACCAACATGCCCGAACGTCTGGGCGCGAGCTACATTGGCTCTGATGGCGAAAAGCACTCCCCTGTGATGCTCCACCGCGCCTGCCTTGGCTCGTTCGAGCGTTTCATCGGCATCCTGATCGAAGAGCACGCGGGCAAACTGCCCTTCTGGCTGGCCCCGCGTCAGGTGGTGGTGGCCGCGATCGTCTCGGACGCAGACGACTTCGTCTACGAGGTGGTCGAAGCGCTGAAAGCCGCAGGCGTCCGCGCCGAGGCCGACGTGCGCAACGAGAAGATCAACTACAAGGTGCGCGAGCACTCGGTAGGCAAAGTCCCGGTCATCTTGGCCGTTGGGATGCGCGAAGTTGAGGAACGCACCGTGTCGCTGCGTCGCCTTGGCGAGAAGCAAAGCCGCAGTCTAAGCCTTGAGAACGTTGTAGCAGAGCTGGCCGCAGAGGCGCTCGCACCTGACCTCGCCTGAACAAGCGAGGTCAGGAATGTTTCAATAGAAACGTTTTCTTGGCACAATCTCGGCATCGGACAGCCCTAAGACGTAACAATCCACGGTTTATCCGTGATCGCCATCACGGCATCGTGTGCCCACGGGCGTGTGATTGGCGCGTCAGGTCCTAATGGGGCCATCTTAGCCTCAGCACACAATAGTGCACCATGAGACAAACACAGGAAGACTGATCCATGTCGAACACCACCAAGACTCTCGCGATTGCTGGCGCCGTTGCCGCCGCCATGGCCGCCTCCCTCTCCACGCCTGCTGCTGCTCAAGCACAGGAAAAGTGCTACGGCGTTTCGCTCGCAGGCGAAAATGACTGCGCCGCAGGCCCCGGCACGACTTGCGCCGGCACGTCCACGGTGGACTATCAGGGCAACGCATGGACGCTCGTCCCTGCTGGCACCTGCGCCGACATCGAGCTTCCTGCAATGGCAGACGGCACGGCACGCGAAGGCTCCCTCGAAGAGCTGGCACGCGACCTGCCGGCATAAGCCGACCTAACGTTTTCGCCGGCGGCCGGTTCCCAGGAGCCGCCGGCGGAACACCTCCGATCACGGGAGAGCCGCGCAATGCTCGACACCACGTTTTCGCACCTGCCGAACACGCCGGGGGTGGGCTACAAGCCGCAGCACTATTCCGAAATTCTTGAAGCACCGGGGCCGGTTAGCTGGCTTGAGGTACATGCCGAGAATTACATGGGCGACGGCGGACGCCCCCTGGCACAGCTGGGATATCTCGCCGAACGTTTCCCGATTTCTGTCCATGGCGTAGGCCTGTCGATCGGCGGCGAAGGCGCGCTCGACAAAGACCACCTCGCCCGCCTTCGGACCCTGTGCGACCGCGTGAAACCGGCCAGCTTCTCCGAGCATCTGGCATGGTCCACCCACGACGCGCACTTCCTCAATGACCTTCTGCCCCTGCCCTATACCGCTACCACCGTCGCCCGCGTGGCGGATCACATCAAAGAGGTGCAGAACCACGTGGGGCGCCGCATGCTCCTTGAGAACCCGTCGAGCTACCTCTGGTTCGATGAGAGCACGATGAGTGAGACGGATTTCCTCTTCCAAGTCGCGACTGCTTCGGGCTGTGGCCTGCTGCTCGACGTTAACAACGTCTTCGTATCCGCCACCAACCTGAACATGGACGCCCGCGCCTATATCGACGCTTTCCCCGTCGAAAAGGTGGGCGAAATCCATCTGGGCGGCCATGACGAAGATGAAGATGAACACGGCGCACCGCTGCTGATCGATAGCCACGGCCGCGAAGTCGTCGATCCCGTTTGGGCCCTCTACGACTATACGCTCGCCAAAGCGGGCCCGCGCCCAACGCTGATCGAGTGGGACACTGATGTTCCCGATTGGCCCACCCTGCGCGCCGAGGCAGAACGCGCGGCAGCCGCGCTCGCTGCCGTCTGATCATGGGTGTCTCCCAAAGCGACCTGACCAGCGCGATTCTCGCGCCGGATGCTGATGTGCCCGCGGGCCTGAGCGACGGCCATGGCAAGACCGCAGGGAAACGCTTTGACGTCTATCGAAACAACGTCGCCGTTAGCCTGACCGAGGCGTTGGTAACGGCATTCCCGACGATCTATTCCCTCGTGGGAGACCAGTTTTTCCGCGCCATGGCAGGGGTTTACCTGCGCCAGCATCCGCCTTCGTCCCCGTTGATGATGTTTTACGGCGCAGAGATGCCCGCCTTTCTGGAGACCTTCGAGCCGGCAAAGGGGCTGCCCTACCTGCCGGACGCCGCACGCGTCGATTTGGCACTTCGGCATGCCTACCACGCCGCCGATACGACCCCGATTGCTGCCGACGCTGTGCAGATCGCCCCTGAAGACCTAATGGCCTCGCGGGTTGAGCTTGCTCCCGCCGTTCAAGTCATCGCCTCTGCTTACCCGATCCACGGGATCTGGTCCCTCGCCCGGGGAGGGTCCAAACCACCAGCAGCCGCCCAAGATGTGCTGATCTCCCGCCCGGCCTTTGATCCAGAGATCGACCTGTTGCCGCCCAACGGCGCAGCCTTTCTGACGGCGCTTGTGAATAACGCGACCATTGAAGAGGCGCTTGATACCTCTTCTCTCGACCCTGCCAGCGGCTTCGGGCCGCTTTTGGGCCTCGCGCTCCAGCGCGGCATCTTCACCCGACTACACTGAAAGACCGACCCCCATGGAAAACCTGATCAACCGCTTCACTGGCCCGCTAGAGGCCTCGAGCACCGCCATCCTCAGCACCGCAGCCCGCCTTATCTTTGCGGGCGTGCTGCTGATATACTTCTGGGGGTCCGCAGGCACCAAGGTGGGTGAAGGCTTGTTCGGCTTCCTGAACCCAGTCGCTGGCGCCTACATTCAGATCTTTCCCAAGGGTTTTGAAGCCGTTGGCTATGACGTGAGCCAATTCGGCACCTTCCACTACCTCGTGGTCGTGGCGGGCACGGTGGCAGAATTCGTGCTGCCTCTGCTCATCGTGATCGGGCTTCTGACACGCCTCGCCGCGCTTGGCATGATCGGCTTTGTGGTCGTTCAGTCCGCCACCGACGTTATTGGCCACGGCGCTTGGGCAAACGGCACTTTCGGCGCATGGTTTGACCGTGCCTCAGATGCGCTCATCGCGGATCAGCGCGCTTTCTGGATCCTGCTCCTTGCAATCCTTGTCCTAAAAGGCCCGGGCCCACTGTCGATGGACCGCCTGCTCTTCCGCCGCGACGAGGTCTAATCCCACGCAGCTGCCACGTCGGCAGACCATTCCAACGTCATGCGCCCGCTATCTACGATGAGCGGGCGTTTCATCAATGTGGGCTCGTCTTTCAGGAGCTCGAGAGGGTCCCGCGCCCGCGCGTCCTCATCTAGGCCGCGCCACGTTGTCGACTTCCGATTGACGAGCGCGTCTCCAAATTCAGCCAACGCTGCACCCAGCACATCTGTCGGCACGCCATCCGCACGCACATCCACAAACTCGGCCGCGGGAAGAGCCTTGCGGGCTTTCCGGCATGTATCGCACGATTTCAAACCATAAAGCTTCATTACCATCCCCTTGTCTTTCAAGGTGCAGGCCTATCTTTCCTCATATGCGCACACAACCGATGCGACACAGACCCGCCCTGGCGACCGGCGGTACGAGAAGGAGAAAGCGATGCCAAATGGCACCGTGAAGTGGTTCAATACCACCAAAGGGTACGGCTTTATCGAGCCTGAAGGTGGCGGTAAGGACGTGTTCGTTCACATTTCCGCAGTCGAACGCGCAGGGCTTACCGGTCTTGCGGACAACCAAAAAGTGACTTTCGAAGTCATCGAAGGACGCGACGGCCGCACTATGGCCGGCGATCTTCAGGCCGAGTGATCTAGGGCGGCGCCTCAGGCGCCGCACCCGTTAGTCGATCAGGGCGCGAAACTCGCGCCACTCGCCCTTGGACATGCCTGATTTTTCCTGCGTGACGTCCTCGCCAGCTAGCATCTTTTTCACGCAGTCCAAGGCGCGCGCGCTGAGCGTGGCGCCCCCTAGGCGGTAGTCTTCGAACGCGCCGTAGGCGAGCGGCACCCAGTCGGCCACGATCCGGCACATCTCTTCAGCATAGACGCGGATTTCGTACTGCGCGTGGCTATCTGCGCGCAGGCGCAGGAAGTGGAAGAGGTTGTGCAAGTCAACCTTCCAGTACCATTGCGTGTAGATGTTGGTGGGCAGGTTCATCCGCGCAAGCTCGCGCGCGAGGCCCTGCTGCCCCTCATCGGAAATCATCGCCTCGTAGTTGTCATAGGTCCGCGTCGAATCCGCTTTGAGGATTTCGAGAACGCGCGCGGCTTCCTCGCCCTCAAGCAGCTGACCACGCCCTTGGTTGTTCACGGACGATTGCGCGGCAACATGCTCGGGCGCCGGGATGTAGAACTCCCGATCGAGGATCGAATAGCGCGCTGAATATTCATTCACGTTTGCCGTCCGATGGCGGATCCACTGACGCGCCACGAATACTGGAAGCTTCACGTGCAGCTTGATTTCGCACATCTCGAAAGGCGTCGAATGCCAATGGCGCATCAAGTAACGGATCAGGCCTTCGTCGTTTGAAACGTGCTTTGTGCCTTCGCCGTAGCTGACGCGCGCGGCCTGAACGATGGCGCTGTCGTCGCCCATGTAGTCGATGACACGGACGAAACCGTGGTCGAGCACCTCATGCGCGGTATAGAGCCTCTCCTCCATCCCGGGGCTCACAGCCCGCAGGGTCTGAGCGCTGCTTTCGCGTTGAGCCGCTATCTGATTTTTCTGGTCGTCTGACAGCGCCATCCGCATCCCCCAACATAACGAGTCTGAGGGGACCATATATGCGCTGACAAACGGGGGGAACCGCTATAAGATGCCGGAAACAAAGACAGCGCCACTAAGGTGCAATAACGTTTCGGGGACGACGAGCATGGCAAAGCAACTCCTGAAGTGCGTCACTCTCATTGGGGCAACCGCCCTCGCAGGCTGCGGTGGCTCGCCTTTCATTCTGGACGAGGTGGCCAACCTCGAAACCCAAGATCCAAATACGCAAAACTCGCGTTTCTTGTTCGATCCGGGCCGGAAACTGACAATGAACTCGGTGGTCTACGATGAAGACACCGACGAGCTGGTGATCAACAACCTGCCCTTCGACGGCCCTGATGGACGCTACGATTTCGTCCGTGGGCAAGGCGGAGCAGGTGTTTACCAGTCGCGCGTCACGGCGACGACCGGCCAGATCCAGCACTACGCTGTCTACATGAGCACCGATAACATCGAGGCCGCCGCCGCAGGTGGCCGCGACTGGAGCGACTTCGGTTTCACCGGCGCACATCTCGAACGGCATGCATTTGCCCTGCCCGGCGGCATCGGCGAATACGTCTATGTCGGCAACTACGCTGGCATCCGGACGCTGGAGGACCAAAGCGGTCTTCAGATCACCACCGGAAACGCACAACTCCTTCTGGATATTTTAGATTTTGACAACAACGGTGAGGTCGAAGGCGCCATCGTGGGCACCATCGGGCCTCGTACGCGCACCGATTCCGACGGCTCGTCGCTGTCGACACTTCCCTCTATCTCGCTGGCGACCGTGTCGTTTGATCCCGCCACAGGCATCTTCCTTGATGGCGCCGCCACGACCGCGGCCCCGGACGGAAACGTCCGTGACGCAGGCACGTATGAAGGCGTGATCGCAGGCTCTGAAGGGGAAGACATCGGCGTGATGCTGGTGATGACGGGTACGGCTGAGGTGCAGGAAGTCACCTACCAAGTCATCGAGTGGGAAGACACGGCCAATGGCACTTCGGGCAGCGTTTTCGGTCTGAACGGTGACAACCGCGACGCCATCCAGGCGATCGTCGATTCCGGCGGCACCGTGGGCTTCCTGACCGCTGACTTCTCTGAGGTTCCGGCAGGCGCGACGACAACGCTCTCCACCGAGACCGAGATCCTGACGTCGGACTTCAATGCACAGGAAGTTGGCGTCGTTATCACCTCGCAAGCACCCACACCCTGAGCCTCGCGTGATGCGAGCTTTCCGCCCCCTCCTGTTGGCGGTGCTGACCTGGCTCGCATTTGCCGCGCCCGTGGTGTCGCAAGACGCCGGTGCGCGCATATCGCGAGCGGATGCGCGGGAATTCGCCATTACTCTTTTGCGCAACCGCGAGCCTCTCGCCGCGCGCGAGATCGCCATCGGGCTTTTGCGCGCGGATGTCAAAGACGTGGCCGCGCTGAATATCCTTGGCCAGGCCGAGCTCGCGCTCGGGCGCGTTGAGGCGGCCGAAGCGGCGGGCCGCGAAGCGTTTCGCCTTGCCGGCGACGAAGATCTTCAGCGTTTCACAGCCGCTTTTACCGTCGCCGAGGCACTTAGCCGCCAGGGAAAGCTGACGGCCGCTCAGCTATGGTTGCGACGAGCCGGTGAGGCCACAGGCGACGAGCGCCTAGAGAACGCGGCAAAGCAAGTTTACCGAGGTGTGGAGGCCGCTAACCCGTGGCGCATCACCGGCTCTCTCTCGCTGATGCCGTCCTCCAATGTGAATAACGGCTCTGAAGAAGCGGCGTTCGGCCTGCTCACCAGCGCAGCCGCCCTGCCCCTCGAGGGCTGGAGCCTAAACACAAGCGCAACCGTGGAACGGACATTCCGCCCAGACGCCTCGCACGAATACACCATTGGCGTTTCGGCCCGCGACAGGCGCGTCTTTCTGACAACGGAGGCCAAGAACAGCCCGATGCTTGGCCTACCCCCACTTGAGAACGACGACTTCTCATCCTCGGCCGCCTCCCTGTCGTTTGGTACGCGCTTTCAGCCCGCGGACAGCAAAGCGATTTATCAGGTCCGAGCCACGGCAAGTCGCGATTGGCGCGGCGGCGGGGCCTATCTGAACTCTTACAATCTGCTTAGCGCGCGGAGCTGGGTTCAGGGGCGGCAGCGACGCAATGTCTCCCTCAGCTACACGCGCCAAAATCGGCTGGATTCCGATAACCTGAGCGCAAATATCTGGACGGTGCGTGGCGGCCTTTCTTTCCCTGTAGAGAACGGATCGATCGCGTTCGACGCCCAGCTGAGCGACACCACCTCGTCCTCGCCGCTTGTGGCACATACTTCGATCAGCGCGGGGACGTCCTACGGTCTCAATGAGCCGATTTTCGGCCTGCAGCCGACGCTGAGCGCGCGACTAACCCACCGGGATTACGACGATATTTCACCCCTGTTTCTAGAGCGTCGCGTCGATACTGAGGTGTCGCTCGGCGTTGATTTCGCGGCGCCCGGCATCTCGGTTCTAGGCTTCATCCCAACGGTGGGCGTGACTGCCATGCGCAACTCCTCGACCGTTGCCGCTTATCAGACCGAGCAAATCGGTCTGAGCTTTGGGTATCGTTCCAGCTTCTAGGGCTTGACCGCGCCGCTGTGTGAGGCAGCTTTGAAGGCAGGAACTGAAAGGAACTCCCATGCAGGTGAAATATCTCCACACCATGGTGCGCGTGAAAGATCTCGACGCGTCCATCGCATTCTACAAACTTCTCGGCCTGGAAGAGACGCGCCGTATGGACAGCGAAGGCGGTCGCTTTACGCTGGTCTTCCTGTCGCCTCCGGGACAAAGCGAATGCCCTGTGGAGCTGACCTACAACTGGGATGGCGATGACGAACTGCCGTCGGATTCCCGCCATTTCGGGCACCTCGCCTATGAAGTCGACGACATCTACGCCATGTGCCAGCACCTTCAGGACAACGGCGTCACCATCAACCGCCCGCCCCGCGACGGCCGCATGGCGTTCGTGCGGTCGCCTGACAACGTTTCGATTGAACTTCTCCAGATGGGCGGCGCTAAGGAGCCGGCAGAGCCTTGGACCAGCATGGAAAATATCGGGCACTGGTAACGGCCGCCTGCGTCTTTATCGCAGGGTCTGTGTCAGCTCAGTCCGGCGCCTGCCGGCAGGCGTTGGCTCTCGGCCTTGATGTGTCGTCGTCGGTGGACCGCGACGAATACCGCCTGCAGGTGGATGGGTTGGCGGCAGCGCTCACGGCGCCAACTGTCGCCACCCGCATTCTGGAAGGGCCGGACACGCCGATCTCGCTGTTCGTGTTCGAATGGAGCGGGCCGGGTATGCAGCGGACGATCGTGGATTGGACCTCGATTACGAATCGCCCGACCCTCGAAGCAATCGCCGGTACGATCCGCAGCCAAGACCGTGAAATGCTTGGCGATGCCGTGGATCACTCCACCTCGATCAGTACCGCCATCGGCTACGGGATCGCGGCCATTGGTGACCAGTCACACTGCTGGAAGCGCACCATCGACATCTCGGGTGATGGCAAACACAATACCGGAGGCGACCCCCGTGCCCAGCGCCCGGCGCTGACACGCAACGCCGTCACGGTGAACGGGCTTGTCGTTGGCGTCGATAGCCCGCGCGGTGGCGATATCCGCCAGCTCGAAATTGGTGAGCTGAGTTCCTACTACAATACCATCGTCATCTGGGGCCCTGACGCCTTTGTGGAGACGGCGCTCGGCTTCTCGGATTTTGAGCGCGCGATGCGGCGCAAACTTCTGAGAGAACTCGCCGCACCGGTGTTCGGCTCACTCCAGCCCGGCACCACACCAGGCGAAACGCAGATCCGGAACGAATAAGAGCGCTCCTTTCAGAGCGCTCTTTGTTTGAAAGCGTAGGATCCCGAGGCGTCCGACCCCATCGGACGCCCTAGATCAGTAGATGTAACGGATTTGATCAGACCAGTAGCGCTCAACACGCTTCAGAGAGCTGTTGATGTCTTCGATCCCGTTCGGACCTAGGACGCCGCCGTTTTGAAGACCGTCTGCATGGCGATTAAAGAGTTCAGCCACCACGTCACGAACACCACGACCTTTGTCGGTGAGGCGCACACGTACGGAGCGCCGGTCAATCTCGCAACGCTGGTGGTGCATATAGCCCATCTCCACCAGCTTCTTCAGGTTATAGCTGACGTTCGAGCCCTGGTAGTATCCGCGGGTCTTGAGTTCGCCAGCGGTCACCTCGTTGTCGCCGATGTTAAAGAGCAGCAACGCCTGCACGGCGTTGATCTCCAATAGGCCAACACGCTCGAATTCGTCCTTGATAACGTCGAGGAGCAGCCGGTGAAGGCGCTCCACCAGTGCGAGGCTCTCTAGATATCCTGAAATGAAGCCCGCGGGGCCCGTTTGCCCGATGTTTGAATGAATGCTCATCTACGTCTCCACGCTTTTGTTGGAGATGTTGTGGCGCATAAAGGAGAACAATCCGTTAAGCGGATCCGTTCCTTTCGACAACTTCGTTAAATTGCGATCTAATCTCGTTTACCATGGCCTGGTGCTCGGCCGGCGGCGCCTCTTGGCCATTGATCCACGGGTACAAATCAAGGTCCTGCTCAGCGATCAGCGCCTCGTAGGCATCAAGCCCGGCCTCATCCATCTCGGACAGACGTTCACCGGCAAAAGCCGTCAGGATCACGTCCATCTCTTTGATGCCGCGGCGAATGGAGCGCATGTAGAGCCGCTTGCGACGTGTCTCGATCGTTTCAGTCATTGTCCATCCGGCTCTCAATATGGGCGAGAAGATCGAGTGCATCCAAAAGCTTGACACGCATTGCCGATATTTCTTCTGGCGTGATGCCTTTGTCCGTGGGGGCAAGGTCTTCGCCCTGCCCCGTCATGAGCCAGCGCAGGCTGACATTGAACACACCAGAAAGCATCGCCAGACGGTTCGCGCGGGGCTCGGATAGATCCTCCTCCCAATCACGCAGCGTGCTCAATTCGATCCCGAGCTTATCGGCAAGATCCTCTTGCGACAGCCCGACCCCTTCGCGCGCATTGGTGATCCGGTCACCCAGCGTTGCTTTGTCATCTGCGTAGAAGTCGGCGGAGGCCGAAGGGTCCGTCATGGATTGCACCTTGCGCTAAACATTTCCCATGTCTCTATTGCACCCGATCACAGAACACCACCGGAGGCCCGGATGTCCTTTCTTGCCCCTCGTTTGGATCGGGTCGCCCCCTCGGCCACGATTGCGATGTCCACCCGCGCGATGGAGCTGCGCGCAGAAGGCCGCGATGTCATATCGCTTTCAGCGGGTGAGCCTGATTTCGCGACACCCACGAACATCGCAGAGGCCGCAAAGCTGGCGATTGACGCAGGCAAGGGTCGCTATACGCCCCCCGATGGCCTGCCCGAGCTGAAGGACGCCATCGTTGAAAAGTTCAAGCGCGAGAACAGTCTAGACTACACCCGCGCGCAGATCACCGTGGGCTCAGGTGGCAAGCAGGTACTCTGGAACGCCCTTCTGGCCACGCTGGACGCGGGCGATGAGGTTGTTATCCCAGCCCCCTACTGGACGTCCTATCCGGACATGGTGCGCATGGCGGGCGGGGAAGCTGTCATCGTGCCGGGCAAGGTTGAAGACGGATACAAAATCACCCCCGCAGCTCTCGAAGCGGCGATCACGCCAAAGACGAAGTGGTTTATCTTCAACTCCCCTTCGAACCCCACGGGCGCGGGATATTCCCAGGCGGAGCTCAAGGGGCTTACAGATGTCCTCGTGAAGCATGAGAACGTGTGGACCCTGTCGGACGACATGTACGAGCACCTAACCTTCGATGGTTTCGAATTCTGCACTCCCGCACAGATCGAACCGCGCCTTTATGAGCGCACGCTGACGAGCAACGGTGTCTCGAAAGCCTATTCGATGACCGGGTGGCGGATCGGCTACGGCGGCGGGCCGGAGGAGCTCATCCGCGCCATGCGCAAGGTTCAAAGCCAATCCAGCGGCAATCCCTGCGCGATTTCGCAATATGCCGCTATCGAGGCCCTTTCCGGGCCCCAAGACTTCCTCGCCCCCAATCGGGACCTCTTCAAAACGCGCCGCAACCTCGTTGTGGCAGGGCTGAATGACTGCCCGGGACTTAGCTGCCCCACCCCGGAGGGCGCCTTCTACGTTTATCCGTCCTGCGCGGGCATCATCGGCAAGACAACACCCGCCGGCACAAAGATCGAAAGCGACGCTGATTTCGTGGCCGCCCTACTGGATGAAGCACTGGTCGCCTGCGTGCATGGGGCCGCCTTCGGGCTTTCCCCTGCCTTTCGCGTAAGCTACGCTTCCTCAAATGAGGCACTGACCGAGGCCTGCGCGCGTATTAAGACGTTCTGCGAGGCCCTCACCTAAGGCGAAGCTAGCAATGTCCAGCGACCTCCCCGAATTCTACTTCCGGATCCGCGACAAGGGCGCGGTGGTCTTTCGTGTGGATACCGAAAACCGCCAGCGCCGGATCGAAATGGATCAGATCGCGGTCGTGAATGTCGTGAACGGGCAGATCAAACCGCATGGCCAGCGCGAGCTTCTGCCGGACGAGCTTGAAGCAATCGAAGGCTGGATGGCCCAGCGCGTCCGTGTACTCGACGATCGCACCGTGGACGACATCCATCGCGCCATCGACCACCTGAACCTGACCGCTCAGTGGGTGCAAACCACCGCCAGTGACGCGCAGCTGGAAGAGTTCACGGACGAGCTTCTGCTCGCGATGCATGATCTCAGGTCTTTGCTGGTGCGAAAGAAGGCCGATCGCCTGCTGAAATCCCGAGAACAGGCCGCTGAGTAATTCGGCTCGACTGACACGAGAATCTCCTCCAAACTTCTGTGACTACTTCGGAGGTTGCGATGAAACGTAATTGGTTCTTGGGTGACGTTCTTAGCCAGCTCTATGACCGCCCCCGCATTTGGCGCGGCGCCCGTGACACGCGCTCCTTGTCAGATCTAGCCGAGGCCCTTCTTTCCACCGCCGGGGAAGCGTCAGGCTACCAGCTGGCGACCTCGCTGCTCGAAGAATACGCTAAAGCGTCTGAGGAAGAGAAACTGAGTTTCTTCATACACTTGAATGAAGAACTTGAGATCGATGCGAGCCATGTGGCCGCGCTTGCCTCCTCCTATGCCGAGGCACCCACGACAGACGGTTTCAAAGCCTTCTCCGAGGCGGCGGAGCCCCGGCGGCAGGAGCTTCTGCGCCGCCTCAATCAGCCCGAGGGCGCAACCGAGAGGCTGGTAGCAATGCGCGCAGATCTTCTCAGGTTCCGTAAGTCGAACCCCGCGCTTGCCCGCACCGACCACGACTTCCGCCACCTTCTGCGCTCCTGGTTCAACCGGGGTTTCCTCGTGGCGCGGCGCATCACGTGGGACAGCCCGGCGCGCATCCTCGACAAGATCGTGGCCTACGAGGCCGTCCACGCTATCGAGGACCTCGACGATCTGCGTCGCCGGATCGAGCCCGAAGACCGCCGCTGCTTTGCGTTTTTCCATCCCTCGATGCCCGAAGAGCCGCTGATCTTTGTCGAAGTGGCGCTGACGCTGGAGATCTCCGGCTCGATCGACCACCTCCTGCGTCTGGACCGTGCGCCCAAAGACGCGGCAACGGCGACCCACGCGATCTTTTATTCGATCTCAAACTGCCAAGAGGGCCTCGCAGGCATCAGCTTTGGCAACCTGCTGATCAAACAGGTGGTCTTCGAGATCGCGATGGAGCTGCCCTCGGTCACTACCTTCTCGACCCTCTCCCCCATCCCCGGCCTCAAACGCTGGATGGACGAGGCCGGCTTCGAAGCGCACTCCCCCAAGGACTACCGGGACTTTGCAGCGCAGTACCTAACCGAGGCCAAGCGCAAAGGCGGCGAGCCGCTTGATCCCGTGGCGCGCTTCCATCTGGGCAACGGTGCCGAGCTTCACAACGTCCACCCTGCCGCTGATGGCTCCGAGAAAGGCCTCGCGCAGTCCGGCGGGGCGATGGTGAACTATCTCTACGATCTGTCGAAGACTGAACGCCAACACGAAGCCTTCGCGACCTCGGGAACAGTCGCCGCCTCCCGCGCGGTCCTGTCCATGGCCGCTGGCGCCCGCAAGAAGACTGAGGATACTGCCGCGTGAACCATCTCTACGACGCGCTCTTTGCCCCCCACACGACCAACGACGCCCCTTTTCTGGAAAGCGACGACGGCAGCATTATGAGCTTTCGCGATTTCGTTTCGCGCGCCGCGCAGATGGCTCATGTCCTCGCTGAACTTGGGTTAGCGCCGGGCGACCGCGTCGTCGTGCAGGCCTCCAAACTGGTCGATACCATCGCGCTTTATGCAGGTGCTGTGCAGGCAGGCGCCGTCTATCTGCCGCTCAACACCGCCTACATCGCCGCGGAAGTGGCTTATTTCGTGGGCGATGCCGCCCCGCGCCTCATTGTCTGCGATCCGAAAGACGAAGCGACGATTGCCGGTGACAGCGGCGCGAAGGTGCTGACGTTGGCGCCTGAGGGCGGCAGCCTCAGCGCCATGGCTGATGCGATGCCAGTGCTCTTTGAGACGGCCGAGCGCGGGCCAGATGACCTGGCCGCACTCCTTTATACGTCGGGCACGACCGGGCGCTCCAAGGGCGCCATGATGACCCATGACAACCTGTTGTCGAACGCCAAGTCCCTCACAGATCTCTGGCAGATCACGGATGCCGACAGGCTGGTCCATGCGTTGCCGATCTTTCATACCCACGGCCTCTTCGTGGCAATGAATACCTCGCTCGTGGCCGGTGCCGCTGTCCGCTTCATGTCGGGCTTCAACGTGGAGACGATCCTGTCAGAGCTTCCGGTATCTACGATGCTGATGGGTGTGCCGACCTTCTACACCCGTCTTTTGGCTGATGACCGCTTCGACGCCGAGGCCTGCGCCAAGATGCGCCTCTTCGTCTCCGGCTCGGCGCCGCTGCTGGCCGAAACGCACGTGGCCTTTGAGGAAAGAACAGGGCACCGCATTCTGGAACGCTACGGGATGACGGAAACCAATATGATCACCTCGAACCCCTTTGAGGGTGAACGCATCGCGGGGACTGTGGGATACGCCCTGCCCGGCGTCGAGGTGAAGATCACCAATCCTGACAATGGCGACGACGTCCAGCGGGGCGACATCGGCATGATCGAAGTTCGCGGCCCCAACGTCTTCCAAGGCTACTGGAACATGCCGGAGAAGACGGCGGAGGAGCTACGCGAAGACGGCTTCTTTCTCACCGGCGATCTCGCCACCATGGGCGAGGATGGCCGCATCACTATCGTTGGACGAGCAAAAGACCTCGTTATTTCAGGGGGGTACAACATCTACCCCAAGGAGATTGAGGATCTGCTGAACGACCAACCCGGCGTCTCTGAAAGCGCGGTCTACGGCATCCCGCATCCCGATTTCGGAGAAAGCGTGATTGCAGCGCTTGTCCCTGAAGGTGGCGCGGAGATCGACGTCGCGCAGCTGCAAGAAGTTGTGGAGCGTGACCTCGCCCGGTTCAAACAGCCCCGCGTCTACCTTGTGATGGACGCACTGCCACGCAACACGATGGGCAAGGTGCAAAAGAACGTCCTGCGCGCCGAACACCCGGCGTAGGGATCTGCCTCAGCCGTTCTCGGCCTCTGACATCTCGGGCAGGCCCTTCGCAGGGCCCGTCCAGAAGCGGTACATTAAAAGCGCAGCTGCCACCGCCAGTCCGACCGAGAGGCCCGACCAGACCCCCACGGCCCCAAGCCCCGCGTAGATGCCAAGACCCGCCGCCACAGGCAGACCCACACCCCAATAGCTGAAGGCAGCCATATACATGGGCACCTGCGTATCCTGCACGCCGCGCAGAAGGCCCAGCGCGATGACCTGAGCTGCATCAACGAGCTGGAAAAGCGCCGCCATCCCCAAGAGGAAGATCCCCATGGCGAGAACGGCATCGAACTCCGCCTCTGTGGGTTCAAGGAAGGCGCGGATAAGCGTCTCAGGCGCGCCGAGGAAAACGCAGACCGTGATGAAGACGAACCCGAGGCTGAGCGCTGTAGCGACGAGGCCTGCACACCGCAGATCAGGCAGCGACGCACGCCCCAGCGCCCGGCCCCCGCGCACGGTTGCTGCTTGGCTGATGCCAAGATGCACAACGAAGGTAAGCGACGTGATATTGAGGACGATGCCGTGGGCTGCAAGCTCCACTGTGCCGATGATCCCCATCAGGAGCGCCGAGGCCGTAAAGAGCCCAACCTCGCTGACCGAGGTGAGAGCAATCGGCCAGCCGAGCTTGAACACCCGCACCAGGATCTGCGGATCAGGGCGCCAAATCCGTTGCAAAAGCGTATGCTGCGGGAACTGACGCAGAGCATAGATCATCATGGCAAGGAACGTGCCGATCCCGACGAGGAGCGTGGCCACAGCCGCCCCGCGCACGCCAAGCTCGGGCGCACCGAAATTGCCGAAAATGAGCAAATAGTTGATCGCGACATTGGGCAGGATCGCCGAAACCGTCACCCAAAGGACGACGCCGGTACGTTCAAGCGCGCTGAGATAGCTCTTTAGCGTCATGATCCAGAGCTGCGGGAAGATGCCCCAGCAGGCGATGCGCAGATAATCCTGCCCTAGCTGGGCGATCTCTGGCTCCTGCCCCGCGGCCATGAGCACAGGCCGCGCAAACCAGAAAGGGACAATGCAAAGCGTACCGAAGGCGGTGACGAGCCAAAAGCTCATCCGCGTGACGCGCCGCACCTGTTGGTCATCGCCCTTCTCTGCTGCCTCGGCGATCAAAGGCAGCGCAGCCCACGCAAACCCCGAAACCGCGAGGAAGAGAATAAAGAAGAACGACGTCGCCACCGTGAGCGCGGCGAGCTCCGGTACGCCGTAGCGCCCCATCATGAGCGTATCCGTCGCGCCAAGCGCCACCTGCGCCACAAGGCTCCCCGCCAAAGGCAGAGCCAACCCGAGCATCGCTTTCGCTTCGGGACGATATTCGGTGAATGTGGACATACCTGCCCGATACGCCTGCCCCCTTGAAGGGGCAAGAGGATTGGCTAGGCTTGTTAGGGAAGGAGATCGCCCATGCCCAGCCTCCTAACGCGCCTGATCCACGATGCTCAGTCTTTCTTGTCTGCGCTCGCCGAGCAGAACACCAAAGACTACTGGGACGATCACAAAAAGGAATACGACGAGCAGCTGAAGAGACCGGCCCTGCAGCTCTTGGACGAGCTTTCGGGCCCGATTGCGCGAGAGTTCGGTGCGACGGTCACCACCAAGTTCTTTCGTCCGCACCGCGATTTGCGCTTCTCGAAGGACAAGACACCCTATCACACGCATCTCCATTTGATGTGGAGCGCGTCGACGGAGGGCCCCGCAAGGCCCGGCTGGTTCTTTGGCATCTCCCCCAGCTATGTGACGCTGGGCGCCGGGCAANGGGACTTTGACAAACATGCCATGGAGGCGTGGCGCCAGCAGGTCGACCGGTCGAGCGAGGAGATCGCCGCAATCATGAACGGGTTGACGACCAAAGGCTTTAGGATCAGCGAACCAGCCTTCAAACGGGTCCCTGCGCCTTTCCCCAAAGACCACCCGAGCGAGGCGCTTCTGCGCAGACGCGGGCTAACGGCGTGGCGCGACAGCGACGCAGGGCTCACACGCGATCAAATGGTTCAGGTCTTTCAGTATCTCACGCCGCTCGTGCGCGCCTTGGGCGATTTGCGCGCCTAAAGGGCGTAGAATCGTACGAGCGCGGTGCCGTCTTCGCGCAAAGGCTCGAACCCCATGGCGCCATAGTAGAAATGTCCGTCATCATTCGTCTTCTGAATGAAGGCTTCCATCCCGCTCAGCCCAGCTGCGCGCGCCGCATCAAGGGTGCGCTCGAATAGGCCGCGCCCGATCCCGCGCCGCGCGGCATTGGGCGAGACATGGGTGCCGATCACGCCAGAGCCCAAAGGCGCGTTGTAGGGGTTGCCCTTATAGGCATGGGTCAGTGTTTGCAGGCCCAATACCTCGTCCCCATCAACGGCGATGAAACAGCTGATGTGGTTGGGCGAGGCGACGTAGGATTCCATCACAAAAGTCTCGTCACAGGGCCGCGTGCGCTTTCCGGCATCCTTAAGCGCGTAGAGCATCGCGCTCATTGCGGGGACATCGGCAGCTTCGGCTTCGCGGATGATCATTTTACGGCCCTTTCACTGCTGCCCCGCAGGCAAATCACTAGCGCCCGGTCGATGCAAGTGGCACAATCACATCCAACCAATAAAGAGCGGTACCCAGATGAACGACCTGCTGAACGCGGAAACCGAAAGCTATGACGCTTCTTCGATCGAAGTCCTTGAGGGCCTCGAACCGGTTCGCAAACGTCCAGGTATGTATATCGGCGGCACCGACGAGCGCGCGCTGCATCACATGGTGGCCGAAGTTCTTGACAACTCGATGGACGAAGCGGTCGCAGGCCACGCCAACCGCATCGAGGTGGAGCTGCACGAGGACTACTCGATCACGATCCGCGACAACGGCCGCGGCATCCCCATCGACCCGCATCCGAAGTTCCCGGACAAAAGCGCGCTGGAAGTGATCCTGTGTACGCTCCACGCGGGCGGTAAGTTCTCGGGCAAGGCGTATCAGACCTCCGGCGGCCTCCACGGTGTGGGCGCCTCGGTCGTGAACGCACTCTCGGATTCGATGGTTGTGCAGGTCGCCCGTGACCGAAAGCTCTTTGAGCAGCGCTTTTCGCGCGGCATCCCGCTTGGGCCTGTCGAGGAAATCGGCGCAGCGCCCAACCGCCGTGGCACCACCGTAACCTTCCACGCCGATGAAGAGATCTTTGGCCAGCACCGCTTCAAGCCATCGCGGCTTTTCCAATCGATCCGCTCGAAAGCGTACCTCTTCAGCGGGGTCGAGATCCGCTGGAAGAGCGCCATCGCCGAGGGCGACACGCCGCAAGAGGCCACGTTCCACTTTCCCGGCGGTCTGACCGATTACCTCAACGAAACGCTGGACGGCACCACGACCTACGCCGACACCCCCTTCTCCGGCACCGTCGACTTCCAAGAGCGCTTCAACACGCCCGGCAAGGTCGAATGGGCCATCAATTGGACGCCCGTGCGCGACGGATTCATCCAAAGCTACTGTAACACCGTGCCCACGCCCGAGGGCGGCACCCACGAGGCAGGCTTCTGGATGGCCATCCTGCGCGGTCTGCGCGCCTACGGCGAACTCGCGGGCAACAAGAAGGCCGCCCAGATCAACCGTGATGACCTGACAACGGGTGGCTGCGCGCTGGTAAGCTGCTTTATTCGCGAGCCCGAATTTGTAGGCCAGACAAAGGATCGCCTGGCCACGGTCGAGGCGCAAAAGCTCGTTGAACAAGCCGTGCGCGATCGGTTCGATAACTGGCTGGCTGCGGACACAAAGTCCGCCGGCGCCATTCTCGATTTTCTGATCCTGCGCGCCGAAGAACGGCTGCGCAGGAGGGCCGAGAAGGAAACACAACGCAAATCGGCCACCAAGAAATTGCGCCTTCCCGGCAAGTTGGTGGACTGCTCCAAACAAACACGCGAAGGCACGGAACTATTCATCGTCGAGGGCGATAGCGCTGGCGGCTCCGGCAAGATGGCGCGGGATCGCAAATACCAGGCCATGTTGCCCCTACGCGGCAAGGTGTTGAACGTGCTGGGCGCGGCGTCGTCGAAGATTTCCACGAACGCAGAAATCAAAGATCTCTGTGATGCGCTCGGCACCGGGCTCGGCACCAAGTTCAACTTGGATGACCTGCGCTACGACAAGATCATCATCATGACCGACGCAGACGTCGATGGCGCGCATATCGCGTCGCTCTTGATGACTTTCTTCTTCACACAGATGCGGCCCATGATCGACGCGGGCCACCTCTACCTCGCCTGCCCGCCGCTCTACCGCCTGACCCAAGGCGCAAAGCGCGTCTATTGCGTGGACGAGCGTGAGCGGGACGACTGGATGGAGAAAGGCTTGGGCGGAAAAGGCAAAATCGACGTCTCCCGCTTCAAGGGCTTGGGCGAAATGGACGCCAAGGACCTTAAAGAGACCACGATGAACCCAGAGACGCGCAAGCTGATCCGCGTGACCATCGACGAGGATGCGCCCGGCGAAACAGGTGATCTGGTAGAACGTCTCATGGGTAAAAAGCCTGAGCTGCGCTTCCAGTACATCCAAGAAAACGCACGCTTCGTAGAAGAGCTCGACGTCTAGATACAGCAGAGCTGAAGCTGTGGCTTCCTAGAAGGACGCGTTCTCTTCACCCTCGATCGAGGCCATACAGGCCTCAAACGAGGCGCTTTGGTATTCGATGACGATGACGGCCGCGTCTTCCAGCAAGGAATCCACGCGCAGTTCGATGCGGCTTAGGCCGTATTCCTCCAACTGGTCACCGGACCAATAGGTTGCGTGAACGCGATCTTGCTGCGCCACCGACATCACCCACGCGCCCGGCCGCGTCCAGATTGAGCCGTCGCGGAGCGTCCTGTGGCTTTCCGAATCCCCGTATTTCAGGGTCAGCGCCTTCTCATACCGGGCGAAATCGTCCTGAATGCCGTCGCCAAAACGATCAGAGAAGAACGGTTGGGATGTGGCCCGGACCTGGCAGATGCCGTGATCTCGGCTGTGCACGCCCTGATAGATGTAAAAATCAGGATGTGGGGATGGGACGACGAGGAACTTAAAGCTCGGAAGCTCACTCATCACGCGATACTGGTGTACCTCGTCTCCCATTTTAACCCCAAAGGGGTCTGCCGCCGCCGAGGAAGACAATACCATTACACTGAAGACCAGATGTTTCATGGCAGGCTCTCATTCAGATTGGACGGGCACCCCTTGCACCTGCCCTCTACAAATACTGACAATTCAGGGATGCCACGGGATAGTTAAAGTTTGCTTAAAACCCGTAGTTTGGGCGCCCTGCCTCTCTTGTGGCCTCCCTCGATCGCACGCATTCTGAGCGTATGACGCGTCTTTTATTGATCGGCTTTCTTCTGGTGAGCGCCTGTGGTCGGCCCCTCACCGCTCCGGAAACGGCGCTCGTTTCAGATATCTTCGGCCCCACGCTCGACGCGCGCAAAGTCCGTATCGTGCAGGATGCGCCACTGCGGTCTTTCACCGTCAATCTGCCGCCACGCCCCCGCGTCACCTGCCAAGAAAAGATCGTTCCCGTCCGCACCGGCAAGCTGAAAGTGACGCCCGCGGGCCTCGTCGCCTTCAACCGAATGTTTCTGAGCCCGGGCTGGAGCCTTGCCGATTTCGTCCCGGACTACCCCGCCGAGGTGAACCTCTACGAGACAATGCTGTTTGCGCACGAGATGACGCATATCTGGCAATGGCAGAACCGGGATCGCACCAATTATCACCCGCTCAAGGCCGCAGCCGAGCACCTCGCTAGCGATGATCCCTATCTCTTTGATCCAGCGACATCGCAACCGTTCCTCAGCTACGGCTACGAACAACAGGCGGGCTTGGTGGAGGAATATGTCTGCTGTGCCCTTCTCGATCCCGACGGGCCCCGCACCGCGCGATTGCGCGACCTCATCTCGACCGAGATACCGCTAGGCCACATTCCTCCGGCGCAGACCTACATTGGTTGGCCGGACGCGCCGCGTGAAGGCCTATGCAGCTAAGCTCTGCGTGAGGGTCCACAGGGCGTCTGGAACATCAATCTCAGACATCGGCGCCCGTCCGGCCCCTGGCAGTCGGGCGACCGGGTCAGCCGCGACCGCCTCTTGCAGATCGGCCAGCTTGTCCGCGAAATCAGACGCAAAAACATCTGTGCGGACCAGAATATAGGTCTGACCCAGGTCGTGAGGTTTCCCCTCGGCCACTTTCAGCCCCACCACATCGCGTGAACTCACCGATCCGGTCAAAGCACTGGCCAAAACCTCGACGAGAAGCCCTAGCCCCCAACCTTTGTAGCCGGCGGCACTCACAAGGGATCCCTTAAGCGCGGCTTCAGGGTCGGTGGTTGGCTGGCCGTCTGCGTCCACCGCCCAGCCTTCAGGGATGCTTTCCCCGGCAGCCTTGGCCATGGTGATCTTGCCGAGCGCCACGGCTGAGGTGGAGCTGTCGTAGTGCAGCGCCAACCCATCCGGCCCCGGCACCGAGAATGCAAAGGGGTTCGTTCCAAGGGTCCGTCGCGCACCGCCCGGAGGCGCCACGATGGCTGATGCGTTCGTCGCACCGATAGCGATCATCCCGGCGCGGGCGATCTGTTCCGTAAAGTAGCCGAGTGACGTGCAGGTATGGGCGTGAGCCACGGAGAAAATCGCGATGCCTTGGCTCTGAGCCGTTTCCAATGCCGTTGGAAGGCCACGCGCAAACGCTGCCTGCGCAAATCCAAAGCCCGCGTCTGAGAGAACTGCTGCAGGGCTGGGCTGCGATACGACAGGCTCCACATCGCCCTTCACCCGTCCAGAGCGTAGCTGAACGCAATAGGACTCAAGGTAGTAGAGACCGCAGATCACGTTGCCATGCGCTTCGGCATGGGCAACAGCGTTCGCAACGCTCTCGGCCACCCAAGGCGTAGCCCCTGCGTTCTCAAGCGCCAGGCGCGATTGTGTTCTGATTTCATCGACGGACACACGCATGTCAGATCTCCTCTATCTTTCCTGAGACGAGACGCAGGCGCCTGTCCATGCGCGCTGCAAGCGCGGGGTTGTGAGTTGCAACGAGCGCGGCCATGCCATCACGCCGGGCCAACCGCAACAGGGCCTCGAAAACGGTGTCGGATGTCTCCGGATCAAGGTTGCCCGTGGGCTCATCGGCCAGAAGTACCTTGGGGCGGTTGGCGAGCGCGCGGCAGAATGCGACGCGCTGCTGTTCGCCGCCCGACAACGCGGCAGGCCGGTGGGTCGCACGGTCTTTCAGGTCGACTTCCCCGAGGAGTTCCATCGCACGCGCCCCGGCCGCCGCGCGCGGGGCGCCCGCCGACAACTGCGGAAGGACGATGTTTTCGAGGGCCGTGAACTCCGGTAGGAGGTGATGAAACTGGTAGACGAAACCAAGTGTTGCGCGACGCAAACCGGTGCGTTGACGGTCTGACTTTCCGGCCACATCACCGGCAACGATCACGCTGCCCGCGTCCGGCGTATCAAGCAGCCCCGCGATGTGCAGAAGCGTCGATTTGCCGGAACCTGACGGCGCTTCCAAGGCCACAATCTGCCCCTCACGCAGGACAAGAGAAAGATCTCTCAGCACGCTGATCTCATTTGGTTTTCCAAGGTTATACCCCTTGGATACCCCGTCCAGTTTCAAGACATCACTCATAGCGCAAAGCTTCCACCGGATTGAGCCGTGCCGCAGCACGGGCCGGGAATATCGTCACCGTAAAGCTCAGGAAGAGAGAGAGCGCCACGGACCGAAACACGTCGAAGGCGCGCAGCTCAGCGGGGAGCTCGTATATCCCGCGAATGGATGGATCCCACACCCCGCCGCCGGAGACATAGTTCACGAGCGATAAAATCTCCTGAATCCAGATGACGAAAGTCACCCCAAGGATCACCCCGAGAAACGTGCCAGCCATCCCAATGCCCGCGCCGCACAGGAAGAAGACGCGCATCACCGCGCCCTCGCTCAGCCCGATCGTACGCAGAATTCCAATGTCCCCGCCCTTGTTTTTGACCAGCATGATAATGCCCGAGACGATGTTCATCGCGCTCAGAAGCACAAGGATTGCGAGAATGATGAACATCACGTTATCCTCGATCGTCAGCGCACGCAGCGCGGACCGTGACCCATCTTGCCATGTCCAGACGACGGCGCGCTCACCCCCCGCCTGCATGAGGGGAAGCGTGTAATCCATTATCTCGTCGGGGTTTTCCACCATAACTTCAATCTCGTCCGCCACGCCGTCGCGGTTGAAGTAAAGCTGCGCTTCCTCAAAAGGCATATAGATGCGCGTGCGGTCGATCACGTGGAGCCCTGCGCGAAAGATGTAGGCCACTGTAAAGCTCTTTACCCGCGGCGACGTGCCGAAGGCCGTGCGGACACCGTTGGGCGAAATCAGCTTGATCCGGTCGCCAACGGTCAGACCGAGCTCGCGCGCAACCTCGTAGCCAATCGCCACACCGTTCTCGAAATCCTCCAGCTGCCCCAAGCTTTCGATTGGGTCCGCCACACGCGGCACGCCAGAGAGGTTTTCCGATGTGATCCCAAAGACTTCTACGCCGGTGTTACGGTCACCAAAGTTGGCCATCACCTGCCCGCGCACAAGCGGTGCTGCCCGTGTAACACCCGGGATCGTGGTGATCCGTTGAGCCACCGCGTCGAAATCGGAAATGGTCCGGTCGAGGGAGCCCTGCTGGGTGATGTTGGGTGTCTGATAAACCGTCACATGCGCGTTTGCGCCAAGGATCGTGTCGACAAGCTCGGTTCGAAAGCCCGAGCGGACAGCAAGCGTGATGATCAGAGCGGCGACTGCCAGCATGATCCCGATGAGCGAAATCCACGTCATCGTGCTGACGCCGCCTTCTGCGCGACGGGCGCGGACGTAGCGCCAGGCGATCATCCACTCAAAGGGGGCAAAGGGGCGTGCGGAACTCATGCTGTTTGTGCCTTCTGGTGGGCAAATCGCGCCTTTGCATACTCGCGCAGCAAGCGCTGTGCGGCGGTGGGCGCGTCGCGGACAGGATGCAACGCCGCCAAGATGCGCCCGCCTTGGGCGATCAACACCGCGGGCGCGGTATAGCGTTGATGGTTCAGGATGAATCTTGGCAGATCCAAAGCGAACGCAAAGCGCATCTCCGGATCGCTCAAGAGGGTGTAGGGCAGCGCAAGACGATGGACAGCCTCACGGTGATCTTCAAGCAGTTGGGCCGAGAGGCCAAAGACCTCTTGGATGCCGGCTTGTTTGACCATGTCGTAGCTGTCCCGGAACGAGCAGGCCAAAGCTGTGGCATTGTCTGCCTCGTCCACCTCGTCCCAACCGTCGGGGTAAGCCCGACCCGGGCGCCCCATCAGCGGAAAGGTGAAGATCGCCACCGGCGCGCTGAGCATCGACAGATCAACCACGGACCCATCCTGCGCTGCAAGCGTCAGCGGTGGGATCTGCTGGGTCATCGCGTGCCTGATATCGCCCTCATATTCGATGAAGGGTTCATCCACGTCGTCATCATCTTCGCCATAGGCCTCGCGGTGCAGACGGGCGCGATGGGCCTTTAGCTCTTCAAACTCTTCGCGATCACGCTTTTTACGCCTTCGTGACGGCCACCCCAGAACGCCGTACATCACCGCCCACACGCCCCACCCGGCGGCAAAACCCAAAGCGCCGAACCCGGCGCCTTCAGCGGTAAGCGGCACCGCAGGCCGGTAGTCGGCAAAGGTACGACGCGCGACGTCCGCGTCGGCAACTTGCCACGCGCTCAAAAGTCGCCCAAAGGCCCCTGCCTCCCGGAACTCCGCGATGCTTGCAGAAAGCCGCGCATAAAGAGCGATCTCGCCAGAAGCCTTAGCGGCGGCCGCAGCACCCGTTTGCGAGCCCGACAGATCATCAAGGTATTCGGCCCGCGTCATCTCGAAAGAGGCGGCAGAGGCGTCAATCTCGGCGACCTGCACTTCAAGCTGATCGACCTTACCCGCCAAACGCTGCAGATATTGCTGAGCAAATTCAGGGAATTGCGAGAGCGCAGCCGCTCCCGACACCCCGAAGGCCAAGGCAATTACACGTAAAATCATCTGCTCGCATCCGCATGGGACGTTTTGGGCACCTTATCCCAGGGCAGGCCGGCGTAAAATCCCCCTGCCCTGGATTGTTACCAAACGCCGCTTGCGCGGGCCCTACGCGTAGATGCCCACGATGCGCTGAATGGCAACCTCGGGCGTCATCTCTTCGCTTCCGCCCGTTTTGCGGGAGGTTACCTCGACCACACCGTTCTTCAGACCACGTGGGCCTACGGTGATGCGCCACGGCAGACCGATCAGGTCCATCGTTGCAAATTTGCCGCCTGCCCGCTCGTTGCGGTCATCATAGAGCGGATCGAGGCCAGCGGCCTTGAGCTGAGCGTAGAGGCTTTCGCACGCAGCGTCGGCTTCTTCATCGCCCTGCTTCAAATTCACGATACCGCAATGGAAGGGCGTCACACCCTCAGGCCAGATGATCCCCTTGTCGTCATGCGAGGCCTCGATGATCGCACCCAGAAGGCGCGACACGCCAATTCCGTGGGAGCCCATGTGCACCGGCACCAGGTTGCCCTCAGGGTCCTGCACCTTAGCATTCATGCTGTCGGAATACTTGGTGCCAAAATAGAAGATCTGGCCCACTTCGATCCCACGCGCGGTGCGGCGGCGTTCTTCCGGGACCTCTGCGAAAATCGCATCGTCGTGGGTTTCGTCAGTGCGCGCATAGCGGGAGGTGAACTCTTCGAGCACGGCCTCGCACTGCTCCACGTTGTCATAGTCGATCTCGCGGTCCCCAAAACGCAGATCGGTGATCTCGCTGTCGTAGAAAACCTCGCTCTCACCAGTCTCTGCGAGCACCAGGAACTCGTGGGTGTAGTCGCCGCCAATGGGGCCGCCGTCGGCGCGCATGGGGATCGCTTGAAGACCCATACGCTCATAGGTGCGAAGGTAGCTCACAAGGTGGCGGTTGTAGGCATGAAGCGCAGCTTCCTTCGTCAAATCAAAGGTGTAGCCGTCTTTCATGTAGAATTCACGGCCCCGCATGACGCCGAAACGCGGGCGCACTTCGTCGCGGAACTTCCACTGGATGTGGTAAAGCGTCAGCGGCATGTCCTTGTAGGAACGCACGTAGCTCCGGAAGACATCTGTCACAAGCTCTTCATTAGTCGGACCATAAAGCATGTCGCGCCCATGGCGGTCTTCGATACGCAGCATCTCGCGGCCATAATCATTGTAGCGACCGCTTTCCTGCCAAAGCTCGGCAGGCTGCAACGTAGGCATCAGCATCGGGATATGGCCCGCGCGCTCCTGCTCCTCGTCCACGATCTGTTTGATGCGGCTGAGTACTTTATAGCCCATTGGCAGCCAGGAATAGATGCCTGCAGATGCCTGCTTGATCATACCGGCGCGCAGCATCAGCCGATGCGAAACGATCTGTGCCTCGGCAGGCGTTTCCTTAAGGACGGGCAAGAAATAGCGGCTCAGGCGCATGAGGCTCTCCATAAAGGTTGCAGCATGCGCATAAGCCAGCCCCAAGGCCTGAGCAAGCCCGACGCGCCTGGATCAAAGATTTCAAAAACTTGTGGGAGTCTCACGGCCGTTCACGGGAGTGTGATCGGGGTGAACTGCTAGGCAATTCACCCCGTAACCCTGTCACATGCGCAACAGAGCATGGTTTGCAAAACAGGAAGTAAGAACGATGAAAAACAATCTCAAGACCGCTGTAGCCGCCGCCGCAATCACACTTTCGAGTGCCGCCGCATCTGCCAACACGATCGTCGACATCGCCGCAGGTGATGAGCGTTTCTCCACCCTCGTCGCCGCAGTCAGCGCTGCCGGCCTCGTTAAGACGCTTTCCGGCCCCGGCCCCTTCACCGTTTACGCACCGGTCAACGACGCATTCGCCGCTTTGCCTGAGGGCACCGTCGACACTCTGCTTCAGCCAGAGAACCTGGGCCAGCTGCAGGCCGTCCTGACGTACCACGTCGACGACCGTAAGCTGATGGCCGACCAGTTCGCGCCCGGCGCCAACTACTACAAGCCTGTCAACACATCTGAGCGCCTTTGCATCGATGCCTCCTCCGCTGGCGTGACCATCGCGGACGGCACTGGCGAAGAAGCCACCGTCATCATCGCAAACATCGAAGCCGACAATGGCGTGATCCACGTCATCGACAAGGTTCTGCTGCCGGGCACCCGCCCTGCCTGCCACTAATTGAAAAATGACGGGCCAAGCCAACGGTTTGGCCCGTTTGTCGCTCACGTTGTGCGATTTGTACAAGCGCGGCGACGCTATAATCGGGCTAAAACCCACTCAAAATGCTCTAATTCGTGGGTCCGCCTGTTTCAGGCGCGACGGGATTTCCTCTTGCATCGTTTCGGCGAAAGCACGACCAAGAGGCAAACCGCTCGGAGCCCGCTATGGCACTCCCTAACCGTACCCAGACCCTCTACTGGTCAGTCGCCGCACTGATCTTTGCCCTTGCGCTTTGGTACCTCGGCTCGGTCATCACGCCGTTCCTGATTGGTATGGCCATCGCCTACTTCCTCGACCCTGTCGCTGACAAGTTGGAGGTGATGGGCTGCTCGCGCGTTTTAGCCACGGTCATAATAACAGTGGTCGCGGTGATGGTCTTCGTGATGCTCGTCGTCCTCGTGGTGCCGACATTGGTACACCAGGCGATCTCTCTCTTTAACGCGGCGCCGACGATCTTTACGACGCTGCGCGACTTCCTGACCGAGCGTTACCCGTCCTTGATGGATGAAACCTCCATCGCGCGGCAATCGCTCGTCTCGCTGGGCGAAACGATCCAGGACCGCGGCGGTGAGCTTGTGAACACGCTGCTGACATCTGCGGCGGGCGTGGTGAACATCGTCCTCCTCTTCGTGATCGTACCGGTGGTGGCCTTTTATCTGCTGCTCGACTGGGACAACCTTGTTGCCGAAGTCGACAAGCTGATCCCGCGCGACCACTTGGAAACGATCCGAACTATCGCGCGTGACATCGACGCTGTCATCGCGGGCTTCGTGCGCGGGATGGGAACCGTCTGCTTGATCTTGGGCACCTACTACGCTGCGGCACTCATGATTGTGGGCCTTCAGTTCGGTTTGGTGGTCGGATTCATCGCGGGCCTCGTTACCTTTATCCCATATCTGGGGGCCGTGATCGGGGGTGTTTTGGCCATCGGTCTTGCACTTTTCCAATATTGGGGCGCTCTCGACGGCGGCGCCACGGATTGGATCCGCATCGGGATCGTGGCCGCGATCTTCGGGCTTGGTCAGGTCATCGAAGGCAACATTTTGACCCCGAAACTGGTGGGCAATTCGGTGGGTCTGCACCCTGTGTGGCTCCTCTTCTCCCTGTCGGTTTTCGGGGCTCTATTCGGCTTTGTGGGCCTCCTGATCGGCGTGCCTGTGGCCGCTGCTATCGGTGTCGTCGCCCGCTTCCTGGTGGGGGAATACAAGGCCGGGCTACTCTATCGTGGACGGGGCACGTCAGACGGCGATGACGCCTGAGCAACTCAGCTTTCCGCAGCCTCATGAGGTCTCTTACGCCTCCCGTGACTACCACGAGGGTGAGGCGAATGCCCTCGCGCGGGCCATGCTCTCGCGTCCGGATGGCTGGCCCCAAGGCAAACTGATCCTTGTCGGGGAAGAGGCCGCCGGGAAAACGCATCTGGCCCATATTTGGGCAGAGGTTCATGGAGCAGCTATGATGACCGCGACGGCTCTGGAGCGCCGCGCGCCGGGACCCGTCGTCGTCGACAATGCTGATCATGTTGCCGGTGATGCGGAAAAAGAAGAAGCCCTCTTTCATCTGCACAACAACCTGGCCTCGGAAGGCTATCCCCTTCTGATGACAGCGAAAATGCCCCCCGTCAGTTGGGCCATTGCGCTGCCGGATCTGCGTAGTCGGATGGAAGCAACAACGATCACACGGATCGATCCGCCAGATGATGAGACGCTCACGGCCATGGTCGGCAAGCTCATGCACGATCGTCAATTGAACCCTGCGCCGGGTCTTGCGTCTTATCTGACACGGCGGATGGGACGCTCTTACGCGGATGCAGGGCGAATTGTGGCGGCCCTCGACACGCTCGCGCTGCGCGAACAACGGGCCATCACGACCACCCTCGCCGCCCGGGTACTGGACGCAGAGGCCGATTAGAGCGATATTCGGGAATTCCTCCCGTTTTGATTGGTCCAATGAAAGACTTGTCCGCCAATACCGCCGATTTCTTGCATTCTGGTGCACGCGATATCTGCGAGCCAGATTTCGATCTCACGAGCCCGCAGCGCTTTTACAACCGCGAGCTCAGCTGGCTCGGCTTCAATTGGCGTGTGCTGGAGGAAGCGGAGAACCCGCGCGTCCCCCTGCTGGAGCGGCTGCGGTTCCTGTCGATCTCGGCCACGAACCTAGACGAGTTCTACACCGTGCGCGTCGCAGGCCTGCGCGAGCTGGCGCAGGCTGGAAACACCACGCCCGCCGCCGACGGGATGTCGCCTGCCGAACAGCTCGTTCATATCAACACAGATGCCCGCGCCCTGATGGAGCGGCAGCAGACGGTCTTTGCTGATCTGCGCCAGCTGATGGAAGCCGAAGGCATTGATATCCTTAGCGTAAGTGAGCTCACTGACGAAGACCGCGCGCATCTGAAGGATGTCTTTGTCACCCAAGTCTTCGCCGTTCTTTCGCCCCTCGCGATTGATCCTGCGCACCCCTTCCCGTTCTTGCCGAACACGGGGTTTGCCCTGGCGCTGGAGCTTGAGCGCACCTCCGACAAGACACCGCTGCGCGCCCTTTTGCCGATCCCGTCGCAGCTTCGACGGTTCTGGGAACTGCCCAGCGATGGCACTGTGCGCGTCTTACCCACCGAGGAGCTTTTGCTGCTCCACATCAATTCGCTCTTTCCCGGCTACAAGCTGAAAGGCTCCTTCGCGTTCCGTATCTTGCGCGACAGCGATCTCGAACTTGAGGAAGAGGCCGAAGACCTCGTGCGCGAGTTTGAGACGGCGCTCAAGCGCAGGCGGCGTGGACAAGTGGTGCGGATGAAAGCCTCCGCTGGTGCCCCCAAAGGCCTCAAAGCTCGCATCATGGAAGAACTCGCCGTCACAGACGAAGAAGTCATTGAAATAGATGGCCTAATCGGGATGGCAGACCTGGCCGAGCTGGTCAGCGACAAGCGCCCCGACCTTCTTTGGCCCTCCTTCACGCCCCGCGTACCGGAACGCGTACAGGACCATGACGGCGATCTTTTCGCAGCCATCCGACAAAAGGATATGCTGCTGCATCATCCCTACGAGACCTTCGATCTGGTGATCCGTTTCCTGCAGCAGGCGGCGCGCGATCCCAACGTCGTGGCCATCAAACAGACGCTCTACCGAACCTCGAAGGACAGCCCGATCGTTGCCGCGCTCTGCGAGGCTGCTGAAGACGGCAAATCCGTTACCGCACTGGTCGAGCTGAAAGCGCGCTTCGATGAGGCCGCCAACATTCGCCAATCGCGGCGTTTGGAGCGCGCCGGCGCACATGTCGTATACGGCTTTATCAATCTGAAAACGCACGCAAAAATCTCAACTGTGGTCCGCCGGGAAGGCACCGAGCTTGTCACCTACACCCACTACGGAACGGGCAACTATCACCCTGGCACCGCGCGCGTTTACACGGATCTGAGCCTCTTCACCTGCAGTGCTTCTCTCGGTCGCGACGCCACGAAGGTCTTCAATTTCCTATCGGGCTACGCTGAGCCGGATTCACTCGAGAACCTCGCAATTTCGCCCATGGCGTTGAAATCCCGACTCAAGGAACTGATCGCCGCCGAGATCGAGCATGCCAAGAACGGCAAACCCGCGCAGATTTGGGCCAAGATGAACTCTCTGATCGACGCAGAGATCATTGATGCGCTCTATGAGGCCTCCCAAGGCGGCGTGAAGATTGATCTGGTGATCCGCGGCATTTGTGGCCTGAGGCCCGGCGTGGCGGGGCTGAGCGAGAACATCCGCGTGAAATCAGTGATTGGTCGCTTCCTCGAACACTCGCGCATCGTTTGCTTCGGCAATGGCCATGGGCTGCCCTCAAACAAGGCGCGCGTCTTCATCAGCTCTGCTGATTGGATGGGCCGCAACTTGAACCGTCGCGTCGAGACCTTGGTGGAAACCAAAAACAAGACGGTGAAAGCGCAGATCGTGAGCCAGATCATGGCGGCAAACCTCGCCGATGTGGCCCAAAGCTGGGTGATGAATGCCGACGGCTCGTTCACGCGCGCAGAAGTTGGAGAGGATTTCACTTTCAACTGCCACCGCTTTTTCATGGAAAATCCGTCGCTTAGCGGGCGCGGCACGGCGGGAGCTTCAGACGTGCCTAAGCTCACCCACACTGAAGATCAGCCATGATCGGGAACATCAATATCGGCGCAGACGACGTAGCAACCGCGCGCATCTTCTATGACGCGATCCTAGCACCGCTAGGCTACACGGTGGAGGCGTTCGATGATGGTCTCGAATACACCCTCCCCCACGAACCTAAGGCCGTCGACATCTATATCTGCCGCCCGTTCAACGAGGCCCCTGCTACTGCCGGCAACGGGATGATGGTCGCGTTTCAGGCAGCAAGGCAGGCCCAGGTGCATGAATTGCACGCTGCGGGCCTCGCCGCAGGTGGCACTGACGAAGGGCAACCGGGCTTCCGCCCCACCTACAGCCCTGAATTCTATGTCGGATACCTGCGCGACCCGCAGGGCAACAAGATCGCCGTTTTCTCAGCAAATCCAGATGAGCCCGGACGCGACGATTGACGCGACTCAGTGAGCTTGGCATCAAATGAGCGTCCTGACGGGGGAGATCGATGGACGGCCAAACGCCTGAGCAAATGGACGACTATGAGCCGTTCGGACGTCCCCTGTTTGATGACCCATCAGTCCGGGCGCTAAGCCGGGTTGGTGTCATCGATGTGGGCTCAAACTCTGTAAGATTGGTGATCTTTGACGGCGCGGCGCGGTCGCCCGCGTATTTCTACAACGAAAAGATCATGTGCGCCTTGGGTGCAGGCCTTGGCGAGACGGGCCATCTGAACCCCGAGGGCCGCGAGCGCGCCTTGGCGTCGATGAAACGCTTTGCGCGCGTGGCACGGGCTGCCGAGGTCAAAGACCTCTCGATTGCCGCGACTGCCGCAGTACGTGACGCCAGCGACGGCCCCGATTTCCGTGCCGAGGTGGAGCGGGAGACAGGGCTGAAGATCTGGGTCGTGGACGGCCGTGAAGAAGCACGGCTTTCCGCGCAGGGTGTGCTGCTTGGATGGCCGGGTTCCTACGGGCTGGTTTGTGATATCGGCGGCTCGTCGATGGAGCTGGCCGAAATCGAAGGCGGCCGCGTGGGCCGACGCGAAACCTCACCCCTTGGACCGCTGAAACTCAAGGACGTCAAAGGTGGCAAGAAGGGCCGCAAGGCTTGGATCGATGAGAACCTCAAGCGCATGGAAAGCGCGCTCGGGAAGCAGCGAAATCGGCTTTTCCTTGTGGGCGGATCGTGGCGGGCTTTTGCGCGTATCGACATGGAGAGGCGCGACTATCCTCTTCATGTGCTTCACGAATATCGGATGACGTCCAAGGATGTGCGCGCCACGGCGGCCTTCCTAAAGTACGCTGACCTCGAAGACCTACGGGCGCGTTGCGGGATCTCGGCTGCGCGTATGGCGCTCGTGCCGCTAGCCTCCGAGGTGCTCGTGCGGCTCGTGTCGCGCTTCAAGCCCTACGACATCGCGATTTCGAGCTACGGCATCCGCGAGGGCCTGCTTTACGAGCAAATGCCCGAGCGCCTGCGCGATCGGGATCCGCTCATCGAGGCCTGCCGCTTTGCCGAGCAAAAGGATGCCCGTCTGCCGGGCTTCGGCAAACGCCTACACCGCTTCCTTGCACCGATATTCCCCCGCGCGAGGTTGGAACAAACGCGCCTCATTCGTGCGGCATGCCTTCTTCACGACGTCAGCTGGCGCGCGCATCCGGACTACCGGGCAGAGGTTTGCTTCGACAACGCCACCCGCGCCAATCTGGGTGGGCTAACCCACGCGGAACGCGTCTTTTTGGGCCTCGCCCTCCTTCACCGATATAAAAACAGCCGCGACGGGACACGGATCAACGATCTCGTCCCCATGCTGAGTGAGAAAGAGATCAAACGAGCCGAAGTGCTCGGCCGCGCCATGCGTTTTGGCGCGATGCTTTGGGCAGAAAAGGACATGGCCGGTGCGGAGCTGACGTGGCAGCCCAAAAAGAAGGTCCTCGGCCTGAAGCTGACCAAAGAGGCGGCGACTCTTTTCGGAGAGGTCGTTGAAGCGCGCTTTCAATCGCTCGCTCAGGCCCTCGACGCCACGACCCAAGTGAAAATCAAGAAATAAGGTCGCTAGAGCTCCACCGCCCCGTCTTCGCCGATCTCAGGTGCGGCGTACTCGGGAGCATCGGGCTTGCGACGAATGATGATGTCCCCATTGGGCAGCATCTCAGGGCTCTCATAATTCGACAGATCATCCACCCGTTCGAGAAGCTCAGAAAGCGCAGGCCCCATCTGAGCCAGGAGATCGCCCATGGCTGGTCCGAAGTCCTGCGCAAAGCCCTCAAACCCTTCGAGGGCTGGTTCCATCTCCTGAAGGAGCCCTTCCAGAAACATTCCCATCCCACGTTCCATAAGCGATGAGCCCTCGGCCTCCTCTTCAGCGGCAAGGGTGGTGGGGAAAACAATCACGGCGGCAAAGATCAGCTGTCTCATGTCGCCGATATAGGCGATTTCTCACGCTAAATCGAGATCGAGCGACACTGGGAAGTGATCCGAGGCGGTCAGAAGCGCGTCGCGCAGGACCGGATCACTAAAGCAGAACGGGTCATCAAACGGGTGCCAAATACGCCATTCTCGTGCCTTCTTGCGGAGGTCAGCGGACACCATGATGTAATCCAGCAGCGCCTGCAGGTAGCGGCCTTCATGCGGCAGCCAAAAGCGCGACGTTGTGGGCATGGTGAAACGAGAACTTAGCGCCTGAGTTGCGTGGGGGTCGTAAAGACAGTTCTTTCCAGCCTCGCCCAGAACAACCTCGACACCGGATCGTCCAAAGAGCTTCTCGAATTCATCGAACCCCGGGCCGTCGTTGAAATCACCCGCAACGATTAACGGTTCGCCCGCGCTCAAGTGCTCCTCAACCCGACGGCGCAGCCAAATGCACTGGGCGAGTTGCTTGCGTCGATTGGAGATCGAAATGCGGGTGGCCTCCTCGGGCGTCTGAGCACCGTAGGGCGCCTTTGATTTGGCATGCACGCCGATCACGCGAACCGTTTGCCCAGCACTTTCGAGCTCAATTTCCAGCGGCGGCTTTGACCACTCCACTCGGTCACCTTGAGCATCTTGATCGAGATCGAGATGAAGTTCGGTGTCGAAACGCGGGGCAAATCCGCTCTCACGTGGGTCGTGCTTGGCTCTGACGACTTTGGGGTCGTAGAGCAGCGCGATCTCTTGCTGGGTATTGTTGGAAAATCCCAAAAGAGCTTGTGATTGGCGCAGGCCTGCCGCCTCGGAAAAGTTCTCCAGCGCCACCCGGGTAGAGCGGGTTCGCCCATCATCTGGCGCTTCAATCAAAACGTAAGCATCAGCGTCTACTGCTTTGAAAACCCTCATCAAGGCATCTACTTGCTGGGCGCGTGTGACGTCTTGCCGGCCCGACCAAAGATCATCGTTCGAGAGCTCGCCCGTGTCGTCAAAAAGCTTGTCGAACCATTCGACGTTGTAGGTCGCGAGACGCATCAATGCGGCCTGAGCGAGATTTCATCCCACGCGCGATTGATAGCGATCATGCGCTTTTCAGCGATCTTCACCGCCTCTTCCGGCACCCCGCGGGCAATCAGGCGATCTGGGTGCGTTTCGCGCACAAGTTGGCGCCAGCGAGCTCGCGCTTCATCATAGGTGGCCGACGGCGGGAGGCCCAGAACATCGAAAGGATCAGGCTCGGCATCAGGCACGTGGCGCGCCCGCATGGATCGGAACTCGCGCTCATCGAGACCAAAGATATCGGCCACCTGATGCAGGAAGTCGTCCTCTCGGGGGTGGTACTCCCCATCCGCCATTGCGATGTGAAAGAGCCCTTCCATCAGCTCGTTGAGGGTGTCGCGCTCGGCCCCGAACATGGCCGCAATGCGCGAAGCATAGGTGTCGAAACCAGTCACGTCCTGCCGCGCCAAGTTGAAGACGCGGGCCGCGTTGGCCTCCTCAGCGCGCGGAATGTGAAAGACCTCGCGAAAGGCCGTGACCTCGTCGCGCGTCACATGACCATCGGCCTTGGCCATCTTCGCGCCAAGCGCAATCACCGCGATTGCAAACGCAACCGTGCGCTCCGGCGGCGTACGCAGCTTCGCAAATACCTCACTGAGCCCCTCGCCTTGCGTCAGGGCCGACAATGCATCGCCTATGCGGGACCAAATCGACATTTCGCAAGGTTAACGCCGCAACGCGGCATTGTCAGGAGAGAAAGAACGTCTCACCCTCGGCCCCTAGCTGCGCGCGCAGTCCAGGCAAACCCCGCACGAAACTCAGCCGAGGGTCGTCGATATGGGGGCTGAGCTTTTCTGCCAGCACGTCGGCCCGCGGATGCGAGACCGTCAGCGCCTCAAGCCTGTACCCACGGTCGGTAAGCGCCGCGAGCGGCGGCTCCGTTTCCCACTCGATCATCGCGGGCGCGCAATTATCGAAGGGCAAGAGACCCGTCGCAGGGACAGCCATCCGCCACCGCAAATCACCGCGCCTCAAGGAAACCGGTTCCCCATACTCAGGCCCCAAGGCCTCAAGGGCCGCCTCCATCGACGGCACCCGCACAATCCAATTCGTCAATCGCGGCGGCCCAGCGAAGGCGTCGAGGTGAAACCACCGGGCACGCCCGATTGGCGGGGCCGAAGGATCAATCGCGATCACCTCGAGATACTCCGGCCCAAGGCCCAAGAGCCGGTTATATGTACCAAAATCAGGATGTTGCCCGCCGGACTGCAGTTGCGTTCCCAAAGCGGCCTCGGTGGCAGCAGCGCCCTCAGGAAGGCTCACTGCTGCAATTGCTATATGATCAAAAACAAGCACGTCGAAAGCTCCCTATGGTTCGTAAGGGGCACGAGGGCGGGCACGCTCGCGGAACGCGGTGGGGCCGACCCGTGCCTTACCCGCGCGCTTCGCGGATCAGATTCAGCACATCCTGGGCAGCGTCAGGAATATTCGTGCCCGGCCCAAAGATCGCCGCGACCCCTGCGCCTTTGAGATACTCGTAATCCTGCTGAGGGATCACACCGCCGCAAATCACTAAAATATCGCCCGCGTCCTGCGCCTTCAGCGCCTCAATAAGCTTGGGCGCCAGCGTCTTGTGCCCCGCCGCCTGCGATGAAATCCCCACCACATGCACATCATTGTCGATGGCGTCCTGCGCCGCCTCTTCAGGCGCCTGGAAGAGCGGCCCCACATCCACATCGAAACCAATGTCTGCGAATGCCGTCGCGATCACCTTGGCGCCGCGGTCATGGCCGTCCTGCCCCATCTTGACGACGAGCATACGCGGACGGCGCCCCTCTTCTTCAGCAAAGCCCTCAACGGCCATTTGGATGGCCTCAAAGCCCTCATCGCCCGCGTAGGCCGACCCATAAACACCCGCCAAAGTCTTCACCTCCGCTCTGTGGCGCCCAAAGGTGCCCTCCATGGCGAGGCTGATCTCGCCCACGGTTGCCCGCGCTCGCGCGCATTCTACAGCCGCTTCAAGGAGGTTCCCCCCCTCTTCACAGCGCCGCCCAAGCTCGAGAAGTGTCGCATCACATGCCGCCTGATCGCGGCCCGCGCGGATCCGCTCGAGCTTGGCCACCTGTTGTTCGCGCACGGCCATGTTGTCGACGTCGAGGATATCAATCTCATCCTCTTTCTCGAGGCGGTACTTGTTGACCCCCACGATCACCTCATCGCCACGGTCAATCATCGCCTGACGCCGCGCGGCGCTCTCTTCGATCTTGAGCTTGGGCAGACCGGAGGCCACAGCCTTCGTCATACCGCCCATCTCTTCAATCTCTTCGATGAGCTTCCAGGCCTCTTCCGCCAAGTTCTCCGTCAGCGCCTCGACGTAGTAAGAGCCCGCGAGCGGATCGACCACGTTCGTTACGCCCGTCTCTTCTTGCAATATCAGCTGTGTGTTCCGCGCAATGCGGGCCGAAAATTCCGTCGGCAGTGCAATGGCTTCATCAAAGGAGTTCGTATGGAGCGATTGCGTCCCCCCGAGCACCGCCGACATCGCCTCATAGGCGGTGCGGACGATGTTATTCATCGGGTCCTGCTCCTGCAGCGACACGCCAGACGTCTGGCAATGGGTCCGCAGCATCAGCGATTTCGGGTTCTTCGGCTCAAACTCCGACATGATGCGCGACCAAAGCAGGCGCGCGGCCCGCAGCTTGGACGCCTCCATGAAGAAGTTCATGCCAATCGCGAAGAAAAAGCTCAGGCGGCCCGCGAATTTATCCACGTCCATCCCCCGATCGAGCGCCGCTTTCACGTACTCGCGCCCATCGGCGAGCGTGTAGGCAAGCTCTTGCACCAGGTTCGCGCCAGCTTCTTGCATGTGATAGCCGGAGATCGAGATGGAGTTGAACTTCGGCATCTCATTTGCCGTATATTCAATGATATCCGCCACAATGCGCATCGAAGGCTCCGGCGGATAAACGTAAGTATTCCGCACCATGAACTCTTTGAGGATGTCGTTCTGGATCGTCCCGCTCAAGAGCGCGCGATCCACACCTTGCTCCTCACCCGCCACAATGAAGGAGGCGAGAACCGGAATAACCGCGCCGTTCATCGTCATGGAAACACTGACTTTTTCCAGCGGAATGCCGTCAAATAGCGTCTTCATGTCCTCAACGCTGTCGATGGCCACACCAGCCTTGCCGACGTCACCCACTACGCGCGGATGGTCACTGTCGTAGCCCCGGTGCGTCGCCAGATCGAAGGCCACAGAGACACCCTGCTGCCCCGCAGCCAGCGCCTTGCGATAGAACGCATTGGATTCCTCGGCAGTTGAGAAACCCGCGTACTGACGGATCGTCCAAGGACGGCCCGCGTACATCGTGGCCTTCACCCCGCGCGTGAACGGCGCCTCACCGGGCGTGCCACGGTCGATACCCGCCACATCTTCGGGCCCATAAACAGGCTTCACGTTGATGCCTTCCAGCGTCTCCCACGTCAGATCATCCAGTGGGCGCCCGCGGAGTTCCTTTTCGGCTAATTCTTTCCACCGATCATCCATGATGAGATCTCCTTACCGGCGCGTCCACGACGCGATTGTGAGTGCTGCGACGTACCAAGCCCTTCGCCCCGGCGCATCCTGCACCTATGTGTAGGGGAGAAGGAGATACATCTGTGAAGTTCATTTCCGCTCTCGCGCTTAGCCTTGCTGCCACCACCGCTGCCGCCACAGGCGCAGCTGAGGATGCTGTTGTCGCCTGGCAAGAGGAGCCTGCGCGCGTTTTTGATGCCTCTGAGGTTACCCTCGACGCTTTTAAATGGCAGGCGCGCCCTGTTGTTGTCTTTGCAGACAGCCCGCTCGATCCCGCGTTCCAGACGCAGATGGACAACCTTCTCGACGAGATCGAAGAGGTGGTGGAGCGGGACATCGTACTCATCACCGACACCTCGCCCAACGACGGCTCGGAGCTGCGCACGAAGCTGCGTCCGCGCGGTTTCCAATTCGTACTCATCGGCAAGGACGGCGGCGTGAAGCTGCGCAAACCCTTCCCGTGGGACGTGCGAGAGCTGTCGCGCACCATCGACAAAATGCCCATGCGGCAGCGCGAAATCTCGGGGGCGCGGAGCGGCGGATAACTCATGGCCGCACTGCCCAGCTGAGGTTCGGATCCTCTAGCAGTGTAGAAACATGCCGCTCGTAGCGCCGCGCGAGCTTGCGCCGCTCTGCTGGCGAAAAAAGCTCTGTCGTGCGCCCACCGGCCGACCCTGTGGCATTCACTTGCCGCTCGGGGTCGATCAATTGCGCAGGGTCCACATCACAAAGCGCCGCCGCAGCCGCTTTCGCGCCGAGGTCTTCCTGCCGCCAGACCATCAGATCAGACGAGGCCCAAGCCTCACGCATCGCTACCACCAACGCCGGCCACCCCCGCGGGCGATCCATCAGGATCTGAGCAGCCTCAACCGGCTCGGGCAACGTGTCCTCAGCCCGGTTGAGGTAGCCATAGGCTGAGTTCCAGACGGCACCGTATTCCCGAAGCCCGAGCGCCACGCGCGCAGGCGTCCGGCCCAGAACGCGCGCAAAGGCCAGCAGACGAGGGCCAACAGCAGGATAAAAGCGCCCGCGCTTGAAGTTCGTGCGCATCCCGCCGCAGATGTTCTCCTCGGAGAGTAGAAGCGTCTTCACCCCTGCCCGCTCCGCTGCATCTAGGCGCGCGGCGACGTCCTCGCGCACGGCGTCGAAAGTCTCCGCGGCCTTAGGCGAGTGAGGCTCCCCCTCGCGATTCAACAGACCCGGAGCGGTCTTGAACCCCGGGATTGCGCGCATATCGGCAGGCTTCCAGACCGCGAGCCCAAGATCGGGCTGCGCAGTTGCCAGAGCACTGAGCATCCGCTCAATGAGCGTGGAAGCTGTGCGATGCGCACCGATATGCAGGATCAGCTGCAAGGGCCTATTCGAATTCCATGATGATGTCGTCCACGGCGAGGCTGTCACCGGCAGCCGCGTTGATCTTGGACACCACGGCCTTCTTTTCGGCGCGCAGGATGTTTTCCATCTTCATGGCTTCCACCGTGCAAAGGGCCTGACCCTCCTGCACTTCCTGGCCGACCTCGACGTCGACCTTCACGATAAGGCCGGGCATCGGGCAGAGCAGCATCTTGGAGGTATCGGGCGGCAGCTTCTCAGGCATTAGCTCGGCCAGCGCCGCCTGACGTGGCGAGCGCACATGCACTTTCATATCCGCGCCACGGAAGCGCGCACGGTAACCGTGGCTGATCTTGTCAACTTTCAACGCCATAGGCGTCCCACCAACCATCAGCTTGGCCAGGGACTGACCCGGGCGCCAATCGCTCTCGACACGCAAGGTGGTGCCATCCGCGAAGGAGATGTAAGAGCCGTCGGGATCGGCATCAATCGTGACATCAAAGCGCGCGCCTTGAAGCGTCACCACGCTTTCGCCGCCCACGACACGGGTGTGATTGTCCATCCGGCCCGTGATCCGCGTGCGGCGGATCTCGGCCACACGCATCATTGCGGCAGCGGCCGCAGCCACGCGCTTGAGCGTATCTTCAGGCAGCTCAACCCCTTCAAAACCCTCAGGATATTCTTCGGCGATAAAGGCGGTCGTCATGTCTCCAGAGATGAACTTTGAATGGTCCATCACCGCGGCCACGAAAGGCAGGTTGTGGCCAATGCCCTCGACCTCGAAGGCATCAAGCGCATTGCGCATGGCCTCGATCGCGGAGGCGCGGTCCGGCCCCCAGGTGCAGAGCTTGGCGATCATCGGGTCATAGTACATCGAGATCTCGCCGCCCTCGAAGACGCCGGTGTCGTTGCGCACGCCGGTCTCGGCCACCTCGGCCTCTCCGTGCCATGTACCTGCCTCAGCCATGGGGCCGGCCGCCACTTCCGCCGGCGGGCGGTAGCGCGTTAGGCGCCCAATGGAGGGCAGGAAATTGCGATAGGGATCCTCAGCATAGAGGCGGTTTTCGATCGCCCAGCCCTGCATCTTGAGTTCGTCCTGCTTTAGGGAGAGCTTCTCGCCTGCAGCCACGCGGATCATCTGTTCAACGAGGTCGACGCCGGTGATGAGCTCTGTCACCGGGTGCTCCACCTGCAGGCGCGTGTTCATCTCGAGGAAGTAGAAGTTCTTGTCGCCGTCGACGATGAATTCGACCGTACCGGCGCTCGCGTAGCCCACGGCATGGGCCAGTGCGAGGGATTGCTCGCCCATGGCTTTGCGCGTCTCGGGATCGAGGAAGGGCGATGGCGCTTCTTCTACAACTTTCTGGTTCCGGCGCTGGATCGAGCATTCACGCTCGTGGAGGTAAACGCCGTTGCCATGCTTGTCGCAGAGCACCTGAATTTCGATGTGGCGCGGCTGGGTGACGAATTTCTCGATGAAGATCCGGTCGTCCCCGAAGGAATTCGCGGCCTCGTTCTTGGACGATTGGAAGCCTTCGCGGGCCTCCTCATCATTCCACGCGATACGCATGCCCTTACCGCCGCCCCCGGCGGAAGCCTTGATCATCACCGGGTAGCCGATCTCGTTGGAGATCTTCACGGCTTCCTCGGCATCCTCGATGAGGCCCATGTAGCCAGGAACGGTAGAGACGTCGGCCTCCTGGGCGATCTTCTTGGAGGTGATCTTGTCGCCCATGCTTTCAATCGCGCCGGCGGGCGGCCCGATGAAAGCCACACCCGCTTTGTCGAGCGCTTCGGCAAAGAGCTTGTTCTCCGACAGGAAGCCGTAGCCCGGATGCACAGCCTCGGCGCCCGATTGCTTGATGGCGTCCATCACCTTGTCGATGACGATGTAGGATTGGTTGGCAGGCGGTGGGCCAATGTGGATGGCCTCGTCCGCCATTTTGACATGGAGCGCACCCGCATCCGCGTCCGAATAGATCGCGACGGTCGCGATCCCCATCTTGCGGGCGGTCTTGATGACCCGGCAGGCGATTTCACCACGGTTGGCGATGAGGATCTTCTTGAACATGCGCGTCCCTTTTCTTGTCGTTCAGCACGCAAAACCCCTCCCGGCGGTGGCCGGAAGGGGTGTCGTGAAAGCGTTGGGCCCGAGGGCCCTATGTTGGTTTTGATTAGTTGCAGACGCCTGCGTCATCGCAGAACGCGCCCGCCGCGCCGCCGATGATGGCGCCGGTCGTGGCGCTACCGCCCGTTGCGTCAGAGATGATTGCGCCTGCAGCAGCGCCCGCAACGGCACGCTCGGCGTCGGTGCTGAGGCAGCCTGCGAGGAATGCGATTGCGGAAGCTGCGACTGTGAATTTGATGATTTGCATGGGTTTACTCTTTCGTTGCTCGATCGGGACCCTTCCCTGACATCCCACATACGTAAGCTCTCCGCCGCGGTCACTGAAAAAAGCCGCGACGGGTGCCGCGCGCAATAATGCGCCGGCCTATTTGGGGTAGGCCGGCGCACCGGGGAAGGGGTACAGGTGTGACAATGTGCAGGCATAGGTTTGGTTGTATAGCCTACGCTTCTGACGATGCCGCACGCCGAGCCACGGGAGAAGCCCAACGGCCATACACGCAGAGATTGCGCCCTTTCCCGCTCATACTGGGAAACCCTCGGCGACATCACGCCCATCCTCCATCATCGAAGGCTTCGGGAAAGCTGCGGCGCGCCACGTCGACATCAAGCTGCAAAAGCGCGTTATAATCCTCGGGGTCAAAGGGGTCATCGAGCGTGATCACCTCGCGACCCAAGAGCCATGACAGGCGTCCAGCATCAAGGTTGCCGCGCACAAACGGCTCGTCGCCGAATTGCTGCCAGAGGGCCCGTACAAAGCCTTCGTCAGCGCGTCGATCCGCCGGGCGACGGTCTGCATGACGCTCGCGCCGCAGGATGGCGGTTGGCCCTGCCTTGTTGGGGCGCCGAATTGTGAACTGAAAGTCCGTTCCGGGGAGGCGGCCTGGGAATCCGCGGTGCTTTTCCATCACGCGCCCTTTCCGGAAAGAGCGGTGGTACGGGCGGACGCAAACGTCCGCCCGACAGTATTACTTGAACTTGCCTGTGAAGGTCGGCTCGACCGTGATGGGCTGAGCCTCAACCACGACGAATTCCTCCACTGCGCCGTCATCGACGTTACGCGCACAGGCTGCTGCGAGGGCCACGAGGCCCAGCATAACCACTGCTTTGATGCTCTTTGACATCTGTTTCTCCTGCTTCTGTCCACGGGGATTGGGCCGCGCGAACGGCCTTGTTGCCCCATCTTCGAGGTTAAGGTCACTTGGGGGTAACCTTGTGGAAGAATACGGGAATTACTGTGGCAGGGATACGGGCGCGGCTGGGCGGGCATTTGTTGTGGCCAAGAAGCCTCAAAAGCCATGACGGGTGAGCTATGACGCGCAAGATATTGTGGGAACATCACAATCCCTCCCAGATACAGGAGGCGCCATCAGGCTTGAAGGCTTCAAAATACTGGGTTGCCTCAGGGGAAGCCTTACCAAACTCCGTGGCGCGATCGGCAATAGAAATCAAAATCTTAGCAGGCAAATCCTGCCCCACCATCGATGGCAGCACGTAGTTCTCACATAGCGTCATGAAATCGTCGGCGACCTCGGCGTAGCTCACGCCCTCGTCCCCGATGCTTGGCATGATGAACCGGAAACGCGCCCAGAGGGTTCCGCCGTCTTGCCGCTCATAAAAGCTGTCCTGGAACTCGAGCGGCTGACCGCTTGGAATTTCGAATGCTGACACTTGGGCTGCGGCGAGGGAAAGTATGCAGCCCCATCCCCCTGTAGACAGGGTCCTCCCGGATGGGGCCGCAATGCCCGCGGACCTTGCGGTGCGGGAAACAGACTCAAAGGATGGCACGGAGACAGGGCAGGACGCAACCAACACCCGTGTGACGTTTAACAAGCGTCTAATATGCCGCAATGCGGCATGGATATGCAGCCGAACCGTCATGGGCGGCGGGCCACGCAATCGACCTCGACCAGCGCGCCAACGGCAAGCGCCGTCACCCCGACCGTCGTCCGCGCCGGGCGGCGATCGGCGGGAAAGTAGCTCTGATAAGTCTCGTTGAAGGCGGCATAGTCGCGCTCGAACTCGGTCAGGAAGCAGCGGCACTGAACGACATGGCTCAGATCGAGCCCCACCCCCTTGAGCACGATCTCAAGGTTGCGCATCACTGCGCGCGTCTGCGCCTCGATCCCCTCAGGTAGCGGCACATCCGGCGCCTCGGGGTCCGTGGGCATCTGTCCAGTGAGGATCACCCAGCCATCAGCCTCCACCGCATGAGAGAACGGCGCCACGGGTCGGGGACCGCCATCAATCATATGAAACTTCGGATCAGCCACTTGCCGCCCCCTCTTCACCGGGGTCAATGCACAGACCGTCTTCTAGACGCATCGAGACAGACCCAAACGTTCGTGTGGTCCGGAAAAAACTGCTTCCCGAGCTCCTACCGAGGGTCATCTCCATCTCAGTGTACTTGCGCGGCTCAATGGGGATGCCGAGCACATTCATCTCCCGGTCGAGCGACAGCAACGTCATCACGCAGAGCGGCAACGCCCAGACCGTATCCGGGGTCCGTCCGTAAGCTGGCACAGGATCATACGTCGCCCTAATCACACGCTTACCGTTGGTGTTGGTGAATTCGAGATTCGTGCGAACGAGGCCGAACGAGGCGATCGTCGAAAAGAAGCTCTGATCTGTGGCATGGCGCGAGGCTGAGGCGTCCTCTTCCACAGCGTCAAAGAGGCGCTGAAAAGACCTCCGGTCGGTGCACGCCCCGTCCTCGAGATAGACTGTTACATCGAAAGGCAGCATGCGCCATCCGGCGCGAACGATGTTCAAATCGACATGCTGGAAGTCGCTTTCAATCAAGCCAAATCTGCCGAAGACATCGGGGCGCGCAGCTACCGCTTCGCAGATACCGTCCAATGCGGCCAAGACATCCTCGCCTTCTGCGAAGGTCTTGCCTTCAGGAGGCGTCGCATTCAGCCAAACGGCGAAGGAATTGTGCTCTGGTGTCCCCTCGATGATCTCGGTCTTCCACTCTTCACCCTCCACGATGATGTTGGGGCCTGCCTCCACACTTACAGCGCCGTCTGGCAGGCGCGTTCCCTGCCTCTGCACGGCGACATAAACCGCTGCCACAACGACAGCAGCAAGGCACAAAAGGCCAACAATGCTTGGAAGGCTCGGGCGGGTCACAGCGGGATATTGTCGTGCTTTTTCCAGGGGCTATGCACGGCCTTGTTGCGCAGCGACGCGAACGCCCGGCACACGCGGCGGCGCGTGCTTTGGGGCATGATCACCTCATCGATGAAGCCGCGTTCGGCAGCCACGAAGGGGTTCGCGAACCGCTCCTCATAGTCGGCCGTGTGCTGGGCGAGCTTCTCTGGGTCGCCTGCATCGGCGCGGTGGATGATCTCGGAGGCGCCTTTGGCCCCCATCACGGCGATCTCGGCGGTGGGCCAGGCATAGTTGAAATCCGCACCGATGTGCTTGGAGGCCATCACGTCATAGGCGCCGCCATAGGCCTTGCGCGTGATGACGGTGACCATGGGCACGGTGGCCTCGGAATAGGCGTAAAGGAGCTTGGCGCCGTGCTTGATGACGCCGCCGTATTCTTGGCTCGTCCCCGGCAGGAAGCCAGGCACATCTACGAGCGTCAGAATAGGAATGTCGAAGGCATCGCAGAAACGCACGAAGCGCGCAGCCTTGCGGGAGCTGTCGATGTCGAGGACGCCCGCCAGCACCATCGGTTGGTTGGCCACCACGCCCACGGTCGAGCCCTCAAGGCGCATGAAGCCGGTGATGATGTTGGCCGCGAAGTCTTCCTGGATCTCATAGAAGTCCCCCTCGTCCGCGATCTTCAGGATGAGCTCCTTCATATCGTAGGGCGTGTTGGGGTTCGCGGGGATCAGCGTGTCGAGGCTCGCCTCCTGACGCTCAGGGCTGTCGAAGAAGGGGCGCACCGGCGCTTTCGCGCGGTTGTTAAGCGGCAGGAAGTCAAAGAGGCGCCGGATTTCTGCCAGGGCTTCCACATCGTTTTCGAAGGCGCCGTCGGCGACAGAGCTTTTCTTGGTATGGGTCGTGGCGCCGCCCAGCTCCTCGGCCGTGACGACCTCGTTGGTCACCGTTTTCACCACGTCGGGTCCGGTGACGAACATGTAGGAGCTGTCGCGCACCATGAAGATGAAGTCGGTCATGGCCGGCGAATAGACTGCCCCGCCCGCGCAGGGGCCCATGATGACGGAGATCTGCGGGATCACGCCCGAAGCGGTGACATTGCGCTGGAAGATCTCAGCGTAACCCGCGAGCGAGGCCACCCCTTCTTGAATGCGCGCGCCGCCCGAGTCATTGAGGCCGATCAGAGGCGCGCCGTTCTGCAGCGCCATGTCCTGAATTTTGCAGATCTTCTGAGCGTGCGTCTCAGAGACCGAGCCGCCCAGCACCGTGAAGTCCTGGCTAAAGACATACACCTGACGCCCATTGATGGTGCCCCAGCCCGTCACCACGCCGTCGCCTGCCGGGCGGTTCTTTTCCATCCCGAAGTCTGTGGAGCGGTGAGCCACGAACATGTCGAACTCCTCAAAGGAGCCCTCATCAAGCAAAAGGTCGAGACGTTCGCGCGCGGTGAGTTTGCCTTTGGCATGCTGCGCGTCGATGCGCTTTTGGCCGCCCCCAAGGCGGGCATCGGCGCGGCGGGTTTCAAGCTCTTGCAGGATGTCGGTCATGGACGTTTTTCAGCCTCCTTAGGTGGCGGGGCCGTCAGGGCCGCGAAGTATTCTTTCGTTATGCCGCATTGCGGCGCAATGAAAGCGAAAACTGCCCCATTTTTGGCGCGGCTGCTAGGTGTTTGCGCTCGCATTCAGGGCAGAATCAGGACGAGTGTGCACCGTGGCCCTCCGTGTTGTGCGTAGCGTCCCGCCCCCAGACTGCTAAGCTAAGACAATGCCTGATCCATCCCGCGTCCGCTATCTGGACCGTTCGACCCCTCCTCATCTGAGCACCCTGATCATTCTTGCGGGCGTCTCAGCGCTTGCTATGAATATCTTCCTGCCCTCGCTGCCGGGGATGACGGCGTATTTCAGCACGGACTACGGCATCATGCAGCTTTCCGTGGCGCTCTACCTCGGCTTCAACGCTCTGCTGCAGTTGGTGATTGGGCCGATCTCGGACCGGTTTGGCCGCCGCCCGGTCGTGCTTACCGGCATTGCCTTGTTCATGTTGGCCACGCTTGGCTGCCTCTTCGCGACCACGGTCGAGGTCTTCTTGGTGTTTCGCATGGCGCAGGCCGCCATTGTGGTCGGAATGGTTCTGAGCCGTGCCGTCGTGCGCGATCTTGTCAGCCAGGACCAAGCGGCCTCCATGTTGGGGTATCTGACGATGGGCATGTCTGTTGTCCCAATGATCGGCCCTGCCATCGGCGGGCTGCTAGATGACGCGTTCGGCTGGCATGCGAACTTCTGGCTTCTCTTGGCGTTCGGCGCCCTCCTTGCGGTGTTGGTTTTCCTCGACATGGGGGAGACTGCCCCGCGCAAAGACGCCTCCTTCCGCGACCAGATCAGGGATTACCCTGACCTCCTCACGTCGCCACGGTTCTGGGGCTACAACCTCGCCGCGGCGTTCTGCTCGGGCGCGTTCTTTGCCTATCTGGGCGGCGCCCCCTACGTGGGAGCAGAGGTCTTTGGCCTGACGCCTTCGCAATTGGGCGTCTATTTCGGGGCACCCGCCATTGGCTATTTCGTCGGCAACTGGATCTCGGGGCGCTATTCGATGCGCTTCGGGATCAACAACATGATCCTGTGGGGCGCCACGCTGTGTGCGTGTGGGATGTTGACGCAGTTGCTCGTGTTCTCGCTTGGCGTTCAGAGCGCCTTTATCTTCTTCGCTTTCATGACCTTCGTGGGTCTCGGCAACGGGATGGTGATTCCGAATGCAACCTCAGGCATGCTTTCCGTGCGTCCGCAACTGGCGGGTACGGCATCTGGCCTTGGCGGATCAATGATGCTGGGCGGAGGTGCTGCCCTTTCGGCTTTTGCAGGCGTGGCTTTGGGAACGGGCGGGACGGCCTTCCCGCTGATCTACATTATGTGCGCCACCTCGCTGGCAGCGGTGGGGGCGATCCTCTTTGTTCGGTACCGCGATGCGCAGCTCGCGGCGGCTGCGACGCGATAGGCGCTACTTCGTGGCAGGCACGGGCGGCGTGACCCCGCGCCGCTTCAACGCCTCGCGGAAAGTGATGTAGCTCACCGACGCGATGATCATCAGGCCGCCCAGAATGACATAGCCATCCAGCGGATCCACAAAGAGCAAGAGCCCCACAAGCACCGACCACACGAGCTGAAGGAACGTCACGGGTTGCGTGACCGTCATAGGCGCTTCGCGGAACGCCATGGTCATCGTGTAATGGCCCGCCGTGGCCATCGCCGCCACAAGGAAGAGCCACGCCAGATCAGCCGTCGACGGCGTGATCCAGACAGAGGCCGCAAAAGGAGCAAGCCCGATCGTCACCGTGATGGAGAGCATCCCCACCACCATCGTAGGGCTCACGCGGTCGGCCATGATTTTTGCCAGCAGGTAAGACGCCGCAAACATCGCCGTTGTTCCAAGCATCGACAGATGCGCAAGCTCCACCTCTCGGAACCCCGGCCGCAGAATGACAAAAACACCAAACAGAGCGAAGAGGATCGCCAGAATGCGCCTCAGCGCCAAGCGCTCACTCAGGAAAAGCGCCGCCCCGATCGTGACCCCCACAGGCGTGAGATAGTTGAGCGCGGCCACTTCAGCGACCGGCAGCGTGCCCATGGCAAAGAACCACGTGATCACCCCAAGTGAGTGCACAACGCCCCGCAGCGCGAACATGCCCCCGGCCCAAGGTGTCAGCCCTTCGCGCCACATGGGCACGAGCATCGGGACCAGGAAGACCAAACCCAGCACATATCGCAGAAACGCCGCCTGCGCGGCTGGCACACGCCCGCCCATATGCTTCACGATCGTGGCCACCCCCACAAAGAGCAGCCCTGTAAGCACCATCCAGAGAACACCGTAGAGAGGTCTTTGCGCCATCGCGCGACCCTGTCCCGCGCGCGCGGTTTAGTAAAGGGCGATAGAGCGCACACTCACATCTGCTTCGTGCTCGCGTCCGTAGGCCACGATGCCGATGCTGCTGACGCGTGCGGGGTCAAAGCTCTGCGGCATGTCTGCGCTGGAGGGTTTGAAGGTCTCGAAAGGAAGCTCGATCTCCTGCCAGTTTTCGCCCACCTCGAAGGTCGCGCGGAAAGACCAGGAGAACCGGTTCAGATCAGGGGTGCGCAGGAAGATATAGTATGTCTCACCGTTGCCCTTGGCCTCGACCTTGAGGCCGGACGCATCCGTCGCCCACGGCGCAAACCCGCGCTGGCGCACCTGAATAAAGCCGCCATTGTTGGCGGTAGAGACACGGCCCTGCATGCGGAGCACGCCGTCCTCAAGAGAGGCATTGCCCTAGGAGAGCCCACCCATCACACCGTCTTGTACGTAATACCAGCGCCCCGCTGCGGCATCGCCGAAGTCCTCGAACGCCACTCCCGCCGTCGCCGCCACAGACATCACCCCCGCTGCAAATATCTTTCGCATATGCGCCTCCTTGTGGGAGGCGACATAGGGCGTGGGCGCGGGAGGCCTAGCCTGCTGCTTCGAGTTTGGCAGCCACTTCGTCAGAAACCTCGAGGTTGGCCGTCACGCGCTGGACGTCATCGTCATCCTCGAGCGTCTCCATCAGGCGCATGACCTTCTGAACGCCTTCGAGATCGAGCTCGGTCGTCGTTTGCGGCTTCCAAATGAGTTTGGTGGATTCCGCCTCGCCCAGATCCGTTTCAAGCGCGTCGGACACCGAGGCCAGATCGCTGTCGGCGCAGTAGATGAAGTGACCGTCTTCTGACGTCTCCACATCGTCAGCACCCGCTTCGAGCGCCGCCATCATGACCGTATCTTCATCGCCGGCAGCGGCGGGGTAAACCACCTCGCCCTTGCGATCGAACATAAAGCTGACAGAGCCCGTCTCGCCCAGGTTCCCGCCTGCTTTGGCAAAGGTGGAACGCACGTTCGACGCGGTGCGGTTGCGGTTATCCGTCATCGTCTCAACGATGATCGCGATGCCGCCGGGGCCGTAGCCCTCATACCGGATTTCCTCGTAATCCTCGCCGTCACCACCGGTCGCCTTGTTGATCGCGCGCTCGATGTTGTCCTTAGGCATCGAATTCGACTTGGCTTCCTTCACCGCCAGACGCAGACGCGGGTTCTTTTCCGGATCTGGGTCGCCCATCTTCGCGGCCACGGTGATCTCCTTCGAGAGGCGCGAGAACAGCTTGGCGCGCAGTTTGTCCTGACGACCTTTGCGGTGCTGGATGTTTGCCCATTTTGAATGGCCTGCCATGGGTCTCTCCGACGTGCGATTTCTGAAGTTACGGGCTTATATGGCAGCGACTTCGGCACCCGCAAGCCTTCTTCGCGCGCGGTGTCTGAAGTGGTCCCAGGAAACTGGACAGTCATCTAAGGTGTATCCCAAACCTTTGAAGGGATACGAGAATGGCGAAAC
>JAKVCO010000020.1 GCA_022448245.1 Paracoccaceae bacterium
GCAGGGCTATGGCGATCTGCCGGTGTGCATGGCCAAGACGCAGTACTCGTTCTCGACGGATCCGAACCTGCGCGGTGCGCCGACGGGGCACTCTGTGCCTGTGCGCGAAGTGCGCCTGAGCGCGGGGGCTGGCTTTATCGTGGCGGTCTGCGGTGAGATCATGACGATGCCGGGCCTGCCGCGGGTGCCGTCGGCTGAAGCCATCCACCTGAACGCCGAAGGCCAGATCGAGGGCTTGTTCTAGGACGCCCCGCATGCGGGGCTGTCCCGTGGCAGCCAGGGTATTTGCATGCGAATGCCCGTTGCCACACCGCGCCACCTGAGGCGCAGAATTAAGAAAGGGTCGGGTGGGCGGCTCTGTTTGCCTCACGGCAAAGGCGCCCGCCCACCGACCCAAGCAGAAGGAGAAGCACTATGACCCATATTGCCGAGATTTACTGGGAGGCCAGCGGCGAATTCGCCGAGGGCAGGTACTCCCGGGCTCACAGCTGGCATTTCGACGGCGGTGCTCAGGTTGCTGCATCTGCTTCTCCGGATATCGTCCCGGTTCCTCAGTCTCAGCCTGAGGCGGTGGACCCTGAGGAAGGTTTCGTGGCCGCGCTTGCGTCGTGCCACATGCTCTGGTTCCTCGATTTCGCGCGGCGCGCGGGGTTTGTGGCTGAGAGCTACACCGACCATGCGGTTGGGCACATGGAAGAAACCGAAGACGGCGGGCTTTGGGTCGCTCGTGTGGATTTGAACCCCTACACGGTTTGGTGCGGCGATGGACCCAGCCAAGAGCAAGAAGAGGCGCTTCATCACGAAGCGCATGAGGCGTGTTTTATCGCCAAATCAGTGAAATCAGAGATCGTGGTCACGGTCAGCGAATATGCGGAGGCGGTCGAGGCATGAGCGCACAAGTCATCGACGGGAAGGCCTTTGCGGCCAGTGTCAGGGAAAAGGTTGCGGGCCATGTGGCGCGCCTGAAGGAAGAGAACGGCATCACGCCGGGTCTCGCCGTGGTGCTCGTGGGCGAGGACCCCGCCAGCCAGGTCTACGTCCGTTCCAAGGGCAAAATGACGGTCGAAGTGGGTATGAACTCCTACGAGCACCGGCTTGAAGCCGATACGGCGGAGGCCGATCTGCTGGCGCTAATCGATCAGCTGAACAACGACCCTGAGGTGCATGGCATTCTCGTGCAGCTGCCGTTGCCCAAGCACCTTGATGAGGATCTAGTGATCAACTCCATCGATCCGGCGAAGGATGTGGACGGGTTCCATATCTCCAACGTCGGTCTGTTGGGCACGGGTCAGAAGAGCATGGTGCCCTGCACCCCGCTTGGCTGCCTTATGATGCTGCGCGACCACCATGGGTTGCTGAGCGGTCTCAACGCGGTGGTCATCGGTCGCTCGAACATCGTGGGAAAACCCATGGCGCAGCTGCTGCTGGGCGATAGCTGCACGGTGACGATCGCGCATTCGCGGACGAAGGATCTGCCTGAGGTCGTGCGCGGGGCGGATGTGGTCGTGGCGGCAGTGGGTCGCCCGGAGATGGTGCCCGGCGACTGGATCAAGCCCGGTGCCACGGTGATCGACGTGGGCATCAACCGGATTGACGCTCCTGAAAAAGGCGAAGGCAAGACCCGCCTCGTAGGTGATGTGCATTACGAAAGCGCGGCTGCTGTTGCGGGCGCCATCACGCCCGTGCCGGGCGGTGTCGGTCCCATGACTATTGCCTGCCTTCTGGCCAACACCGTCACGGCGTGCTGCCGTGCGAATGGTCTGGCTGAGCCAGAAGGCCTCACGGCCTAGCCTTCCTTGGCCCCGGGCTCTACCTCTGGGGTCATGGAGCTTCCCGAGAAGATAGAGAGCTGGTTCAGCGCCAAGGGCTGGGCCCCGCATCCGCATCAGCGCGCCATGCTGGAGCGGGCGGAGGCGCCTGCGACGCTCCTCATCGCGCCTACAGGTGGGGGCAAGACGTTGGCGGGGTTTCTGCCGACGCTCGCGGACCTCGCGCGGGCGCCGCATGAAGGTCTCCATACGCTCTATGTCTCGCCGCTGAAGGCGCTGGCAGCGGATATCAAGCGTAACTTGCGCACGCCGGTTGAGGAGATCGGGCTCGATATCCGGATTGAAGATCGCACCGGCGATACCACCGCCACGCAGAAGAAGCGGCAGCGTGTGGACCCACCGCAGATCCTGCTGACAACGCCTGAGTCTCTCGCACTGCTGACGTCTTACGAAGATGCGCCGCGCATGTTTCAAGGGCTCAAACGCATTGTGGTGGATGAGATTCATGCACTCTCGGAATCCAAGCGCGGTGATCAGCTGATGCTTGCGCTGGCAGCTTTGGAGACCATCGTGCCGGGGATCCGCCGGGTGGGCCTGTCGGCCACGGTCGAAGATCCTGAGGCCATTGCGACCTTCCTCGCCAAACACCCCGAGCCTTGCGAGGTCCTTGCGGCCGACCCGGGCCCTCCTGCTGACATCGCGATGCTGGAAACTGACGAGCTTCCGCCTTGGGCGGGCGGCGGTGGGAAATACGCGATCCCGGCGATCCTTGAGGAGGTCAAAAAGCACAAGATCACGCTGATCTTCCACAATACGCGCGCGCAGGCGGAGCTTTTCTTCCACAACCTGTGGCTCGCCAATGAGGAGGCGCTGCCGATAGGCATCCACCACGGCTCGCTCTCCAAGGAGCAACGGCAGAAGGTCGAGGCAGCGATGGTGGAAGGGTCGCTCAGGGCGATTGTCTGTACCGGCTCGCTCGATCTCGGGATCGACTGGGGGGATGTTGATCTGGTGATCCAGGTGGGTGCGCCGAAGAATGTGAAGCGGCTGGTGCAGCGGATCGGGCGGGCGAACCACCGCTACAATGCGCCTTCCAAGGCGCTCCTCGTACCCGCGAACCGGTTTGAGGTGGTCGAATGCATCGCGGCTTTGGCGGCGGTGGCTGAGCATGATCTGGACGGCGATGGGCGCGGGCCGGGGCCACGGGACGTGCTCTGCCAGCACATCCTGATCGCAGCCTGTGCGGGCCCGTTCGACGAGATGGCGCTTTATGATCAGATGCGCTCCGCCGGGGCGTTTTCGGGCCTCGCGTGGGAGGAGTTTGAGGCCTGCCTCGATTTCTGTGCCACGGGCGGCTACGCGCTGAGGGCTTATGACCGCTGGCAGCGCCTCAAGAAGCGCGAGGACGGTCTGTGGGAGCTGCGCGACCCGCGTGCGGCGCAACGCATCCGGATGAACATCGGGACGATCCAAGACACCGACACGCTGAAGGTGCGCCTGAAGAACCGCGGCGGCGGCAAACCTTTGGGAGAGGTGGAGGAGGGCTTCGCGGCTACCCTCACCCCCGGTGACACTTTCCTCATCGGCGGTCAGATTGTCCGGTATGAAGGGCTGCGCGAGATGACGGTGGAGGTCACGCGCCGCGCCTTCGATAAGCCAAAGATTGCGACGTTCCTTGGCACAAAATTCGCCACATCGACCCGGTTGACCCATCGCATCCTGCGCATGTTCCAAGAAGACGATTGGCCCGAACTCCCCGGTCACACGCGCGATTGGCTGAAGCTTCAGCGCGAGGTCTCCAAGCTGCCCGAAGCGGACCGGCTGTTGGTGGAAAGCTTTCCCCATGACGGGCGTGCGCAAACTGTCATTTATGGCTTTGCGGGGCGCAACGCGATGCAGACGCTGGGCCTGCTCGTGACGCAGCGCATGGAGGAGGCGGGCCTTGGTCCCATGGGTTTTGTGGCGACGGATTACGCCACGCTCATCTGGTCGCTTGATAGTGTGACCGAGCCTGCGCCCCTCTTTTCGCGCGAGGGGCTTGTGGACGGGCTGGAGACATGGCTTGCCGGGAACGCGGTGATGAAGCGGACGTTCAAGGTTTCGGCCAATATCGCGGGGCTGATCGAGCGGAACTCGCCCCAGTCGCGTAAGACCGGCCGTCAGGCGACGTTCTCGTCCGATATCCTCTACGACACGCTGCTGAAGTACGATCCTGATCACGTGCTCATGCAAATCACGCGGGAGGAAGCGACGCGTGGCCTCGTGGATTTCGGTCGCATCGAGGAGATGCTGGAGCGGGTGGGGGACCGGATCGACCACCGGGTGCTGTCACGCGTGACGCCGCTCGCGGCGCCGCTGTTCCTTGAGGCGGGCCGCGTGCCGGTGAAGGGCCTGGCGGATGAAAGGCTCATGGCCGAGGAGGCAGAGCGCTTGATGGAGACGGCGGGACTCGACGAGATCGATCAGCCCAAAGAGAAACGCTGGGCCGTTCCGTTCTAGAGCGTCAACCTCGGACCGCGGTACGGCGGGCGATCCAGCTTCGAGGCACTTTAGGCCAGCTGCATGGTTAGAGGGTTTGATCTGGCGTTCCCTGGCTCATCATCGCCGTGCCGGGGGGGCGACGATGACGCGGCGCGCTTCGCGCTTGATTCCGCGTCAGCGCTGAGCGAAGAACACACCATGAACAGGCATGAATTCTCACTGGTGGGTGCCGCTTTGGAAGCCCGTGCAACGGGCGCGCTTTATTGGCCCGCTGAGCACATGCTCATTGTCTCAGATCTGCACCTTGGCAAATCTGCGCGGATTGCACGCCGCACAGGGGCGATGTTCCCACCCTACGAGACGCGCGACACGCTTTCGCGCTTAGAAAGCGACATCGCGCAGACCGAGGCTAAGACGATTGTGTGCCTTGGCGATAGCTTTGATGACCTCGCCGCCGCCCAAAGCCTCGACGAAGAAGAGCGCCTGTGGCTCGCGCGATTGCAGGCAGGGCGGCGCTGGATCTGGATCGAGGGCAACCACGATCCCGGACCTGTGGACTTTGGCGGCACCCATCTGGCTGAGCTTGCAACTGGCGCGCTTATCTTTCGCCACATCGCCGAAGAAGGTGCGACTGGTGAGATCAGTGGCCATTACCATCCGAAGGCGCGCCTTCATGCGCGGGGCAGGGTCATCACGCGGGCTTGTTTCCTCTACGACGAGGCGCGGGTCATCATGCCGGCTTATGGCACCTATACGGGCGGGCTCCGTTCGGATGATGTGGCTCTGAATTCACTGATGCAGCCGGGGGCTTGCGCGGTGCTGACCGGCAAGCAAACCCACGTCATCCCGATGCCGCGCTAAATCACGCCGGCTTGCTCGAGCTCCGGGAGCCTTCCGCGGCTCACAGGAATGCGTTTCTCGTCAGCGCTGACGACGTAGTGCTTGCCGCCCTTGCGTTCGACATTCTGAATCGCTTCACGGACGACCCAGTGAGATCGGTGGGTAAAGAAGCCTTCAACACCGCCCATTTCTTCAACAGTATCAGCGAGCCGCATGCGCACGTCGTGCCTGCCGCAAGGAGTGACGACTTCCACGAAGTGATCTTTACCGGAAAGTCGTAGGATCGGCCCTGCTGTTCCCTCGAGGAGACGTTTGGCGAGACGTGGCGCAGGCTCCAACTCGGCTTCTTCTATGGGCTCATCGCCATCGGTTGTGATCGCAAAACGCGCGCATGTGATGATGCCGCCCAAAAGATAACAGGCGAGCACAGCCTCCCAAGGCCCCACCGGGATGGGAAGCGGTGCGATGTAGGCCTCGACGACCGGATACATTGGAAGAACCACGATGGGATGCATGATCACAAGGCGCCCAAGCTCCTCCTGTTTGTAGGTGAGGTCCGGCATGTATGTGTCGGCGATGCACATGGAGACCGCAATGATCAGCAAACCCCAGCCCACGATGCAGCCCCAAAAAACCGTGCGCTCTACCGTGTCAAACATCAGGTAGGTGCCGAATGGGCCCATGTAGCCGGCAACGGCCGAACCCAGAACCCAGATGCCCAGGTTCTGAAAGTCGAAAACACGTTGGCGCAACTGCGTAATGAGGTCCGAGACCCGAGCTCCGAAATATAGTTAACGGGCTATACTATACCTCTGAGACCACGCAACCGGATGGCGCGGGAGCTCGCGCATTTGCGACTCGGCGCTAGTGCTCGATTTGTTCTTCACGGACGAACATGTTTGCCCAGGCACGATCGATCAGGCTCGGGGTCATCTGGTATGGGATGCCCTCGAACTCGCAGATGGAGATCATCTGGTCGATCAGGAAGACCGGCTGGTAGTTGGCGTAGATGTTGTCGATCTCTGGGTACTTCTCACCCAAAAGGTAGATCAGCGCCTCTTCGTCGAGCGGCATGCCCTTCTTCTTGGCTACCAGTGCGAAGATCTTCAGGAAGTTCTCCTGGTTCGGGCCGTCGATCTTGATCTTGTAGAAGATCCGGCGAAGAGCGGCTTTATCGAAGATCTCGTTCGGGTGGAAGTTGGTGGAGAAAATCACGAGTGTGTCGAAAGGCACCTCGAATTTCTCACCCGATTGCAGCGCGAGGATATCGCGGCTTTCTTCCAGCGGAACAATCCAACGGTTCACTAGCTTCTGTGGAGGCTCTTCCTGACGACCAAGGTCGTCCACGATGAAGATGCCGCCGGAGGATTTCAGCTGCAGCGGCGCCTGATAGGTGCGCGCTGTGGGATTGTAGACCAGATCGAGCATGTCGAGCGACAGTTCACCACCCGTGATCACCGTAGGGCGGTCGCAGCGGACATAGCGCGTATCAAAACGGTTCGCTGTTCGGCGCAGCGAGTTCGGATCATCGACCTCAGCTTCGGCCGCCGTGTGGACGATCGGGTCATAGACCGTGATCACCTGACCGGCGTATTCGATGGCGCGTGGGATATAGATCTTGTCGCCCATCGCATCGCGAATACCGTTCGAGATCGAGGACTTACCGTTGCCGGGAGGGCCATACATCAGGCACGAACGACCGGCCGAAACCGCGGGCCCGAGTTGGTCGAGCAGATCTTCCGGCAAAATCAGGTGGCCCATGGCGTCGACCAACTGATCGCGGGTCACTTGGATGTTGCGGATCGACTGACGCTTTGTTTGCTCGGCATAGACGTCGAGCGGCACGGGCATGGCGCCGTAGTATTCGGACTGGGCGAGGGCGTCGTGCGTCCGGCTGCGGCCCGCATCCGTGAGCTGATAGCCCATCTCGCCACCGTTGTTGGCGTTGAGCGTACCCGTCGCTTCAAGGAGCTTCTGGCCCCGACAGATGTCGACGAGTTCTTGCACAACCGGCACCGGCAAGCAGACGGCTTCAGACAAGTCCGTCACATTCTCAAGGTTCTTGCGGAACATGGTCTTCAGCAGGACATCCCGCATCATCACCATCGACAGACGCATCTCTTCCAGGCGCTTCGGGGCCGGAGGAGCCATCACATTTGAAACCTGCATATTCATAGGCGCCACCCATTTGCTCGTGTTTGGGCAGCGAAATATCGGGCCAATTGGGCATTTATGGGGCCTCGGTGCTCTGATATTGTGGCGTCAACACCGCCTTGGAGAGCGGGGAGAAAGCATGAGCAGAACCGTCATCGCATGGATCGCACTCGTCGCGCTTTGGGGCGCGATGGCTGTGGCGCTGGTGCTTCCGGGCGCGCTATCGATCACGAAACACTCCGGCGATGCGCTGCATATGATCGCAATTATGGAGCGTTTGGCGCAGGGGCAACTGCCGCATCTGGACTTTCAAACGCCCATCGGAATTCTCGCGTTTTGGCCGATTGCTTTGCTCGTGAAGGTGGGGCTTAGCGTTGGGCAAGCCTTTCTAATATCGCAAGTATTTCTGGGAGCGCTCTTTGGTGGTGCCGCGCTTGCGATGGCACGCCGACGTGTCTCGGCAACCTTCTCCGGCGGGCTTGCGGCCATCGTGGTAATCCTGACAATGGCGCTGGTGCATGGAGAGGCGGACATCGCTGTCTCCGTCTCGATGCACTATAACCGCTGGGCGTGGGCGCTGGCCTTTATCGCTGTCTTTTCGGCCTTCTTACCACCAGTTACGGGTGGCCGGTGGGAGGGGCCCGTTCTGGGCGTGATCATGGCATCGCTCGCGCTGATGAAGGTCACCTACTTCGTCGTTTTCGCGCCGCTTGTGGTACTAGGGATGCTCATGACAGGGCAGCGTCAGGCGCTGTTCTTCGCGCTTCTGACAGGCCTTCTCGTGGCCGGCGCACTGACGCTTCTTCTGGGCGTGGGCTACTGGGCTGCGTATGTGAGCGATCTGCTGACGGTCGCAAGCTCCAACATCCGCGCGCAGCCGGGGCTTGATTTGGCGCAGGTGTTTACCGCGCCTGCTTATCTGGCGGGCACAGCAGTCGCGTTCATTTCGGTCATCGTACTGCGCCGTGGTGGGTTCGAGGTGGAGGGGTTCCTTGTCCTGCTCCTCGCACTGGCGGGCACCTACGTGACCTACCAGAACTTCGGGAATGATCCCCAATGGTGGGCGCTTCTGGCGCTGCTCCTTGTCATCTGGGCGGTGGAAGCACCGGTGTCTGGGCCGAAGGTGCCGCTGACGGTCTGTGCCGGGGCACTGGCAGCGATGATCGCGCCGAGTTTTGTGAATATGGGCGTCTCGCCCTTCCGGCATGTGGCCATCGATCAGGCCGATTACCTGCCACTTTTGGCCGGTGGAGATCGCCATCAGGACCTTCTCGTCAGCCGTGTGAAAGCGAACCGGATCCGCGGCGACATCGCGCTGGAGGGCTACCGTGCGTTCAACCCTAAGCCCGGCCCGGAACCGACGGTCTTTAAGGGAGAGACGCTCCCCGATTGCCGGACGGAACCTGTGGCGGGCTATTTCGGGACCATCGCGGCAGACCTTCGTGATCGTGGCCTCGCTCAGGGGAAGGCGATCTTTGCGATCGATATCCTCAATCCCTACTGGCTCTATGGGGATCACCCGCCGCTGCCGGGTGGTACGCCGTGGTACTACAACGGTCTGCCCGGGGCTGCGGAAGGGGGCCTCGTGTTGCTGCCGTCTTGCCCGATCCTGACGCGGGTGCGGGGCATCATTGCCGAGCAGCTGGAAGACTGGCCCATGACCGAAGTGGCCCGGACCGAGCTCTACACGCTCTACCGTCTAGAAAGCCGCTAGGGCGAGGTAGAAGCTCACCACGCCGCCAAGCGCGTAGCCCAAGGGAAACCGCTTGCCGGAGCGCCAGGATTGCCACAAAGGCACGCTGCGGTCGGCGCCCGCGATCAGCGACAAACGGTGCGCCACGAAGGCTGCAAGCCCGCAGGCGCTGAAGAGGATCACAACGAGGATCAGGTCTTCACGCATAAAGTAGGGGGCCGCAGCGGCGATGAACTTGGCATCTCCGCCCCCCATTGCGCCCGCCATGTAGAGGACGAGCATGATGGCGAGGACGATTAAGGCCTGCAGGATTTGGCCGAAATAGAGCGGCCACGGCAGGACGAAAGGACCAAGAACCAGAAAGACGCCGAAGACGAAAAGAACGAGCCCGTTCAATATCTTAAGGCGAGCCATGTCGTACCACGCCATGTAGAACCACACGGGCACCATCACGATCAGAAACGTGAGGGCTGCGCCATCCGGATAGGACGGCTCAAAGCGGGAGAAGACCTCCCATGGCGCCATGATGTCCACTAGTTTGCGACGTTAGCCTCGAGGGCACGCAGCGAACGCACGGCGGCCTCGAAATGCTGCGGATGCGTGTCGATGGCTTCGCGCAGAAGGCCTTTGCCCGTGCTCACATCACCCTGCTTGATGGCCGAAAGGCCCAGCGTGTGGAGGAGCTGCGCGCGCTCGACCTGGCTCATCTGAACGACGGGCAGGTCATATTTGCGCTGAGCACCGCGCGCGAGAACGAGGTTGTTCTTGGCGGTGAAGAGGGAGGTATCCTGGCTGATCGCCTCGATGAAGAGGCGCTCGGCTTCAGAGAAGTCGCCGCGCGTCAGTTTGGAATAGCCCCAGTTGTTCAGAACCGCCGAAGGCTTCGTCGTCAGGCCTGCGGCCGTCTCGTAGAAACTATCGGCCTTTTCCCAAGACCGGTTGCTGTCTGCGACCATCGCCTCAAGGCGGTAGCGCTTGAATGTCTCGTGGGTCGGCGGGATCGTGTTCAGCTGCGCCTCTGCCTGCTTCCACTCGCCGTTGCGGATCAGCGCGTCGGCGTAATCCACGTTGTCTTCCATCGTGGCGTCTTCGTGCTTGATAACGAGGCCCCAGGCCTCCATCGCTTCACGGGGGCGCTTGGCACGGATCAGCGACTTGGCCAGGCCGCGCTGGAATTCGAGCCGCTCGGGATCGTTCGTCAGCGAGCGGCGGAAATAGTCCACGGCCTCGTTGGGGTCAGCGACCGTGAGCATCACGTCATTGAGGTTGGTTTCGTCGACCACATTGGTCGCTTTGAGGGCTCGTTCGACCTCGGTGCCGCCTCCAAGAGGAAGGCTTTCACAACCCGAAATCACCATCGCCAAAGGCAAAACTGCCAGCGCCATCCGCCGCATGTTCAACTCCTGCTCTCGTACCGCAGCGGTCTATGCCCCTGTCGGTCACCTCAAATTCTACGGGTTCTGCGTGATTAGGTAATCAGAGCTGCCCCGTCGGACCAATGCAAAGGTCTCTTCTTGAACAAGATTATAGACAGGGTTTTCGATTTTTGCGAGCGCTTTGCGCAGGTTGTCGCGAATAGCGACGGAATTTCCGTTGTCTAGCGCGAAGGCTTGGCGAAAGAGTTGCGCGGCTTCAACAGTTTTGCCCCGCTCCATGAGAACCACACCCAGATTGTTAAGGACATCGGGGTCCGTTCCGTCCTTCTCATAGGCCTCGCGGAGCTGGTTTTCGGCCTGTCCGAGGCGCCCGAGGCCCAGATTTGCTGTGCCGAGCGACATCAGGATGTCCGGGGTCAGCCCCTCTTCACCGGCGGCGCGTGTGAAGGATCGAAGCGCGAGCTCGTATTGGCCCGCTGCCATCAGGCGGTGACCGATCTCAATTTCAGGGACAGTTGTTTCACCACGGGAGGGCGGGGCATAGGGGCTGCCATCTGGCGTGATGAGGCCGCCTGAAGAACAGGCGGCCATCATGGTCAAGGCGCTGATCGCGATCAGGTGTTTCATTCTCGGGCCCTTTGCAGGGCCTCGTCGCGGGCCCCTTAGTATTTTTGAACCGACGCCCCACCTTGGGACAGCATCAGGTAGATCTCCCAAACGGAGGGCCCGATGAGGATGATGAGGAGCGGCGGAACGGTCAGCATCATCGTCGCCAGTGTCATCTTTGTGGGCAGCTTATTCGCTTTTTCCTCGGCGCGCATCACTCGTTTGTCACGCATTTCACCGGCGTAGACCCGAAGGGCCTCAGCGATAGAGGTACCAAACTGTTGCGACTGCACCAGAACGGTCACGAAGGAGCCCACATCCGGCACACCAGCACGTTCGGACATGTCTTTGAGGACGGAAGTTTTGTCCTTACCGGCCTTCATTTCGTGAGCGACGATGGCGAATTCTTCGGCCAGCGCCGGGAAGCCTGCCGCGATTTCTTCGGAGACGCGGATGATGGCCTGGTCGAGGGACTGACCCGCTTCCACACAAACGAGCATCATGTCGAGCGCGTCAGGGAAGCCGTTCTCGATTTCTTCCTGTCGCTTTTGCAGACGCTTGGTGACCCAGTATTTCGGGATCATGTATCCTACGATGCCGGGCAGAAGACCGGTGAGCAGCATCTTCTGCATGCCCACTTCTTCCTGCGTCGTGCTTTGAACCACGACCACGAGCGCACCGATCGCCAGAAGACCAAGGCCCAAAGCGAATTGCGCGAAGTGATAGGTGCGAACAGAGTTCTTCGACCGGTAGCCGGCCTGCATTAGGCGTAGTTTTACGGCCGAATATTCCTCTTCGTCCTGCGGTTCGAGGAACTGGGAATACTTCTGCAGCTTGTCTTTACCGTTGCCATAGCGCAGCGCGTCCTTCTTGGGCGCGGTGTTTACTGCGGCTTGGGTCTTGAGTTTGGAATACGGATCCGCAGGGGCCTTCATGATCATCATCGCAGCCGCGACGACGAGAACGACGCCAAGGACACCTAGGACGATAACGGGGCCAAACGGGCCGAGGGCTTCGAATATTTGCATCTTTTCGGCCCCTTACACTTTGATGTTCACGAGGTTCTTCATGACGAAGAGGTTTGCAGCAAGGAAGCCACCCACAGCGAGACACGCTGGCATGAAGACGGGCGTACCCATCACCTTGTCGTAGTAGTTCGGCTGGATCACGTTGATCGCGATAAGTGCGAGAAACGGGAAACCGGACAGGAAGTTACCGGACCACTTAGCTTCGGCCGTGATCGCTTTCACGCGACGGAAGAGCTTGAAGCGGGCGCGGATAACCTTGGCCAAGCCGTCGAGAACTTCGGCGAGGTTACCACCGGAGGTCTGCTGGATCGTCACGGCCACGGCGAGGAAGCGAAGGTCCTGCATGTCCAGGCGCTCGGCCATGTGCTTGAGGGCTTCGCCCACGTCACGGCCATAGGCGCTTTCGTCGGCGATGATGCCGAATTCAGACGCCAACGGATCCGGAACTTCCTTGGCCACGATATTAAGTGCCGAGGAGAACGGGTGACCGACGCGCAGGCTTCGCACCATCAGTTCGACGGCGTCGGGCAGCTGCTCTTCGATCATGCCAAGGCGCTTTTTGGCCTTGCCGGAAACCCACATGAAAACGCCGCCAATGCCCATGGCAAGGCTGACGCCGATGCGGATCGCGATATCTGTTTCGGTGCCAATGGTCAGGCCGATGAAGGCCACAACGCACAGCGCACCCATCACCATGACAAGCTGTGTGGGCGAAAACGCGATGCCGCCCTTTTGCGCCTTGTCGGCGAGCATGGAGTACAAAGGAACCTTGTTGGCGCTCAGGTGTTGGTTCATCTCCTTACGGAGTTGCTCCATCACATCTTCGCGCCCCTGGCCCTTCTTCATCATGTCGAGGCGACGATTGACCTTGTTGTTCAGGCTGATCGATTTGCCGAAAACGGTCAGATACAGGCCCTCGACGAGCACAAGCACGCCGATAAAGATCAGGCCATAGATGATTGGTTCTGCGCCAATGGACATGACTGATTACCCTATTTGCACTGGTTCAAAGAGCGACGGCGGAAGGTCGTAGCCCCACATTTTGAAGCGCTCGGAATAGTGTGAACGCACACCGGTGGCCGTGAAATGGCCAATGATCTTGTTGTCGGGCGTCAGGCCCGTGCGCTGGTAGCGGAAGACTTCCTGCATCGACAGAACGTCGCCTTCCATGCCGGTCACCTCGGTGATCGACACCATGCGGCGCGAACCATCCTGGAGGCGCGAGGCCTGCACGATGAGGTTCACAGCCGATGCGATCTGCGAGCGAACGGCCTTTAGCGGCATCTCGATGCCGGCCATCGCGACCATGTTTTCCAAGCGGCTCACACCGTCGCGGGCGTTGTTCGCGTGGATCGTGGTCATTGATCCGTCGTGGCCGGTGTTCATGGCCTGAAGCATGTCGATAACTTCTTCGCCGCGCGTCTCACCCACGATGATGCGATCAGGACGCATACGAAGTGCGTTTCTCAGGCAGTCGCGCTGGGTCACAGCACCTTTGCCTTCAACGTTTGGCGGCTTCGATTCCATGCGGCCCACGTGGGTCTGCTGAAGCTGAAGTTCGGCCGTATCCTCGATCGTCAGGATGCGCTCGCTGTCGTCGATGAAAGACGAAAGCGCATTGAGCGTCGTGGTCTTACCAGAACCCGTACCGCCGGAGACGATCACGTTCAGGCGCGTGGCCACGGCGGCCTCAAGATAGGCGGCCATTTCTTCGGTGAAGGCGCCGAACTGGACAAGATCGTCGATCGCGAGCTTGTCCTTCTTAAACTTACGAATGGAGACGAGCGAGCCGTCCACCGCCACCGGCGGGACCATTGCGTTGAAACGCGAACCGTCGGCAAGACGGGCGTCCACATAGGGGTTTGATTCATCGACCCGGCGGCCAACGGCGCTCACGATCTTGTCGATGATCCGCAGCAGGTGCTTTTCATCTTTGAACGTGATGTCCGACAACGTCAGCTTACCGCGGCGTTCCACGAAGATCTGCTTGGGGCCGTTGATCAGGATATCGTTGACGTCTTCGTCTTGCAGAAGCGGCTCGATCGGGCCGAGGCCCTTCACTTCGTCATAGAGTTCCTGGTTGAGGGCCTGCCGCTCTTCGCGATTCAGAACAACCTCCATCTCCGAGAGGCTCTCGGATGCGATGGCCGTGATTTCAGAACGAAGATCGTTCTCGGTCGCGTTTTCAAGCGCGGCCAAATTCAGGTTGTCGAGCAACGCCTTATGCAGCTCGAGCTTGATCTCGCCCAAGCGCTCCTTACGGCGTTGTTCTTTGTCTTTCGGGGCCACTTGCACGGGCTTGGACGGCTCGCGTCGCTGCACTTTCTGCGCCGCCTCGACGGATTTCGTGGCCGGAGCCTTCTCCGCAGCTGGTTCGGCGGCGGCGGCGGGCTTGGCCTTTACGGGCGTGGCACCCTGATCCTTCTTGTAGCGCGAAAACATGGGAGCAGCTCCTTACGCGGCGTTTGCTGTGTCGGATTGATTGATCTCGTGAAGCGACGTCGCCAGCTTCAGGATTTCCTTGCGAAGCGGGTTCTTTGGCGCCGCACCTCCCAGAGGCACGCCGTGGTCGCATGCTTGCGCCACCTGCTTGCCGCCGTCGGGAAGCTGGATATCGATCGAGATATTTAGGCTTTCGGCCATCTTGCCGACGCGCGCCTTACCCGTGACGTCCATCATCTTGGGACCACGGTTGACGGCGAAGCGGCACTTCTCGAAAGGAAGATCTTCGCTTTGCAGCGCTTTCTTCCAACGCGCGGCGTTCTGGGCCGAGCGCATGTCCACTTCCAGCGTGCAGAAATAGACGTGAGCGTGGTTCAGCACGGCTTCTGTCCACTGGACGAGAGCCGCTGGCATGTCCACGACCACATAGTCGAAGTTCGCAGCCGCCATCTTGAGCACGCGTTCCACGTCCTCCGGCGAAATCAGATCGAGCGGCACCATATCAGAAGGAGCGGTGAGAACATGCAGACGGTCATGGTACGTGAGCAGCGCCGCCATGAAGCTTTCGCTATCTATGCTCTCGGTGTCTTGAAGCATCTCCAGCACAGCGTCGCGACGCGGCAGCTCCAGGTAAGTGGAGGCGGCGCCGAACTGCAGATCAAAGTCGATCAGGCAGACGCGGGGCGGATTCTTCTTGTCGATGTTTGCCAGCTCCCAGGCGAGGTTGACGGCCATCGTGGAGGCACCTGTGCCGCCAGAAATGCCGTGCACCGGGAAGATCGCACCTTCGCGGTCGCCGGTCGCCTTAAGAGTATTGCGCATCTTTTCGGGGGCAGGGGCCTCCGGCTCGGGGCGCTTGAGGCGCTCGACCGCGGCCACCAGCTCACCTTCAGGAAGCGGGTAGGGGATGAATTCATTCGCACCGTTGCGCAGAAGCTGATGCAACGTCGCTGTGGAAAGCTCTTCTGCGACGAGGATCGTTTTGATTCCCTTCGAGGTTGCCGACAGGATGATGTCCATCACTTCTTGGATGTTTTCCTGATCGTCCTCGTCGAGAGCGATTGCCACGAACTCCAATGCTTCTGCGTCAGGTTGTTCGAAAAAGGCCAACGCTTCGGAGAAGCCGAGGTCACCCCAGCATTCGCCCAACGCGGTTTCCATATCCTCGATCAGGAGATCAAAGTTCTGCACGTCTCGACTGATCGTGCACGCAACCAATGGCTGCGGTTCCGGCTGTAACATCGCACTGCTCATCGCGATTTGCCCTTCTCACCTTGCGGCTAAGGGGACATTGCGGCCGGGAGAATCCCTGCTCTTTGCCCCACAAAACCTGACACCGGAGTGGTGCCAACTTTTTCCCTACCGAGATGTGTGCTCGTGAAAGGGGGCAAGAATTGGGCTGGATTTGAGAATTGTCGTGAAGATTGTGGGGGGATTGTTGGTCTCCCCCACTATTTTTAACCGCCGGTGTCGGATTCCGCGGTGGTGGTCTGCTCGACGGCCGACTCTACATACTCACGCCACACGATCTCGGCATATTTGCCCTGCATGACGGTCGGATGGCTCTGAACGAAGCCGGAAACCTCGGTCACGGTGCGCCGGTTGGCGCGTTCGCGGCCCAAAGTCACGATGAGAGGCTGCGTTTCGCCAAAGCTGACTACAGCTTCCAGACGCGAGCGTGGAATGCCGCGAGTCGTCAGGTAGCTGACAGCCGCGTTCGCCCGGCGCAGGCCGAGACGTTTGTTATATACCTCAGATCCAACCGCATCGGCGTGGCCATAGACACGGAAGCGCGCTTCCGGGAACTGGCGGATGAAAACGGCCTGCTGATCAAGGATCTGACGCGCTGTTGGATCAAGGATCGACGAATTGAAGTCGAAATTGATCGTCGTAGGCACTGCCTGAGCAAATCGGTTGCTCAAGTTGACTGCCGCGCTTTGCTGGCCGGTCATCAGAAGGCGGTTCTGCATCGTGGGGTTGCCGAAGCCACCCTCATCGATCAGCGCGCCTGCTTCACGTTGGTTGAAGTTGTAGATCAGGTCCTGGCTTTCGCACGAGGCGAGCACTGCCAGGCCGGCAAGGGCTGCTACGTATTTCATGGCCTGGGCCTCCGCTTAATTGTCTTCGCGTCGTTAGTCGAGAACGTAACCATATGAACCGCTAAAGTCTTGTTGCGCAACTTCTCCTGCGGCGCCGGTCGTTGGCGTGTCGCCAGTTACCTTGCCAAAGAGGAAGAGTTCACGCTCCGACGGGATTTTCACGCGGTCCGTCGGCAGGGCAAGCACATCGCCCTTCACCGGCGTCACCAGATGCGGCGTTACGATGATGACGAGCTCTGATTGATCGCGGTTATAAGAGGTGGATCGGAAGAGGGATCCCAGAACCGGGATGTCGCCGAGCCATGGAACCTGGCTGTTGAGGTCCGAGAAGTCGTCCTGCAGGAGGCCTGCGATCGCAAAGCTCTCGCCGTCGCGCATTTCCACGGTCGTTGCGGTCTCGCGGCGGGAGAAGGCGTCGATGGAGATGCTGTTGGACGTGATGCCATTGGTTGTATCGATGGCGCTGACTGCTGCGAGCATCTGGATGTTGATCGTGTCACCATCCACAACGCGCGGCGTGAAGTTCAGCTCGATACCGAAGGGACGGTATTCAATCGCGGTTGCGCCGTCGCCTGCTGCAACCGGCACCGGATATTCACCACCGGCGAGGAACTTGGCTTCCTGACCCGAAAGGGCAGTGAGGTTTGGTTCCGCGAGGGTGCGAACAAATCCTTTAGTTTCAAGCGCTTCCAGCAGGATATCGACGCGCACGCTGTCGATATCAAAGCCAAAGACCGAGGAGCCGGCCGCGTTCGCTGCCTGGCTAAAGACGCCCGTCAGCTGACCGAAGTCAGAGGCGCCAGCGGCTGCTGCGAAGTCGGGCTGAACCGTGCCGGAACCACCTGCGAGGATCGAGTTGTTGCCGTCCTGTGCAATCAGGCCGCCGTCGAGCGACTTGGAGACCGAGCGGCTCATCTCAGCGAAGCGCACTTTCAGCATCACCTGGTGCGAACCGCCCACAACCATCAGGTTGGAGACACGCTCGGGTGCATAACGCTGTGCGAGGTCCAGCGCGCGATCCATGCGGGCGATGGAGCTGACCGCGCCCGAGAGCACGATGCCGTCGTTAGCAGTCCGCACTTCGATCTGCTCGTTGGGCAGGATCTGGCGCAGGCGCTCTTTGAATTCGGAGATATCGGGTGCGACGCGCACCTCAACGTTCGTGATCAGGCGGCCGTCGGCCCCCAGTAGGGTCAGCGACGTGCGCCCCGGCGCCTTGCCGAGCACGTAGATCGTGCGGTCCGATAGGGTCGAGATATCTGCGATGTTGGGATCAGCGATCGAAAGTTCCGCGAAGGGTACGTCCGATTCTACGACCACGGACCGGCTGATTGGTACATTCAGCGCCGTCGATGGTGCACCGCGCATGACGCGCAGTGTTTCTGCCTCTGCCATGGGGGCAGGTGCCGTAAATACAAAAGAGAGCCCCAGCGCCGCTGCGGCAAAAAACGTCTTCGATGTCATTGTGACCTGCCTCCGATCACGCCTCATTGGTGCGGGTCTTTTCGCCCACGATTTTTTCCACCATGGCCTGAAATGCGTTTCCGATCAAGATTCAATGCGTTGCGCTGCTTTCCTCGTGTCACCTTAGGGCCACAAAAAAACCCCCGCCAATGGGCAGGGGCCGTTTTTCGCCGAAATGGCTTTCTTTTTAGTCGGTGCAGGGGATCGGAATTTCGATCACCTCAGCGCCGCGTCGTGTTCGAATTGTGCAAGTCCGCTCCACTTCGGCTTCGACGACTTGCTCTTCTACTTCTTCTTCGAGGCCCAGCAAACCGCGTTGGTCGACGTCTGCAGCGGAGGCCACGATCGTGTCTTGTGCGCCAACGAGAGCCAGCGACAGACGGCCAGAGTTCTGAGCCTGTGCAAGACGCGCTACCTGCTGCGGCGTCACTTGTGCGGTCACGGTGCGAGCGATCGCAGTCTCGGCCGCGTCAGATGCGGAGTTCTGGTCGACCGCGACAAGCTCAACAGCCGTTTCGATCAGCATCGTGAGGTCACCCCCACCGGCGCGGCGATCACCACCGCGGGCACCTTGGCCCGTCCAGAAGATGTCAACACGGTCGCCAGGGCGGAGGAAGCCGGAAACGCCGGTCTGCACGTCCACGCGGATCGTGAAGGCACGCATGCCGGGCTCGAGAAGCGAGGTCAGGCCTGCGCCTTCGCCGGGCTCCGTCACTTTAACGGCCAGGATCGGTTCACCCTTTTCCATGGAACGCAGTACAGTGCGCAGCTCGTTCTCACCCATGGAGAACAGTTCTTCCGCGTTTGCGAATGCGCCCTCAGGCACGGCCGGGACTGGCCATTTGATCATGGCGACTTGCTCGAGACTGATCTCGTCGCCGTATTTCAGGGGTTCTTTGGCAATGACGATGTCGGTCAAGGGGACGTTGGACGCCCGCTCCTTGGCCAGCGCGGTACGGTGCTCGGCAATGTAGCCTTGCGCCAAATAGACGGCACCCCCTGCCAGGGCAATGCCGATGATCAATACCAAACCAAAAACCATTCTCATATCGCGGCCTCGTCAATTTATGCGGACGGATTTCGCCCGAGTGCTCTATCGTTCAACCTGCCCGTGGATTGCGGCGAAATCATGGAAGCCGTAGGGAAATCCTCAGAAGCTGCCACCCGTCGCTGCGGGGCCGACTAATTCTTGGTTGCTGCCGAACTGCCCGTCGTGTCCCCGGTCGAAAGTGAAGCGTTTATCGCTTCGCCGAGGTCTTCAGATCCTTCAAAGACCATCGATGCTGCACCAGCGCCCAGGGCAACAACCCCAGCGGTCAACACGATCCAGTCTAAGGAAACTGCTCCGTAGGTATCAGTTCGAAAGCGGTTTAGTAGCGCACGCATACCAATCTCCTTCCGTGCCTCTTTCCCCACATTGAGAATCACGACTCGTTACCAACACCCACGACCCTTCTCGCGGCCGATTGCGTCAAGAAAGAGGAGAGCTTTAGGAAATTCATCGCAACCTGCGGCGCGACCTTTTGGGCAGGGCCCAGGACCAAAAAAAGAAAAGCCCCGGCAACGATGTGCCGGGGCTTTTCTTTAGGTGTGGTCCCTAGGATCACTTCAGCACTGTTCCTGCCCCCACGCGAGTTGCAATTACTGTCAGCTCGCCGTCGACGGTATCGCCGACATTTACTGTACCGTTGGCCATCATGGCCACAGTGGAGATCCCGAGACCAACGATGGCTGCGGTCAGAACAACCCAGTCAACCGTGACTGCGCCGTCTTCGTCTTTGGCAAATACGCTAAAGCGTTTCATCCCTGTGTCTCTCTCTATGGATCTTTTCGAAAAAAGAAGGCCGCGCTCTCGTAGTAAGAGCGCGGCCATCACATGGCTTGCGCCCCGTGATTAGTAAGAAGCGATCGTCATCGAGGACAGTTCGCTGTCGATGGCGCCAGCCAGGTCGCCCACACCGCCGGAGACGGTTGCGAGGATTGCGATGCCGAGGCCAACGATGGCTGCGGTCAGCACAACCCAGTCGACGGTCACTGCGCCGTCTTCGTCACGGCGGAATTTGTTCAGAAGGTTCATCATGATCTTGTCCTTAGTCTTGATGTTCGTGGAATTAGTAGGAAGCGATCGTCATCGAGGACAGTTCGCTGTCGATGGCGCCAGCAAGGTCGCCAACACCGCCGGAAACGGTTGCGAGGATTGCGATGCCCAGGCCAACGATGGCGGCGGTCAGCACAACCCAGTCGACAGTCACTGCACCGTCTTCGTCGCGGCGGAATTTGTTGAAGAAGTTCATCATGGTCTTAGTCCCTCTCAAGGATATACGCTCAGTTTTCGTTACCTTGGCGGTGCGTGGTGGGCGGCCTCTGAATGCCCTGCTCCGACTTGGTATGAGGCTATATGCCCCCCGGATTGGGGCGCGAATGGGGCAGCATTCGTGAAATTGTACGAAGATGTGCTTTATCGCGTAATTTCTTATAAGATATTGTTTATAAATGATTTTAGGTGTTAATTTTGGCTTGAAATGTGCCGGATTCGGGCCGTATCGACTGATTTCAGCGCATTTCGCAGGCATTTTAACCAGCGCTAGCCTCAGGATTCCTTTGTCTCTATGGTGTAAAAAAGAGGCAGAGCAGGACCTCAACAATGAAAAAGCAGCGAATTATTGCGCTTGCCCTTGCGATTACAGGGGCTTTGCCGGTTTGGGCCGAGGAAACCACCAGCCCGCCGCCGTTCAAAGACTTTACCTTTAGACGTGTGAAACCGCCGTCGTCGGGCACGTCTCGCTTCATTACTGTACAGATTGCGCCGCAAGGCGTGGCGCCAGCGGCACCGCAGACCTCCGCGGCCGCAGCGGCGCCCAGTGCTCCGAAGGATGCCTATCCTTGGTTCTGGGAGAAGCTGTCCCCTGATGAGGGTGAGGCGGGCGCTGGCCGCCTGTTTGACGCGCTAGAGACAATCGCCGGGGCGCAATCAGCGCCCACGCCGCGATTGCAGACGCTCAAGGCAATCTCTGATGCCCACGGATCTGACCTGTTGCTGGCCACGGTGGGCACGCGTGTGTCGCCTGCGTTGGCGCTTGCTGTGATCTCGGTAGAGAGCGCGGGAGACGCAAGCGCGGTGAGCGGGGCAGGGGCCCAAGGGCTCATGCAGCTCATGCCAGATACCGCGGCACGCTTTGGCGTGACCGATGCGATGGATCCGGTGGACAATATTAAAGGCGGTGTCGCGGTGCTCGATCACCTGATGGCGCGCTATGATGATGACCCGCTCTTGGTGCTTGCAGCTTATAATGCGGGCGAGGGGTCAGTGCGCGATCATGGCGGCGTGCCGCCTTATACCGAGACACGCAATTACATCCCCAAGGTTCTGGCGGCCTATACGGTCGCGCGGGGGCTGTGTGTGACGCCGCCGCTGATGCTCAGCGACGGCTGTGTTTTTGCAGGTCCGGGCGGGTAGGTCCGCTCAGATCGACAGTTTCTTGAAGATCGGCTCGGGCACGAGGCGGATGACCGTCATGATCGCCCACCAAAAGCCGGGCGTGTAGATCACGTTCTTTTTCTTATCGACGGCACGCAGAATGTCGGTGGCGACCTTTTCGGGCTGCGCGACGAGGAACATGCCCTCCACGTTCCACGTCATCGCGGTATCTACAAAGCCGGGCTTTACGGTAACCACGTGGCCCCCTGCGCGGGTCAGGCGATTGCGCAGCCCGCTTAGGTAGGTGTGAAAGCCCGCCTTGGCCGCACCATATACATAGTTGCCCACGCGGCCCCGGTCGCCCGCGACGGAGCCGACGCCCACTACGGTGCCGCCGCCACGTGCCTCCATAAGGGGCGCGAGCATCTGTAAAAGGCGCGCAGGCCCGGTGAAGCTGTCTATAATAGTGCCATCAATCAGCGAGGGATCTGCGTCGATCGCCGATTGCGCGGGCATGGAGCCCACAAAGACCGCCGCGCTGAGCATGCCTTCGCGCCCTTCCATGGCCTCTATGAGAGGGCCAAAGGTTTCCGGGTCCCGCGCGTCAAAGCGCATGGCGAAGGCGTCACTGGCCCCGCGAAGTTTTGCGTCGGTAGCGCTAGCCGCCATATCCACCATGTCGCGGCCGGCCAGGATTACAGCGTCGCCACGTTCGGCCACCGAGCGGATGAAGGCGCGGGCCATAGAAGAGGTCGCGCCAAGGATCAGCCAAGTCTCACTCATGTCCGTCTCAGCTCCAGTCTGCGTGTCAGGTCCGTCTCAAGCGCGCCGTCCGGGTCGGCCTTCGCAGCCTCAGCTGTCCAGGCCGCGCGATTGGGATACATAGCATCGATCGTGGCAGCGGCGCTGAGCGCGTCTTTCGCCAGATAGATCCTGCCCCCTGCGTCGAGCGTCATGTCTTCTAGTCGCGCGATCAGTGCTTCGGCGGCCTTGCTCGCGGGGAAATCTACGGCCAGCGTCAGCCCTTCCATCGGGAAGGACATCATACCTGCCGAACGATCGCTGAGGCGCTTGAGAACCGCGAGCGGTGATGCAAGCCCGCTTCCCGCGATCAGCTCGAGCATGTCGCGCAGGGCAGGGGTGTTATTGTCGGGCACGACGCATTGGAACTGGTGAAAGCCCTTCTTGCCGTAAAGCTTGTTCCAGTCCTGGACGCGGTCGAGCGGAAAGAAGAAGTCGCCAAAGCTGCGCGTCACCTTGCGACCGATAGACGGCACGCGCCGGAAATAGGCGGCATTAAAGACGCGCACGACCGGTTTGGAGAGTGCAAATCCCGGAGCGTCCACCGGAACCGATTTGGTGCCTTTGACTGGCGGCGGGTTCTTGTCGACGGGCCGCGCCTCTTCAAGGACGCCGCGTCCAAGCGCGCTGCCGCGTGCGGTAGCGTCGATCCATCCGACAACATAGGGCGCCTCGGAGCTTGCGAGTTCAGCGATAAACTCGTCCCAGTTTTCCATGCGGCGTTCGTGGACATACATGGACCGCCCTTCGAGGGAGGTCATGCGGATCTTGGCGGAGGTGATGATCCCCGTCTGGCCAAGTCCGCCAACTGTTGCCCCAAAGAGGTCTGAGCCCGGAGTTGTCACCATGCGCTTGCCGTTCTGAGTGAGGGTGATCTCCTCCACATGGCACCCAAAGGTGCCCTCAGTGTGGTTCTTGCCGTGCACGTCCATGGCAATGGCCCCGCCAACGGTGGCATAGCCTGTGCCGGGTACGACAGTGGGCATCCAGCCTCGCGGCGCGAAAAGGCGCATGATCTCGCCCAGCCGTAGTCCGGCTTCGGCATGGAGGACACCGTCTTCAAAGCTCAGCACCCGATCGAGGCGCGACATGTCTACCATGCGGCCTTCGCCGTTGAGGCATGCATCGCCATAGCTGCGGCGTCGGCCGCAAGCGGGTGCCGCCTCAAGCGCTTCGAGGGCGGAAAGTCGTTCAGGTCGGGCAATCTCGCCCGTGGCTGACAGGGCACGCCCCCAGCCGGTATATGTATCAGGACGCCAGCTCATCGGGTCTCTTTTTTTTCTGCTCGGTGGGCGGATCGCTCCGCGATGGGGAAGACAAGAACACCAAGTCCAATCGCAAACCAAAGAGTCGTCAGGCGGATGACAGCTGTGGCCGCGATCGCGGCATCCAGCGGTACGCCTTCAAGTGTCAGGAGGGCCACCATGGCCGCCTCTGCACCACCCAAGCCTCCGGGCGCGCCGGTCAAGCCGCCTGCAAGCGTGGAAAAAAGGAAGATGGCGACCGCGCTCCAGAACGGCAGGGCGGCCCCCATCCAAACAAGGAGGAGGTGGAAAGCCCACCCTTCAGCAAGCCAGCCCAAGGCCGACAGCATCCCCGCAATGATAATAATGCGCGGCGTTGAGAAGACCGAGATCGTGCGCGCGGCGGCGCGGATGCGCGCCATGGGTCGCGGGAAGCGCCCCGTCAGACGGTAAAAGCCGCTCACGATGGCGGACAGAAGCGTCGGGCGCGTCGCAACGACCGCCGCAGCGATAGATCCCAACGCAATGGGCAGCGCTAACGTGATCCCCATGGTGGACAGCGCGACGGCTGCGCCCAGCATCAGCCCCATGGCCGCCAGATCAGCTGCCCGGTCGACCAGGGCGAGGGGCGCCGTTCGTTCAAACGTCCAGCCTGTCTCGCAACGGAGCCACCGCATGCGGATCAGCTCACCCACGCGGCCCGGCGTCACTGTCACGGCGAAGCCGCCAAGGTAGTGTCGTGCATTCGTGGCAAAAGACGTGGGAAGCCCAAGCTCGCGCGCGAAAAGGTCCCAGCGGGCAGCGCGCATGCCGTAGTTCGCGATGCTCAGGAAGAGAAGGAAGGCAATTGCAGCAGGCGTCAGCTTGGCCAGTTGAACGAGCGTGTCTTCCCAGCCTGTCGCCGACGCGAGGCCCAAAAGACCGATTACAACGGCCGCTAGGAGCGCGCCCATAAGGACCCGATCCCACACCGCGTTGCGCGGCGCTGCCTGTGTTTGAAGGTTGCCCATACCCATAAGCTCTGCTGATAAAATGCAATTGGGGCAAATCTAAGGTGGCAGAGCTATTGTCGAATGAATTGCCTATGACTGACGCCTCAGACGTTGAAGACGTCCGCCCATTCAGGGTGTTTGGCGCGTTGGGCGTTCACGAAGGGGCAAAGAGGCACGATCTTGAAGCCCTTCGCGCGCGCGTCAGCAACGAGATGTTCGACCAGTGTTTTCCCAGCGCCAGTACCGCGCATGGTTTCAGGGACGCCTGTGTGATCCACAATGCGCAGGGCATCGGAGACGACCGAGTAGGTCATCTCCGCCTCATGGCCATCCTTCTCGAAGACGTACCGGCCTTTGGCGCCTTTTACTTCTTCTCGGATCATGACCTTTGCCCTTTCGCTTGGATGCTTAGACGATCGTGGCCTCAGTGGCTGCGCGCATCTCGTCCTCGGAGACGCCATCGGCCAGTTCCACGATCGCAAAACCTTCGGGCGTGACATCGAGCACGCCGAGGTTGGTGATGATGCGGTCCACCACGCCCGCGCCCGTCAGAGGCAGCGTGCAGGATTTCAGGACCTTGGATTCACCCTTCTTGTTCTGGTGATCCATCACCACGATCACGCGGCCCACGCCGGCCACGAGGTCCATGGCGCCGCCCATCCCTTTGACGAGCTTGCCCGGGATCATCCAGTTCGCGAGGTCTCCCTTCTCGTCCACTTCCATGGCGCCCAGGATCGCCGCTGCGATCTTGCCGCCCCGGATCATGCCAAAGGAGGTCGCGCTGTCGAAATAGGCGGTGCGGTTAAGCTCTGTGATGGTCTGCTTACCGGCGTTGATCAGGTCGGGGTCCTCTTCGCCCTCGAAAGGGAAGGGGCCCATGCCGAGCATGCCGTTCTCGGACTGCAGCGTGATGTCCTTGTCGCCCACGTAGTTGGCCACGAGCGTCGGGATCCCGATGCCGAGGTTCACATACATGCCGTCTTCAAGTTCCTCAGCCGCGCGAGCAGCCATTTGATTACGATCCCAAGGCATTACACGGCCTCCTTCGTGCGCGTGGTGCGCTGTTCGATACGCTTCTCGTGAGTGCCTTGGATGAGGCGGTTCACATAGATGCCGGGCAGATGGATCGCATCAGGGTCGAGAGAGCCTGTGGGCACGATCTCTTCGACTTCCATGATGCAAACCTTGCCGCACATGGCCGCGGGCGGGTTAAAGTTCCGCGCCGTCTTGCGGAAGATCGCATTGCCGGTCTCGTCCGCTTTCCACGCCTTCACGATGGACACGTCGGCAAAGAGGCCGGTTTCCATGATGAAGGTCTCCATCTCGCCGTCGCGGTTGGGGAAGTCTTTATGCTCTTTGCCCTCGGCGATGACAGTGCCGACGCCGGTCTTCGTATAGAAGCCGGGGATACCACAGCCTGCCGCGCGCATCCGCTCGGCCAGTGTGCCCTGCGGGTTGAACTCAAGCTCCAGCTCGCCGGAGAGGTATTGTTCCATGAATGTCGCGTTCTCACCCACGTAGGAGGAGATCATCTTCTTCACCTGCTTGGTCTGCAGCAGGATGCCGATCCCGAAATCGTCGACGCCCGCGTTGTTTGATGCAAACGTCAGGTTCTTCGTGCCGGCCTCCTTGATGGCCTGCAGGCAAAGCTCCGGGATGCCGCAAAGGCCAAAGCCGCCGGCGGCGATGAACATCCCGTCAAAGAGAAGCCCGTCGAGGGCCTCCGCTGCGGAACCGTAGATCTTTTTCATGAAACGCCCCTCTGAGGTTTGCGCGCAAGGTGCGCCCGAGCTTGGCGAGAGTCAATTCGCTGCGGGTGCGAAATGACCCTCTGCGCAGCCTCTGCGCGCCCCTACGTCACCTGTGGGCGACTTACCCGGCAGCCTTGGCGCTAAAGGCCCTTGCTGCGCCCTGCAGACCACTTTTCATGAAGGGCGCGAAATCGTTTGTCAGGAAGTTTCGCACGAAGGGTCGAACCAGAAAGATGCGCGGCGCGATGGCGTATTCCTATGTGACGAGGGTCTCGGTGGGAGAGATCGCCTCATACTGAAACTCCCCCCGAATAGGACTGAGCGCGCGTCCGTTGGGCGAGGTGAAGCCCCAGACCTGATAGGCAAAGCATGCGCTGTTGTTTTCGAGCACGCGCTAAACCACTTCGCTGCCGTCGGTGAAGGATACGCGCCGAATGGCATCCTCGCTGATCAAACGTTTGGTGGCACAGGGCTGGGTGGCGCGCGCGCCGCATCCCGAGGATGGCCGCGCGTACGCTCTCTCGCTCACTGCCGAAGGGCAGGAGCTATATGCAGCGATCTTCCGTCAGGATATCGCGAATATAGAGCTGTTGCTGTCGCCTTTCGACGACGAAGAGCGCGCGCTCTTTATCTCGATGACCGAGAGGGCCGCCAAGAATGTGAAGAAGGGGGCGGTCGAAATCCTAGCGCGATAGCCCCCCGCCAAGGGGCGAAAGCTGATGGCGTTAACGAAGTGTCCACGGCCAAGGCTGCAAGCGATCAGGTCGTTTGCTACTTCTTTGTGGCCTTCTTCTTCGCAGGCGCCTTCTTCTTTTTGGTGACCTTCTTGCCGGACTTTGCAGCCCGTTCGGCGATCAAGTCCACGGCCTGTGCAAGCGTCAGATCATCTACCTCGACCGATTCAGGGATCGTCGCGTTGATCTTTTCCCACTTCACATAAGGCCCGTACTTGCCCTTGAAGACATTGACCTGGCCGCCTGCTTCGGGGTGTTCACCCAGCTCGCGCACGGGTTCGACCTTGGCGCGCTGGCCACGCTTGGGTTTGGAGGCAATGACCTCCACCGCGCGGTTCATGCCGATTTCCCAAACCTCGTCGATGGATTCGAGGTTGGCGTTCACGCCCCCCCGGTCGCTGATCGACTCGGCGTATTTCAGGTAGGGCCCATAGCGGCCGATGTTGGCCCAGATCGGCACACCATCATCGGGATGCGGGCCGATGAAGCGCGGCAGCGAAAGCAATTTCAGCGCTTCTTCGAGCGTCAGGCTCTCAGGCGACCAGCCCTTCGGCACACCTTGGCGCGGTGGCTTTTCATCGCCCTGCTGCTCGCCACGCTGCACATAGGGACCAAACCGGCCTTTGAAGACGCGGATCTCGTCGCCTTGATCGGTGCCGAGAAGCTTACCTTCAGGCGGAATAACGTTCTTCGCTTCTTCCTCGGAAAGCGGCGGGCCGAACGGGCGCGTGTAGCGGCACTCAGGGTAGTTGGAGCACCCGATGAACGCGCCGCCGGAGCGGGCTGTGCGCATCGACAGGCGCCCCGCGCCGCAGTTCGGGCAAAGGCGCGGGTCACCACCGCCCGGCAGGGGCGGGAAGATATGGGGCGAAAGCTCCTCGTTGATCTTCTCAAGCACCTCGGTGATCGAGCGATCCATCGCTTCGCCGATGGCCGCCGAGAAATCGCGCCAGAAACGGTCGAGCACGTCTTTCCATTCGCGCGATCCGGCAGAGACGTCGTCGAGCTCCTCCTCCAACGAGGCGGTGAAATCATAGCCCACATAGCGGCGGAAGAAGTTCGTCAGGAACGCTGTGACGAGGCGGCCTTTGTCTTCGGGGAAGAGGCGGCCTTTGTCTTTGCGGACGTACTCGCGGTCCTGGATCGTGGTGACGATCGAGGCGTAGGTGGACGGACGCCCGATGCCGAGCTCCTCCATCCGCTTCACAAGCGTGGCTTCCGTGTAGCGGGGTGGAGGCTGCGTGAAACTTTGCAGCGCGATCACGCCTTCATTGCCGCTCATCACGGCGGATTTCGTGAGAAGCATGTCGCCGGTGCTGTCATCGGTCACGCTGTCATCGTTTTCGGCCTTGGCGAAAGCGTCGCGATAGGCGGCGGTCAGAGGCGCGCTGTCGCCCTCCATGATCTGCGGCAGGCGTTTGTCGTCTTCGTCCTCGACGTCGTCGCGACCTTCTTCATAGACACGCAGGAAACCGTCAAAGAGCACGACCTGACCGGTGGCGCGCAGCTCCACTTGGTTGTCTTCGGAGCCCACCGTGACGGTCGTCCGTTCGAGACGGGCGCCTTCCATCTGGGACGCTAGGGTGCGCTTCCAGATCAGATCATAGAGCTTGCGCTGATCTTCATCGGCGACCTTCAGGTCGGCCGGGGCGCGGCCCATCTCGGTCGGTCGCACACATTCGTGGGCCTCTTGCGCGTTCTTGGCTTTGTTTTTGTAGGTGCGGGGCTTCTCGGGCACGTAAGCGTCGCCGAAACGGTCTTTGATCGCGCCGCGCGCGTCGGCCACGGCCTCAGGCGCCATATCGATGCCGTCTGTCCGCATATAAGTAATGTAGCCGGCCTCGTAGAGGCGCTGGGCGAGGTTCATCGTCTGCCGTGCCCCGTAGCCGAACTTGCGCGAGGCTTCCTGCTGGAGGGTGGACGTCATGAACGGTGGCGATGGGTTACGGGAGGCAGGTTTTGCCTCGACCTGCGTGACGGAGAGCGCGCGGCTGGTGACAGCCTGTACCGCAAGCTCTGCAGCGGCGCGGTTCTCGATATCAAAGCGGTCGAGCTTTTTGCCGCCGAGCGTAACAAGGCGCGCCTCAAAGCTCTGACCGCGCGGGGTCTCGAGCATCGCTTTGACGCCCCAGAGCTCGACCGGCTTGAAGGCCTCGATCTCCATCTCGCGCTCGACGATGATGCGCAGGCACACGGACTGCACGCGGCCCGCCGATTTCGCGCCGGGCAGTCGGCGCCACAGGACCGGCGAGAGCTTGAAGCCCACGAGGTAGTCGAGAGCGCGGCGCGCCAGGTAGGCGTCCACCAGCTCCATGTCTACTTCGCGGGGCTGTTTCATCGCCTCGGTGACGGCGCGCTCGGTGATGGCGTTGAAGACCACTCGTTTGACGGGCGTGTCCTTCTTTACAGCGCGGCGTTTGCGTAGCGCTTCTTCCAGGTGCCACGAGATCGCTTCCCCCTCGCGATCGGGGTCAGTTGCGAGGATCAGTTCGTTGTCTTCTGCCAGCGCGTCAGCGATGGCTTTGACATGCTTTTTGGAGTCGGACGCGATCTCCCAAAGCATCTCGAAACCGTTCTCCGGGTCGACGGATCCGTCCTTTGGGGGCAGGTCACGGACATGACCGTAGGAGGCCAGAACAGTGAAGTCCTTGCCCAAATATTTGTTGATTGTCTTTGCCTTAGCAGGAGATTCTACAACAACAACGGCCATGTTTTATGGACTTTCTCTCACCGAAATACGTGTGGCGGAACATGGTGACAGTGGCGGGATTGTCAATTGACGTTTCGCCTAGACACGTGGTTTCAGCCCTCGCGGAGGGCGAAAAAGCCACCCTGCTGACGCTCGATAAGGCCTTCAAGTTCCAGCTCCACAAGGACGGATGAGATCTGGTCAGGGTGGGCGCCCGTGTCGCGGATAAGTTGATCTTCGGGAAGCGGTGTCGGGGCCAAACGCTCCAGCACAAGCTGGGGCAGCTCGGCCACCTGAGCGAGCTCGCGCGCGGCTGGCGGGGCGGCGGCTGGCGGCGGAGAGGCTGGGGCGGCCCTCATGGGGCGTGTTTCGGGCAGGTTGGCGCCAAGCACTTCAAAGATATCATCGGCGCCGCGGATCAGCGTTGCGCCATCTCGGATCAGCCGCAGGCAGCCGGCCACGCGGGCATCGAACGGATGCCCCGGCACAGCGAGGACGTCGCGCCCCTGATCGAGCGCCATCTCGGCCGTGATCAAAGTGCCGGAGCGTGCGGCGGCTTCGACCACCACCACGGCACGTGACAGGCCAGAGATGATTCTATTCCTTCGCGGGAAGTGACGTGATTGGGGCTGCAGGCCGATGGGCATTTCGCTCAGGATCAAGCCCTCGGCGGCGATCTTGTCCATGAGGGCGGCATTTTCTGGCGGGTAGGTGACGTCGACGCCACCGGCCACGACCGCAACCGTGCCTGTGGGTAGGGCTGCCTCATGCGCCATCGTGTCGATGCCGCGCGCCAGGCCTGACGTGACCGCAAAGCCCGCTGAGCCGAGGTCTTGCGCAAGCTTGCGTGTCATCCGCCGACCGAGCGACGAGGCATTTCGTGAGCCGACAAGCGCGATCTGCGGTTGAGCGTTCGGATCGAGAGGCCCGCGTGCCCACAGGAGGGGTGGGGCATCATCAATATCGTCCAACGCTTCGGGATAATCGGGCGTGCCCTGCACCAAAAGCCGTGCCCCCGCGCGTCGCGCGGCCTTCATTTCGGCGATGACCACGCCTTCCGGACAGATCTGATATTTCTTAACGCCAGCTTCGCGCGCGATCTCCGGCAAAGCCTGAAGGGCGGCACGTGCTGATCCATGTTCTGACAGGAGGCGGTTGTAGGTCGCGACACCCACACGTCGCGAGCGCAAGAGGCGGAGACAGAAAAACAGATCTTCTTCCGAGATGGGTGGGAGTGGGGGGTGAGAGGAAGAAATTCCGCTTGTTTCCATCCCTGTCTCCGCCGCTTGCCTGTTTAGAGATATTGTAAAGAGGTTAACGAGGTGTTTACGGAATAGGGTTTTCGTAGAGAAATGCGCTTTTTCGATAAAAAATTGTGGGTTAAGCTTAATCTTCTGAAAATAAATAATAAAATATGGTTAAGGCGTGCGCGAGGCACCGCGTTTCGTAAAAGATTGGGGTCACGGAGCGCGAATTGACCGCACGCCTCCCCATATATGGTTAACGGAAATGGGAGGGCTGCCTAAACGGCAGAGCCCCCCACCGTTAGCCCGCCGATCATTAGCGAGGGCTGTCCGACACCAACCGGTACCCACTGACCAGCCTTGCCGCAGTTCCCGATGCCGGGATCAAGGGCGAAATCGTTGCCGACACCCCGAATGTGCCGCAGCGCCGTGGCGCCGTCGCCAATGAGCGTTGCCCCTTTTACCGGCGCGCCGACTTTGCCGTCTTTGACGCGGTAGGCTTCTGTGCAGGAGAAGACGAACTTGCCGTTCGTGATGTCGACCTGCCCGCCGCCGAAGCCCACGGCGTAGATGCCGTCCTCGAGATCAGCGACCATCGCCTCAGCCGAGGCATCACCGGCCAGCATGTAGGTGTTCGTCATGCGCGGCATGGGGATGTGGGCATAGCTTTCGCGCCGCCCGTTGCCGGTAGGCTCCACGCCCATAAGGCGCGCGTTCTGGCGGTCTTGCATGTAGCCCACGAGCACGCCGTCCTCGATCAGCACGTTTTTGGCGCTGGGCGTGCCTTCATCGTCAAACGTGATTGACCCGCGGCGATCGGGGATCGTGCCATCGTCAAGCACGGTCACGCCCTTCGCGGCAACTTCTTGGCCCATGAGACCGGCGAAGGCGCTCGTGCCTTTGCGGTTGAAATCGCCCTCAAGGCCGTGGCCCACGGCCTCATGGAGCAGGATGCCCGGCCAGCCGGCGCCCAAGACCACATCCATGACGCCAGCAGGTGCGGCTTCGGCCTCGAGGTTCACGCGGGCAATGCGCAACGCCTCATCCACGGCGCTTTTCCAGTGGCTGGGTTCCATGAGGCCCGTCAGCCCGTGCCGCCCGCCAGCGCCCGCAGTGCCATTTTCGCGCCGCCCATCCTGATCGAGGATTACGGACACGTTGAGCCGCGCCATTGGGCGGATATCGGCATAGCGCGCCCCGTCGGGGCGCAGAATTTCTACTTCTTGCAAGCTCGCCGCTAGCGAAGCCGAAACCTGCACCACGCGTTCGTCGAGGCCGCGGGCATGGGCGTCGATCTCCCGCAGGAGGTCCACCTTCACGGGGAAGGCGGCGTCGCCCATGGGGTCGGTATCGGCGTAAAGCTTGCGGTTGGTGTGCACGGGCGCCTCGGCCAGCGTGCCGCCACCGTCGCCCACGGCGAGGCGCGCTGTGGCTGAGGCGCGGCCAATGGCACCTTCAGAAATCTCGGAGGCATGGGCATAGCCTGCGGTTTCCCCACGCACGGCGCGCAGGCCGAATCCCTCGGAGGCGTTGTAGTTCGATGTGCGAAGCCGCCCGTCATCGAACACCAGCGTCTCGGAGCGGCGACGTTCCAGAAACAATTCGCCGTCATCAGCGCCGTCAGTGGCGGCCTTCAAGAGCCGCAAAGCAGCTTCTTCTTCCAAGTGAGTCTCGAAAGGGCGGAAGGGAGAGTGCGTCATGGTGTCCTCATTCTTCGAAATGCGCCTGAATTGACGCCCTCAGGGGCTAGCGGTGCGCATTTGACGCGGCAGTCGCGATTGCCCGTCACCATCTCATATGGTTTGAGAACGCGTACAAGCAACGGAATACAATTGCGTGCCGTGGAACACCCACGCCGCAGCGCCACGAGGATAGCCATGGCTCTCAAGAAGCTACTCGCAGCAACCGCTCTGACACTCGCCGCTCCTTTTGCCTATGCGCAATCTGCGCTGGAATCGGGTTTGGGTGAGCTAGAACACATCGGCAAGCCGGAGCAGGCCGGTCTGAGCTTTCAGGCAGGCGTGACCGAGCTCGCCTCCGACATTCGCTGGCTGGACAACATGCTGCTGGTCATCATCACCGTGATTTCGGTCTTCGTGATGATCCTCCTGGCCATCTGCATCGTGCGCTACAACGCGCGTGCCAACAAAACGCCGGCGACCTTCACGCACAACACGCCGATCGAGATCGCATGGACGGTGGTGCCGATCCTGATCCTGGTCTTCATCGGGGCGTTCTCGCTGCCGGTTCTCTTCAAGCAGCAGGAGATCCCTGAGGGCGATGTGACGATCAAGGTCACGGGCTACCAATGGTACTGGGGCTATGAGTACGTGGACCACGAGGTGGGCTTTGAAAGCTACATGATCGGCGCGCCTGCGACGGGCGGCGACTATCGCCTGAACGACGACGTGCGCGCACAGCTCGCAGATGCGGGCTACACCGAGGACGAATTCCTTCTGGCGACCGACACTGCCGTGGTTGTTCCTGTGAACAAGACCATCGTCATGCAGGTCACCGGCGCTGACGTCATCCACTCCTGGACGATCCCGGCCTTCGGTGTGAAGCAGGACGCGGTTCCTGGCCGCCTCGCCGAGCTTTGGTTCGAAGCTGAGGAAGAGGGCGTTTACTTCGGTCAGTGTTCCGAGCTTTGCGGCTTTGCCCACGCTTACATGCCCATCACCGTCAAAGTGGTGAGCGAAGAGGCCTATGAGGCATGGCTCGCAGCGGCAGTAGACGAATACGGCGGCAACCCGGAAAGCCTGCCGGCCTTCGAGACGGCGATGAACTAAATGTCGGACGCCTCGCTCCATATCCGGTCTGAGGACTATGAGCCGAGCTTCGGGGATTTCTTTGCTCTCCTGAAGCCGCGGGTCATGAGCCTTGTGGTCTTCACAGCTTTCGTGGGCATCCTGGCGGCGCCGACGTCGCTGCACTGGGTCGAGGCGTTTGCAGCACTGCTCTTCATCGCGATCGGGGCAGGGGCCTCAGGCTCGCTGAACATGTGGTGGGATGCCGATATAGACGCTGTGATGCGCCGCACTGCCAAGCGCCCGATCCCCTCGGGCCGCGTGACGGGCGAGAGCGCGCTGAGCATCGGGATCGCGCTGTCGCTTCTGTCTGTGATGATGCTTGGACTGACGACGAACTGGCTCGCCGCTGGTTTGCTGGCGTTCACCATCTTCTTTTACGCGGTCGTCTATTCGATGTGGCTCAAGCGCTCGACGCCGCAGAACATCGTGATCGGTGGCGCGGCTGGGGCTTTCCCTCCGATGATCGGTTGGGTCGCGGTGACGGGATCAATCTCTATCGATGCAGTGCTGATGTTCGCGATCATTTTCCTGTGGACGCCGCCCCACTTCTGGGCGCTCGCACTGTTCATGCGCTCGGACTACGACGACGCGAACGTGCCGATGCTGACGGTGACCCATGGGCGCCGCTCCACGCGCAATCATATACTCGTCTACACGATCATTGTGGCGGTCTTTGCAGTGGCAGCTGCGTTCACCTCTATGGGCGGGCCATTCTATTTGGCCGTTGCCTTGATCGCCAATGCGGTTTGGCTCATCGGGGCAGTGCAGATCTGGCGCCGCGACGAAGAGATGTCGGAGGCCGATAACTTCCGCGCTGAGAAGTCGTTCTTCAAGTTTTCGCTGCTGTACCTCTTCCTCCATTTCGGAGCGGTCTTGGTCGAAGCAGTGCTGCCTGCTGGCGCTTGGGGAGGGTGGTAGTGTTTGAGAACGTGACCTCTGAAGTTCATGAGAAACGCTCAAGCCGGAACATGGGCACGGCGCTTTGTCTCGCGGCGTTCATCATTCTGCTGGCCGTGCTTTCTGCAGTGAAGGTTCAGCAGCTTGGCGCCTCTGGCTCTGAGCGCTTCGACCACGTGCAGCGCCCTGCGCTGTTGCCGGAGGACGGCTGATGGTCTTCGACGCACCGGCAAGGATGGCCATGAAGCTCGGCGGCGTCGTCTGTCTGATGGTTGGCCTCGCCTATGCGTCAGTGCCTTTTTACGATTGGTTCTGCCGGGTGACCGGCTTTGGTGGCGCAACGGGCGTCAGCGAAGTGGCCTCGAGCGAGATCCTCAACCAAGAGATCACGATCCGCTTCGACGCGGGCCTTGAGGCGGATATGCCGTGGTACTTCAAGCCAGAAGTGCGCATGATGAAGATCCGCATCGGGGAGACCGGGCTAGCCTTCTACGAGGCTTACAACCCGACGAACCGGACCATCGCAGGTTCAGCCTCCTACAACGTGGCACCCTATCAGGCGGGTGGGTTCTTTTCGAAGATCGACTGCTTTTGCTTTGAAGAGCAGGTGCTGCAACCCGGTGAGCGCGTGATGATGCCGGTGACTTTCTACGTCGATCCCGAGATCGTGGATGACCGCGAAGGCCAGTACATTCACACCATTACGCTCAGCTACACTTTCTACGAAATCGACCTGCCCGAAGAGACCGAGCAGGCCGCACTTGAGGCGCCCGTAGACGGCGCGTCATATAACTAAAAGCCAGGGACGAGAGATATGGCCCACGCGAAAAACCACGATTATCATATTCTGCCACCTTCGATCTATCCGATGCTTGGCGGGCTTGGCGCTTTTGTCATGCTTCTGGGGGCGGTGCGTTGGATGCACGGCACCTCGGACGGGATGTTTGTATTCCTTGGCGGGTTCACTGCAATTGTCTACGTTATGTACGGCTGGTGGGCTGAGACGGTGGCGGAGAACCACGCGGGAGATCACACGCCCGTCGTTCTCATCGGCCTGCGCTACGGTTTTATCATGTTCATCATGTCCGAGATCATGTTCTTCGCAGCGTGGTTCTGGGGCTTTTTCAAGAACGCGCTTTACCCGATGGGGCCGCTGAGCCCGGCGATCGATGGCGTCTGGCCGCCGGAGGGCGTCGAGACCTTTGATCCCTGGCACCTGCCGCTGATCAACACGCTGATCCTGCTGTGCTCGGGTTGTGCGGCCACCTGGGCGCACCATGCGCTGGTGCATGGCAACATCCGCAAAGACATCAAGGACGGCCTTCTTTTGGCGGTTGGCCTCGGCATCTTCTTCACGGTTCTGCAGGCCTATGAGTACACCCACGCGACCTTTGGCTTCGGCAAAGGCTGCGAGGTCTACTGCTCGAACTTCATCCTGCCGACGCTCTTCCACGGTCTGCACGTGGTGATCGGGACGATCTTCCTCTTCATTTGCTACCTGCGTGTGCGTAAGGGCCACTTCTCGGAAGAGAACCACATGGGCTTTGAAGCAGCCGCTTGGTACTGGCACTTTGTGGATGTGGTATGGCTCTTCCTGTTTGCCGCGATCTACATCTGGGGCTCCTGATCAGGGCCAAAACTCAGGGGAGCTGCCGGATGCCTCCGGCGGCCCTCCGGGGGAAGTATGAAGCACGAAGAAGGGGTGGGTTTCCGCCCCTTTTCCTTTGAGGGGATAGGATGCGGATAGTTTTTTTGCTCTTTGTCGGGCTGGGCGGGGCGGCGGTGCTGATCTCGCTCGGTGTGTGGCAGGTGCAGCGGTTGGCCTGGAAAGAGGGCGTGCTCGCGGAGATTGAGGCGAGCATCTCGGCGGCACCTGTTGAGGTGCCAGCGGCGTCTGATGAGGCAGATCGGTATCTTTCTGTGTTGGCTGACGGGGTGCTCGGCGAGGATGAACTTCACGTGCTGGCCTCCGCCAAGCAGTTCGGCGCGGGCTACCGGGTGATCCGCGCTTTCGATCTGGGCGATCGCCGCGTGATGGTGGACCTTGGGATGGTGCGACCTGAGGGGAAGGGCGCAGAGCGGCCCGGTGGCGAGATGCGCATACTCGGTAATCTCCATTGGCCCGATGAGGTGGACAGCTTCACGCCGGAGAACGATGTGGCGGGCAATATCTGGTTTGCCCGCGAGGTCGATGTCATGGCCGAGGCCTTGGGTACAGAACCCATTCTGATCGTGGCGCGGGAGACGTCGCCGCCGGTGCCGGGCGTCTTTGCTTTCCCAGTCGATACCTCCGGTATTCCCAACGATCATCTCGGATATGCCGCGACTTGGCTCGGGCTTGCCGCAGTTTGGCTTTCCATGGCCGGGCTCTTCCTCTATCGATCACGCCGCAAGACTGCCTGAGGCTAAATTCCATGCGCTATATCTCCACCCGCGGAAACGCTCCTGAACTGACGTTCGAGGAGGCCATGCTGACCGGCCTCGCGCGTGATGGCGGGCTTTATGTGCCTGCTGAGATCCCGACCATGTCGCGGGACGAGATCGCCGCGCTGGCGGGCCTTCCCTATGAGGAAGTCGCCTACCGCGTGATGCGCCCTTTCTTGGGCGACAGTTTCAGCGACGACGAGTTCCGCGGCGCCGTTGAGCGTGCCTATGCCGGCTTTGGCCACGGGGCGCGGGCGCCGATGGTGCAGCTTGGGCCGAACCACCATTTGCTGGAGCTTTTCCACGGGCCCACGCTCGCGTTCAAAGACTTCGCGATGCAGCTTATCGGGCAGCTCTTCCAGATTGCTCTGAGCCGTCGGGGTGAGAAGGTCACCATCGTTGGTGCGACTTCTGGCGACACGGGATCTGCGGCCATTGAAGCGTTCCGTGGCCTCGATGCCGTCGATGTCTTTATCCTTTATCCCCACGGCCGCGTCTCAGAGGTGCAGCGGCGCCAGATGACGACGCCTGTGGAAGACAACGTTCATGCGTTGGCGCTCCACGGTACGTTTGATGACTGCCAAGCCAAACTCAAGGACATGTTCAACGACTTCGAGTTCCGCGATGAAGTGCGGCTGGCGGGCGTGAACTCCATCAACTGGGCGCGGGTCTTGGCGCAGGTTGTCTACTACTTCTCGGCGGCGACCTCGCTCGGCGCGCCGGAGCGCGAGATCTCCTTCACTGTGCCTACGGGTAACTTCGGGGACATCTTCGCGGGCTACATCGCCAAGCAGATGGGGCTCCCGGTCAAGCGCCTCGTCGTGGCCACTAACAAGAATGATATCCTGCACCGGGCGCTGTCGACGGGCGACTACACCACCGGTGAGGTTTATTCGACGATCACGCCCTCGATGGATATTCAGGTGTCTTCGAACTTTGAGCGCGCTCTGTTCTACGCCTACGGGCAGGACGGCGCGGCAGTGGCGCAGCTGATGGCTGAGCTGAAGGACGGTGGTTTCCACATCTCCCAAGGCGCGCTTGAGGCGCTGCAGGATCACTTCAGCTCAGGCCGCTCCGACGAGCATGAGACGTCTGCCACGATCACAGAGGCGCTGAAATCCATGGGTGAACTCCTTTGCCCGCATTCTGCCGTTGGCGTGAAGGTGGCTGAGGAGCAGTTGGGTGATGAGGTAATGGTGACGCTGGCAACCGCGCATCCCGCCAAGTTCCCTGATGCGGTCGAGGCCGCCACCGGCCAGCGGCCCCCCTTGCCCCCGCGCATGGCGGACCTGTATGAACGCTCGGAACGCGTGACCGAGGTGGAAAATGACCTCAACACGCTGGAAACTCTCATCCGGGATCGTCGCACTTGACCCTACAGACGCACACGCTGCCTAACGGCTTTCGCATCGTCACCGAGCGGATGGAGGGCCTGAAGTCAGCCTCTATCGGCGTTTGGGTGAATGCAGGCGGGCGCCACGAGCGCGTCGAGCAGAACGGGATCGCGCATTTCCTGGAGCACATGGCCTTCAAGGGCACCCAGAAGCGCACCGCGCTCCAGATCGCCGAGGCGATCGAGGACGTAGGCGGGTACATCAATGCCTACACCAGCCGCGAGATGACGGCGTATTATGCGCGCGTGTTGGAGCAGGATGTGCCGCTGGCGCTCGATGTGATCTCGGACATCGTGCTCAATCCGATTTTCGAAGAACGTGAGATCGAGGTGGAGCGGGGCGTGATCCTGCAAGAGATCGGCCAGACACTCGATACGCCTGACGACGTGGTCTTCGATTGGCTGCAAGAAGAAGCTTACCCTGATCAACCTATTGGCCGAAGCATCCTCGGGCCATCCGAGCGGGTGAAGAGCTTCTCCCGCGACGACCTGAAGACCTTTGTGAGCGAGCACTATGCCCCCGGACAGATGATCCTGTCGGCGGCAGGAGCGGTGGACCACGATGCGCTGGTGAAGGCCGCCGAAGCCATCTTCGGGCATTTGGAAGCACGCACCGCATCGGTGATTGCCCCTGCGGCTTTCCGTGGCGGGTCGCGTCTCGAAAACAAGTCGCTCGAACAGGTGCACTTCACGCTGGCCTTTGAAGGTCCAAACTATCGTGACCCGCTGATCTATACCTCGCAGATATTCTCCACGGCCTTCGGCGGGGGCATGTCATCGCGCCTCTTTCAGGAGGTGCGCGAAAAGCGCGGGCTTTGCTACACGATCTTCAGCCAGGCGGGCGCTTATGCTGATACCGGCCTGACGACGCTTTACGCGGGCACGAGTGCCGAGCAGGTGGCTGAGCTTGGCCAGATCACCATGGAAGAGCTCAAGCGCGCCGCTGATGACATGAGCGCGGCCGAAGTGGCCCGCGCCCGGGCGCAGATGAAGGCAGGCATGCTCATGGGGCTTGAGAGCCCGTCGAACCGGGCAGAGCGCCTTGCACGCATGACGGCCATTTGGGGCAGGGTGCCCGCGCTCGACGAGGTGATCCAATCCATCGATTCCGTCACCACAGGTGACATTCGTGAATTTGCAGGGCGCATGGCGTCCGAGCAGCGCATGGCCATGGCCATCTATGGCCCCACCGACCACGCGCCCACGCTCGAAGCCCTGCAGGAGAGGCTGGCGGCGTGATCCTGCAGCGTGCGCGGAAGGTCAGGATCGAGACCGAGCGCATGACGCTGCGGCCTCCGCAGCATAGTGACTACCGAGCCTGGGCAACGCTGCGCGATACATCCCGCGACTTTCTGCGCAAGTGGGAGCCGTCTTGGGCGGCTGACCATCTGACGCGGAAGAGCTTCACCAACCGCGTTTACTGGGCGCAGCGGTCGATCTCGGGCGGGACGGCAGTGCCTGTGTTCCTGTTTAGGCGCTCTGATCAGGTACTTTTGGGCGCCATTACGCTCGACCACATTCGCCGCGGCCCTGCGCAAGCTGGCACCACGGGCTACTGGATCGGCGAACCCCACGCGCGCAATGGCTACATGCGCGAGGCGATCCAAGGTCTTGTTCACTACGCCTTCACCGAGCTTGATCTGAGCCGCATTGAGGCGGCCTGCCTGCCAGAGAACCAGGCCTCCCGCTCTCTGCTCGAGAGCTGTGGCTACAAGTACGAAGGCGTGGCGCAAAGCTATCTGCAGATTGACGGTCGCTGGCGCACCCATGTGCTTTACGCCAATTTGCGCAGCGATCGGCGGGGCAAAAGCCAAGCGGGGTAGGGCGGCTGGGTCAAAGCGCTCTCGACATTCGCGGCTCTGTGCTACCTCGGTTGTATGCGCTCTTTCATCTACACATACTTCGCTTTTCTGATTGCCGCCATTGCCATGCCGGCCAGTGCGCAGTCGCAACGCCCCAGTCATTGCATTGCCATCGCCGAAGCCGCGCCAAGGATCAGCTATATACAGAAGGCCTCGTTCAGGGACTCGATCGACCCCTTCAGCGTGCGGATTCAGTATATCGACCACTCGATGTTCCTGATCCAATCGGCCTCGGGTCCGAGTGCGGTGACGGACTACAATGGTTTCATCGGCATCGCCGATTTCGTGCCGGACGTGGTCACGATGAACAACGCACACGATACCCATTGGACGTCCTTTCCGGAACCGCGCATCCCCAACGTGCTCGAAGGGTGGTGGCAGGACGGCAAGCCTGCTGAATACCGCCTCGAGGTGGGGGAGATGTTGGTGCGTAATGTGACCACCGATACGCGCCCATCCGCGTTCGAATTTGGGTCAACCACGGTGAACCCAAACGCCAACTCGATCTTCGTGTTCGAGGTCGAAGGGCTCTGCATCGGCCACATGGGTCATCTCCACCACGAACCCGATGACGCGCAATACGCGGCCCTTGGGCGCCTCGATGTGGTGATGGTGCCGGTAGATGGTGGGTTCACGTTGAATACCGATGAGGTCAAACAGATGCTCGCGCGACTGCGGTCATCCTTGGTACTGCCCATGCACTGGTTCTCCGAGCTCAATCTGGACCGTTTCCTCGAGACGATGTCCGAGGACTTCAGGATCGAGCGCACGGACGGCTCAAGCGTGACGGTTTCGCTGCGAGATCTGCCATCCGAGCCCACGATCATGGTGCTGCGCCCCGAATTCCTGCGCGATCCGCAGTGACAGCCGCCATCGAAGCTGCTTTTAGGGAGCCATGATCTCCGACGTCGAAAACCGCCTGCGCGCGCTTCTTCCCGAAGCCACATTTCGCGAGAAAGCGCCGCGCTACTTTGAGGAACCGCGCGGACGCTACACCGGATCCGCAGGTCTCGTACTCGCCCCTGGCTCAACCGAAGAAGTGGCCGAGGTGCTGCGCGTGGCCCACGAGACAAACACGCCGGTCATCCCCTACGGAGGGGGGACAGGGCTTGTCGGGGGCCAGATCGCCGAGGGGATCAACGATCCCATCGTGCTGAGTGTGGAACATATGAACGCCATTCGCGCCGTACACCCCAGCGAGAACGTGCTCGTGGCCGAAGCCGGTGCGATTCTCGCTGATGTTCAAACCGCTGCCCGTGATGCCGGACGCATCTTTCCCTTGTCGCTCGCCTCCGAAGGCTCCGCACGTATCGGCGGGCTTCTTGCAACGAACGCCGGGGGGACAGGCGTGCTGCGCTACGGCAATGCGCGGGACCTGACACTGGGCATAGAAGCCGTGCTCGCCGACGGCACGATCTGGCATGGGCTCACGCGGCTCAGGAAAGACAACGCAGGTTATGATTTGCGCAACCTGCTGATTGGCTCCGAGGGAACGCTAGGTGTGATTACGGCCGCTGCCCTGAAACTTTCGCCCATTCCGGCAGAGACGGGCACCGCGATCTTTACCATCCCGTCTCCGGATGCAGCGCTCGAACTCCTCGCGTTTACCCGATCCCAAGTCGGGGAGGGGATCAGCGCCTTTGAGCTCATCAACCGACAGGGCTTTGAGTTCTTGGCTGAAACCATGCCCGACGTCCGCCTGCCGTTCTCAGACGCCCCTGAGTGGAGTGTGCTCATCGAGCTGGGCCTCCCCCGCGGACTCCCAACCGAAGCCGCGTTTGAAAGCCTTTTTGAGGCGGCGCTCGAGGCTGACCTGACCGCAGACGCGATAATCGCCCAATCAGAGGCCCAATCTCAGGAGCTCTGGGCCGTTCGAGAACAAATTCCCGAAGCAAACCGCCGCATCGGATCCGTGTCCTCTCACGACATCTCAATGCCTTTGTCCGAAATCCCTAGCTTCATCCGCGAGACGCCCGCGCGATTGGCCGAGATCGGCGACTTCAGGATAAATTGCTTCGGCCACGTCGGGGACGGCAATCTGCACTACAACATATTCCCCATGCCGGGGCGGTCGCGCGCCGACCATGAGAACGAACGCCCCGCGATCAAACGGACGATCCACGATCTCGTCCATGATCGTGGCGGTTCAGTCGCCGCCGAACACGGCGTAGGCCGTCTTAAGGTTGAGGATCTCGAGCGCTATGGCGATCCAACGCTTCTGGCGATGATGCGCGCCGTGAAGGGCGCTCTTGACCCTCAAGGGATTCTAAATCCGGGCGTCATGCTGCGTGGCTAGATTTGCGTCTGCCTCCGGCTGAAGTACAAAGCACGAAGAAGGCGCTCAGTGCCCCCTTTTCTTCGTACTCCGTACTTCGGGGAGCGCGAGGGGCAGCGCCCCTCGTTTTCTTTCTCTCAAAGGCCTTCGAACGCGCATAGGGCGTGCACATCGAGCCCCATAGCTTCGAGTTTGGCTCGCCCGCCAAGGTCCGGCAGGTCGATGACAAAGGCGCAGCCAATCGTCTGAGCCCCGAGGCGCTCGATGAGCTTGATGCCGGCTTCGGCGGTGCCACCCGTGGCCAAAAGGTCGTCCACTACGAGGACCTTCTCGCCGGCCTCAAGCGCATCGTCGTGCACTTCCATCACGGCCTCGCCGTATTCGAGCGTGTATGCCTGTTCCAGCGTTGCACCGGGAAGTTTGCCCTTCTTTCGGATGGGCACGAAGCCCACCGAAAGCTGATGCGCGATAGCGCCGCCGAGAATGAAGCCCCGGGCCTCCAAGCCCACGACGCGGTCGATGCGCATGCCTGCGTAGGGGTGCAGCAGCTGGTCAACGGCCATCCGAAATCCGCGCGGGTCAGCGAACAACGTCGCTACATCCCGAAACATGATGCCTTCATGCGGGAAGTCAGGGATGGTGCGGATATAGTCTTTTACGCTCTTCATCTGCTCACTTTTTCTTGGAGGGAGTATCGGTGTCTTTGGCAGCCCTGGACGGTTTCGGCCTGTTCTTTATCCTGGGAGACAAAGGGAACAGAATGGAGCTTCCAATGCCCGGACCCTTGACCATCGGCCCGCCCCCGAACACCAGAGTTCTGAAGAACCCCAAAAGTAGGGTTGCTATACAGATGACGTGCGCGGGTTCCAGAAGCTCATGCCGCTCCAGGAAATCCCAAAACTCCCCGATCAAGACGAAGCCCACGACGGCAATCGCGATCATGAGCATGCCCCACCACGCATTGCTCACAGCTCGTTGGCTTGAGGTAGACATCAGTTCAGCATCCTTCCTGCGACAGCGTCTAGCTTGCCAAGAAGCGTGGGGTCGCGATGCTCCGGCGGCGTGATCAATGCATGCTCGAGCGCCCGATCGCAACTATGAGGGCAGGGTTTTCGATTAGGGCCCAACAAGCCAGGCAGGGCGGCCACGAGGCTGCGTGCTTTGTCGGCGTTGCCGCGCAGGATCTCGATGATCTGTGTCACGTCCACGGCGCCGTGGTCGGGGTGCCAGCTGTCATAGTCAGTGATCATTGCGACCGAGGCGTAGCAAAGCTCCGCTTCGCGGGCGAGCTTGGCTTCGGGCATGTTCGTCATGCCGATCACGTCGCAGCCCCAGACTTCGCGGTAGAGTTTGGATTCGGCGAGGGATGAAAACTGCGGGCCTTCCATGGCCAGATAGGTGCCGCCTTCGTGCACCGTGACACCTGCGGCACGCGCGGCGGCGGCGCAGGCTTCACTCAGGCGGGGACAAGTAGGGTGGGACACGCTCACATGGGCCACGCAGCCGGTGCCGAAAAAGCTCTTCTCGCGGGCGAAGGTGCGGTCGATGAACTGATCGACGATGACGAAATCGCCGGGCGCCATCTCTTCGCGGAAGCTGCCACAGGCGGAAACCGAGATCACATCGGTGACACCCAGCCGCTTGAGCGCGTCGATATTGGCGCGGTAAGGCACTGTGGTAGGCGAATGCACGTGACCGCGACCGTGACGCGGCAAAAACACCATCTCCACCCCGTCGAGCATGCCGGTGAGCACAGCGTCAGACGGCGCCCCCCAAGGGGTCTTCACCGTGCGCCAAGAGGCGCCTTCGAGCCCATCCAATTTATACACCCCAGATCCGCCGATGATGCCGATTTTCGTCGCTGCCATGCCAAGCCCTCCTGAGGCCATGCTTGCCCATCCCGCCAAGGTATGAAAGAGCCCGCATCGGTTTACGCCGCTTTAAGGGTCAGCGCGTAGCTCAGGTGCGAAAGTATCGGGCCATGCGACCCCATCAAGGCGGGTATGCCCAAGAATACCGTGCATTTTAGGCCCTAGCGGCTATTTCGCACGTAATCCACGTGAGGGAAGAGCACATGACCCGTATCCTTGCCGCTTTGGGCAATTCCGCCTCCTTTCCATCGGGCGGCTTTGACTTGTCGCGTCTTCGGATCGAGGTTCTCGCTGGCCTGACGGTCGCCTTGGCCCTTGTTCCTGAAGCCGTGGCTTTTGCCTTTGTGGCCGGTGTTCACCCGCTGGTGGGCCTCTATGCGGCCTTTATCGTTGGCCTTATCACGGCGCTTATCGGTGGCCGCCCGGGCATGATTTCGGGCGCAACGGGCGCTTTGGCCGTTGTGATGGTGTCGCTCGTCGCGACCCACGGTGTGGAGTACCTCTTTGCGACGGTCGTCCTTATGGGGCTCATACAGATCGTTGTGGGCGTGATGCGATGGGGGAAATTTATCCGCCTTGTGCCGCATCCTGTGATGCTTGGCTTCGTAAACGGCCTCGCCATCGTGATTTTCCTCGCACAGCTGAGCCAATTCAAAGTGCCGGGTACGATGGTCTCTGACGGGCACGGCATGACCGGTGGGGAATGGATGTCCGGTACGCCGCTCATCACCATGCTTGCCCTTGTGGCGCTGACCATGCTCATCATCTGGGTGATGCCGCGGGTGACGAAGGTTATTCCTGCGCCGCTGGCCGGGATCGGGATCGTGGCCGCGCTGGTGATTATCTTCGGGATCGACGTGCCGCGCGTGGGCGATCTGGCCTCGATCCAGGGCGGGCTGCCGAGCTTCCATATCCCAACAGTGCCGCTGACGCTGGAGACGCTCCAGATCATTGCGCCTTACGCGATCATCCTTGCCGCCATTGGCCTGATTGAGAGCCTTCTGACCCTCAACCTCGTGGGGGAGATGACGAATACTCGTGGCGGTTCGTCTCAGGAATGCGTGGCGCAGGGTGTTGCGAATACGGTGACGGGCTTCTTCGGTGGCATGGGCGGGTGCGCGATGATTGGTCAGTCGATGATCAACGTGAAATCCGGTGCACGCACGCGGATCGCGGGCATTGTGGCCGCTCTCTTCCTTCTGGCGTTCATCGTGGTGGCTTCACCGGCGATTGAGCAGATCCCGCTGGCCGCACTTGTCGGCGTCATGTTCATGGTGGTGATCGGCACCTTTGCTTGGAACTCCTTCAAGATCATGCGCAAGGTACCGCGCATCGACGCGTTCGTGATCGTTTTGGTGACTGTGGTGACCGTGCTGACCGACCTCGCGATCGCGGTGGTCGTGGGCGTCATCGTCAGCGCGCTGGCCTATGCTTGGCAGAATGCTACCCGCATCTCCGCCAAGGCCTATACGACGCCTGAGGGTGCAAAGGTCTATCAGGTGCAAGGTCCGCTCTTCTTCGGCTCCTCCGAGGGCTTCATCGAGCTCTTTGACGTCGCCGATGACCCGAACCACGTGATCGTGGACTTCGCGGACAGCCGCGTGGCCGACCAATCCGCGCTTCAAGCGATTGAGGCGATGGCATCGAAGTACCAAGACGCCGGCAAAGCCCTTCAGCTGCGCCATCTGAGCCGTGACTGCCATGAGCTTTTGACCAAGGCGGGCTCGCTCATTGTCGATAGTGACGACGATCCGGACTACGGCGTGGCCGTGGATTACGGCGTGCGCCCCGGCATTCTGTCCGGCGGACACTAAGCGCAAGAGGCGCGCAATGTGCGCCTCACACGCTCCCTTCTTTCGCCGCAAAACCATGGGAGACTTCCAGAAGATTGAAGGCCGCTGTGGCTAGATTTGCAATTTTCTGCGTGACACTGGGCCTGTTGGTTTTGGGGGCCATCGTCGCTCTTTCCGGCGTCTTCTGGTTCTCGGACTCGGGCGACGGCCAGGGGCATTTCGGCGGCCTCTTTTTCCTGTTGGTGTTCGGCATCCCGGCGCTTGGGTTTTGCGCTCTCATGGTGATTGTGGGGATCGTGACAGGCGGCTTTGCTGCCGCAAAGCACCCGGGCGCTGCTGGGCCACCGAACCCATTGCCTGCAGCTCAAAAGACCAATGAAATCTCGGCAGAAGACTCTCTACCCCAGCGCCCGGCGCCTAATGTGTCGGCGTGGCCCAGCCCTTCGTGGTTCGTATTGGTGCCCGCGCTGCTTTGGTCAGCACCGCTCGGCTTCCTGACCTTGGTGTGCTTCATCACCAATGATCCCGGCACGATGCTGCGCTACGCGCTCTATTGGCTCGTGCCTATTGCGGCAGCTTACGCGCTTCAGGTGGCGTTCACTCGCCGGGCCGTTTGAGCGAAAAGAGCTCGCCCACCCGCAGATAATCGCGGTAGCCCAAGCGGGCGAGGGGCTCAAAGCTCGTCACATCGAATATGCCGTCTTTCATGCAGTCGTCGCGAAGGTGGATGCCGGTGACCTCGCCAAAGGTGACAAAGTTCGCCTCCCCCTCCAGCCGCACGATCCGTGTCACCCGACACTCGAGCGATGCGGGCGCGTCCGCTACCCGCGGGCAGTCGATCGTCTCGCATTCAGCTTTCGCTGCGCCCGAGATCGCAAATTCGTCCTCACCGGCCGCTAGAGCCCCTGCAGAGGCATTCATGACGTCGCGCGCCTCGTAGGCCACCACGTTCACGCAAAATACGCCCGTCTCACGCAGGTTCGCCACGCTGTCCTTCGTGTCGCCGCGATCATCCTTGGCAGAGGTCGAGGCGAACATCACCTGAGGCGGCACGTAAGCCACCGCGTTGAAGAACGAATAAGGCGCTAGATTGTCCCCCATCGACCCACGCGACGAAATCCACCCGATAGGGCGGGGCGTGACGATGGCGTTGAAGGGATTGTGCGGCAGGCCGTGGCCGTTTTCGGGGCGGTAGAACATGGGTGCTCCTCGTCGTTTGATCGAGAGCTAACGCCATGCTAGCCCGCCCGCCAGCACAAAGCGGTAAACGATGTACGAGCTACGCGAAGAAAGCCCGGATGATTGGTGGGAGGTCGAAGCCCTCTACGACACCTGTTTTGCCCCGGGGCGGGAGGCGCTGTCCTCCTACCGGCTGCGCGAAGACGTAGCACGGGTGGGGCCGTTGTGCCTTGTGGCGCGTGACGGTAACGGCATTCTGGCAGGTGCGATCCGGTACTGGCCGGTGGCCGTGGGCGAGGATCGCCTCGACGCGCTGCTGCTAGGGCCGGTGGCTGTGCACCCTACGCGACAAGGCGAAGGCCTTGGCGGGGTTTTGATGGAGCAATCGCTCGCGGCAGCCAAGGCGTTGAACTGGCGCCGTGTGATCCTCGTGGGTGACGCGCCGTACTACGGGCGCTTCGGCTTCAACCGCCTCGAGCATGTAGACATGCCGCCTCCCACCAACCCTGCGCGCGTGCTGGGCTATGCGCTGACGCAAGGCGCTTGGGATGGGATTGCGGGCCAAGTGACCCGTTACGCGCCCTGAGGCGGCTTACTTCCGGCTGCGCAGGAACTCTGTCACGGCCGGGCGCACGCTCTGGTGGCCCTCCGCGCGGGCTGTGTCGATGACAGCCTTCACCTCATCAAGGTTCACGCGGCGCAGCATGTGCTTGACCGGGCCTATGGAGGCGGGGCGCATCGAAAGCGACCGCAGGCCCATGGCTGCCAGACATACCGCTTCCAGCGGGCGGCCCGCGTCCTCACCACAGAAGCTCAGCCGCGTGTCGGTCGTTACACAGCGCGCGACGATCTGCTCAATGAAGCTCAGGAAGCTCACGTTCAGCGTGTCATAGCGGCGGCGCACGCGCTCGTTCTCGCGGTCGGCGGCGAAGAAGAACTGCTTGAGGTCGTTGCCCCCGATGGAGAGGAACTCCACCTCCTCGTAGAACTTGCGCGGGGCGAAGGCGAGGCTCGGCGTCTCGAGCATCGCCCCCACGTGGATCTCCGAGGGGAGGGCATGGCCCAGGATGCGTTCCCGCTCGAGCGCTTTGTCGAGCTCTGCCTGTGCGGCGCGGTATTCGTCGAACTGCGCGACAAAGGGGAACATGACGTGCAGCGGCCGGCCCTTGTGGGCGCGCACGAGCGCCTGCAACTGCATCCGCAGCACGCCTGGCTTATCGAGGCCCACGCGGATCGCGCGCCAGCCCAACGCCGGGTTTGGCTCGTCATTTGGCTTCATGTAAGGAAGCACCTTGTCCGAACCGATATCGAGCGTCCGGAAGACGACGGGTTTCCCCTGCGCGGCATCAACCACGCGCTGATAGAGCGCCACAAGCTCTGCCCGGCGGGGCATCTGGTTGCGCACGAGGAACTGCAGCTCGGTACGGAAGAGGCCCACGCCCTCGGCCCCAGAGGAGGGAAGGGATGGCAGATCGGCCATCAGGCCTGCGTTCATGTGCAGCGCAACGGTGGAGTCACACTGCGCCGTCGCAGGCTCGTCCCGGATCGAGGCGTAGCGCTCCTGCGCGGCAGTCTGCATTGCCACCTTGTCGCTGAAGGCAGTCTTCACGCTTTCATCTGGGCGCAGGTGGACGATGCCCTGATCGCCATCGATCATCACCATGTCGCCTGTGAGGGCCTCCGTGGTGATGTTATCGGCGTTGATGATGAGCGGGATCGCCCAAGCGCGCGCAATAACCGCGGCGTGGGAGCCCACTGATCCCTCTTCCAGCACGATACCCTTCAGTGCCCGACCGTAATCCAAAAGCTCCGCCGGGCCGATATTGCGGGCTACGAGGATCGCGTTCTTGGGCATCTCGGCGCGCTCACCCTGACCGGTGAGAATGCGCAGCAGGCGGTTAGAGAGGTCATCAAGGTCATGCAGCCGGTCGCGCAGATAGGCGTCGGGCACCTGGCTCATACGGGCGCGGGCGGTGCTCTGCTCTTTCTCGACGGCAGCCTCTGCTGAGAGGCCCGAGGCGATGTCGGCCTCCATGCGCTTCCGCCAGCCGCGCGAATTGGCAAACATCCGGAACGTCTCGACCACTTCGAGCTCGTCCTTGGAGCTTGCGCCCTTCAGCATCTGATCGACAGAAATCCGCAGCGTGTCGAGCGCGTCTTCCATGCGCTTGAGCTCTTGTTCGGGGTCGTCCGAGAACGGGTTCGTGACGACGACGCGCGGCTCGTGCAGGTAGACCGGGCCCATGGCCACGCCTTCTTGGCCCACGATGCCGCGGAACATGGCGGGTTGCTGGTGGCGGGCCATGACGAAGTCGTCATTCGACGTCAGCTCACCCAACTCCGTCATCTCGGCCAGAACCATGGCGACGACTTCGAGGGCGTAGATTTCGTCCTCGCTGTACTCGCGTGCGTCTTTCGACTGGACGACCAGAACACCCATGGGCGTGCCAAGGCGCTGAATGGGAACGCCGCAGAAGGCCGAATACACTTCTTCGCCGGTCTCCGGCATGTAGCGGAAGCCGCGGGTCGAGGGCGCGTCAGCCGTATTCACCACTTTGCCGCGCCGCGCCACGCGGCCCACCAGGCCCTCGCTCAGGCGCATGCGCGTCTGGTGGACGGCTTCGGCATTAAGGCCCTCTGTCGCGCAAAGTTCCAACGTTTCCTCATCCCGGAACAGATAGATCGAGCACACTTCCGTCACCATCGACGACGCAATCAGCTCCACGATCTTGTCGAGCCGGGCTTGGCCAGTACTGTCTTCGGCCATGGCCGCGCGGAGGCGGCCCAGGAGCTTTCGGCTCTCTGTTTCTGTCGGTACGGCGTTCATGGAGTTGTGGCGCCAGTTCTGAGTTCGGAAGCCACATTAACTGTGAGTGGGGTTCTGGGCAATTTGCTTTCGGATTCTGCAAGGGTTTGGGCCCTGTGGTCTGCTTGACGTGCCCGTTGCGTGGGCGTCTTGTGCCCCTATGACAAACGCATATGTCCGTTTCGTGACTGCCGGTGGTTTCAGCAATCTCGCCGACGGTGTGGCGACGATGGTCTGGGCCTGGATGGCGACATTGCTCACTCGCGACGCCTTCGTGATTGCTCTGCTTCCTGTGGCGTTGCGGCTGCCATGGTTCCTATGCGCTCTGCCCGCTGGGATCGTCGCAGATCGTGTCGACAGGCGTCAGCTTATCCAACGTATGGATGTGCTTCGCGCAGCAGCCTTTGGGTTGGCGGCGGTTTCGGTTGCGTTCGCCATGCCGCTGCCGCCTGCCACGGATGGCCTGCAGATGCCCTGGCTTTATGGGCTTCTCCTCGTGTCGGCCTTTATTGTGGGCGGGGCAGAGGTGTTCCGGGACAACGCCGCCCAGACCATGATGCCCGCCCTCGTGCCGCCTGAGCGGCTGGAACGCGCAAACGGACGGCTCTGGAGCGTGGAGATCGTGGGGGGCGAGCTTCTGGGCCCCGCCCTAGGCGCCTTCCTCATCGCGGCGGTGCTCTGGTTCCCCTTCGCGCTGAATGCAGGCGCTTTCGCAGTGTCGGCGCTGCTGTTGATGACCATCCGCGGCACCTTCCGCCCGCCACCGCGTGAGCGCGCGCCCTGGCAAACTGAGCTGAAGGAGGGCATCGCCTTTCTGCGTAGCTCGCCGCTCCTGATGGCGCTGGCGGTGATTACGGGCGTCTGGAACCTGCTTTGGATGATGGTGACAGTGGCGCTAGTGCTCTTTGTGCAGGAGAGCCTTGGCCATGGCGCGCCGGCCTACGGACTTATCCTCGCAATAGGCGCAGTCGGCGGCATTCTAGGGTGCCTGATCGCCGAGCACGTGATTGCGCGGCTCGGGCAGGGGCGGACAACCCAATGGATGCTCTTGGCCTCCGCGCTCGCCTTCGCAGCGATCCCAATGGCGCCAACAGGATGGGCGCTGGCGCTGATCCTCTTCCAGCCCACGGGCATAATCTGGAACACAGTGAGCGTTAGCCACCGCCAACGGGTCACTCCTTCAGAGGTTCTGGGGCGGCTCAACTCCGTCTATCGCATGCTGGCTTGGGGAATGATGCCAATAGGGTTGCTACTATCCGGGGCTTTGATCAGTTTTCTCGGGCCGTATACTGGTCGCGATATTGCTATTTCTGCACCGCTTTGGGCAGCGGCTCTTGGCTCCGGAGCTTTGGCCTGGGCCAGTTGGCGAACCCTGGCCGAAGGGTTCTATAAGGCATGACGTCGCTGGCGATGTCTTTGCTCACGTCCCGCCTTTACGACGTAACTTTTTGACATCGACAGCCAGTTCTTTAAGCCCACTGCGCGCGTAGTATGCAGCCGCTAGATCCGCGACGACATTTGGCTCGATATCGTAGGTGTTGGCCATGTAGGCAATTGTGTCAGCGTGCGACGAAGTCAAAGTCAATGGCACGCCCTCGTCGTTTAGGGCCGGAACCAATGCCTCAAGATGCGCTACTAGTGTGGCATCATGCCTGTCGAGAATGGCTGCCACGTCCGCATTTATGTCCCAGGGGGCCGCCCCGATCTCATTGCCATCCGGCTGCGGCCTCGCTGGCAGGTCCAACTCAGGAAATGCAGCATTCATTCGTTCAATATTGCGGCGATTGGCGTTCTCCAATGCGCGCCTCGCTTCAGTAGATAAGCTCAGTTTTCTTCCAACCATTGCATCTCGGTTGAGCCGTGCAAAGAAAGCGAGAAGAGCATGGCTGATTGGGTGGGACTGGTTTTCTAGCTCTTTTCAAAGTGTGCGGCACACTCGCTGCAAAACAATTGTCTGTTCAGCCGTTAGGGACGTGTTCCGTTCGGGACCCGCTTTCGACAGGGTTGGCGCGCGGCTTTTTGCGCTTAGCCATGTGCTATAATCCTCCACCACATCACTTCCAAGGAGCACTGAACGATCAAATAGTCGGACTGTCATGGACCTCACGTAAGGATGGAGTTTCCAGCGACGCAGGCTCCCCGTGATCGACTTGCTGTATTGGTCTGGGGGCGGAAAGGTACTTGAACCCTTTAACTTCTGTTGAACGTAAGAAAGATACTGGTCAATCGGAGAGCGAACATAGGCGATTACGTCGGCGCATACATCTTCTGTCTTGCTTACGAGTGAGAAGAATGCGTCGGGATCTACGGTCATAAAATTTTCGGCCGATATTATAAGCCGATCTGCCTCAAGCGCTTGTTTTTGCAGGTCGTGCGCAATCCGCAGCGCTTCGGCTTGTGGGCGTCTGCCACGTTTGCCCACGAGTTCTCCCAACGCGAGATGGCCGACACTTCCCTCAGAGACGGGCTAGGTCAGGCCGCAGGCTGCAAATGAGGTGCTCTTCTGCAGTAGAGCGGCTTGAATGGATGAGCTGCCGCACTTTCCGTCGCCGATATGAACAAAAATCTGTTTCAAATGCGCAGGTGCCTCGCCCCGTTCAGGCTTTTTCGAGCTCGAAGGCGTCGTGGAGCGACTGGACGGCAAGTTCCATGTACTTGCGGTCGACGAGCACGCTGACCTTGATCTCGGAGGTGGTGATCACCTTGATGTTGATGCCTTCGTCGCGCAGCGTGGAGAACATCTTGGCCGCCACACCCGCATGGGAGCGCATGCCGATCCCTACGATCGAGATCTTTGCCACGTTCGTGTCAGCGACCATCTCGCGGAAGTTGATCTCACCGCTTTCTTTGGCCTCGTCCATCGCCTTCTCGGCGCGGGCGACCTGATCGATGGGGCACGAGAACGTCATGTCCGTGCGACCCTCTTCGGAGATGTTCTGGACGATCATGTCCACGTTCACACCCGCCTCGGCCAAGGGGCCAAAGATCGCGGCGGCGATGCCCGGGCGGTCCGCGACGGAGATCAGCGTCATCTTGGCTTCATCGCGGCTGTACGCCACGCCTGCGACTGCATTCTGTTCCATGATTTCCTCCTCATCGCAGACCAGCGTACCGGCCTCGTCGGACATTTCTTCAAAAGAGCTGAGCACCCTCAGCTTCACCTTATAGCGCATGGCGAGCTCGACCGAGCGCGTCTGCAGAACCTTGGCCCCGAGCGAGGCGAGCTCCAGCATCTCCTCAAAGGCGATCTTGTCGAGCTTGCGTGCCTGGTCGGCGATACGCGGGTCGGTGGTGTAGACGCCGTCGACGTCCGTGTAGATATCGCAGCGCACCGCATCAAAAGCGGCGGCGAACGCCACCGCGGTGGTGTCAGAGCCACCGCGGCCCAGCGTCGTGATGCGGCCCTCGGGGCTGACGCCTTGGAAGCCCGCGACGACGGCCACTTTCATGCCTTCGCCAAACTTGGCCATGATGTTGTCGGTGGGGATCTCTTCGATGCGCGCGGCAGAATGCGCCGACGTCGTCATCACCGGTACCTGCCAGCCCTGCCAGGAGCGTGCGGGTACGTCCATTTCTTGCAGCGTCAGCGCCATCAGGCCTGCTGTGACGTTCTCGCCCGAGGACACGACCGCGTCGTATTCGCGCGCGTCATAGAGCGGGGATGTCTCGCCCACATAGCCCACGAGCTTGTTCGTCTCGCCAGACATGGCAGAGACGATAACGATCACATCATACCCATTGGCAACTTCGCGGCCGACGCGCTTTGCGGCGCGGCGGATGCGGTCGAGCGTGGCGACGGACGTGCCGCCAAATTTCATCACGAGTACGGGCATGGTACGGGCTTAGACCTCCCCAGTTTCGCGGGGCGGAATAGGCCCTAGGACCCGTACGTGCAAGGGGGCGCAGCCGCGTAAGGGCCCGCAGGTTGCCTTTTGCATCACAAAGGGTGGTTGCGGCCGTCCAAAGTCTCGAAACAACCAGTCGTCGCGAGGGATAGCGCGTCGAACCGCGCCATGAGCCCGTCACGTGATTCCTCGACCGAGATCTCAGCCGCTGAGCCGCCCATATCTGTCCTCACCCAGCCCGGGTGGTAGATGCCCACGGCGATGCCTTCGTGTTTGAGCGCAGAGGCCATGTTGAACCCCAGGTTCAGCGCTGCGGCCTTGGAGACGCGGTAGATGATCGAGGTGCCGGAGGCCCGCGTGCTCGATCCCATTTGGGAGGAGATAATAGCGATCTTAGCGTTTTCAGCCTCGCGCAGCCGGGGCAGGAGGCCCTGAATGGTGAGGAAGACGCCCGTGACGTTCACGGCCATCATCTCGGCCCACATGTCACCACTGTAGCCGCTGTCGATACTCTCAGCCCGGTCCTGATAGATGCCTGCGTTGCACACGAGAAGGTCCACCGGCCCGCTTAGCCCGCTGGACCAACGGGAGATGCTGTCTTCTTGCGAGAAATCTACGTCGGCGCGGGTGGTGCCGATTACGTCATGGCCGCCGGCGCGATAGCCCTCTGCCAATGCGTCCCCAATGCCGCGGCTTGCGCCGGTGACGACAATCCGCATCAGTTCGCGCGCTTTGGGCCGCCGAAAGGCAGCGGGGCGACGGGCACGCCATCTTCGAGGAGCGACTTTGCCTCATCCAAGGAGGCCTCCCCATGGATCATCCGGTCGGGTGCATCGCCATCGTGGATCGCCCGCGCGGTCGTGGCGAAATCCTTGCCCACGTAGTCACTATTGGCCTCAATATGCTCCCGCATCTGTTTGAGCGCTTCTTCCTGCGGGCTCGTCTCACCGGCAAGCGTCACCTCGCCCTTGGGCGCGACGGCAGGTGCCATGAGGGATTTTTCCACGCTCGTATCCCCGCAAATCGCACAGGCAACATGGCCCGCTGCTTTCAGCGTTTCATACTTTTCTGCATTGGCAAACCAGCTCTCGAATTGATGGCCGGCACTGCATTTGAGCGTGTAGCGGATCATCTTGCTATCCTAGCAGCCCTCGTGGGGCACCACCATATGCCTCAGGCGCGCGGCCCTTTGAGGACCTTGGGATCAAAGGTCTTTAGAATGCGTTTCAGCTCTGGCTGCTGCACGGTGGCGGCGGCTTTCTTTGGGCTGAACCACTTGCGGCGGCGCTCCTTGGCCTCGGGCCAGGTTCTGCGTACCTTTTTGACCTTCAGTGGGTAGACAAGGCCAACGACCGGCAGGTCGGGCGCGTGTTGTTGGAACTTTTCGAAGGAGTAGACGCCGAGGCACATGTCATAGCCTTTGCCTTCGACGCCGCCTTCTTCCCACGCTTCCTTGGCCGCGCATTCCGCGGGCGTCAGGCCATGCTCCGGCCAGCCCTTGGGCAGGATCCAGCGGCGTGTGCGGCGCGAGGTGACAAGCAGGATTTGCAAGCCGTCATCCACGACCCGAAAGGGAAGGGCGGCAAATTGGGATCTGCTCTCGCGTTTTGCGGACGCGGCAATAGAGAGCGGTAGCTGATGCAATCGTACGTGGCTCATGCGACGCCGTTTCATTTTTCCTGCTCGTTTTCTCAAAGATACGGCATATCTAGCGCCCGGCAAGGTATTTTGCACACGCAGCGAACGGGGCGCATGGCAGTCTTTCTAGGCTCAGAGATCTATCGCGGGTCGAGTTACGGGGATTGGCACCCTCTTTCGATCCCTCGTGTTCCCACGGTTATCGACCTGAGCCGCGCACTGGGCTGGCTGCCGCCAGAGCGCTACCGCACCTCGCCCCGTGCGAAGGCTGCGGCACTGGCTGCGTGGCACGAACCGGCCTATCTCGACGCGCTTCAGCGGGCGGAAGAGACCCAGCAATTGAGTGCGGAGGAAGAGAAGCAATTCGCCCTCGGCACCACCATGAACCCCTATTTTGGCGAGATGTTTCGCAGGCCTGCCACTGGCTGCGGTGGCTCGCTTTTGGCGGCGGAGCTCCTGGCCGATGGCGGGATCGTCTTTCACCCTGGCGGCGGGACGCATCACGGGATGCCGGGCTATGCCTCGGGGTTCTGTTACCTCAACGATTGCGTCCTCTCGATCCTTGCGTTGCAGCGGGTGGGGGCGCGGCGGGTGGCCTATCTCGACATCGATGCGCATCACCCCGATGGGGTGGCCCATGCCTTCCGCGATGACCCGTCTGTGTTGATCCTGTCGGTTCACGAGGAGAACCGCTGGCCCCGAACGGGTTTGGCCACCGACCGAGGGCCGGGCACGCATATCAATATTCCCGTGGCGCCGGGGTTCACGGATGCAGATCTTGCCCGCATCAGAGAGGAAGTCGCCATTCCTGCCGTCCGCGATTTTCGCCCTGATGCCATCGTCTTACAGTGTGGAGCGGATGCAGTAGCGGGCGACCCCCAGTCGCGACTCACGCTCACGAACAACGCTCATGTGGCGTGGGTTCGGACCTTCGTGACCCTCGCGCCACGCATACTGATCACAGGCGGTGGCGGCTACAACCCGTGGACGGTGGGACGGCTTTGGACGGCGCTTTGGGGTGTCGCGAGTGGTCAAGAGCTTCCTGAGACGCTCCCCCCAGCCGCGCAGTCTGTTCTAGAGGGGCTCAGCTGGAAGCGCGCAGGTAAGCTGCGCGCGCCGGACGTCGAATGGACGAAAACGCTGCTCGATCCTATTGATTCAGCGCAATAAAGTAGCCTGCGACGCCCGCAATGATCGCCGCGACGATCACAGCAAAGGCGATCTTCCAAGCGCTGTAGGGCCGCTCGCCCTGAACAAGGCCCGTGCGGCCGTTTACGACGAAGCGGTAGGTCTTGCCGCGATACTTATAGGCCGCCATCCATACAGGCAGCAGCACGTGCTTGAAGGTCACATCGCGCACCTGCGTCTTCAGCGTCGTGATCCGCTGTGCATCTCCGCCGATGTCAAAACGCACGTCGCGCTCGATCTGGCGGTTCATGATGACCTTGGCTTCCTCAAACCCCTGATCGAGCTCTACCGTGTAGGCCTCTGCCCGGAACCCCGCGAGGTATTCGGGCTGGTAGGGGCGCAGGTCGCTGAGGTCCCATGGGCTCAGACGATCAGTGTATTTCTTGGGCAATGACGTGGAAGCGAGGACGAGGACATCGTCAAAGAACCGCGCCACGCGGCCTGAGACGCTGCGCCAGCGGGTTTTGCGCACGCGCCGTGTCTCGGTCTTGCCGTTTCGAGTGACGGTTTGATTGACGTAGTAATGCTTGCCCCGCGCGCCGGTGTACTGGCTTTTGGTGTCGGCATCGAAGGTCCAATAGGGGACGTAGATGCCGTTCATCTTGCGGCCTTTGCGGGCGTATTCGTCGACACCGCCGGGCGCGAACCACAGCGAGCCCAGCCAATCCTGCAGCGCCTCGCGCGCGGCTTTCTCGTCTACTGCAAAGGGAAGAACACCGCGAGGCTTGATGTGCTTGTTCGGCCCCGTATCGCTGACCACGGGCGTCGCGCAGAATGGGCATTCTGACGCGTGCTGGGCCGGGTCGTAATCGAATTGCGCACCGCAGCTATTGCACTGAACTGTCCGAGTTTCCTCGATTTCTTCGTCGGCTAGCTCACCCTCGAGCGCAGTTTGGAGGTCGAGCTCCTCCATCGCGCGCGCTTGCGGGATCTCATCCAGCTCGGCCGTGTTGCCGCAATGGTCGCACACCAGCTTCCGCGCGTCCGGGTCGAATCGGAAGTCGGACCCGCAAGCATCGCAGGGAAAGCGATGATCTGCAGGTGGTGTGGTGTCAAGGTCGTCGTCGAGGGCGTTGTCAGTCACGGGCGTCTCAGAATTGCGGGTGCCAGAACGGAGCGCAGAGGAGAGGGCGCCCGCCAGCGACGGGCGCGCCTAGATCAAATGCCCGGCGGCGGGGGCGGCGGCATCACGGTGAAGAGCTGCGCCAGTTCACGCACGTCTTCGGCCTTCATCCAGCCGTCTTGTCCTTGGGTCCAAACATAGGTCTCGCGAGTCAGCTGACCGTTGCCTGCCATCTCTGCGAGCCGCGCCTTGGAGAAGGGGCCGTTCGTGGCGCCGTTCTCAGCGATGTGCCAGACATGCTCCACCGGCGGGGGCGGAGGGGCGACGGGTGCAGCAGCACTCCCCCAAGGACCGGGCTGCTGAGCCTGCTGCTGGCCACCACCCATCATCTGACCAGCCATCTGAAGGCCCATGGCGGCCCCCATTCCCATGCCCATGGCGTCACCGGCAGCGCCGCCGGCACCCATGGCCTCGGCCGCTTTCCACTTCATGTGATCGTCGAGGTTGCCGGCGATCCCACGGGAGGTGCGATCATCAAGTGCCTTCTCAACTGCAGGCGGCAAGCTGATGTTCTCAATGTAGAATTCCGGAACAGAGATGCCGTAGGCCGCGATCGTGGGGGAGATCGCGTCGGCGATCAGTTTGCCCACCTCACCGGTGTTGGCGGCCATGTCGAGCACGGGGATACCGCTCTTCGCGATGGCCTTCGAGAACTCTTGAACGATGATGTTGCGGATCTGGTAGCTGATCTCGTCCGTGGTGAACTCACCGTCGGTGCCCACGATCTCGGTCATGAAGAGAGCGGGGTCGGTGACGCGGATCGTATAGGTGCCGAAGGCGCGGATGCGTACCGGGCCAAACTCCGGGTCGCGCATCATGATCGGGTTCTTCGTGCCCCATTTCAGATCATTGAAGCGCGTCGTGTTGACGAAGTAGATCTCGCTTTTGAAGGGCGACTTGAAGCCGTGATCCCAGTGCTGAAGCGAGGTCATGATCGGCATGTTGTTGGTCTCGAGCATGTACAGACCCGGCGTGAAGACGTCGGCGAGCTGGCCTTCGTGGACGAAGACAGCGGACTGCCCCTCGCGCACGGTCAGCTTCGCACCGTACTTGATCTCGTGACCTTCGCGCTCAAAGCGCCAGACCATCGTGTCGCGGGTGTCGTCTGTCCAATGAATGACGTCGATGAACTGACCGACGAGGAAATCAAAAATGGGCATGGGCGGGCTCCTTTACGTGGGGCGCGGGATCAAACTGGGCCGCCAAGGCCGAGCTTTTCAGCGGCGATCTGGCGGACGATGGGGGTGGCGGTTTCCGCGGACATGCCGGGGCTAAGGCGCGGATCATAGAGGATGGAGAGCAAAAGCTCGTCATGGCCGGTCAGTAACGCGAATTCCTCGTCGTCGTTGAAGATCGACGGGCGGGCGCGGGGGTGATCGTTGGGCAGGCCGAGGCCTTGGGCGACTTCTTCGTGCAGGCACGAACGCCATGAGGCGGGGGGATGCTCGGCACGGATAATTGCGATGGCGTCGGTGTAGTTGGAGCGGCCCGCGCGTGAAAACGCGATGACGAGGCACGAGACAGACCGAGGCATCTCTGTGATCGTGCGGATCGCGGCGTTCCCGATGCCTGGGATTCTGCGACGCAAGTTAGGGCCGAGCGCGCGACGCTCCGCCTCGCTGACAGAATAGAGCGTGAAGTTTTCGTTGCCCGGCGCGACGATGCTGATCGGGTGGCCGGATACTTGCGACAGGCGCGCGCTGTAGGTGCGGGTCTGGCTTTGCTGGCGCGCGCGGTCGTCTGCGGGGACCGAGGCGCCTTGGATCAGCGCCAGCCGCACCGGCACCACCCAGCGGCGCAGTTCTGAGGGTTTGGGGCGCGTAAAGGCGCCCAAACGGCTGCCGGGATGTTCATCAAACAGGGCGATCTGGATGAAATTCTCTGCGAGTTGGCGTTCGTTGAAGGGCGCGTCCAAGGCCTCGCCATCGGTCCGCATCAAGCCGCGCACCTTCTGGTCGTTTTCTAACTGTCGGTAGTAGACGCTCAACGCGGGATCGAGCCCGCCTGCGCCCTCGGGCGCTGCCACGCCCGTTCCCGGTGCCACCTGAGGCTGCACCGAGGAATTAAGCCCCGGCGGCGCCACCTCGCATCCAGCAAGGAACGCCGCCAGCGCCAGAAAGGCTGTGAGCCGCTTCAAGCGTCGCCCGTGGAGGTGCCGACCGCGTAGCCAGCGCCTGTGCCCGAGGCCTTGGCGGAGGCCAGCTTTTCGCGCAGTTCGACTTCCATCTTCTGCATCTCGCTCTCGGCCTCAGCGCGGCGGCGCTTGCCTTCGTCGGCAATCTGGAGGCTCTCCTCGATCGTGGCGATGAGGTCGGAGTTCGCTTGCTTGACGGCTTCGATGTCGAAGACGCCGCGCTCCATCTCTTCGCGGACAACCTTGTTGGTCTCCCGCAGGTTGGCGGCGTTGGCGGTCAAAAGCTCGTTTGTCAGATCGTTGGCATCGCGCACGGCCTCAGCGGCCTCGCGGGAGCGTTGGATCGTGACGGCTTGGGCGAGCTGCGTCTCCCAAAGCGGCACGGTGTTGACGAGGGTCGAGTTGATCTTCGTCACGAGCGACTTGTCGTTTTCCTGCACGAGGCGGATCGAGGGGAGGGACTGCATCGTGACCTGACGCGTAAGCTTGAGGTCGTGGACGCGGCGCTCTAGATCATCGCGGGCTGAACGGATGTCGCGCACTTCCTGGCTGCGGATCATTTTGTCTTCTTCGGCTGCAGCCTGCACGGCGGCCTCGGCCTTGGGGATGTCGTTCTCTTCGAGGTCTTTCAGCTTCTCTTCACCGGCGGCGATGTAGAGTCCAAGCTCGTCATAGAACTGCAGCGTCTTGTCATAGAGGACGTCGAGGCTCTCGATGTCTTTAAGAAGCGTGTGCTCGTGAGCCAAAAGTTCATCCGTGATCTTGTCGATCTGGCCCTGCACCGTCTCAAAGCGAGCGGCGAATTTGGCCATGGGCGCGGCGCGGCCCAGAAGACGCTCCCACCAGCTGCGCTTGCGGCGTACGTCGAGTTCGGAGACCGAGAAGCCGCGGATCGTGGTGACGATGTCGCGCAGGGAATCGCCCGCCGGACCGACATCCTTGTTGCGGACACCTGCGAGCATCGACTGCGAGATCTCTTGCAGTTCGGCCTGCGCGGCAGAACCAAAGGACACGATCGACTGGGTGTCGGTCATATCGAGCTCGGCCATGCGCTGTTCGACCTCTGGCTTTGTCGCGTCCGTGGGCACGGGCACCAGCTCCGTGGACGGTTCAGGCAGGACCACTGCGGTGACTTTCTCGACTTCTGCCAGAGCTGCCTCGGCGCGTGTGCGGACGGTGTCAGACATGTTCTATCCCTCTTTTGTGGTCACGCCTTCTCGGGCGAGACGATCTCTTAGCACTTTGATTTCAATGTCCATATCAGTGCGATTGTCATTCATGAGTTTGTCGGTTTTGGCGACGAAATTGCCTTCCAGATCATCCAGAAGCGCTAGGTATTTCTCGCGGTCGGCGGGCTCGGGCTGGCGGCCGTAAAGGTCCGCGAATTTGAGCGTCGCGTCCCGCGCGCCCATCAAATAGACGCCCAGAAACTTGCGCGCTGCCGTCAGGTCGCGGGGGTCTTCTTCGACCGTGCGGAACATCTTGCGCGCGGTTGCCTGAAAGCTTTCCAGTCGGCGTTCAAGGCCGCGGTCTTTCAGGTCCTCGATGGCCCGCGCCATGGTGCCGAGGTGCTTTTCTGCCTCGTCGACAACGCGTGCGACGCGGTCCTGTTGGAACTGGTCGATCCCTTCCGCACCCTTGTCGCGCAGCGGGTCGAGCCCGAAGGCCAACACGTGAAGGACCACACCAATAAGGCCGATGACAGCCGCGCCGATGATCCCGGACGTCAGGAAAGACGCCATCGCAAGGCCTCCGCCAATCAGCGCGCTTGCCACCATCTTGCGGGGCAGGGCCGGGCGCTTGGCGATAGTGCGCGCATTGTAGGCGTCTTCGGCCTTGAGCCCCTCACGGGTGAGCCATGCCGCCAGCAAAAGCATCCCCAGCGCGGCAAGGCTGACCGCCAAGGTCGTGGGTCCGGACCCGAAAGAGAAGACAAGCGGCAAAGGTGCCACGAACAACAGGTTCACACGGGCTCCCGCCGAAGCAGGTTTAGCCCCGGCAAAGGGCGAGCCCGCTTCACGCGTGGATTTCTTCGTCGCCCCTTCGGGCGAGAATTTGCCGCCGAAGCGCTCAGCCATCACACGCCTCCCGTGATTGACACGTAGACGATAAGGACGATCAAGAGCACTCCGCTCAGTTTCTGAAGGGCAGTTGCGGACATATTCCCCCCGTTATTCCACCGTCTCAAACATATGCAGATGCGCCTCTTTCTACCAGCCTCGCTCAGTGGTTTTGCTGCGCCGCGCGCTCGGCATCGAGCTTTCGGCGGTAGCCGGACTGGATGATCTCGACGGTAAAGAGGACGATCACAGCGAAGTAGAAGGTCGTCTTCGACATCGGCACGAGGGCGTATCCGAAGATCTTGATGGCGAGCTCATTGTCGTGGGAGGCATGGGCCGCAGCCTCGGCCGTGGCGGCGTCCCCGAAGGTGACAGATGTCTCCGCTGCGTGGGCCGCAGCGACACCGGATTCACCCATCAAAACCACGCCGACGATCAGCAGGATGAAGAGGCCGAGCACCTCGTACATCCGGTTCTTTTCGAGGAAGCGTGTCACGCTGTCAGCCAGCAAAAGCATGGCCAGACCGCTCAGCAAAATGGCGATGGCGAGCACTGGGAAGACGTCGGTGATGGCGATTGCCGAGAGGACCGAGTCAAACGAGAAGATCAGGTTCATAAAGACGATCAGAAGCACAACCTGTGTCGCCGATTTCCCAGATTTTCCTTCAACATCAGTGTGTAAGTGCTCGATCGAGAGCATGTGGCTGATCTCTTTCACAGCCGTGTAGATGATGAAGATACCCCCGAAGAGGAAGACAATCGTGGCAAAGTTCACCCCGCCTTCGATGATGCCGTCCCAGTTGAAGACGTAGAAGGGCGCCGAGAGCGCATCGAGCAGTGAGACCATCACGAATAGGAGCACCACGCGCAGCGCCACAGCGATGATGATCCCCCAGAACCGCACCGAGCGTTGCTGTGCCACCGGAGCGCGTTGGCTCTCAATCGAGATATAGAGAAGATTGTCGAAACCGAGCACGGCCTGCAGGAAGCAGAGCATCAACAGATTGCCCAGATTTTCGAAGGTCAGAAGCTCCAACATGTCGGTCCCTCATTCATGTTTTTTTTATGCTTAACCCGACACTTGCTCCGGGGGAACCGTGCAGATGAACAGGGGGAAGACCGCGCGAAGTTTCCCCATCACGCATTGGCGCTGAATGGGTCGTCTGAAGGGGTTAGCGGCGCGGACGGCGGTTGCGCGGCTTGAGCTTGGGTTTCGTCGACCAGCCCATTTGGTCCGCCAGCACTCGCTGTTTCACTTCCTCGACCTCACCGGCCTTGAGTTCGCGCAGCTGGAACGGACCGTAAGAGATGCGGATCAGTCGGTTCACTGTGAGCCCGATGGCCTCCGCCGCACGGCGGATCTCGCGGTTTTTGCCCTCGCGAAGTGCAATCGTGAGCCAGGCATTCGCCCCTTGCTGACGATCGAGCGTCACTTGCATAGGCTGGAAACGCTCTCCCTCGATATCGATGCCTTGGCGCAGCGGGTCGAGTGTTTCGTCCTTCGGCGCGCCGTTCACGCGCACGCGGTAGCGGCGCAGCCAGCCTGTCGAGGGCAGCTCCAACGTCCGTTTGAGCCCGCCATCATTCGTCAGCAGCAGAAGACCCTCGGAGTTCAGGTCGAGGCGGCCCACGCTCATCACCCGGGGTAGATGCTCAGGAAGGTTGGCGAAAACCGTGTCGCGGCCCTTCTCGTCGCGCTCTGTCGTCACGAGGCCTGCTGGTTTATGATAGAGCCAGACGCGCGCCTTGTCGGGCTCCGCCAGCGGCTGGCCGTCCACGGTGATCTTGTCGGCGTCCGTGACGTTGAGCGCGGGGCTGGTGAGCACTTTGCCGTTCACGCTGACGCGCCCTGCGTTGATCATGTCCTCCGCACCTCGACGCGACGCCACGCCTGCACGTGCCAGAACCTTTGCGATGCGGTCGCCGGGAACGGCGCTGGAGGAAGGTTTGTCAGCCATGCCTCGCCCTAACGCACCCCTTGCTCCACGCCAAGAGGGATGCGAAGGCTCAAGGATGGATCGATTTCCCCATATGAAGCGCGCATTGGAGCTCGCGGCCGAGGCAGCCGAGGCCGGCGAAGTGCCTGTTGGTGCTGTTTTGGTGGGGCCAGATGGGGCAGTACTTGCAGAGACGCGCAACAGAATGCGCGAAGCCCATGATCCAACCGCCCATGCCGAAATCGCCGCCATCCGCGCCGCTTGCGCAAGCATGGGCGCCGACAGGCTCATCGGCTGCGACCTCTACGTGACGCTCGAACCATGCCCCATGTGCGCGGCCGCGATCTCTGCCGCGCGGGTCGCGCGCGTCTACTACGGCGCCTCTGACCCAAAGAGCGGCGGCGTCGAACAAGGCCCCCGCATATTCTCACATCCCCAGGCGCATCACGTCCCGGAAATCTACGACGGCATCCTCGCGCCCGAGGCCACCGCCCTCCTGCAAGACTTCTTCCGTGCCCGCAGGTAAGGGAGCGCTCCGCCGCGCAGCGGCGCCTCCTCTGGCCGAACCCGCAAGGGTGAGGGGGAGGCGGGCGGGCCCAATCCCTACAACTCGATCGGGTCCATCACCTGAGGCTCAATCACCGACACGCCCGGCAGACCGGCAGCCAGCGCATCCGCCGATTGCTCCAGCGCATCAAACGTCCGGTAGTGCTGCGGGATCACGGTCTTGAAGTTGAAATAACGCCGCGCGGCATAGGCGGCCTCTTCCATCCCCATCGTGTAGTAGCCACCCGCGCAGAGCACACCGATATCGGGTTTAAAGTAATCGCCCATCCAATCCATGTCGGCCATGATCCCCGTGTCGCCGGAGAAATAGACCGTCTGGCCTTCACCGCGCACCATGAACCCGCTCTCGGACCCCACAACCCCGTGCCCTGCGAGCGACGAGGAATGGCACGCAGGGACGAGGCTCACCCGCACATCGCCAAACGTCACATGGCCGCCCATGTTGTAGGCATGGCCGGCCTCTGCGCCGTCTTCTGCCAAGGCTGACACCAACTCCACCATGCCGTTCACCGGCAGGCCCAGCTTCTTGGATAATCCTGCCACGCCATTGGTGTGGTCAAAATGGCCGTGGGTCATGAGGATCTGTGTAGCCCCCGCCACCGCAGCTTCCGCGTCCTGGTCCGCCATCATCGGGTTCCCGTCGAGCCAAGGGTCGACCAAAAGCACCTGATCTTCGATCTCAAGACGCCAAGACCCATGTCCAAGCCATGTGAGTTTCATGGAAACCTCCCCATGTTTCCTCGAAAGATACCGCAGAAGGGGCAGGCGGCAATGGACCTGACGCAGCAATTCGACGGTTATTGCGAACGGGTGGACCTGACGTACTGGGCCGAACCGGTGAACGCGATCACCAACGCGGCCTTCCTGATCGCGGCATTCATCTGCTGGCGACGTGTCCGGGGGGATGGTGTGCCAATCGCGATGCTCCTGATCGCGATCCTGACGGCCATCGGTATTGGCTCTTACCTCTTTCACACCCACGCGACGGGCTGGGCCGCGCTGGCGGACGTTGCGCCGATCGGTCTTTTCATCCTCGTCTACCTCTTTGCCGTGGGCCGCGATTTCTTGCGCTGGCCATGGTGGGGCGCCTTACTTCTCACCGCGGCCTTCGCGCCTTTCGCCGCGATCATTGTCCCGCTCATCGACCGCCTCCCGTTCTTTTCCATCTCGAACTTCTATTGGACGGTGCCCATCCTCCTCGTCCTCTTCGCCCCGCCCGTGGCCCGCGAAAGCCGCAGCACAGCGCGCGGGATGCTCATTGGGGCGGCGATCCTCACGCTCTCCATCACGCTGCGCTCGGTCGACGAAATCATCTGCGAACAGGTCCCGCTGGGCTCTCATTTCCTCTGGCACATTCTCAATGGTGTTATGCTGGGCTGGATGATCGAGGTTTATCGCCGTCACATGGTTGGCAACGCGCGCGCTGCGGGCTAGGGGAGGCTGAGATTTTCGGAGGACATCATGGCCATCGACAAAGAGACCGCAGCAAAGGTCGCAAAGCTCGCCCGCATCCGGGTCGAGGAGGATCAACTTCCCGCCCTCGCGGAGGAGTTCAGCGCGATCATGGGATTCATCGAGCAACTCTCCGAAGTTGACGTCGAAGGCGTGGAGCCGATGGTCTCCGTCACGCCCATGCGCCTGAAGCGGCGCGAGGATGTGGTCACCGACGGCTCCCAGGCCGAGGCGGTCCTCAAAAACGCGCCCGATGCGCGTGAAGGCTTCTTTGCAGTGCCGAAGGTGGTTGAGTGATGACGGAACTGACGAAACTGGGTATCGCAGGCGCCCGCGACGCGTTGCGCAAAGGTGATGTAACGGCGTTGGAGCTTACAGAGGCTTGCCTCACAGCGATCGACGGCGCAGGCGCGCTGGGCGCCTTCGTGCACCACACCCCAGAGATCGCGCGCGATCAGGCCAAGGCGGCAGACGAACGCATCAAGGCAGGCGACGCGCCGGCCATGTGTGGCATCCCGCTGGGCATCAAGGACCTCTTCTGCACGAGGGGCGTGCCGTCGCAGGCGGCCTCCAAGATCCTTGAGGGCTTCAAGCCAGAATATGAGAGCACCGTGACGACGAAGCTCTTCGAGGCGGGATCGGTCATGCTGGGCAAGCTCAACATGGACGAATTCGCCATGGGCTCGTCCAACGAGACATCCACCTACGGCAACGCGGTGAACCCTTGGCGCGTTGAAGGCGGCCCTGAGTTGACGCCGGGAGGCTCCTCGGGTGGTTCGGCTTCTGCCGTCGCCGCAGGGCTTTGTCTGGGTGCAACGGGCACCGACACAGGCGGCTCCATCCGCCAGCCTGCAGCCTTTGTGGGCATCACAGGCCTCAAGCCCACCTATGGCCGTGTGAGCCGTTGGGGCGTCGTGGCCTTCGCTTCCTCTCTCGATCAGGCGGGCCCCATGGCGCGTTCCGTGCGCGACAACGCGATCATGCTGGGCGCCATGGCCGGTCACGATGAGAAGGATTCGACCTCTGCTGATCTGGCCGTGCCCGATTTCGAGGCCGCGCTGACCGGCGATATCCGCGGCAAGGTCATCGGTATCCCGAAGGAATACCGCATGGACGGGATGCCGGAGGAGATCGAGAAGCTCTGGGCCGACGGCACCGCGATGCTGAAAGACGCAGGCGCCGAGATCCGCGATATCTCGCTGCCGCACACCAAATACGCGCTGCCCGCGTATTACGTGATCGCCCCGGCAGAGGCGTCTTCGAACCTCGCGCGCTATGACGGTGTGCGTTTCGGGCACCGCGCCAAGCTCGACCAGGGCGATGGCATCACCGAGATGTACGAGAAGACCCGCGCTGAAGGCTTCGGTGCTGAGGTCCAGCGACGCGTGATGGTGGGCACCTATGTGCTCTCCGCTGGTTTTTATGACGCCTACTATAACCGTGCGCGCCGCGTGCGGGCGCTCATCAAGAAAGACTTCGACGATGTCTTCGCGGCAGGGGTCGACGCGATCCTGACGCCGGCCACACCGTCGGCGGCGTTCGAGCTTGGCAAGAAGTTCGATGATCCGGTGCAGATGTACCTCAACGACGTCTTCACCGTGACGGTGAACCTTGCCGGTCTGCCGGGCATCTCGGTGCCTGCAGGTCTCGACAAGAACGGTTTGCCGCTTGGCCTTCAGCTGATCGGACGTCCGTGGGAAGAGGGCGATCTGCTCAATACCGCTTACGCGCTCGAACAGGCCGCCGCCTTTGAGGCATGGCCCGCGAAGTGGTATTGATGTGACTAGTTTCGCTCAGGAGCGGGTGCTCACGCGCTCCTGAGTAGCACGCGGCCCCGGGCTGGTGTATCACGTCGCAAAGCGATGAGGCGGGATATGAGAGTACTTCTGGCAGGATTGGCCCTTGTTGGGCTGGCGGCATGCGACTCGGCTGTGCCTAACTCGGCTGCGGGAACAGGCGTTGGTTTCGGTACGCCCAATGATTTTCGCGCGGGGCAGGCCGCCCGTGATGCGGCGCTGGAGCGTCCTTTGGTGAATGACCAGACCCAACTGGCCGTTGATACGGTCATCGACGGGGCTGGCGCGGATCAGGCAGAGCCAACGTCGAATATCGGTACTGTAACGGCCGGGCTTGGCGCGCGATCGGGTGAGATTTCCGATGAACAGAACTTCGATGCTGTCGCCGGACGTGAGACCATCGAAAGCGACGCCGCGCGTATTCAGGCTAACCGCCAGCAGATGACAGTTATTCAACCCACCGCGTTGCCAACGCGGTCGCAGAGTGGTCCCAATATCGTGGAGTTCGCGCTGTCGTCGACGAACCAAAAGGGCGAGTCGGTCTATCGCCGCTCCGGGCTGTCGGGCGAGGCGCGCGCGCTGCGCAATTGCTCAGAATATGCCAGCGCGGACCTCGCACAGCAGGACTTTCTGCGCCGGGGCGGCCCGCGTCGCGACCGGCTGGGTCTCGACCCCGATGGTGACGGCTTTGCCTGCGCTTGGGATCCCGCACCCTTCCGCGTGGTGTCGAACTGACCCCGATCTGGTATCCATCCGCCAACTATGGTGAGCGTCGCGGCGGCCTGACGCCAACGCTCATCGTCCTGCACTACACGGTCATGGTCCCCGCCGAGCGTGCGATCGAGCGGCTCTGCGACCCTGAGTACGAAGTCTCGGCCCATTACGTCATTGGCGAATGCGGCACGCTTTGGCAGCTTGTCGAGGAAGACAAACGCGCCTGGCACGCGGGCGCGGGCAGCTGGCACGGGCAGGACGACATCAACTCCCGCTCCATCGGGATCGAGATGGTCAATGATGGCACCTCTCCTTACGCCGAGCCCGTGATGGAAACGCTCGAGGCGCTTTTGCCCGGGATCATGCAGCGGTGGGGCATCCCGCCCGAGGGCGTTATCGGTCATTCCGACATGGCACCGGGCCGCAAGATCGACCCGGGCCCCCACTTCGATTGGGCGCGTCTGGAGGGCAGGGGCCTTGCGTGCGTGAGCCGTCCAGCCTAGGACAAGCGCCGCGCGGATGGCTGGATGGCCGAGGGGTTTAGGCTCCTAGGAAAGTCCGGACTCCACGAGGCAATGGTGCCGGGTAACGCCCGGCGGGGGAGACCCTAGGGAAAGCGCCACAGAAATCAGACCGCTCTGATCCGTCAGAGCAAGGGTGAAAAGGTGGGGTAAGAGCCCACCGCCGCGTTGGTAACAGGGCGGGCATGGCAAGCCCCACCAGGAGCAATGCCGAATAGGAACCTCGCTGGGCGCCTCGCCTTGAGGTTCGGGTTGGCAGCTTGAGGTGTTCGGTAACGGGCACCCTAGAGGAATGGTCATCCAACCGGCTCGCGCCGGGGGACAGAATCCGGCTTATAGGCCATCCGCGCGCTTTTGAGTTACACACGTGTCCCTGGGGGCTGCCTTGCACCCAAACCTCCCACATGCGCCGGGCGCGTGACGCCCGCATTTAACGACCCGTTCACCACTCGAGCGTGGCCTTAACGGGCGGGCCAAAATGCCAGATCTATGGAAAACGGCCCCCGAAAAACGGAGCCACAATCGGTACAGAACCTGTACACATTCCGTGCATACTCCATTTGCGCACAGGGGCGACCCGGATTTGGTTAATCTGTGCGCAAAGAAATCTGTTCTTCTTTTGAGACGCCTGCAGCGGAGGTCCGTATTGGGCCCAAACTGTTGGTTGTGGTTGAACGTGCAACGGCATCATATGCTTCGAGCCAATACTAGGAAACGTAATGCCGAAGCGCGAACTCTTGATCGATGGTTTCGAGCAAAGCGGGCTTTTGAGCCTAGATGATCTGGAAGCCTATGCGCTAGGGTCAGGACTCATAACCAGTAAATGACGAGTGCCGCTAGTGCGATGTCGGACAGGAATACTTTCGGGCACCTGTCGT
>JAKVCO010000021.1 GCA_022448245.1 Paracoccaceae bacterium
ATCGAAATCATGTTCGGCAGACTCAAGGATTGGCGGCGTGTAGCAACACGATATGACCGCTGCCCGAAGGTCTTCCTGTCTGCCATCGCCCTCGCTGCAACCGTCATCTATTGGCTATGAGTCCTGACCCTAGCGTGCCGCAACATTCACGAGTTGAAGAGGCGTGCCATGCAGACCGAGGAAACCGCCCTGAAGGGGGTCGAAATCCTGCGGCCCAAACGGATCAACGACATCCGTGGTTACTTTCAGGAGAGTTGGAGCGCCGCGCGGCTGGAAGAGGCCGGGATCAAGCTGAACTTCGTGCAAGAGAACCAGAGCTTCATGAGATCGCCCGGCACAGTGCGCGGGCTGCATGTACAGGCCCCGCCCAAGGCGCAAACGCGGCTGGTGCGCGTGCTGACCGGGGAAGTGCTCGATGTGGCCGTTGATGTGCGCCGCGGCTCTCCCACGTTCGGGGGCTGGGTCGGTGTGACGCTGAGCGCGATGAATGGCAGGCAGCTTTTGGTGCCCAAAGGGTTCCTGCATGGCTTTGTGACGCGCCATCCCAACACGACCGTTCTGGTCAAAGTGACGACGGCCTTCGATGGGAAGCTGACGCAACAGGTGGATTTCGCTGATAGCGATCTGGGCATTGACTGGGGGATCGCGCCGCATCGGCTGATGGCGTCTCCAACGGACACGGGCATGCCCGCATTCCGCGATTGGGTGAGCCCCTTCACCTATGCCGAGGCCGCTGCATGAAGCTTATCGTTACGGGTGGGGCAGGCTTCATCGGCAACCGGGTGATGCGCCATGCGTTGGCGTTGGGTCACGGCGTCGTCGGCGTGGATGCGATTTCCTATGCTGCAAGCCTCTCTGCGATCTGGGATCTGGACGAGGATCCCAACTATGCGCTCGAGCCCTGCGATATCCGCGACCGCGGCGCTTTGGAGCGTGTGTTTGCGCTGCATCGGCCAGATGCCGTGATCCATCTGGCCGCCGAAACCGGCCCGGACCGCGCCCTTGTCGAGAGCGTTGAGCATGTAGGCATGAACATCGCGGGCACTCACGCCTTGCTAGAGGTTGCCACCGCGCATTGGCGCGAAATTGGCGCGCTGGAAGCGTTCCGCTTCGTCCATGTGTCGACGGCGGAGGTCTTTGGCGCATTGCCCGGTGAGGCAGTCTTTGGGGATGAGACACCCTTGCGGCCAATCCACCCGAATGCGGCCACCAAAGCGACTGCCGAGCACTTGGTGAACGCCTGGGGCAAGACGTTTGGCTTGCCCGTGATCACCACCCATGGCTGCGCCACCTACGGGCCCTGGCAAAACCCCGAAAAACCCATTCCCGCGATCCTCGCGCAGGCGATCACCAACCAGCCTATTGGTGCGGGCGGCATGCTGCGCGACTGGATCCATGTGGATGACCACGCCCGCGCCATCCTTAGGGTGCTTGAGGCAGGCCGCGTGGGGGAGAGCTACAATATCAGCGCGGGTGCTGAGCTGGGCGGGAGCGATCTCGCGCGCGTGCTGTGCCGGTTGCTGCAAGTCCATCGACCCGCGCCTTTGGCCTATGCCCGGCTGATCGAGCAGACATCTGAGGTGGCGGCAAAGCGCTCCGCCCTCGACGCGACCAAGCTGCGCGAGGACCTGGGTTGGCAGCCGCAGGTCGAGCTGAGCGCAGGCCTCGCTCGTACCGTCGAATGGTACTGCCAGAACCACGGCTGGTGGCTGCCGCTCTTCACGCAAACCAAGGACCGCGGCGTGTCCGGCGCGGCCCTCTCCCAACTTACGAGGAATGTCGCATGACCCACCAGCGTCTTACACTCTCGATGCGTCCTTTGCCGCTGTCGTCCCCGATCCGAGCCCAGAAGGGCGAGATCAGGGCCGCGATCCTCTTTCGGTCGCGCCGCGCGCAGGTCAGCGCATGACGATCCTTCTTTTCGGCGCGTCAAGCCAGGTTGGTCAGCTGCTGAGCGATCGCCCCGATGTGGTGACGCTCTCGCGCGCTGATGCGGATCTGCGCGATCCCGCGCGATGTGCCCGCATTATCGAGACGGCGCGCGTGGATGCCGTCATAAATGCCGCGGCCTTCACGGATATCGATGGGGCCGAAACCGCGCGCGCTACGGCTAGCGTGGTCAACGCGCGGGCCCCTGCCGCGATGGCCCGTGCGGCCGCGCTCGTAGGCATTCCGCTCGTTCATTTGTCCTGCGCGGAGGTTTTCAGCGGCAAGGGCAGGCTGCCTTGGCGCCCTGAACACACGCCCGCGCCGATCCAAGTCTACGGCGCCTCGCGCCTCTCGGGGGAGGAGGCCGTGCGCGCGGCAGGTGGCACCCATGCCATCGTGCGGACGTCGTGGGTGCATTCGGCCCATGGGCACAATGTGCTGCGCTCGGTTCTGCGGGCGGGGCGCGCGCGCCGGCACCTGACGCTGTCGAACGCGGAGCAGGGCTCACCCACGCCGGCCGCCGCGCTGGCCGATGCTGCCTGCCACATCGCGCAGGCGCTTATCAAAACCCCGTCGAAGAGCGGCACGTATCACTACGCAGGCCGCGAGGGGGTCAGCCGCGCTGAGTTCGCGCGGGCGATCTTTGAGGCCGCTGAAATGGATGTCGCCGTCGCCAATGCAGCGGCGTCCAGCTGGCACCATGGCGCGCCGCGCCCGAAAAACGGACAGCTGGATGCGTCTTTGACGAAAGAGGTCTTCGGCCTCGAGCCGCCGGATTGGTCGACCACGCTGCCGTCTTTGGTGCGGCTCACGCAGGCCACGCGCCGCGCAGCCTAGATAATCTGCCAGGGTAGGGGGGCGTGACAGCGCAGGGCCTCTGTCCCGCGCGTCGCCTACACGCGGTTCCAGACCAGTGCGCTGCCTGCATGCCCGAGGAGTTACGCAACCCGAGGTACCGCCGCACTCAGGGCGCGCCCACGCCCCCGACACAATGCGATCCGCGCAGCGCGACAGCCGCTCACGGTTGTCAGCTACCCGCGTCAAGGCTATCCCGCGAAGGACGAAACACGGGCACCCGGCCGTGTGCAAAGCCAGATGGGAGCGCAGATGCGCAGCGTATTTATCACCGGAAGTGCAGGTTTCATTGGCTTTCACCTCGCGCAGCTCCTGCTAAAAGAGGGCTTCCGCGTCACCGGCTACGACGGGATGACGGATTACTACGAAGTGTCGTTGAAGGCGCGGCGCAACGCGATGCTCGCCCAGAACCCGAAATTCACCGCCACCGAGGCGATGCTCGAGGATGCCGATGCGCTGCGCGAGGCGGCGCTCGCGGCCAAGCCCGATGTTATTGTCCACCTCGCAGCGCAAGCGGGCGTGCGATATTCGCTCGAACAGCCGCGCGCCTATATCGACGCCAACATCGTGGGCACGTTCAACGTGATGGAGGTGGCAAAAAAACTTGCCGTTGATCACCTTTTGATGGCCTCCACGAGCTCGGTCTATGGCGCGAACACCCAGATGCCTTTCGCCGAAGTGGACAAGGCCGATCACCCGATGACGATCTACGCGGCCACCAAGAAGGCCAACGAGGCCATGGGCCACGCCTATGCTCACCTCCACAATCTGCCGACGACGATGTTCCGCTTCTTCACGGTCTACGGGCCCTGGGGGCGGCCTGATATGGCGCTGTTCAAGTTCACGAAGGGGATCCTCGAAGGGCGTCCCATCGACATCTATAACCACGGGGAGATGTGGCGCGATTTCACCTATGTCGAAGACCTCGTGCGGGGTATCCGCCTGCTGATCGACGCCCCACCCGTGCGGCCCGAGAGCGCTGATGACATCGCTCCGGGCGATACGCTGAGCCCCGTGGCGCCGCATCGCACGGTCAATATCGGCAATTCCGACAAGGTGCGCCTCCTTGATTTCGTCGATGCGATCGAGGCCGCCACCGGCGTCGAGGCGAAACGCAACTTCATGGATATCCAGCCGGGCGACGTGCCGGCCACCTGGGCCAATGCGGACCTTCTGCAGACGCTCACCGGTTACCGGCCCGAGACAAATATTCGCGAGGGCGTGCAGGCCTTCGTCGATTGGTACCGCGATTATTATAAGGTGTGAGCGAGATGCGGGCAGGGGAACTTCTGGTCAAATGTCTTGAGAACCTGGGCGTCCGGCAGGCGTTTGGCGTCCCAGGAGAGAGCTATCTGGCCGTGCTAGACGCGCTCCATGATTCACCGGTTGATCTGACGCTGACCCGCCACGAGGGCGGCGCGGCCTTCATGGCCTGCGCGTGGGGTCAACTGACGGGGCAGCCGGGCGTCTGCATGGTCACGCGTGGGCCCGGGGCCACCAATGCCTCGATCGGTGTGCATACGGCGATGCAGGGATCGGTGCCGATGATCCTCTTTGTTGGCCAGATCGCGCGCTGGATGCGCGACCGCGAAGCGTTTCAGGAGCTCGATTACCGCGCGGTCTTTGGCCCGGTGGCAAAATGGGCGACCGAGATTGATGATCCCGCGCGCATTCCCGAGGTGATCGCGCGGGCTTGGCGCACCGCTCTGTCGGGCCGCCCGGGCCCCGTTGTGATCGCGCTGCCCGAAGACATGCTGGTCGAAGAGGTCGATGCGACCCCGCTGACCGGCCCCTTGCAGATCGCAGAGGCAGCCCCGGCGGCGGCGCCCATGGCCGAGGCGGCGGCGCTTTTGGCGGGCGCTGAACGCCCCATCGTCCTCGTAGGCGGGGGCGGCTGGAATGCGACCGGTCGCGCGGCACTGACGCGCTGGCTTCAGGGCGCAGGCCTGCCCGCGCTCGCGGCGTTCCGGTTCCATGATCTCATCGACCATCACGCGCCGTACTTCGCTGGCGTGGCGGGTGTCGGCATGACGCCTCAGGTGCGCAAGCTTGTGGATGAGGCGGACGTGATGCTCGCGCTCAACATCCGCTTTGGCGAGATGACGACCGACGGCTATAGCCTCTTTGACGCGCCGAGCCCGCGCCAGAAGATCATCCATGTGCATGCCTCGGATCGGGAGCTTGGGAAGATCTACCAGCCCGAGGTGGCGATCCATGCGGGCCCGAATGAGGTGGCGGTAGCGCTGAGCTATGCCGGCGCCGACACACGCTGGCGGGACGCTGCGAGGGCGGGGTATGTCGACAGCCTCACGGTGCCGCCCCAGCCCGGGGCGCTGGATATGGCGGCTGTTGTGCGCGCGGTGGAAGAACGCGTGGGCGATGACGCGATCCTGACGAACGGCGCGGGCAATTTCGCGGTCTGGACGAACCGCTTCTTCCGCTTTGGGCCCGGTCAACGCCTTCTCGCCCCGCAATCGGGCGCCATGGGCTATGGCATCCCCGCCGGCATCGCCGCCAAGCGTGCCCACCCGGAGCGGGACGTGATCTGCATCGCGGGCGACGGCGATTTCCAGATGACGGGCAACGAGCTGGGCGCGGCCATGCAATCGGGGGCCTGCCCGGTGATCCTCGTGGTCAACAATGGCTCCTACGGAACGATCCGCATGCATCAGGAGCGTGATTATCCCACCCGTGTCTCAGGCACGGAGCTACAGAACCCCGATTTCCCGATGCTCGCGGCGGCCTACGGTTTTCACGGCGAACGTGTCTCCCGCACGGAGGATTTCGCGGCCGCCCTCGACCGCGGATTGGCGGCGAAGGGTGGGGCGGTGATCGAGCTTGAGCTCGGGATCGAGGCGCTGACACCGGCGCGGACGCTGAGCGATATTCGCGGCTCCTGAACCCTGCGGAAATCCGCAGGGGGCGTCCCGATAAGGCGTCCGAGGCGTTTGCGCTATGAGGGGAGTTCTGAAAGGCTCACCCGCGTGACAGCAAAGCAGGGCCCATGAGCAGCCAGACCGCAAACGAAATTCCAGATCGCATCTCGGGGCGCGTGATCGCGATCCTGCTGACGACGGTACTGGCAGCGGTGACGGCGGCCTATTTCGGGTCGCTTCGGCTCTTTGAGGCGCAGACGGTGTCGGTGTCGGACAGCCAGCACGCGCTATACCTGCGCTCGCTCAACGAGGCGCTGAAAAAGCACCAGCATCTGCCGTTTGTTCTGGGCGAGAACCCGCAGCTGTCAGAGAATTTGGGCAGTGGTCGCACGGAAGAACTCAACGCGACGCTGGAAGGGTTCGCGGAGGCCTCGGGCCTTGAGGCGATCTATCTGATGACGCTGAGCGGCGATGTGGTGGCGGCCTCGAACCACCGGCTGCCGAGCAGCTTTCTGGGCCAGAACTACGGGTTTCGCCCCTATTTCCAGAGCGCCGCAAGCGGGGAGCGGAGCGATTACTTCGCCATTGGCGCCACCACCGGGCGGCCCGGCTACTTCGTGGCGGAGCCTTTGATGGCGGCCCCTGGTGATGTGAGCGGGGTCATCGCGATCAAGCTCGATGTGAGCGAGCTGCAGGCCTCCTGGGAGGAACGTGGCGAGGCGGTTTTGGCCATCAATGAGGACGGCATCGTGGTGCTGTCGTCGAACCCGGCGTGGCTTTACCACACGATTGGGGAGCTTGATCCGGCGCGTCGCGCGGCCATTGCGGAGAGCCGTCAGTTTGGCAGCCAGGAGCTGCCGCGCCTTGCCTGGGTGCCTGAGGGTGACGCGCGGGTGGCGGTGGCGGGCCAGTCTTATTTCCTGACATCGGGGCCCACCGAGGTGGTGAATTGGACGGTTCATTACTTGCGCGCCGAGGCCGCCGTGGCGCGGCAAACGTGGCTCGCCACGGGGGTCATGGGCTTCTTCATTGCCGTGCTCATCGGCTTTTCGGTCTTTCTCAGGTCGCGGCGCATTCAGGCGGCTCTTGTTGTCAGTCAACGCCAGGGGCGCGAACTGGCTGAGACGAACGCGCGGCTGGTGAAGGCGCAGGAGGAGCTTGAGCGGAGTTCGAAATTGGCCGCTTTGGGCCAGCTGGCGGCCTCGGTCACCCATGAGCTTGGGCAGCCGATTTCGGCGCTCAAAAGTCACCTCTTCGCGGCTGAGATCGGGGGGGAGATCACCTCGCCCGAGACGCTAAACAACCTGCGGCGGCTGGCAGACCGGATGGAGGCCACCAAGCGCCAACTGGGCTTTTTCGCGCGGCGCGGCAGCGAGGATCGCGCGCCTGTCGACATGGCGCTCGTGATCAAGGAGGCGCTCGGCCTCATGGCCCATGATCTTGAACATATCGAGGTGGCGTGGACGCCGCCCGCCGCGCCCTGTGAAACAATGGGCAATCAGCTGCAGCTGGAGCAGGCAATGGTGAACCTTTTGCGCAATGCCGCGATGGCGGTGGCGGGGATCGAGGCTCCGCGTATCGCGATCGACTGCGCCACGCGGGCCGACCAGATCGTCGTACGCGTCACCGATAATGGGCCGGGGCTTGAGGGCGTGTCCCTCGCCAAGCTGGAAGAGCCTTTCTATTCCACGCGCTCCTCGGGCGAGGGGATGGGGCTGGGCCTGGCCATCACGGCGGAGATCATTCGCGCCCACGGGGGCGAGCTCACCGCCGGGGAAGTCGCAGGCCAGGGGGCAGTCTTCGAGATGACGCTCGCCAAGGAGGGGACATGAAGCAGGGTACGATCCTTGTCATTGATGACGACCGGGAGATGCGGGTGTCACTGTCTCACCTGCTCGAAAAGGGCGGGTTCGAGGTTGTCACAGCCCGGGACGGGGAAGAGGGGCTGAAGCTCCTTGGAGGGGTCGACGCGGCCTTGTCGGATGTGCGGATGCCGCGCATGGATGGGCTGACGTTCCAGCGTCAGGCGGCTGATATCAGCCGCGTGCCAGTGGTGCTGTTTTCGGCCCATGGGGATATCCCTTTAGCGGTCGAGGCGATCCAGAACGGGGCCTATAACTTCATTGAAAAGCCATTTGACCCCCGGCGGTTGCTGACCCTTCTGGGGAACGCCGTACGTCTTAAGCGCCTCACGGAAAGCGCAGCGCGGCTGGAGCGTCGTTTGGCGGCGCTGACGGACCTCGAGCAGATCCTGATCGGGGATGCGCTAAGTGCTGTGCGCCGGGATATTCATGATTATGCAGGCAGCCCCGCCAATGTGCTGATCACGGGCGAGACGGGCACGGGTAAGGAGCTCGTTGCCCGCGCGCTCCACGACCTCGGGCGCGGCCCGAGCGCGCCGTTCGTGGCCGTCAACTGCGCGATCATCCCGCCGGAGAGTTTCGAGGAGAAGGTGTTCGCGCGCGATGGTCTGCTACACCGCGCAGATGGGGGCACGCTCTTTCTTGATGAGCTGACGTCCATGCCCGCGGAGAGCCAATCGAAGATTCTGCGCGTTATCGAGACGCGCACCGTGGGGGAGATGCCGGTGGATGTGCGTCTGATCTCGGCCTCGTCGCAACCGGGGGAGGCGGCGGTAGCCGAGGGCCTTTTGCGCCAAGACCTCTATTTCCGTCTGAACACGCTCGTCATCGATCTGCCGCCGTTGGCGGCACGGGGCGACGATGTGATCCTCATTTTCCGTCATTACCTGCAACGGCTTAGCGCACTTTATGAGTGCCGCGTGCCGGAACTTGCGCCGTCCGATGTCTCAGCACTGCTGACCCACGGTTGGCCCGGCAATGTGCGCGAGCTGCAGAGCGTCGCCGAACGGTTCGTGCTGGCCTCGCGGCGGGGGAGCGCCTCGATTGCGAGCTCTATCAGTTCGGTCTCGGACGGGGGCGACATGCCCACCACGCTGCGCGAGGCGGTGGCGGCGTTCGAGCGTCAGCTGATCGCGCAGGCGATCTCAGATGAGGCAGGGCGCATGGATGACGTGGCACACCGTCTGGGCATCGGGCGCCGGACGCTCAACGAAAAAATCGTGAAGCTCGGCATCGACAAAGGCGAGGTGCTGGCGCCAGGAGGCTAGTCCTCGAAGATCTGGCGGGGTTTGCCATCTTCGTCGAGGGCCACGAAGACGAAATCGGCGTCGGTCACTTTGTGCGCCGTGTCGGTGTAACGGCTGCGCGCCCAAGCATCGACATGGATGCGCATCGAGGTGCGGCCCACGTCCTTGAGCGTACCATAAAGCGTCACCTCGTCCCCCACCTTCACGGGTTTCAGGAATTGGATCGCTTCGACCGAGACGGTGGCCCCGCGTCCCCCTGACACGCGACCTGCGATGTTGCCGGCGGCCAAATCCATCTGTGACATGAGCCAGCCCCCGAAGATATCGCCTGAAGGGTTCGTGTCGGCGGGCATGGCCACAGTGCGTATGACAATATCGCCCTCATTTTGCTGGCGTTCGTGTGAGGCGCGGTTGCGCCCGCGCGCCAAGTTGTCGATGGGCGGTTGGGTCATGGCGGGCTCCTGGCTGGCTTGGACGGCTGGCTTAGCACACAATGCTAACGCTGAAGCTGCGCATTTCCGCAGGCCATTATTTGCCCGGCGCGCAATTTCCATCATATCGTGTCCTACCACTGCTTAACTAAAGTGCGGCCACTGGCTGAACCAGCGGCCATCTCTGGGAGGAAAAATATGAAATTCGTCAAAGCGCTGACACTTGGCGCGACCCTCATCGCATCCGCGACCCTCGCGCAGGCGCAAAGCACCGACTACGTGCTCAACACTGCCTCGACGGGCGGCACCTATCACCCGGTCGGCACGGCTATCTCGACGCTGTCGAAGGTCCGCCTGCTGCCGAAGCAGAAGTTCTCGCTCACCGCGGTGAACTCCGCCGGTTCCGGCGCAAACGTGCAGGCGCTGGGCGCAGGCACCGCTGACTTCGCGATCCTGCAGGGCCTCTTTGGCTCCTACGCTGCAACGGGCACGGGCCCGGTTTCCGAGCCGCAGGAGAACCTGCGTTCGGTGACGATGCTGTGGCAGAACGTGGAGCAGTTCGTTGTTCCCACCGACAAAGCCACCACGGGCACGATGGATGACATCGTGGCGCTGAAAGGCATGTCCGCGGGCATGGGCAACCAGAACTCCGGCACGATCGGCTCGAACCGCGTGCTGCTGTCTGGCCTCGGCCTCAACATCGATGAGGATTTCGACCTCGTCTTCGCAGGCTATGGCCCCACCGCTGACGCAATGGCCAACGGTCAGGCCGTGGCAGCTGGCATGCCCGCTGGCCCGCCCACGGGTGCAATCACGCAGCTGATGGCCTCGAACGAAGGTGGCTTCAAGGTGCTCGACGTCACCGCAGACCAGCTGGCTGCCATGGACGGCGGTCGCAACCTCTGGGTGCCTTACACCATCGCGGCAGGCACCTATCCGGGTCAGACCGACGACATCAACACCATCGCTCAGCCGAACTTCCTCGCCGTGAACGCGGACGTTGATGAAGAGCACGTCTACCTCCTCACCAAGACCATGTACGAGAACCTGCCCTTCCTGCAGGCGATCCACCCGGCCACAAACGCTATGAACCTTGAAGGCGCCATGGCTGGCCTGCCGGTCAAGCTGCACCCTGGTGCGCAGCGCTACTACGAGGAAATGGGTCTCGAAGTCCCGGAGCGTCTGAAGAACTAAACTTCTGACACCTTACTAAGACCCGGCGGCGCGCCCGTTCGCGCCGCCACTTACCGCACCTTGGGGGAGGGGTTCGGCCATGGATGCCTATAGCCGCAGCGATTGCTTTGACATCGACAATAATGAGCACCGTTCCTGGCTGCTGATCGCCTTTGCCGTTGCGTTCGGCGTCTGGCACATCCTCACCAACCTCGTGCTGACCGAGCCCGGAAAATGGCAAAATGCCATCCACTTTGCGGGTTTCGCGTTCCTTGCCTCCGTCATCCATTCGCCCTTCAAGAAGAGCGTGCAGAGCCGCTTTGCATGGCTGTTCGATCTGAGTTACGGCTCCATCGTCGCCGCCGCTGCGCTCTGGGTCGCGTGGGCTGAGAACGGGCTCTACGAGCGCACGCTGGCCGTCACCGGCCAAGCCTGGCAATTCACGCCCATCGACTGGGCCGCAGGCTTCATCCTTGTCTTCGCCGCGATTGATCTGTCGCGCCGCGTCTCGGGCTGGGTGATCCCCATTCTGGTGCTCCTCGCGCTGAGCTACATCCTTTTCCTCGGCAGCTATATGCCCGGCGTCTTCCGCGCCGCGAGCCTGCCTTTGAACGACGTCATGTTCCGCACGCTCTACAATGACGAGGGTCTCTTCGGCATTTTGGCGAGCATCTCGTCGGTCAACATCACCCTCTTCATGATCTTCGGCGGCTTCCTTGTCGTGTCGGGCGCGAGCAACTTTGTGATCGAACTCGCCAAGGTCGTGGCAGGCCGCATCAAGGGTGGCGCGGCCTTCGTGGCGGTGCTGTCTTCGGCGCTGACCGGCACGATCTCAGGCTCCGCAATCGCGAATACGGCCTCTACCGGGGTCATCACGATCCCGCTGATGAAGGCCAACGGGTTCCGCCCCAAATTCGCGGCCGGGGTGGAGGCTGCGTCCTCCACAGGTGGCCAGCTGATGCCGCCCATCATGGGGGCAGGGGCCTTTGTGATGGCGAGCTACACCTCCATCCCCTACGGCACGATCGTGGCGGTCTCTGTTGTGCCCGCGATCCTTTACTTCATGTCGGTGGCCTTCATCGTGCGCATCGAGGCGGTGAAGTATGACGCGGGTTCCGAGATCGACCTGACCGTGGACCGCGGCAAGCTGATGTCCGGCGGCCTCGTCTTCGTGATCCCGCTCACCGTGATGATCTGGTTGCTGCTCAGCGGCGTGACGCCTGCCTATGCGGCCTGCTGGGCCATCGCTGCGCTTATCCTGACAAGCTGGGCCACGAGCCTTTTGGCCATCGTCACCTCTGGTGACCTCTTCAAACCTGTGGCCATGGGCCCCAACCGCATCGCGGAGGCGTTGGCCTCGGGCATCAAAGTCTCGGTTATGACGGCTGTGCTGCTGGTCACGATCGGGATCATGAACAACGCCATTGTCACGAGCGGGGTTGGCAACTCCTTCTCGCTGATGATCGCTCAGTGGTCGCAGGGCTCCATGGTGCTGGCGATCCTGCTGGTGGGGCTGGCGTCGCTGGTGCTCGGGATGGGTCTGCCGGTGACGGCGGCCTATATCATTCTCGCGATCCTGACGGCGCCGGCGCTGGCGGGCATCATGTCGGACCAGCTGATTGTGGAGCAGTTGGTGCAAGGCATCTCTGATCCCTCGAAATCCGCGCTCTTCTTCCTCGTTGATCACCCGAATACCGCCTTGATAGCGGAGGGGATGACCCGCGCGCAGGCGTGGGATCTGATCGCGGCCATCCCGTTTGAGATCGCCGTGACGATCCGGCCCGCGCTGATTGATCCGGCCATAGCCACGACCTTCCTGCTGACGGCGCATCTGATCATCTTCTGGCTGAGCCAGGATTCAAACGTCACGCCGCCCGTTTGCCTTGCTGCCTTCACCGCCGCAGGCATCGCCGGGTCGCGCCCCATGGCCACCGGGTTCGAGAGCTGGAAGATCGCCAAGGGCCTCTACATCGTGCCGCTGATGTTCGCCTACACGCCGCTTATCTCGGGCGAGTTCATGGAGGTGATTCAGGTGGGCTTTTTCGGGCTCTTCGGGATCTATGCCACGAACGCGCTGATCCAGCAGTATAGCGAGGGGCCGATTGGGGTCATCGATCTCGTCGCTCTCATTGCGGGCGCGTGTCTGGCCTTCTGGCCGATGTTCCTTGTGGCCAATGTCGCGGGCGCGGCGCTGATCGTCTTCGTTATCTTCAACTCCAAGCGCCGTCTGCGCGCGCGGGCCGCCGCCGCCCCGGCCTAGGCGCCCGTTTGGTAGTTTTGCCCCTCAAACCGTGCTAGCCACGGCCAAAAGGGAGCGAAATCAATGCCAAAGAACGCGTGGGACATTGCCGTCATCGCGGGCGACGGGATCGGGAAAGAGACGGTGCCCGAGGGGTTGCGCGTGCTTGAGGCCGCGCAGAAGCGGTTCGATCTGGGCTTTGAATTCACCGAGCACGATTTCGCCTCGGCCGATTACTACGTGAAGCACGGCACGATGATGCCGGAGGATTGGAAAGCGCAGTTGGGTGACTGCGACGCGATCTTCTTTGGCGCGGTGGGCTGGCCCGAGATCGTGCCTGATCACATCTCTCTCTGGGGGTCGCTCATCCAGTTTCGGCGCGAGTTCGATCAGTATGTGAGCCTGCGCCCCGCGCGCGCCATGCCGGGCGTTCCGCTGCCGTTGGCCAATCGGGAGCCGGGCGATATCGACATGATGATCGTGCGGGAGAATACCGAGGGCGAGTATTCCTCCATCGGGGGCAAGATGTTCCCGGGCACCGACCGCGAGGTCGTGATGCAGGAGACGGTGATGACGCGCACCGGCGTCGACCGCATCCTGAAATACGCCTTCGATCTGGCGGTGCAGAGGGGCGGGCGTCTGACTTCGGCCACGAAATCGAACGGCATCTCGATCACCATGCCCTATTGGGATGAGCGCGTGGCCGAGATGGCCGCCCAGTACCCCGATGTGAAGGTCGATAAGTACCATATCGATATCCTCACAGCGCAGTTCGTGCTGCATCCCGATTGGTTTGATGTGGTGGTGGCCTCGAACCTCTTTGGCGATATCCTCTCGGACCTTGGGCCCGCCTGCACGGGCACCATCGGCATCGCGCCCTCGGGCAATATCAACCCGGAGGGGCACTTCCCCTCGCTCTTTGAGCCGGTTCATGGATCGGCGCCCGACATCGCGGGCAAGGGTGTCGCAAACCCGATCGGGCAGATTTGGGCGGCGGCGATGATGCTCGACCATTTCGGCGCGAAGGAGGCAGGCGCCGCCATCGTGACCGCCATCGAACGCGTGCTCTCTGAAGAGGCGCTGCGCACCCCCGATCTCGGCGGCAAGGCCGATACCAAGAGCTGCGGCGCTGCCGTGGCGGACGCGCTGCTGGACGGCTGAGGATGCCTATGTCCCCCTTCCTCGACGGGTTCGACCTGCGCCGCGCGGCTTTGCGCGAGGTGGAGATCAACTACGCCGTTGCGGGTGAGGGGCCAGCGGTGCTGCTGCTCCACGGGCATCCGCAAACCCATATCGTCTGGCGCAAGATCGCGCCTCAGCTGGTGGCGGCGGGAAACACCGTCGTGGCCCCCGACCTGCGGGGCTACGGGGACAGCAGCAAGCCGGAGAGTGATGCCGACCATCTTCCCTTTTCAAAACGGGTGATGGCGCAGGATCAGATCGATCTGATGGCCGCGCTGGGGCACGATCGTTTCTCAGTCGTGGGTCATGACCGGGGCGCGCGTGTGGGGCATCGGCTCGCGCTCGATCACCCCGACGCGGTGGAACGGCTCGTCGTTCTCGATATCGCCCCGACACTGACGATGTACGAACGCACCGATCAGGATTTCGCCACGCGGTACTTCTGGTGGTTCTTCCTCATTCAGCCGTATGACTTCCCCGAGCGCCTCATTGGCGCGGACCCGGCGTATTTCCTGCGCCGCCATATCGCGGGACAGGTGAAGACCGAGGGCGCTGTCGAGGAAGAAGCGCTGCAGGAATACCTGCGCACCTACCGTGACCCGGCCACGATCCACTCGATCTGTGAAGACTACCGCGCGGCCGCAGGCATCGACCTCGACCACGACCGCGCCGATCGCGCCGCCCGCGTGAGGGCGCCGCTCCTGGCGATCTGGGGTGCCAAGGGCGTTGTGGGGGAGACATATGACGTGCTCGAGACGTGGCGTGAAAAGGCCACCGACGTGCGCGGCGGCCCCTTGCCCTGCGGCCATGCCATCCCCGAAGAGGCGCCGGAGCCGCTGACGGAGAAGCTGCTCAGTTTCTTCGCTGAGGGGTGATCACAAGGCCCAAACGTGGCCCGTGGCTTCCTCCGAGACCTGGCAAAGCCGGCTCATGACCTCCTTGTCGTAGGCATGCGGGTTGAGCGTGCCGCGCCCCACGGGGCCCACGACTTCCATCCGACCCGTTGGGCCATAGAGCGCGCATTGCTCGGTCAGCGCTTCCTCGGTGGCGCACATCACCTCCGGGAAGGCGCCTTGTTCGGCGGTCTGCATCAAGGGTGTCTTGGTCATCAGCCAAAAGATGGCGCGCATGAGGGGCCCACCGCTCGTCGAGATGAGCGAGGTGGCCGAAGATCCGGGGTGGCAGACGAACACGCTCACATCGCTGCGGCCCGCGCTGGCGTGGCGATCTTGGAGCTCGTAGCCGAACATCATCTGGGCGAGCTTGCTTTGCGAATAGGCGGTGTTGGGGCCATAGCCTTCTTCCCAGTTCATGTCGTCGAATTTGATGGTTTTCAGGCCCATGTTGTAGCCAAGGCTGGCAATCACAACGATGCGCCCCTGCGCGGCGGCGATGCGTTTAAAGAGAAGCCCGCAAAGCAGGAAATGCCCGTCATGGTTGGTGCCGAACTAGCTCTCAAACCCGTCCTGCGTGAGCTGGCGCGGGGGGATTGGGGCGATGGCGGCATTGCAGATGAGGGCGTCGATGGCGGGGATCTTTTTCAGAACCTCGGTAGCGGTCTCGCGGACACTGGCGAGCGAGGCGAAGTCCATGCGCACGAAACTGACGTCGGCGGCCTCGGAGAATTCGACCTTGAGCTCGGCGATGGCGGCGTGGAATTTCTTGGCGGAGCGGTTGAGCATGACGACGGTGGCCTGCCGCTTGAGAAGCGTGCGCGCGGCCTGAAACCCCGCGCCGGCGTTGGCGCCGGTAATCACATAGGTTTTGCCAAAGAGGAAGCCTAAGCGATCAGGTGTCCAACCCTAGGGGCCGAAAGTGGTATCTGGCATGTGTGTTCTCCATCGCGGGGCAGGCCGTGCGTGGCGCCCGCTGTTGAGATGCAGATAAATCTCACCTTCGCGTGGAAATAGAGCTCTTAGTCCTGAATACTTGCCTATTCCTATCAACTGCCTTGTTTGAGCCCCACCGCGCTGCATCTAGGGCCCATGAGCAAGGACAAGATCAAACGCCTGATCGCCGCGCAGATGACCCCAGACGGCATGGTCGGTTTGGGGATCGAAGGGGTGCAGGTGTTCAAGGCAACGCGGCCATTCCCTGCATGCCGGCGGTCTATGACCCGTGCATCGTAGCCATCGTGAGTGGGGCCAAGGAGGCCGTGCTCGATGGGCAAAGACACCTTTACGATCACAGCCAGTACCTGTGCTGCCCGATGTCTATCCCGGTGCAGGCGGGCACGCCCACGGCCTCGCCAGAGACGCCTCTCTACGGTGTGCTCATTTCGCTCGATCCGCGTTTGATGACCGAACTTGCCATGGAGATGGGAGACCGCTGGCGGGGTGCTTAGCTCATCTGAGGCACCAATGCGTGCGCGGGGCATCCGCTTGGCCCATTGGGACGATGCCTTTGGAGAGGTTCTGTTGCGCGTGCTGGAGATCGCCGGTGACCCGACGGACCGGGCCGTCCTTGGCGCGGCGCGTCTGCGCGAGCTCTATTACGCGATCCTGAAGGGCGAGGCCGGCATCTTTGCGCGCCTCGCCTTTGGGGCCGGAAACGCCATTTCGCGCTCAGCTCGACGCACCGGTCTCAATCGACGACATGGCCCGCCTCGCTGGTATGAGCTGGGCCGTTTTCCATCTTAAATTCAAAGAGGTGACGACGATATCACCCATCCAGTTTGTCAAAGCGATGCGGCTGAACTCAGCGGCGATGATGATCGCGGGCGGCACGGTCGTGAGCAAGGCCGCACTGAAGATGGGCTATGCCAGCGCGTCGCAGTTTAGCCGGGCGTTCAAGCGCATGTACGGGCAATCCCCACGGCAGTGGGGGGAGGCGCACAAGATCCCGCCAAGCTGAGCCTGAAGGCGCTAGGCGCAGGCGGCTTTGGTGCCTGCGAGGTCGTCGAGGATCGGGCAATCGGGGCGCCCGTCGCCATGGCAGCTGTGCACGAGCGTCTCAAGCGTGGCTTTGAGGGCCTGAAGCTCTTCAATCTTTTCGGCGATGCGGTCGAGATGGACGGCCGCCACCGATTTGACGTCAGCGCTGGCCCTTTCGCGGTCTTCGTAGAGCGACAGAAGGGTGCGGCATTCCTCGATCGAAAAGCCGAGCGACCGGGAACGGCCCAGAAAGGTAAGCTTGTGGGCGTCTTGCTCGCTGAAGTCGCGATAGCCGTTAGCGCCGCGCGCCGGGCGCACGAGGTCGATCTCCTCATAGTACCTGATCGTCTTTGCGGGCAGACCGCTGGCTTGGGCGACTTCTGAGATATTCATGGGCTTGGCCTTCCTTGGGCAGCGACTGTGCATTCCAGTGAATGGGGAATTATAGCGCATCTGCCCTTGACCTTCCAGCTACTGGAACCCCTATCTAGTGTCTCAGCTCAACGATGCAAGACCAAAGGAATGTCGCGCCATGAACGCTGATCCCGGATTTTCGCGGTCCCTGACGCTGCCCATTGAGGGCATGCATTGTGCCTCGTGCGTGGGGCGGGTGGAGCGTGCGCTGAAGGCTGTGCCCGGCGTGACCGAGGCCCATGTCAATCTGGCCGGGGAGCGCGCTGACCTGCAGCTTGATCAAGCGGTGGCGCCTGAGGCCCTGGTGAAGGCTGTCGAGGAGACGGGCTACCGGGTGCCAATGGGGGCGGTGAAGCTCGCCGTGGATGGGATGACCTGCGCGGGATGTGTGCGGGGCGTGGAGCATGCGCTCCTCGCGGTGCCGGGGGTCGTCTCGGCTGAGGTGAACCTCGCCACGGAGCGGGCGGTCGTCACCGGGTCACCGCGCATGAAGGACCTGATCGAAGCTGTTGCAAGAAAGGGAAAAACGGCGACACCACTGACGGACGAGGCACCGGCCCCCGATCAGGTCAGCAAGCGCGATGAAGAGGCCCGCCAGCTGAAGTGGCAGATGGGTGTGGCGCTGGCGCTTACCCTCCCTGTCTTCGTGCTCGAGATGGGCAGCCACCTGATCCCTGCCATGCACCATTGGGTCATGGCCACGATCGGGATGCAGACAAGCTGGATGATCCAGTTTGTGCTGACGACGGCAGTGCTGCTGGGGCCGGGGCGTCTGTTTTACGTGCAAGGCGTGCCGATGCTCGCGCGCGGGGCGCCGGATATGAACAGCCTTGTCGCGGTCGGCACGGGGGCGGCCTACCTCTTCTCGCTGATTGCGACCTTCGCGCCGGGGCTGCTGCCTGCGGGCACGGTGCATGTCTATTACGAGGCTGCGGCGGTGATCGTGACGCTGATCCTTTTGGGCCGCTGGCTGGAGGCGCGCGCGAAGGGGCGCACGTCGGAGGCGATCCAGGGTCTCGTGCGGTTGGCGCCCAAGACCGCCCGGGTGGAGCGCGATGGCGTGAGCCTCGACATTGATGTGGATCAGGTGATTTTGGGCGACGTGATCGAGATGCGTCCGGGTGAGAGGTTGCCCGTGGATGGCGAGGTCCTCGCGGGGCAAAGCTATGTCGATGAGAGCATGATCACCGGGGAGCCTGTGCCCGTGGCCAAGGCGCCGGGTGCGGCTGTCGTGGGGGGCACGGTGAACCAGACAGGCAGCTTTACCTTCCGCGCCAGCGCGGTGGGTCGCGACACGATGCTCGCCCAGATCATCCGGATGGTGGAGGACGCGCAGGGCGGCAAGCTGCCCATCCAGGCCATGGTCGACAAGGTGACGATGTATTTCGTGCCCGCGGTCATTGCCTTGGCGCTTCTGACGTTCGGGGTCTGGCTCGCCCTTGGCCCGGACCCGGCGCTGACGTTTGGCCTCGTGAACGCGGTGGCGGTGCTGATCATCGCGTGCCCTTGCGCCATGGGTCTGGCGACCCCCACCTCGATCATGGTGGGCACCGGGCGGGGGGCAGAGATGGGAGTGCTCTTCCGCAAGGGCGATGCGCTCCAGACGCTTTCAGGGGTCGAGGTCGTGGCCTTCGACAAGACGGGCACGCTGACCGAAGGGGCGCCGCGCCTCACCGACCTTGAGGTTGCCGAGGGTTTTGAGCACGCCGATGTTCTCGCCCAGATCGCAGCCGTCGAAGAGAAGTCCGAACATCCGATCGCCCGCGCCATCGTGGCGGCGGTAGAGGAGCAGGGACTGCCGCTGGCCAATGTCACCGCCTTCGAGAGCTTGACGGGCATGGGCGTGCGGGCTGAGGTCGCAGGAGCCGCCGTCGAAATCGGCGCTGACCGCTACATGGCCTCGCTAGGCCATGATCCGTCGATCTTTGCGGAGACGTCGGAGCGTTTGGCTGCGGAAGGGAAATCCCCTCTTTATGCCGCGATCGAAGGCCGTCTCGCGGCCATCGTGGCTGTGGCGGATCCGATCAAGGAAACAACGCCTGCCGCGATCAAGGCTCTACACCAGCAGGGGCGCAAGGTCGCGATGATCACTGGCGACAATCGCCGGACCGCTCAGGCCATTGCGGCGCGCCTGGGCATTGATGAGGTCGTGGCCGAAGTGCTGCCTGATGGGAAGGTGGCGGCGGTGCGCGCGCTGAAGGCCAGCCATGGCCGGCTGGCGTTCGTGGGCGACGGCATCAACGATGCCCCCGCGCTGGCTGAGGCGGACGTGGGGCTCGCCATCGGCACGGGTACGGACGTGGCCATCGAAGCAGCGGATGTCGTGTTGATGTCGGGCGCGCTGAGCGGGGTACCGAAGGCCATTGCGCTCTCGGCAGCAACGATCCGCAACATCCGCCAGAACCTCTTTTGGGCCTTTGCCTACAATACCGCGCTCGTACCCGTCGCGGCGGGCGCTCTTTACCCGGCCTTTGGCATCCTTCTATCTCCCATGTTTGCCGCCGCTGCGATGGCGCTGAGCTCGGTCTTCGTGCTCGCAAATGCGCTGCGACTGCGCGGTTGGCGGCTTGAGGGGGCTGCCTGAAAGCTCAGCTGTTGCGGTTGAGATGCGCTTCGAGCGCGGCGAGCCCTTCGTCGAGCTTCGTTCGTCCAAAGCCCAAGCGGAAGCGCTCTGTCGGCGTCTCGCTGAACTCGGACGAATAAATGGTGCTGGGCAAGAACAGCACGCCGCTCTCTTCAACGAGCGGGGCGCAGAATTCCTCGACCCCGTCTACGCCTTTGTAGCGGGGGAAGGCCATGCAGGACCCATCGGGCCGGCGCCAGTCGAAGAGGTCGGGATAGGCGGCAAAGAACGCGTCCCACTTGGTCAGGTTCTCGTCCACGCTGGCGCAGTTGCGGGCCAGAATGCGGGCGCGGTTGCGCAGGGCAATCATCGTCAGCCTTTCGCTGGGCCCGGAATTGCAGATCGACAGATAGTGCTTGAGGCGCTCCATTTTGAAGAGGATCGCGCTGTCCTGGCAGGCGATCCAGCCGATGCGCAGGCCGGGCAGGCCGTAGGACTTAGACATCACGTTCAGCGAGAGCCCGCGCTCGTAAACATCGGCGACAAAGGGCAGATGCTGCGTGCCAGTCTGCCCCAGCCCGTTGAAGATTTCGTCGTGCAGAATGTAGATTCCGTGCTTGCGACACAGCTCGATCAGCGCGGTGTAGCGATCAAGAGGCAGACTTGCGCCCGTTGGGTTGTGCGGAAAGTTGATGGTCACAAGCCGCGTGTTCGGACGGATCGCGGCGGCGATACGGTCAATATCCAGCGACCGAGTTATCCTCGGGGTCGAGAGGCACGTCCGTGGCCTCGCAGATCGCCACGGGAAGCGTTTCATGGGACTGGTAGTTCGGGGTGACGACGATGGCATGGCTGTCGGGTTCGTGAACCTCTGTAGCACAGATCGGCTGCAGCCCGAGGTTCCCCTTCCCCGGACGGACTTATCCTGCCGCTTGCGTGACGGGTATGCCGAGCGCGGTGTAGCCGTTCAGGACGGCGATGCGGATCTGGAGTTCGGCAACCTGGCGGTCGAAGTCCCGCGCCATGAGCCGTTGACCCAGCAATTTGACACAATGCATCTTCGTTTCGACGCGGCTTCGTCGGTGGTATCCGCTCCATCGTCGCCACAGGGCACGGCCGAGGTATTTTGATGCGCGCAGGGCCTCGTTTCGGGCGACTGCGCCAGGGGTGACGGTCTTCCATGGCTTGGCGTTCTTGCGGGTCGGGATGACGGCGTGGGCGCCGCGGTCAGCGATGGCATCGTGGCATTTGCGTGTGTCGTAGGCCCCGTCTGCCGTGACGCTGCCGCTCTTCTCGTGCGCCGGGATCTGTTTAAGCAGGTCGGGTAACACCGACGCATCGCCGATGTGGCTCCCTGTGATCTCCACGGCTCGAACCTCCGGCGTTTCCTCATCAATGGCTTTTTTGCACAAATCAGGTGAGGGCCAAGCTTCGCCTTTCCCCGGACGGACTTATCGTACGGGCTCTGTGACGGGAATGCCAAGAGCGGTATAGCGGTTGAGGGCCGCGACACGGACCTGTATTTCCGCGACCTGCCGCTCGAAGTCTCTTGCCATCAGGGATCGTCCAAGCAATTTGATACAGTTCATCTTTGCCTCGACACGGCTTCGGCGGTGATATCCGCTCCACCGTCGCCAGATGGCGCGACCGAGGTAACGTGAGGCGTTGACCGCTTCGTTCAGAGCGATGGCCCCAGCAGTTGTTGGTTTCCATGGCTTGGCATTCTTACGTGGGGGTATGACGGCATTTGCGCCACGAGCCGCAATCGCATCGTGGCATTTGCGTGTGTCATAGGCCCCATCGGCGGTCACTGACCCGATGGTCTGATCGGCTGGGATATGATTGAGCAACTCTGGCAGCATTGGTCCGTCACCCACATTGCTGGTGGTGATTTCGACAGCGCGAACTTCCAGTGTTTCCTCGTCGATCCCTATGTGTATCTTGCGCCAAATCCGGCGTTTCGGGCCGCCATGCTTGCGCGCATTCCATTCGCCTTCACCTTCGGCTTTGATGCCGGTGCTATCAATCAAGAGGTTCAGCGGGCCAGAGCTACCCCGATAGGATAGGCTCACGTTCAGGGTTTCTGACGGCGGCATAAAGTGCTGAAATCGGGCACCGACCAATTTAGCCCCACCAGTTGCAGGAGGCTCTGTACGAACCCCGATCATACCGTCTGGACAGTTTTCATTTTGCACGCATTGCCGACAATCGAACAGCATCTTCGGCTCGCCTAACCGTGTTCGGCTGGCGCAACCCTTCGTTCCGCCACTCGAGACAACCTTCGATCATCCACCGCGGGATCGCAGGCCATTCCTCTTCCAACTTTCCCTCCAGTTGTCGGTCAGGGTGCTTTGGCTTAATCGTGAAGGGAACGATATTGAACCGCCGCCGCACCGCATCATCAACGTTCTGCAAGGCAGGGGCATGGTTCCCAACAACCGTGAGCTTGAATTGCGGCTGATAGTTGAAGAAGTCCTGGCGCATGAAGCGAGCGGTTATGGGATCGCCGCCCGTCAGCTGTTTGATCCGAGCCTCCGCCCATCCACGTCCCTCCTCGGTTTCAGAGGCAGAAACCATCCGGGCGCCACGCAACAAAGCCAGTTCTGTCGGATGCTTGTCTCCACGCGATGAAGTGAAAGTGTCCATGGCTACCGTCGTGGCGTAGTCGCCCAGTATCCGGGTAATGGTGTTCAAAAACACCGATTTGCCATTACCGCCGGGACCATAGAGGAAGATCAGAGCATGCTCGCGGGTGTCACCGGTTAGACAGTAGCCGCACCATCGCTTTAGGAAGGATATAACGTCGTCGTCATCTGCTGTCGCCTCACGTAGAAACTCGAGCCAAGTCGGGCAATCGGGAGCATCAGAGGGCGCCACAGCGGCCTTCTTTGTGTTGCGTGCCCCGCGGCAAGCCTCAACGAGCTTCCCAGTCCTGAAGTCCACCATGCCGCCCGGACAACCCAGGTGCCACATTGAACGGTCCCAAACGCTTTGCGTGACTGCGTGTTCTCGGTCAGCGCGTGCCAACTTCTCTACACCCGACGCAAAGGAAGCCTTCCGGAGGGCTTTGTTGCACAAATCCCGTTGTGGATTCATCTCGTGAATCCAGCCTGGTAGCTGACATTCATGAGCAGTTGTTCCCCGACGAAGTATCAGACAAAGAACTGGCCTTCGTACAACGCAGCACTGAAGCGGCGCGGTTCGCTTTCGATTTGGTTTGACCCGGGTATGGTTTGGACACCGCCGCCAACAGGTAAGCGTGGTCGACGACAGGAGTTCAGTGATGCTGCGATCCAGACATGTCTGACTTTGAAAGTGCTGTTTGGCTTGCCATTGCGGCAAACCACAGGTTTTGTTGAGAGCCTGTTGCGGCTTGTAGAGTTGGACTGGGCAGTGCCCGATTTCAGCACTCTTTGTCGCCGTCAAAAGACATTGAATGTCAGCCTGCCCTATCGCGGTGGAACCGGCCCGCTGAGCCTTCTGATCGACAGCACGGGCATCAAGTCTGAAGGCGAAGGCGAAGGCGAAGGCGAGTGGAATGCCCGCAAGCATGGCGGCCCGAAACGTCGGATATGGCGCAAGATACACATAGGAATCGACGAGGAAACACTGGAGGTTCGGGCCATTGAGGTCACCACCAGTACTGTCGGTGATGCGCCAATGCTGCCAGAATTACTCAACCAAATCCCGCCCGATCAGCCCCTTGGAACAGTAACCGCAGACAGAGCATACGACACGCGCAAATGCCACGATGCGATTGCGGCTCGTGGCGCAAATGCCGTCATACCCCCACGTAAGAATGCCAAACCTTGGAAGCACACGAGTGCAGGGGCCATCGCGCGCAATGACGCAGTCGATGCCTCGCGCTATCTGGGTCGAACTCTCTGGAAACGGTGGAGTGGATATCACCGACGAAGCCGGGTTGAGACGAACATGCATTGTATCAAATTGCTCGGACAATCCCTGATGTCGAGAGACTTCCACCGGCAAGTGGCGGAAATCCAAGTCCGCATTGCCGTGCTCAATCGCTACACGGCCCTTGGCATACCCGTCACAGTACCCATAGGATAAATCCGTCCGGGGAAAGCGGAAGCGCGCTCAAATCCCGATTTGTGCAACAAAGCCTGTTGGATGTCGCGAACGGGAAAAAGCAGCGAGGCTAGTGATGAAATGGGGAAAGACGCCCTGAAATAAACCTCGCCTGAAATCCGAAGGGAAGAACGTAAGTGATGGGAGCAGGCTCTATAGGTTGTCTCGGCTATGGCCTATCCGTCGTAGGCTTTGCAGGATGCGCTTTACTCGGCTTGTTATTGTTTCAGCGCAAATTAAAACAAAAGACGGCAACGTTTGACGACAAGCCCAATCGAATACCGCTGACCCGTGAGGATCGTCCGTTCATTTGTCGGTTTCTTACCCTCTGACTTTGCTGCTTAGTGCTGTTTTTCGCAGGTGCATTCATTGAAGTGCGTGGTGTAGAAGCCGGATGGTTTGAGGGGCAGACCGAATGCCCACACATATGGCCGACACCCCGAAGTTTACGCAACCAAGGTTAGCCTAGAAACGCGTGAAGGGCCTCGGCGGCTTCCTCGGAGCGCTCGAAATGCATGAAGTGGCCGCAGCCTTCGAGCGCCGCGAGCTGGGCGTTGGGGAAGGCGGATTGCATGGCCTCGACGTCCTTTAGGGGCACCATGCGATCCTCGATGGCGGCGAGGAGGAGGACGGGAACGTCGATCTCGGGCAGACGCTCGCGCAGGTCGACTTTGGCGCAGGCGGTGAAGTCGTTCACCAGCACATCGGCGCCAGACGTCGTCATGCGGCGGCGCACTACTTCGCGGTACATGGGCATCGTGGACTTGTGCCAGCACGCGCGGGAAATCGCGCCCACGGTGGCGTCCGTGTTGGAGGCGAGACCATCAAGGAGGTCCTGGCTCACATACATCTTTGCCCCGCCGCCCATGAGGCAGATCGAATGCAAACGGTCCGGCTCCGAGAGCGCTGCCGCAATGGCGATGGCCGCCCCCATGGAATGGCCTACAAGGCAGACGTTCTGCAGATCATGCTCCACGAGGAAGGCCGAGACAGCGGCCGCGTATTCCGCGACATCATCGGTGCTCGCCCCATCGCTGTCGCCATGGCCGGGCAGATCGAGCGCGTAGACAGGCCGCGATTGCAGGACATGGCCCCCTTGGCCGGGCGCCCGCGTCTTCCCCTCCTCCGGGGCGGCGGTGATGTTGCGCCACGGGATCGCGTAATCGAGGTGCGAGCCCCCCGCCCCGTGGATCAGGACGAGCGACGGCGCAGCGCCTTTAGCTTGGATGCCGTTGTACGTGAAATGCATGCTCATCCCCCCGGTTTTGCCCTCTTTAGGAGGCCGACCGGGGCCAAAAATGCCCATACGCGACATCTAACTGTTCAGATGGCAGAAACGGTGCGTTTTCCTCCTCCCAGTCGAAGCTGTGATAGTTAACGAAAGGTTAACTGAGTCTTGGGCGCTCGCGCTGCTGTATGTGCTTGGGCGTCCGGTCCAAGGGGGGACATTATGAATAGACTGCTTATGAGTGCCGCGCTGGGCGCGATGGTTCTTGCGTCGAGCTTCGCGACACCTGCGCGTGCGACAGATCCTCTGGCCGTATATTTCGGCGTGAAAGTCCTGATCGGGGCGAGCTTGCTCGTGCAACCGGGGCCCGGCCTGGAGACATCCGTGAACACGCAATACGCGCTGACAGGCGAAGGTCGCCCGACGCTCAACAACGGGGAATTGGCAGGCGATCCGACGATGAAGCCCATGGCACCCTGCCACGCCCATAACCTGCATTGTCAGACCATGACGATGGCGCCTGAGGATTGATCGGGGGACTGATCCCCTAGACCATTTTTATGACGTCTTTATTGATGGAGAGCATGTAGCCCTTGCGGGCGATGTTCTTCACGAGAAGCTCGCTGACCATCTGATTGCCCAGCGCATCTCGCAACCGCTTGATGCGCGTGGCGCCGGCTGCCTCATCGCAGTCAGCCGCGCTGCGGCCGGAGATGACGCCCTCAAGCTCAGACCCGCTGAGGACGTCGCCATCCATGCGGGCCTCCGCGAGGACGGATAACGTCTCAATCGCGGCCTCGGTCAGCTTGAACTCCATGTTGTTGAGATAGACCACATTCTCATCCCGGCTGATCAGGAGGGAGTTCACCTGAATGCCCGCGCGCTCGATCTCGCCCATGCGGCGATTCATGCCGACGAGCGCCACGAGGAAGACGAGCGTCGCCACCAGAAGCGCGGTCGCGAACACCAGCAGCACGAAGATCACCAAGCGATAGCTGGCCAGCACGTCCGAGAACGCGGTGCCCGATTGAGCGAGGATTTCGAGCAGCTTCACCTCTCCCTGGCTGGTGAGGTTGTCGTTCTCGATAAAGAGCTGTTCGACCCGCGCGTTGAACGCGTTGGCATCTGGAAGCGTCAGCAGCAGCGCCGCGCCTGCGATCACGAGGATTGCGATGATCGCCGCCACCCCAAAAAGGACGATGCGGCCACCCGATTGACGCGCGTCAGTAGCGGAGGAAGTAGCTTCCGGCACTCTCTTTCCTTTCATCCAGTCCCGTGTCGTCGAAGGTGGAGACGATGTTGAGCAGCGTCCAGCCGTCGGCGGCCACACGCGGGGTCAACTCCACCTGAGCATTGGCCGCGGTGCAGGCTCCGGAGATCTGCGCCACCCCGTAGTGGAGCCTGAGCGGATCATCCTGCTTGGCCTTGTAATCAGCATAGCACGCGGCCTGTGCCACGCTCGTCATAGCCACGAAGGAGAGTGAGAGAAGTAAGGTGCGTTTCATGCTCCCAAGCTGCGCCGGGTGGCCCTGATATTCAATAGCCGGGGCTCTAGGGGGCCTGATATCCGATAGCATTCCCCCGTTATTGAGAGACTTCCACGACCGAGCCAGCCTTTCCTTATCAACCGGGCACGACCGCCCGCTACAGATAAGGAAACGTCATGTTCAAACCCTTCGCTGCCATTGTCTTGTCGGGCGTGCTGGCTGTCACATCGCTCACCGCGACGACCGCTCAGGCCGACACGAATGAAGATCTCGCCAAACTGCTGCTGGGCGCACTGATCATCTACGGGATCAAAGAGGCGGTCGATGATCGCAAAGATCGCAAGACAAACCCCTATGTGCACCCGACGCCGAAACCGGTGGTGACGAACTACAAGCAGCTGCCACGCAACTGCATCATCCACCACCGTCAGCATCACGGAGAGCTGCGCAAAGTCTTCGGGAACCGCTGCCTGAGGAACAACTTCCAGCACTACGCCTACCTGCCAGACCGCTGCTACCGCCGCTTCGAGACGCTGCGCGGTACACGCGTGGGATGGGGCCCACGCTGCCTGCGCCGGGAAGGCTACACCTGGTGAGCAGGGCGCGGCATCCTGGTCAGATGCCGCGTAGGGGAGAGGGGCTGACATGGGGCTCCTCTCCCTCATTTCGGGGCAAATTACCTCGAAAGCATCGGGAATTTGCCTCAATGCTGCCTTGCCCTTGGGTCACTTGCTGCCCCCGGGAAGGAATGAGTGCAATGTGTATCAAGCAAGCATTACGGCGATTTGGCCGGGACGACAGCGGCGCCACCACGACGGATTGGGTCGTGCTCACGGCGGCGATTGTGACGCTGGGCGCGGCAACCGCAGGTGCAGTCGCCTCGGGCACGGGCAACGCAGCTGAAGGGCTTGAGGAATGCATGGAGCGTTCCGCGCGCTGGCTGCAACGCGACAATGCTCGTACCAACACCCACGAAAAGCGCCTGACGCGCATGGAACGCGGGTGCCAGAACGGGATGAAGGCCACCTAGGTTCCTTCCTTCTGCCAGCGCGGCGTGCCAGAAGGCTGCCATGCGCACGACACCGGATTTCACTTTCGAAGAGGCCGCGTTCACCCGCGGCCTTTCGCGTGTCTGCGGCGTGGATGAAGCCGGGCGCGGGCCGTTGGCCGGGCCAGTCGTGGCGGCAGCGGTTGTGCTGAACCCCGGCGACATCCCTGACGGCCTCAATGACTCCAAGATGCTGAGCAAGAAAAAGCGCGAAGCGGTCTATGAGGAGATCATCGCCCGCACCCAATGGGCCGTAGGTGAGGCCAGCGTCCAAGAGATCGATCAGATCAACATCTTGCGGGCCTCGCACCTCGCGATGGAACGCGCCGTGGCGCAGCTGATGCCAGTGGATGTGGCTTTGATCGACGGCAACATGATACCGCGCGATCTTTTGTGCCCCGGCCAGCCCATCGTGAAGGGTGACACCAAATCACTGAGCATCGCGGCGGCCTCAATCGTGGCCAAAATTAGGCGAGATCGTGTCATGTATGATTTGGCGCAACACCACCCCGGCTACGGATGGGAAACGAACCAAGGCTATCCATCAAAAAGCCATATTGCGGCCCTACACGATCTTGGTGTTACCCCACACCATAGGAGGTCGTTCAAGCCCGTCCACAACATCTTGTGGCAAGAAAAATAAATAACTCTCTGATTTTAATAGTTTTTGACCCTCGAATCGGGTCTGATTCATATTGAGGTCAACAAACGAGCCCCCGGCAGAGGGGCGGAGCAGTGGCCCGGGACAACCCGGCAAACGAGGCAGTGAAGATGGACAAAACGAAGGGCGCAAACGCGCTTCCTTTGAACAGTATTCTTGCGGGAGATTGCATCGAGATGATGCTCTCGCTCCCGGAAGCGAGCGTTGACCTGATATTCGCAGATCCACCCTATAATTTGCAGCTCAAGCAAGAGCTTCACCGCCCTGACGCGTCCCTCGTGGATGCTGTGACGAACGATTGGGACCAGTTTTCAAGTTTCGCCGCCTATGACCGCTTCACCCAAGACTGGCTCAAGGCGGCGCGCCGGTGTCTAAAACCCACGGGGGCTTTGTGGGTCATCGGCAGCTATCACAACATCTTCCGCGTGGGCGCTGCCCTGCAAGATGCGGGCTTCTGGGTGTTGAATGACGTGGTTTGGCGCAAGTCGAACCCGATGCCGAACTTCCGCGGCAAGCGCTTCACAAACGCCCATGAGACGATGATCTGGGCCTCGAAAAGCGAAGGCGCGAAGTACACATTCAATTATGAGGCGCTCAAGGCGCTCAACGAAGGCGTGCAGATGCGCTCGGACTGGGTATTGCCCATCTGCACCGGACACGAACGCCTCAAAGACGCCAAGGGCGACAAAGCGCATCCGACGCAAAAGCCTGAGGCGCTCCTACACCGCATCATCATCGGCTCGACGAATGAAGGCGACGTGGTGCTCGACCCGTTCTTTGGCACGGGCACGACCGGTGCCGTGGCCAAGATGCTCGGCCGCAACTGGATCGGCATCGAGCGCGAGGAAGACTACCGCGAGATCGCAGAGCGCCGTATCGGCGACGTGCGCCGCATCGAAGCCGAGGCCTTGCGCGTCACGCAAAGCAAACGCGCCGAACCGCGCGTTCCCTTCGGCCAACTGGTCGAACGCGGCATGCTGCGTCCTGGCGAGGTCCTAACGGGCCCACGGGGTCAGACGGCCAAAGTCCGCGCCGATGGCACGCTGGTCGCAGGCAAACTTGCCGGATCAATCCACCAGGTCGGCGCCAGGCTTGAGGGCGCACCCTCCTGCAATGGCTGGGCCTATTGGAACTTCAAACGAGACGGCAAAGACGTCTCCATCGACCTTCTCAGACAACAAATTCGATCGGAAATGGGCCACCGCCCTAACTAAATCCGATCTGACAAGACTACCGCCGGTGCCTGTGGTCTGACACATGGCATCAACTTTAGCCCCGCCTTCCTTTCGGTTGGCGGGGCCTTTTTTATGTAGACGACTGTCAAGTGTGACGTTCGATGCTGCGGCTGCTCAATGCATCCTCCGATGGCAGGATAGGCACCTTCTTACCGAATGCTGCATCGCAGTGCTTCAGCCATATAATCTCTTTACAGCCTGATGAGGCTGTCGATGGCTGATGCAAACATCAGAAAGGTATTTCAATGGAGTTTCAAATTTGGTGAGCATTTGCCGCTGCCTCAACCGCACTTCTTCTTATTCCCGGGCCAACGGTTCTTCTCGTCCTCAGCTACGCTATGAGCCACGGTAAGAGAGTTGCTCTCGCGACCGTTGGTGGTGTTGCATTAGGTGACTTGATAGCGATGTCTACTTCGCTCGCTGGTCTGGGTGCTTTAGTCCTCGCGGCCGCAACCCTTTTTACTGCGTTAAAGTGGGTGGGTGCCGTATATCTCGTCTATCTGGGGGTGAAACTTCTCCGCAGTGCATCAACGGCTTCAGTCGGAGACATTGAAAAAGTGACCGAAACACGAGCTTCCAGCGTTTTTGGCCACGCGGCAGCTGTGACCGCTCTCAATCCGAAGTCCATCGTCTTCTTCATCGCTTTCGTGCAACAGTTCGTTGTCGTAGACAGCCCACTTCTCCCACAATTCGCAATATTGGCAGCAACATTCGTAGGATTGGCAGCCATCAATGCGCTCGCACATGCGATCTTGGCGCACAAACTCAGGGCGAAGATTGCACGGCCATCGGTATTGGCATGGTTCTCTCGGTTGGGCGGCGGTGCACTTGTTGCGATGGGGATTGCAACAGCGACATTCAAGCGAGCGCAATAGCGAACGGGAACAGCAGCAAAGTCCCGTGGTGCAGTCTTTGGATCATCGCACGTCAGCCCTACCCGCTCGCGATGTACGCGGCGGATTTGAGGCCAAAACAGTGCTGTTGACCGGACTGCGTAAGCCCTTTTTTATTCGTGCCTGTTAGGATGCAGGATCACCAAGGACCGCTTTCGGTATGCACCGGTTCATGAGGGTGCCGCCCTTTTTTGTTGTCGGTTATCCCGACCAGGTCCCGCGCGCGGCACCCTCGACTGGCACAGGCGGCGTTTTCACCGTCATCCGCCACAGCTTGATCGCGAGTTTGCGGGCGACGGCGACAATGGCCTTTTGCCCAATCCCATGCTTCGCGAAATGATGGTTGTAGATGGCTTTGGCCTCGGGATCGCGCCAAGTCCATTGCCACGCGGCCTCGACGAGAATGCCGCGCAAGCGCTTTTGGCCGACTGAGCGCAGCTTTGCCCGCGCTTTGCTGTTGCCGCTTTGGCTGACCACAGGTGCGAGGCCAAGATATGGGGTGACTTCCTCAGCCCGGTTAAAACGTTCTGGTGAAAACAGTTCGGCAAGGAAATGCGATGCTGCGGTCTCTCCCACCCCAATGATAGACGTCAGCCGTTTGAAACGGTCAGGATGCATCCGCATCGTTGCTGTCCTGATCTCAGCCCGCAACAGCTTGTCGTCAGACAGCAAGAAATGATACTCACGGACCATCGAGGCTAGCGCCATACGGTGTTCCGGCGGGATCGGCAGCGCTGATAAATTTTCGGAAGCGGCGAGTGACCATTTTTGCAGGCTGGGAGGTTCGTTGATGCCGGAGGCCAGAAGGAAGCCCTCGATCTTCTGTTTAACCTTGCCGCGGCTTTCTGCGATCCGCTTCCGCCGCCGAGCGAGCGATAGCCTTCTTGCTCTACCACGGGAATAGCTATCGGGCGCAGCAGGCCCCGCGAAGAGTAGTTCGCCAACTTCACAGCGTCGATGCGGACTGTCTTTGCTGCCGCTGCGTAGCCGCGCGGAATGCGGGAGGCGGCAATCACAGAAACAGCAAAACTCGCCCGCTCCAAGGCACGAGACAAAGCGAAACCGGTTGGACCAGATTCATAGACGACATGGGCAATCTGGCATCCAAGCCCAGCCAATTGTTCAGCTAGTGCCTCCTCGCCCGATGGACAGGTGTATGTCTCGACGATCCCATCTTCGGGATCGAATAACGCGACCGAATAGGTCTTCTTGTGAACGTCTTAACCGACATAGATGGGCCAATCTTCAACGGCGGCGACAAACCGCGAAATACGTTTTGCTTTCTTGACCATGCTGGAAACTCCTGGTTTGGGAATATTCCAGCATCGCAGCAGTCAGCCGCGCCACCGTCCAGCATGGTATTTTTTCTTCGGAGAAACGAGGAAGCGGGAGGTGCGCCCACAAGACAAAATACTCAAACATGGACGCACCAGGGTGCCGGACCTTACCGGGACACGGCGGTAGCGGGATCGTTAATTGCGACCCTGCATTCGGGACGATCAGCTGATCGTATAGTCGAAGCTTGTGCCTGCGCCGCGGTCGCGGGTTACAGTTGCCACGCTGCCTGTCACCGCCCAAGTCTGGCAGTCGCGATCAAGCACGCTGGTTGAGGTTTTCCCTTCACGGCAGAATGCGCCATTTTCCCAGGTCCATGTCCCGGAAATGCCGCCACCATCCCACGGGCCCGAGAACGTGCCATCGGCGTTGATGGTGAAAGTATTTCCGTTGAAGCCCAGTGTTTTACCAACGATGGCACCGTGGAACACGGCTTCCTCGGTGATGGCGGCGCTGGCCGGTGCGCTGACGGGTTCGGCGGTTTCCATACAGCCCGCGAGTGTCGCTAGGGCGGCCGTAATCAATAGAGGTCTCACAAGTATCCTTCCTGTCTTGCCGGGCACAAATTGCGTATGCCTTGGTGCTTTTTGTCGGACAGAAATGGCGCGACGCTAGAGAAAGGTCGGGGCGTCTACTCCATTTGGGGTAAGTCAGCCGCGATCAGGCGCAGCACGTCGCGCAAAGGGGTGCCTTGGGTCAGGTGCCCCATCTCCGGCAGCACCCGGGACGAGGTGCCGGTGACGGATTCCGCGAGCGGTTTGAGGTCGGCCACGGTGTGCACGCGATCTTGGGCGCCGTGCCAAAACACCTTGGGCAAGTCGAGCGCGGCGGCCTCGCGCCAGGAGAAATGGACTTGGGCCAGATAGTCGTGGCGCATGGAATCCATGGAATGAAGCGTCGCCAGGCTAAAACGGGCCTCACGCTTGGGCGTCGCGAACTCTTCATCGAGGAGCTCTTGGTCGATTTTGCAATCACCGAACACCTTGCGAGCGACCTTCTGCTGGTGGCTTTGGTTACGGGTCAGAATGCCCCCGAGGTGTTGAACCGCTACTGCTGCAAGGCGCCCGTTCTGGCGCACGCTGCGCAGGAGCGCGTCCCCAAAATAGACGTCGCGCGACTTGTTCTTGCCCGCCGAGAAACAGGTGGAGACGAAGTCGATCCGCGACACGCAATCTGGATAGGCCTGTGCAAAGCGCACGGCATAAGCGCCACCCGAGACCAGAGAGATCACCGGCATCGGCCCACCCCCGGCCAGCCGGTGCACGGACGCGATAGCATCGACCGAGGTCTGGCAATGGGCATCCCAGCCTTTAGAGTGATGTGCCGCAAGGCCGAGGCACCCCGGCCGCATCGGCCAGAGGGCGCGCCAGCCCAATTCATGAAAGGGGGCGACATCCTCCTCGCCTAGATGCGGGAAAACCATGGTGTGCAGCATCAAGACAGGGGTGCCGTCATGGGGCCCAAGCTGCAGATAGCGTACGAATTGGCCGTCCGTGCCGCCGATCACGCCATGGCGGGCGCCAGACGGGAGGTGGGCGGCATAGGGCTCCCACCTTGAAGCGCTGTGCGCATTGAGGGCGTCGGCCTCCCTCGCGAGCCGTTGGAGGAGGCGACCGGTGAGGCTGACAAGCTCCACCTGTCCGCCCACGCGGAGCTTTCTGAAAACGTGCTGCAGTTGTTTGCGGCGGGTGCTGACGGCGGTGCCGGCAATCTGCGCGCTGTCCTCAAGGCTGCGCCCCGAGGCCAAGTCAAAGAGCAAGGTCGCCTCCGCCTCGGTGAGCGAGGTGTGGAGGGTGTCCCGCACGATGTCCGCAAGGGCCGCACGCGGCAGCTCGAACGTGCCCGAAGCGCCCGCAAGCGCCATGCCATCGCTTTTGGAGGGCAGGATTGGCCAAGGATGAAGGTCCGATGCTTCAGCTGGGCGCGCGTAAACCGGATAGTCGCGCATCCAGAAGGTTGGCGTGCCCTCGAGGCCCTGAATCTTTTCGCTGAAGCTGACGAGGCCATCATGGTCCTCGTCTATGGCGGAGAGAATGAGCCCCACTGCTTCGTCGCGATCCGATGTCGTCATGGTCATCCCTCCGGACGCGATGATGCGCGGTACGCGCGCGACGAACAAGACTCAGGACAGTCGACCTCACCCTCTGGCTCGGTCGACATTTTGAAAAAAAAATTATGGTCTGAGCTTACGATGGTAGCATCTATAGCGAGATTTTTGAATGAACGGGTTTCTCAAGCATGCTGTGATCGTGCCGCTAGCAATGGGGTTCTATGCACCTTTGATGGCGCAAGATGCACCATTGGTCGTGCCTTGAGAATCGAAGGTACTGAAACGTGCTGTGTTGGTCTACGGGGCAATAGACGCGGCGCACTTCCGCGGGAACTGGGCACGCAACTTCGAGAAACAAATCTTCATTCCCGAGGTAAATGTCTCCTGCACGCCGTTCGACTATGAGGCTTTTGCCGAGGCATACGAAGAAGCCGTGAAACAGGGGACTCTGATATCGCCGCTGATCGAGGACTGCCCGGAGTGGACACGGCTCACAGACACGGTGATCGTGAGCTACCGCGAACAGATCGGCGCCAAGGAAGTTTTTCGAATGCCTTCCCAGATCTCTTCCCTGTTTGAAGAGATGTCGGAGGCGTTCATCACTCGGCAGCAGAATAATGCAGCAGCTCGTGTGGAACTTCTTCAGCGACAGACCGAGCTTCTATGGGAGCTCCGGCGTCTAAAGACAGGGGAAACAGATGATTGGAGATCGTCTCGAATTGCTTCTGCTGAGGACAGCTTGTCCGGTGTCACTGGACGCCGCGAACGGCTGGTAAAGGCCATAAACGATCTTCCGGACGCGCACCATAACTCGCTTTCGGAAGCTGAAACCTACTATGTCAGATATGGAGGTGCCGTCTTTCGTGACTGCGATAGCGGGCTTGTACGCATCGTTGGGACTCAGCTGGTTGAAGGCGACGTGGATGACCTAGCCGCCAACATCAGATCCGGCGATCTCGACTTCAAAGATGATGAAGCATTTTCGACGGCCATGCATCGAAGGCTCTACGTCGACCTTTCCGATACCACGACAATCGAAAAGGAAAGCTGCCCGGAAGCCTTGGACGAGCTTTCTGACGTTATGCCGCGGCCACCAGAAGCAAGGATTCTATCAAATCCCTTTTCCCGGCTGTCAGGAGCGAATTCGATCTTTCGCTAACCAGCAAGTGGTGATGGGGTTGAACTGACAGAACTTACCTACTAGTTAGTTAGTCATGACAATGCATGACCGACTACTCGATCTGGCTGAAGGCCTCTCACGCACCCGCGGGCTAGACGCGTTTTCTTACGCAGACCTCGCGCGGGCAACGGGGGTGACGAAAGCCGCCATCCATCACCATTTCCCGACGAAGGCCTCGCTCTCTCTCGCGGTGTTGGAGCGGTATTCGAGGGCGTTTATGGCCGCGCTCGAGGCGCTTGAAGGCGCAGCGCAAGCCAAGCTCACGGGCTTTGTGGCGCTCTATAGAGACGCCTCGAACGGCGGCACGCAGCTTTGTCTGTGTGTCTCCTACGGCTCGGCTCCGGAGAGCCTTTCACTAGAGGTGCGCGCGGGCGTGGCGGCCTTTCACCAGGACGTCTCCGCTTGGCTGGAGCGTACCTTGCAAGACGCAGGCCGCGCGCCAGCGGAGGCGCCGATGATCCTCGCCACGGTCGAGGGCGCGCAGCTCATTGCGCGCGCCACTGGAGATGCAGCCGCCTTTGATGCGGCCACCCACCCCCTTCTCACCTTTTTGGAGACCTAAAATGCGACTGAATGCTGACTTTGACGAACGCGTCGTCATCCGCCCGGAAGATTACAACTGGGTCGAAAGCCCCGCGAGCGGTGTGAAGCGCATGATGCTCGACCGCATCGGCGAGGAAGTGGCCCGCGCCACGACCATCGTCGAATTCGCACCGGGATCTGAGTTCGATGCCCACACCCATGGCGGCGGCGAGGAATACTTCGTGCTCGACGGCGTGTTCTCGGACGAAAGTGGGGATTTCCCGGCGGGCAGCTACGTGCGCAACCCCATCGGCACCTCTCACAAGCCGCACACCAAGGAAGGCGCGCGCATCCTCGTGAAGCTCCACCAGTTTGACGAAGCCGACGCGGCGCATTTCTCGGTCGACACGAAGGCGGCTGAGTTTCTGTCGGGCTCTGTCCCTGGGCTGAGCGTGCTACCGCTGCACAGCCATGAGAGCGAATCCGTGGCCCTCGTCCGCTGGGCGCCCGGTACCAAGTTCGCCGCGCACCGCCATTGGGGCGGGGAAGAGATCTTCGTGCTCGAAGGCACCTTCCAGGACGAACACGGTGACTATCCGGCGGGCACCTGGATCCGCTCCCCCCACCTGTCGCAGCACAATCCATGGTCGGATGAGGGTTGCCTGATCCTGGTTAAAACCGGCCACTTGCCGATCGCCGCCTAGGCGCGACGGAACCCACAGCCCCATGCGTATCATCTCAAACAGTGGAGGTGATACGCATGAAAGTCTTGGTTCTTGTCCTCGCGATTGTCGCAGCTCACGCGCTGCAGCCTGAGGCCTGCCTAACGGCGCTGGAGCTCTTGCAGACGACGCTGAGCAGGGGCTAACGCGGCCAGTCGGTGGTGCCCTTGTTGTAGTCCGTCCAATCCTCGATCTCGGGATAGAAACGCTTGCGCCATTCGCGGACGCGCGGGTTCATCACGCGACGCCAGAGTGGTGGCACCATGGCGAGCATGGTCATCAGTGGGTAACCGTGCGGCAGCTGCGGCGCCTCGGTTTCGTCGTAGCTTTGCAGCAGCGGGAAGCGGCGGTCAGCTTTGAAGTGGTGGTCCGAGTGGCGCTGCAGGTTGATCAGCAGCCAGTTGGACACCTTGTGTGACGCGTTCCACGAATGGCGGGGCTGGACGTATTCGTACTTGCCCTTGCCCAGGTGCTTTCGCGTCAGGCCGTAGTGTTCGATGTAATTGACGAGCTCGAGCTGCCAGATCGCTGTGAAGGCCTGCACGACAAAGAGCGCCACACCCCAGAGACCGCCAATCGTCAGCGCCAGAAGAAGGAACGCCGCTTGCAGCGCCCAGTAGCGCCAGAAGGGGTTCGCGGGGTTATGCCAAGCTCTGTCCTTGCGGCGCAGCACCGTCTTCTCCGCATTCCAGGCGGAGCGATAAGTCTGCCAGATCACCCGCGGGAAGAAGCGGTGGAAGCCCGTGTTGTAGCGGGCCGTCACCGGGTCGCGCGGGGTTGCAACATAGCGGTGATGGACGAGCACATGTTCGCTGCGGAAGTGGGAATAGAGCACCATTGCGAGCAGCAGGTCGGCCAGCCAAACCTCGATCTTTGGGCGCTGATGGAGGAGCTCGTGGCTGTAGTTGATCCCGATCGTGCCGGTAATGACGCCCACGCCGAACATGAGGCCCAGCGCCTCCCACGTGCTGACATCGGCCTGCGTCACGTACCAAAGCATGCCAAAAAGCGTCACGAACTGCACCGGCGCCCAGATCAGCGTGATCGCCTTGTACCAAAAGAGTTGGGCATCATCGGTCTTGGGATCGATATTCTCTTCATCAAGGCCAGCGAAGGCGTCGACGATCGAGAAGAGGTACCAGGTTGAGGCGGGGATCAGCGCGATCCACCAGCCCCCTAGGCTGGCCGCCAGAACGGCGATCAGCGGCAGGCCAAGCGAGATCCAGAAAGGCAGCGCTTGTGCGAGCCCGAAACGGGCAGGCGGTGTTGTCATTTCAGCCATGCATACCCTCGGCGGCCTCAATCTCATTCTGAACTAGATCGTACACTTTTCGCATGACCGTAGGCAAATCCGATGGCCTAAATGCGCCACGAGGTCGGAAATCGCCGCGCTCTGACGTCGCAGTCAGGGGCACACGAGCGACCTCGATACCGAGAATTAGATGAAAATGTGTGAACGTGTGCCGTGCCTCGGCACTGAGGCTTTGCCAGTCGGCCTCGAAGGGCGGGTTCGGCGCGGGCGCGTCGGACCAATCGGTGGTGGGCCAGCCGAGCATACCGCCGAGCAGGCCTTTATCTGGCCGCGTCTCCAGAAGCAGCGCCCCGTCTTCGCGCAACGCGACATAAGCCGTGCCGAGCCGGGTAGGTTTGGGTTTCTTGGGTTCTTTCTTGGGCAGCTCGGCCGCCGTGCCTTCAACCCGCGCCACGCAAGGTTCGCGCAGGGGGCAAATGCCGCATGCGGGCGAGCGCGGGGAACAGATCGTGGCGCCAAGATCCATCACCGCTTGCGCGTAGTCGCCCGGACGCAGAGCAGGCGTGTAGCGCTCAGCGATCTCCGTCAGCTCTGCCTTGGCGCGGGGCAGCGGCGTGTGCACGTCGTGGAGGCGGGCCATCACCCGCTCGACATTGCCATCCACGACGGTAGAGGCCTCATCAAACGCAATCGAGGAGATCGCGGCGGCAGTGTAGGGCCCGATGCCGGGGAGCGTCAGAAGCTCCGCGCGGGTGGTGGGGAACTCACCACCATGGTCGGCCACCACAGCACGGGCGCATTTCAGCAAGTTCCGCGCGCGGGCGTAGTAGCCAAGGCCCGCCCATGCGGCCATGACATCGGCATCCTTGGCGGCGGCGAGGTCCGCCACAGTAGGCCAGATCGAGGTGAACTTGCGGAAGTAGTCACGCACCGTGGCTACGGTGGTCTGCTGCAGCATCACTTCAGACAACCACACGCGGTAGGGATCAGGCCGCACGCCCGCAGCACGGTCGGCCGGGCCAACGCGCCAGGGCATGACGCGGGCATGGGCATCGTACCACGCCAAAAGCTCTGTACTGATCTCACGCAAAAGTTTGCTCCCTGCCCCCAAACATGGATGCCAATACCCGAACCGCCAGTTATACATTCCCCATCGGCTGGCAGAAGGGGAGAGGCGTGGCCTCACAAGGCACATATCAGCGCAGGAAAGGTCCCAAGCGGGTCTCGTCACTGCTGGAAAAGCGCATCCGTATGGCTGGCGAATCTCGCGGCTTTTCGGAAACGCGCTTGCTGACCCATTGGGCAGAGATTGTGGGCGATGATACCGCCAAGACCGCGAGACCTGTAAATGTGAGCTATGCCAAGGGTGGCCTCGGCGCGACGCTGACGGTGCTGACGACCTCGGCACTGGCCCCCATGCTGCAAATGCAGCTGCCCCAAATTCGCGACAAGGTGAACGCCTGCTATGGCTACAACGCCATCGCACGCATACGTATCACCCAGACCGCACCAACCGGCTTTGCAGAGGGTCAGGTGAGTTTCGCTCACAAAAAGCCCTCTGCCCCGCAAGAGCCGGATGCGAACACCAAAGCCCTGGCGGCCGAAACCGCCACGGGCATCGAGAATGAAAGCTTGCGCCAAGCGCTGACAGCGTTGGGCGCAAATGTCCTGAATGCATCGAAGAGGACTTCGACATGATCCGCAAACTTCCCATCATCGTGCTTGCCGCGCTCATCATCGCCGGTGGCGCGTGGTTGCTGATCCCACAGCAGAACCCGCAGATGCCGCAGCTTGGCGCGGCGAACGCGCAAACGGTTGAGGCTGACCCGAGCGCCATCGCCGACATGGTTTTGGGTGACGAGGCTGCCACGATCGAAGTGATCGAATACGCCTCCTACACGTGCCCCCACTGCCGGTCCTTCCACGAAGGCGACTTCAAGGAGCTGAAGGCCGACTACATCGACACGGGCAAGATCCAGTTCACCTATCGCGAAGTCTACTTTGATCGCTTCGGTCTTTGGGCCTCCATGGTGGCACGTTGCGGCGGCGAAGATCGCTTCTTCGGCATCACCGACCTGATCTACGAGCAGCAGCGCGAATGGACGCAAGGCGCCCCTGCCGACATCGCTGAGAACCTGCGCCGTATCGGCCTGACGGCAGGTCTGACGAATGAAGAGCTCGACGCCTGTTTCTCCGACGGCGAGAAGGCTCAGAACCTCGTGGCTTGGTATGAGGCGAACGCCAGCGCCGATGGCGTGCGCTCCACGCCCACGTTCATCATCGACGGCACGACCTATTCGAACATGTCGATTGGTGAGTTCCGCCGCATCCTCGACGGCAAGCTCTAAGCTTTCAGGGCAGCCAGCGCCGTCTCTAGGGCGGCGGGCGCCTCGATCTCGAGCCGCACAGGCAACGTCACGACGCGGGCGCGGAAGCTATCAGGCAACCGCACCGCGTCTTTTTCTGTGGTCACGAGCTGCGCCCCGAGGAGCTTTGCTTCTTGCTCTAGCCGGACCATCAGAGCTTCGGTCAGAGGTTGGTGATCTGAGAGCGGCTCCGCCCGCAGAAGGTTCGCACCGAGGCCACGCAGGGTGGCGAAGAACTTCTCTGGATGCCCGATCCCTGCGAAGGCCAGCGCGCGCATCCCCTCCCACGGCATACCCGTGGGTAGTGGCGCAAGGCGGCCCTTGAGATGGGGCGCCTCAATCAGATGCCCCCATGTCTCAGCAAAGCGATCCTGCGCGGCGCCTTCCCCGATAGAGAGCACGAGGTCCGCGCGGGCCAGGCCGGTTTCGGGCGTCTCGCGCAATGGTCCCGCAGGCAGGACGCGACCGTTGCCGAAACCGCGATAGGCGTCAACGACCACGATGGAGAGATCCTTGGGTAGATCAGGGTTCTGAAAGCCGTCGTCGAGGATAATGTGGCTCGCGCCCGCAGCGATAGCCGCCACAGCGCCTGCAGCGCGATCCTTGGAGACAATGACCGGGCAAAACGCCGCCAGCAGCAGCGGTTCATCCCCCACATCCTGCGCCGTATGCTGCATGGGATCGACGAGAACCGGACCCTCAAGCGAACCGCCATAGCCGCGCGAAAGCACCGCCGGCGAGGCACCTGACAGCATCTGCACAAGAGCGATGGCCGTGGGTGTTTTCCCTGTGCCGCCGGCATTGATGTTTCCCACGCAGATCACCGGCACCGACGGGCGATACTTCGGCTCTTGCGCGACACGGCGGGCTGTCAGGGCCCCATAGATCCAACCAAGCGGCGCAAGGAGCGCTGAGCGCAGGCCCGGAGCCTCAAACCAGAAGGTCGGCGCGCGCATCAGGCAGCCTTAAGCGCGCGGGTGACGAGCGCCACCACGCGGTCCGTAACTTGCGCCCCGCGCGACGACACATCCCACGCATCATGGGCCAGACGCGCGCTTTGGTCGGGTGTCGACAGGGCCGCGAGAACAGGCCCCAGATCGGAAGGCGCACGGACGATCCGGCTCGCCGCAGCCGCTTGCAGGCGCGCGAAGTTATCGCTGGCGCTGCTGATGCGCGTCCCGTGAATGATGGCAGAGCCGAGCGCAGCAGGTTCAAACGGATCTCGGTTCTGAGCGCCGGTGAGCGTGCCGCCCATGTAGGTCAGCGGAGCCAAGCGGTACCAAAGCCCATGCTCCCCTTCGATATCGGCGATGACGACCTGCTCTTCGGGATCGACCTCGTCCGTCTCGGACCGGCACACCACGCGAAACCCTCGTTCGCGGACAGCTTCGGCCATGGCTTCGGCGTCCGCCGGATCGGCAGGGGTCACGACAAGAAGGAAGCGGTGCGCCCGCTGTAGCACATGGGCTTGCGCGTCGAGGGCGTGGGAAAGCTCCTCCATGGGCAGGTCGGCGGCGTACCACATGGGGCGGGAGGCGAGCATTTCGGCCAAGAAGGCGCGCTCCGCCTCGTTGTGATCCAGCGCTACGGCCCCTGCTTGCAGAGAGCCAGATACCTCGATGAGCCAAGGCCGGGCGCCCATGTAGCGAAGCTCGTCCGCGTCAGCCACATCAACGGCCAGCAGCCGGGAAAAGCCCCTCAGCGCTTTCTTCATGCGCATCCGCTGCCACGGCGCACGGGTAAAGATGAGGTCCCCGAAACGGGCATCGATCATGAACATGGCCACGCGATGCGCTTCGGCCTCTGCCAGAAGCATCGTATCGAGGCCCACGCCAACCCAAACAAGAACCGCGGGACGCCAGTGGCGAAGGAAGGCCGTAACATCGCTGCGGCTATCACGAGGCGCGGCCTGATAGGTCACGTTTGCGCGGCGTGTCTGCGCGGGAAGCGTGGTCACAGTGATGAGGACGCGAATGTCTGGGAGCTCCGAGCTCAAGCGATCGGCCAGCTGTTCAACGGCTGTCAGACGGCTCTCGTTGGGGACGTGAAACCAGATCAGAGGGGCGTCGTCCTCGGACACCGGGGCGCCTCAGTTGCCCAATTCTTCGGTGGGGGAGGCCGGAGCCTCCTCATCGCGCAGTTTGTGGAGATGGGCGATGTAGTAGCGCATGTGCGCGTTATCGACGGTGCGCTGCGCCTCGGCCTTCCAGGCGTCATAGGCGGCGGCGTAATTCGGGAAGATGCCGACGATGTGGATGTCATCGACATCCTTGAACACGTTCTTTGTCGGGTCGATGAGCTCGCCCCCGAAAACAAGATGCAGGCGTTGGGTCATTGCTGCGGGCCTTTGCTGTCGTCGTTTGTCCCGCACCCTAAGCGCGGCTTAGTCAGCGGGCAAGCGTGGCCCATGGGCGAGGTAATGTTCGATCAGCGACGGCGCGCCAGCGAGGATGCCGGGAAGCGCGGCCGAGGGCGAATTGAAGAGGGGCGCTTCACCCTCCGAGGTCACAACGCGGGCGCCTGCCTCTTGGGCCAAAAGCGTACCGGCGGCGACGTCCCATTCCCATGTCGAGCGCAGCGTGAGCATCGCGTCAAACCGGCCTTGGGCAATGGTCGCCAGCCGGTAGGCGAGCGACGACCGGAACGCCAACTCGGGCTTCGGCGGCACATCACGCCAAAACTTCGGAGAGAAGTTCACCTTGGCCGACAAAATCGTTTCGGCGCCCGGCCCCACGTTCGACGCGGTGAGCTTTTCACCGTTGAGCGTGGCCCCTTCCCCCTTGGCGGCAGCAAAGGTGCGCCCGTGCGCAGGCAGGTGGACAACAGCGGCCACCGGCTCCCCCTTTTCGACGACGGCAATGGAGATCGCCCATGTCTTTGACCCACTGATAAAGGCGCGCGTGCCATCGATGGGATCAACGATGAAAAGACGCGCAGCCGACAGGCGCGCGGGGTCGTCTTCGGTCTCTTCCGAGAGCCAACCGTAAGGACGCGCAGCCAGAAGGTCGCGACGGAGCATGGCGTCGACAGCGAGGTCAGCTTCGGTCACCGGGCCCGCGCCACCGCCCTTGTCCCACGTCTCCGGATCGCGCTGGAAGTGGGACAGCGCAATGGCGCCCGCCTCCTCGGCGGCATCCAGTAGAAGCGGAAGGTCGCTCTTAGGCTCCTGCAAGGGTCAACCCGTCTACGAGGAGAGAGGGGATGATGCGGCCAGTCCATATGCGAGCGTCGTTTGCGGGCACGATGGTGGCCAGCATGTCGCGCAGGTTACCTGCGACGGTGCATTCGTTGACAGCATAGGTGATCTCACCATTTTCGACCCAAAAGCCCGCCGCGCCGCGCGAATAGTCGCCCGTGTTGGGGTTAATCGTCTGCCCGATCATCGAGGTGATGAGGAGGCCCGTGCCCATCTCCTTTACCAGATCGTCGCGCGATTTCTCACCCTGAGTAAGTTCGATGTTGGACGTCGACGGCGAAGGCCCGGAGCCGATCCCCCGCGACGCGTTGCCGGTGCTCTCACGGCCCAGTTTGCGCGCCGTGCCAAGGTCACAGACATAGCCCGTCAGCACACCATCTTCGATCCAGTTGCGTCTAGCAGTGGCCAGCCCCTCAGCATCCATGATCCGCGAGGACAGCATTCTTGACCGCAGCGGGTCTTCGATCAGATGCATCCCCTTGGGCAGCACCTGCTCGCCTTCGGCGTCGCGCAGCCAAGAGGCCCCGCGTGCCACAGAGCTGCCGTTGATTGCTTGCAGGACGTGCCCAACGAGGCTCGATGCCACGCGCTCGTCAAAGAGGACGGGGAAAGACCCGGTCGGGGGCTTCTTGGCGCCTGCACGGGCGACGCAGCGTTCGCCGGCGGTGCGCCCGATCTCTTCGGCGCTGCGCAGGTCTGCGAGGTAGACACGGCTGTCGCCGTCATAGTCCCGCTCCATCCCGGTGCCTTCGCCACTGATGGCGACGCACGACAGGCTGGAACCCGTGCGTGCGGTACGCATCTCGAGGCCATTGGTCCCGGCGAGCACGATATCGCGCTGTGAATACCCGGCGCCGGCGCCTTGGGTTTGGCTCACGCCCTCCACGGCAAGGGCTGCTGCTTCGGCGGCGCGCGCCATCTCCTGCAGACGCGCCGGGTCAGGCTCCGCCGCCGGGTCGCTCAGATCAAGCGTGGCCGCATCGAGACCCTCAGCCATCTGCCCAGGCTCTGCCAGGCCCAGGCTTTCATCCTCCGGCGCCTCGCGAGCCATGGCGACGGCGCGGTCGGCCATTTCCTGGAGCGCATCCGGCGACGTGTCCGAAATCGAGACCAACGCTTGGCGCTGGCCAATGAGGACGCGGAGCGAAATGTCCGTGCCCTCTTCGCGCGTCGCTTCCTCTAGCGCACCGCCACGAACATCGATCGAGACCGAGGTTCCGGTGACAGCCAGCACGTCCGCGGCATCAGCGCCCGCGCGCTTGGCTTCGCTGAGAGTGCGTTCGGCGAGGTCGGAAAGCGGGGTCATGAGCGGCTCCTTGAACATGAGGCGTGCGGCAGCAGGTAATCCGCCGCCCGCCGATTGCCAAGGTGCACGCGTTAACGGATGCGCTGGCCGTTCGCGAGAACCTGACCGTCAGGCTTCACATCGATGCGAGACGTAAGAGTATCTTCGCCCTCGCCCGGAACGGCAAAGAGGCCCAGCATCATGCGGGCGCCCATGGCTTGCTCCTGTGGGAGGAGGCCCATCTGAACCAGCTTGTCGATCAGGCCATTGCCGCCCACGAGCTTAAGATCCACGCCACCGTCAGGCGCGGGCATCCCGTCAAAGGTGAAGAGGTCATTGTTGTCGAAGGTGAAGGCGCCTTTACCGGTGAGCTCGCTCCCGGCTGCCGAAAGGCGCAGGTTGGAGATGTCGGCCGATTCAACTTCAAAGATGGAGTCGCCCGCCATCATCGCCTGCATGGGCGCGTCGGGATCGGTTATGTCCACGAGCCAGCGTCCGGTCAGGTTTGCAAGGAAGGTCAGATCAGCAGGTTCGCGCGGCAGCACCGTGCCCGGATCGAACAGGTTCCAGAGGAAGTCATCAATCTCGAGCCCGATCAGATCGATCCCGAAAGCCATGGGGCGCACTTCATCCGTGGGCACCATCGGCATTGAGACCCTATAGCCATACCGCGCAAGGTTCACGTTCACCGGAAGCGGCAAATCAGGAACAACGGTCGATACCTCAAGCGCTTCAAGGCCGCCGTCATAGGCCACCGCCCCGTTGGCGATGTCCATCGCAACGGTCCCCGGTCCGGCAACAACCTCAAACGTACCGTCGCCGGACGCGTCAGAGACCTGCGCAGATAGCGAAAGCGACTGGGAAGAGAGCGTGGCATCAAGCGCGTAATCCGGGTTCTGGAAGAGAGTGCCCGCCTGCATCGCAGCAAAACCCGCCGGGAAGTTCGTGGTACCTTCCACCGCAATCCCGGCCAACGTGGCATCCATGGAGATGTTTCCATCCTGCGGGCTGATGGCGGAGACATCGTAGACCAAGCTCTCGGACTGGGCGGTGAAGGCCGCCGCGCGGGTGTCCGTTCCAGCCAACGTGGTCTGCCCGCTCAAGTCCGTCAGCGTAGCCGATATATCGAAGGTGGTGTCTTCCGGCATGTCCTCGATGGCTTCGATCACGAACTCCATCTGCGCGAAGGAATAGGTCTGCACCATTTCTTCGGCCGAACCACTCAGAACGATGTCGGCCCCATCGAGGAGGATCGCGGCAGTGACCTCAGCATTGTCACCCTCGACGTCGAATTCCATTTGAAGCGGGATCCGCGGGGCGAGGGTCAGACCCACACCGCCTGCAGCTTCGGCGAAGACCATGGTGCCAAGCTCGACAACGATGGTGTTGAGGTCATCTCCAAGAACAAGCATGGCCCCCGTTACGGTCACCCTGTTGCGGCTCACATCGGCGCTTTCAAAGCTGAATTCACCGGCGTCAGCGTTGGCATCCTGATAGATCTGCCAGGCTTCTTCAGCGGACAATTCAGCGAAAGCGGGCGTAGCCAGAAGGCTGCCAGCGATAAGAGGGATAAATGAAGAAAAGCGCGTCATGGCGATCACCTAAGTCAAAAGAAGCGTCGCCAGTGTCTGCCTCTGCCCGCCAAGGGTCAACCAGTTGCCTTGCGCTTTATATACACGAACCCGAGACCTACGCCGCGAAGCGGCGCCCCCTCAGGTCCAAGCGTGAAACGCGCAGGAGGGAGGCGGGCGGACCCTGCCCTAAGAAACGCGCCTCAGTCTGGCTGGAGCATATAGCCGGCGCCGCGCACTGTCTGCAGATAGCGCGGCTGCTTGGGATCGGCTTCCACCTTGCGGCGAAGGCGCGTGATCTGAACGTCCACCGCGCGCTCTTGGCTCTGGCCTCCGTCGCGGCCCAGCTCTTCGACGAGCTCACCCCGGCCGATCGGCTCACCCGGACGAGACGAGAATATCCGCATCAACTGCACCTCGGTCGAGGTCAGGCGAATACGCGCATCGCCCTGCCACATCTCGGACTTCTCGACGTCGTAGCGCAGCGTACCCAGATGCAGCACCTTGGGCACCGCATTCTCGGTTTCTTCCTTCGGCACACGGCGCAGGATCGCATTGATCCTGAGAAGAAGCTCCTGCGGCTCAAAGGGCTTGGCAAGGTAATCATCGGCGCCCGCCGTCAAACCCTCGATCCGGTCACCGGTCTCAGACTTGGCAGTGAGCAGAAGGATCGGCGTCTCGCGCTCTTCCCGAAGGCTCTTCGTCAGCGCCATCCCATCTTCACCGGGCATCATCACATCAAGCACGATCAGATCGAAATCGAGCCCGCTTAATACACGGCGCGCATGGGCGGCGTCGCGCGCGGCACTCACGAGAAAGCCGTGGCGCATCAAGTATTTCTGCAGAAGCGTCCGGATGCGTTCGTCATCATCGACGATAAGCAGGTGCGGATCGAGTTCCATCACGTCTCTCCCCTGTCCGTACCGCGATCGTCTCCCAGCCGTTTATAATGGCCGAAGAGGTCTCGGTCCATCATCGCTTCAAGCACAAGTTCGAAACCTGCCACCGCCTCGGGGCCAGCGCTGGCATAGGCCGCCTGAACCCGCGCCGATTGCGCCTCACTCAGCTCAGCCTCCAGAGCAGATCCAGCCTCCGTCAGCGTCAGATGCCGCTCGCGCTTGTCGACCGTGCCCTTGGCGCTCTCAACCAGACCGTCCTCGATCAAAGCGCGCAACACGCGGTTCAGTGATTGCTTCGTCACACCGAGGATCGACAACAGGTTCGACACCGTGGTTCCCGGCCAGCGATGAATGAAATGGATTGCACGGTGATGCGCTCTACCGTAGCCGTGTTGGGCAAGAATTCGGTCGGGATCTTGGGTAAAGCCTCGATAGGCAAAGAACATCGCCTCGATGCCTTTCATCAGCTTTTCGTCGGTAGACACGGGTACTGCTTTCTTAGCTCGCTCACGTTTTCAGCAGAATACGTCAGCCTTGTTGACATTCCAAGGCGGGATTGATAGCGATTCCTTGAAATTCAGCAATATTGTGTCCGATGCGGACATTATTGCGCAATTAATGCAAATATCAGGCGCAGGAGGAGGCCCCGATGGCAGGCGCATATGATGATCGCGACGGCAAGATCTGGATGAACGGTCAAATGGTAGATTGGCGCCAAGCCAATGTGCACATTCTGACCCACGCGCTGCACTACGCTTCCTCGGTGTTCGAGGGCGAACGCGCGTATGGCGGCAAAATCTTTGAAAGCCGCAAACACTCTGAGCGGCTCCACTTCTCGTCCCGCGAGCTGGACTTCGAGATCCCCTACACGGTGGACGAGCTCGAAGCCGCAAAGGCCGAAGTGCTGCAGGTGAACGGCCTCTCGGACGCCTATGTGCGCGCCGTTGCATGGCGCGGCGCGGGTGAAGACATGGGTGTCGCGTCCGCCAAGAACCCCGTCAATGTGGCCATCGCCGCGTGGGAATGGGGCTCTTACTACGGTGACGCCAAGTACAAAGGCGCCAAGATCGACATCGCCAAGTGGAAGCGCCCCTCGCCCGAGACGATCCCCGTGCACGCAAAGGCCGCCGGCCTCTACATGATCTGCACGACGTCGAAGCACGCGGCCGAGGCCAAGGGCTGCTCCGACGCGCTCTTCATGGATTACCGCGGCTACGTGGCCGAATGCACCGGCGCCAACATCTTCTTCGTCAAAGACGGCGAAGTGCACACGCCCACGGCAGATGTCTTCCTAAACGGCATCACGCGCCAGACGATCATCCGCCGCCTCAAGGAGCGTCAGATCAAGGTGAGCGAGCGGGTCATCATGCCGTCTGAGCTTGAGAGCTTTGAGCAGTGCTGGCTGACCGGCACAGCTGCCGAGGTGACCCCTGTGGGCCAGATCGGTGACTACAACTTCGAAGTGGGCGCGCTGACCAAAGGCGTGGCCGAAGACTACGAGGCACTCGTCCGCGCTTAAGGCAAGAAGGGCCTATTGCAGGCCCTTCGCCCGAACCTTGCGGCGGGCGGTTTCATCTTTACCGAGCTGGCGTTCGCGCCACACGATGAGGGAGCCCGCCGCGATCACAATGAGCGAGCCCAAGAGCATCTGCGCCGTGGGCACCTCCGCAAACCAGATCCAGCCGACAAGCAATGCCCAGACCATCGCCGAATAGGTGAATGGCGCAAGCGCGCTTGCATCCGCAAAGCGGTAGCTCGAGGTCAGGAGGATCTGGCCGATCCCGCCAATGAGACCCGCACCGATGAGGTAGGCCGCCTGCTCCGCCGTGGGCCAGACCCAGCCAAAGGGCAGTGTTGAGAGGCCCAACAGCGTGGCCGTCAGCGAGAAGTAGAAGACGATCGCCGAGGTGCTTTCGCGCCCCGCCATGCCTTTCACGAACACCTGCGCGAGGGCCGCAAGGGCCGCTGAGCCGAGCGTCAGGATCGCCCCCAGCGTGGCGGCATCACTCACCGAGCCACCGAGGCGCGGCCAGATAATGATCATCACGCCAACAAGGCCCATAAGAACCGCACCAAGGCGGAAGAAGCGGAACCGCTCCCCGAGCATCAAAGCGGCCAGCACAACGAGGATGATCGGCGTCGCAAAGCGGATCGCCGTTACCTCGGGCAGAGGCAGATAGAGGAGCCCTGCGAAGCCGAGACCCATGGCAGACGTGCCGACCACACCGCGCAGGACGTGGCTTTGCCAGCGCACGGTTTTGAGCCCGTCGTGCAAATGCCCCGTGCGCCAGAGCCAGGCAAAGATCACGGGGATCGCAAAGAAGGAGCGGAAGAACACCGCTTGCCCTGCGGGCACGTCAGCGGCTTTGATGAAGCCAGACATCACCGTGAAGATCAGCATCGCACCCGAGATGAGTGCGGCGCCGAGGGCGGGGCCCCGAAACTGGCTCATGTCGTCCACCGCGATGCTTGGGATGTCATCAGAAGAACGCTCTCTCCACGAACCAATAGGCGCCGACGAGGCCGATGAGGATGGAGCCCACGATGGCGTTGGCGCGGTACATCTCCGGCAGGTCGCGGACCATGGCCTCCTCCGGATCATCGAGGCGCCCAACGCGCGCGGCCCAGACGGCCACCATTATCAGCACGAAGGCGCTGAGGATGACGGTGAGCTGGCCGATTTCGACACCCACGTTGAAGGCGATGAGGGAGACGACAAACTGCCCCTGCGAGAGGCCGAAATCGCTGAGCACGCTGGCAAAGCCCAATCCGTGCAGAAGGCCAAAGACAAAGACGATCGCCGGGCGCAGCCAGCCCATGCGGGGCTGCAGAATGTTCTCGATCGCGACCCATGTGATGGACAGCGCAATGATCGCCTCAACGAGCCACATCCATTCATCGGGGATGTTGATGATCCCCAGCGTCGCGAGCGCGAGCGTCACGGTATGGGCCACAGTAAAGGCCGTCACCTGCCATAGGATCGGCGACCATTTAAGCGCGAAGAAGAAGAGGCCCAGAACAAAGAGGATATGGTCAACGCCGAGAGGGATGATGTGCTCGAACCCCGCCACGAGGAAGCGCCAGAAGGCCTCGCCCGCGGTTTCATCGACGACGCCCGTCTTGGGCAAAAGCTCGGAAACTTCGCCGTCCTGCAGGAGGGCTGCATAGGTCTCCCCCTCGCGGGATTGGCGCAGGATCAGCGTGCCGTTCTCAGCCGCCCAACCGATGCGGACGCCTTCGGCATCGGCCTCGACGGGCGCGGAAAGGAAGATTGCCGTCTGGCGGGTCAGTTCCAAGTTCTCCTGAACGCTGACCTCGACGCCATTGAGCTCCAGCTCGCCCATACCCTCGCTTTGAAAGCTCTCGCGGATGCGCGGCCACTCCGCGTTGATCATTTCCTGCAGCTGATCCCCCGGCAGCGCTCGGAGGCGGTCATATTCCTCAGCTTGTGGCGCGTCGTTGGTGTCGGAGTAGACACCCAGGTCGATCCCCGCGAGCAGCGCCTCGGCATTGAATGTCAGATCGCCCTCAAAAAGCCGGTCGCCCACTGCGACATTGGCGATGGAGGGCTGTGTCTCGTGCGCGGACGCGCTAACTGCCCACAGCATGGTGACCAAGGCCACCATTGACATCGCCACCAATCGGAAGACCTTGGTCAGAAGCTGTTCAGGAGTAGCCATGCGTTTCCTCATCCTTGCTTTCGTCGCCGCCGCAAATCCGTTGGCTGCTCATGAGTTCTGGATTTCGGCCCCGGATTATCAGGTCGCTACCGGTGCCCCCGTCGTAGCGAATATCAGGGTGGGTGAGAGCTTCAAGGGAAATGCCCATCCCTACCTGACCCGCAACACCGAGCGGTTTGATATCGTCTCGGGCGGAGAGGTGCTCGATCCGGGCGCGGTCCTTGGCGACCGCCCGGTTCTGGAGACGCCCCTGCCTGAGGGCCTCAATGTCGTGGTCTACGAAACGCGCGACAGCCGCCTGACGTACAACTCCATGGAGAAGTTCATGAACTTCGTGGAGCACAAGGCCTTCGAAGGCTTCCCGGAGCGCCATGAAGCGCGTGGCCTGCCGAGCGAGGGTTTTGTGGAGACGTACCGGCGCTATGCCAAATCTCTGATCGCCGTAGGCGACGGCGCGGGGGCGGATGCGCCTGTGGGCATGGATACCGAGATCGTGGCGCTGGCCAACCCTTACACCGACGATGTGAGCGAGGGCCTGCCGGTGCGCGTTCTTCTGCACGGAGAGCCGCGGGTGAACGCTCAGGTGGAAACCTACGCGAAAGGCCCGGACGGCCAAGTCCTCGTCAAGCTGACCCGCACCGACGAGAACGGCGTGTCCGTCATCTCGGTCGCCGCGGGTTGGGAGTTCATGGTGGACGCGGTCGTGCTGGAAGAAGCCGAAGGAGATGCCGCCTGGCATTCCATGTGGGCGAACCTGACCTTTAAAGTCCCCGGCTAAGGCGGTGTTTAGGCGGCAGCGGTCGTCGGCAGCTGGCTAAAGATGCCGTGAATGGCGGCCGGGCTACGGTTCGACCGCAGCTTCTCGCAAACTGAATCGTCGCGCAGCGTGCGTGCGACAAGCGCCAGCGCTTTCAGGTGCTCCACGCCCGCATCTTCGGGCGCGAAGAGGAAGAAGGCGAGGTCCACGGGCTGCTTGTCGACAGCCTCGAATTCCAGCGGCTTCTCGAGGCGCACAAAGGCACCGATCACCGACTCGATCTGAGGAAGGCGCGCGTGTGGCAGCGCCACGCCCTTGCCCACAGCTGTGGGACCCAGGTTCTCGCGCTCCAGCAGCTTTTCGACCGCACTGGGCAAATCGACGTCATAGGCGGCTTCCACCATGCTCGTCGCATCGTGGAATAGCCGCTTCTTGGAGGTCGTGGCCGCCAATACCTTAACGGCCTCAAGCCTGAGGATGCTGGTAAGCTCCATGTCCGCGTCCGTCTCTGAGCCGGTGGATCAACCCATCTGTGCGGGATCAATCCAGCCGATATTGCCATCCTCGCGGCGGTAGACGACGTTTGTCCGTCCGCCCGTTTCATTAGTGAAGACCAAAACAGGCGATCCCGCCAGCTCCATCTGCATCACCGCTTCCCCGACCGAGAGCGAAGGAATCTTCGTCTCCATCTCTGCGACGATGATCGGTTGGAGCGTTTCAGGTTCCGCATCTTCCGAGTCTTCGCTTGCGGCGAGGATATACGAGGCGCCGCCCATGAGTTCAACTGGTTGCGCGCGCTCCTTATGGTGGTCCTTCAAACGGCGCTTATACCGTCTGAGTTGTTTGTCCATTTTCTCCTGCGCGGCGTCAAAAGCTGCATAGATTTCAGTGGCATGGCCCTTGGCCTGCACCGTGAGGCCGGTGGACAGGTGAACGATGACCTCGCACACATGTTCGTGCGCCGACTTGGAAAAGATCACCGTGGCATCGGTGGGGCGCCCTGCATATTTGCTCAAGGTCTCTGAAAGAGAATCCTCCACGTGAGTTTGGAGTGCGGTGCCGATGTCGATCTGTTTGCCGGTGATCTGGTAGCGCATGGAGCCTCTCTTTCTGTTTGGGGCGGGCAAAACAACGGGGCCGGTGGCCCGGTTCCTGCCCTATATTGAAATGCTTGTGTTTCGGCTGAACGGGAGCGCCCTTGATAAAGGGGCTATCGTTGGGTTGAGACTGCCGAAGAAGCCTTGCATACCATCAATGTGGGGACGAAGGCCCCTTTCTGTCAATGAAAAGAGCCTTAACAATCTGTTAACCGAGCCGGGCGAGCAGCGTCGGAAAAGGCCTCAAAGGCTGCTTTTTCAGGTGAAACGGAAGTTGTTGCCGAGATAGACGCGGCGCACGTTTTCGTCTTCCACGATCTCTTTTGTGGTGCCGGACATCAGCACTTTGCCGTCGTGGAGGATGTAGGCACGGTCCACGATGCCGAGCGTCTCTTGCACGTTGTGATCGGTAATCAGGACGCCCAGCCCGCGGCTCTTGAGGTCTTCGACGAGCGTGCGGATTTCGCCCACAGCGATCGGATCGACGCCGGCAAACGGCTCGTCCAGCAAAAGGTACTTGGGGTTCGCGGCAAGGCAGCGCGCGATCTCAACACGGCGCCTTTCACCACCCGACAGAGCCAGCGCGGGAGCGCGGCGCAGGTGTTCGATCGAGAACTCTGTCAGAAGCTCTTCCAAGCGGCGGTAGCGCTTGCGCTTGTTGCGTTGGGCGATCTCGAGGATGGAGAGGATATTGTCCTCGACATTCATGCCCCGGAAGATGGACATCTCCTGCGGGAGGTAGCCGATACCTTCGTTCGCGCGCCGGTACATGGGCAGGGCCGACACATCGCGGCCATCGACCATCACTTGACCCGCCTCGGCATCCACCAAGCCAGCGATCGCATAAAAGCAGGTTGTCTTACCGGACCCGTTCGGCCCCAGCAGCGCCACGACCTCCCCCCGGTTCAGATGCAGGCTGACGTCACGGATGACCATGCGCTTGCGATAGCTCTTGCGCAGGTTGGTGACGGCGAGGCCGGCGCCTCCGTCTTTGATGACGAGTTCGGGTTTCATTCGGTTGGCTGCAATACTGTCCGCACACGACCTTCGAGCAGAGCCTGCCCAGTGGCCAAATTCACGCGCATGGTCTCGGACGACACGGCGCTGCGGCCTTGGCTCAAGAGCACGTCTCCGGTCAGCACCATAGAGTCACCAGCGAGGTCATAGACCGCGCGCTGTGCTTCAACTTCTTCGGCCGGGGTGACCACGGTCACGCCGCCTTCGGCAACGATCTGACCGATCCCGCCATCGGCTGTGTAGTTCACCACAACAGAAGGCGCAGCGAGCCGAAGGTCGCCCTGTCCGATCACGACATTGCCCGTGAGCGTTGCCGATCCGTCTTCTTGATTGATGGCCATGGAATCCGCTGCGATCTCCACAGGGAGCGAGGCGTCCTGATCAAAGCCGTCGAATGCAACCTGCAGTCCCTGCGCTGAAACCCAGGCCGGGATCCACGCCAGACATACACACAAAACTCTCAGCACCATCATGTCGCCTCTCACTCGGTCTGTTCCCTGTACACCAGTTTAACGTTTCCTTCAAAAGCGATCCTGTGCGGAGCGTCAGGGGCAGATCTCGTCATCTGCATAACGTCTGCGTTCAGGTTTCCGAAGGGGCCCTCGGCCTCGATTGGGCCAAGCGTCTGCATAGTGCCTTCGTTGACGTCGACTTTCAGCGCATCCGTAACGATGCGCAGCCCTTCAGAGCTCTGCACCTTGGCCCCGCCAGTCAAGAGGACCGTTCCCAGCGAAGTGTCGAGTGCCGCCGCCGGGGCGCGCGCCGTTACCAGAAGCGCTGAAGGGGTTTGGATATTCGCGATGAGCTCCGTGATGGCCAGTTGCGAGGAATCTTCGATCCCCGGCACCACGGCGTCGCCCGTCAGCGTCACGGCCACGCCATCTTCGGTCACACCCGAAAAGTAGGGCGCCGTCACACGCTGTTCGCGGGCGAGCTGTTCGACATTGAGTTCCGCGTAGGGAATTGACTGGCTCGGATCGATCTCGCCCGAGAACAGGAAGAGCGTCGACAAAAGGCCAAGCGCGCCGATCGGCAGCAGCACTTTGAGCGTGTTGACCGCGCGTGTATACCCATCGGCCCGCGCTGCCATCAGCCAAGCCCCACGCGCAGGCAGTCGTGGATGTGGATAAGACCCACCGGGCGTTTATCTTCAGTCACAAAGAGGCAAGTGATCTTGCGCGCGTTCATCTGACCAAGCGCGGCCTCGGCCAGGTCACCCGCTTCAATCGTTTCAGGCGCCTTCGTCATCACTTCGCCCGCCGTCAGGCTCAGGAGCCCGTCCATGTGCCGGCGAAGGTCACCGTCGGTGACGATCCCGGCCAGCTTGCCCGCGTCGTCGGTGATGCCCACCACGCCAAAGCCTTTTTGCGAGATCATCAGCAGCGCCTCGCCCATGGGCGTGTCCGACGCCACCAGCGGCAGCGCATCGCCTTTGTGCATCAAGTCCACCACGCGGGAGAGCGCAGCGCCCAGTTTGCCACCGGGATGAAACTCCCGAAAGTTGGCGGGGGTGAACTGGCGATGCTCCATCAGTGCCACAGCTAGCGCATCACCCAGCGCGAGCGTCATGGTGGTGGTAGAGGTGGGAACGTTCCCCGTCCCGCAGGCCTCTTCGACCTTGGGCAGGATCAGCTGCACGTCCGACTGGCGGATCAGCGACGAATTCGGGTTCGAGGCCACGCCAATCAGCGGGATCGAAAAGCGGCGCGTGTGAGCCACCACGTCGGCGAGCTCTGGCGTCTCCCCGCTGTTCGACAAGACAAGGGCCACGTCGCCTACGGCCATCATGCCGAGATCCCCGTGGGAAGCCTCCGCGGGGTGGACGAATTGCGCGGGCGTGCCAGTGGAGGCGAAGGTCGCAGCGATCTTACGCGCGATATGCCCGCTTTTGCCCATGCCGCAGACGACGACCCGGCCCTTGGTTTCAAGGATCGTTTCAACAGCCACGCCAAACTGGTCATCAAGCGCATTGGCCAACGAACCAAGCGCCGCGCCTTCGATGCGGATCACCCGTCGAGCGGTTTCAAGGAAGTCCTCTCGCGTCATCAGGAATGCGCGAAGATATCGGTTTCGGGCCAGCCCATGAGGTCAAGCTTGGCACGCATCGGCAGGAAGTCGAAACACGCCTGCGCGACCTGCGTCCTGCCCTCGCGCTTAAGCCGCTCGTCCAGCGCCTCGCGCAGCCGGTGCAGGTAGAGCACGTCAGAGGCCGCGTATTCCATCTGGGCGGGGCTCAACTCCTCCGCGCCCCAGTCAGACATCTGCTGTTGCTTGGAGATATCGACGCCGATGAGCTCCTGCGTGAGGTTCTTGAGACCGTGCCGATCAGTGTAGGTGCGCACGAGGCGGCTGGCGATCTTGGTGCAATAGACAGGTGCTGCGAGCGCCCCGAACGTGTTGAACATTGCCGCGATATCGAAGCGCCCAAAGTGAAAGAGCTTCAGCACCGTGGGGTCGCGCAGCATGGCTGCGAGGTTCGGCGCCTCGGTCTGACCTTTCTCCACCTGCACGAGATGCGCATTCCCGTCGCCGCCCGACATCTGCACGAGGCAAAGCCTGTCGCGGTGAGGGTTCAGACCCATTGTCTCGCAATCGATCGCCACCACTGGGCCAAGGTCGAGCCCGTCAGGCAGATCGCGTTTGTATAGGGAAATCGTCATGGCGCACCTCGGTTGAGTGTTCGTCACGTGTACCCGAGCGGGCTTTGTGTCAAGCATTCCGGCCAGATGGAGCATCTTCCCCCGGGCTTCCGCCGGTGTCGAGCTGTTTGCGGGCGGGGCTCGAGGCGCCTAAGGTCCGCCCATGAACTGCCGCCCAAAAACACGCCCGCTGCCCGACATCTCGCAAGTGGGCGCCTCCTTTGGCACCGTCTCTTTGGGCCACCAGGTGACGCGGGCCGCTGCTGATGCCTGATCTCGACATCTTTCTCGTCGGCCTCCCGGGGCTCGAAGATGTGCTGACCTCTGAGGCGGTGGAGCGCGGGTTTGCAGGCGCAAAGCAAGTGCGCGGCGGGGTGGAGATTACCGGCGACTGGGCGGAGGTCTGGCGCGCTAATCGGGAGCTCCGCGGCGCCTCCCGCGTACTCGTCCGTCTTGGCAGTTTCAAAGCGAAGGGGTTGGGGCAGCTGGAGGCAGAGGCACGGACGTTCCACTGGCTGGATCACCTCGCCCCGCGCGAACCTGTACGCCTCGATATCACCTGCCGGAAGTCGCGGGTGAACCATGCGGGGGCGGCTGCGCAAAAGATCGAACGCGCGCTGCGAAGCGCGCAGATCCCTGTCGTGCCCACCGCAGACCTCACGCTGAAAATTCGTATCGATCATGACGTCTGTGGGATTAGCGCGGACACCTCTGGCGCGCCGTTGCACAAACGCGGGCACAAAGAGGCGGTCAGTAAGGCCCCCCTGCGGGAGACGATGGCCGCCCTTTTCCTGCGCCGCTGCGGTTGGAAGCCTGGCACGACTGTTGTCGACCCGTTCTGCGGGTCGGGCACGATCCCCATCGAGGCCGCCGAGATCTCTGCCGGCCTAATCCCCGGACGCTCCCGCAGCTTCGCGTTTGAGAGACTGCCGAGTTTCAACCCCGCGCAATACTCCATTTTGGGCAGCGCCCTTGGCGAACCCACGCCGGGCCGCTTCATCGGCTATGACAAAGACCAAGGCGCGATCCGCAGCGCCATGCAGAACGCCGCCCGCGCGGGTGTAGCCTGCGATTTTTCCTGCCAACCGGTGGCGGAGCTCACCGCGCCTGATGGGCCCCCGGGCCTCGTCCTCTGCAACCCGCCCTACGGGGCGCGGATTGGATCGCCCAAAGCACTGACGGGGCTTTATGAGACACTCGGCGCGCGGCTTAAAGACGGGTTCAAAGGCTGGAAAGTAGGCGTCGTCACCAGCGAAGAGAGCCTCGCCCGCGCCACGGGCCTGCCCTTCGGCGCTAAGGGGCCGCCGATCGCCCATGGCGGGCTGAAAGTGTGGCTCTTCCAGACAAAACCGATCTAATGACGGGTGAGGGAGGATCAGCATCATGACAGACCAAACCAATGTGGCCGTGGTCACCGGCGGGGCGCAGGGCATCGGCCTCGCCTGCGCGCAAAAGCTCAGCCGCCAAGGCAGCAAGATCGCACTTTGGGACATGGACCGCGCCGCGCTCGACGCTGCCGGGATCGAGGGGGCGCTTGGGCTCGAGGTCGATATTGCCGACCCCGCCGCTGTGAAGGCTGCCGTGGCTGAGACAGAGGCCAAACTTGGCCCGATCACACAGGTGGTGAACTCCGCCGGGATCGCCGGACCCAATGAGCTGATCGAGGACTATCCTCTGGCCGATTGGGGCCAGATCATCGAGGTGAACCTGACAGGCTCCTTCAACCTTCTGCGCGCGGTGCTGCCGGGCATGAAGGCGCGCAACCATGGGCGCGTGGTGCTGATCGCCTCAGTGGCAGGCAAGGAGGGGAACCCCAACGCCTCCGCCTATTCGGCCTCGAAGGCGGGCGTGATGGCGCTGACGAAATCAGCAGGCAAGGAATGCGCGAAGTTCGACATTGCGGTGAACTGCGTGACGCCAGCTGCCGCCAAGACGCGCATCTTTGATCAGATGAGCGAGGAGCACATTGGCTACATGCTCTCCAAAATCCCGCGGGAGCGTTTCCTGCAGGTGGAGGAAGCCGCCGAGATGATCGGTTGGATGTGTTCGGCCGAGAACAGCTTTACGACGGGCGCGGTCTTCGACCTGTCGGGTGGCCGCGCCACCTACTGATCTCCAAATGCAAAACCGCCGCCCGTGGGGTGCACGGACGGCTGTCTTTGTCTTAAGTCGCGACCTTATTCGAAGACGGACGCGATCTGATCCACGGCAACGCCTTCCTTGATTTCCCGCAGGCGCGCGTAGACGAGCGCCACTGCGATGCCCGAAAGGCCGTAAGCCAGGCCGTAGATCAGCGAAACGATGAGACCGAAGATGATTATGGAACCGGTGGAAATGCCGTTCTCTAACGTCGTAAGCGTGTCAACAGATGCAAACAAGACAGCGGCAATCGCGCCACCCACCACCAGCTGCAAGATGAAGACGATGATAAACATCACCAAGAAGAGGCCAACGATCGGCCAGCGGTATTCCTTGGTGAGGCCTGCGCTGCGGCCCAGCGAGCCAAAGCCCGTGCCTTCGATCACAGCGGCGGGTGCGAAGACGTAGAAGACCGCGTAGACCCATAACGCACCGATGATCAGGGCGAGCGCGCCAATACCGGACAGGATCGACACGACGATCGACAACACGACGATCGGGAAGAGCGCCGGAAGCGCTCCGGAGATGTAGTCGCCAATGCTTCCTTTGCGGCCAAGCTTGGCGTCATAGGCCAGCTGGATGAGCATCGCCGTGACGAGCGCATAGCTCAAAACATTGACAATCACGCTCACGATCGATCCGGCCGCCATCTGAGTGGCGTCGCCTGCAGAGGTCGGGTCCGGAATACCTGCGGCGGCATCGAAACCAGAGATCAGTCCGTTCACAAGGAAACCAGCAAACGTGGCGAGAAAGCCCAGGATCAACACCTTAACGAAATTGCTGAAAAGGATTGAGAAGGACTCGGAAATGATTTTGCCAACGCCCAGTGGCGCCTTTGGCATAGCGGAAGACGTGTCAGTCATGATTTTGCTCCTGTTCCCATATTACGGCTCTTTTGGTTCGCGCTCTCGTTGAAAAACCTGCGTGGCGCGTGCGCACAACGTGCCGTTTGGCCGTCGCGCATTTCAAGATTTTTCTTTCAGAGGTCAGTTTAGCCTCACCCTTGCCCGCCCTGCGTGTCATTCGAGCCGCTATAATGCTTGTCTTGGCGACGCTCGCCAAAGATCTGGCGCTGCTCAAGATGGGCCCGCTGAGCGTTGTAGAAGGCACGTAGGAAGTCCACAGCCTCGTGCGGTTTGATCGCATCCGCATAGCCGATCTTGCGGCGGATATTCTCGACGATGCTAACAACGGTGGCGCGATTACGCTCGAAAGCGGCTTGCTCCATCCGTTTGTCTTGAGCCCGCAGAAGCTGTTCGAGGGTCTGCAGCTCAAACGCGCCATAGTGGTCCAGCTGATGGGACAGGAACGTGAAGGCGGCCTTCTTGGTCGGTCTCGGACGCAGCACATCGCGCGCCAGATCCTTCAGCAACATGGGCTGCGGCAGGTGCACCACATGGGTCCCGGCAAGCATGTCGCCCAACCGCTGACGGTGCACATTCGACAGCGGGATCGCGAAGGCCATGAACACCCAAGCGAAGCTGATCCATCCCAGAAAACCACCGCTGCCAATGGAAAAGAGCAGCGTCCCCGGCAAGAAGATCTCCGCCTCTTTCATCAGGTTCCTAAGCACCAGCGCATGGGCGCTGAGCGGGCCACCATCATGGCTGACGACTTTGATCTTCATCAGCTTCTTGCCCAGCGTCTGCCCGTTCCAGATGAGCTCGGCGATGACGTAGTAGGGAACGCGGATGATGAAGAAGAGCAGCGAGGCTAGCGCCGTGAAGCCGTTCACGCCCAGCATCCCGCTGAACGCGAGAAGAAGGATTATGGCTGCGGCACAGACCACGGTGATTAACAGGTCCACAATCTGCGCGCCTAGGCGGACGCCCACCGACGCGATGGGCAGGTTCAGCGGCACGCCCTCAGGTGGCAGAATCTGAGCCGCCTCGGCATGGCGCGCGGCACGGCGGGCTTTGCGCTTGGCGCGGCGCGTCGTGGGCATGTCTGTCACCGTCATGACTTGCTCCGCCCGGCGAAGACGAACCACGAAAGCCACAATGCGCCGATGCCCCAGCCCACCACGTAGCGGGTCGTCATGTCCTGGATCAGCTGGCGCGCAAAACCTTCAAGAAGCGCCGCTGCAAGGAGCATCAGAGCCGCCACGATCGCGATTTTCACCGCATCCCGACCGGCGATTCTGAGCGCCTCACGTCGCGTCTTCTGGCCGGGGAAGAGGACTGCGAACCCGAGCCTCAGCCCACCGCCACACGCGATGCAAATGGCCGAAAGCTCGGTCACGCCATGGACAGAAAGCCAACCGCCGATGTCCCAGCCCAGGCCGCGTTCCACATGGACAGCGTAGAACGCTCCAATGGCGAGGCCGTTGTAAAAGGTCAGCAAGATCGCAGGCGCACAGGCAAAGACCCCGAGGCCGAAGATAAAGATCGCGATGCGCGTATTGTGCGAGAACAGAAAACTCGCAAAGACGCCCAGCCCGCTGGCCTCGGGGCTGTCGTCATAGATGATACTGAGAAGATACTCGGTTGAGGCATCGGGCCCGCGATCCCCGGCGAGACCGGGCGGCATGAAGACGTAAAACCACTCCGAGTTTTCGAGATAGAGAAGGTAGCCCACCAGAAAACCCAGCCCCATGCAGGCAAAGCCTGCGAGCAAGAACGGCCAACACCGGCGCATGGCCTGCGGAGCGGAATGGGTAAAGAAGCGCGTGAAGAGGCCCCCCAGCCGTTCCTGAGGCGCGTAGACGCTAAGGTAGGCCCGCGCGGCCAGCGCTTCGAGGTAAGCGAGGAGCGCTTTGTCGAGACTGATCTCCCGCGCGATGGCGAGCGATGTGGTGGCCTGTCGGTAGAGCGCGGCCAGATCGCGGCTTTGCTCGAAACTCAGCGATTGCACGCCGCCGGCCTCGGCAAAGGTCACGAGGTCTTCGAGCTTCTTCCAGTCTTTCTCCCGCTCTGCGCGGAAGCGGGCGGAGCGCATGAGGGTTGCGTCGTCAGCCATCAGATCAGCTCCCTCTCTTTGATGTCGAGATAGGCGGAGATGAGGCGCCCCGTTACCTGACCCGGTTTCGCATCGATCACCGTCACGCCGAGGCGGGTGAGCCGTTCGAGGACGAGCCGCCGTTCAGAGAGCGATTGGTTCGCGGCCACCAGCGTCGCCACCCCGTTCATGTCGTCGGGCGCCTCTTCAATCTTCTCCTCAAGATCCGGGTCGCGGATGGCCACGAAGAGGATGAGGTGCCGCTTGGCGAGGATCGCGATGTTTTCGAGCATGAGCTCGGCAGAGGTCGTGTCCACGAAGTCCGTGAAGATGATGATGAGGGATCGCTTGGGTGTACGGGCGTTGAGCTCCGTCAGGGCAAGGGTGTGGTTCGTCTCCCGGCTCACATAGTCGAGCTCGGCCGCCCAGGAACGCAGCCGCACGAAAGCGGCGCGGCCGGGTTCTGGTTTGGCAAAGCTGCGCGGGCGCACGTCGTAGGCATAGTGGCCCACGAGATCGCCGCCCACATTCGCAGCCCATGCGACGGCGAGCGCGGCCGTCACCGCGTGGTCGATCTTAGGCATGCCGGCGATCTCTTCCCGCATCAGAAAGCCGTTATCGATGGCGAGGATGACGTGGTGGTTCCGCTCGGCCCGAAGCTCCTTGGCGACGAGGGCGCGTTTGCGCGCCGACCGCTTCCAGTCGATGCTTTTGACGTCCATGCCGGGCACGAAGTCGCGCAGCTGATGGAATTCGGAACCATCGCCAATGGCCCGGTTCTCCTTTTGCCCGAAGAGCTGCGAGATCACCTTCGTCGTCAGCGCGCCCGATTGCACGAGGCGGATATTGGGGACAACGCGGACTTCGGCCCCGAGCGCGAGGCGCGGTACGAATTCAAAGAGGCCAAGCCGCGATGTCCAGCGGAGCCAGAGGTAGGGCATGGACCAGACCCCGCGCCGCTGGGCGTTCACCTTAACATCGAGCCGCCCTACCCGGTTGAAGGACATCTGTCCGGGGCCACTGAGGCCCTCGGGCCAGTCAAAGCGCGCTTCCTGCCCCGGTGCGGCACGCGGATCGGCGAGCGAGAGGGTGAAATCCTCCCCTACGAAGACCTCGGTCGGGGCATCAACATCCAAGGACGATTGCCGGCGCATCGACAAAAGCATGTCGCCCGCCGCCACAAGGATGAGCACGGCCCACGGCGCAAGCGCGAGGTCGCTCACCCCGTCGCCTGCCACCGCCGCAAGGACGGTCAGGACCAAAAGGCCAATGGCTGCGGCCAATAATCTGCGGGAAGGACGGATCAGCGGGGGGCCTCGATCTGGTTGAGGATGTTCTCAAGAACCTGATCGGACGACCGGCCTTCGATCTCAGCCGCCGGGCCCAGCACCACGCGGTGACGCATGGCGGGAATGTAGAGGCGTTTGACGTCGTCCGGGATCGCGAAATCACGCCCAGCGAGCGCCGCCGTCGCCCGCGTCGCCAGTGCCAGCGCATCTGCCGCGCGGGTGGAGGCGCCATAGGCAATGTCGCTCGTGGCGCGCGTCGCACGGACAAGCCGTAGGATGTAGTTGAGGATATCGTCGTCGAGGATAATCCCGTCGATGATCTTGCGGCTGTCGGCGAGGTCCTCGGCGCTCAGCACCGATTGCAGGCCGCTCGTCTCCGCGCCGGTCTCTACTGGCTCTTTGGCGTGCTTTTGGAGGATCGCGATCTCCACCTCCTCGGGCGGGAAGTCGATCAGAACTTTGAAGAGGAAGCGGTCGAGCTGCGCCTCGGGCAGCGGATAGGTGCCCTGCTGCTCGATCGGGTTTTGCGTGGCCACAACGATGAAGTTGTCGCCGAGCGAATGGTCCGTGCCATCGATGGAGACCACGCCTTCGTTCATCGCCTGAAGCAGCGCGGCCTGCGTCTTGGGCGGGGCGCGGTTGATCTCGTCTGCAAGCAGCACCTCCGAGAACACGGGGCCCTTCGTCAGGATGAAATCGTTGGTCTGGAAGTTGAAGATCGAGGTGCCCAGCACGTCGCCCGGCATCAGGTCAGGCGTAAACTGGATGCGCCCGAAATCGAGTGACAGCGCAGATGCAAAGGACCGAGCAAGAAGCGTCTTGGCGGTGCCCGGAGGGCCCTCCATCAGCACGTGGCCACGCGCAAAAAGCGCGACGATCAAGCTGTCGATGACGTCCTCTTGGCCGAGGACGGTCTTGCCGATCTCAGCCCTGAGGGCGTCGGCTCGGGCGGCTAATACCTCGAGAGTCATCGGTAATCTGCTCCAATATTCGTTCGAGTTCGGAAACGGCGGCCATGGCTTGCCCGGCGCTTGCGCCTTTGGGCATGGCCGCCAAATTGTTCAGCGCCCCGGCGAGCGGACCGGCGAGGTCCGGGTGGCGGCGCTTGGTGAAGGAAAGGAAGGCCTCGGCGTTCGAAAACTGCCGGGCATGGGCAGGCCCAAAGAGCGCGGAGGCCGTCGCCGCCAGACGCGCGCGGGCGTATTCGTTCGCAAGCGCACCGTCCTGGCCCGATAGGCGCATCAGATTGGCGCGTGCCCCGATGGCCAACGCTTTCGCAGCGCCCAACCGCCCCACAGAGTCGCGCAGCGGGCCAAAGCGCATGAACGCCCGCCACAGAATCAAGAGAAGCGATAAGACCGCGCCCGCCCACATCAGCGTAAACGGCGGTTCAAAGAAGCGCAGCAGGTCAGCCCAGTCCCTTTCACGTGCAACACGCTCCTCCGGGGAGGAAAACCAAGAGCGTCGGCTGTAGTCGATCAGGATCCGACCTTCGGCGCCAAAGGGCGCGATGAAGTCGCGAATTATGAAGGCGTTGTCCCCCAGAAGGAGCCCGTGATTATTCACGAGATCAGGGTCCGAGAGGATTAACATCTTCGTGCCCCAACGCGTGTCGCAACGCCCAAGCAGCATGCCATCGCTATCACCAATCATTGGCTCGCAGGCCTCGGCCGTGAACATCTGCGCGGCATAGCTGACAGCGGTAAGTCGCTCGCCATCAAGGGTGTTGTAGACGAACTCGGAGAAGGGGGTGCGGCTGTAGCGGATGCTGACATCTCTGCCCGGGATGATGTCGGTCAGCACGTCCTCGATCCGGGCGGGCTCGGCAATGAGGAGAGGGTGCGCAATCCCCGTCAGCCGCATGCCGCTGCGCCACTTGGGCAAGACCGCCATAACCGTCACTTCGCGCGACTTGTCTTCGATGGAGCCAAGGAAGATGTCGAATTCGTCCTGCTGCATCAGGAGCTCTTCCTGCGTGCTGGGAGAGATCCTGCGGGCGGTGACATTGGTGTCGTAGATCGGCAGGATGTTGAGGCCGACCTCTTCCTTGTCCACCGGCCAGCCGCCCGTGAAGTTCTGAACCGGTTCGTCCTGAGCCACGAGCCAGGCGCGCAATCCATCGAGCCCCGTGGGCGAACGTCGCAATTCCTGGCGCCCCTGAGACATCACGTAAAGCAGAGCCCCTACCGCGAAAACGGCGATGAAGATCATCACAACGCGTCCAGCGTTGCCCTGTGCGGGCTGGAGATTGGGCGTATCGCTCACGACGACGCTCCCGCGCCGGTCCAGAGCGGGCGCACGCTTTCCAGATGATCGCGGAACTCGGTCTCGGTCACGTCGCGGCCACCGAACTGGACCCTCTCACTGGCAAGAACGAGGGCACGCAGCGCGTCGCGGTGGGGCATCTCGGCAGGTACCCGGCGCAGGGCGTCGCGGTCGGTCCAGCTTCTTTGAAACAGCACGCCCTGCGCCGCCACACTGCGCGCGAGGAGGGATTTGCACAGCGCCACCAACGCTTCGCGTTTGTCCGGCATCCTCAGGATCGCTTCGAGGCCCACAGGCTCTGCCGCGTTGCGCTTGGCTACCCTGCGGACCGAGATGCTGTCGCTGCTGCCGTCCTCAGGGTCACGTGCAAAGGACACGCCGAAGCGCCCGCCGTAGGACACGATGATGTAGGTCAGGAAAAGAAGGATCGCGGCGCAAATGATAATCACGGTGGCACGCACGTTTCCTGCGGCCTCGAATACCCTATCGCCGTCGACATCTGGCTGCTGTCGGAGGGTCTCGTCGGTCTCAAGCGGCGGCGGCGGGCGTGTCGGATCGAAATAACCAACGCTCGTATTAATGCCCCGGAACCGGATGGAAGCGGCGTAGGCCTCACCCGACTCGCGAAGTTCGATCCCGTCGAGCGGAGCTTCCTGCGCGACGGAACCGGTTACCAGCAAAAGCCAGAGCAAACACGCACGAACAAGGAAACGAACTCTCATGCGAAGTGTGTAGAGGGGCAGATTCCACGGGGCAACAGCGCGTGTACGCAGTCAACGTCGCACCACCGTATGGTTGCACGATTACACTGGGCCCGTGGGCCTAAGAAGATTGGTGCCTAGGACAGACGAGCGGCCTCCATGCGCGTGAGCGTCTCCTCAAAAGTCTGTTGATTCAGTCCTTCGTGCAACGCGCGTTTAAAGAAGGCGGCCTGCGTCTCAGGTGCGAGGCCATTGGCGGGTGGGTCGCGGTCAAGATGAGTGGGAAACGAATACCCTTCCGCAGTTGCCGCGATTGAAGCTGCAAGTTCGGCTTCGGTTAGGCAACGGTTATCAGCAGCTTGGCGCGCGAGCGGGAAGAGCAACCGGCACATCTTGCCGCGATTGATCGTTTCCATCGCGCGGCCGAGCACAGACGATATCTGCAAAAGGTTGGCAAAGCGGTGAATGCCTTCACTGCTGTTGGCCCCAGCCGCATGGAAAAGCGCCGGATTGAAGAACACTGCATCACTCTCCAAGGGGAGCTGCACGTCATTGGCCTCGAAAGTCTCGCGAAAGTCCCGCCGGCGCCACGCTGCATAACCAGGCAGATACGCCTGAGAGAACGGCAAGGGTTTCATAGGACCGCTTTCCAGCGGCATGTCGCTATGAGCGATCGCTCCCTGCAGCGTCAGGATCGGCGACCCGACATCGTCAGCAACGGGCTCGCCCTTTCTGGAACGAAGCATTGGATGTTTGATCGGGGTCTCGTTGGATTGGCTGACGACCTGACTATTCTGGTTTCCCGCCAAAGCAACGACATCGAAGTAGTGACATCGATGATCAACTCGTCCGGCAAGATCTTGGTGCCGGACAGCCTCGCCAACCGGCCAAGGGCGGAATTTTTGAATTGGCACCGAGAGAATTGTTTCAAGCGTTAAATACTCAGTGCGGACATTGGCGTAAAACGCAGCCAACGGCCAGAAAGAGCCAGATTTGCCGAATGCTGCGGTGTGAACGAACTCACCGGTTGGGCCTATTTTGTTGAAAAACTCTTGGTTAATCGGGGGGTAGGTCGCTAATTCAATTCTTTCTAGATGGAGGGATTGGCGATGATGGGACTGAGGCAAGAAGGGTAAGCGGCGCTGTTCTATGAGTTCTCGCTGGAAGATCATGTCCTGCAAGATCATCTGCTTCGGCCTGGTGAAGTGGTCCCAGGAAACTGGACAGTCATCTAAGGTGTATCCCAAACCTTTGAAGGGATACGAGAATGGCGAAAC
>JAKVCO010000022.1 GCA_022448245.1 Paracoccaceae bacterium
AGATCAGACATGTTAACCGCTCGTTTTCCGAGCCGTGAATCATGTCACCAGCCGGAAATCAATGGGTCCTGACCCTAAGCACCATGATGGCTCTCCCAATGCTTTCTCGGTGGGGCTTCTTTTAGGAGGCTCGGGCGTATTTAAAGGCCTTTTATGTGTTTTTGGAGCGCGAGTGGGCGTGACTTATACGGGCCAGTTTGCCGAACAAACCGTTGTCGAGGCCGATCTAGCAGGAGAGTTGGTCGTTTTTCCAAATGATCCGGCAGCCGCAGCAGAATGGCTCGCAGAGGGCTTTGTAACGCCAATGCGGATCGATGAACAAACCGTTCTACAGAGTGTGCGCGGTGAGGGGCCAAACCTGACCCATAACTATGAAGTGGCTGATGAGTTCGCTGGAGTTACAGATTTTGGAAAGGCAAATGTCACCACGCAAAACTGTAGCACCGCACCGTTCACTGCTTACCTGCGCAATGGCGTCGTAATTGAGCACATCTACAAACGGGCAGACGGCACTGAAATGGGCTCAATTGTCGTGACGGCTGCGGATTGCTAGCCGCGGTGAAAAATGAGAAGGCCTAGCTCTCGCTGAGGGCGACCTTCATGTCTTTGACTTCGTAAATCACTTCGCCGTCGGCCTCGACGATGCCGTCTGCGACACCCATCGTCAGGCGGCGTGTCTGGATCGCCTTGGTGAAATCGATCTTGTAGGTCAGCATCTTGCGATCAGGTCGGACCATCCCCTTGAGCTTCACTTCGCCCACACCGAGCGCGTAGCCGCGACCCAGCCAGCCGCGCCAGCCCAGGTTAAAGCCCGTCAGTTGCCACAGGCCATCGAGACCAAGGCAGCCCGGCATGATCGGGTTCCCGGGGAAGTGACAATCAAAGAACCAAAGGTCCGGTTTGATGTCGAATTCTGCTAGAACATGGCCTTTTCCGTGGGCGCCGCCCTCGTCAGAGATCTCCGTGATGCGGTCCATCATGAGCATCGGCGGCTCAGGAAGTTGGGCGTTGCCGGGGCCGAAAAGCTCTCCGCGCGCGCATTTCAGCAAGTCGTCGCGGTCGAAAGATGAAGGATAATCGGCCATAGGAACCCCTGGATGCTTGTTTCCAGCCCCCTAGCATCGCGTGCGCGCCCGATGCAACAACACTGCGCCTGCGACCTCAGGTATCGCAAATAGATTGAAAACCGTTCGCAAAGGCGCATATATGAACGCAGCAAGGCGATGAGTATGACAATCACGAGCCAAACATCTACTGAGCGCGGGATCCAATGGCTTGGCCAAGGGGGGCTGCGCCCCACCCGTCAGCGCGTGGCGTTGGCGTCGTTGCTTGTGGGCGATGGTCAGGATCGTCATGTCACCGCAGAGAGCCTTTATGACGCGTCTCGCAAGTCGGGCGAGAAGGTTTCCCTTGCCACGGTCTACAACACGCTGCGCGCGTTTTGCGATGCAGGCCTGATGCGTGAGATCACGGTGGATGGCTCCAAGAGCTACTTTGACACCAACATGTCAGACCACCCGCATTTCTATTGGGAAGACAGCAACTCCCTCAGCGATGCTCCGGCTGAAGACCTTGAGATCCGCCGTTTGCCTGATGCGCCCGAGGGCGCTGAGATTTCCAAGGTAGACGTCGTTATCCGTCTGCGCCGGACCTAAAACTTCCTCAGAACCACTGTCCTGGCTCCATGAGGCCAAGGTCCATGAGCTGTTTGGAATGCCATTCGAACTTCACTGAGTTGTGCCAGCGGAAGCTCGTGATGTCATAGGTCGACCCCGGGTTCCGTTTGAGCGCCTTGGCGGTACGGAAGGAACAGATCGCAGCGGTCACCGAATGGTGCCACGGGCAGGCGTAGGTGTTATACTCGGGCTCGTTGAAGGTGTTATCGGCTTGAAGCACCAAGCCAGGCTTGGCCTTAAACAAAGCGACACGGTCGATCTTGCGACGCCCTTGAGGAATGTGTTCCTCCATCCGCCAGCGCAGGCCGCCATAGAAATCCATCTGTCGATCAAGGGCGTTGTTGTAGGCGTCCTTTCGGGACAGCGCATAGTAGCCGGACCGATCCATGTGCGCGTCCGCCATCGAAACCGCGCTGGGGTGGGCCCCAAGATCATTGGCGTAGAGATCCACAACGTAGGTGAGGATCGTGTCGCGGCGTTCTTCCGCGGTGAAGGCGATCATCTCACCTACGCCGCGCGTTTCTGAGAAGGGGAAGAACAGGAATTCGGCGTTAAAGCAGTAGTAGAACCAGGTGCCGGGGGCGGCGGCGATACATGCGTTGATGATGTCCGTGGCTTCATCATCAAGGGCCGCATTCCAGGTAACGCGGGCAATGCGGGTAGTGATTTCTTCGGGCAAGACGATGTCGTCGCTCAAAAACGCCACGATGGATTTGAAGCCTGAGCCCAAATGATGGCGTAGCGTGGCTTCGACCTCGGTGTCATCTTCCATGAAGATCAGCGCGACCGGGCCCTTGCCCAGGACGGACTTGGCATTGCGCAAGAGGTCGGCTGCGTCGGCGAAGGTCATGGCTCTTTTTGCCGCCAGCAGACGTCACATTGCAAGCCCCGCGCGGCGCCTATATCAAGCAGGATCACCGCATCCCGAGGGCCTGTTTCATGACCGACGCCAAAAAGCTCTTCATCAAGACATATGGCTGCCAGATGAACGTCTATGACAGCGAACGCATGGCCGAGACGCTCGAAGGCTACGAGCAGACCGATCGTCCTGAAGATGCGGACATGATCCTGCTGAACACGTGCCACATCCGCGAAAAGGCGGCCGAGAAGGTCTATTCAGAGCTTGGGCGCTACAAGAACCTAAAGTCAGAGAAACCGGATCTGAAAATCGGTGTGGCAGGTTGCGTGGCCCAGGCCGAGGGCGAAGAGATCATGAAGCGGCAGCCGCTCGTGGACCTCGTCGTTGGCCCGCAGGCCTATCACCGCTTGCCTGATCTGGTGAAACGGACGTCCAACGGCGCGAAGGCGCTCGACACCGATTTCCCGGAAGAAGACAAGTTCACGCGCATGAAAGGCCGCCCAAAGGCGCGCCGCGCGCCCGCGGCGTTCCTGACCGTCCAAGAAGGCTGCGACAAGTTCTGTGCCTTTTGCGTGGTGCCCTATACGCGCGGGGCGGAAGTCTCGCGCCCGTCGAGCCAAGTGATCCGCGAGGCGCAGGACCTCGTGGAGCGGGGCGTGCGCGAAGTGACGCTGCTCGGCCAGAACGTGAACGCGTATAACGGCCACGATACGGGCCTCGCAGGGCTGATCTGGGACTTGGCCGAGATCGACGGACTTGAGCGGATACGTTTCACCACGTCCCATCCCAATGACATGGACGATGCGCTGATCGCGGCCCACGGCGAATGTTCCAAGCTGATGCCTTATCTCCATTTGCCTGTACAGTCCGGCTCTGACCGGATCCTGAAGGCGATGAACCGCAAACACACCGCCGAAAGCTACATCCGCCTGATCGAGCGTTTGCGCGATGCGCGGCCTGATCTCATGCTGTCGGGTGACTTCATCGTGGGCTTCCCCGGTGAGACGGAACAGGATTTTGAAGACACCCTCTCGCTCGTGCGCGAGGTCCGCTACGGCTCGGCGTATTCTTTCAAATACTCCGCGCGCCCGGGTACGCCTGCGGCCGAGAAAGACGACATCGACGGCGCCGAAGCCACCGAGCGCCTGCGCAAGCTGCAAGCCTTGTTGACCGAGCAGCAGCGCGCCGCACAGGACGCGCAGGTTGGCAATGAAGTCTCGGTCCTTTTCGAGAAAGAGGGGCGGCAGGAAGGGCAGATGGTGGGCAAATCCGACTACCTGCACGCCGTGCATGTCGCCCATGAAGACGCGCGGATTGGGCAGATCGCCAAGGTCAAAATCGTGGAGAGCGGGACGAACTCCCTGAAGGGCGAATTCCTGCGCGAGATCGCCTAACCCACGCAGCTCACAGAGCATTTTGTCTAGATGTTGTGGGCCTGTTTGCAGGCACGCCCCAGAGCGCTGTGCGCGCTTGGCAAGAGACCCACGACATATGGGCAAAGCGCTTTCACATTTCTGCCATATTTGTTAGGGTGAAGCAGATAATGTGGGTAGTCGTTGACCTTATACAACAAAGCGGCACCCCTCGGGCGGTCTATGGCAGAGGAAGTTAAGCGTGGCGCAGTCATTGATGAAGGCAGGACTACAGGCATTGGAAGGGGCCATTGTCGCGCTCTCCCTTGCAGCAACAGGTGCGCAGGCGCACCACACGATGGGCGAAGCTTTCGCGCACCAGCACAATGATCAAAAGCGGGTCATTACCGGTGAGCGCTACACGCCCACCATCTGGGTCGATCCGGATGGTTGCGAGCATTGGGTGATGGATGATGGCTGGGAGGGGTTCATGTCCCTCAAGGTTGACCGCAACGGTCTGCCGACCTGCCGCAAGAGCTCGATCTGTGCGACGATCCCGGGCCGTGCGTTCGAGCCGCATGGCGTGTGGATGTCCCACAAGGCCAAGCAGCAGGTGATGGACTTCTTCGCCGGGGATGAATCCGCCGCCTACAAGGTGATCGGGCACACCGACATCTCCGGCAATGACCGCAACAACGTTCGCCTGTCCAAGGGCCGGGCAAACATGGTTGCTACGCTGGGCCAAAAGTCCGGCGCCCGCATCGTAGGTGTCGACGGTCATGGCGGCCGCCATCCTAAGGTGAACGGTCATAGCCATGAGAACAGCCGTATCGAAGTCTATTGCCTGCGCTAAGAGAGGACAGGGGGAAATGGAAACTGCACTCAAAGCAACCGCCGCCGTGGCATGTCTCGCTCTGTTGAGTGCATGTGACGGAGCGATCGCTGGCGGGGGCCTCGGCGCTTTTGCCGACGCCCGCACAGATGACAAAACTCTGGACCGGGGCCGCGACTCCAAGGATCTGAGCCAACTTGTGGCCGGGATCTGGGTCGATCCGAACGGCTGCGAGCACTGGATCATCGACGATGGGGTGGAGGGATACCTCTCCCAGCGAGTTGATCCCTACGGTAAGCCCATTTGCGGCGGACACGGCGCGGAAACGATCGCGTCTGGCCCCTTCAAAGCCGGTACCGACGTGCCGGACTTGTCCAACTAGGATTGACCAACTGCCTGAAATTCCAGCGCCGCGCAGGTCTTCTGCGCGGCGCTTTTTCGTTGTCGCAAAGCCTTTGCTTGCGGCTCGCTTTGCACCTTGGCAGGGTGGGCTAAATACCTAAGGAGAAAACGCCAGATATGAGAACGGTGACCTGATTGGCCTTCACCCCCGACAGCCCCGTATTGCCCGCCGCCGAAACCATCGGCGAGACGCTTCTGGAGTTTCCAGACAACTTCCTGCTGATTGATCTTTGCGGAGAGTATGACCGCAACCTGACCGATCTTGAGAACAAGCTGGGGCTACAGATCGTGCGCCGCGGCAACCAACTGGTCCTTTTGGGCGAAGAGGCGACGCGTCAAGCCGCCGCCGAAGTGCTCGAAGCGCTCTATGCACGGCTCGAACAGGGCCGGGACGTGGAGCCTGCGGACATCGATCGGGAGCTGCGCATGGGCGGATCTGAGGCGGATACAGGAACGCGCGCTGGCGATCAGATGGAACTGCTGAAGACGGATCGGGTGGAGATCAAGACCCGCAAGAAGCTCGTAGAGCCGCGCACAGAGGCGCAAAAGGCGTATGTGAAGAGCCTCTTCGATAAGGAGCTCGCCTTCGGGATCGGGCCGGCTGGTACCGGTAAGACATATCTGGCCGTGGCTGTGGGTGTGAACATGTTCATCCAGGGCCACGTTGATCGCATCATCCTGTCGCGCCCTGCTGTTGAGGCGGGGGAGAAGCTCGGCTTTCTGCCCGGTACACAGGACGAGAAAGTCGATCCCTACATGCAGCCGCTCTACGACGCGCTGAACGACTTCTTGCCCGCCAAGCAGGTGGCCAAGCTCCGCGAAGAGAAGAAGATCGAGATTGCGCCTTTGGCCTTCATGCGCGGGCGCACGCTGTCGCGCGCCTTTGTGGTGCTTGATGAGGCGCAGAACGCGACCTCGATGCAGATGAAGATGTTCCTGACGCGCTTGGGCGAGGGGAGCCGTATGGTCATCACCGGTGACCGGTCACAGGTGGACCTGCCGCGCGGTGTCATGAGCGGCCTGCGGGACGCCGAGAGGTTGCTGAAAGACATTCCCAAGATCAGCTTCAATTACTTCACGTCGAAGGACGTGGTGCGGCATCCGCTGGTGGCGGCAATCATCGAGGCCTACGACGCGGACGACCCAGAAAAGTGCTAAGCGCCTTAGCTGTGCGTGATGTCAAAAAATCATGTGTTCGCAATTTTGGGGCGGGAGCTCTTCGTGCGCCGAAAACTAACTATCGTTATTTCTTAGCACCTTAGGTGGCGGTCGCTAGATTAGCGGCTGGCGCCCTCGAGTTTCCAGCTTGTGTCAACAAAGACTCTAGTTTACACCTTGTGTCAACAAAGCTTGACGATAGCCGGGGCTAAGGGTGCTCGTATCAGCTGAATTTCACATCCCTGAGGTTGAGCTTGTTGCCAACCATATTGCAGGAGCGACCTACACACATGGCGCGGCTTTTGTCCGGGGCGCCCATCTTGATGACGCCGCCTTCCTGGCCCTTTTGGCACAGATGGGGGCGGTCATGTCGGCCTCAGAAGACAACTCGATCCCCGACCATCCAAAGTTAGACGTAGTGACGAATGGCGACGGTTTCACCGCGGGCTCGGCGCATTGGCAATCCCCTGCCTCCTATCAGGCACGCCCGCCAGTCTTCACGGCCTTTCGGTCAGTTGAGGTGCCACGGGCCGGTGGACCCATGCAAATCATCGATACGCGCCCGCTCTGGGACATGCTCACACCTTCTGTGAAGGCAGGGCTGGCGGGCATCCGCGTCCTGCACAGCAAGTCCAAGCTTGAACCGCTCGAAGAGGCCGAACACGTGGCGCTGCACCCGCTTGTGCGGCGCCAGCCGGAAACCGGGCGCGTCGGGTTCTTCCAGACCAACCCGGAACGCATAGTCGCGGCGGTACATCAGGACGGCTCCGAGGCGATTGATGAGGTCCACGCGATCTACCGAAGGGTCGCTCGCTTGCCCGCAATGATCCACAACTGGCAGGTCGGTGATCTGCTTTTTTGCGACGCGCGCGTGACGCTGCACCGTCACGACGACAGCCACCTTGTCGGCAGGCGCGTCCTCCATCGCGGCATGGTGCGGGGGGAAGAGCCGCACGCAGTTGATCCCAAGGACTTCGCACTCGCGATAGAGTGACCTGTGCTGATCGCAGATTCCCGGCTAAGGAGGCGGCGTTCGGTCGGGGTAGCTTCCCGAGACGCGCATCGCTTCTCAGCATGCCACACCGCCTGTCGCAGGCGGTTCCCAAGACCTGAGCGCACATCACGACAATGAACAACGATATTTGGGCCACCCGGCCTGAAACTGCAGCTGATGAAGCTGCACTCTCAACACCTATCCTGGGCTGTGGGCTCTTCTCTGAAGAGGAAGCGGGGGGCTTTCTGTCCATGCTTCCAGATCAACTCACGGATGACGGGCACCTTTGGTGGGTCGCCGAACAAGACGGCGTCCGCGGTGCGGCCTATGCCACCCGCGATGGGATGAGCGAAGAGGTTTGGAACCTCTGGTTCATTGGCTTTGACGCATCTGCCTAAGGGCAGGGGGGCGGCACGGCCCTGATGGACCTTGTCGAGGCCGACATCAGCTCTGCTGGTGGACGGATCCTCATCATCGAGACGGCCTCTAGTATGGACGCCACACAGCGCTTCCACAGTGCGCTGGGATACCTCGAGCAAGGACGCATCGCTGAATATTTCGCCCCCGGCGAAGCGAAGGTGATCTTTGCCCGCCCCGTAAGGTTACCCTGACTTGACGGCGCGCGCGGGGCGGTGCATCGCCACGCGCGATGATCGATGTGATCCTAGAAGATCCCCGCTGGCGCCAGCTGGAGGATTTGGCGAGCCCCGCAGTCGCCACCGTTTTCGCGCGACTGGGCGTGACCGGTGATGTTACGCTTTTGGGCTGCGATGACGCGCGGATTGCGGCGCTCAACACCGAGTTCCGCGATAAGCTTGCGCCGACCAATGTGCTGTCATGGCCATCAGAGGAACGCGGCGCTTTGGACGAAGGCGGCCAGCCGCTTGCGCCAACGGAAGAAGAACTGGGCGATATCGCGATCTCTTTTGATACCTGCGCGCGCGAAGCGGCGGAGCAGGGCAAGTCATTTGAGGACCATGTCACCCATCTGATCGTGCACGGAACGCTCCATTTATTGGGCTATGACCACGAAACCGAGCGTGATGCCGCCCTTATGGAGGCGCTGGAAGTCGAAATTCTTGGCAATCTGGGTCTAGGTGACCCATATTTGTCCCAATAGCGGCATGGGCCGCGCCCTAGGGCTAGGAGACAATGGGCGATAATTCTGACGGACCGTCTTTCGCGGCGCGTAGCGCGCACGCCACAGGCGACGAAACTGATAGCGACGCGAGTAGCGACGCAAAACGTAATGAGGCGGGATTTTTCGGACGCCTCGTGCAGGCGCTCAGCCCCTCTGAGACAGAAGATCCGGTAGCACCGGTGGCCGTCGTTGGCGCGCCCGGCATGCTCAACTTGCGCCGTATGCGGGTCGAGGATGTAGTGACGCCCAAAGCGGATATCGTGGCTGTGGCCGAAGACATCTCGCGCGATGAATTGGTGGACGTCTTCCGCGAAAGCGGTCTGACACGTTTGCCGGTCTATGTGGGCACGCTGGATACGCCGCTGGGCTTTACCCACCTGAAGGATTTCGCGCTCAAACATGGGTTCAACGGGAAGGGCGGGGATTTTGATCTGCGCGAGCTGACGCGCGATGCGCTTTACGTGCCGCCGTCGATGCCCATTGGCGTGCTCTTGACCAAGATGCAGACAGACCGGATCCACATAGCGCTCGTCATCGACGAATATGGCGGCGTGGACGGTCTCGTGACGATCGAAGACCTCATCGAGCAAGTCATCGGCGAGATCGAAGACGAGCATGACGCCGAAGAAGGCGAATACTGGGTCGTCGAAAAGCCGGGCTGCGTTCTCGCGGAAGCCAAGGCCCCGCTCGAGGACTTTGAGGAGGCTTTCAAGCTCGATCTGACGGCGCATGAAGATATCGACGAAGAAGATATCGACACGCTGGGCGGCCTTGTGGCGATGCTCTCTGGGCGCGTGCCCGCGCGGGGCGAGGTTATCCGGCATCCAGCTGGCCCCGAATTCGAGGTGGTGGACGCCGATCCGCGTCGGATAAAGAGGCTGCGTGTCCGTATCCCCGAACAATTCCCAGACGCCGCTGAGTGATCGTCTTTCTCGCCTGAGCGCCCGCGCCCGGTTTGGCACTTTTGCCGGTCTCGGGGGGCTTGGGGCGCTGGCCCATCCGCCAGTCGGATTGCCTATTCTGACGATCGCGGCGCTTCTCGCGCTCTTTTGGCTGAGGCCATGGACGCTCGCCCCACGCGCGGCGGCGTGGGCGGGATGGGCCTTTGGTCTGGGGCACTTTGCCGTGACGCTCCATTGGCTGGTGGAACCCTTCCTCGTTGATATCGCGCGCCACGGCTGGATGGCGCCCTTTGCAATCGCGCTCATGGCAGGGGGGCTCGCCCTCTTCTGGGGGGCAGCGTTCTGGGTCGGGGCATGGCGGCGCAGTGGGCTTGTATTGGCGGTGGCAATGGCCGCGGCCGAGTTTGCGCGGGCGCACGTTTTCACGGGCTTTCCATGGGGCATGCACGTCACAGCCTTTGTGGACGTTCAGCTTTATCAGGGGGCTTCATGGCTAGGCCCCCATGGTCTGACGGCCGCCCTCTACCTTATCGTTGCGCTCTCAGTCCGCATGTGGGCCACGCTCGCAATGGGTGGGGCGGCCTTGGCCGTTTTATCGGTGGCGCCTGTTGCACCTGCGCCTCAAGGCGATGGGCCCATCGTGCGCGTTGTGCAGCCCAATGCGGAGCAGCACCTGAAAAGGGTGCCCGAACAGGCCCCCATATTTCTCAATCGACAGCTCGAGGCGACAGCCGCCCTCCCGGGGGCCGAGCTTGTCATCTGGCCTGAGGTTGCGCTGACGACCTGGCTTGAAAACGCCTCCGGCATCTTTGAGGAGGCCGCCCGGCGCGGGCAGGGGGCAGCGGTCCTTATTGGTGCGCAGAGCTACCGGGACGGCAAGGTCTTCAACGCGCTCGCCCATGTCGATGAGGCCGGGCAGATGGCCAGCCGATATGACAAGGCGCATCTTGTGCCCTTTGGCGAGTACATGCCGCTGGGCGAACTCTTTTCGCGCATGGGCATCTATGGACTGGCCGCAGGGGATGGCTATGGCTTTGCGGCTGGAGACGGGGGCGTGATCTTTAACGTCGAAGGCGTGGGCCCTGTGCTGCCTCTGATCTGCTACGAAAGCATCTTTGCGCATGACGTCAGGCGCCTGGACTTCCGTCCTAGGATGATTGCGGTTGTCACCAATGACGCCTGGTTTGGACAACTCGGCGGACCTGCCCAACACCTTCAACATGCGCAGGCCCGCGCGATCGAGCTGGGCCTGCCGGTGGCACGCTCGGCGAACACGGGGATTTCAGCGATCATCGATGCGAAGGGGCGCATCGTGGCGTCTCTTGGTCTGGGTGAAACTGGCCATGTGGACGCGCGACTGCCGGCTCCGTTGCCCCCTACGCTTTATGCGCTCACCGGCGACCTTGGACTTTTGGGGCTCGCGATAATGGTGCTTTTGAGCCATGTCGCGCTTCGCCGCTTCGATTTGGATTGACCCCCTGCCGGGCCACGCGTAATCGGCATTAATGCCTTCACAACGGCTTCCTGGCGTGAAGGTGAACCCAATCCAATGGAGCACTTTTCATGGCCCGCACAGACTACATTTTCACCTCGGAATCCGTGTCCGAGGGACATCCCGACAAGGTGTGCGATCGCATCTCTGATGCCGTTCTTGATGCGTTTCTCGCGGAAGACCCTCTCGCCCGTGTCGCGGCCGAAACCTTTGCCACGACCAATCAGGTCGTCATCGGCGGTGAAGTCGGTCTCACGGACCAAGACAAGATGCCCGAATTCATGGGCCGCATCGACGGGATCGCCCGCGATTGCATCAAGGACATCGGCTACGAGCAGGACAAGTTCCACTGGCGCACCTGTAACGTCCTGAACCTGCTTCACGAGCAATCCGCGCATATTGCGCAGGGTGTGACCGGTGAGCAGGGCGACGAAGGCGCAGGCGACCAGGGCATCATGTTCGGCTACGCCACGACCGAAACGGAGGCGCTCATGCCAGCGCCGATCCAGTTCTCCCATGCGATCCTTAAGCGCCTCGCTGAAGTGCGCAAGGATGGCTCTGAGCCCACGCTCGGTCCGGACGCAAAGTCCCAGCTGTCGGTGCGCTACGAGAACGGCAAGCCCGTTGAAGTGACCTCCGTGGTATTGTCCACGCAGCACCTCGATGAGACCATGACCAGCGCTGACGTGCGCGCGGTCGTCGAGCCTTACATTCTCGAAGTTCTGCCCTCCGGTTGGATTACGCCCAAAACGGAATGGCACGTGAACCCTACCGGCAAGTTCGTCATCGGTGGACCGGATGGCGACGCAGGCCTCACGGGGCGCAAAATCATCGTGGATACCTATGGCGGCGCAGCCCCTCACGGCGGCGGCGCGTTCTCGGGCAAAGATCCCACCAAAGTGGACCGTTCGGCGGCCTACGCGGCGCGCTACCTTGCCAAGAACATCGTGGCTGCTGGCATGGCTGAGCGTTGCACGCTCCAGCTCTCCTACGCGATTGGCGTGGCAAAGCCGCTGTCGATCTACGTGAACACGCACGAAACCGGCGAAGTGCCTGCAGAGCAGATCGAGGCAGCCGTCGCCAAGTGCATGGATCTCACACCGCGTGGTATCCGGACGCATCTCGAACTCAACAAGCCGATCTACCAGCGCACGGCAGCCTACGGCCACTTCGGACGCGCAGCTGAGGCGGATGGCGGCTTCTCTTGGGAGCGTACCGACCTCGCCGAGGCGCTCAAGAAAGCCGTCTGAGGCCGTGGGACTTCCGCCAAAGCACCCCGAAGCGCCCTGGCGTAACTTCTACGGGCGCACCAAGGGAAAGACCCTCAAGCCCGCGCAGGAACGTGATCTCGCCGAGGTCCTTCCGCGCGTGCACCTTGAGGGGGTGGACTGGGACGAGAACCCAGACCGAGCGCCGCTGGACATGTCCTGGCTCGAAGGGCGCGAGCTTTGGCTGGAAGTTGGTTTTGGTGGCGGTGAGCATCTCGTGGCTCAAGCCACAGCCAATCCTGACGTGGCCTTGATTGGCTGTGAGCCTTTTCTGAATGGCGTGGCGATGCTTTTGGGCAAACTTCGGCGAGAGGGCATCAGCAACGTTCGTGTGCACCCCGGAGATGCGCGGGATCTCTTTGACGTTTTGCCTGAGGGCGGTGTGGCGAAGGCCTTCCTCCTTTACCCCGATCCTTGGCCAAAAGCGCGCCATCATAGACGGCGTTTCGTGACGCCCGAACACCTCGCGCCCCTTCACCGCTGCCTTGCGCCCGGCGCTGAGTTCCGCGTGGCCACCGATATCCCCGATTATGTCCGGCAGACTTTAGAAGAGGTGCCTTCAGCCGGGTTTACATGGCATGTTTCTGGTCCGTCGGACTGGCGCGAGCCTTGGGGCGACTGGCACCGTACGCGCTACGAGAGCAAAGCGCTCCGTGAAGGGCGCATTCCACATTATTTGACCTTCTCGCGTAACGCCTAGAACGCGCCCGCCCGCCTCCCCCTCGCCTTTTCAGGCTCGGCCTTAGGGGGCGCCGCTTCGCGGCGGGGTGCTATGGTGGAAATGCGCACGGCTGAGCCTTGCCTCTAGCGGAAGTACACCTGCACGAAGAAGGGACGTGTCGTTCTTACGCCTATTTTCTTTGTGCCTATGTACTTCGGGGGTTTGGGGGCTGGCCCCCAAGTGCCTGCGGATGTAGGAGCGAAGCCGGAAACTGGGAGACCGAAATGTCAGGACATGGCGCAGCGATACCGATGACAGCGCGAAAGGCGGGGCCGCTCTCAGGCGTTGCCGAAGTGCCAGGGGACAAGTCGATCTCTCACCGCTCGCTGATCCTTGGTGCGCTCGCCGTGGGAGAGACGCGCATCATCGGTTTGCTTGAAGGAGACGATGTGCTCGACACGGGCAAGGCCATGGCTGCTTTCGGTGCCGAAGTCATCAATCACGGTGGCGGTAACTGGTCTGTCCATGGTGTTGGGGTTGGTGGTTTTGCAGAGCCTGATCACGTCATTGATTGTGGCAACTCTGGTACCAGCGTGCGCCTGATCATGGGCGCCATGGCCACTTCGCCTATCACTGCCACGTTTACCGGCGATGGCTCGCTCGTGAAGCGACCAATGGGACGAGTAACCGATCCGCTCGCGCTTTTTGGTGCAGCTTCCTACGGCCGCGAGGGCGGACGCTTGCCTTTGACCGTCGTTGGCGCGCGCGCGCCTGACCCTGTCCGTTACGTCGTGCCTGTCCCGTCTGCCCAGGTAAAGTCTGCTGTGCTCTTTGCCGGCCTGAATGCTCCGGGCAAGACCGTGGTCATCGAAAGAGAAGCCACGCGCGATCATACTGAGCGCATGATGGCAGGTTTCGGCGCTGAACTTGAAATCGAAGACACCGACGAAGGCCGCGTGATCACCCTCACTGGTCAGCCGGAGCTGAAGCCGCAGACTATTGTGGTCCCGCGCGATCCGTCTTCGGCGGCATTTCCAGTTTGCGCGGCTCTGATCGTGCCGGGCTCGGACGTTTTGGTCCCCAACATCGGATTGAACCCCACGCGCGCGGGGCTCTACACCACGCTGCGTGAAATGGGCGCTGATCTCACCTACGAGAACATGCGCGAAGAGGGCGGCGAGCCGGTCGCGGACCTCCGTGCCAAGTACTCACCCAACATGCAGGGCATCACCGTGCCGGCCGAACGTGCCGCTTCGATGATCGACGAATTCCCTGTCCTCTCGGTAGTTGCGGCCTTCGCGAAGGGACGCTCGCACTTTCTGGGCGTCAAGGAGCTTCGTGTGAAAGAAAGCGACCGGATTGCTGCCATGGCAGACGGGCTGCGTGCCAATGGGGTCGAAGTTGAGGATACCGAGGACACGATGACTGTGATCGGCACAGGCACCGTCCCGGGCGGCGCGCAGGTGGCGACCCACCTCGACCACCGCATCGCCATGTCGTTCCTTGTGCTTGGGATGGTGAGCGACGCACCGGTTAGCCTCGACGACGGGCAACCCATTGCTACCTCGTTCCCGATCTTCGAGCCGCTGATGGTCGAGCTCGGCGCGCGGATCGAGCGCGATGTATGAAGGCGGGTGCCTCTGGGGCGCGATGCGCTACCGCGTCGAAGGCGAGCTGCGCCCGGTCATCGCGTGTCATTGCCAGCAGTGCCGCCGCACCAGCGGCAAATATGTGACCGCCACGTCCTGCGTCCGTAACGCGATTGAGACCACCGGCGACGTGAGCTGGTATAAATCCTCTGACGACGCCCGGCGTGGGTTCTGCCCGACCTGCGGTTCCCAGCTCTTCTGGAACGGACCGGATGCGCACCTATCTATCATGGCGGGCACGCTTGATGACGCCACAGGGCTGAGCATCGGTGCACATATCTTCTGCGCCGACAAAGGCGCCTATTGTGAGATTACGGATGGTCTGCCGCAGGCCCCTGCCGATGACGCCGTTATGACCACGCAGGTGCCTTTGTGAGCTTTTGCGTCGCCATCGACGGACCCGCCGCGGCGGGCAAGGGCACCATCGCGAAGAGCGTTGCTACACATTTCGAATTGCCGCATTTGGATAGCGGCCTCCTTTACCGCGCGGTCGGCGCGCGGGAACTGCAGGGGGAGGACCCGGTTTCTGCGGCAGAGGCGCTCGACCCTAGTGAGCTTGATGCAGAGAAACTGCGCACGGCCGAGATCGCAAAGGCCGCCAGCCGCGTTGCCGTGATCCCTGAGGTTCGCGCGGCGTTGGTCGATTTCCAACGCGTCTTCGCGCAGCGGGCAGGGGGCGCTGTCATCGATGGCCGCGATATTGGCACGGTCATTGCACCAGATGCTGCGGTCAAGCTCTTTGTGACGGCCTCCGTTGAGGCGCGGGCCGAACGGCGCCACGCGGAACTGATGGCCCGTGGCGAGGCCTCTGATCTGGCGCAGGTGCGCGACGACGTGGCCGCCCGCGATCGGCGTGACAGGGAAAGGACCCTCTCCCCCCTTGTCGCCGCCGAAGATGCGCTTACGCTCGACACAACTGACCTGACGATCGAAGAGGCCGTTGAAGCGGCCATCGCAGCGGTCGCAGCCAAAAGATAGGGCGTCCTCGCCCGCAAGACGGGAAGGAGACTTTCCATGAAAATGCGTAAGATCGACGGTCGCGATGTCAGCATTCTGGGCATCGGCGGCATGTCATTTTCGGATTTCTACGGAACAACCAACGAGGCTGAGAGCCATGCTGTGCTCGATGCGGCGGTTGAGGCTGGCGTTACCCATATCGACACGGCCAACATCTATGGGATGGGCAAAAGCGAAAGCGCCATCGGGTCGTGGCTTGCGGACCGCGGGGGGCGCGACCGCTTCTACATCGCCACAAAGGCCGGGATCGCACGTGGTGTGGGCGCGGCTGCCGCGAACTTCGACAACTCAGCGGCTTATCTGGAGAGCGAGCTGGATGGCAGCCTCAAGCGCCTGGGCATCGATCACATTGACCTCTTCTACATCCACAGGCGCGATCAGAGCATCCCGATCGAGGATGTGACGGGCACCCTTGCGGGGTTCATCAAGAAGGGGAAGATCGGTGGGTTCGGCTATTCAGAGATCTCTCCGGCCAGCCTTAGGCGGGCATCTGCAGTGCACAAGGTGTCAGCCGTTCAGTCGGAATATTCGCTTCAAACCCGCGTGCCCGAGCTGGGGCTGAGCCAGGCCTGTGCCGAACTCGGAACGACGCTGGTGGCGTTTTCACCGGTGGGGCGTGGACTGTTGACCGATCTGCCGCCGAGCGCTGACAAATACACCGAAGGCCAGCCATGGATGGCGGCGAACCCGCGTTTTGTTGAGCCTAACCTGAGCGCCAATATCGCGGTGACCGAGCCTCTGCGTGAACTCGCCGCATCGCTGGGTGTGTCGACGGCGGCCATAGCGCTGCGCTGGGTTTATGACCAGGGAGAGCACATCGTTGCAATCCCTGGCACGCGCTCGGCAGATCGGTTCCGCGAGTACCTCGCCGCGGATCGTATTCCTGCCGCCGCCATGGAAGAAGTCGCCCGCCTGTTGCCACCGGGTTGGGCACATGGCGACCGCTATTCCCATGCTCAGTGGAACGGACCGGAGAACTATTGCTGAGATGGCTGATCGCATCGAACCGACGCTGAGTTGTCCCAACTGCAACCACGAGATCGAACTGACCGAGAGCCTCGCAGGCCCTCTGCTTGCCGACATGCGGCGCGAACATGCCGAAGCGCTCGCTTCGCAAAAGGCGGAAGTAGAGGCCCAAGCGCGTGCCGTCGCCGAGGCGGCGCAGGCGGAGAAGCTTGAGGCACTAGCTGCCGAGGCCGAGGCGCAGCGGCTGCGCCTTGAGGCTAGCGAGAAACGCGTGGCCGAGGCTCGCGCGGCTGAGAAGGCTGCGCTCGAGAAAGAGCAAGCGCTGAAGGATCGCGAGGCGGAGCTTGAGGTAGAGGTCGCCAAGAAGCTCGCTCTAGAGCGTCGCCTGCAGGAGGAAAAACTGCGCGTGCTGATCACTACTCAGATGGCCGAGGCGCAGGCCGAAAAGGACGAGGCCGCGAACCTGCGTCTGGCGGAGAAAGACCAGCAGATGGAGACGCTGAAGCGCCAGATCGAGGTGTTGAAGCAGAAATCTGACAAAGGCTCTCAGCAGCTGCAAGGCGAGGCGCTGGAGGTCGCGCTGGAAGAGAGGTTGGGTCAGGCATTCCCCCTCGATCAGCTCACCCCCGTGGGCAAAGGCGTGCGTGGGGCGGATTGTCTGCAGCAGGTGCAGAGCGCGGGCGCCATCATCTGGGAGGCCAAGCGCGCCCAGAACTGGTCAAAGGACTGGCCCGCCAAGCTCAAGGAAGACCAGCGCCGTGAAGGGGCAGAGATCGCCGTTCTGGTGAGCGTCGTGCTTCCCGACGGTGTCGACACCTTTGCGGAACACGAGGGCGTCTGGGTGACCAGCCCGCGCTTTGCCGTGGCGCTGGCAGGGGTGCTGCGCCAGGGCCTTCTGGCCACCGCGCAGGCCGAGCGGCGCAAGGAAGGGCAGGCGGAGAAGACGGAGCTTCTTTACGACTACCTCACCGGCACGGGTTTCCGTCAGCGCGTGGAGGCCCTCGCCGAGACCTATGAGGCCATGCGGAAGTCGCTCGATCAGGAGCGCGCCTCGATGCAACGCATCTGGTCAGCGCGGGACAAACAGATCGTCAGGATGCTGGATGCCACGACGGGCATGTACGGCGACATTCAGGGGATCGCAGGCGCGTCTTTGCCGGATATCGAGGCCTTTGCGCTGCCGTCGCCGGAGGACGAGCTTTAGCGCAGCGCGGCGGCGAAGGCTTCCATAAGGCCAGCGTCTTTGACACCCGGCGCGCTTTCAATGCCCGACGCGAGGTCCACTTGATCGGCACCGGTGAGGCGCACAGCCTCGGCCACGTTGGCGGACGTCAGCCCACCTGCCAACATCCACGGCTTTGACCATGCGCGACCGTCGAGAAGGCGCCAGTCGAAGGTGACACCATTGCCGCCCGGCAGAACTGCGTTCTTAGGGGGCTTGGCATCCACCAGGATTTGGTCGGCCACCGCCTCGTACTCCGCGATGCGGGCGACGTCTTCTGCGCCCGCGACGCCCAGCACCTTCATCACCGGCAGGCCTGTGCGGACCTTCGCCTCGGCCACGCGTTCCACGCTCTCAGAACCATGGAGCTGGATCATGTCGAGAGGCACTGTCGAGGTCAGCTCGTCCAGCAGGGCATCGTCTGGATTCACCACCAGCGCGACCTTCACCATGTCGCCCGCCAGCGGCGCCAAGGCGGCGGCCTCTGCGGGCGTCACGTAGCGTGGAGACTTCGGGAAGAAGTTGAACCCGATATAGGCCGCGCCGGCGGTTGCCGCCGCACGGATGTCCTCGGGCCGGGTAAGCCCACAGAACTTCATTTTCACGGACATGAGCTTAGCGCGCGTCTTCGAGCATGGCGAGGACCTCGTCCTTGCCATCGTTCGCTTCGCCTTTGAGGCGCTTCACTTCGCGCTTGAGCGTCACGTTCTCGCGTTGCCCGGTGCGCATGGCGGAGCGGTGCTTGTGTTCGCGCACCCATTCCCAGACGTAGCCGATGACGACGCCCACCACGATGCCACCAAAGATGACAATAAAGAGCGGCAGCTGGATCGAGGCGCTCAGGATGCCAAGACCCGGCATAGAGTGCAGCGATTCAGGCGCGGCATTTACAGTGACAGGAGCCCTATTGCCCAAGGATACAATAACCAGCACGATCGCGACCGCGGCCAGCACAAGGTAACGAAGATATCTCAGCATCTATTTTCCGTTCAGGCGATCTCGAAGCAGTTTGCCTGTCTTAAAGAACGGCACGTGCTTTTCTTCAACCTGAACTGTGTCGCCGGTGCGGGGGTTCCGGCCCACGCGCGCATCGCGCTTTTTGACAGAGAAGGCACCGAAGCCACGTAGCTCTACCCGGTCACCACGGGCCATTGCGTCGATAATCTCATCAAAAATGGAAGAGACAATCAGCTCAACGTCGCGCTGATAGAGGTGAGGATTATCGTCGGCGATCTTTTGGATCAGTTCCGATCTGATCATTCGGCACCCCCTGGCAGTCCTTCTTGTCGGGATTCTAGCGACCCGCATCTCGGTCACTATACGCACAATCTTTGTCTCTCGAAAACAATGCCGTTGGCCTGAAACACGATTTCACGGTCGCATCTGCCTGTATTCGAGGCAATTTCTACCATGAAACGCGAGGGATCGAGGGGGAATGATGCAAAGTCACGAAAATGCTGCGCATGCATTGTTCCCGATTCGCGAGTCACTTCGTCGTGTCTTGGCGGGTGAGATGGGGCTTTCGGGAGCGTGGGGGAGGGTAGCGCAAACAGCCCGGTAGGGTGCTCAGTCGCCCGCTCATGAAAAAGCCCCGCGCGATGGCGGGGCTTTTCCGTGTCTTGCTGTGCGTCAGGCTCAGTCGTCTTGCTTGAGCGCTGCGCCAAGGATGTCGCCGAGGGAAGCGCCGGAGTCGGACGAACCGTACTGCTCGACTGCTTCTTTCTCTTCTGCGATCTCGCGTGCTTTGATCGACAGGCCCAGACGGCGGGTCTTGGCGTCGATATTGGTGACGCGCACGTCCAGCTTGTCGCCCACGCCGAAACGCTCGGGGCGCTGCTCGGCACGGTCACGAGAGAGGTCGGAGCGGCGGATGAAGGACTTCTGGCCCTCATACGTCACCTCGATGCCGCCATCTTCGATGGAGGTCACTTCAACCGTGATGATGGAGCCGCGCCTCACGCCGCCCACTGCATCCGCGAACGGATCGCCGCCGAGTGCCTTGATGGAGAGCGAGATGCGCTCCTTCTCGGTGTCGACTTCGGAGACAACGGCCTGAACCATGTCGCCCTTGCGGTAATCGCCGATGACGTCTTCGCCACGACCTTCCCAGGTCAGGTCGGAGAGGTGCACCATGCCGTCGATGTCACCCTCGAGGCCAACGAACAGACCGAACTCGGTGATGTTCTTGACTTCGCCTTCGACCTGCGTGCCCACCGGGAACTGCTCTTCGAAGACTTCCCACGGGTTGCGCATCGTCTGCTTGAGGCCAAGGGATACGCGGCGCTTCACGCCGTCGATCTCGAGGACCATGACTTCCACTTCCTGAGAGGTGGAGACGATCTTGCCCGGGTGGACGTTCTTCTTTGTCCAAGACATCTCGGAGACGTGTACGAGGCCTTCAACACCGGCTTCAAGCTCAACAAACGCACCGTAATCGGTGATGTTCGTGACGCGACCTTTGTGCACGGACTCGAGCGGGTACTTCACAGCCACCAGATCCCACGGATCTTCCTGCAGCTGCTTCATGCCGAGGCTGATGCGGTGCGTCTCTTTGTTGATCTTGATGACCTGAACTTTCACCGTCTCGCCGATCGTCAGGATCTCGGAGGGGTGGTTCACACGGCGCCATGCCATGTCGGTGACGTGCAGCAGGCCGTCGACACCGCCGAGGTCCACGAAGGCACCGTATTCGGTGATGTTCTTGACCACACCGTCCACGTTGTCGCCCTCTGCGAGCTTGCCGATAACCTCGGCGCGCTGCTCGGCGCGGGACTCTTCGAGGATCGCGCGGCGGGAGACAACGATATTGCCCCGGCGACGGTCCATCTTGAGGATCTGGAACGGCTGCTTGAGACCCATGAGCGGGCCTGCGTCGCGCACAGGGCGCACGTCAACCTGGGAACCGGGCAGGAAGGCCACGGCGCCGCCGAGGTCGACCGTGAAGCCACCTTTGACGCGGCCGAAGATGGCGCCTTCGACGCGCTCTTCTGCAGCATAGGCCTTCTCGAGACGATCCCACGCTTCTTCGCGGCGCGCCATCTCGCGGGAGATGACAGCTTCGCCACGGGCGTTTTCTGCGGCGCGCAGGTAGACTTCTACCTCGTCACCCACAGCAACGCTGGGCGCTTCACCGGGTTCTGCGAATTCTTTGAGTTCGACACGGCCTTCCATTTTGTAGCCGACGTCGATGATGGCTTGGCCCGCTTCGATTGCGATGACCTTACCTTTGACAACAGAGCCCTCAGTGGGCGTGTCGATTTCGAGGCTTTCGTTTAGGAGGGCCTCGAACTCCTCCATGGTTGCGTTTGCCATATGGCGTTTCGATCCTATTCGTTTCGATTTCACTGGCCGAGCGGTTGTCTCCGCCGGTCTTATGGGTTGGTCTTCTGACGCTTGGCTGCGGCCGGGAAATAAAGAAGGGTCGGAAGGACCGACCCTGCTCAAGTTTCCTCGTCCGCGAACTTCCTGCCGCTTTTGACAGATGCGCTATAGGCCGCTTGCTCCTTTATGGCAAGCCCCAAGCGGACTCCGCACTGCTGAGACAAACTCTTCATAAATCTGTCAACAAAGCTTCACACAACCCCCTTAGACGGACGGCAACTTTCTTTGGGGGAAAATATGAAAAAGTTTCTGTCAGCTTCTGTCTCTGTGTTTGCCTTGGTCTCTGTTGCGCATGCAAGTGGTCACGCGATGAGCGCTACCGATCTCCAGGCCGCGCTCGATGCCGGCGGGGTGGTCGTTGTGACGGGCCCCGTGGCCACCGACGCCACGCTGACCTACGCGGGCATTGAGCCGCTGATGATCATCGGCAACGGCAACACCATCTCCATGAGTGCGGATGCCGATATCCTCGCAGTAACAAACGGAGCTGACCTGACCGTGACGGGCCTCACGCTCGCCGGGCCGAGCGGATTTTCGATTGAGAACCGGGGTGATCTCGACGGCAGGGCCGGCAGGGGCATCTTCGTGGGTGTCCCGGCAGACAAAACGGGCACCGTTTCTGTTTCGCTCAGCGATGTCACGGTCTCTGGCGTGGCCAACCACGGCATTCACGTGTCCGACTGTAACCTTGCGGACGCCTGCGGGTCTGGCGGCGGTGGCGCGGGCGAGGGCTCTGCGGCATCGATCTCCGTCATGCTCTCGGGCGTAACCGTTTCTGACGCTGGCAACGGTAAGTTCGATGCCGACGGTCTGCGCGTGGACGAACGCGGCGAAGGTTCGATCACGTTCGTTGCCGCAAATTCTACTTTCGTGAATGTGGGCGCCGATGGCATCGAGCTCGACGAAGGGCAGGCGGGTGACGTGATCGCCACGGCGCTGGCACTGACGACTGTCACAAACGGCAATTACTGCGATCCCGCGATCATGGACGCCTTCCTTCCCGACCCCGATGAGGGGGAGTTCGAAGAGGGCGCCTTTGCCGAGGCCGATGTGCCGCCCGCGGTCGAAGGTTCCCCTGACGACAGCTGCATTGAGCGTGAAGTCGACCTATACGACGACGGCTCCGTTGAGGAGTTCGCGTTCGGCCTCGACCTCGACGACGGCTTTGACATCGACGAAGCGGGTCCAGGCTCCATCCACGCTGCGTTCATTCTTGGTGACATCACCGGCAACCTCGACGAAGGCCTCGACTTTGACGAGGAAGATGCAGGCGACATCCGGATCTCGCTCAACGCGCTTACCGCAGACGGCAACCGTGACGACGCGGTGAAGCTCTCTGAAGAGGGTGACGGCGATGTGACGACGGACGTCATCGGCGGCGGCGTGACCGGCAACGGTGGCAAGGGCTACGTCTTTGAGGAGGCCGATGGCGGTAACCTCTTTGCTTCGGTCAAAAACTCCGTGGCGCAAGGTAATGATGACAGTGACGAAACTGGCATCGAGGCGGTGCAGGAAGATGATGGCGAGGGCCTTCTCTTCGTGAGCGGGGATATCGCAGACGGCGTCGATCTGGACGGCGTCACACGATAATGGGGTAGAAGGGGGAAAAGGCGACCTCTCCCCCGTCGGCTCGCCGCAGCTGTCCCGACTGCGGCAAAGTCCCCCTTCACCTTCCCGCCTCAGAGCGCTACGTCGAAGTGCCCAGCGGGAGGACACGCAATGCCTGACGATCTTTTCAACTCTTTCATGAACGGCCCCGATGATCAGGGCCGTTTCGGTCAGTTTGGGGGACGCTTCGTCTCCGAGACGCTTATGCCGCTCATCCTGGACCTCGAGGCGGAGTATGAGAAAGCCAAGACCGACCAGTCTTTCTGGGACGAGATGAATGATCTGTGGACGCATTACGTGGGCCGTCCGTCGCCGCTCTACTACGCGGAGCGTCTGACGGAGCGCCTGGGCGGCGCGAAGATCTACATGAAGCGCGACGAGCTCAATCACACGGGCGCACACAAGATCAACAACGTGCTGGGCCAGATCATCCTCGCGCGCCGCATGGGCAAGACGCGCATCATCGCCGAGACCGGCGCAGGCCAGCACGGCGTGGCCACCGCGACCGTCTGTGCAAAGTTCGGGCTGAAATGCGTGGTCTACATGGGCGCTCATGACGTGCAGCGTCAGGCGCCAAACGTCTTCCGGATGCGCCTTCTTGGCGCCGAAGTGATCCCGGTCACCTCGGGCCGTGGCACGCTGAAGGATGCCATGAATGACGCCCTGCGCGATTGGGTCACCAACGTGCGCGACACCTTCTATTGCATCGGCACCGTAGCGGGCCCGCATCCGTACCCGGCCATGGTCCGCGACTTCCAGTCGATCATCGGCAAAGAAGCCAAAGAGCAGATGATGGCCGCCGAGGGCCGTCTGCCCGACACGATCATCGCCGCCATCGGTGGCGGTTCGAACGCCATGGGCCTCTTCTTCCCGTTCCTCGACGACACCGATGTGAACATCATCGGCGTTGAGGCCGGCGGTAAAGGCGTCAACGAGAAGATGGAGCACTGCGCCTCTCTCACGGGCGGTCGTCCCGGCGTGCTGCACGGCAACCGCACTTATCTCCTGCAGGACGACGATGGTCAGATCCTCGAGGGCTACTCGATCTCTGCGGGTCTCGATTACCCGGGCATCGGGCCGGAGCATTCGTGGCTCCATGAAATTGGGCGTGCGCAATACGTGTCGATCACCGACCGTGAAGCCCTGGCGGCCTTCCAGCTCTGCTGTGAGACCGAGGGCATCATCCCCGCGCTAGAGCCATCCCACGCGTTGGCCCATGTCGAAAAAATCGCGCCGGAGCTGCCCAAGGACCACATCATCTGCATGAACATGTGCGGACGCGGCGACAAAGACATCTTCACCGTCGCCAAGGCGCTGGGCTTTGACATGTCCGACACCCAAGAAGGCCGGTCGTTCGACTAGCGGTAGCAGGAAAGCTTGAAGGGCGCACAACCCCCGCCGCTAGGAGACGCGAATGAACGTTTTGAGGAAGTGCCTGATCACGAGCGCCTTGACGGTGTTCTGCTCGACAGGCGCTGCGGGGCAGGATTTGGTCGAGTATGCCGAACAGGCCAAAAAACTGCTCGATGCGGGTGAGGCGCGTGAGGCTCTTGCGGCGCTTGGCGAAGCCTACAAACTTGCCTGGGCCGAAGTACCCTTCACAGTGGACAAAGCGATCTTTGTAAGCAGTGCTACCGGGTAAGGAACGTACTCCGAGCGCTCGGAAGGGAACGTGTTCAATAGCGGTGAAACAGCGATCGTTTATATGGAACCCGTCGGGTTCGCTTATGGGCGAAATGCTATCGGTGGGGTGGTGATAGGGTTTGATGTTGATGTTTTGCTCAGCCGTCCGGGAGGTAGGAAGGTTATTGAAGCAAAGAACGCACTCTCTGTCGTTAGGAGTTCGAGGCATGAAAACCGCGAAATCTTCTTTGATTTTGAGATAGATCTTGGGAACCTGCCGTCGGGAGAGTATTCTGTTAAGCTAACGCTGAATGATAGGCACTCCGACGAAACGGCAGAAGTTCTCTTGGACTTTTCGATCGTCGAATAAGCTAGGCAACGCAGCCTGCAGCTCAGGCGTCCGGCTGGCAGGCAGCTATTGTGGCTGACGCGATAGTTCGTCATCGTATTGCCAGTCATACGAGAGCGCGCGCCATGTCAAAACTCAACGTCCATCAAGCCATCGCCCAATCTCTGCTCGATCATGGGGCAGACACTATGTTTGGCTTGATGGGAGACGCCAACCTTTTCATGGTTGACCACTACGTCCAGCAGCTTGGTGGGACGTTCGTGACCGTGGCGCACGAGGGCAGCTGTGTGCTGGCGGCCATGGGCTATTCGCAGATTTCTCGAAAAGTGGGCGTCGCCACTGTCACGCACGGGCCTGCACTGACCAATTGCGTGACCGCTCTCGTTGAGGCGGTGCGCGGCGGCTACCCCATGGTCCTCTTGGCCGGTGACACGCCTGTCGCCGCACCGCACCACCTCCAGAACATCGACCAGCGGGAACTCATCAAAGCAACGGGCGCACAGTTCGAACAGATGCGGTCGCCAGAGACCGCCGCGCAAGACGTGGCCCGCGCGTTCTACCGCGCGCAGGTGGAGCGGCAGCCGATCGTGCTGAACATGCCCGTCGAGTACATGTGGGAGCCTGCGGGCCCCCTTGCGCCGCCGCGCCCCGTCTTCACGGAACCTCGCGGCGTGGCGCAGAGCGATACGCTCGATGAAGCCATCGGCATGATCGCCTCGGCCCGGCGCCCGCTGATCCTTGCGGGTGGCGGGGCCAAGCATGCTCGGGAGGCTTTGGTGAAGCTCGCGGACCGGCTCGAGGCGCCGCTGGCGACTTCGCTGCGCGGGAAGGGGCTCTTTAACGGGCATCCCTACAACATCGGGCTCTTTGGCACGCTGTCCTCGCCCGCAGGCTACGAGGTGATGGGCCAGGCGGATTGCATCATCGCGTTTGGGTCGAGCTTGAGTTTCTACACCACCGACCACGGCAAGCTGATGGACGGAAAGCGCGTCGTGCATGTCGACATCTCACCTGAAGCCATCGGCGGCAGTCGTCCGCCCGAAGCCGGGATCGTGGCGGATGCGGTGTCGGGTGCTGAGACCATCCTCTACTGGCTCGACGAGGCCGAAATCCCCGGCAGCGGTTTCACGAACGATCTTGAGGCGGGAACCCTCACGCACCATCCCATTCCGGCCAACAACGCGCCCGAGGGATACATCAACTACGTCGACGCCCTTGTTGCGTTGAACGAGGCGCTGCCAGCAGAGCGGATATTCGTCAACGACGTGGGCTTTTGCATCCTCGAGGCATGGGCGCGCATTGATGTGCCCGACCCGCAAAGCTTTATCACTACCGGCAATTTCACCTGCGTGGGGCTCGGTCTGCAAACGGCCATCGGCGCGGCAAAGGCCGCCCCTGACCGCACGGTGGTGCTTGTCACCGGTGACGGCGGCTTTGCCATGGGCGGGTTGGGAGAGTTCCACACCGCTGTTCGGGAAGGGCTGAACATCGTCGTCGTTATCGCGAATGACAGCGCCTACGGGGCCGAGCATGTGCAATTCACTGCTCGCCAAATGGACCCAAGCATGTCGCATCTCGAATGGCCTGATTTCTCGGCGGTGGCTGCTGCGATGGGGGCCAAGACGGTGCGCGTCACCTCTCCCGAGACACTCGATGAGGCGGTGGTCGCGGCGTCGGGCACGCTCGACGGGCCAGTGGTGGTTGAGCTTGTGCTCAAAGCCGACGACATGCCCACACCGCGCGTTTGATCGCCAAAACAGCCGCATAAACCTTCCGTCTATGGGCGGGGTTTCCAACCTTGGGCTAATAGAGGCCTGCTCTCAAATCGAGGAGCTCTCAGGCGTTGCCAGACCGGCAGCGTCAGAGAAAAAGGTCGAAACCCCGATGACCCGTAAACTTACGCTTTGTGCCCTAGCGATCCTCCTTGGCACTTCGGCCATGGGCCAGACGATGGCCGTCTCCTAGGTCAATGACATGGTAAACGACGGCACCGCGACCATCGAGCAGACCGACGGCGGCTTTAACATCTTCTTCGATTTCGATGGACAGGCCAGCAAGGTGTTCCTGACCGATGAAGACGCCGTCACCTTCCTCGATGCGCTCGATGATGATGACGAGGACGATGAAGTAAACGAGGACGATGACAGCGACGACGCTGAAGATGACAACGAAGACTGAGGCCTCCCTTAGCCTTTGAACATCAACACAAAGGTCGGCCCGGCGCAGTGCGTCCGGGCCGATCCCGCATGTCCGCAGGCTTCTTGCGTGTGACTGGTGCTGCGGCTTTGAGCCTGTGCTTCGCGCTGTCCGCAGCAGCTCATTCCATTGAAGAGCAGGTCGTCTCGCAGCTGTCCCAACAAGGCTTTGCCAAAGTCCAGATGAACCGCACCCTCCTTGGCCGGCTCGGATTTGTGGCCCAATCCGACCGCTACCAGCGGGAACTCGTAATTCATCTGTCGACCGGCGCAGTCCTCTTTGAATGCGTGTAACCGGATTGGATGGAGATTAGGGCCCGGTCGTGCGCCTCGACGGCGACGAGGACCACGACGAGGAAGACGACGAAGACGAAGATGGAGACGACGGTGAGGACGACTGATTTCGCCCTAGGTGGCGGCGTCGAATGAACCGCCTTGCTCTGGCTGCGCTCCTCGTGTTCGAGGGTTTTTGCGCGGGCTTTTTCCTTCTCGATCTATTGTCAGCGGCGCTGGGGTTCCGTCCCTTCTCCTGACAGGTCCATGAGTTGGTGGAGATTGGCGCGGCGCTGGGCCTTTTTGTGGGCATCCTCGTCACGGTGCGGTTGCTCATGGTCAGCCGCGCCCGAACGGCTGAGGCCGAACAGGCGCTTATGCCCGCGTCCGGGGCGTTTCAGCAGCTCCTCGAAGAGCGTTTCAGCCGCTGGGGCCTGACACCTGCCGAACGCGATGTTGCGCTCTTCGTCATCAAGGGATGTTCGACCCAGGAAGTAGCCGACCTGCGCAACACGTCGCTGGGCACTGTTAAGGCGCAGACCAACGCGATCTATGGCAAAAAAGCGGTGTGGCCAATCGCGCGCAGCTCGTCTCGCTCTTTGTTGAGGAACTGATGGACGACACCCTCGTGCCGAGTGAGAGCTAGCCCAAGGCGCGGATGGCGTATTTCTCGAGCACATTCATCGGGACCACCTCAAGCGCCCGCTTGTGCGTCGCCTCAAGCTTCACATTTGGCGCGCAGCCTTCTTCATGGGCCTGCATGAAGCGACCCGCGCACAGGCACCACTGATCACCGGCTTTCAGACCCGGGAAGCGGTACTCGGGGCGCGGGGTGCTCAGGTCGTTACCCACGTATTTTGAGAAGGCGAGGAATTCGTCCGTCATGACAGCGCAGACCGTGTGGCTGCCACTGTCTTCTGCGCAGGTATTGCAGGCGCCATCGCGAAAGAAGCCGGTGAGAGGGTCAAGCGAGCAGGGCGAGAGCGGCCCGCCATTCACGTTCACGCTGTCGTCTTTTTCGAACATCACTGCCCTCCAGCAGCTGCCTCCGCGAGGGCGCGGAACATGGCGATATTGGTGTCGATCACACCGGTTTTTCGGAACGCGCGATCGCTGGCATTATGCGCGATGACGACGCCTTTCTCCGGATTGATGTAGAGGTGCTGCCCGTAAACGCCAATGCCCATGAATTCGTGGTCGCGTTTCGCGGTGTCGATGTCGCGCGGCATCCACCACTGAAAGCCATACTTCAGATCACCCTCTGCCGTCTTTGCCGTGGCGCGTGTGGCGCGCAGCACCCAATCTGCACTGACAATCCGCTGGCCCTGCCACTGGCCCTCTTGCAGGATCATCTGCCCGAAGCGCGCGTAGTCGCGGGTCGTGAAGTTCAGCCCGCCCAGGGCAAAAGCCACGCCTTGGCCGTCGGTGATATAGGCGCCGTCGCTCTCCAACCCCAAGGGTTCTATGAGGCGGGTTGTGATGAGGTCTGGCAGCGTCTCACCCGTTGCCGCGCGGAGCACCATGCCAAGCACATGGGTGTCGATTGAGGTGTATTCGAACTGAGTGCCGGGTTCGACAAATTTCTCGTCCAGTTTTACTGCGAAGGCGTCCATGGAGCCGCCCAACGCCAACACCCGACCCATCTTGTTAATGTCGCTCCAGAAGTCGAAATAATCCTCATTGAAAACAACGCCCGAGGACATGTTGAGCACGTCACGGATGCTTGCGCCTTCATAGGCCGACCCGCTGAGGTCAGGTACATAGTCGGTGACCATTGCATTGAGGTCTTCGATCTCGCCCGCATCCACGGCCGTGCCGATCAAGGTGGACAGGTAGCTTTTTGCCACCGACCAGGAAATCCGCCGATCAGCGGGGCCGGTTCCTTGGTAGTAGCTCTCGTGCACGATCTCGCCGTCTTTGAGGACCACGAGTGCGGTGAGACTGCGGTCTTGCGTCCATGCCTCGAAGCCCTCAGGCAGCGCAATCGGCGTGGCCTTGGGAAGAGGGGACACCGGCCCGTCACCGCGCGGCAGCTCGGTCGAGTAGAAGAGGTCCGTCATGGTCGAGAAGTTCTCGGTAATCTTTTCCTCAGAAAAGAGCGAGTTCACAGCGCGGAGCTGAGCAATGCGATCCCGATAGAAGAAGCCGACGGCAGCTGCCACGCAGGCAATAACAACTACGGCGCGCAACAAGATCCTCAGCATCGATTTTCCTCCCAGTCGCATTCCATGCTGTTGGTCGGGCTGATTGATGCAAGAACAACGTTAGGTCACGTAGGCGAAAGCGCCTGCCAATCGACCCATCGACCGTGGAAATCGACCCGTCCGAAGGAGATCTCGCGGTTGCCGGGCCACAAGAGGAGCGAAAGGCCTGCGCCCGGCGCGTCGCCATCGGCCTCCATGCGGAACCAAGCGAGCGGGGCATCATCGGTAGCGGCCTCACCCGCCGCCGCGATCATGGCCGCCCCTTCAGCGCGCGCAGCTTCCGGCAGGTATTGCCACGCGATGGTAGAGTAGATCATGTGGCAGTGCCCTTCCCGCGGCGCGAGGCGGTCGCGCAGGAAGGGCAGGGCATCACCTTCTTCCAGCGTGCCTTCTGTATCCGGCGCCAAGAAGAGCTCGATCGCCGCTTTGGTCAGAGCCAAGCGATCCGCCTGATCGGGCCACAGATAGCTTTGAAGCCGTGTGGCCTCCGCTGCGTTGCTGACATCGATGGGGCGCAGGTCAACGCCGCGGGCCTCAGCGAGGTAGGGGGGGCAGACAATGGGCGGGGTTCCGCGCCATTCGGGGCTGAGCACGACGGGCGCGCCTTCTGGCCCCAGCGTCAGTGATCCTGCACGAAGACAAAAGAAATCCCAGTTGAGGTTCAGCCCCGCGCTTGCCCCGATTTCGGATGTCACCAGCGGCTTGCCAAGGGCCGCTGTCAGCCAATGAGCTGCGGCGATCAGGACGGACGCGCGACGCACTTCATTGGTTTGCGGCGGGCTTTCCATCGTTTGGAGCAGGCTCGCTTCATGGGTTCGCAGCGCCGCGCGCAACGCGTCGCAGAGTTCGGTATCGGTGGTCGAGTTCGGCGGGTAAACGCGGCTCAATCCAGGGGCTGCGCCTTTGAGATGCAAAAGGTGCAGGCCGCCGGCCATACGCAAGGGAACAGAATCGGCCTGCGGTCCCAGGACATCTTCGGGCCAAGACAGCAGCTTCTTAGCCAAGGTGGTTCCGGGCGTGACAGCTTCGGGCAGGAGGGGCAGCATCCTCTCCATAAAGGGTGAGCCGAGGCTCCCGCAGGCGTGCGCTTGAAAGGTGAAGGCTTCTTTGATCGCGGGCGTCACTTGAACCGGTCCATCAGCTTTTGAAGCGAGGAGCGTTGATCCTCAGGCTCCGGTTCAGGCGCTGGCGCCGGGGTGGCCGTCGCTTTGGCTTTGGGCTTTGTGGTCGAAGAACGCGGAGGGGCTGTGCGCAACGCGACGGCGTTCATGAAGCGTCCGTTGTCTCCTTTGGCAAGCTCAGCCACGCCGTCTGAGATCCCACGCATGAGGTCATCGAGCCATTCACCATCCGCCTTCGGAAAATCGCGCAAGACATAGCCGGGAACGGCGTCTTTGTGCCCTGGATGGCCGATGCCAAGACGCACGCGCCTGTAGGCCTCGCCAATGTGACCGTGGACTGACCGCAGACCATTGTGGCCCGCGTGTCCGCCACCCTGCTTCACCTTCAGTTTGCTGGGTGCAAGGTCGAGTTCGTCGTGAAAGACCGTCACATCCCCGGGCGCGAGCTTGTAGAAGCGCATCGCCTCGCCAACGGATTGACCGGATTTGTTCATAAAGGTCTCGGGCTTGAGGAGAAGGACTTTCTCGCCTCCCAAGACACCTTCCGAGACTGCCCCCTGAAACTTGCTGCGCCAGGGGGCAAAGCCATGATCTTCGGCGACGCGGTCTAGCGCCATGAACCCAATGTTGTGGCGGTTCATGGCGTATTTGGCGCCCGGATTCCCAAGGCCGACAAAAAGCTGCATGGTAAGGTGCCTCCGTAACGGCTGCACCTTACCATGCCGGGCGCTGGACGACAGCGCCCGTTTGAGGTTTAGCCCGCAGTCGCGCGACGACGCTTGAGGGCGCCAAGGCCCGCAAGCGCGGTAAGCAGTCCCAGGATGCCTGCAGGCAGCGGGATGGGCGAAATGGTGATCTGGTCCTGACCATCGTGCACCAGCGTCGTGAACGTGAACCCGCTGGGGCCCGCATTCGCGAGGCCTGCCAAAAGCAGGTTGGCGTCATCGGCGACCGACGACGGCGCGAGGATGACGTGGTTACCGTCGTTCACGTCGAGGCCAACGTCCGTCTCTGCGATGATCTCCCAAAGAGCGACTTGGAACGCGGCAGCTGCCGACGCGGAATCCAGAGCACCTTCATAGCCCACCGCATAGAGCTGATCGACGAGAACCATCGTGTCTTCGCTCAATGGGTTCGTGCCCGTCTCGAAAGGCGAGTCGAGATCGAGAGACACATGCGGTTCTATGCAGAATGCGATGAAGTCTTGCAGGCCGTCAGTGAAATGGAACGCGCCCGCGTAGATGCTGGAAGTCGAGCCTTCCAGCTCGCGCGTCACGAACTGGCTCAGGTTGTCTTCGCCGAACAAGCCATCAGCAGAGGCCTCCAGCGTTACCGTTTTTGCCGATGCCGCGCCCGCGCATGCTGCGAGGGTCACTGCAGCAGCAGTTGCTTTGAGAAAAGTCATACTGTTACCTCATGTAGTCGTATTAACGACGGTGCTCATACGTCCTGAGAGGCAAGCCGTACAGGTGAATCGATGGGGGAATTCCCCCTACGGCAATTAACTGGGCGGTAACCTTAGAAGAAAAATACTGAAGAGCCCCAAGCATAAACCAAACCCGCCAAGCCGGTAACCAAGAACCCGCGCCGTGCGCAGCGTTGCATCGGTTTCGATTCGCGGTGTTTCGGGGGCAAAATAGCCCGGCAGACGGTCACCCACGGCGTGGAGCGGCTTCAATTTCGCGGCGCTCGAGACGTCTTGGACAGGGCCGTCCGACGTCATGACTTCGAAAACGGGCGCAAGCATTGTGGAGTTCTGTCCCTCACGCTCCTTGAGGTCGATTACCACCACCTCCACAGGCTGCGCGCGCCACTTAAAGCTCACCGCGTTGAAGGTGACGATCAGGCCCAGCACGACAAAGATCGAGCTGAGGCCAAGGGCAGCAAGGCTCCAATAGAACCGGCTTTCTGGATCAAGGGGGTTGAGCGTCATGGGCGGGACCCTAGTGCAGGCTGTCTGAACGAAAAAGGGCCCCCTGAGTGGGAGCCCCTTAATCTGCTTAGGCGCGGGAGGATTACTCCTCGTCGCCTTGTGCCGTTGCTTCGACTTCGTCAGCAGCTGCTTCGCCGCTTTCTTCGTCGTCGTCGCCGCCGCCGATGCCCTTAGGCGCGGCGATGTTTGCGATCACGAAGTCACGGTCGATCGTGGGCTTGGCGCCTTCAGGAAGCGTCACGTTGGAGATGTTGATCGTGTCACCGATCTCCAGACCCGTCATGTCGACGGTCAGCTTCTCAGGGATGTCACCGGCGGTCACCACCAGCTCGACCTCTGGGCGCACCACGATGAGCGAGCCGCCCTTCTTGATGCCGGGCGCTTCGCCTTCGTTTTCGAACTCAACCGGAATATAGAGGTTGATTTTCGTCGTACGGCGCAGGCGCATGAAGTCCACGTGCGTGGGCAGGTCCTTGACCACGTCGCGCTGCACATCGCGGCAGATCACGCGCACGTCGTCATGGCCGTCGACCTTCATGTTGAAGAGCGTCGACTTGAAGCGGCCTTCCTTGAGCTTCTTGAGAAGCACATTGAAAGGGATGTTGATGGGGAGCGGATCGGTGTCGCCACCGAATACGATGCCAGGTACTTGCCCGTCGCGGCGAGCTTGGCGGGCGGCCCCCTTGCCTGTCCCCGCGCGTACCGTGGCGTTAAGATCAGGGATCTCACCAGCCATTGGTATTTCCTATCATGTTGTGGCGAGCGTCCTCCAAGGGTGTACGCTCGCGTGGTGCGCGCCGGATAGCCGGGATTGCCGCCCTTGGGAAGCCCTAATCGTCGATACCTGCACGCCGGGCGGTGAGGGCAAGCGCAATGAGCAAGAGCACCCCAACGAACACGTAAGCGGCAAGGATCGTTTGAATTTGGCCGCGCGACAACATATCGGCCCCGTCTCCGTTCAAAGTGCCGGAAGTCAGCCCGAGCGTTAACGCGAAGACGAAGCTCGCCGTCAGGCTTTTAAGCGAAATGAAAGTCGCCCGCACCCGATCCCTTAAATCATGCTGAATGCGCGACACGATAAGGGGCGCGAGAAAGGCCGAAGGTAGCATGCGCCCGAGAAGGACGAGGACGATCAGGCTCGCGCCGGACAGCGCCAGTGCCGCGGGGATCGATAGTTGTACCACGAAAGCCACGATCAACACGACGGACAGGCGCAACCGCTGACGAACCGGTTCAACGCCGAGCGACGCAACAAGAGATAACCCCAGCATGACGGCAAGGATCCCAGCCGACACCAATGGCGTTTCGTCTTCGAGGCCGACCTGCGCCATGGCGTCCAGCAAGAAGGGCTGGCCGTAGACAAAGCCGATATGTCCAAAGATGTGGATTGCGGCAAAGAGGATGAAGAGCCAGACGAGCGCAGGGGTTCGGAATGCGTCCCGAAGGGCTTTCCAGTCCTCGCGGGCTCCGGTGCGGCGTCTTTCGTGAGGCGGCTCTCGCAGGTTGACCGCCACGAGGCACATCCCGGCAAAGGCTGCGGCTGTCAGCACATAGGCAATAGCAAAGTCTATCCATGCCGCAAGGCCGCCGACGAGGGCCGATGTCATCAATGCGCCAAATGTGAAGCGCCAAGCCGAGAGTTCATGGCGCTCAACCTCGTCTTCACGGCCCTCGGCAGCAAGTGATTCATACAAGAGGGCGCTGTCGGTGCCGCTTGCGAAGGCAAAACACGCGCCAAGCAAGACTTGGGCGAACGCAAATACCGCAAAGCTCTCAGCGTTAATTTGTAGAGTAGCGGCCGCCAGCCCGCAGAGGGCGGCTGTGATCAGCGTTTTTCGCCGCCCCAACCGGTCCGAGGCATAGCCGGATGGCACTTCAAAGAGCATCGAAGACAACTCAAAAATCGCATAGAGCGCCACCGCTTCTGAGCCGCTAAGCCGGTCCTGCAAGTAGAGAAACCAAATGGCCTGCCAAAAGATCAGATTTTGGAAGAACTTGAACCAAGGATAAAGGACGATGTTGCGTCGCATATCAGGAGGTTAGGGGCGTCCCCCCCATCCGGCAATGCACAGCAGATCAACTTTGGGACTTGCTTTGGATTTAATCCGGTGAAAACGCGGACACATGCATATTCTGTCCGCCCTCTACCTTGCTCGTGTGCCCGCGGTAGCCTTCTTCGTGTTGGGCACGTTCTGGGGCGCGTTTGCGGCCTCGATTCCGGACATCAAGGCGGGGCTTGGCGTCAATGATTTCGTCTTCGGCCTTTTGCTGCTGGGCAATCCGATCGGACTGGTCACCGCCATGTGGCTTGCACCTCGGGTCGATGCCTGGCTCGCAGACCGCGCGCTTCAGGCTGTTACGGCCGCCTTTGCATGCTGCTTTGTTATCCCGGGCCTTGCGCCGACACCTGTGACCTTTGCCTGCGGGATTGTTCTTCTCGGGATCACCTCGGGCCTCACCGACGTGGTCATGAACGCGCGGGTGAGCGACCTTGAAGCCAAGCACAAGCGAACGCTGATGAATGTGAGCCACGGGCTCTTTTCCGTGGGATATGCGGTCTCGGCGCTGATGACGGGGTTCTTGCGGGATGCGGGCCAACCGCCGGTTGTCGCGCTGGCGATTGCCGCTGTCTGCGGGCTCATCATGGTCACCTACCTGCGGACCGAACCTTCGCCCGCGGAAGATGAAACGACAGAAGCGAGCGGGATGCCGTGGGGAATTGTGATCCTGTGCGGTTTGATCGTTCTGGCTGCCTTCCTGACCGAAGGCACGGTTGAGACATGGTCCGCATTGCATGTGGAGCGGACGCTGGGTGGCGACCCTCTGGCAGGCGCTTTCGGCCCGGTGATGCTTGGTCTGACCATGGCCACCGGCAGGATCGGCGGGCAGGGGCTGTCGGACCGTTTCGATGACGGGGCAGTCATCATCTGGGCGACGGTCATGACGTCTGTCGGGGCATTTATTGCAGCCGCGGCGCCGACACCGTTCTGGGCCTATGTCGGCTTCGGCACGCTGGGTCTCGGCGTCTCGGTGATCGGGCCACTGGGCCTCGCGCTCGTGGGGCGCATGGTGCCCGCGAGGCATCGGACGGAAGCGATCGCCAAGGTGGCCGTTATGGGCTTTTCCGGCTTCTTCATCGCACCCGTTTTGATGGGCGGCATCTCGGAGCTCTATTCGCTCCGCGTGTCCTACACCGTCGTTGGGATCGGTGTGCTGACGACGATCTTCCTCGTTTTCAAGCTTCGCGCGTCACGCTGAGGCGCCCGGCCTCGGCCACGTGATCAAAGAGGTTGAACTCGGGCGCGCGCTCAGCGCGGAGCCGGCCTTCCATTGCCTCGCTCAGATCAATCTCCACCGCCGGGGAGCCATTGTGATGCGGCAGCTCAAGCTTGCCAAAGATGCTCTCGAAGTAGCTCATCAACACGTCTGAGCGTTCGATGCAGAAAATGTCATCCACCCCAAGCGCTCCGCCTTTCTTCGTCAGGAAGAAATGCTGGTTCCCGACGGCTGCGGGCGGCGGCGGCGTTTCCGTGAGCGCGAGGGTGATGAATTCTTCAAAGGTCATGCCACGCGTGCTGGTGGGCTCGCCTGCCACCGCATCGCGCTGTCGGTAGGCGTACCAGGAGGCCAGCCGCGCCAAGGGCTCCCGCATGACAGCAGCACGGCGGTAGCTCAGCGTGCGCGGGCGCTTTTCCGCAGCCCACGCCTCAAAGCGGCGCACATTCATGTGCTTTTTGGAGGGAGGGTTCGAGAACTCGATATCCGCAAAGGGCCTGAGCGCCTTGTGCAAAGAGGTCGAGCCCGTACGAGGCACGGCGAAAACAACCAGCCGTGCCTCGTGAAAGATCAGCATTAGGCCATCTGCCAGCGGTGATCGAAGTCCTTGGGCAGCATCAGTACGTCGCGTCCCAGATCGTTTACGTCCCGCTTGCCGCAGAGCGCCATGGTCGTGTCGAGCTCTTTGTGGATGACGTTGAGCGCGTCGGTCACGCCCGCCTCGCCCCGGGCTCCGAGCCCGTAGACAAAGGCGCGTCCGATCATGGTGCCTTTCGCGCCGAGCGCCAGCGCCTTCAGTACGTCCTGACCCGACCGGATGCCGCTATCGAGATGCACTTCGATCTTGTCGCCCACCGCATCCATGATGCGTGGCAGCATCCGGATGGAGCTTAGCGCGCCATCAAGCTGCCGCCCGCCGTGGTTGGAGACGACGATCGCGTCTGCACCCACATTGGCCGCCATGCGGGCGTCGTCCTCATCGAGGATGCCCTTCAGGATAACCGGGCCGTCCCACCAGCTGCGAAGCTCCTTGATGCGTTCCCAATCGAGCGAATGGTCAAAGGCCTCCGCCGTCCAGGAGCTGAGCGAAGAGGGGTCCGTCACCCCTTTGGCGTGGCCCACGATGTTGCCGAAGAAGCGGCGTTTGGTCTGCAGCATCTCCATGCCCCAGCCTACCTTCGTGGCCATGTTGGCGATGCTCTTTGGCGTCAGCTTTGGCGGGGCGGAGAGGCCATTTTTGATGTCCTTATGACGCTGACCCATGATCTGGAGGTCCACTGTGATCACGAGGGCAGAGCACTTCGCGTCCTGGGCCCGCGCAAAGAGGCGCTTCATGAAGTCATCGTCTTTGAGCGTGTAGACCTGAAACCAGAAGGGCTTCTCAGTATTCTCGGCCACGTCCTCGATCGAACAGATGGACATCGTCGACAGTGTGAAGGGCACGCCGAACTTGCCCGCCGCCCGAGCGGCGAGGATTTCGCCATCCGCGTGTTGCATGCCGGTAAGGCCCACTGGTGCCAACGCCACGGGCATGGCCACGTCCTGGCCCACCATCTGCGTCGCGGTCGTGCGGCCCGTCATGTCCACCGCAATCCGCTGGCGTAGCTTGATCTCGTCAAAGTCACTGACGTTCTCGCGGAAGGTCTGCTCGGTCCATGATCCGCTCTCGCAATAGTCGTAGAACATCTTCGGCACGCGCCGCGCGTAGATCTTCTTGAGATCATAAATATTCGTGATGGGCGCCTTGGGCAGCATGGGTGTCCTCTCGTTTGACAGATTGAGTAACGGCCCGGCGCGCGTCGTGCAACGGGACGTGTTGAAATATGTTCGATGTCGAACGAAGTAGTTCGAGATCAAACATTATGGAGGCGGATATGGCCCTTTCACGACGTAAGACTTTGGCCCTTTTGGGCGGCGGTTTCATCGTCGCGGCAGGAACGGGCGCGGCCCTCGAAATCACGCGCACCCCGCGCACCGCAGCTGCGCCATGGGGGAAGGCCGGCGGCTACTCTGATCCGCGCATGCAGGCGCTCAGCTACGCGATCCTCGCGCCGAACCCGCACAACCAGCAGCCCTGGCTCGTGGACCTCAGCACGCCCGGTGAGATCACGCTTCTCGTCAATCAAGACAAGCTGCTGCCGCACACCGATCCGTTCTCGCGCCAGATCACCATCGGGCTTGGCTGCTTCCTCGAAGTGTTGCGTATGGCCGCGCTCGAGGAAGGCTACGAGGCGCAGATGGATATCTTCCCTGAGGGCTCTGATGCCGCCGCGCTCGACAACCGTCCGGTGGCGCGGATCCGGCTGGAGCCGACCACGGCGGCGCCGGACCCTCTCTTTGCCCATGTGCTAGACCGCCGTTCGCTCAAAGAGCCGTTCGATACCACGCGCCCCGTTCCCGCAGCATCGCTCGCCGCGCTTAAGGCCGCAGTGCCCGGTGCACGCATCGGCACCAGCGCCGATGCGGAGTTCATCGCGGAGTATCGGGAGCTGACGACCGACGCGTTGGAGATCGAGCTACTGACGCCGCACACCTTTAAGGAAAGCGTCGATGTCTTCCGTGTAGGCGCGCGCGCGACAGACGCCCAGCCCGATGGCATCGACCTTACGGGTCCAATGATCGAATTCGCGCGTCTCGGCGGGCAGATGACCGAAGCGCGGCTGATGGACGCCTCGTCCATTTCCTTCCGCGAAGGGATGCGTGCGACCCTCGAAAACAGCATGACGGCCATGGGCTATGTCTGGCTGACGACGGCCACGAACACCCGCGCCGATCAGATCGCGACGGGCGCCCACTGGGTGCGCGTGAACCTCGCGGCCACGGCAGAGGGGCTCGGGTTCCAACCGCTCTCACAAGCGTTGCAGGAATACCCCGAGATGGCGGAACTCTTTGCGCGGGTGCACGCCGAGCTCGCCCCCGACGGAGGGACCGTGCAAATGCTGTGCCGCCTGGGCTATGGTCCGGACGTAGCAGCCAGCCCTCGCTGGCCCGTGGAAGCCAAAGTGGTAGATGCCTAAGACCGAAAACGATCCGCTGCAGTTCTTCGCTCTCTTCAACGAGATCGGGATCATACAGCAACTGAGCCGCACCTTCTTTGAGGAGCGGCTCCCTAACGGGTTGGCGCTGCCGCACTTCAGCGTGCTCAATCACTTGGCTCGACTGGGGGATAGCCGGACGCCGATGCAGATCGCCACGGCCTTTCAGGTGCCCAAGAACTCCATGACGAACACCCTGTCAGGCCTCGAGAAGCGGGGCCTGATCGAGGTTCTGCCCCATCCCACGGACAAACGCTCCAAGACGATCTGGCTCACCGATGAGGGCCGCCAGTTAAGGGCCGAAGCGATGGAGCGCGTGGCCCGTGATATGGGGCCGGTTTTGCCTCAGATGGACCCAGAGGAGGTGGCAAGCGCGCTCTCCTTCCTGACGCATCTGCGCGAAGTCCTCGACAAAGCGCGCGATTGAGCCGCGCCCCCCGCCTGATCTGTTGACCGATCCGGGCAAACGTGACCTACTTTCCGAATTGGTTAAGGGGGAAGAGATGAAGCGAATTCTGGCACTCACGGCGGCAACATTTGTTTTTGCGAGCGCTGCGACGGCACAGCAGACATTTGAGCAGACGATCGCAGCAGCTCAGGCAGAGGTTGGCGATATTGCCCGCTACCAAGAGGCGCTTCAAAACCCCGACCCGCGTTTTCAGTACGCTTTGATCCAGCAGATGCTGAAGCTGCCAGACCCAGCTTTGCAGCGCATTGCAAAAGAGCACGCGCTCTTTTCGACGAACCCCGTTATGCGCGAGGCCGCGATCAAAGCGATTTTTGACGCCAAGACCACACTGCGCATGCAGTTTGCGGGCTCCGGCGAAACTTACGACTCCTTCACCCGTCTGGTGTCACAGGCAGGCGGGGTTTTCGTGGGCAAGACTGGCGAGCTTCTGACCCCCGTGCCGGAGGCAATCAACAACGAGTGTTGGGGGACGCGCGGAAGTTGCCGGTACCGTCAGGTCGGGAACTCTGTCCAGATCGTCTTCGACTTGGGCAACCGGATTAGCTTCAACGCGAATGTCACCCTCGGGAACGATGGTGTGCTCCGAGGAACAGCGCGTCACTACATCGGCGAGCTTGTTCAGATGCAGATCGATCTGAAGCAGTAGCTATTCCACCCAGAGGGTATCCAGTCGGAGTGGCCGGTCTGGATGCCAAACATCCATGAGCGAAATGCGCACGCGCCGCGCGACGGTTCCCCCGGTCCGGAGGTCAAAGGCGCCCGTCGGTGACATGTCAGGTGCAGCGAGAGTGGTCCAATAGGGTGCTCCGGGCATCCCGCGGTCGAGTTCGATGACGATGCCGCGCGGTGGTGTTGTTTGCGCGTCAGGCTTTGTGACGAGCACCACGCGGTTGAGCGGCACAAGCGAGTTCGTCGAGAGCGTCACCTCGAAGGAAATTGGGCGACCCGGCCATTCAGCGATCCAGGGGGAGCTCAGCGACCCGGGTTCTAGCGCTGTTGCGCCAGACTGACCGCCCCCCTCGAACGCAGTCACGCGGAAGCCCGAACCGTTCTCGACAGGCGCAATGGCGCGGTTCGACGGGTGGTTGCCCTGCAGGTTTGCGCGGGCGAGGGCTGCGACTTTGTCCATGCGCAGGAACGTTGCCTCGAGCGTGTCCGGGTCGTTGTTGATCGCGATCCCGGCCAGCACGCCGCCCACGGTCACCAGTGATCCGGAAAAGCCCTGTTCAAGATCACCGTCGACGGCGCGATCGTTCATCTTGGTACGGAAGCTATCCCCCCAGACCTCGATCAGATCGACGCCCATACGGTCGAAGAACTGACCGCCGAAATGCACCGCCTTCACACGTCCGGTCTCGTTCGTCTGGAGGATGGTGGAGATGTCAGACTGCATCGCGCGCAGTTCGATCTGGCAGCGATTGGCGAGATCGCCTTCGACATAGGCCAGCGCCAGATCAACCGAAGGGTCGCGCCAAAAGATCTCGGCGGCGCCCGATTGCGGCGGGTTCGGCACCGACAGCGCGATGCGGTCGCGCAGCGGCACGACGTGGCTCGGCAAGGCCGCGTAGCAGAGCCCGTTATTGACGAAGAGCAGGGCCTGACCCAGCCCGTCGTCTACCAGAGCGACGTCGGATGCCTTGGCCGCAGGCGCTGCGACCCCAAGGGCTGCGCAAATTCCCAAAAACAGCTTCCGAATTCTCATTTCTTGGGCCTTAATGTTCGAATTAACCAATCCATATAGTGGGAATGTCTCCCGATGCGCCTCTTGATTGCAACCTGTCTGTGCCTCCTGGCCGTTGCAGGCCATGCGCAGGAGTTGCTGAAGCTGGAAGGCGAGGTGGTGGCCGAGTCCGAGCAGGACCGCACGCTTATCTCCAAGGCAAGCTGGCTGCGCGGGTTGCACGTGTTGGGCACCGACCTCGATGAGGTGCCAGAGCCTCTCATTCACGCCTTCATGCCCGAGGCGAGCCAAGGCGAAGTGATCTGCGCGCGCATCACCACACGCACAGGCGATTATTCGGCGATGGTTGAGTTCGATGTGCCCGCTGGCACCTCGCAGGGCACGCCGGCTTTGCTCGAGTATGAAGCGAGAAGTCCGCTGGCGATTGCACATACGCCCAAGACGGGCGGGATCGCGTTGGAGCTTGGCCCCTGCGAGGGCGATGCGCTGACCAATCTGGGTAAGGTCAGCCAGTTTTACGTGAACTTTTGGAACCAGTCGAGTGAGCCTGAGCTGGATGAAAACGGCAATGCGACGCTGGTGATGCATATCAATGTGTCGCGGGCGGATACGCTTCGGGCGACGGCCTCCTTGCCGGGCACGCAAGCCGTGAGCGTGCCGTGCGAGCCGCTCAATGATCCCGGCGCGCTTGCCTATAATTTCGAATGCCGTCTGCTGCTCGCCCCCGGCGTGCTGAAAGGGCGATACGGCGACTTCATCGATTTCGCGTACCGCCGCGTTTACCGAGGGAACGAGTCCGGTTTGCGCCGTGCCCATCTCTACCTTGGAGGTGGCAATCCTTAATCGGGAGCGCAAAGACACGTGGGCCGGAACACGTTTGCTGCGGATGGTCATCCCATGGCCGCTTGCTGGCGGTGCTGCGCGCTATCTGACCTTGGCCATTTTGGTCGTGATCCTCGCCTACTATCTTCCCAAGCGTGAGCAATCGATCTCGGTTTCAGCCGTCACCGAGGAGCTTGTGGTCGAGGTGACGCCCAACAACCTGGTCTGGGACCTGACCGAGATCGGCATGTGCTACAGCGATCCGCCTGAGGTGATGACGGGGTCTGGGCTATTGGGCGGGCAGGCCGCCTCTGCCGCAGGCACCACGCCGTCCAGCAGCGATGCTTCCACCACCACCGGCTTCGCGCCCGATCCTTCGATCCCGGCATGCGGGGCCGCTGACGTGAAAGCCTCCGGTCTCGACTTTCCCGTGATTCGTTGGCCCGAACGCTATCAGCTGACTTTCCGCGCCTTCCGCGATGATCATGTAGAGGTCGATGTCAGCTTTCCCGATGATGCCGCTCCCGTCACGATCGAGCATGAAGATGCGGAGGGCGAGATCCGCAACTCTCTCGTGACGCCGGGCACCACGCTGCGCATTCCGTATATGGCGAAGGGGGAGAGGACGATCCTGCCCCTCCGTGGGTATGTGACGGTAGGCAGCCGCCCCAGCACGGCGAGCAGTCACATCTTGCAGTCAGGGCGCTACGAAGGCCGCCAGATCCTGCGCCGAAAACATGCGCCCATCGTTTCGGCCAATGAGCTGTTTCCCGGTGACCGCGTGAGTTTTGAGCGACGTCCAGCGCCGTTGTGGGCGCGTATCGTGGGGCTGCCGTCGGCTCAGGCAGAAAGCGCGGCGCCCGAGGCGCGCGCTTTCATCACGGACCTCAATCCCCGCACGCGCGCCTTCGATGTCGTCGTCACGACCGAGCGCTTCTTTGGCACCCTGCTTTTTACGCGGGTGGGTGGGCTGCCGACGGACGTCACGCCCTCCTGGACGGCACGGTTGGGCGCAGATGCACTGCCTGTTGCAATCGCCACGATCCTGGGCCTCGTCGCCACCGTTCTGGCGCTTCTCAAAAGCTACATGCCCCCGGGTCCGAGCCTCACAGTTGCGGTCGAAAATAGCCCGTCTGCGGACTCACAAATCGAGGGCACATCGCCTGCTGAGCCGCCCGAGCCAGAGGCAGATACCCCCGAGAATCATGGACCCGAAGACCCCGTGCGTGTAACCTAGCGTTAATTATTTTTGACCCGGGAGTTTTCGATGAAGACTTATCTATCGGCGGCAGCCATTGCCGCCATGCTTTCCACCAATGTTGCGGCCCCGGCGTATGCCGACGGAAAAGACGTCCTCTTCGGCGCCATCGTGGGCGCGATTGTGAATGAGGCGGCCCGCAATAAAAATCAGCGTCGGTCCACCTCGACGCGTGCGCCGAGCCTCAACAGTCAGTTTTCGCGCGCCGAGCGCATCGAGATCCAGAGCTCGCTGCAGCGACTGGGCTACAACATCGGCGCCATCGACGGGGCGCTTGGCCCGACCAGCCGCCGTGTGATTGGCCAGTGGCAAGCGAGCCGCGGCGAAGCGCAGACCGGCCAACTGACGCGCGCGCAATTCGTGGCGCTGGTGAGCGGCACGCCCGGCTCGACCATGGCCTTCGCATCGCGCCCGCTGGACCGTTCCGAGATCGTGATGCTGCAGGAAAGCCTTCAGCGTCTGGGCTACTACCGTGGCGGCATTGATGGCCAAAGCGGCCCCGGAACGCGCGGCGGAACGAACGCTTTCGTCACGGCGCAAGGTTATGTCGTAGGTCAGCTGACGCCTGTTCAGGTGCTCGTGCTTGCCCGCCAATCCTCGGGCCTCGTGACACCGCCTTACCTCATGACAGAGGCGTCTTCGCAGCTTGCCGCGCAGCAGCAGCAGAATGGCTTTGGCGCGCCTCAACAACAGCAAGGCGGCTTTGGCACGCAGCAAGCAACCTTTGGCCAGCAGCAGGGTCAGCAGGGCTTCGGCGTTCAGCAGGGCCAGCAGCAGGGTTTCGGTACCCAGCAGGCCACGTTCGGCGCCGCACCTCAGCAAGGCCAAGCGCTCTTTGGCGCTGCGCCGCAACAGGGTCAGCAGGGCACCTTCGGGACCGGTCAGGTGCAACCACAGGCGAATGGAACATTCGCTGTACCGCAGGGTCAGCTTGCCTCGCAGCCCGGTGGGGCAGGTGTGGCACCTCAATCGCTCTTCGCGCCCGTGCCTCAGCAGGGCCAACAGCAGCTCTTTGCGCCTCAGCAGGGTGGTGTGATCCAGCAACAGCAGGGCACGACAGGTCAGCTTCTTGCGCCGCAAGGCCAGCAGCAGGCACCGGCCTCGACGCTCGATATCTTCAGCGGCGGCACAACGCAGCAGCAGGTTGCGCCGACGGCGCCGCTCGCGCCCGCAGGGTCCGCACCGCAGATACTCGTTGGGGGTGAGGGTGGCACGACGGCGACGCAACCGTCTGGGCAGCTGCTCTTCGCACCAGCGTCCAACTAAGCAGGGCACCCCTAACAACAAAGAAGGCCCGCACATTCGTGCGGGCCTTCTTTGTTGTTGTGGAGGCTGTCACCCCGATGGATCAGCTTTCGATTTCACCCTCGGCGAGCGGCTGAGGCGTCTCTGCGGGGGCAGGTTCCGGCGCAGGCGCTGGCGCGAGGGCCGGTGCTTCTGCGGGCGCCTCCTGCGGCGCGGCAGGTGCCGCGGGCGCGGTCTCGGCGCTGACCTTGGGCGTGAACGCCCCTTCAAAGCGGAAGACGCGCGACGTGCGCCAGTTCCCATTCCGGTCGCGTTCGTCTTCAAGCACGGTACCCGTGCCATAGACGGGCGCTGTGTCTGACGGAGGTGCGGTGAGGTCGAGCTTGCCGAAGAAGGTGACATAGCGCTGGCGCGGGTTTGTGGGATCGAACCGGTTCAGTCCGGGCACCTCAGCGCTGTAGCCCGGAACCTCGAGCCGCACGATGAAAGAGGAGTTGCCGACTGCTGCCGTTCCGGTCACTGGCACGGACGCGCTGGCGGAGAAGCCTGTGGCGGCCTGAGCACGGGTGCCTTTGCCGACAGCACGGAAGTCCTGTTGTTCGAACTGCAGCTCCGTTTCTAGCCCGATGGCGGGGACCGAGATCTTCATGGGATTGGTGAAGTCGAGCGTTGCCGCGCCACCTGCCTGGGGATGACGATAGGACCGGATCCGCACCACCGCATCCGCCGACAAGCCGAACAGGGTACCATCGGTGGGGAAGATCTGAATTTTGTAATCGCCATTGTTGGCGGCCACGAAATTGTAGCTGACGATGGCAAAGAGATCGCGCCCGAAGGTCTCGAAGATGATGCGCGCGTCATTTTCTGGCAGTTTGAGCGTGTTCTCGAAGGGGAAGATGGGCTGCTTCACTTGGATGTTTTCGTCGACGATCTGGAAGTCCCAAGGGAAGGCACCTGTATCGACGGCCGTGCCGTTGAGCATCTGCTGCGCGCAGTTTTTAGCCTCCCAGTTGTTGAGGTTCCGATCAAGCCCTTGATCAAGCGCGCGGAGTCCGGTGATCGGCAGGCTCTGGGTCTGGAAATCATATCGCCCCGTGTCGATCCCGAAGAGGCGATCGAAGTTCTGTGAGAGCCGGGCGCTGTTCACGATCTGCGCGATTGTCGCTTGGTAGTGAAAGACGCCGTTGAAGTAGTCACGTCGCTCGAATTCATTCGCGAAGGCTCGGCGGCAGTCGAAGTCTTCTGCCGTCGACAGTAGATATGAGACGAAGTTCACGTAGAAATTGGCGTCCTGCAGCTGCTGCGGGTTCGCTTTGATCCAGGAATACAGCGCGCGCGGGTAAGGGGCCTGAAGGTCCTGCGTCGCCGCGAGGCGCACGATGTCGAGCTTGGGCGCGAGGCCCGTACTGGAAGGGCCTTGTTGCGCGTCGGCGGGTTGGGCGGCGCTAAAGCCTGCAAAGAGGAAGGCACCGAGAAACAGCTGATAAAGGCGTCGCATCTGAAGGTCTCGCTTCGAATCGTTTTTTTAAATTCGCGGGGTAAGCTACCCGGTTAACAGCGTAAGGAAGTAGGACCATCGCGCAACGAAATTGCGCAGGGCCGGTCGGCTGCCACTGACCTGTGCGGCGCCGCACCTTTTCTTCGGGCACCACCGGGCGTAAGCGAAGCATATGCGCTTCCAATCCCTCTCCGATGCCCGCCGGGGCCCTATCTGGCGTCGCCCAGAGGCATTCCTTTTGCTGACGGCCATTGCGATGCCTTTGAGCTTTTCGGTGTGGTCCGCGCTCCTCAATAACTTCGTGATCGAGCTGGCGTCCTTTGATGGCTCGGACATCGGGTGGCTGCACACGGTGCGCGAGATCCCAGGGCTTTTGGCCGTTGGGGTGATCGCCATCATCATGGTGATGCGAGAGCAGGTGCTTGCCGTCATTATGTTGATCCTGCTCGGCGTGGCCACAGCGATCACCGCCTACTTCCCGTCGATGGGCGGGATCTTGACCATTACGATGCTCAGTTCGATCGGGTTTCATTACTATGAGACCGCGAACCAATCGCTTCAGCTGCAATGGTTGGAGAAAGAGCGTGCGCCCAAGGTGCTGGGTTGGTTGATCGCTGCGGGCTCGGCTGCGACCTTCGTAGCGTACTTGTTGATCGTGCTGACCTGGAAGGCGTTCGATCTTGAGTATTCGACGGTTTATCTAGTGGCTGGCGGGCTGACGGTTGCGATTGCCGTCTATTGCTACTTCGCTATCCCGCAGATCGAGGCGCCGGTGCCGCAGCTCAAGCAGATGGTGATCCGGCGGCGGTATTGGCTGTTCTATGCGCTCGAGTTCATGGCCGGCGCGCGGCGTCAGATTTTTATCGTCTTCGCAGGCTTCATGATGGTCGAGAAGTTCGGCTTTGAAGTGCACGAAGTGACGGCGCTGTATCTCATCAACCTCGTGGTCAATATCTTCGTGGCGCCCGTGCTTGGCCGCGCGGTGGCGCACTTTGGGGAGCGCAACACGCTGAGCTTTGAGTATCTGGGGCTGACGCTCGTGTTCCTTGCCTATGGCGGGGTCTACTACTTTAGCTGGGGCGTGGCCGTGGCGGCGGCGCTTTATGTGATCGACCACATCTTCTTTGGGCTGGCGTTGGCTAAGAAGACCTATTTCCAAAAGATCGCGGGCGCCGAGGACATCGCACCGACGGCGGCGGTTTCGTTCACGATCAATCACATTCCGGCGGTCTTTTTGCCGGCGGTGCTGGGCTATCTCTGGCTGGCCTCGCCCGAGGCCGTGTTCTTGCTGGCGGCCTGTATGGCGCTTGTTTCTTTGATCTTGTCGCTTCTCATCCCGCGCCATCCGGGGCCGGGGAATGAGACGATCCTGGGAGGGCGCTCGTTTCAAGCGGCCTGATGCCTCCGGCGGAAGTACAAAGCACGAAGAAGGCGGGGTTTTGCCTGGCCCCGCGCGCGCCTATCTTAGGGGACAGCAAGGATAGGAGGCGCGCATGTTTGGCATGCTCATGAAGAAAGCAGAAATGGTGCCTGAGGCGGAGGCGCTGCCGGGGCGCGATTTTGCGATCCCCACGGCGAGCACGCATTTCGTCAATGGCGAGGCTTTGAAAGCGCCGGTGCCTGAGGGCATGGAAGAGGCCATGTTCGGCATGGGCTGCTTCTGGGGCGTGGAGCGGATGTTCTGGGGCCTACCGGGCATTCATGTGACCGCCGTGGGGTACGCGGGGGGCTACACGCCCAACGCCACCTATGAGGAAGTCTGTTCGGGGCGCACTGGCCATAACGAGGTGGTGCGCGTGGTCTATGATCCCTCCGTCGTGTCCTATGACGCGCTCTTGAAGGTGTTCTGGGAGGGGCATGACCCCACGCAGGGCATGCGACAGGGCAACGATCGGGGCACGCAGTATCGGTCGGGCATCTACGCCTACTCCGAGGCTCAGAAAGCTGCGGCCGAGGCCTCGCGCGAGATGTTTGCGCCGAGGCTCTCACAGCAGGGCTATGGTGCCATCACGACCGAGATCATCGATGCGCCCGAGTTCTTCTATGCTGAGGACTACCACCAGCAATATCTCGCGAAGAATCCGAACGGATATTGCTGGATCGGCGGCACGGGCGTGACCTGCCCCATTGGCACCGGCGTCTGAGACGTCTAAGGGCGGCGCCTAGAAGGAGGCGCTGCCCATGCCCACATATTCCGCTCTGACCACCCTTGAAGGCAAAGCCGGCGCTGAGGCGCTGGGCGAAGCTCTGGAACAGCTGGAGCCGACAGGCGTCGGTGTGTTTGAAGTCGAAGACGACAGCGGGCTTTGGGAAGTGGGGGCTTACTTCCTCGATGCGCCAGATGGCGTGTCGCTTGATCTGATGGCTGCAGCCTTTGGCGCCAAGCCATTCGTTGTAAGCGAAGTGCCCGATGTGGATTGGGTTGCCAAAGTGCGCCGTGAGCTTCAGCCGGTGCAGGCAGGCCGCTTCTTTGTCTACGGGTCTCACGACGCAGATATGGTGCCTACACAAGCCGAGCCTCTGCTGATCGAGGCCGCGATGGCCTTTGGCACGGGCCACCACGGCACCACGAAGGGTTGCCTTGAAGCTTTTGACCGTCTTCTCGACCGGGGCGAGCGATTTGACCGTGTGGCCGACATCGGCTGCGGCACGGCGGTGCTGGCCATGGCCGCCGCTCGGGTGCTGCCTGGCACGATAATCGCGGCTGACATTGATCCCGTCGCGGTGGAAGTGGCTGAAGCCAATGTCATCGCCAACGGCCTTGGTGGTCGGGTGACCTGCCTGGAGGCCACTGGGTTTGACCACGAGGCGCTCGAAAACGCGGCGCCTTACGATCTGATCTTTGCAAATATTCTTAAAGCGCCTCTCATCGAGCTCGCCCCGGCAATGGCGCGCCATACTGCTTTGGGAGGAAAGGCGATTCTCTCGGGCATCCTCACGCATCAGGCAGACGAGGTCGCAGAGGTTTATGCACTGAGCGGTTTCAATGTCGACAATAAGGCAGAGATTGTTGACTGGGTGACGCTAACACTGTCCCGTTAACCTATATTTTTAAGGGATTTTGCGTCAAACCCGAGAGGCGCGCCCCAATCTTGCCACATTCTGGTGCCATTTCAGACACGTGGTCGGGGGCGATCACGGAGGCTGCCATGTCTTATTATGCTTCGCGCTCTTTTGGTCGGAAATTGGACCGGCTGGAGCGCAAACACCGCAAGCTTGCGCGCGGTGGAGTTACGGTTTTGCGTTCTGACGGCCTGATGGTTCTTCGCCCGCGGCGTTCCGGTCTGCCACGAGCAATCGCATTTGCGGTGCTCGTGGCGATCTTCGTCGTCGGCTTCAAAGCAGTCGTGTATGTGGCCGAGGGGCCGATCACATACCAGACCCGCCTTGATCGTCTGTCCGCGGGCACTGCGCCCGAGGCCATGGCGGCGCGCGTCATGGAAATTGATCCTGTCACGCAAGTCGTACTGGATCACGGGGAACCACTCATTGATCGGGGGCTCCAGCGTTGGAACGAATTCCGCCCAACGCTCATTGCTCAATACTGGGGACGTCTCTGACCATCCCAGCCTTAGGGCAAAACGAAAGCCGCGCCTGGATGTGTATCCAAGCGCGGCTTTTTTTTACGTCTGCCCCGGCGGTGGGACATGTGGGAGAGAGTGACTGCCGGAGCCGACGGAAGGCTTAGCGGTACTTGGCGACGAAGAGGTCGATGTCTGCGGACACCATGCCAATGTCGTCAAGCTGACGCGTGTTGAGAGCCTTCAGGGCGCGGCGGGTTGCGCGTGCGTCGTACCAGCCGACGAAGGCGCTATAGGCCGCAGAAAAAATACTGAAGAGGCCACCGGAGCTGGCGGTGGCGATCGGGCGGTTCGTGTCGAATGCGGCCATGGTGTCCTCACTTGGCTGGGGGAGGCGGGCCAATCCCGTCTCTCTTAAGGCGCAGGTAGGCCTAAAGATTGCCCCTAACAAGAATGAGTTTTTGCATATGTGCCATGCTCGTTTTGCATGGCTAAAATGATGCTTAAATGACTGTAAGTAAACGCGGAATTCGGATGCGAAAGTGTCGGTTTTCGACAAGTCCGTGGCGTTTTTCTCCCTCCAAATCGCTTTGATCCGCTTCCAAGCGGCTTGGCGGGTGTTCTCCTTTCGTGCTAACACGTCGTTAACAAAAAGAAAGAGGCGCGAGCGATGCGTGTTTTGGGCGTTGATCCGGGGCTCAGATCCACCGGTTGGGGGTTGATTGAGATGCGTGGTTCGCGACTCAGTCACTTGGCCAATGGCCAGATCGGCTCTGGTCAGGGGAGCCTTGCGGACCGTCTTCTCGCGCTCTTTGACCAACTGTCGGGTGTTTTTGCAGCACATATGCCCGACGCTGTGGCGGTTGAGCAGACCTTCGTGAACAAAGATGGGGCGGGGACGCTCAAACTCGGTCAAGCCCGGGGCGTCGCGATGCTAGTCGCCGCGCGCGCTGGGCTCGATGTTGGGGAATACGCGCCCAATGCCGTGAAGAAGGCCGTCGTTGGTGTGGGTCACGCAGATAAGCGCCAGGTGGCGCACATGGTGGGAATGCAGCTGCCGGGTGTGCGCTTGGCGGGGGCAGATGCGGCAGACGCTTTGGCCATCGCGATCTGCCACGCGCATCACTTGCAAAGCGCGGGGCGCCTAAGCACGGCGCTGAAGGCGTCCGCATGATAGGTAAGATTGCCGGTCGCGTCGAATACCGCGCTGAGGATCACGTGCTGATCGATGTGCGCGGTGTTGGATACCTCGTCTACTGCTCTGAGCGCACGTTGGTTGCCTTGCCCGGCGCGGGTGAGGCTGTGGCCCTGTATACCGAGCTGCTCGTGCGGGAGGACAACCTTCAGCTTTTTGGGTTCCTGACGCTGACCGAAAAGGAATGGCACCGGTTGCTGACCTCGGTGCAGGGGATCGGTGCCAAGGCCTCGATGTCGATCCTTGGCACGCTGGGCGGCGAAGGTGTTGGCCGTGCCATCGCGCTTGGGGATTGGAACGCGGTTGCGGCGGCGAAAGGGGTGGGTCCCAAGACCGCTCAGCGCGTCGTCAATGAGCTTAAAGACAAAGCGCCAACCGTCATGGCCATGGGCGCGACTGCAGGCCCCGCCACGGATGAGGTCGTTGAGGTTGTGGAGACTGCCGCTGCCCCTGCCACACCCAAAGTCAACGCGCCAAAGGATAGCGGAGCGCAGGCGGCGGCCCTTTCGGCACTCGGCAACCTAGGCTACGGCCCTGGTGATGCCGCGGGCGCTGTGGCGCAAGCCGCCGGTGAAGGGGCGGAAAGCGAAGCGGATCTGATCCGGGCGGCGCTGAAGCTTCTGGCGCCGAAGGGGTAGGGCGATGACGCGTGACATCGATGATCTGAGCCCGGAGCAACGTCCCGGGGATGCCGACCGTGCTCTAAGGCCCCAACAGCTTGCGGATTTCATCGGCCAGAAGGATGCGCGCGCGAACCTCTCGGTCTTCATAGAAAGCGCCCGTCGTCGGGGCGAGGCCATGGATCACGCCCTGTTTCACGGACCTCCGGGGCTAGGTAAGACGACGCTCGCCCAGATCATGGCGCGCGAGCTCGGTGTGAATTTCCGGATGACCTCTGGTCCCGTGCTGGCGAAGGCGGGCGACCTGGCTGCGATCCTGACCAATCTAGAGGCGCGAGATGTCCTCTTCATCGACGAGATCCACCGCCTCAATCCGGTGGTGGAAGAAGTGCTGTATCCCGCGCTGGAAGACTTTGAGCTCGACCTCGTGATCGGAGAAGGCCCTGCCGCGCGCACCGTGCGGATCGAGCTTCAGCCGTTCACGCTTGTCGGGGCGACGACGCGGCTCGGGCTGCTGACCACGCCTCTGCGTGATCGCTTTGGCATTCCCACGCGCCTTGAGTTCTACACTGTCGATGAGCTCCACGAGATTGTAACCCGCGGCGCGCGTCTTCTTGGCGTCGAGGCTGATGCCGATGGGGCCCGGGAGATTGCTAAGCGTGCCCGTGGGACGCCACGCATCGCCGGCCGCCTCCTGCGGCGGGTTGTGGATTTTGCCGTAGTAGAGAGCGACGGGCGGATCAGTCGAGCTTTGGCAGACAACGCACTGACGCGGCTCGGTGTTGATGACCTTGGCCTCGATAGCGCTGATCGCCGTTACCTGCGCCTCATTGCCGAAAACTATGCCGGCGGTCCGGTCGGTGTGGAGACCATGTCCGCTGCCCTGTCAGAGAGCCGTGATGCGCTTGAGGAAGTTATCGAGCCATACCTTTTGCAAATGGGCCTCCTTCAGCGCACCCCGCGCGGCCGGGTGTTGGCCCAAAAGGCCTGGGCGCATCTGGGCTTGCCGGTGCCAAAGTCCCAAAGTGATCTCTTCAACTGAGAGCGCAATGACGCCTTACGAATTCGAGTTGAGGCGTGGGGGCGCCTCGCTGCGCTCGGCGTGCCTCCGGCGGCCCTCCGGGGGAAGTACACAGCACGAAGAAGGGGCGCATTTGTTTCCTGACTTCTCTGTGCCCCGTACTTGACGGCTCGGTGGGGCTGTATGAGCGGTTGCGAGTTTGGGGGCGGTTTTCTCGCTTCACCCTTCTTGCGGGACGCGGTAACTCCCGCCCATGGATGCTGCAGCGGTCGAGACTTTCTTTACACGAAGTGACGGTGCCTACGTTTTTGCACGGTGGGGCCGGCCCATTGCGCCGGTCGTCTTTGGCGTGGAGCAGGCAACGCTTGATGTTGTGAAAGCCGCGTTTGAAGCGGTGGTGGTACTTGCCGGTCACAAGATGGCCGAGGTCGACCCGGAGCTTGGCGTCAATCTCATGGTGTTTTTCGTCCGCGAATGGGATGAGCTCTCAGAGGTTCCGCATTTGGGTTCACTTGTGCCCGACCTCGACCCGCTGTTGAAAAAGCTCAAAGCGGCCGACGCCAACCAATACCGCATCTTCCGCTTTGATGAGGACGGCGCCATCAAGGCAGCGTTCGTTTTCATTCGGATGGATGAGCATATGTCGGCAGTATCCGCCGACACACTTGCTCTCTCGCAAGCGGTTCAGACCATCCTTTTGTGGTCCGACACTGCATTCATGGATCTCTCACCTCTTGCGCAGATCGAAGATAAGGTGATCCTGCGGCCCGACATCGCTAATCTGATTCGTGCGGCCTACGACTCGGTAATGCCAGTGGCCGCGCAGGATGCTAGCCACGGTTTGCGCATTGCGGCACGCCTTGGGGCGGGTAAACAGTGAAGACGGGCGCGAATACATGTCAGGGGAGGGTCAGCTGATGCCTCAAACATTCCCCGTCACCGTCTATTACGAAGACACCGACATGGGCGGCATCGTCTATCACGCCAACTATCTGAAGTTCATTGAGCGGGCGCGATCAACGTGGGTCGCCGAGCTTGGCGTGGATCAGCTGAAGCTGAAGGTAGAGGGCGTCATTTTTGTGGTACGCCGCATCGAGTCCGATTTTCTGGCACCGGCGATACTTGGCGATCAACTCACTGTGACGACGGAAACTGAAAGTCAGTCGAATGCGCGCTGGGTGCTGCGCCAATGCGTGCTCAAGGGCAGTGAAAAGCTCTTTGAAGCGCTTGTGACGGTAGTCGCCATGACCCCTCAGGGCCGCCCCACGCGGCTTCCAGCGGAACTCCGCGCGCAACTCGACGTGTAACGGGGCGAGTTGGCGTAGCTTTCCCCTGCCTTTTGGGCTATCCTGTTTCTAAATGAGGGCGAAAACAGCCCCGCTAAAAGAGGCAGATATGGAAGCAGCAGCTGATTTCTCCATGTGGGGGCTCTTTGCCCGCGCGACGATCACAGTAAAGGTCGTCATGATAATGCTCATCATCGCGTCGGGGTGGGCTTGGGCAATCATCATCAACAAATGGGTCCAGTACCGCGCTGCACGCCGCAAGGCTGCGCGCTTTGATCAGTCATTTTGGTCGGGAGAGCCGCTAGACGAGCTCTTCGATAGCCTCAACATGGCGCCGTCGAATGCGTCTGAGACGATCTTCTCGGCGGGCATGATGGAATGGCGCCGGTCCCACAAGCTGGACGGTGGGCTTATTGCCGGCGCACAGGCGCGGATCGACCGGTCCATGGACGTGGCCATCGCCAAGGAAGCCGATACCCTTCAGAAGGGCCTGCCGATCCTCGCAACGGTGGGATCGACCGCACCCTTTGTTGGGCTCTTCGGCACGGTCTGGGGCATCATGAACGCCTTCATCGAGATCGCAGAGCAGCAGAACACATCGCTGGCCGTCGTAGCACCCGGCATTGCGGAAGCGCTTCTTGCGACGGGCCTGGGCCTTCTCGCAGCTATCCCGGCAGTGATCTTCTATAACAAGTTCAGCGCCGACAGCGATCGCATCGTGGCAGGCTACGAGGCCTTCGCGGACGAGTTCTCAACCATCCTCAGCCGCCAGCTGGATAGCTGACATGGGGGCCTCTGTTCAGCACAGCGATAGCGGTGGGGGTGGCCGCAGGCGCCGCCGTACCAGATCGCGCCCCATGGCCGAGATCAACGTGACGCCGTTTGTGGACGTCATGATGGTGCTTTTGATCATCTTCATGGTGGCCGCGCCCCTTTTGACAGTGGGCGTACCGGTGGAGCTGCCGCGCACAGCGGCAGGCGCGCTGAGCGCGGACACTGAAGAACCACTTACCGTGACCCTTACCGAAGACGGCCGGATCATCATCCAGACCACGGAAGTCCCAGAAGGCGAGCTTCTCACCCGGTTGCGGGGCATCGCGCAGGAGCGGGCCGACAACAAAGTCTTCCTGCGGGCCGATGGCGCCATTCCCTATGAACAGGTCGTACAGATCATGGGCGCGCTCAATGCGGGCGGGTTTGCCGATATTGGCCTTGTGACTGATCTGGGTGGGCCGACGCTCGATGGATCCTCCGCTGCGGCGGGCGAGGACGGGTAGGGCCCAATGTCCCTCGGCGGATACCTCTCCACGGTCGCGCATGCCTCGTTGATTGGCTATGCGCTGTTCGGACCGACCTTCGCGTCCGAGCCTTTGCCTGCGGAAGATATCCAGCAGGTTTCCGTGATCTCAGAAGCTGAATTCCTGGCACTCATGGCGCCGGAGCCTGAGCCCGTAACCCCCGAGGTGCCCGCAGCTCTCACGCCACCGGATGAGCCTGAGCCCGAGCCCACGCCGCCCGAGGTGACTGCGCCTGAGCCTGCGCCTGAGCCCTTGCCCGAGCCGCCATCGCCGCCGCCGCCACCCGATCCGATCCCGGCGCCGCCGGAACCCGAACCGGTGCCACAGGTGAGCGAAGAGGTCATCATCCCACCTACGCCTTTGGCGCCGGAGACGGTCGTCGCGCCAATCTCCCAGACGCGTCCGAACCCGCGCCCAGCCCCGCGCGTGGCGCCGGAGCCTGTGGCACCGCCCGAACCTGACGCCCAAGTGGCCGACGAGGTTCAAGAGGCCGCGCAGCCGCTCGAAGAACCCGAGGTTGTGACTGAGCAGGAAGAACAAGAGGCCACGTCGCCGGAAGAAGCCACGACCGAGACCGTGACCGAGGCCGAAGAGGCACCGCTCTCCGGCGCTATCGCCACATCTTTGCGCCCGCAGGCCCGCCCGACGCGTCCCCAGCCGCAAGACGAAACTGAGGTAGTCGAGGACCCGGCGCCGGCGAGCTCTGAAAATGAAGATGATGTGGCCAATGCCCTCGCCGAAGCGCTAGCGGCAGAAGACCCGGCGCCCTCACAGCCTACCGGTCCGCCGCTGACATCTGGTGAGAGGGACGCGCTGCGCGTGGCGGTCTCCCGATGCTGGAATGTGGGGTCGCTCTCGACCGAGGCGCTTTCGACGATTGTCGTCGTGGGCGTCGACATGAATGCCGATGGCACACCCAATAACGGGTCCATCTCTTTGCTGTCGTCTTCAGGCGGGAGCGCACAGGCCGCGCAGCAAGCCTACGAGGCGGCGCGCCGCGCAATCATTCGCTGCGGCGCCCGTGGCTTTGACTTGCCACGTAAAAAATACGACCAGTGGAGGAAGATCGAAATGACCTTCAATCCCGAGCAAATGAGGATCAGATAATGCGATTTATTGTGGTTCTACTTGCAGCCCTTTGGGGCGTCACAGCAACCGCGCAGCAGGGTCCGCTCCGGCTGGAGATCACCGAAGGTGTGATCGAGCCGCTGACCTTCGCGATCCCCGCTTTTGAGGCCGAAAACGACGCCGCGCGGCAGCTCGCGCAGGATGTCAGCCGCGTGGTGGCGTCTGACCTCTCCGGCACGGGCCTTTTCCGCGAGATCCCGGCGACGAGCTTCATTGCGCAGCGCGCGGCCTTCGCCGCGCCCGTACGGTTCCCTGATTGGCGCGCGATCAACGCGCAGGCCATGATCACAGGCGCCGTTGCGGTGTCGGGCGGCCAGGTCACGGTCAAATTCCGCATCTACGACGTCTTTTCTGGTGCCGAACTCGGGCAGGGCCAGCAGCTTGTCGGTACTGAGGCTGGCTGGCGCCGCATGGCGCATAAGGTGGCCGATCAGGTCTATTCCCGGATTACGGGCGAGGCGCCGTACTTCGACAGCCGCGTTGTCTTCATTTCCGAGACCGGTCCCAAGGGGAACCGCCGCCAGCGCGTGGCGCTGATGGACTATGATGGCGCAAATGTGCAGTTCCTGACGGATAGCTCGTCGATTGTTCTGAACCCGCGGTTCTCGCCCACGGGCGACCGTATCCTCTACACCTCCTACGAGACGGGCTTCCCGCAGATCTTCATGCTCGATGTGGCTACCGTGGGCCGCCGTAGCCTTGATACAGGCGATGGCTCCATGGGCTTCGCGCCGCGCTTTGCCCCGAATGGTCGCACAGCGGTCTATTCGCTGGAGCAGGGCGGTAATTCGGACCTCTACAAGATCGATCTGGTCTCTGGTGCACGCCAACGCCTGACGAACGCGCCCTCGATCGAGACCGCGCCGTCCTACAGCCCCGACGGCCGCCAGATCGTCTTCGAAAGCGACCGTTCTGGCACCCAGCAGCTTTACGTGATGCCTGCAAACGGGGGCGAGGCGCGCCGCATCTCCTTCGGTGAGGGGCGGTATTCGACGCCTGTCTGGTCGCCGCGTGGCGACCTCATCGCCTTCACGAAGCAAACGAAGGGCCGTTTCGCGATCGGCGTGATGCGCGTGGATGGCTCAGAGGAGCGACTGCTGTCAGCCTCCCCGCTCGACGAAGGCCCCACCTGGTCGCCCAATGGCCGCGTGATCATGTTCACCCGCGAGACGCTGGGCGAGAACGGCGCGCCGTCGATCTATTCGGTCGACATCACGGGCCGCAATCTCAAGCGGATCGAGCTGCCCAACGATGCCTCCGACCCCGCCTGGGGCCCGCTGCAACCGTAACGTGATTTCAGTTTTTTACGCCCTCATGATACCAAGAGAAAAATAGGGACGAGCAGAACCATGACCCACCTTCTTCGCCTTTTGGCCCTTTCGGCGCTGATCTTTGTGACGGCGTGTTCCAACCCCGGTCGCTTCGGTGGCTTTGGCGGCGATGGCGCCATCGACCCCAACGCAGCTGGCACCGAGGTTGATCCAGCCTCCGACCCGACGTCGCCTGCCTTCTTTTCGCAGACGATCGGGGACCGCGTGCTTTTCGCCGTGGACCAGTCAACGCTGGGTCCTGAGGCTCAACTGATCCTCGAACAACAGGCCGTTTGGCTGATGTCGAATGCAGATTACGAGGCCATCATCGAGGGCCATGCGGACGAGCAAGGCACGACTGAATACAACATCGCGCTGTCTGCGCGCCGCGCGAACGCTGTGCGCGAGTTTCTTGTGACGCGCGGCGTGGCAGGCAACCGGCTGCGCACGCTGCCACTGGGCAAAGAACGCCCGGCAGAGCTCTGTGCGGAGGAGCGGTGCTACTCCGCAAACCGCCGCGCCGTGACGATCATCTCCACTGGTCCGGCGCTCTCGTGATGATCCGCCGCGCCGCCTTTGCCCTTCTTCTGTGCGTCGCCACGCCCGTGGTCGCGCAACAGCAGGAGACGCTTGCCGATATCAAGCAGGAGCTCTCGGTCATCTTAGTTGACCTTCAGCGCCTCAAGCAGGAGCTGAACACCACTGGCTTCACCGGTGGCGTGGAAGGCGGCTCGGTTCTCGATCGGGTGAATGCGATCGAGGCCCGCGTTCAGGCGCTGACCTCCAAAGCTGAAGAGCTCGAATTCCGCATAGACCGTGTGGTGCGTGATGGCACGAACCGGCTGGGCGATCTTGAATTCCGCCTGTGTGAGCTCGAAGAGGGCTGCGATATCGCCAACTTGGGCGAGACGCCTTTGATCGGCGGCGTCGATGCCGAACCGCAGGCGCCGATTTCTGCGGCACCCGATACCTCGGGCCTGACGGTGAACGAGAATTCCGACTATCAGGCAGCTCAAAGCGCCCTCGATGCAGAGGATTTTGCGCAAGCGGTCGACCTCTTTGGCAACTTCGTGACGACCTACCCCGGTGGGCCGCTGACGATCGACGCTCAGTACTATCAGGGCGAGGCCCATGAGGGGCTGGGCGAGATGCGCGCTGCTGCACGGGCCTACCTTGGGGCGTTTTCGGCCAATCCCGACGGCACCCGCGCACCAGACGCGCTGTTCAAGCTGGGCACGTCCTTGCAATCGCTCGGTCAGTCCGCGGAGGCTTGTGTGACGCTGGGCGAGGTCATCAACCGCTTCCCGGGAGGCGATGCAGCCGCCCGCGCCGTAGCCGCGCAGGGCAAATTTGGCTGCTGATCTAGCGGAACGCTTCGGCGCCGAGATGGGCCGCCTCGTCGGCCCTGGTTTTCCATCTCAGTTCTCGCTTGCTGTTTCAGGCGGCGGCGACAGCATGGCGATGCTCTATCTCGCGGCCCCCTGGGCGCGGGTCATGGGCATCTCGCTTGATGTGCTTACCGTTGATCACGGGTTGCGCGATGTGTCGGGCGAGCTCGATCTCGTCGCACAGGCCGCGGCTGAACTTGGCCTGACGCATCACGTGTTGCCTTGGCGGTGGGACGGCGAGGGCAATCTATCCGAGGCTGCGCGCGACGGGCGCTATGCGGCCATGGCGGCCCACGCGAAGGTACTGCTCGTCGCCCATACCGAAGATGACGTCGCTGAGACCTTTCTGATGCGTCTGGCCCGTGGCTCGGGCGTAGAGGGGCTCTCTGCCATGGCGTGGCGGGTCGAGAGGGAGGGGATGACACTCCTTCGCCCGCTTTTGTCGACCACCCGCGAAGAGCTGCGCCACTTCTTGCGTGTGCTGCACATCGAGCACGCCGAAGATCCGACCAATGAAGACCCCAGCTATGACCGTGTGAAGATGCGGCAAGCCCTGCCGGCGTTGGCTGAACTGGGGCTTACGCCGTCGAGGCTCGCTGACACAGCTCACCGTTTGGGCCGGGCGCGCGAAGTATTGGGGCAGGCGGCGCTGGCGGCCCATGAGGTCGCGCTCGCAGATGATCCGGCGCCGATGCTTTTTGATGTGACTTACGATCGCGACATCTTCGCGCAGCATCCGCGTGACACTCAGCTGCGTCTTCTTGCGACGGCGCTGCAATATGTCTCCCGCAATCCACATCGCCCAAGGCTCGCCCCGCTGGAGGAGGCGCTTGACCGCGCGCTGGGTGGCGGGGCCACGACGCTCCATGGGGGGTACATCTATCCGCACCGCGAAAAGCTCTTCATTTGTGCCGAGTTGGCGCGTGTGACCGCTTCAGACGACTGGCTGGGGGGCTTCGACACTGGCCCTCACGATTTGCGCGTGCTGGGGGAGGCTGGGGCCGCGCAACTACGCGATCAGACCCAATTGCCGGCCCGTGTGCTCTGGCCTTGCCCTGCCGTGTGGGAAGGTGAGCGCGTCCTAGCCTGCCCGCGAATTGGTCAAAAAGAGCGCTGGAACCCCGCGCCAGACCGTGCGCGTTTCACCCGATTGCTCACTTCGCGTTGAACCTTTCGCTTTTATCTCTATCTTTGTACGGACGCCTGCGGGTTAAGCCCGCATCCCATCCCTCATGAGGAGAGACCCTTGGGCAACGCAAGAAACTTCGCCTTTTGGATCGTCCTGTTCCTTCTTCTTCTCGCGCTTTTCCGCCTGTTTTCAGGTGATGGAGCCACCGGCCAGTCCGGTACGCTGAGCTATTCCGAATTCGTTGAAGCCGTCGAAGGCGGCTCCGTGAGCTCGGCCGTGATCGACGGAGAACGGATTACGTTCCAAGGTGCAGACAGCCGCACATACACGACGGTTCAGCCGTCAGATGCCAATGTCAGCGATCTTTTGATCGCCAATGACGTGGCCGTTCAGGTGCAGCCGCAAGAAGATTCAATCTTCCAGACCCTTTTCCTGACGCTTTTGCCGTTCCTCCTGCTGATCGGCGTGTGGGTCTACTTCATGAACCGCATGCAAGGAGGCGGCCGCGGTGGCGCAATGGGCTTTGGTAAGTCCCGCGCGAAGCTGCTCACTGAAAAGCATGGCCGCGTGACGTTTGACGACGTCGCAGGCATCGATGAAGCCAAGGAAGAGCTCGAAGAGATCGTTGAGTTCCTGCGCAACCCGCAGAAATTCTCCCGCCTCGGCGGCAAGATCCCCAAGGGCGCGCTTCTTGTGGGCCCTCCGGGCACCGGTAAAACGCTCCTCGCTCGCGCCATCGCAGGCGAAGCGGGCGTGCCGTTCTTCACGATCTCCGGTTCTGACTTCGTTGAGATGTTTGTTGGTGTCGGAGCGAGCCGTGTCCGTGACATGTTCGAACAGGCCAAGAAGAACGCACCGTGCATCGTGTTCATCGACGAAATCGACGCCGTGGGCCGGTCCCGTGGCGTGGGCTACGGCGGTGGCAACGACGAACGTGAGCAAACGCTGAACCAGCTCCTCGTGGAGATGGACGGTTTTGAGGCCAACGAAGGCATCATAATCGTGGCGGCCACGAACCGCCCTGACGTTCTCGACCCCGCGCTTCTGCGACCGGGCCGTTTCGACCGTCAGGTTCAGGTGCCGAACCCCGACATCAAAGGCCGCGAGAAGATCCTCGGTGTCCACGCCCGCAAGGTGCCTCTGGGGCCCGATGTGGATCTGCGCATCATCGCGCGCGGTACGCCGGGCTTCTCGGGGGCTGATCTGGCGAACCTCGTTAACGAATCTGCCCTGATGGCGGCGCGCGTTGGTCGTCGTTTCGTGACGATGGAAGATTTCGAGAACGCCAAGGACAAGGTCATGATGGGTGCTGAGCGCCGGTCCATGGTCATGACCGAGGACGAAAAGAAGCTGACCGCGTATCATGAAGCCGGCCACGCCGTGGTGGGCCTGTACGTGCCGCAGCATGATCCAATCCATAAGGCGACGATCATTCCGCGCGGCCGTGCGCTGGGCCTCGTGCTCTCGTTGCCGGAGCGTGATCAGCTGAGTGTTTCGCGCACGAAGTACACCTCCAAGATCGCCATGGCGATGGGGGGCAAAGTGGCCGAGGAGCTGAAGTTTGGTGAAGAGAACGTGACCTCGGGCGCGACCTCCGACATCCAGCAGGTCTCCAAGATCGCGCGCGCCATGGTCACGCAATTCGGCTTCGCCGAAGAGCTTGGACACGTCGACTACGCCAATGAGCAGCAGTCCTACTTGGGCTCCTATGGCGGCGGCACCAGCCACTCCCAGGCCACGCAGCAGATCATTGACCAGAAGGTCAAAGAGCTGATCGACACGGGCTACGAGACCGCCAAGCGCATCCTGACCGAGCATGAGGAAGAGTGGGAAAACCTCGCGCAAGGCCTCCTCGAATACGAGACGCTCACCGGTCCGGAGATCCGCAAGGTGATGAATGGCGAGGCGATCACACGCGGTGATGATGACGATGACGGGGAAATCTCCGGCACGCCGTCAGTCACGGCCATTCCCAAAGCCAAGGGCCGCAAGAAAGACACGCCACCTTCCGGCGATATGGAGCCGGAACCCACCTAAAGATGATGATGATGATTTCGAGGAGCACCGCCCCCACAAGGGCGGCGTTTCTTGTTGTAGGGTGATCAGTGACCTAGGTTAGTACTCAAGAGACATGCACCTGAGGAGCACCAATTGGCTTCCACCTCAGAACAGTTCAGCACAAGCGTGATGCCTTACTACCTTCCATTCGTTGCTGCTCTCGTGTTGCTCGTCGGGGTGCTGGCGTCAGCGCTGATCCCCGGTCTGTGGGAACCCGGCTTTTACGCTGAACACGGCCCGCTCGAGACCGCGTCCTTCCTTCTTTATCTGGTCGGCGCGGCTGGGTTCCTTTGGCTTTGGCCACGGATGGCACTCGGTGGGGCATGGCACGTCACAGCGCTACTTCTGCTATTTGCCGCGCGTGAGCTCGATTGGGACAAGAAGTTCACCGACAAAGGCGTGCTTCAATCAGCTCTCTATACGGGCGATTACCCCCTCATGCAGAAGCTCGCTGGCGGGGCTGTGATCCTTCTCGTGCTCGCCATTCTCTACCGTTTTCTGCGCCATGGCGCGGGGCCGTTCTTTCGGGCTTTGCGGGGCGGGGAATTGTGGGCGTGGTCTGCCTTTGCGGCCGTGATGATCACCGTCGCTACGAAAAGCGTCGACGGTATCGACCGCAAGTTGACCCCGATGGGGATCGACCTTGGCCCGGGCCTCATTCAGGCCTTTGCAGTTGCCGAAGAAAGCGGTGAGTTGCTTTCGCCCTTGTTGCTCGCGCTGTCGCTGTGTTCTTGGGTAGCACACAAGCAACGCAGCTGACGGAGGTTCCATGCCCGCTCTGAAACCGACGACCTATTCTGGGACAGTGCGCTGGATTGGCCGCGTTGCTGATCGGGAGGCCACGCTCGCCTCGGCACCGCTGGAAAAGGTAGAGATTACCTTTGAGGGTATCTCGGGCGAGTCCCATGGTGGGCTCACGCGGTCGTCCTGTAGCCGCGTAAAGTCTCAGCACCCTCGTGGAACCGAGATCAGGAATACTCGGCAGTTATCGGTGGTCAGCGCAGAGGAGCTTTCCGCGATTGCGACCAAGATGGGGGTGGAGAGCCTCTCTCCCCATCAGATCGGCGCCTCGCTCATGATTGAGGGTTTGCCCGATTTCACGCATCTGCCCCCGTCCTCTCGGCTACAGGGGCCGTCGGGGGTGACCTTCATCGTCGATATGGAGAACCGTCCCTGCCATCTTCCAGCACCGGTGATTAATGAGACAGATCCGGGCAAGGGCGGCAAGTTCCGGTCAGCAGCTGAAGGGATGCGCGGCGTCACCGTCAGCGTTGAGCGCGAGGGTGAATTGGCCGTGGGCGACGTCCTGACCCTCCACATCCCGGATCAACGGGCTTGGGCCCAGCTTGAGGACGTGCGAGGGGCATAGGTTTCCTATTGTGCGCACTGGGTAGGCCGCGGCGACGCGGGCGACGTGCATCATGTCGGAATTGGGGTGCCTGAGCGGCTCAGATTCGCGCTACGCGGCCAGTGAAGACGATTGCATACCGCCGGGAGGCCGCCCCATGGGCTACAAGACTGATATTGAGATTGCGCGTGAGGCGCAGAAGAAGCCGATCCAGGAGATTGGTGCGAAGATCGGGATTGGGAGCGGTGATCTGCTTCCTTATGGGCACGACAAGGCGAAGGTGAGCCAGGAGTTCATCAACTCGACGAAGGGTCGTGAGAACGGCAAGCTGATCCTTGTGACGGCGATCAACCCGACGCCTGCGGGCGAGGGCAAGACGACGACGACGGTGGGTCTGGGCGATGGCCTGAACCGCATCGGCAAGAACGCGATGATCTGCATCCGTGAGGCCTCGCTGGGGCCGAACTTCGGGATGAAGGGCGGGGCGGCCGGGGGCGGTTACGCTCAGGTCGTGCCGATGGAGGAGATGAACCTCCACTTCACGGGCGACTTCCACGCGATCACGTCGGCGCACTCGCTGCTCAGCGCGATGATCGAC
>JAKVCO010000023.1 GCA_022448245.1 Paracoccaceae bacterium
CGTTTCGCCATTCTCGTATCCCTTCAAAGGTTTGGGATACACCTTAGATGACTGTCCAGTTTCCTGGGACCACTTCATGTTGTTTTCAGCCGCCACCCCGTTGCCGGAGTAGTCGATGTCGCCGTTGGCATCGGTGTGCTTGGCGTCGGTCTCTTCGGTTGCGTCAAGCAGCCAGCGGAAAACGAAGGCGTCAGCGCCGTCGCCGCCGGTGAGTTAGTCTGTATCCTCGATGGGGTCATCGGTGTTAATCTGGGCTGAGGCATCCTGGGCGGGGACGGTTTCGCCTGCCCAACTGAAGGCGAAGATCTTGTCGTTTCCAGCGCCGCCCTCACCGCCGAAGAGCCGATCATTGCCTGCGCCACCGCGCATCTCGTCGCTTCCCGCGTCGCCAAAAAGCCAGTCATGGCCGTTGCCTCCGCTGAGGCTGTCGTTGCCGTTGCTTCCGAAGAGCCGGTCATTTCCGCCGCCGCCGTCGAGGGTATCTTTGCCTTCACCGCTAAAGAGCCTGCCGTTGCCGCCTCGGCCGTCCATGAGGTCGTTGCCTCCGGTACCGAAGAGCTTGTTGCGGCCGCCATCGCCGCTAAAGGTCCCGGCTTCTGAGTTTGCGCGTAGAGCGCGTGTCGTCGAGAGTGCGGCGATCACATTGCGTGAGTACATTTGTTGCCTCGTTCGTTAGACCCATCCCTCGGGCATCAGCCAAAGGGATCAGGGGCAACGCAACGGGGCCCCAAGCGCCGCACACAAAGGCGACGCTTGATTGCCTATGGGGTGGTAGTTTCTGCGCGGGGCAATGCCGGGAATTGAGCGCAGGCGGGGCGCCGCCTGCACGCAAAAGCCTGATCGGCTGTTAGACGCTCATGCACATGTACTTCATTTCGAGGAACTCATCGATGCCATGGTGGGAGCCTTCGCGGCCGAGGCCGGATTGCTTCACGCCACCGAAGGGGGCGACTTCCGTGGAAATGATGCCGGTATTGATGCCGACGATGCCGTACTCTAGCGCCTCGGCCACTTTGTACACCCGGCCAAGGTCCTTGGCGTAGAAATAGGCGGCGAGGCCGTAGATTGTGTCGTTGGCTTGCTCGATCACCTCGTCTTCGGTCTCAAACCGGTAGAGTGGGGCCATGGGGCCGAAGGTTTCCTCGTGGGTCACGCGCATGTCGCGGGTGACGTTGGTGAGGATGGTGGGCTCGAAGAACTGCCCGCCTAGCACGTGCGCGTTGCCGCCCAGAAGGACTTCTGCGCCTTTCTCCAGAGCGTCAGAGATGTGGTCGCGCACTTTGGCAACTGCGGGCTCCGAGATCAGCGGGCCGAAGTCCACGCCGTCGAAGCCGTCGCCAACGGACAGTTTTTCGACCGCGGCTTTGAACTTGGCGGCGAAGGCATCGTAGACACCGGACTGGACGTAGATGCGGTTCGCGCAGACGCAGGTCTGGCCGTTGTTGCGGAATTTACAGGCGATTGCGCCGATGACGGCCTCGTCGAGGTCGGCGTCGTCAAAGACGATGAAGGGCGCGTTGCCGCCAAGCTCCATCGAGACCTTCTTCACCTGAGGTGCGGCCTGTTCGAGGAGGATGCGGCCCACGCGGGTCGAACCCGTGAAGGTGATTTTGCGGACGATCTCGTTCTCGCAGAACTCTTTACCGATGGCGGAGGCGTCGTTCGAGGGCACGACTTGCAGGGCGCCTGCGGGCAAGCCCGCGCGTTGGGCCAACACACCGAGCGCGAGCGCGGAGAGCGGCGTGAGCTCTGACGGGCGGCACACGAAGGCGCAGCCTGCCGCGATTGCGGGGCCTGCTTTGCGAGTGATCATAGCGTTCGGGAAGTTCCACGGCGTGATGGAGGCTGCGACGCCCACGGGTTGTTTGATCACGGTGATGCGTTTGTCACCGGCGTGGCCGGGGATGGTCTCACCGTAGATGCGCTTCGTTTCTTCGGCGAAGAATTCGATGAAGGAGGCGCCGTAGGCGATCTCGCCCTTCGCCTCGGCCAAGGGCTTACCCATCTCAGCGGTGAGGATCATGGCGAGGTCGTCTTGCGCGGCCATGATCAGCTCGAACCATTTCCGCAGGACAGCGGCACGGTCTTTGGCAGGCTGCGCGGCCCATGCCTTCTGCGCCTTGGCAGCGCCTGCGATGGCTTTTGCCACGTCGGATCGGTCGAGGTCGGCCACCGTCGCTATGACATCGCCGCGGGCCGGGTTCACCACGTCATAGGTGGCGCCGGATGCTGCGCCGACCCAGGCACCGTCTACATAGGCCTGAGTGGCGAGGAGCGCCGGGTCATTGAGTTGGGCTGCAAGGTTCGTTGGTTGATCGAGCATGGCTGACTCCTCTGAGTGACTTCAGCCGTATCTAGCTTTCCACGCGTCGGGTCCAGAGGCTGTGTGCACACCGCGCGCGATTGCGCGGGCCAAAGTGGTAGCGGCGGCGTGGCCAAGGGCGATGGCGTCGGCCACTGGATGGTGTGATGGTTTGTCGCCTGTCGCGGCGCAAAAGATTGCATCGCCGTCGAAAAGCGTGTGGCTGGGCAGGATGGCGCGCGCCATGCCGTCATGGGCCGCAACCGCGATGCGGGTGCATTGGGCTTGGGTGAGCTTTGCATCAGTCGCGACGATGGCGATCGTGGTGTTGTGTTGCGCAAGTTTCGTTGGCGGCTCTTTTGGCGCGCGGGGGGGCGTGCCCTGTCCGCCGAACTCTGCGTTTTCCTCGAAAGGGGCTGCCCAGAAGCGCCCTTCTTCGTCGCAGACAGAGCCGATGGCGTTCATCGCGACCAGCGCGCCAACGGTGTGGCCTGACGCCGTGACTGTCGAGGCAGAGCCCAAGCCGCCAGCGAGCCCGGCAACCGTGGCCCCGCATCCTGCGCCGACGGAACCGAGGTCGAAAGTGTCTCCGGCCGCGTGATAAGCTGCGCGGCCCAGGGCGGGGTAGGGGTTCTCCGTCCAGCTTTGATCGCCGTTGGCGAGGTCAAAGAGTATCGCGGCTGGGACGATGGGAACCGTTGCAGGCCCAGCAGGAAAGCCGCGACCATCTGCGCGGAGACCCATGGCGACGCCGTCCGCGGCTGCAAGGCCAAAGGCGCTTCCGCCGGAAAGGACCAATGCGTCCACCTCCTGCACCAGGCGGTCTGGGGCCAACAGGTCGGTTTCTCGTGTGCCCGGCGCGCCGCCCATGACGTGCACGCCCGCTGTGAAGTGTCTGTCACCGGTAAGAACCGTGACCCCTGATTTCAGCGCGTCGTCGGAGGCATTGCCGACCCTTAGCCCGGCGATATCGGTGATAAGATTCTTCATGCCTTCACACGCGTCCCCTCGAACCGCCCAAGCGGTGTGAGCATCGTCGAGCTTTCGAGATCGCCCTCCATCGCCTCCGGGAAGAGGAGGACGACCGTCGTGTGCAGCCCAAGCGCTTCGGTTATCGCTGCCGCAGTCTTAGGCGCGAAGTAGTGCGCCAGACGCGGGCCAGGGTTTTCCTTGCAGATCACTTCGACCTCATCGAGCGCCAGTGCACCCGCGGAGAGATCATAGAGATGCGCGAATACGAGGGGTTGGCTCTCAAAAATGCCCGCGTGGACCGCGATGGTGACGGGCTGGCGAATCATTAGATGCAGCGTCCGCCGTCTACCTCGAGCGCCACGCCCGTGATCATGGACGCCTCGTCGGAGCACAGGAAGGCCGCCGCCGCGCCCATATCTTCGGGTTGCGAGAAGCGACCGAGCGGGATGGTGGACAAGAACTTCTCCCTCGTCTCGGGGGTGTCGCCGCCCATGAAGCTGGCGAGAAGCGGTGTTTCCCCCGCCACGGGGTTGATGGCGTTCACGCGGATGCCGTGGGGCGCAAGCTCCACCGCCATGGCTTTGGTGGCGGTGATCATCCAGCCCTTGGAGGCATTGTACCAATTCAGCCGCGGCCTCGGAGATACACCAGCGGTCGAGGCCACGTTCAGGATCACGCCTGCTCCGCGGGCCTTCATGGCGGGCACAAACGCCCGGGCAAAGAGGTAGACCGACTTCGCATTCACCGCGAGCACGCGATCGAAGTCGTCCTCGGTGATCTCCTCCAGCGGGGCGGGCATATGGGTGATGCCCGCATTGTTGACGAGGATATCGGTGTCGCCCCAAAGCGCGGTTGCCCTGGCGGCCAACGCATCGACGGAGGCGCCGCTCGACACATCAACCTGCGCGGCTTCATCGCCGACCTCGGCGGCGATGGCGGCGGCACCGTCTTCGTTGATATCGGCCACAAGGACGCGCGCGCCCTCGGCTGCGAATTTACGTGCGATCCCGGCGCCAAAGCCCGACGCGCCGCCCGTTACGATGGCAGTTTTTCCGGAAAGTCTCATGAGGTGAATGGTGGCAGGGCGTTAGCGCGATGTGAAGCGGAAAGGCGGGATTCCCCTACTTTAAATTGAACGCCGTTCAAGTACCGTCTTCTGGATGAGGCTGGCAGCACTTTCACTCATTTTTGGCGCCGCATTTGCGGGAGTACTATTTTCGCTTCGAAATTTAATTGAAGCCTCTGCGCCAAGGGGCGCTGGAGACTTTACTTGGCCCGGTAATGTGCTTGTGATCCCGGCGGTTTTCTTTGGAGTTCTTTGGGCCTTATGTGTCGTTCAACGAGATCGTTCGTGGTGGCATGTTTTAGACCAAGGTGGTCGGGGCTACGGGGCACTCCTTTGCTCTTTTTGGCGGCTCCGCCAACGTCATTTCTTGTGTTTCCGGTGTTTACGCCGCTCTTAATGGTTGACTTACTTTCGGGAGGTTCCTGTCGCTACTGCTTGGGGGCGCTGCTCCTTTGTGGGCGTTGGCTTGCTATATTGTGACCTCTGTTTTGATGGTGACGCTCAGTGGTTCACCTTGGCGCTTTTTCCTTTTCTGCGCAGCGGCAGTTTCGCTTCATGTTGCGGCAATGGGAGTTTCCGGGTCACTCAGTTTTTGACCAGAAGAAAACGCACTTGATCTCGCGAGATTTCGCGCAAAACTACCGAGGCGTGGGGATGTAAAATCCCTTAACAATACCCATATCAAGTTCACAAACCCGTGAACGAAAGGACTTTGATGAGCAATTTTGAGACCCAGATCAAAGAGAGCCAGGCGCAGGTTGCCGAGGCTCAGAGCAAGGTGGCCGAGCTGACCTCCCGCATCGAGGTAGCGAGGCGGAAGATGGCGTCAGGCGAAGATATCGCTGTCGATATCGAAAACGCCACGCTTGAGGATGTGCATATCCACACCGACGCGATGAATGCCAATATCGCCGAACTGATCATGGGTCTTGATGACGTCACCGCGGGCTTCCAGAGCGACTTTGACGAGCTGCGGTCAAAGACCGGTTGGGAGAGCTTCGTCGGTTTCTTCAACAAGAACCGCTCCGAGGCGATGCGGCAGGAGCGCCTGCGCACGGCCTCCATCGACGACAAGCTGCAAGATCTGATCGCGAAATCCGACACGATTGTTGAACTCCTTGAGGGGCAGCTCGCTGTGCTGGAAGACCAGAAGACAAAGGTGGAAGGCAACCTGGGTGGCACGCTTGAGGAGCGGGAGGCGGTCGTTGCCGAACTCGAGGCCGTGAAGGCTGAAATCCTTGCGATGGATCCAAAGATCATTGCGCTTGAGGGCAAAATCAGCGTGGAGACCGATGCGGCGGCGCGGACGGCGCTCGAGACCGAACTGGCCGAGCTCAACGCTTCCTATAACGAGATGGTGCGCGAGGAGCAGGTGAAGCTCGCCCGCTCCCAAACGCTGGAGCGCTACATCGAGAAGGGCAAGACCTGGGTGGACTCGCTTACCAATCAGGCGGCCACGCAGATGGTGCTGATCAACAAGCTGCAGACAGACACGAAGCAACGCGTAGTGCTCTATGATGCGCTGACGAAGTCGTTGAAGACCGCACAGCAGCAGGACGTCGCCCACCGCATCAACGAGATCGGCGTGAAGACGGACCAGGAGGCGCAGACAGCCATGGCCGCGATTGGCTCGGCCACGAACTCCCGCATGGCAGAAATGCTTGAGGCGCACGAGGATCACATGGTCTTTGCCCGCGACGTGCTGGAGCAGAAGGCCAAGGCAGACGAACGTTTCGCGCGGCGCTTTGCCAAGATCGTCGAAAAGCACGACAGCAACGCGTATGGGGGATGATCAACCGGTTTCAATTCCGCGCAGGCGCTATTATGGCTGCTATATATGCAGCCGTGTGCATCGCGTTTCTTTGTATCGCCGGATTGGGTGGCGGGCAAAGCGAAGTTCACAGCGATATCCCTGCATTGAAACGGGCCTTCAACGATCCGAACTTCGGACTGCTAACGTCCGTGCTCATTATCGGAACCGCGTGCGGGATTTTTGGATTCTTTCATGGAAAGTTGGGCCGAGATAGGCGCCAAACTAGACTGTTAGCGGCCTCAAATCCCATCGCACCAAGCCATATCCGTCGTAAAGTACGACATCGATTTTGGGATATTCACGTGCACAAACTGAACGCTGATGGAACTGATATGCTCAAGTCTAAAAGCTGAAAGAAAATGGAGGATTGGCCAACATGGCTTCGAATAATAGTCAGCCCTCCAATCTTCGACTGGTTCTTATGCAGAAGAAGCAATTCAAATCGATACGAAGACGTTGAGGAATGAACGACACCACCCCCATCGAAGACACGCGCGTCACGCGGCGCTATTTCCGCAAGTTCGAGCGGATCACGCAGCACATGGGGCGTGTGGCGGGCGTGATGGAGGCCGAAGGGCAGCTCACCAAGGTCGAGGTGGAGGTGCTGAGCCGCTATATCGCGGGGCTCACCTACACGTTCCGGGCGCTGTCTATGAAGTACCTCTTTGCAGGTCGCATCAGCGGGGCCGGCAAGCTGATGTTCGATTTCCGCGAGAGCGGGTTTCCTGCGGCGGCTGAGCTCATGGAGATGAGTGTTGATGCCAATCAGGTGGATCGTCATCTGGCGGGCTCGGACACTGTAGAGGTGCTCAAAGACCGGATGGTGCGCAAGATTGTGGGCGATCATGAGATCCCTACGCGGCTGCAATATGCGCTGAGCCAGCGGCTCTATTACGAAGAGCTCGCGCGCGGGTCGCTCTTTTGGCTGCGCAATGATCCCGATGTGATTTGGCTGGGGACCAGTGGCGAGAGGCGCCGGTTCCTCGTGCATTGGGCGGTCTATGATAGTCAGATCAACCTACCAACGGTCTATCTGATGGAGGTTGAGGACAGTGGGCGCGAGGCCTTGCCCAAGGACGTGCGGCGCTGGCCAGAGGTGCAGGCGCATCTGATGGCGCAGAGTCAGGGCGATCTGAAGCTTCTGACGATCGCGCGCGGCTTTGATCAGGACTTTGATGACCTGCATCCGAAGCGGCTGCGACGGTTTCATCTGGGACCGATGTACAGCCACGCCTTCACCCAGCAGACCGGGCCTTTGCGTCAGGTGCTGGCTCAGGCTGACGCGCCTGAGGGAGAAGACTGGGCGCTGGTCTGGACCGAGGAAGAGCTCGTTGCGAACCGTATGGAGATGGAGAAATCGGGCTGGTTTGGACGCGTGGAGCGCCAGATCTTCGCGCTCGACCCCACCGCGGGGCTCGGGGCGGAGACAGGTGCCACGGAGACGCGGCGCGCGATCATGTTGCCCGCGCGGCCCTATCAGACTTTGGCCGAGCTTGGTCCGCCGGGATTGCAGGAAGTTCGGAAATTCGTGGTGAGCCGCGGTGGGCGGGTGCTTGTCTATTGAGCTTGGGGCGGGACGCGACGGCGGATGCCTCCGGCGGAAGTACGGGGCACGAAGAAATTGGGGCGCGTTTTGAGCGGGACCCAGCGCGTGTTGAGAAAGGTGTGAGGCGATGAGCCAGATGTCAGATCAGATGGAGCTTCGTGAGGAGGAAATCCTTGCCCACTATGCGGCGGCGCTGGCGCTTCTGGATGGGTTTGATCATGCGCCGCGTGTGGGCAAGGCACGGGTGGCGGCGGCTGAGGTTTCGCCGGGAGTGGGCGTGTCGCGGCGCCGGTTTCGGTCAACGACGCCCGGATTGTCCGCTGCGCGGACGACGCGGGCCGCAGGCGTTGATTTGCGGGAGCGGATTGAGACAGGTGAGCTCCTTTCGCCGCTTCAGGCCTCGGTGTTGACGTCGCTGAGGCGCGCGTTGGCGATCGCGATGGCGGTGGGAGAGGCCTACGGCGAACGCACTGAGCTTGCCGCGTTTAAGCGGGAGAACCTTTCGGGCGGCGTGGCCACTGCGCGCGCTGGGGAGTTTCGGGAGCTGATGACAGCTGAGGCACTGGCAGTGCTCTTTGTCTTTGGGTCGGCTACGGCGTTTCTGATGGCGCCCCATGCCACCGAGGACAGTGTTGATATTGGCGACGTAGAGGAGGTGCTGACCGAGAACGCGCCCTTGGCGCTGCATGGCGCCTTGTGGGAGCTCGATCAGCTTCTCGCGCAGCATGGCAGTGATGAGGGCCGCGCGGTGTCGACTGTTCTGGCATATGCAGAGGCGTTGATGACGAAGGTCGCAGCGCGCGCTGAGAATGCGGGTTGTCTAGAGCCGTTCCGGGCCGCGGCCTGGCATGTGGAGGCGGATGACTTCGCGATCCGTGGGTTTGAGCCCGCCACTAAGGCGAAATCCTCCACCCTGACCATGACGTTCAAAGCGCCGCATGAGGTGGTGGGGAACCACATCGCCAAGTACCAGGCCATGAAGCTCGCCAAGATGCTGATGGCTTACGACTTTGAGCGGCGGCTGAACCCTTTCGCGGAGCTTGGGGGCTTTATCTTCACCTTCATGGGCGATGGCGCGCCGGGCACGGGCAAGACGACCCTCATCCAGATGATGGCGGGGTTGATCCACGGGTATTGCGAGGTGGCGGGCGTTCCGTTCCGCTACCAGAACCTCTCCACCGACAATATCGACAGCTATCAGGGCAAGTCGGGTCAGAACGCCAAGGCCTTCATCAATAACGTCATCGACCCGGGCGTCATCGGTTTTGGCACGATCGACGATATCGACCAACTGGCAGGCAAGCGGGGCGACCGGCAATCCTCAGCAGGGCAGCTGGAGATCACCGCGGTGCTTATGGAGAGTTTCGCAGGCGCCAACACGGTTGTGCGCGGGAATTGCACCTTTGGCATGTTCTCGAACTATCCTGAAAACGTGGATGACGCGCTGCGCCAGCGAGCGGGGGGGCGGTTCCTTGTGGACGGACCGCAGACGCGGGAGGACTACATCGACATCCTCGCGCTGCTCATGGGCAAGAACCATGACATCCCCGTCGGCGCGCACGAGATGATGGCCGCTCAGGAGATCAAAAAGGCAGTGGCGGCCTCGTTCGAGAGCCATGCCAAGCCGCACGAAGCAGGCCTGCTCGAGGTCTTTGACCGGGTCTACGGCCAGGTGGGGGAGCTTGATACGCTCGCCAAGCTCGGCACCTATCTGAAGGGCATTCAGGAGGCTGATAGCCGCTTCACAGGTCGCGCGATCAAGAACATCACGGATGCAGTGAAAGTCCGCGCGATGGATTTCGAATTGCCGGATGAATGGATGGAGGAGCCTGAGCTCTTCCTCCGCAAAGACTACGACGCCAAGAAAGCCATGATCGCGGAGCTCCGCGTGCCCATCACGACCGAAATGGTGATCCAGGAGATCAACCGCTACGCCGATAGTGAGTTCCGCTACGCCGATAAATCCGACGAGGTCGCGATCACCGAGATGGTCCGCGATATGGGCCGCACGGCAGAGGCGAAGCGGCGGTATTTGGAGGGTGAGGGATGAGTCACACTCGGACAAGGCGTGCCTCACGGCACATTCCTGATGCAATCAAGCGCCAGCTAAGACAGGAGGCTGGTTTCGGCTGTCTTTTCTGCGGAGCGATTATCTGTACCTACGAGCATATATTGGACTTCGCCCAATCCAGAGCACATGATCCAGACAAAATGGGTTATATTTGCCATCAGTGCCACGGAAAGGTGACAAGAAAATATTGGTCTAAAGCGGCGGTGGAAGCGGCGAAAGAGGATCCCTATTGCAAGAGACTGGGATTTGCGCACGAGTTTGTTTTTTCTCCTGATACTGGGAAGACTGTAAAAATGGGCTCCGTCACAATGGACGGCGTCCAAAACCAACTCGTAATATTTGACGAGCCAGTAATCTCTATTGCCTGCCAACCAGAAGATGGGCTGATCCTTTTGAATGTTCGTCTGCATGATGAGAAGGGGCAGCTTTTTCTCGAAATCGTCGATAATGAATGGCGAATCCGACCTAGCTCTTGGGACGTCGAATGCGTCGGTGGGCGTGTGGCCTTACAAAGGAAGTCGGGTGATAAACCTTTGATCATCTCTTCGCGAGACGATGGGGTGCTTGAATTTCAGAACATGGATTTTAAGCACAGAGGGGTTCGCATCACTGCTGATCGAGCAGGCATGCAGGCTCACTTCCCAAACCGGCCTCCAATAACTATCCACGGCGCCCATTTAGCAGATGCCATATCAGGAATCGTGATCGGCTAAATGGGCGGGCCTTCCACCACATATCTAGCTGATGGTCTTAGTCTGTATCGTAGATTTGGATTGGCCTGTTCGTTCGCCTTGGACGACGAAGCAAGTGTCTTTCGATATGGACGGATAACCCAATGATCCTCGCCGCCACCTTCATCATCCCAGCGGTTATCGCGATCCTAACGGGTCTGCGTGGCTACAAGGACAAGCCGCGGACCGGGAAGGATTTCGCCATCGGCGCGCTTTGGACGATCCTCTTTGGCTCGGTCCTCGTGTTCGCTTGGCATGCGGCGTGGTTGGGCGCGGTTTCGATGGCGGCAGGCGCGGGGGACGGTCTTGTGGGCGGGGCTATGTTCAACCTCGTGGTTTCTTTCGTCATCTGGTTCCCGTGTCTCATGATCTCCTACGTGTTCAACGCGCAGCGGGGGCTTGCTCATGACAGGTGAGGCGTTCTCGCTCCAGCTTATTGGGCCGGCGGTCGTGCTCGTGGCGCTGGCGTGGGTCCTGCCCACGCAGGTGGCCAAGCGCATGCCCGAGACGATGACGGCGCTCGCCATCAACATGGTCTTCTCGGCGGCCGCGCTCTGGGGCTTTGCCGCGCTGGGCTTTGCGCTGAGCTATTATCTGCAGGGTGTGCCGGTGAGTATGCTTTGGAGCGGTTCGCAGCATTTCATCATGCTTGGTCTCTTGGCAGGGATGTTCTGGGGGCCAATCCTCCTCCTCGCGCTGGCGATGGAGCCGCAGAAATGGAGGCCTGACCTATGAGACGGCTGATCGAAAAGGGCCTGATGTATGGCAATCTCGTGCCGGTACGGTCGCCTGCGCTGGTGGCCCGCTATAACCGTGCGCTCAAGCATCTGACGGGGCGCGAGACGGCGCTGGGCGACTTCCACATCGATATCTCAGGCTACTCGCCCGAGGTGGGCGCAGAGCTTGGCGATGACCTCTATCTCAACCACAACGGGGTGAACCGGCAGTTCATTTTGCTGTCGCTCGATCAAGCGCGCGCGCCGCTGCTCAATGCTCAGTTCTCAACCTCCCGCGATATCCTCAAGCAGTTCATCGCTGCCAATTCGGCAGAGCTTTTTGCGCTGACAGCCCAAGATGCGGTGGCGGGCGAGCTTATCGATAGCGTACATGACGTGCGCACGCCCGAGCGGCTCATGGCTATCGGTCGCATCAAGGTTGAGGCCGATACGACGGCCGAGACGGTGCGCAAGGCCGCGCGTCTCGGTGAGATGATCGATCAATTCAAAGCTGAGACAGACGCTTGGTATGACGACGTGCTGATCGCGCAGATGATCGGCCTTGCGAAAGAGACGGGCGACGTCGTGCGAAATCCCGTGCAGCTCAGTCAGATGTCATTTGAGCAGAGCGATTTCTGGACCTCGCATTTCGGCGGTCTCTTTGTCTTCCGGGATGTTGAGGCGCCCGCGGTACTGGGTGCCGCTGAGATCGCAGATGAACGCGTGATCCCTCTGTCTGATCGGGCCGCCATCGCGGCTTGGCTGCAAGAGAACGCCCTCGTTGAACCCATCGTCAAATCGCGCGGCATCGATGCGGCGGGGATCATTCGCCAGAAGATGGACTTCTTGCTGGTGAGCCACGCCGCGGAACAGGGCGACGATGTAGCAGGGGCCGACAGGCGCGCTCTACGTGCCATGGCCCGGCGTCACAGCGGTGATCTGCCGAAAGAGTACACGGGCCTCGAAGCCCTGCACCGCTGGGCGACGGAGGGCGGGCGTTGGCCCCAGATTTCCAGCGACCACCCCGCCTACTTTTACGCGTTGCGCGCCGCCGATGTTCCCCAGCGAGACTTGGTGAATAGGCTTTTGGCCCAGCTCGCCCCGCTTGATGTCCGTCAGCTCTTCATCTGCCACAAAGAGCTCTTCTACCAACGCTACGGCACCTGGCCCGACTCCAAGCGCGCCTTCGTGGTAGATTTCCTGGCAAGAGAGTATCAGGTGGACAAAGAAGGGGCGCGCCAGGCGCTTTTTGGACACGAGCCCGAAATGGCTGAACCCGATATCATCGAACGGGTCGGGCCCTGGGGCGCGGTTAGGAGGTTGTGATGGTGATCTTTCGTTTGTTCATCATCATGATGGTGATTTCGACCGTGCTCTACATCGTGCTCAGTTTCACCGGACGCCGGAACCAAAGGGCGAAGCTCGAAGAGAAATGGCGCGCCGACTTGATGGTCGGTGACCGCGAGCAATGGCTAAGGCTGGAGCTTGCCAAATACGACCACTCGCTAAAACGGCGGCTGACCCTACTCGTTTTTGTCTTGCCACTGGCCTTTCTAGTGTTCATCGGCATCATGCTTTACGTACAGAACTTCATGTGAGGGCCCATGTACTACTTTAAATGGTCGATCCGCCTCTTCTTCTTCGCGATCATCGCAGCCTTCCTTCACTACACACTGCCGCAGCGTGATATCGTGCAGGTCACGGGGACAGAGATCCTGCGCCAGGACTTCACGGGCTGGAACCGGGTGTTTTATGCGCAGGCCGATAGCGGCAACGACAACACTGTCGCCAACAGAGACTTGCGCCTCATCTCGACGCAGCTACCCAATGGCCGCTCCTACGTATACCGGAACGAGGACACGGGCTTCGGCTGGCCGCCTTATTTCAAACTCGATTCCTCAAACTTGCAGGCCGACGCGCAAGCCGCCGCACGCAGCGCCGATGGCTGGTATGTTGTTCGCCACTACGGCTGGCGTAGCGAGTTTCTGACGATTTACCCCAACGCAATCTCCATGCGTCCCATCGAAAGCCCCGACGTGCGCTTGATCCCATGGTTCAACATCGCGGTGCTCGTCATTCTCTTTGCGATCTATTGGGCAATCTCAGTGCGCGTGAAACGCTTTTGGGACAACCGCGTCACGCGAGTGTTCGAGGGCGATTAAAACCTGAAAAACGTTTGAACGCGCAGCCTCTCTCAAGATCCCATTTTCAGGATATGGCAGCGTTATTTCGCGCTTGTGCCTCCGGCGGAAGTACGAAGCACAGAGAAGCCGGGCGCCGCGCCACTTTCTTCGTGCGCTGTACTTCGGGGAGTGCGAGGGGCAGCGCCCCTCGTGTCAGCCTTCGCCGTATGGCACCCAGATCGTCTTGATCTCTGTTCCGTGTTCCAGCGCCTGACGAATGTCTTTGGCGGCCCAATCGTGTGTGACAGGCGACATCCAAGTTCGTTTCAGGTTGCCGGCAGATGCGGCCTCGATATCGGCGGCGGCACCACGAGGTGTGAAACTCCAAAGGGCGTCTAGGTTCAGGTGCTCTGCGAGGGTCTTTGAAAGCTCTTCTGTCATACCTGTGAGGATGTTGAGCACGCCTGCAGGGACGTCTGAGGTTTCGAGGACCTGCACAAGCTCCAGCGCAGTCATTGGGAACGGGGTCGAGGCAACGGCGACCACCGAGTTGCCCATGGCCAATGCGGCCGCCGCGGGAGCCAAAAGGCCCAGAAGCGGCTGGTCGTCTCCGGCAAGGATGCCGATCGTGCCCACAGCCTCGCGCATTGCGAGCGCGGTGCCCCGCATGGGCACGGGCTTGGCCGCGCCGTCCAATTTGTCAGCCCAAGCAGCAGCGGTAAATAGGGCGTTCAGTGTGGCTTCTACCTCAGCTTTGCCGCCGCGCTTGCCTGTTTGCGCATCAATGCTCTTTGAGAATGCATCAGCTCGAGCGCCGAGGTTCTCCGCCAGGAAATAGAGGATTTGCGCGCGCGCGTGGCCTGTTGTTCGGGCCCACTTGGTCCCCGCTGCGGCCTCAACGGCGTTACGGACGTCTTTGCGGTTGGCGATTGGTGCTTGGCCAAGCAAAGCACCGCGCGGCGTGAATACGTTGCGGGAATACCCGCTATCGGGTCGCGCCTGTTTACCGCCGATGTAAAGCTTGCCGGTAACGTCGATCGCTGCGTCTGCGGGCCCGGAAGACCCGATGGCTGGCTCCACCACGCTAGCGGCTTTAGCTGTACCCTTCTCTTTGGTGTAGGCGAGGAGGCCCTCCCAACCACCTTCGCGGCCATAGCCGCTTTCACGCACACCGCCGAACCCTGCTGCCGCATCGAAGAGGTTCGTGGCGTTTACCCAAACAACTCCGGCTGCAAGCTTGGGCGCAATGTCGAGCGCGAGGTTCACGTTCTCGGTCCAGATCGTTGCCGCCAGTCCATAGCGCGTGTTGTTTGCTACCTGCACGGCTTCGCCCGGCGTCCGGAACGTGGTGCCGACGAGAACGGGGCCAAAGATCTCTTCCTGCATGAGGTGAGAGGCTGTTGAGAGGCCGGTGATTAGCGTTGGCGGGTAAAAGCATCCCTCAGTCGGGATTGGTGTCGGTGTGTGGTAGGTTTCGCCTTCATCATTGCCGTCCACCAGCGACTTGATCGTCGCCAGCTGAACAGGGTCCACAATCGCCCCGATGTCGATGGATTTATCGAGCGGATCGCCAATCCGCAGCGTGGCCATGCGCGCCTTGAGCTTGGTGTAGAACGCCTCGGCGATGCCCTCCTGCACAAGGAGGCGCGAGCCTGCACAGCAGACCTGCCCTTGGTTGAACCAGATCGCGTCTACGAGGCCCTCAATGGCGCTGTCGATGTCGGCGTCATCAAAGACGATGTAGGGGCTCTTACCCCCTAGCTCTAGCGTCAGGGGAATGCCTCGCCCACCCGTCGCCTTGCGAATCGCGCGACCCACCGAGGTCGACCCCGTGAAGGCGATCTTATCGACCTCAGCCGACGTGATCATCTCACCTACCGCGCCGTCGCCGGTGACGATGTTGACCACGCCCTTTGGCATGCCCGCCTGACGGCAGATATCGGCAAAGAGAAGCGCCGTGAGGGAGGTGTATTCTGCAGGCTTCAGCACCACTGTGTTACCCATGGCGAGCGCTGGCGCGATTTTCCACGCCAGCATCAAGAGCGGGAAGTTCCACGGGATAATCTGCCCGCAGACGCCCAAGGCCTCGCGGTCCGGCAACTCAGATGCCATCAGCTGGGCCATGCCCGCGTGATAGTAGAAATGACGCTGAGCGAGGGGGATATCGATATCCCGAGCTTCGCGAATTGGCTTGCCATTATCGAGGCTCTCAAGGACGGCAAAGAGGCGCGAGTGTTTTTGCAGAAGGCGCGCAATTGCATAGAGCACGCGCGCCCGTTTGTGTCCGTCCTTAGCCCACGCGCTCTGCGCTTTGCGGGCAGCCTTCACAGCGCGGTCGACATCGGCCTGCGTCGCCTGTGAAAGCGTGGCGAGCACATTACCATTCGCCGGGTTTTTGGCCTCGAAACTGTCTGTAGGCTCGGTGAAGGCGCCATCAATGAAGTGCCCGAAGCGATCGCCTTGATCGACGAGCCACGCTAGCGCCTCTTCCCGGCTCTCAGGCACGGGGCCGTAGTCCATGGTGTCGAAGATTTCTTTGATGGTCATTGCGCTGCTCCGTCGTAGAGCGATGAGGCTTGTTTTTGGTTGATCGCGAACTTTCTCGAGCAGATCATGGTGTCACCCGATCGGATGACGGTGTCCGGCGGAATAGGCGCCGGTCACATGATGTTCGAGTTGCCGTTCGATATCACCCAAAAGGGAGGAGGCGCCGAAGCGGTAGAGGTCAGGCTCCAGCCAACGGGGGCCGAGCTCTTCCTTGATCAGCGATAGATAAGTTACAGCGTCTTTGGCCTTGGAGATGCCGCCTGCAGGCTTGTAGCCTACGCGAAAGCCCGTGCGGTCAAAGTAGTCGCGGATCGCGCGGATCATGACGATCGACACCGGCAGTGTCGCATTTACAGGCTCTTTGCCAGTGGAGGTCTTGATGAAGTCCGCGCCCGCCATCATGCAGATCATTGAGGCATGAGCGACGTTGCGCAGCGTCATCAGCTCGCCCGTGGCAAGGATCGCCTTCATATGCGCTTCCCCGCAGGCCTCACGCATGGCGCGGGTCTCCTCATAAAGCGCTTGCCAGTTGCGCTGCAACACGTGGCGGCGCGAGATGACGATATCGATCTCCTTGGCGCCTGCCTTCACGCTCTCCTCGATCTCCTGCAGACGCAGATGAAGCGGGGAAAGCCCGGCCGGGAAACCGGTGGAGACAGCGGCCACAGGGATGCCTGTGCCCTCAAGCGCCTCGACGGCAGCCGGGATCATGTCGTGGTAGACGCAGACGGCGCCGGTGGTGATATGTGGTAGCCCAAGCGCGTCTAACAGATCAGCTCTCACCGGCTGGCGCGCCTTGGCGCAAAGCCTGCGCACGCGGCCTTCCGTGTCGTCGCCCGAAAGCGTCGTCAAATCGATCATCGTGATGGCCTTGGCGAGCCAAGCAGCCTGGTAGTCCTTCTTTACAGAGCGCCGTCCGGGGAGCGTCGCCGCGCGGCGCTCAATTGCGGACGTATTGGCCTGAATGCCCAGTGCCCAATCGAGATCCAGAGCCATGCCCGGATTGCGAGGCTCCACAGCAGTAGGAAGGTTCGTGAGCGTGTCAGTCATTCAGCGGCCTTGCGAGGAAGTTCTCTCCACTCTAACAGGCCCCAAAAGGAGAATACCATGGCTTTCGACCGCTCCCTCAAGATCGCGCCCTCCATTTTGGCGGCTGACTTCGCGGCATTCGGTGCCGAAATTGACGCTGTCGAAGCCGAAGGCGCAGACTGGATCCATGTTGATGTGATGGATGGGCATTTCGTGCCAAACATCTCGTTCGGGGCTACGACCTGCGCCGCCATCCGCCCGCACATCAAGACCGTGATGGACGTTCACCTGATGATTGCGCCGGTTGACCCCTATATCGACGGTTTCGTCGAAGCCGGCGCAGACGTCATCACGGCCCATGTTGAGGCCGGCCCCCACATCCATAGAACACTCCAAGCCATCCGTCGCGCAGGCGTTAAAGCGGGTGTGGCGCTCAATCCCGGCACGCCGGCGAGCGCGGTAGAGGAGCTTCTGGATGCCGTGGATTTGGTCTGCGTGATGACGGTGAACCCCGGTTTTGGAGGGCAGAGTTTCATCGACATGACCTCAAAGATCAGAACGCTGCGCGCAATGATCGGCGATCGCCCCATCCACATCGAAGTTGATGGTGGCGTAACCGCAAAGACTGCTCCCCTTGTCGCTGCAGCGGGCGCAGACGTTCTCGTAGCAGGCTCCGCCGTTTTCAAGGGAGGATCAGCGACGCAACCGGCCCCCTATGGCGAAAACATACGCGCCATCCGATCCGCCTGCGCTTGACACAGACCGCGGATGCCTCCGGCGGAAGTACGATGCACGAAGAAGGCGGGCCTTTCTTCGTGCGCCGTACTTCGGGGAGCGCGAGGGGCGGCGCCCCTCGTTCCCGCTACTTCTGATTGGCAATGGCCTTGGCTTGTTGGGCAAGCAGATCCACCATGCCTCGCATGACCGCCAGACCTGCAGGATTTGAGGCGTTCCCGTCCAAGCCGCGCTTCAACACGCCCTGAATGATCGCCAGGAAGCGAAAGCAGGTGAAAGCGAGGAAGAAGTTCCAGTTCGGCGGAACCTGAATGCCCGATCGGTCGCAATACGTCGCGATGTAACTTTCGTCTGTTGGGAGCCCCAGGGCTTCTCTCTCAATGCCATGAAGCCCTTTGAAACGGCCCGCGTTCGGCAGCTGCCAAATCATAATCTGGTAGGCCAAGTCGGCGAGAGGATGGCCCAGTGTGGACAGTTCCCAATCGAGCAACGCGAGAGGCTGCGACGCGTCATCAAAGATGATGTTGTCGATCCGGTAGTCTCCATGGACGATTGCCACCTTACCGTCATCAGCCACCATATTGGCTGTAAGCCAATCGATGACCCAGTCTACATCGGCGCGGGGCTCGGTCTCTGAGGCCCGGTATTGCTTTACCCACCGCGCGAGCTGGCGTTCGAAGTAGTTACCCGGTTTGCCATAGTCGCTGAGGCCGAGCTCTGCGGGATCGAGCTTGTGAAGATCTGCCAGCATCCGATTCATCGCGTCGTAGACCGCCGCCCTCTGTTCGGCAGTGCTTTCAGGCATGGCGGGGTCCCAGTAGATCAGTCCATCAACATGCCTCATGACGAAGAATTGCGTGCCAAGCGGTGTCTCTTCCCCGCTCAAGTGCAGCATTTCGGGAACTGGCACCTGACCCGCGAGCGCCGACATGACGCGAAATTCGCGGTCCACGGCATGAGCGGAGGGCAGCAGCTTACCGGGGGGTTTTGCGCGCAAAACGTAGCTTCCTAAGCCAGACCGGAGCCGGTACGTCGGGTTTGATTGCCCGCCGCTGAACTTCTCGATGTCGTCCAGTCGCCCGAACCCCGGCACATGGGCGCTGAGATAGGCTTCCAGCTCGGCGTGATCGTAGCTATGCATGAGGTCCTCCCGCGCATTACTGTCAGCGTGACGCCCCAAGACTGCAAGAGGACATCCATGGATCTAGGTCTCCCCGCCCACCGCCAGCCTCTCCTCGACGAGGTCAAAGCGTATATCCGCGACCACGTCATGCCGCTTGAGGATGAATATGCGGGCGAGATCGCGAAAGAGGACCGGTGGACCTACACCGGGCGTCAGGCTGAAATCCTCGAAGGGCTCAAAGCTGGCGCGAAGGACGCAGGCCTTTGGAACTTCTGGTGGTCAGGCTCCGGCCACAAGCTCTCGACGGTCGAATATGCCTATTTTGCCGAAGAGATGGGAAAGACGCCCCTCGGCGCCGAGGTCTTCAACTGCAATGCGCCCGACACAGGCAACATGGAGGTCTTCGAACGCTATGGTTCCGAGGACATGAAGGCCGCCTGGCTGGCGAAGTTGATGGCCGGTGAAATCAGATCGGCCTACGCCATGACCGAGCCTGATGTGGCTTCTTCAGATGCTACAAACATCTCCCTCAGCTGTGTGCGCGATGGCGCCGACTACGTCCTCAATGGCGAGAAGTGGTGGATCAGCGGGGCAGGGGATCCGCGTTGCAAGGTCTACATCGTCATGGTCCGCACTGGAGGCGATGACGCCCCTAAACACCAACGTCATTCCATGATCGTGGTGCCTGCGGACGCGGCTGGCATCGAGATCCTGCGTCCCATGCAGGTTTATGGGCATGATGACGCCCCTCACGGCCACATGCACATGCGCTTCACAGACGTGCGGGTGCCTGCTGAAAACATGTTGCTCGGCGAAGGCCGGGGCTTCGAGATCGCGCAGGGCCGTCTCGGGCCGGGCCGTATCCATCACTGCATGCGCGCTATTGGGCAGGCGGAGCGCGCTCTGGAGCTGATGTGCAAACGTGGCCTTGCGCGGGAAGCGTTCGGCAAACCGGTGGCCGAGCTCGGCGCGAATTTCGACATCATTGCCGAGGCCCGCATGAAGATCGAACAGGCGCGGCTCCTTTGCCTCAAGGCGGCTTGGATGATGGATCAAGGGGATGCCCGCGCGGCGGCGCCTTGGATCAGTCAGATCAAGGTCGTTGCCCCGAAGATCGCGCTGGAGGTCATTGATGAGGCCGTCCAGATGCATGGCGGGATGGGCATCAGTCAGGACACGCCGCTGGCGCAGGCCTGGACCCATGTGCGGACGCTGCGCCTCGCTGACGGGCCCGATGCGGTCCATCGCCGGCAGGTCGCGCGGGCAGAGCTAAAGCCCTATCGCGGCAATCACTAGGCGCCTTCAGCGCCGTGGATCTAGAATGTGAATGGGGATGATGCGTCTCTCGTTCACCCCATCTGCCGACCAACGTATCCTTAGCCCTTGGGGTGCGGTTGGCACGCTCAGCCAAGCCGCCTTCACCCAAGGCGCGATACAGCGCTGCCTCGTGCCGGTCGTCTTTGAGGCCTGGCCCATCTCATCCCTCCGAATTCCCGCCAGCTGCATCGTCTTGGACTGTTGAGCGTTTGCTAAAGACACCGTCAGGAAATCCTAAAAATTGCGCGTGCTGGCGGCGGCTGCCGCCTGTGATCGGGGCACGTGCCCCGTTTTCGGGCTGAAGTTCGCTCACAGCTTGGGCGCCGCCAACCAAGTCGCTCAAAAAGCGGGCAGTTGCGACGGAATCTGAGATCGGAGGAGGCGCAGATATCGCCGTCTCCTACCCATGGCGCACGGAGAGCGTATGTAGCGACGATCAGTGCTCTTCTCACTGTATTCCAAACGTAGGCCTTGGAGCGCCCGATGCTCTCTGGTCAGCGCAACGTGGCCCGGGTGATCGCCTCCTCCTCCCATTGCGATCTTCCGGGCCACGATACTTCCTCGCAGAACCCTAAAAACAACATGGCTGGGATATGCAGCGCCGGTCATTGCTGCTGCAGAGCAAATCCCTATCTTGCGATCATGGAAACGCCGACGCCGCCCTTGGACGAACTGATCGCCTGCCCACATTGCGATGCGCTCTATCACGTAGGGACGATCAAAAAGGGCGAGCGCGCGAAATGCGAACGCTGCCATGCTAAGCTGATTGCGCCACGCAAAGCTGCGGGCGCGCATATCATCGCCTTGGCGCTGGCCTCGGTCGTTCTGGTGGTCGCTGCGCTGTTTTTGCCCTTCATCGGCATCTCGCGCCTTGGGTTCTCCAACCAAGCGACGATCCTTGAGATTGCGTGGGCCTTCTCTGGCGGGCCGATGCTGGTGCTTTCGTTGGCGACGCTTGGCCTGATTGTGGGGCTGCCGCTTATGAGGCTGCTGCTGACGCTCTACACCCTCATCCCTCTTGTGCGGGACCGTCCGCCGTGGCCGGGCGCTGCCCGTGCTTTCCGCTTGTCTGAACAGTTGAAACCTTGGTCCATGGCCGAAATCTTCGTCATCGGCTGCGCGGTTTCGCTGGTGAAGCTGGGCGATTTGGCTCGGATCGAGCTGGGGCCCGCGTTCTTCATGTTTGCCGTCCTTGTCGTACTGCTCGTCATTCAGGACACGTTCATGGATCGCTGGTCGGTCTGGAAGGCGCTTGAAAAGTGAGTGTGACGGCACGCGACAAGGGTTTGGTGGGCTGCCGCCATTGCGCCCGGGTTTGGCCCATGGAGAAGACGCGCTGCGACCGCTGTGGCGCGCGCCTTATCTCGCGCGATCGGGCAAGCCTGCAGAAGGTCTGGGCGTGGTGGCTGGCGGGCGTGATGGCCTATATCCCGGCCAACGTGTACCCGATGCTGAAGACGCGGACGTTGTTCTCCACTCAGGAAGACACGATCATCGCGGGCGCGTTCGAGCTCGCTAAATACGGCTCCTACGGGGTGGCAGCGATTATCCTGATTGCCTCGGTGCTCATTCCTTTGGCCAAGTTTTTCGCCATCGCCTACCTCGCGCTTTCTGTATCGAGGGGGGCGACGATGCCCGCCCGGCGGCGTTTCGTGCTTTACGAGGTGATCGAATATATCGGGCGCTGGTCGATGATTGACGTCTTCGTCGTGGCGATCCTCTCGGCGATCGTACAGCTGTCTGTAGCAGCGGCGATCAACCCGGGCATCGCGGCGATCGCCTTTGCTCTATCGGTCATCTTCACCATGCTCGCGGCCCAGAGTTTTGACTCGCGCCTGATTTGGGATCGTATAGACACGCCTGAAGAGGACAGTGCGCGTGGCTGACACAATTCCCAAAGTGAGCAAAGAGCCAGCCAGCTCGGGCCCGGCACCGGCATCGGTCGTCTGGCTTGTGCCCATTGCGGCCCTTGTGGTGGCGCTCTTTGTGGCTTTCACCACCTACTCGGACCGCGGCCCCTTAGTGCAGATCAGCTTCGAGAATGCGTCCGGCATTGTGGCCGGGGAAACCGAAGTCCGGTTTCGCAACGTGGCCGTCGGTGTTGTGGAGAAAGTCTCGTTCAACGACGACCTTACCCGCGTGCTCGTGGACGTGCACTTTGACGTCGAGGTTGCGCCTTACATCGATGATGACGCCAGTTTCTGGATCGTAAGCCCGCAGGTCACCACCAGTGGCGTAACCGGGCTCGATACCGTGCTCTCAGGGGTCTATCTGGAAGGGTCTTGGGATACCGAGGCCTCCGGCACCGTCTACGAGATCGAAGGGCTGGAGGAAGCGCCGCTTCTGACGGCCTATCGCGAAGGCACAGTGATCGAGCTGCGTTCCAGCCGGCCCTCTGGTCTCGCGGAGAACACGCCCATTCTCTACAAGGGCATTGAAGTAGGGCGCCTTGGACCTGCGCGTATCTCGCAGGATGGGGGCTCGGTCTTTGCTAACGCGATTATATATGCGCCCCATGATCGGTTGATCACCACGGCCACAAGGTTCTGGGATACCTCCGGTTTCAGCATCTCGATCGGACCCAACGGCGCCAATCTCGACTTCTCGTCACTGGCTTCGCTCATTTCAGGCGGCATTACATTCGGCACTCTCGTCTCCGGCGGTGAGCCACTCCGCGAAGGCCTCGTCTTTGACGTCTTCCCGGCGGAGGGCGCGGCGCGCAATTCGATCTTTGAGGAAAGCTCCGGCCAGACCATCTCGATGATGATGATCTTTGACGAGAATGTCTCGGGCCTGGCCGCGGGCGCCGATGTGGAATGGCGTGGGGTTCGTATCGGCCAGGTCGTGAATGTCACGGGCGTGGTCGATGAAGAGGACTTTGGCGATGCTCGTGTGCGCCTCCTTGCCAGTGTTGAGATCCAGCCTTCGCGATTCGGTCTGGGTGGTGAGCCTACCGAAGAGGCTGTGCTGGCCTATCTGGGAGAGCGGGTTGATGTGGGCTTGCGTGCCCGTCTTGCATCAGCCTCGATCATCACTGGCGGCCTCAAGATCGAGCTGATCATTGATGATGACGCCGCTGAAGCCGAACTGATCGCAGATGCCGAGCCGTTCCCGCGCTTCCCTGTCACAGAAAGCGAAATCGCTGACGTTTCTGCCACCGCAGAAGGCGTCTTTGAGCGCGTCAATGCGCTGCCGGTGGAAGACCTCCTCGACAGCGCGATCGCCTTTCTCGACAACGCGACCGCCCTCGTGGCGAGCCCTGAGCTCCGCGATACACCGGCCGAGATCCTTGGCCTCCTAAGCGATGCGCGCGGCGTCATCGGGTCTGAGGAGGTTCAGAACCTGCCAGAGGGCGTGGGCGCGCTGGTGTCTGACCTGCAATTAGCCAGTGCGGATCTGCGTGGCCTTCTGGCTCAGGTGCAGGAAGCGGGCATGGTAGACCGTTTGCTTGCCGCCGTGGACGAAGCAGGCGCTGCAGCAGAAGCCGCCAACGCGGCGCTTCAGGGTATTCCTGAGCTGACCGCCGAAGTGACGGCGCTCGCCCAAAAGGCCAATGCGCTGCCGTTGGAGACGTTGCTCGGCGAAGTCACAACGCTCGCCAGCGATCTGGGTGAGGTGACTGCCTCGGCATCCTTCAAGGCACTTCCCACCTCGGCGCAGGACGCCGTGAGCGAGCTCACGAGCCTCCTGAGTGCGCTGACCGAGGCAGACACTGCAGCATCGCTCAACGCCGCCCTGACAGACGCCAGCGAAGCCGCAACGGCGATCGAGGCCTCAGTCGAAGGTGTCCCTGCGCTTGTGGCGCGTCTCGATCAGATTGCCGCGAACGCTGAGGAGGTCGAGCTTGGCGCCCTTGCGACGGAATTGGAAAGCGTCCTCGCCACGGCCTCGGAGCTCTTTGGTGAGGCGTCTGAATTTGGGCTGCCTGAAGTGCTAGCAGCGGCTTTGGATGAAGCAGAGGCCGCCCTGGCTGAGCTTCGGGCAGGCGGGATCATCGAGACCGCGAATGCGACGCTCGCTTCGGCTCGTGATGCGGCTGTGGCCATCGAAGGCGCTGCTGAAGACCTTCCTGCCTTGGTGGAGCGCATCAATGCGACGTTGACCGAGGCGCAATCCACCTTGAGCGACTATGGCGGTGACAGCACCTTCGCGCGTGAAACCTCCTCGGCGATGCGCGAAATTGAACGCGCGGCCAAGGCGCTTTCCGATCTCGCGCGCGCCATTGAGCGCAACCCGAACTCACTACTGCTAGGACGTTGATGGCCATGACGAGACTTCCCCTCCTGACCCTTCTGTTTCTGGCTGCATGCAGCGGACCCGATCAGCTCGTGATGCAACCCACCGTCAGCGTGACCGAACGCAGAGCGACGTCGTTTGAGAGCCTTGAGGTGACCGAAGTGTCCCTGCCGAGTTATGCCGCCGGGGACGAAATCCCGGTGTCAGATGGTGGTGTCCTCGTCGTCTCTGACCTCTTCTGGGCCGATGATCCGACGCGCGCGGTGACGCTGGCATTGGCACGTAACCTCAAAGAGATCACCGGCGCCCGTGTTGCGCCCGAACCATGGCCCTTTGACGGATTTGCTTCGGGCCGCGTCGATGTCCGCGTGGAGGAGTTCCTTGTCCAAGGCGGCGCTTTGCGTTTGTCCGGTCAGTACTTCGTTGCAGACCTTGAAGAGCGTGGCCGCAACCATGCGCATCTGTTCGATCTGAGCGTGCCTTTGGCTGATCTATCGCCCGCCGCTGCCGCCCAAGGCCGCGCGCAGATGATCGCAGAGCTCGCCCGTGAAATTGCGCGCGAAGCGTTGTGACGAATTAGTACTGAACCAGTGTCTCTAGTTTCGCTGCGGTCTCTCGCAGCGGTTCCAGATCCTCTACGAGGCTTTCGGCAGAGTGGCGCTGGGTAGGTGCGTGGATCGACAGTGTGGTCAGCAGCCGTCCCGTGACATCGCGGATTGGCACCGCGATGGCCACCATATCAGCCATGAACTCAACACCGTCGGTCGCGTAGCCGCGCTTGCGGGTCTTGGAGAGCTCCGCCTTCAACGCGGCCGTGTCCGTAATCGTGCGCGATGTGTGTTGCTCGAGTTCGAGCCAACCCAGCAGGCGATCAAGCTTATCGCTGCGCAGAGAGCTGAGATACATCTTGCCGCTTGCAGTGCAGTGGAAAGGGACCTCGGTGCCAACGGGAAACTGAATGCGCAGCGGCCAATGTGTTTCAACGCGATCAAGGTAGACCATCGCAAAGCGCCCGGGCGCCGCAAGGTTGCACGTTTCGCCCACCGTCTCCGAAAGACCCTTCATAATGAGGAGCCGTTCCGTCCGCATCCGTTGCGACGACAGCGTATTCGTTGAAAGCCGCCGCAGCCGTCGCCCGGGCCCATAGGAGCGCCCATCAACATCGCGCTGCAAAAAGCCTTCCTGCTCAGCCTTGGTCAGCAGTCGGTGAATGGTTGGTTTCGGAAGATCCAGTGTTTCGACCAATGTGGATGGCGCCACGGGGGCGCCAGCGCGTGCCACTTCTTCGAGCAGCAGCAACAGGCGCATATTCGTTGGGATCTGCGACTTGTCCGCCATGTGGCTATCGTCGGGCATGGGCCCTTTTCCTTTTTGCCTTTGCGCCTGGCTACGAGGGCCGCGGCTGGGCGCGTCTCCTCAATATAGCTTAGCGCGTGTCTTGTGGGAACGCTGTGGACCTACGTGCGCTATAGGCCTTCCGCGCGTCACTGCCTTCAAGCAGCTCCCTCGTGGTCCTTCGCATCAGCATGAGCCCAATCCCAATAAAGCGCACGTGCGCGCTGGGCGACCGGGCCCACTGACAGCTCGCGATCTTCGAATTTCGTGACCGGCACGATCTTTGAGAGGTTTCCGCTGGCGAAGATCTCATCGGCTTCGTGGAAGTCATCGGTCCGCAGCGTCGTCTCGTGCACCGTCAGGCCCGCGTCCCTGAGCAGACCGATGACGCGCTGACGAGTGATCCCGTTCAGGAACGTCCCATTGGCCGCAGGCGTAAAGACTTCGCCGCCGCGCACCATGAAGACATTCGACGTCGCAAGTTCGGCCACGTTGCCATTGGCGTCACATACTAGGGCGTTCTGGAACCCGCGCTTCTGTGCCTCGCGCACCATGCGCGCATTGTTGGCATATAGGCAGGCAGCCTTGGCGTTTACGGGCATCACTTCCATCGTTGGGCGGCGGAACGGTGAAACCGTCGCCGAGAAGCCGCCCATTGGTGCCATCGGCATCTCCACCAGGCAAAGCGCAAAATCAGTGCTGTCTGGGTCGGGCGGCAACACCCCCACATCGCTGTCTTCGCCCCAGTACATCGGGCGGATGTAGACATCAGTGCCAGCGTCAAACTTGGCCAGCCCGTCGAGAGTGAGCCCCAAGATCTCCTCCGGGCTGTGCGATGGGTTCAGCCCCAGAGCTTCGGCAGAGGCGTTGACCCGTGCGGAGTGCCGATCGAGATCGGGGACAACACCCTCAAAAAGGCGCGCACCATCAAACACGGCCGAGCCAAGCCAGATCCCGTGGGAATCTGAGCCCATCACCCGGGTATCGCCCTGGTGCCAATCTCCGCGCCAATAGGTCCAGATGGTCTTGTCAGTCACGTTGGTGCCTCTCTGCAAGGTGAAGGGCCGCGGCGCGTGCCAGGCCAAATATTACCCTAGTGCATGAGTATTGGTACGCCTAGCGCGATGAGACACGGATTTTGCACTCGCTGCTGCGCGCTCGGTACGTTCTGCCACTGAAAGGGGTTTGGTGGAGCCTAGGGGAGTCGAACCCCTGACCTCTTGCATGCCATGCAAGCGCTCTCCCAACTGAGCTAAGGCCCCATCTGACCAGCGAGGTCATAGGCGGGCGGCGGGGCGGGTTCAAGTGAAATCACGCCCCACGCGCGGTATTATGGAGATCAGTCGTCGCTGTCTTCGGCTGGCACATCGGCCAGCTCGTCGAGGGAGACGTTGTCCTCTTCATCGTCGTCGTCGAGGACATCATCACCGAGGTCGACATCCACGTCTTCCTCTTCCTCGTTATCGTCGAGCACCAGATCGTCTTCCTCAGTCGCCTTGGAGGCTTTGAGCTTCTTGGTCTGTGCATCTTCAGCATCGGCGACCATCGTCCGGCCTTTGCCGGTGTCTACGGTCACCGTCTCGCCCGTGTAGGGGCTGACGATAGGATCGCGGTTCAGGTCGTAAAAGCGCTTGCCGGTGGTGGGGCAGACGCGCTTAACGCCCCATTCTTCTTTGGGCATCGGCGGATATCCCTTTCCGTGAACGGTGGGGTTTCGAATTCGGGCCTGCTGCCATAGGGCCAGCGCCGAGTCAAACCTCGGTGCCGCAGGTTTGGGGCATATGGAGGACCGTTGCGCGCGATGCAAGGGGCTTTGCCTGCTTTCGCTCGGCTTCTGCACTTGGCATACTGCCCCAAATGGCTGAGCAGCACCTTTTGGCGGGCAATCCGCCTATCGAAATTCATCTGAGGCAGAACCCAAGGGCCAAGCGCCTGACCTTGCGCGTGTCGGCCCGCGATGGGCGGGTGTTGCTCACGGTGCCACGCGGTGTGTCTGAACGTGCGGCCATGGAATTCGCGGCCTCCAAGGAAGCCTGGCTCCGCCGCCACGTGGGCAAGGTCTCGGACCGCCCGGCAGTGGCTATTGGTGCCACCGTGCCCGTGGAGGGGCGTGAGGTGATGTTGGCAGTGGGCGCTGTCCGCGCACCGAGACTGGAAGGTGACACGCTGAGGCTGCCCCGCCGGGCGGAGGCTGCGCCTGGTCGTGCGGTGGCAGGGTTCCTCAAGGTGTTGGCGCGGGAACGGCTTGTCCCAGCTTGTGATTTCTATGCCCGGCAGCTTGGCGTGCGCTTCACCAAGATCTCGCTCCGCGACACGCGTTCACGATGGGGGTCATGCTCCACCACCGGCGGGCTGAATTTCTCGTGGCGGCTCGCGATGGCGCCGCCAGCGGCGCTCCGCTACGTCGCTGCGCATGAGGTGTCGCACCTCGTTGAGATGAACCACTCGCCCGCGTTTTGGGCGATCGTAGAGCGGTTGGACCCGAACTTCAGAGCCCATACGCAATGGCTGAAAGCGAACGGGTCGGGATTGCAGTCGATCATTCTGGACTAGCGTCACCAGTTGTGATCACATTTGCTCATGTTGATCTCACCCCGTCCCGATGCGCCCGGTTCCGCTGCCCATGACAAGCTGTACCGCGCATTGCGCGCCAGCATCATGCACGGGGAACTGATGCCCGGCCATGCGCTGACCCTGCGCGGCGTTGCCAAAGACTTCGATGTCTCCATGACACCCGCGCGCGAGGCGTTCCGACGCCTTACCGCTGAAGGGGCTCTGTCGCTGTCGGCGTCCGGGCGCGTTTCGACGCCGGAGCTCTCGAATGAGCGGATCGAGGAGTTGGCCTCTCTTCGGGCGCTGCTTGAAACCGAGCTCGCAAGCCGAGCCCTTCCGCGTGCGCATATGGCCCTGGTGGAGCGGCTGCAAACGATCAATGGCACGGTCAGCCACGCAGTCGCGCGGGGCGATGCGGTGGCCTATATCCGGACGAACCTCGAGTTCCACCGGACGCTCTATCTGCGCGCCCAAGCACCGGCGATGCTCGCCATGGCTGAGACGGTCTGGCTGCAGCTTGGACCGACGATGCGCAAGCTCTACGGCAAGCTGAAACGAACAGAGGGGCCCGTGCAGCACCGCATGATCCTCGCGACGTTGAAGGCCGGGGACGAGCCGGGCCTGCGCCTCGCCGTTCGCACGGACGTGACGCAAGGCCTCAGGATGCTTGCCACTTAGGAGTGGATCGGCCCGTCGCCGCAGGCCAGTGCAGCTTCGCGCACGGCTTCCGAGTAGGTCGGGTGCGCGTGACAGGTACGGGCGAGGTCTTCGGCAGCAGCCCCAAACTCCATCGCAACGCAGACCTCGTGGATGAGGTCGCCGGCCATGGGCCCGATGATATGGGCGCCGAGGATACGGTCGGTTTCTGCGTCTGCGAGGATCTTCACAAAGCCATCGGCAGCGAAGTTCGCCTTGGCACGGCCGTTACCCATGAAGGAGAATTTGCCGACCGTGTACTTCTTGCCCTGATCTTTGAGCTGCTCCTCCGTGGCGCCGACATTGGCGACCTCGGGGTGCGTGTAGATCACGCCCGGGATCACGTCGTAGTTCACATGGCCATGCTGGCCCGCGATCACCTCGGCGGCGGCCATGCCTTCGTCTTCGGCCTTGTGGGCCAGCATCGGGCCTGCGATGGCGTCGCCGATGGCATAGATGCCCGGCACGTTGGTGCGCCACTGGTCGTCGGTTTCGATCTGGCCACGCTCTGACATCTTTACGCCGAGATCGCTGAGGCCGAGCCCATCGGTGAAGGGCTTGCGGCCCGTGGCCACGAGCACGACGTCCGCGTCGATCGTGTGTTCGCTATCATCCTTGCGGAGCTTGTAGGTGACTTTGGCCTTGGTCTTCGTGGCCTCGACGCCCTGCACGGCGGCACCCAGCGTGAAGCTGAGGCCTTGCTTCGTGAGCAGTTTCTGGAAGTTTCGGGACACCTCTGCATCCATGCCCGGCGTGATCGTGTCGAGGAATTCGACCACCTGCACCTCGGTCCCGAGACGCGTGTAGACGGAGCCGAGTTCCAGCCCGATGACGCCAGCGCCGATGACAACCATCTTCTTTGGTATCTTGCCGAGCTCCAGCGCGCCGGTGGAGGTGACGACGACTTTCTCATTGATCTCGATCCCGGGGAGGGAGGATGCCTCGGAGCCCGAAGCGATGACGATGTGCTTGGCCTCATGGACCTCATCGCCCACCTTCACCTTGCCGGCCTCAGGGATCGACCCCCAGCCTTTAAGCCAGTCGATCTTGTTCTTCTTGAAGAGGAACTCGATGCCGGATGTGTTCTGGCCGATGACCTTGTCTTTGTAGGACAGCATCTGCTTCCAATCGACGGAGGGGGATTTGCCCTTCAGGCCCATCTCCGCGAAATTGTGTTCTGCCTCGTGGAGCTGGTGGGAGGCATGGAGCAGCGCTTTGGACGGGATGCAGCCCACGTTCAGGCAGGTGCCGCCGAGCGTCTCGCGCCCCTCGACACAGGCAGTCTTGAGCCCGAGCTGTGCGCAGCGGATCGCGCAGACATAGCCTCCGGGGCCGGAGCCAATTACGATTACGTCATAGGAGGCCATGGGTGCGGTCCTTTCTGTTTGGGAGCGAGGGGCCAGCCCCTCGCGCTCCCCGGAGTATTTGGGGAAAGATGAAGGTCATATCAGCGCCGAAATAAGCATGAGGGTCGTGGCAAGGAAGGCTACGAACCAGATGAGGGAGCGCCAGGGGACCCAGCCCAGGTAGTAGGCCGGGATGTAGAGGATGCGCGCGCCGAGGTAGACCCAAGCGCAAGCGGCCGTTAAGGCGGTGCCTTGGTTCGAGAGGCTCAAGACGATGCAGGCGATCGTGAAGAGGGCGAGGCTCTCAAAGTGGTTATTGAAGGCGCGGTAGAGGCGGGCGGGTTTGTCCGAGAGGTGGGATTCGAGCGAGCCGCCAAGGCGGGACTGGTCGCGCGGGGAGGCGGTTTTGCCGGGGCCGAGATCGCGGTTGGCGCTGATCGACATGATCGCGAATTGCAGGACCTGCAGGAGGGCGGCGAGGGTGAGGGCGGTGAGTTCGGGGGTCATGGGGTGTCGCTCCAGACGCGCTTGCAGCGACTGCGCGCCCACCGGAAGTAGAGGAAAAGAAAAACGGAAACGCCGAAACAGGCGCCCGGTTGTGCGACCATCCGCGGATCCAGAGACATGAGGCCTGCGGCCAAAGAGAAGATAAGCCCGCCGAGGATTGCGAATGCAACTAGGCCGAACAGGACTGGTGCGAGAGATATGTTAAAGCGAAGCTGCATTCCCATGATGCCCTCCTGTCTCGATTTTCTGAGACCGGGAAGGTAGCGAGAGGCGGAGGGGAAGTAGACAATCGCGAGCCCGACATTGGCCAAAAGCAGCGCAACGGAAAGTTCAGGTGCAAGGCTCGCGGGAAATGACAGGGCCATCGACACGACAGCAATGCGCATTGCCCAGAGCAATGCGTCTTCGTCCTTTCGGTGACTAGGAAAGAGCGAGTGAAAATCCTGAAGGGAAGCTGAGGCTGCGCCTATCTTAGCGGCGCGTTGTCGGGCTGTTTCGATATCTGTCGTCATGGCTCTTGGCTCGGTGGCGGCGCCCGCGTGGGGCGGGCGCTGCCCTTTGATTAGAGATCCATCAGCAGGCGGCGGGGGTCTTCGAGCGCTTCTTTGACGCGCACGAGGAAGGTCACGGCGCCTTTGCCGTCGACGATGCGGTGGTCGTAAGACAGTGCCAGATACATCATCGGGCGGATGACGACTTGGCCGCCGATCGCCATGGGGCGATCCTGGATCTTGTGCATGCCGAGGATGCCCGACTGCGGTGGGTTCAGGATCGGCGAGGACATGAGCGAGCCGTAGACGCCGCCGTTCGAGATCGTGAACGTGCCGCCCTGCATTTCGGCCATGGAGAGCTTGCCGTCGCGCGCGCGGGCGCCTTTCTCGGCGATGGCTTTCTCGATTGCCGCAAAGCTCATGGCGTCCGCGTCGCGGATCACGGGCACCACGAGGCCTTGGGGCGTGCCTGCGGCGATGCCCATGTGCACGAAGTTCTTGTAGACGATGTCGGTGCCGTCGATCTCAGCGTTCACGTCGGGCACTTCTTTGAGCGCGTGGACGCAGGCTTTGGTGAAGAAGGACATGAAGCCCAGTTTCACGCCGTGCTTTTTGAGGAAGAGGTCTTTGTACTCGTTCCGGAGCGCCATCACCTCGGTCATGTCCACCTCGTTGTAGGTGGTGAGCATGGCCGCCGTGTTCTGGCTGTCCTTGAGGCGGCGCGCGATGGTCTGGCGCAGCTTCGTCATCTTCACACGCTCTTCGCGGGCTGCGTCATCGGCGGGCACAGGTGCGCGTGGCATGGCGGTAGGGGCCGGAGCAGCTTTTGGGGCAAGGGCGGCTTTCATGACGTCTTCCTTCATGATGCGGCCGTCGCGGCCGGTGCCTTGGACGTCCGACGGCGAGAGGCCCTTATCGGCCATCATCTTCTTGGCGCTGGGCGCGTCTTCGACGTCGCTGTTGCCACCACCGGCAGGGGCGGAAGCTGCGGCCGTTGGTGCGGCAGCAGGGGCCGCTGCGGGCGCACTTGCACCGGAGGTCATGACGCCAAGCTTGCCGCCGGCCTCAACCGTTGCACCTTCGGCTGCGAGAACCTCCGTCAGTGTGCCTGCCGCGGGGGCGGGCACCTCGACACTCACCTTGTCGGTTTCGAGCTCGCACAGCATTTCGTCGGCGTCAAAGCTGTCGCCGACGTTCTTGTACCAGGTGCTGACGGTGGCCTCGGTGACGCTTTCGCCAAGCGTGGGAACCATGATGTCGACGCTGTCACCGCCGGACGCGGCAGCGGGCGCTGCTGCGGCGGGCGCGGCCTCGGCCTTGGATGCAGCGGCTCCAGCGGTACCGCCTTCAGAGATTTGCGCCAGAAGCGCATCAACGCCCACGGTCGCCCCCTCTTCAGCGACGATCTCGCTCAAGGTGCCAGCAGCGGGCGAGGGCACTTCTACCGTCACTTTGTCAGTTTCGAGCTCGCAGAGCATTTCATCGACCGCGACGCTGTCACCAGGCTTTTTGAACCAGGTGGCGACAGTCGCCTCAGATACACTTTCGCCCAGGGTGGGCACACGTACTTCGGTTGACATGGTGGCTAGTCCTTCAGGGTGAGCGCCTCGTCGACGAGGTCGGCTTGTTGTTTCTTGTGAGCAGATGCCAGGCCTGTTGCGGGCGACGCGGAGGTCGCGCGTCCAACGTAGACCGGACGTTTGTGTTTTGCTTTGATCCGGCCCAGAACCCATTCAAGGTTGGGCTCCACATGAGTCCAGGCACCTTGGTTCTTTGGCTCTTCCTGGCACCAGATCATCTCAGCGTCTTTGAAGCGCTCAAGCTCCTTGACGGCCGAAATGGCGGGGAACGGATAGAACTGCTCCAGGCGCATCAGGTAGATGTCGTCGATTCCGCGAGCATCGCGTTCCTCGAGGAGGTCGTAGTAGACCTTGCCTGAGCACATCACCACGCGCTTGATCTTGTTGTCGGCCACCAGCTTGGTGTCGGAATTGCCATACTGCGCATCATCCCAGAGCACGCGGTGGAACGAGGAGCCGTCGGTGAAATCTTCCTTACGGCTGACAGCCAGCTTGTGACGCAGAAGGGATTTTGGCGTCATCAGGATCAGTGGTTTGCGGAAGTCCCGATGCATCTGGCGGCGCAGGATGTGGAAATAGTTCGCGGGCGTCGTGCAGTTCGCCACGATCCAGTTGTCCTGGCCACACATCTGCAGGAAGCGCTCCAGACGTGCAGAGGAGTGCTCCGGCCCCTGACCCTCATAGCCGTGCGGCAGGAGGCAAACGAGACCCGACATCCGGAGCCACTTGCTTTCGCCAGAGCTGACGAACTGATCGAACATGATCTGCGCGCCGTTTGCGAAGTCGCCGAATTGGGCTTCCCAAAGCGTCAGCGCGTTCGGCTCTGCGAGCGAGTAGCCGTACTCAAACCCGAGGACGGCGTATTCGGAGAGCATGGAGTCGATGACCTCGTAATTCGCCTGGCCCGCGCGGATGTTGTTGAGCGGATAAAAGCGTTCCTCGGTTTCCTGGTTAACCAGGCCCGAATGGCGCTGCGAGAAGGTGCCGCGTGTGGAGTCCTGACCGGCAAGACGTACGCCGTACCCTTCGGTGAGGAGCGATCCGAAGGCGAGAGCCTCGCCAGTGGCCCAATCGATGCCTTCACCGGCCTCGATGGCGCCCTTCTTGTTGTCGAGCATGCGCGCGACGGTTTTGTGCAGCGGATAACTCTCTGGCACGCGAGAGAGCGCGCCGCCGACCTCGGTGTAGGTCTCATTCGAGATCGCGGTCTGCCCGCGCTGGTATTCCTCACCGCGCTTGTCGAGATGCGACCAGCGGCCGTCGAGCCAATCAGCCTTGTTGGGCTTGTAGTCTTTTCCGGCCTCGAACTCTTCGTTCAGGTGGGCCTGGAAGGCGGTCTTCATGTCCTCGATTTCGCCCTCGGGGATCAGCCCGTCGCGCACGAGGCGCTCGGTGTATAGCGTCAGCGAGGTCTTCTGCTGCTTGATCTTCTTGTACATGAGGGGGTTGGTGAACATGGGTTCATCCCCTTCATTGTGGCCGAAGCGGCGGTAGCAGATGATGTCGATCACGACGTCCTTGTGGAACTTTTGACGGAACTCCGTGGCGACCTTGGCGGCGTGGGTCACAGCTTCCGGATCATCGCCGTTCACGTGGAAGATCGGAGCTTCCACGACTAGGGCAATGTCGGTGCAATACGGCGAGGAGCGTGAGAACGCCGGCGCCGTCGTAAAGCCGATCTGGTTGTTGACGACGATGTGCATCGTGCCGCCGGTCTTATGGCCGCGAATGCCGCCCATCTGGAAACACTCAGCCACCACGCCTTGGCCAGCGAAGGCCGCATCACCGTGCAAGAGCACTGGCAAGCAGGAGGAGCGATCCTCATCATGCAGTTGGTCTTGCTTGGCACGCGCTTTGCCCAGAACCACTGGGTTCACCGCCTCAAGGTGGGACGGGTTGGCTGTCAGCGACAAGTGCACGCTGTTGCCATCAAACTCTCGGTCCGAAGAGGCGCCGAGGTGGTATTTCACATCGCCGGAGCCGTCGACATCCTCGGGCTTGAAGCTGCCGCCTTGGAATTCGTTGAAGATCGCGCGGTAGGGCTTTCCCATCACGTTGGCGAGCACCGACAGACGACCGCGATGCGGCATGCCGATCACGATGTCTTTCACGCCAAGTGCGCCGCCTCGTTTGATGATCTGCTCCATCGCCGGGATCAGCGCTTCGCCACCATCGAGGCCGAAGCGCTTGGTGCCCATGTACTTCACATGAAGGAACTTCTCGAAGCCCTCGGCCTCGACCATCTTGTTCAGGATGGCCTTCCGGCCTTCGCGGGTGAACTGAACTTCTTTGCCAAGCCCCTCGATCCGCTCTTTCAGCCACTGGGACTGCTCGGGATCGGAGATGTGCATGTACTGCAGCGCAAAGGTGCCGCAGTAGGTGCGCTTCACGATGTCGATGATCTGCCGCATGGAGGCGGTCATCATGCCCAGCACGTTGTCGAGGAAGATCGGGCGATCCATGTCGGCCTCGGTGAAGCCGTAGGAGGCCGGATCGAGCTCCGGACGTGCCGGCATCTCGCGCATGCCCAGCGGGTCGAGGTCTGCGGCCAGGTGTCCTCGGATACGGTAGGCGCGGATGAGCATCAGCGCGCGCATGGAATCGAGCACCGCGCGTTTGATCTGATCGTCGGAGACGTCGGCCTTCACCTTCTTGGCCTTGGCAGCGATCTTGTCGCCCGCAGCCTTCGCCTCTTCGACGGGCCATTCGCCGGTCAGCGCGTGGGTCAGGTCATCCGCAGGCGCAGGCGGCCAGTCACCGCGTGCCCACGAGGGGCCCTGCGCTTCGGCTTTGACGTCGAGCTCTGCATCGCCCATGGCGGCAAAGAACTCCGCCCAAGCGGCATCCACCGACGCAGGGTCTGTGGCGTAGCGCGCGTAGAGCTGCTCGAGATACTCAGCATTGTGCCCCTGCATGAAGGAGGAGGCGTGGAACTGATCGTTGGGTGATTGTTCGGTCATTTCTCTTCTCTCAGATGGACTCGGCGGGTCATTCAAAAACAGTGGGGTCAGTGGCCGCGCCATCGGGAGACCCAAAGCGGTTGGGTCCAGGCGTGGAATGGCGGCCGAGGAGATAGATGTTGGTGACAAGTGCGAGCAGCAGCATCAAGACTACCACCGCCCCACCTGTCCCGCTGCTGGCAGTCGCGTTCCCAGTTTCCGAAATTTGACGGGTGAACTCAGCCCAGCCCAGGCTAACGGCAACTGCTATTAGTGCTCCGAAGAACGGCAGCAAAAGCGTCAGGAAAGGCCAAAAGCCACGAAGGTCGCTGTCATGCATCCGCCGCCATGTGACGGCGAGCCACGGTAGCAGACAGAGGAGCAGGAAGATGTCACCGAGCCGCCCACTGTTGTACCACGCTGTCTGGGAGACGACGTTGCCGTCGGCGTCCAAGACAGATCGAATCTCGGGCCCGAAGAGGATCGAGTTGACCACTGTCAGCGCTATCATACCGAGAACCATGAACAGGATAAAATACCAGAACTCTGAGAGCGTCGCGCGGCCCGAGAAGGTGACGTATTTGCGAAAGCACGTGCGGACGGCCTTGATCATCTGAAGACCTCCTCGAGCGCCATGCCCGGGTCTTCGTAGGGGTTGGGGCCGTATTCGTTCATGCCGGGGTCGGAGCGTTTGAGCGTGACGTAGAGAAGGTAGCCAAAGCTCGCGAGGGTGATCACGGCGCCGGGGATGATGGCAGCAACACCAGTGCTCGATTCAGCGTTCAAAGCCATGATGATCACGCCCGCAAACAGCGCGGCGATCACGGCGAGCACCTGCCAGCCGGATTTGCCAACGTCGTGAAAGCGACGCACCAGAACGGCGATAATAGGGAGCAACAGCGCAATCGACGTTCCGTTGTCTATAGGTCCGCCATCAAGCCAGGACGTGCCGAAGACCAGCGAGTCCGCGCCCGATGCCACAAATGACACGAGGATCGTGAAGAGGTAGAAGTACCAATACTCCGCCCGCGGCGCGCGTCCTGAGAAGGTGGCGAACTTTCTCAAGCAGGTAGAAACGGCGTCAAGAAAACCCATCAGAGCGCCTCCCTGCCCGCAGCGCCAGACATGTCCGCAGGCACAGCGATGGCCACACTGGCAGGGCATCCCGCCAGGCAGCTCAACGCAGTACAAGACATGTCCGGTTGCACGTTCATGGGTTAGCCGATGGCCTCGAGCACAGCTTCGCCGAGGCCCGCGGGGCTTTCAGCCACCACGATGCCAGCCGATTTCATGGCTTCGATCTTGTCCTCGGCACCGCCCTTGCCGCCAGCGACGATGGCGCCTGCGTGGCCCATGCGGCGTCCGGGAGGGGCCGTGCGGCCGGCGATGAAGCCAGCCGTAGGCTTCGAACGGCCCTTCTTGGCCTCATCCTTGAGGAACTGAGCAGCTTCTTCTTCAGCGCTGCCGCCGATTTCGCCGATCATGATGATGCTCTCGGTCTCGTCGTCGGCGAGGAACCATTCGAGGACGTCGATATGCTCGGTGCCTTTAATCGGGTCGCCGCCGATGCCCACGCAGGTGGACTGGCCAAGGCCTACATCGGTCGTCTGCTTCACGGCCTCATAGGTCAGCGTACCGGAGCGGGACACAACGCCCACGGAGCCGCGGCGGTGGATGTGGCCCGGCATAATGCCGATCTTGCATGCATCAGGCGTGATCACGCCCGGGCAGTTCGGTCCGATAAGGATCGAGGTGCTGTCCTCCAGCGCGCGCTTCACGCGCATCATGTCGAGCACCGGGATGCCTTCGGTGATGGCCACGATCACTTCCATTTTGGCGTCGATCGCCTCGAGGATGGAATCTGCTGCAAAACGCGGGGGCACGTAGATGACCGTCGCGTTGGCGTCGGTCATGTGCTTGGCCTCGTGCACGCTGTCGAAGACCGGAAGGCCCAGATGCTCCTGACCGCCTTTGCCGGGCGTGACACCACCCACCATCTGCGTGCCGTAGTCCTGGGCTTGCTTGGTGTGGAACGTGCCCTGAGAGCCGGTCAGGCCCTGGCAGATCACTTTGGTCGATTTATCGATGAGTACGGACATCTTGTTTCCTTGGCTTTGGAAGGGTCAGGGGAGAGGATCGAGCCTCTCCACATTCATGAAAGTCTCGGGGCCGTTGGGGCCGGGGCGGGTGCCGACCTGAACAACGGCAATGCGGCGCTGGTTGAGTTGCCGCGCGTCGGTGAATTCGGCGCCTGCTTGGACAGGGAAGTCTGCAGGCACGTTAGCTGTCTGGCGGATGCCTTCGCGATCGAGCGCGGCGGCAATGGTGTCAACAGCGGCCTCAACCGCGCTGCCATCAAAGGCAACTTCGCAGCGGCGATCTGTGCCGGGGGTGGCGGCGCGGACTTGCGGCTCGGACACAGGGTTTGAGCCGCTGAACGGGCGCAGATCGTAGAAGTCGTGCCGTGCAGGCAGAACGTCAGCGGCGCGCTCAGCCGTCAGGAAGGGCGAAAAGCAATGGTCACCAAAGGCTGCCATGGCCGGGGCCTCGGACGCAGGCGCGGCCAGGGGGGTGCACGTCAAGCAAATGGCAGCAAACCCGCGCATCACGCAGCCTGCCCCGACGCAGCAGGTGCGTCGGTTTTGGTGAAGAGAGCTTGGATATTGTCATCTACCGCGAGCATGCGGGCGTTCACGACTTCCATCGTGAAACCGGCGCGCTTGGCGGCATCCGCCAGCGAAGCGCGGGTGAAGTAGTTCACGTGGTCGGGGTAGCGGAAGCCACACCACTTCTTGCCGATAACCGAGCGGTTGATCGACCCGAAGTTCGGCACGCGGATGAAGATTTTGCCGCCGGGTTTCAGCGCGCGGTGCGAACCATTGAGCACGCTCATCACGTCGACTTCATGTTCCAGGTAGGAATGCATGACTATGCCATCGAACTGACCTTCGTCGAACTCCCAAATCGAGGTGGCACCAGCGCCGTGCTTGCACTCACCACCGCGGGCCTTCATCCGAGCGTCGGCTTCAGCATGCAGCGCGTTGGAGAGCTCGATCCCGAAGGGCACGATAGGCTCCTGCAGACGGCTGCCGTCACCGCACCCGATGTCGAGTACGTTGCCCGCGCCGAACCACCCCTCGAAGTTCTTGTTGCGGCTGCGGTGGGTGACGCCAAGCGACTTGCGCAGGTTGCGGACGGCGCCAGACAATGGCGTCGAGCCGCCCTTTTTCTTCTTTTCGACGTAGGTCTTTTCCCACGCGAAATCCTCTTCGAGCGCCTCATATTCCACGGGGTTACGCAGATATGTCAGCTCGCAAGTGGTGCATTTGCCCACGATCCAATTGTCCGGGGAATAGGCTTTCCACGGAGTCGCCTCAGTCCCGCCGCACAACGGGCAGGGGCGATATTCTTCGGATGTGCTCATTGCCGGGCCACCGTCGAGTTAGAGGAGCGAGGGCGTCGCGCAACGCTGACCGCACGCGGGGCGAATCCCGCGAAGTCGGCAGTCGGATTGCGTTCCACCATCTCGCTCCCTCTGGGCTGGGATCAGCCCTTTACCGCTTTGACGATTTTCTGGGCGCCATCTTTGAGGTCGTCGGCGGCGATGACGTCGACGTCGCTCTCGTTGATGATGCGCTTGCCCTCTTCTACGTTCGTCCCTTCGAGGCGCACGACGAGCGGCACCTGAAGACCAACCTCTTTCACGGCCGCGACCACGCCCTCGGCGATGACGTCGCAACGCATGATGCCGCCGAAGATGTTGACGAGGATGCCTTTGACGTTCGGGTCAGAGGTGATGATCTTAAATGCCTCGGTCACTTTCTCTTTCGTGGCGCCACCGCCAACGTCGAGGAAGTTCGCTGGCTCAGCACCGTAGAGCTTGATGATGTCCATCGTGGCCATCGCGAGGCCCGCGCCGTTCACCATGCAGCCGATTTCGCCATCGAGCGCGATGTAGTTGAGGTCGTATTTGGAGGCCTCAAGCTCTTTGGGGTCTTCTTCGGTCGTGTCGCGCAGTTCGGCGATGTCGGCGTGGCGGTAGACCGCGTTGCCGTCGAAGCCCACCTTGGCGTCGAGCACCTTGAGCGAGCCTTCGTCGGTGATGATGAGCGGGTTGATCTCGAGCATCTCCATGTCTTTTTCCATGAAGGCTTTGTAGAGCAGGCCCATCAGCGCCACGCATTCCTTGACCTGCTTGCCTTCGAGGCCAAGCGAGAAAGCGATGCGGCGGCCGTGGAAGGGCTGGTAGCCCGTGGCCGGATCGATGGAGAAGCTCAGGATCTTTTCAGGCGTGGCAGCGGCCACTTCTTCGATGTCCATGCCGCCCTCGGTGGAACAGACGAAGGACACGCGGGACGTCACGCGATCCACGAGCAGCGCGAGGTAGAGCTCACGTTCGATGCCGGAGCCGTCTTCGATGTAGATCCGGTTGACCTGTTTACCGGCCGGACCCGTCTGGTGCGTCACCAGCGTGCGGCCGAGCATTTTCTTGGCTTCGTCAGCGGCCTCGCTGACCGACTTGGCCAGGCGCACACCGCCCTTTTCGCCTGCGGCTTCTTCCTTGAAGGAGCCTTTGCCGCGTCCGCCTGCGTGGATCTGGGCCTTAACAACCCAGAGAGGGCCATCGAGTTCGCCGGCAGCGGTCTTGGCTTCTTCGGCTTTGAGGACAACGCGGCCGTCAGAGACCGGCGCTCCGTAGCTGCGCAACAGAGCTTTAGCTTGGTATTCGTGGATGTTCATTGAATGCGGTCCTTTGGTCGTTAACGACTCCTAGCGTGCCAATACCGAAGATAATAAGGCTTTTTAGGTCACAATCGTGAAAATCCGACATTTGTGATCACACGATTTTTCGCTGTGATCACAAATCGCACTTTCAAAAGGGAAGTGTGCCTTTTTCGCGAGCATTGAGTCGGCAAAAAAGGCCGGATGTCCGAAGGTGAGGCCTTTTAGTCTTCGGCTCCCCAGCCGATTTCCTCGACGAATTCCCGATCGCGGCGCCGTAGACGGCGGTCGAAACGGGCCGCACTCAAATCCAGATCATCGAGGCTGTATTTGCGTAGCGCGGCGCCGATCTCAAACGTCGGGGCATCTTCGAGTAACCCAAGTGCGCGCAGCTTCGTTGCGAACTCGGGTTTCAGGAACGTCAGCTCCTCTTGAAAACGCCGCGCCTCGTCTAGCGTGTCCATCGTCTGAAGCGCGCCGATTTGGTTCCAGCGATAGTGATCGGTGTTCTTCTTCGCCTCTGCGTGGGGAAGCGAGGCGTACTTCAGTCGCTTAAGGAGCCAGTGGAACGGGGTGAGCCCATCAAAGTGCAGCAAATGAAGCGACTGAGCCTCCATCAGGTTCATGGTATCCTGATCGCGCGGCCCATGGATCGACATCACGAGGTCTTGGCCTGTCCGGCAGATCGTCTTGCCGCGGGTATGCCCGATGAGTCCGCGCTGCATGTATCTGCTGAGTTCACCATAGAGGTGGTGATCGAGCCCCAGCTTACCGGGCAAAGGCACCTTGAAGCTGCCTTCAAACACCGTTTCGGGGGCCATGGTCCAAACGCGTTCGCGAACGGGCACGCGAAGGCCAAGGATGGTTTCCGGCAGCGCTAAAAGCTCTGCCAGAATATCGCGGCTGTCGATCAGGAACTCGTCAGCGTCCATGTGGATGAGCCAATCCGTATCAGTCTCGGCATAGGCGAGGTTGGCCACCGCATCCTGGCGCCGGGTTTGGATCAAACCGCGCCCGCCGTTCGCGTGCCAGAACATGTCATCGCACTCGGATACGATGACGCCGGGGATGTCCCGCAGCGCCTGAGCCGTTGGCTTGTTGGGTCGATCTAGAAAGATGTGGATCTCAGAAGCGCCCAAATGGGCGTGCCACGCCGCAAATGCCAACAGAAGCTCGGTTGGTTCATCGGCGAGGGTAACGGTGCCCCACGTCATCGCAGGGCACCCAAGAGCTTACGCAAGGCTTTCGTCAATGCCTTTGCACGCTTCGACGAGGCCAGAGACTGCGTCGACGGACTTGTCGAACATGGCCTTCTCTTCTTTGCCGAGTTTGATGTCGACAATGCGCTCGATACCACCAGCACCGATCACGGTGGGCACACCAACGTACATGCCTTTGAGGCCGAATTCGCCATCACAATAGGCCGCGCAAGGCAGCAGGCGCTTTTGGTCCTTGAGGAAGGCTTCGGCCATCTCGATGGCGGATGTTGCAGGTGCGTAGAACGCGGAGCCCGTCTTCAGGAGGCCCACGATCTCGGCGCCACCATCACGGGTACGCTGCACGATCTCGTCGAGCTTCTCTTGCGAGGTCCAGCCCATTTGCACCAGGTCGGGGAGCGGGATGCCAGCAACGGTGGAATACCGCGTCAACGGAACCATCGTGTCGCCGTGGCCGCCGAGAACGAAAGCAGTGACGTCGCGCATGGAGACGTTGAACTCAAGGCTCAGGAAGTGGCGGAAACGGGCGGAGTCGAGGACGCCTGCCATGCCGCATACCATGTTGTGGGGCAGGCCGGAGAATTCGCGCAGCGCCCAAACCATCGCGTCGAGCGGGTTGGTGATGCAGATCACGAACGCATTCGGCGCGTGCTTGGCGATGCCTTCGCCCACGGACTTCATCACTTTGAGGTTGATGCCCAGAAGGTCGTCACGGCTCATGCCCGGCTTACGGGCGACACCTGCGGTGACGATGCAAACATCCGCGCCAGCGATATCCTCATAGGATTGGGTGCCCGTCATCGACGCGTCGAAGCCCTCGGAGGGCCCAGATTCGGCGATGTCGAGCGATTTGCCCTCGGGCAGCCCTTCAGCGATGTCGAAGAGGACAACGTCCCCCAATTCCTTCAGCGCGGCGAGGTGAGCGAGCGTGCCACCGATATTACCTGCGCCAATGAGGGCGATCTTGGAACGAGCCATTCTGCGTTCTCCGGCTATTAAACTCCGCGCTGGATAGGCCAAGGGGCGCGGTGGCCGCAAGCCTTGCCGCATGTGCATGCGACACTGCGGTATGCATCTGTATGCGAATAAAGGCTTTAAAGGGGCTCTATGATCGCATTCGACCTCGTCTTTTTCGCTGTTGCCATACCGGCAGTCATATTCGCCGGTGTGTCAAAAGGTGGATTCGGATCCGGGGCGTCTTTTGCCTCTGCCGCGATTCTGGCGCTGATCTTGCCGCCAGAGCTTGCGCTGGGGATGATGTTGCCCCTGCTGATGCTGATCGATGTCAGCGCTGTGCCGTCGTACTGGCGCAAATGGAATTGGCGAGATTGCCAGCGGGTTCTGATCGGGTCTTTGCCGGGGGTCGCGTTCGGCGCGGTGGTGCTGGAGATTGCCCCTGCGGATTTGATCCGCTTTTTGATCGGCGCGATCGCGATCCTGTTCGTTGTTTGGCAGATGGCCAAGGCGCGAGGGCTCGTGCCCACACCCAAGGAGCAACTTGGCGCGCCTGCAGGCATCATCACCGGCGCAATTACTGGCTTCACCAGCTTTGTCAGTCATGCGGGGGGGCCGCCCGTGGCGGTCTATTTGCTGAGCCAAAAGCTCGACAAATTGACCTATCAGGCGTCGACGGTCCTGATCTTCTGGGCCATCAATGTCTTTAAGTTCATACCTTACGCGGCGATGGGCGTGTTCACGCACGACACATGGATCGCGGTGGCGCTGCTGGCTCCGATGGCCCTTCTGGGAACCTGGCTCGGCGTAAAGGCGCACCGGATTGTCCCCGAGCTCGCCTTTTTTGCAATTACGTATATTCTGCTGGTCCTGACCGGCAGCCGTCTGATTTGGACGGCGATCGCCTGATCCGATAGATCAGAGGGTCTGGCCCATTGCGGACGGCTGAACGAGGGCAAGGCCTTCATAGGACGTGCCCGACGCCACAAGGCATGTCGTGCCGTTGGGCATGGTGACCGTGATCGACCAGGAGCCGGTGCCGGAGTTAGCAAATACTTCTACGAGGGACTGGTTGGCCGCCACGCCCACCGACTGACGGCTTTCACCGTAGCGGGCGGAAAGACGCTCCAATACTTGGTCCCGTTCGGCGCAGTTGGCTTGCGCCTGTGTGCTCGTCGTCGACAGCACCAGCGCCGTGACGCCAACGAGAAGTGCAAGGAAGTGAGTCTTCATCGTATGATCCTTTCCCGCTTGGGGCTATCTCGTACGGCAGCGCAGTGGAGGCGCAGCCGAGATGTGAGAAACCTGCTCAAGAGGGATGGAAATCTGGTTAATTCATCGTGCGCAGCCCCGAAAACAACGAAAATGCTGCATTGCGGCGCGAATTCTCTTGAACTTTTTGTAATGTACGTGTCAGAAGCTGCGCAACTTTATTGCGTAAGAAGATCATGCCAAGTCGCCCCTACCGCTCTGTCCTCTATATCCCAGCCTCCCGTGCCCGCGCTCTCGAGAAGGCGCGAATGATGCCGGTAGATGCGATCATCTTCGATCTCGAAGATGCCGTGGCGCTCACTGAAAAGGAGGCCGCGCGCCAGCTTTTGGCGGAAACGCTGACGCTTGGTGGCTATGGCCCGCGGGCTCAGATCGTGCGGATCAACGGGATGGACACGAAATGGGGTGAAGACGATCTGGCGGCCATTGCCGCCATCGGGCCCGAAGCGGTTCTGCTTCCCAAGGTGGACCGGGCCGAGCTGATCGAAGATCTCGCCGCGAAACTCGACAAAATCCCGGAAGCTCGCGACACGAAGATCTGGGCCATGATGGAAACGCCAGAGGGCATCTTGAACGCGGCCTCTGTCGCGCGCGCCTCTCGGATGGCGGGCATGGTTATGGGCACCAATGACCTCGCCAAGGACCTGAACTCTCGCACGCACCCCACGCGGGAGCCGATGATTACCTCTCTCGGAATGTGTGTGCTCGCGGCCCGCGCTGCAGGCATCGCGATTGTCGACGGGGTCTATAACGCATTCAAAGACGACGAAGGCCTGCGCACCGAGTGCGAGCAGGGCCGCGACATGGGCTTTGACGGCAAAACGCTGATCCACCCGGCGCAAGTCGCCATCGCCAACGAAGCTTTCGCGCCGTCTGAGGAAGAGATCGACTTGGCCAGCCGCCAGATCGCCGCCTTTGAGGAAGCTACTGCTGCTGGCCAAGGCGTCGCCGTTGTTGATGGCCGCATCGTGGAAAACCTCCACGTTGAGACAGCCCGAGCAACGCTTGCGAAAGCTTCTGCGATTAAAGAACTCGCCGCGGCCTGAACCGGCACTGGGAGCCCCCTCATGCGCGTATACCGACTGCTGACCGCTGACGACACCTCGGCCTTTTGCCACAAAGTCACAGAAGCCCTGAGCAAAGGGTGGGAGCTGTACGGAGATCCGACCTACGCTTATGATGCCACGGCTGGCGTCATGCGGTGCGGACAGGCTGTGATCAAAGACGTGCCGGGCGACTACGATCCCTCTCAAAAGTTGGGCCAGCTATGAAGACGAACCCGGGTCGCTTTTTCGAGGACTACAGCGTCGGCGAGGTGATCCATCACGCCGTGCCGCGCACCGTTTCGGGCGGGGAGAGGGCACTGTATCATGCGCTCTACCCGGCGCGGCACGCCCTATATTCTTCGGATGAATTCGCCCGCGCCTCCGGCTTGCCGTCCTCACCGCTCGATGACCTCGCGGCGTTCCATGTCGTGTTTGGAAAGACGGTTCCGGACATTTCTCTGAATGCGGTGGCCAACCTTGGCTATGCCGAGGGGCAATGGCTCAGGCCCGTCTATCCGGGCGACACGCTACGGTCGCAGTCTGAGGTGATCGGGCTCAAGCAAAACTCAAGCGGTAAAACCGGCGTGGTTTGGGTCCGCACCACTGGCCTAAACCAACGCGACGAGACGGTGATGAGCTACGTCCGCTGGGTGATGGTCAAACGCCGCAACCCCGGTGAGGCGCCGGAAACAGTGGTTCCTGAGCTCATGGATCATGTCCCCGCGCAGAGCCTCTGCATCCCCGACGGGCTGCACTTTGATGACTATGACTTCACGCTCGCCGGGGAGGCTCACCGCGCCGCTGACTACCAGATCGGCGAAATCATCGACCACGTCGATGGCGTCACCATCGAAGAGGCCGAGCACATGATGGCCACGCGCCTGTGGCAGAACACGGCCAAGGTGCACTTTGATGCGACCGTCCGACCTGACGGCAGCAGATTGATCTACGGCGGGCATGTCATCTCGATGGCCCGCGCGCTCAGCTTCAATGGCCTTGCCAATGCGCAGATGATCGTCGCGCTGAACAGCGGGGCGCATGCGAACCCTTGCACCTCTGGAATGACGGTTCGGGCATGGTCTGAAGTGCTCGACAAAGCGGAAACCAGCGCCCCGGGTGTCGCGGCCCTGCGCCTAAGGCTCGTCGCGACCACGGGCGCGGCCGGTGTGCTGAAAACGGACGAGGGGAAATACCAGTCCGATGTTCTCCTTGATTTAGACTACTGGGCGTTGTGTCCTGCGTGACATGCAACACCTTGCTGCCGCTCTCGCCCTCGTGGCCAGCCCTGCGCTGGCTGACGAGGACCGCTTCGTCGCCTCAAACACCTATGCCACCTTCTACCACGAGCTGGCCCACGCCCTGATCGATACCCTCGAGCTTCCGATTTTCGGGCAAGAGGAAGACGCCGCCGACGTGCTCAGCGTGCTCAAGATCTCGGAGACATGGGAGGAAGACCGCGCGGTGGCCATGGCCTATGATGCGGCCTTCGGTTTCACCGTCGATCCCGAGGACGTGGACCGTGAGGAGGTCTACTTCTGGGGGGTGCACGGCCCCGATCCACAGCGCTACTACAACCTGGTTTGCCTCTTTTACGGCGGCAACCCGGACGAGCGTGAAGACGTCGCCGAAGAGCTAGGCTTACCGGAAGAACGTCTTGAGACCTGCCCGGAAGAGTTTGATCAGGCTCTGAATTCCTGGGGCTCGGTCCTCGAAGAGCTCTCGGAGAGCGACGAACAGGGCGATCTTGTGCTTGTGGGCAACGACCAAGCCCAGCTTGATATCTTGGGTGATGAGATTGCGTGGCTGAACGAGGAATATTCCTTCCCTCAAGACATCAAGATTCACGTGGAAGGATGCGGTGAAGCGAACGCGTTCTACGACACGTTTCGGCAAGAGATCACAATGTGCTCCGAGTACCTGCCGTACCTCAGAGAGCTCTGGCAGGAAGTCCCGTCCTGACAACGAATTGAGGTGCATGTGGCGCGCGGCCCGATAGGTTGAGCCCATGCGTGCGCTCGTCTTGCTTCTTCTTCTCGCAAAACCTGCTGCGGCCTGTGTCCTGGCCTTAATGTTTGCCGTCGATGTGTCCGGTTCCGTGGACCCCAACGAGTACCGCATCCAAATGGAGGGGTTGGCCGAAGGGCTGCGCGACAGGCAGATCGCAGAGAGCCTTCTGTCAGGAAAGGCTGCGCTGTCATTGGTGCAGTGGACGGGGATGTCGCGGCAAAAGGTAACCCTGCCTTGGGTCCAGATAGCGTCACACGATGATTTAGAGGCCTTCGCATCAGCTGTCGCCGACGACCAACGCGTTTGGCGCAACTTCTCAACAGCCATTGGCGAAGGGCTCAGGGTTGCGGGCAGTTCTTTTGATGCCGCGCCAACATGTTCGCGCAATGTGATTGATGTGTCCGGCGACGGCGTATCGAACGAGGGGGCGGAGCCTGCCCAGCTTCGGGCACTGAACTCGCAGAAATCGATCGCGGTGAATGCGCTCGTCATCGAGGATGCCACCGCCGGAGACCTCACCGGCTACTACTATGAGAACGTCATCTTCGGGCCCGGCGCCTTCGTGGTGACGGCCGATCGCTATGCTGAGTACCCTGAAATGATGCGCTGTAAGCTGTTGCGCGAGGTCACCCAGGTTGTTGGGGCCCTCGAGCTTGGAGATTAGGGAGCTAAAGTGCTGACAGCTCCGCCTCAGCTGAAAATGTGATCACATTTTCGGTGTGGGCGGTGATACGTAGCCTCTTTCAGGGCTCTTCCGCCGAATATCCCCTTTGTATCTTGGGATACCCGCTCAAGTAGTTAGAAAATCGACAGTGCACGGCACGCATCGACAAGGAAGGCTGACGGCGCAGTGTAAGGGTGGGAGGGCACCTTTCGCAGTAAAGAGAATCGTCTCATGCGGGGTTGAGATCAATTCTGTGATCACGCTCTCATTTGCAGTGATCACAAGCGGTCAAATAATGCGAAATGCGCTGAATCACCGCGTTTTTCCGGCCTTCCAGTGCGTGACCCAACGCGACGGACGCGCTAACTAACGTTAACTCGCAAGCGAAGGAGCCAGCGCATGGCTGACGTAAACCGTGGGAACCGTCCGCTTTCCCCATTTATGATCGGACCCTACTACAAGCCCCAGCTCACCTCGATCTCGTCGATCATGGTCCGGATCACGGGCATCGTCGTCTTGGGATTGTCGGTCGTTATCGTGGCGTGGCTCTTTACGGCGTCGATCTCCGAGGCCGCCTTCAACGCGTTCAACCGGATCGTGCAGAGCTGGTTCGGTGACCTTGTGCTGCTCGCCGGGGTTTGGTGCCTGACCTACCACATCCTCGGCCGCCTCCGGCACGTCCTTTGGGACTTCGGCTATTGCTGGGAGGTGCGTGTCGCAGAAAGCCTCGCCATCGGCATGTTGGTTGCAGCGACCGTGGTTGCGGCGCTGACCTTCATTCTGTTTCTGGCGATGTGAGGGCTGAGCAATGCAAAGATATCTGACTGATCGTAAGCGCGCCGTTGGCCTCGGCTCGGGTCGCGCCGGGACCGAGCATCACTGGAAGATGATGGTGAGCTCCATGGCGATTGTCGTCGCCGCGCCGGTCTTTTTCATCCTGTTCGCGCTGGGCTATCAACTGCCCTACGCTGAAGCCACTGCGTACTTTGGACATCCGGCAGTGGCGATCACACTCGCGGTCACCATGGTGATCATCATCCGTCACGTGATGAATGAAGCCATCGAGGCCGCTGAAGACTACGTACACGGCACGGCCGGGCAGCTCACCATCGTGGGCATCACCTGGGCGTCCTACCTGCTGATGATCGTGGGGCTGTTTGCCCTCGCGCGCATGGCAATCTGAGGAGATTACCCAATATGGCAGCCTACGATTACGAGACACATGAATACGACGTTGTAGTGATTGGTGCCGGTGGCGCCGGTCTGCGCGCAACGCTCGGCATGGCAGAGCAAGGTTTCAAGACGGCGTGCATCTCGAAGGTGTTCCCCACGCGCTCCCACACGGTTGCAGCGCAGGGCGGCATCGCGGCATCGCTGTCGAACATGGGCCCCGACCACTGGCAGTGGCACATGTATGACACCGTAAAGGGCTCGGACTGGCTCGGCGACACCGACGCGATGGAATACCTCGCGCGGGAAGCGCCCAAAGCTGTGTACGAGCTTGAGCACTACGGCGTTCCGTTCTCCCGCACGGAGAAGGGCGAAATCTATCAGCGTCCGTTCGGCGGCCACACGACCGAGTTTGGCGAAGGCCCGCCTGTGCAGCGTACCTGCGCCGCGGCCGACCGCACCGGCCACGCCATCCTGCACACGCTCTATGGTCAGAGCCTCAAGCAGCAGGCTGAGTTCTACATCGAATACTTCGCTATCGACCTCGTCATGAGCGACGACGGCGTCTGCCAGGGCGTGCTTTGCTGGAAGCTAGACGACGGTACGATGCACCTCTTTGCGGCCAAGATGGTCGTGCTGGCCACGGGCGGCTATGGCCGTGCCTACTTCTCCGCCACCTCTGCGCACACCTGCACGGGTGACGGCGGCGGCATGACGGCCCGCGCCGGTCTTCCGCTTCAGGATATGGAATTCGTTCAGTTCCACCCCACAGGCATCTACGGCTCTGGCTGCCTCATCACCGAAGGTGCTCGGGGCGAGGGGGGCTACCTGACGAACTCCGAAGGCGAACGCTTCATGGAGCGTTATGCCCCTACCTACAAAGACCTCGCCTCTCGCGACGTGGTTTCGCGCTGCATGACGATGGAAATCCGCGCAGGCCGCGGTGTAGGCGCCGACGGCGACCATATCCACCTGCACCTCAACCACCTGCCGCCGGATACGCTCGCCGAGCGCCTGCCCGGCATCTCGGAGTCCGCGCGCATCTTTGCGGGCGTTGACGTCACGAAGGAGCCCATCCCGGTTCTGCCGACGGTGCACTACAACATGGGTGGCATCCCTACAAACTATTGGGGTGAGGTTCTCGCTCCTACGAAGGACAATCCAGACGCGACTGCGCCGGGCCTGATGGCTGTAGGCGAAGCGGGCTGTGCCTCGGTGCATGGTGCCAACCGTCTTGGATCTAACTCGCTCATCGACCTCGTTGTCTTTGGTCGCGCCGCTGCCATTCGCGCGGGCACGACTGTTGATCGCGATGCACCCGTGCCCACACCGAGCAAACGTTCTATCGAGGCGGCGTTCTCGCGCTTTGATGGTCTTCGATATGCCAAAGGCCACGTGCCAACGGCTGAGCTTCGCCTCGAGATGCAAAAGACGATGCAGGAAGACGCCGCCGTCTTCCGCACCGACAAGACGCTTGAGGAAGGCTGCAAGAAGATGGGCGATGTCGCGGGCAAGCTTGAGGACGTGTCCGTCACGGATCAGAGCCTTGTCTGGAACTCCGATCTTATGGAGACGCTGGAGCTTACCAACCTGATGCCGAACGCCGTGGCCACGGTCACGGCAGCAGCGGCGCGCAAGGAAAGTCGCGGCGCTCACGCACACGAGGATTACCCAGATCGTGACGACGAGAACTGGCGCAAGCACTCGCTTGTATGGTTCAACGGCAAAGAGGCATCCATGGGCTACCGTGGAGTCGTTACGCAGCCGCTGACGTCTCACAATGATGGCGGGATCGATCTTAAGAAGATTGCACCGAAAGCGCGGGTCTACTGATGCGCGCTGTCGCCGTCATCGCTTTCCTCGCGGCTGCCGTGCCGGCCGCCGCGCAGGAGCTCAACAGCCGCCAACAGGCCGCCTATGACGCGATCCTGCCAGCGCTTGAAGCGACGCTCGAAGAGCAAGGGGGCGCAGCCGTAGCTGCCTTGGTGCCCATGCTCGCGGGCTGTGTGGTCGTTGAGGCCCGTCGCGGAGAGCTCAACACGCTCGGTGACGGCGACATCGGTGAAAATGAAACGAAACTGCTCAACGAGCTGATGGCGCGCCCTGTCGTACAGGGCTGTGTCGCAAAGGCTGCGAACGGGGGGTAAGCCCTGCGCCGCCCAAGAGGATAGGAGACCAACCGCATGGTCCAGTTCACGCTCCCCAAGAATTCCCGCATCAAGGTCGGGAAGACCTGGCCGAAACCGTCGGGTGCCACGAACGTGCGCGAGTTCCAGATCTATCGCTGGAACCCTGATGATGGTCAGAACCCGCGGGTCGATACCTACTTTGTCGACATGGATACCTGCGGGCCCATGATGCTTGATGTGCTCATCAAGATCAAAAACGAGATCGACCCGACGCTGACGTTCCGCCGGTCCTGCCGCGAGGGCATTTGCGGCTCCTGCGCGATGAACATTGGCGGGACAAACACGCTGGCCTGCATCTACGGCCATGACGAGGTGAAGGGTGTCGTGAAGGTGTATCCGCTGCCGCACATGCCGGTGGTGAAGGACCTCATCCCTGACCTTACGCATTTTTATGCGCAACACGCCTCGATCATGCCGTGGCTTGAAACGAAAACGAACCGTCCCGCGAAGGAATGGAAGCAGTCCATCGAGGACCGCAAGAAGCTCGACGGGCTTTATGAATGCGTGATGTGCGCGTCCTGCTCCACGTCTTGCCCGTCCTACTGGTGGAATGGTGACAAATACCTCGGGCCGGCAGCACTGCTGCATGCCTATCGCTGGATCATCGATAGCCGCGATGAGGCCACGGGTGAGCGTCTTGATGAACTGGAAGATCCGTTCAAGCTCTACCGCTGCCACACGATCATGAACTGCGCGAAGACCTGCCCGAAGGGTCTGAACCCAGCGAAGGCGATCGGCGCGATCAAGCAGATGATGGTCGAGCGTCAGGTCTAAGGCGGCTTCGTGTTGGTACGGCGGGCGGAGGTTCCGGCGTCGAGCCTGATCGCGCGGTACTTGTCCGATCCCGCCTCCCATGTGGATGCCTATGTGACGACCGGCGACGCGACGCTCGAGCAGTTCGTTCGCGTGTTCTTTTCAACACCGACATTCAGGTCAGAGCGTCACTTGCTTGGCCTTGGTGGGAAGGTGTCCTCTGATCAGCAAGTGGACGATCTCGCCTCCGGGGTGGGGTCGGCCATGGCAGCTTGGGTTGTTGAGGATCGCAATGAGACAGAGCTTTTGCTGACTGTTCCGGGCTCACCTATTCGGACGTGGCTGGCCGTGGGGCGCGCCGAGCTTTGGTTTGGCTCAGCCATCGTCGCAGAGGGCGGCAAGGTGCCCTTCCTCGCGAAGGCCTTGATGCCCTTTCACCACGTCTATTCGAGAACTTTGCTCAGGGCCGCTGCAAAACGGGTGTGATGCCCTCACGCTCCCTGTTCAGAGGGCTCCCACCCGCCCACCCACGCCCTCTGAACAGGGAGCGTGAGGGCATAGTTTTTTAGGCGAAGGCCGCTTCCAGAGCGATTTCGACCATGTCCCCGAAGGAGCGTTCGCGATCCTCGGAGGGGAGCGCTTCATGCGTCTTGAGGTGGTCTGAGACGGTGAGCACGGCGAGCGCGCGGCACCCGTGGCGCGCGGCGAGTGTGTAGAGTTCAGCGGCTTCCATTTCCACCGCGAGGATGCCGTGGCGTTCCATCTGTTCGTTCAGGTCCGGGCGTTCGTCGTAGAACACGTCCGACGAGTAGATCCCGCCCACATGCGTTGTGGAGCCTTTGGCCTTGGACGCCTGGTAGGCTGCTTGGATGAGGGACCAGTCGGCGCAGGGGGCGAAGTTGAGTTCGCGCATGATGCCGCGGGACGGGGTCGACAGCGTCGTTGAGGTCATCGCGAGGATCACGTCGCGGATATTTACGCTCTCCTGCATGGCGCCGCAGGAGCCGATGCGGATGAGGGTCTTGGCGCCGTAGGTCGAGATCAGCTCATTTGCATAGATCGAGAGCGAGGGCATCCCCATGCCAGAGCCGTGGATTGTGACCGGATTGCCTTTCCACGTGCCGGTGAAGCCCAGCATTCCGCGCACCCGGTTGACGCACGTGGCGTCCTCGAGGAATGTTTCCGCCGCCCATTTAGCGCGGAGCGGATCGCCCGGCATCAAGACGGTTTCGGCTATCTCGCCTTTTTTCGCTGAGATATGTGGGGTCATCTTGGCCTCGCTTTCGCGGTGAGGTTAAGCCGAATGCGCCCCATCGGCGAGGGTTTTGACGAAGGCGAGTACATCAGCAGCGCTTTCGCCGGCGCCGATCTTCTCGACGATGGCAGAGCCCACCACCGCGCCATCGGCCACTTCGGCGATCGCTTTGGAGGCCTCAGGCGTCTTGATGCCAAAGCCCACAATGATGGGCAGGTCAGTGGCTGCTTTCATACGTGCCACTTCAGGGCCTACGTCACCCGCCTGTGCGGAAGCCGCGCCGGTGATGCCTGTGATGGAGACGTAGTAGACGAAGCCCGACGTGTTCTGAAGGACCTTCGGCAGGCGCTTGTCGTCCGTCGTGGGCGTCGCAAGCCGGATGAAGTTCATTCCCGCCGCTTGCGCAGGAATGCATAGCTCGCTGTCTTCTTCGGGCGGCAGGTCCACCACGATGAGGCCGTCGATCTCGGCGGCCTTTGCGTCCTCAAGGAACCGGTCCACGCCGCGCGAATAGATCGGGTTGTAGTAGCCCATGAGAACGATCGGCGTGGTGTCATCCTCTTCGCGGAGGGCCTTCGCCAGATCGAGCGTTTTCTCCAGCGTCATGCCGCCTTCAAGCGCCCGCTGCCCGGCGAGCTGGATCGTCGGTCCGTCAGCCATCGGGTCCGTGAACGGGAGCCCCAGCTCGATCACATCCACACCCGCACCGGGCAGGCCCTTCACGATCTCGACCGAGGTCTCATAATCAGGATCGCCAGCCATGACATAGGCCACGAACGCCTTCTTTCCGGCGGCGGCGAGCTCAGCAAATTTTGCGTCGATGCGGGTCATGACAATCCTCCTTAGGGCCCTCATGGGTGAGGGCCGCAAGGACGTCAAGAGCCCCGGCGGCCTTGTCTCTGCCCCGCTTTCTCCGTAGGGAGCGCGCTGAGCAGTCGAAGGAGCGCGCCATGGGTTTCAAGATGGGTATTGTTGGGCTTCCCAATGTCGGGAAATCCACCCTTTTCAACGCGTTGACCAAGACCGCAGCCGCACAGGCCGCGAACTTCCCATTCTGCACGATCGAACCCAACGTGGGCGAGGTCGCGGTACCCGACGCGCGCCTTGATACTTTGGCCGAGATGAATGCCTCAAAGCAGGTCGTGCCGGCGCGCATGACCTTCGTGGATATCGCGGGTCTCGTGAAGGGCGCGTCCAAGGGCGAGGGCCTCGGCAACCAGTTCCTCGCCAACATCCGCGAGGTGGACGCCATCGCCCATGTGCTGCGCTGTTTTGAGGACGGCGACGTCACCCATGTGGAGGGTCGCGTGAACCCGGTGGAGGACGCGGAAGTCATTGAAACTGAACTGATGTTGGCCGATCTGGAAAGCATCGAAAAGCGCCGCGCGAACCTCGTCCGGAAGCTGAAGGGCGGCGACAAGGAAGCCGTCACGCAGGAGCGTCTGCTCGTGGCCGCGCAAGAGGCGCTTGAGGACGGCCGCCCCGCCCGCACGGTTGAGGTGGACGCCGAAGACCTCAAGGCCTGGAAGATGCTGCAACTCCTCACGGCTAAGCCCGTGCTCTATGTCTGCAACGTGGATGAAGGCAGTGCGTCAGAGGGCAACGCATTCTCCGCTAAGGTGGCTGAGATGGCCGCAGAGCAAGGCGCCGGCACCGTCGTGATCTCTGCCCAGATCGAGGAGGAGATCAGCCAGCTCGACCCCGAAGAAGCGACCGAGTTCCTGTCCGAGATGGGCCTCGATGAGGCCGGCCTCGACCGCCTGATCCGCGCGGGCTACGACCTGCTGGAGCTTCAGACCTACTTCACCGCCGGCCCCAAAGAGGCCCGTGCCTGGACGATCAAAGAGGGCACAATGGCACCGCAAGCTGCGGGCGTCATTCACGGTGATTTCGAAAAGGGCTTCATCCGCGCTGAAACCATCGCCTACGACGACTACGTGACGTTGGGCGGTGAAGCGAAGGCCAAAGAAGCGGGCAAAATGCGGGCTGAAGGCAAGGTTTACGTGGTGAAAGACGGCGACGTCCTGCACTTCCTCTTCAACACCTGATTGCGATTTTGAGTCTAGCGCGCGGCTAAGCGCGCGACCTATTTATCATTTTTTCCAGAGCTTCTTTGTGCTGCTGTATCCTACGGGCCTGGTGTTCCGCGCCAAGTTCACCAAAAGCACGAGCTGCGCTTTCCAAATGGGTCAATTCCTTAGGTGTTCAGTCCCGGCATCTGGTGGATCGGTTTGAGGATGAATCGCTCTGCCTGTGAAGTCCAGATTTTGCAGATGTA
>JAKVCO010000024.1 GCA_022448245.1 Paracoccaceae bacterium
GAAAACGGTCAGGCCTCCTTCACGATCGACCAGCAGCAGCGTCTGCAGGGCTACATGCCGGTCATCGTTCTGCACCTCTACAACAACCACGCTGGCCTGCTGCCGGGCAACAACATCGCCTCCGGCCCTGGCTTCGTGGACAAGTCCAACGCAGCCGCCGTTAAAGAGCTTGCCGGCATCGACCGCTAAGCCTTTGGGCATCTACTAAAAACCATAAGCAGGCGGGGAGTAATTTCCCCGCCTGTTTTGTCAAAAGCCAACGGGAAAAAACAACGGGGACGAGATGGCCGATCGCAACGAAGCCGACCGACTAGTGCAAGAAACAAGGCTGCAACGGATGATCCGGCGGCCAGAGATTGGCGCCTTCATCGTGATGATGATCATCATCGTGGCGCTGGCCATTGCCTCTGACATGAAGGCCTTCAACGCGCTTGGCCTGAAGAACAACATCAAGATTATCGCCCAGTACGGGATCATCGCCATCGGGGCCTCGCTGCTCATGATTGCAGGGGAATTCGACCTCTCGATCGGCTCGATGATCGGCTTTGCGGGCATGTCCATGGCCCTCATGCTAAAATGGGGTCTACCCTTCGGATTAGGCGAAGCGACGCCCTTCATGGCCTTTGCGATCACGCTGGCCATGACGCTGACGCTGGGCTGGTTCATCGGCACGGTGGTCGTGCGATCAGGGCTATCGAGTTTTATCGTGACGCTGGCCTTCCTCTTCTTCCTGCGCGGCACGACCGAGGTGGGCTTCCGCCTCATCAACGGCTCCACGCAGGTGTCCGGCCTGCCCGACTACAAAGAGAACAGCTGGTTCGCGAACATCCTGGGCGGCGAAGTCTTCGGCTGGTTCTATGACGCCTGGAACGCCATTGGACGCTGGATCACGCAGGACTGGGTCTTTGAGGCGCGCCTGACGATCGAACAGATCAACGCGCTCGCCCTCCTCAACATCAACCGCCGCTTGGAGCAGTGGGTGACCGGCTTTGACGCACGTTTCATGTGGTTCATCATCATCGCGCTCGTGGCCTATTTCATCCTGAGCCGCACGCAGATCGGCAACTGGATCTACGCCACCGGTGACAACAAAGAGAGCGCGCGCGCAAACGGTGTTCCGGTGAACCGCGTCAAGATCGGCCTCTTCATGTTCACGGCCTTCTGCGCCACCATGTTCGCGGCCTGCCAGGTCTTTGACACAAACACCTCGGACGCGGCCAAAGGCAACCTGATGGAGCTCTTCGCGATCGCTATCGCGGTTGTGGGCGGCACGCTGATGACCGGCGGTTTCGGATCGGTCCTTGGCGTCGTCTTCGGTGCGATCACCGTGGGCCTCGTGGCCAACGCGGTCTTCTTCATCCCGTCGATCGACGGCGCATGGTTCCGCGTCTTCCTCGGCACAATCCTGCTCGCGGCGGTCTTTGCCAACGAGCGCATCCGCAAGCGCATCACGGGAGGAATTTAAGATGGCTGAACCGTATCTTCGCGTCGAAAAACTCGTCAAAAAGTTCGGCCCCTTCACGGCGCTCAACGGGGTGGACCTGGAGATTCACGCCGGCGAGGTGCACGCCCTTCTGGGGGACAACGGTGCTGGTAAATCCACGCTGATCAAAACGCTAGCCGGGGTGCACGAGCCCTCTGGCGGGCAGATCTACGTGGAAGGCAAGCCGGTAAACTTCCGCTCCCCGCGGGATGCCACCGCTGCCGGGATCGGCACGGTGTATCAGGACCTCGCCATCAACCAGCTGATGTCGGTCACGCGCAACTTCTTCATGGGGCGCGAGATGAAGGGGGCCTTCGGCACGCTCAAAATGGACGAGATGGACAAGATCGCCCATGAAGAGATGCTCAAAATCGGGATCGACTTCTCCGACCCGACGCAGGCCGTGGGCACCATGTCCGGCGGTCAGCGTCAGACGCTCGCCATCGCGCGCGCCATCTACTTCGGCGCCAAGGTGCTGATCCTGGACGAGCCGACATCCGCGCTCGGCCAGAAGCAGCAGATGGAAGTGCTGAAAACGATCAAGCGCGTGCGTGCACGCGGCGACATCGCGATCATCTTCATCACCCACAACGAGATTCACTCGAAACTCGTGGGCGACCGCTACACCTTCCTCGCCCTGGGCCAGGTTATTGGTGCGGGCACGAAGGAAGAGCTCGAGGGCCAGGACATCCGCCGCCTGATGGCCGGCGGTGCCGATATCGCCCAGCTCGAGAAAGAGTTCGCGGAGATGTAAATGCCCAACCTGCTGAGGAAACCGGGCCCTGCCCCCCACCTACAAGCGATCGATCCAGAGAGCGTCCATGAGGATTGCCCCAACTGGAACTATGTCGCCTTTGACGTGCTCAAGCTCGAGCCCGGCCAGGCGCTGGATCGCGAAACGGGGGATTGGGAGCATCTTCTCGTCATCATCACGGGCAAAATGAAAGCTTCGGTCGATGGCGAGGTTCTCGGCACCCTCGGCGGGCGCATGGACATCCACAGCCGCGAAAAGGGCTGGTCGCTTTACGTACCCAATGGCGCCACCTTCTCGATCCAGGCTGAGACCGAGCTGGAAGTTGCGCTCTGCGCTGCACCGGGGATGGGCAACCACCCGGTGCGCGTGATCGAACCCGATGACGCCCCCATGGAGGCCCGCGGCACCGGCGCCAACACGCGCTATGTCAACGCCATCATGATGGAAGAAAAGGAGTGGGCCGATTCACTCCTCGTCACCGAGGTCTGGACCCCGAACGGCAATTGGTCGTCTTACCCGTCCCACAAACACGATCACGACGACTTCCCGAAAGAGACTTATCTCGAAGAGACCTATTACCACAAAATCAACCCGCCCACGGGCTTCTCGGTGCAGCGCGTCTACAACGACGACCGCTCCCTCGATGAAACCATGGCGGTGGGGGACGGCGACGTTGTGCTCGTGCCCGAAGGCTACCACCCTGCCGTGGCGCTCTACGGCCACGATCTCTACTACCTGAACGTGATGGCGGGCCCCATGCGCAAATGGCGCTTCCAGAACGACCCCGATCACGACTGGGTCTTTCAGCGCGATCTCAAAGCCTAAACGCTCCCCCGGGTCGGTGGGCGGGCGCCTTTCGAGCACGCCGCACGGCGCGCGCAGAAACAGAGCCGTGCACAGACCGCTTAAGCGTAATCCTTCAACTTCGACATCTTCCCCAATCCGGGGTTGAGCGAATTTGTCGGATCAATGCTCTTATAAAACGCCGCGAGATCCGGTTTGGCCGCATAAAGATGGCCCACATTGTGCTCGGCGGGGTATTCCGCCCCACGCTGATCCAAGATCTCCAGCATCGCCGCCTTCAGCTTCTTGGGATCTGAGCCCTTCTTCACGATGTAATCCTGATGGAGCACGTGGCAGAAGAAATGCCCGTAATAGAGCTTGTGGCTGATCTGCGCATCCAACTCCGGCGGCAGCACCTCAAACCAATCCGCATCATTGCGGCGTAGCGCGATATCAAGCGCCAGAATATCCTCGGTCGTCTTGGTATTCACATTGGCGTAACGGATCGCCGCCCCCGCCGCCGCAAAGCGATGCAGCCCCGCAATCTTACCCTCCCGCGCCGTGCAGGCAAAGAAATCGCCCTCATTCTCCGCAAAGTAGCGCTCGAGATAGGCCCCGGCCTCCTCGATCCCGTCATCCTTCATCTTCAGAATAAGATGATGCTCGTACTTCTTACGGAACGTCCCCATGCGCGGCGGCAACACGCGCGGCCACACAGCAGACAGCAGCTGCATAAACCTATCACTCAGGTTTTTGGGCAGGAACGGCAGCTTGTTGAACCGCGCATCCACCGCGCCTTTCAGCGCAAAGAAGGTCGGCAGACGGTCGGTGCCCAGCTTGTCGATCATCACGAGGGTGTCTTTGCCGTAGCGCTCAGACACATCATAGCATTCGGCATGCATGTATTCGCCACTCACCGGCAACGAGGCGAACCCGCCCAGAATATCACGGCGCAACTTGCCCAGAACGGCGGTCGAATTCGTGCCGATGTAGAACACCTGCTCCCGCGCGTTCTTCCGATAGGTATCCAGACGCACCGCAAAGACCGCGAGCTTGCCCGCGCATCCCGCCGCCTCATAAAGCCGCCGCTTATCTGCATTAAAGCGCGAGGGCGTGTCAGCATCGATATCGCGCACCCGCTCCACATAGCCCGTGTCCGAAGCTCTACGGTTTGAATCCTCGATATCTGCCGGATCGTAATCCCCATTCTCTAGCCGCGTCAGCACCTCTTCGGGCGTATCTCCCAACCGGATACCCAGATGATTGACGAGTTCGATCCCCGTCTCTGTCACCTGCGCATAAAGCGATAGCTCCGTGTAAGACGGCCCCCGCTCAATGAGCGAGCCGCCCGAGTTGTTGCACACGCCGCCGACGATCGAGGCACCAATGCAGCTCGACCCAATCACCGAATGCGGCTGGCGACCCAGCGGGTCGAGCAGCTTCTCAAGCTTGAAGAGCGAGGCGCCCGGGAAGCTCACCACCTGGCGGCCCTCTTTGAGAAGCTGGATTTCGTCCATCCGATTGGTGGAGAGGATCACCACCTCCCGGTCATAGGCACCACTCGGCGTCGAACCCTCGGTCAACCCGGTATTCGCCGCCTGCATGATCACGATCTTGCCCGCCTCGACACAGGCCTTCAGCACCTCCCACTGCTCCAGCAACGTGCCGGGCCGCACGACGGCCAACGCCTCCCCCTCGCCAGAGCGGAAGCCCTTGCAGAAACGCTCCATCGATTTGGGGTCAGTTAGAACATGTTTTCGGCCACATATGCCGCGAAAACGGGCGAGAAGTGCAGTATTTTTCATGGGCGCTCTTTTACGCTCCTTGGCCCAGAGACGCATTAGGCTTTCCTGTCGCGCCCTCACAAGCTACTCGTTGCGAGCACAGCAAGGGAGCATCGCGATGGGTCTCGAGCTTTTTGATCTTAGCGGTAAACGCGCGCTGATCACCGGATCCTCGCAAGGCATCGGACAGGCGCTGGCCAAAGGTATGGCCGCCGCGGGAGCCGAAATCATCCTGAACGGCCGCAATGAAGCCAAGCTCGAAACCGCGCGCGCGGATCTCGCTGCCACCGGCGCGAAGGTCGACACGCTCAGCTTCGACGTCACCTCGCACGCCGCCGCCCGCGAAGCCATCGACGGATACGAGGCAAACACCGGCCCCATCGACATCCTGATCAACAACGCAGGCATGCAACACCGAGCGCCCCTCGAGGAGTTCCCAGCCGAGGCCTTCGACACGCTCCTGCAAACCAATATCGCCAGCGTCTTCAACGTGGGCCAAGCCGCCGCGCGTCACATGATCAAACGCGGCGCGGGCAAGATCATCAATATCTGCTCGATCCAGACCGCCCTCGCCCGCCCCTCCATCGCGCCCTACACGGCCACCAAAGGCGCGGTGGCAAACCTGACCAAGGGCATGGCGACAGACTGGGCCCCCCACGGTTTGCAATGCAACGGCATCGCCCCCGGCTACTTCGACACGCCGCTCAACAAAGCGCTGGTGGAGGACAAAGACTTCACTGCCTGGATCGAACGCCGCACACCCACGGGCCGCTGGGGCCGGCTTCCCGAACTCGTCGGCGCCGCCATCTTCCTAAGCTCAGACGCCTCAAGCTACGTCAACGGCACGGTCATCTTCGTGGATGGCGGCATGAGCGCCTGCCTCTAACCACCTGTACTAACTGCGAAACCGGATGCCTCCGGCGGAAGTACATAGGCACGAAGAAGCGGGGGCGCCGCGCCTTCTCTGTGCATTGTACTTCGGGGGTGCGGGGGCTGGCCCCCGCGACTCTCAGTCGCTGAAACCGAAGGGCGGGAGGCTTTCGAGTGCGTCTTTCAGCGCATCGCCCCAGCCTTGGGTGACAGAATGCACGTAAGGGTCATCGCCTAGCAAGCGGCCCGTGCGGCCGGTCTGGAGCGAGCCTTCTTCGTAAACATGAAAGTCGAAGGGCGCACCCACCGTCAGGTTGGCTTTGACGGTTGAATCGAAGCTCACGAGCATGAGGCGCATGGCGTCTTCAAAGCTGAGATCAGGGTCGTAGGCGCGCACGAGGATCGGGCGGCCGTATTTGATTTCACCGATCTGGAAGAAGGGCGTGTCGTCGCCGGCCTCGATGAAGTTCCCTTCTGGGTAGATCAGGAAGAGCCGTGGCGGTCCGCCAACGATCTGGCCGCCGAGGATGATGGTCGCCCCAAAGCTGTCGGCGTTTTGGCCCGTGTCTTCCTGACGGGAAATCACTTCGCGCAGCGCATCGCCTACGAGGCGCGCGGCTTGGAACATCGAGGGCACGGCCAGAAGCGAGGGTTGGCGATCGTCTGGTGCTTTAGTGCGTTCATCGAGGAGGCCCACCACGCTTTGGGTCGTGGCCAGATTGCCCGCGGTCATGATGGTGATCGCGCGTTCGCCGGGCTCCTCCCACGTGGTGAGCTTGCGATAGGTGGAAATGTTGTCGAGCCCCGCGTTCGTGCGGGTATCGGACATGAATATGAGGCCTCGATCGAGGACCATCCCGACGCAATAGGTCACGTGCAGCTCACTGGGGTTGTTCGGCCACTTGAATCTCGACGCTGAGGGCTTCGCCGCCATCGCCTTGTCTGATCCCTCTTACGGGGGCGGCGTCGGAGTAATCAAGCCCGGTTGCCACGCGGACGTAACGGGCATCGGGGGAAATGCCGTTCGAGGGATCAAAACCGACCCAGCCCAGCCCCTCCACATGGGCCTCGGCCCAGGCGTGCATGGCGTCTTGGTCGGTGCGGTCGTCCATCATCAGATAGCCCGACACGTAGCGCGCAGGGAAACCAAGCTCGCGGGCGGCGGTGACGAAGACATGGGCGTGGTCTTGGCAGACGCCCCTGCCCGCTTGCAGCGCTTCCTCGGCGGTCCATATGGGCTCGGATGCGCCAATCTCATAGGTCACGCGGCCAGCCGTCAGCTGCATCAGCTGGTGGAGATTATCGAGGGGTTGACCGGCGCTGACCTCTTTGAGCATCGCGCGCAGGTTCGGCCCGGTTTTCGTCCGTGCGGTGGGACGCTCGTAGAGCCAGAGCGGCGCGGTGGCACGGTGCGGGCCCACGACGCCTGCGTTATCGGCCACCTCCACCTCACCGCTTGAGACGATGACGAGTTCGGTCGTCTCCGCATCAAAGCTCAGAAGCTCGATCCGGTTGTTGTGGTGGTCGTCGTAGCTCAGTTCGACCTTGCCGCCAGTGATCTCGGTGTCCCAGGAGTGGACGATCTGGCCGTTCCCGCTTTTGGGCCATTTGCGCACCTGTTGCAGCCCATGGGCCAGCCCGCCGTCGAAGCGGTAGGTTGTCACGTGGCGGATGGCGAGCCGGGTCATGCGGTGAACCTGTAGTCGATCTCGATCTGGCGGGCGAGCTGGCCGAGACGCCTCAGGAAGTCCTGAAGATATTCGTGCAGCCCCTCGTTGAAGATCACGTCGATGTCTTGGCCTGCAGACGACCGATGCAAATCGTCTGCCAGATCGTGGGAGGGCTGCCGAGCGCCGTAATCATCGGCGATATAGGCTAGGTTATCGCGGATCTTGGAGACGCAGAATGCGAGGCTGCGCGGCATGCGGCGATCGAGGATCATGAAATGCGCGATCTCCCGCGGGCGCGGGCTGTTGCCATGGGCTGCGCGATAGCCGCCTCGCGCGGAATTCGAGCTAAGGATCGTTTCCCACTGCACGTTGTCGATGGAGGACCCTACGCCGAAGGCCGTGGGCAAGAGCACGTAGTACTTCACATCAAGGATACGCGCGGTGTTGTCGGCGCGTTCGAGGAAGGTGCCGATGCGCACGAAATCGTAGATATCGTTACGCAGCATCGTGCCGTGGGTGGTGCCACGCACAAGCGCGGTGTGGCGGCGGATGCGCCCCAGTGCGTTAGGCAGATCGCGTTCCCGTAGCTTGCGCGACAAGAGCTCTTTGACCTCGATATAGGCGCCGTTCACGGCCTCCCACGTCTCCTCGGTCAGTGCGGTGCGCACACCGCGGGCATTAGCGCGGGCGGCTTCGAGGCAGCATTTGACGGAGCTCGGGTTGTTAGGCGACCGCAGCATCCAATCGATGGCTGCGTCCTTCGTCAGCTCGTTGCCAGCATCCGTGAACGCCTCCCACACCCCTGCGGATTGCAGAACAGAGCGCCATTCGTCGTCCGAGGCCCCAAGCCGCGTCAGCGCCAGCCGCTGACCTGTTTCCACAAGGCGCGATGTGTTCTCGGCCCGCTCCAGGTAGCGGTACATCCAGTAAAGGCCGTTTGCCGTCCGTCCGAGCATCAGTCTTCCAACACCCACGTATCTTTGGTTCCGCCCCCTTGAGAGGAGTTTACGACGAGCGATCCTTTCTTCAACGCCACCCGCGTCAGACCGCCCGGCGTGATGCGGATGCCCTCGGGGCTGACCAGCACAAAGGGACGCAGATCGACGTGGCGCGGCGCGAGGCCCGCTTTGGTGAAGATCGGCACGGTCGAGAGCGATAGCGTAGGCTGCGCGATGTAATTGTCGGGCTTGGCTTTGAGCTTATCGCGGAAGGCCGCTATCTCTATCTTCGAGGCCGTGGGCCCGATGAGCATGCCGTAGCCGCCGGAGCCATGCACCTCCTTCACGACGAGCTCAGAGAGGTTATCGAGCACATAGGCCAGCGACTTCGGATCGTTGCAGCGCCAGGTGGGCACGTTCTGCAGGATCGGGCGCTCGCCCGTGTAGAATTCAACGATCTCAGGCATATAGCTGTAGATCGCCTTGTCGTCAGAGATGCCCGTGCCGGGTGCATTTGCGATGGTGATCCCGCCTGCGCGGTAGACATCGAAGATGCCCGGCACGCCCAGCTGGCTGTCCGGATTGAAGTTCAGCGGGTCGAGGAAATCGTCATCCACGCGGCGGTAGAGCACATCGATGGGCTGGTAGCCTTGGGTCGTGCGCATGGCCACGCGCCCGTCCACGATGCGCAGATCATGGCCCTCCACCAGCTCAACGCCCATCTGATCGGCGAGGAACGCATGTTCGAAATAGGCGGAATTGTAGATCCCTGGCGTGAGGACAGCCACGGTCGGGCTCGCGTCCGTCGCAGGGGGGACGCAGGCCGATAGCGAGGCGCAGAGGTCCGTGGGATAGGTCTCCACGGCCTGCACCCGATTTTGCGAGAAGAGCTCAGGGAACATCTGGAGCATGGTTTCGCGGTTTTCGAGCATGTAGCTCACGCCCGACGGCGTGCGTGCGTTGTCTTCGAGGACGAAGAAATCATCCTCGCCCGTGCGCACCAGATCGATGCCGACGATATGGGTATAGACCCCGCCGGGCACGTTCACGCCGCACATCTGGGGCAGGAAGGCCTCGTTCCGCGCGATCATCTCGCGCGGGACACGGCCGGCCTTAATGATCTCCTGGCGGTGATAGATATCGTGCAGGAACATGTTGATGGCGCGCACGCGCTGTTCGATCCCGCGGGTCAGCTTGCGCCACTCATTGCCCGAGATGATCCGGGGAATGATGTCAAAGGGGATGAGGCGCTCTTCGGCCTCCTCGCGCCCATAGACGTTGAAGGTGATCCCTGTGAGGCGAAAGAGCTCTTCGGCCTCGCGCTGCTTGGCGCGCAGATCCGCGGGGTCCGCGGCCTCGATCCAGGTTCCTAGTGCGGCGTAGGGGGACCGTGTTTTGTCCCCATCGCCCATCATCTCGTCAAAATACGGCGTGCTCTCACCCATGGGATCAGTCTAACGGCAGATACCGCGTCGAACAGGCCTTTAGCCCGTTTCCCGGCCAAAAGCCTGCGATTGCATGTTTTTTAACCGTTTTCAGGCGATATCGATGACGCTGGCGAGGTCAGCGAGCGCCGAGAGCGACGCCAAGCTTTCGGTACCAAGCGCGATGTCCAGCTGACCTTCCGTCCCAGTCAGGGCATCGGTGAACCTAATAGAGAGGCCAGAGGCCGTGAGCGTCGCGCTTGCCTCGTCAAAAACCGCGCCACCTGCGTCGTAGAACAGCAGAAGATCACCTTCGCGGGCATCGAAATCGAGCAGAGTGTCCGAGGTCGAGCTTCGCGTGAACTCAAAGGTGTCGGAGCCCGCCCCGCCTGTCAGCTCATTGGCCCCCGCACCCCCAAAGAGCGTGTCATCACCGGTGTTGCCTAGGATGACCTCATCGGCGTCAGAGCCCCAAATCACATCGTTACCGTTACCGCCATCAATCGTGATCTCTTGGCCTGCCAAGCTGTAATCCGGGCTCGTGAGGTCAATGATGTCATGCCCGTCCTCCGCCAAGATGGTGTCGATGGAGCTTAGCCGGGCGATGCTATCCATCCCCTGGTAATCGGGGGTCAGCTCGAGCCTGTCGTGAAAGTCGCCAAACGCATCATGGAGGAACAGCGCTTCGCTTCTGTTGCCTAATTGGACGATGCCCGCGCCCTGGATAACGGCCTCAAAGCCCTGGTAGCCCTCTAAATTGAGGATGACGCCCGTGCCCACCTGAACATCCGAACTCGCATTTCGGGCGCCGAATTCAGCCGAATACGTAAAGGCCGAGGTGAGCCTCACAAAATCGGTGGCGCCCCCTATGATCAGGTCTGCCCCCTCTCCTGCAAAGAAAATGTCATCGCCCTGGCCGCCCCGCAGGAAGTCATCGCCATCGCCGCCGGCGAGAGTGTCATTCCCTCGACCGCCGTCCACAGAGCCATCGAGACCATGCGCCAGAATGATAGCGTCGTCGGCCGATCCGCCAATCACCGCCTCAAAGTTCAGGACCGTGTGCGTCGCGCCAGCGGCATCGATCATCTCACCACTACGAAGATTGAGCTGGACGCCGCCAAAGCCGCTGATCTGGAACACATCGCGCCCGTCACCGCCGTCGATGACGATGTCCCTTTCGGCTCTGCCGCCGTACATGTGCCTATAGGTATCATCGCCCGTGCCCATATCGACCGAGACGATGGAGTATTCGTTGGTGTTCCGGAAGTTATCGTCAGCGTCGGTCCCTGTATATTCCGTCACGAGGCTACCCACCCCCTCGACGAGCGGCTCGATATCTCCGGCGAGGGCAAGATCATAAAGCTGCTGGAACTCGGTCGCTGACATGTTCAAGCCCACCATGGTGCCCCACACGGTCTCCCGCCAACTGCCCAGCTCGATTGTATGAATCGTGCCCGAGACAAGCCTTCCATTCTCAAAGACCAGCCCATCGCCGGTGAGGGTCAGGTTGGCAACGAGGTCGAAGGAAGTGAGGCTCAGAAGGCTTGTAAACACGACCGCGTCGCCCACTTGCGTGACCGAGTAGCTTTGGCTCGAGCTCGACGAGCTGAAATATTTATTTCCGAAGTATTGGGTGAGAGAGCCTCCCGTTGAGACCGTTAGTATTGCCAAAACAACTCTCCTACAGCTTGGGCCTTGGCTAGCCCACGTCTAGAATGGCCTCAAGGGGGTCATGCTCTTGCACCCAATGCCCCGGGGCAGCCTGATTTAGCTTGGGCTCATAGTCCACCTGCCCCGCGCGGCTGGGCAAAAAGCGCAGCCCTGCAAGGGGATCAAGCGGGCTCGGCAGCTCTCCCGGCAGCTTCAGACGCGTGCGCGTGGTCTCAAGCTCAGGGTCCGGGATCGGCACCGCGGAGATGAGGCTTTGCGTATAAGGATGGGCCGCGCGTTCAAAGATCGTGTCGCGGTCCGCAAGCTCCACGATCCGCCCGAGGTAGAGCACCATGATCCGGTTGCTCACCGACCGAACCACCGAAAGATCGTGTGAAATGAAGAGCATGGACATGCCGAATTCGGCCTGCAGCTCTTTGAGCAGCGTCAACACCTGCGCCTGAACGGAGACATCGAGGGCCGACACAGCCTCGTCACAGATCAGGAGCTTGGGCCGGTTGATCATGGCCCGCGCAATCCCCACGCGCTGGTTTTGCCCGCCTGAGAGCTCGTGCGGGTAGCGGTTGATCATGGTCTGTGGCAGGCCCACCCGCTCCATCATCTGGGCCACCCGTTCGCGCACCTGCGCTTTGGGCAGGCCGGGTTCGGCCACGCGGAGCGGCTCGGCGATGGAGGCCGCGATCGTCATGCGGGGATCGAGGGAGGCGAGCGGGTCTTGGAAGACGATCTGAAGGTCCTGTCGGAAGGGCTTCATCTCTGCCGGTTTGAGCCCCGTAAGTTCACGCCCGAGCCACGTCACCTGCCCCGCGCTTGGCGGGATCAGCTGGAGGACGGCGCGCGCCAACGTGGATTTCCCGCAGCCGCTTTCGCCCACGATGCCAAGCGTCTCGCCTTCGGCCAGCGAGAAGCTGACGCTTTTGACGGCGCGGAGCGGCTGGGTGCGGTTGAAGAAGCCTTTGCCGCCCGGCACTTGGAACGTGACGGCAACGTCGGTGGCGTCGAGTACAGGAGCTGCATCCTCGGCAATTGCAGGGCGGATATCGTCGCCATCGAGGCGGGGCATCGCGGCCAGAAGGTCCTGCGTGTAGGCCTCCTTCGGCGATGAGAAGATCTGGTGCGTCGTGCCCGCCTCCACATAGGCGCCGTGGCGCATCACCTGCACCTCGTCACACATCCGCGCCACCACGCCCATGTCGTGGGTGATCAGCGCAATGGCTGTATTCTCCTCCCGCTGGAGAGTGGACATGAGATCGAGGATGTCGGCCTGCACGGTCACGTCGAGGGCGGTGGTGGGCTCATCCGCGATGAGGAGCTCCGGCCCGCAGAGCATGGCCATGGCGATCATCACGCGCTGGCGCATCCCGCCTGAGAGCTCATGCGGATATTGGCCGAGCCTGAGCCGCGCCTCAGGGATTTTCACGCGCTGCAGCCAATCAAGGCAGAGCTGATCTGCTGCCGAACCGCTGAGGCCCTTATGGGCGCGCAGCACCTCTTTCATTTGCTGTCCCACGCGCAGGTGCGGCGTGAGCGCGGTGAGCGGGTCCTGGAAGATCATGGAGACGGCAGAGCCTCGCAGGGTGTTAAGTTCCTGCGGGGTGCGGTTCAGCATCTCCTCGCCGCGCAGGGTCACGGAACCTGTCGCGGTCCCGTTCTTTGCCAGAAGGCCCATGGCGGCCATGAATGTCTGGCTTTTGCCGGAGCCACTTTCGCCCACGATGCCAAGGCACTGGCCCGGCGCGATGTCGAAGCTGACGCCTTTGACAGCCTCGACATGGCCATCGAGCGTTTCGAAGCCCACGTGCAAATCTTTGATGGAAAACAAGGACATCTAGCGATCCTTCGGGTCGAGCGCGTCGCGCAGACCGTCGCCAATGAAGAACATCGTGATGATGATAACGACGTAGAAAAAGAGCGGGAAGGCCAGCTGCCAGAGCGTGCCATAGGCCATCGTCCCTGCCCCTTCAGCGATGAGAGCGCCGAGGGAGGTATAGGGTTCTGAGATCCCGAGACCGAGAAAGCTGACGAAGCTTTCGGCAAGGATCATGTCAGGCACGAGGAGCGAAGCGTAGACGATGATGACGCCAGCCAGATTGGGCAGGATGTGGCGGATCATGATGGTGATCTCGGAGACGCCGGAGGCGCGCGCGGCCTCCACAAACTCCCGGTTCTTCAGCGACAGCGTCTGCCCCCGCACGATGCGCGCCATGGTCAGCCAGGACACCGCGCCAAGGGCCACAAAGAGCATGAGGAACGAGCGCCCCGCGATGACGAGGAGCAGGATAATCACGAGCACCGAGGGGATCGACAAAAGGATATCGACAATCCGCATCATAATCGCATCCGTGCGCCCGCCCACGTAGCCCGAGACCAGCCCGTAAGTCGTGCCCACGACGAGCGCCATCGCCGCGCCGATAAGGCCCACGAGCAGCGAGGTCTGCGTGGCCTGAATGGTGCGTGAATAAAGATCGCGGCCCAGGTCATCGACGCCAAAGTAGTGGCCCGTGTCGATTGCGGGCGCGCCGAGCCCACGGACGTCGCCCATGGCGGCCCAGTCGATCTCCTCGTTGTTCCATTGGGCAAAGAGCGGCCCGAAGACCACGAAGGCCACAACGAGGGTGAGCACGAAGACACAGGCCATGGCCGCGCGGTTCTTGATGAACCGCTCATAGGCGTCGCGCATGAGGGATCGGCCCTGAACGGCCTGGCCATCGCCGACCCGTTCGGCGCGCTCTTGAGAGGTGGCGGACTTTCCAAACATGCTCAATACCGGATCTTGGGATCAAACCACGCATAGGCGAGGTCGGTCAGGAGGTTCACCGCCACGGTAAGCACGCCGTAAAGGATCGTGACACCGAGGAGGACGGAGTAGTCGCGGCTGAGCGCGGAGTTCACATAGCTCTGCCCTAGCCCGCCGGTGGAGAAATAGATGTCCACGAAGACGGAGCCGGTGAGCACATAAACGAAGACCGGCCCGAGATAGGAGATGACCGGTAGCAACATGGGCTTGAGCGCATGGCGCCAGATGACGAGGCCGTCGGGCAGCCCCTTGGCGCGGGCCGTACGGATATAGTTCGAGTTCAGCACTTCGAGCATGGAGGACCGTGTGATGCGCGCGATCGATCCCATGTAAGACGTCGACAGCGCGATGACGGGCATGATGAGGTACTGCCACTGCCCCCCATTCCAGCCGCCGCCGGGCAGCCAGCCGAGATAGAGCGTGAAGGTCAGGATCAGGATAGGGCCCATGATGAAGTTCGGCAGCGCCTGCGCCGCAATGCCCAGCGACACGGCCAGATAGTCGATCCAGGAGTTGTGCTTGAGCGCAGCGGCGATGCCGAGAGCCACGCCGACGGAGGTCGCGGCCAAAAAGGACAGGAAGCCATAGGTCAGCGAGATCGGCAGACCCGAGGCGATAATGTCGTTCACATCGCGATCTTTAAACTTAAAAGATGGCCCAAAATCAAAGTGAAAAACGATGTTGTAAAGGTAGTCCCAGAGCTGTTTCCAGAGCGGCTGATCGAGGCCGTAGCGGGCCTCCAGATTGCGCAGAACCTCTGGCGGAAGGGGACGTTCGGACGTGAAGGGACCGCCTGGTGCCACCTGCATCAAAAAGAACGATGCGATGATCAGCAGGAGGACCGTCGGCACGGAGCCTACGATACGGCGGAGGGAATAAGCAAGCATGTCGGGACCAAATGAAACGCTCCCGACGATTGGCCGGGAGCGTTTGATATCAATGGGTTACTCGGCGATCTTGTAGAGGTTCTTGGAGTACCAGTTCTGCTCTACATTGCCGACCGGCCAGTTCCCCACATCGCTGTCCATCATGTAGACGCCCGCGTAGTGGTAGATCGGGATGATGGGCATCTCGTCGGCGACGATCTGTTCGACCTGAGCATAGAGTGCGCCCGCGTCATCGGCGGTACGGGCCTCTTGCATCAGCGCGTCGACCTTCTCGTTCGAGAACTTGCCGTCGTTGTAGCCGGAAGGCGAGGTCAGGAGGTCGAGGAACGTCGAGGCCTCGTTGTAGTCACCACACCAGGCGCCACGGGCGAGCTCGAAGTTCTGGTTGCCCCGCTCTTCGAGGAAAACCTTCCATTCCATGTTGCCGAGCTCGGTTTCGACGCCCAGTTTCTGCTTCCACATTTGCGACATCGCCACAGCGATCTTCTTGTGGGACTCAGAGGTGTTGTAGATCATGTTGAAAGACAGCGGGTTGTCCGGACCATAGCCCGCCTCGGCCAGCAATTCCTTCGCCATTGCATCCTTTTCCGCCTGGGTCTTGCCGGCGAATTCGGGCAGCGGCGGCTCGAAGTCAGCGACGGAAACGGGCGTGAACGTGTAGGCTTCGGTCTGACCACCGGCTAGCACATTCTCAACAATCACCTTGCGATCGACGGCCAGCGCCAGCGCTTTGCGGACGCGGGCGTCCTGGAAGGCCTCGGGGCCGTCCTCGGTGAGGTTGAAGGTGTAATAGTAGTTACACAGACGCGGGAAGGAGATCGCCTCCTCCGGGTATTCCTGGCTCAGACGCGGGAACTGGCCGGAAGGCACCTCGGTGCGGTCAAGCTCGCCCGCGAGATAGCGCGTCAGCGCCACGTTTTCGTCGTTAATGACAAGCGAGACGACCTTTTCGACGATCGTGTTGCCGTTGTCCCAATACATCTCGTTACGCTCACGCACAGAGCGCTCGGCTGGGCTGTGTTCGGTCAGCACATAGGCACCGTTCGACACAATGTTTTCAGGGCGTGTCCATTCGGAGCCATGCGCCTCGATCACCCAGGACGGGCTCGGGAAGAGGGTCGAATGCGTCGTCATCTGCGCAAAGTAGGGAAGCGGCGCGGAGAGCTGCACTTCAAGCGTGAGATCGTCGATGGCCTTCACACCGAGGCTCGAAGGCTCAGCGTCGCCTGCGATGATGGCGGCGGCGTTCTCGATGGAGGTGATCTCCATGTACCAGGAATAGGGCGAGGCGGTTGCCGGATCGACGGCGCGCTGCCAGGCGAAGACGAAGTCCTGCGCGGTGACCTGGCGGCCATCGGACCACTTGGCATCAGGGCGCAGCGAGAAGGTGTAGGTCGTCTTGTCGTCGGAGGCCTCGAAGCCCGTGGCCACACCGGGGACGAGGTTACCCTCGGCGTCCTGGTTCATGAGGCCTTCAAAGAGGTCGCGCACGATTTCGGCGCCGCTCACGTCTTCCACGATCTGTGGGTCGACGGAGCTGTGCTCATCAAGCACGCGGTAGGTGAATGTCTGGTCGTCGGCCAGCGTGACGCCAGCGGGCACGTGGCCCCCGGCAAAGGCGGGCGCTGCGAGCATCGTGGAGGCGAGCAACCCTGAGATGATTGTTGTGCGGACGGATTTCATGAAAAGCTCCCTATCGGCTTCAGTGATGCGCCAGCGTAGAGGCAAGGTACGTTGAAATGAAAGGAAGAAATTGCGTAAAGGCAGTCTGCCGCCGCTGACGTTGGGGAAGGTCCCAGATTCCGGGCATCAGCCATGGGTTGCGTTTGGGGTTGCGTGCCGGGGCCATCTAGAAGCCCCGGCGGTCGTTCAAGGTTTGAGCGGTCGGAAGCGCGCGCGGGTGGCGGTGGCGACCCAGTCGTGGTGGTTGCGCACATACTCATTGGAGGCATCGCGCGGCGGGTTGTAATCCCATGCGTTGTCGCCGGCGGTGTCCATCATCTCGTGCAGTTGCAGGCGTGATTGCTGACTGGCGATGACCTCAGCCTTGGTGGTCGCCGGGTCCCAGCGGTCGAGCACCTCGGCGGCGAAGGCGGCGGCGGCCTCGGTATAGGCGGGATCAGTTGCGACGTTGCGCACTTCCTGAGGATCTAACGCGAGATTAAAGAGTTGCGGCGGATCGAGGTCGCAATGGATGTACTTCAGATCACCGCGCCGGATCATGAAGACGGGCGCGCCCGCGCATTCCGCGCAGTATTCGCCGATGACCTCCCCCTCGAAGCTGTTGCCCTGACACGCGGGCCAGATGGAGCGGCCACCGATGGGTTGCGCGTATCGCTCCACGCCGCCGCCCATGTCGGTGAGCGTGGGCAGCAGGTCGATGAGGGAACAAAGCGTATCGTCAGCCCCTTGGGCCACGCCCGGCCCCGCGATGACGAGGGGGATGCGGGCGGAATGCTCAAGGAAGCTCATCTTGAACCACATGCCGCGTTCGCCCAGCATATCGCCGTGGTCGGAGGTGATGATGAAGATGGTGTTATCCGTCTCCCCCATCTCCTCGACGGTGGCCACTAGCTTGCCCACCATGTCGTCGAAATAGGACGTGTTGGCGAGGTAGGCGCGGCGCGCGCGGATCAGTTCTTCGCGGTTCATGGGCTGGATCGTGGCCTCAACCCCGTCAGCCACGCGGCGCGAGAAGGGATCGAGCTTGTCCGGCGCCATCTCGAGCTCCGGCAGCGGAATGTCGTCGTCGTCGTAGAGATCCCAGAACTCGCGCTTGGCCACGTAGGGATCGTGCGGGTGGATGTAGGAGGCCACGAGGCACCACGGCTGCCCCTTCCCCACAGCCTTGTCGCGGCCGCGGTCGATCAGCCAACGGCGCGCGGAAAAGTCGGCCTCATCATCGAAATCGGTCTGATAGGTCGCGATAGCTGTGCCGCTTTCAGCCACGGTCTGCATGTTGTGGTACCAGATATCGATGCGCTCATCGTTATTGGTCCAATCCGGCGTCCAGACGAAATCGGAAGGGTAGATGTCGGTCGTCACGCGGTCGGTGAAGCCGTGTTTCTGGTCGGGGCCCACGAAGTGCATCTTGCCGGACAGGCAGCTGCGGTAGCCCAGAGATGTGAGGTAATGCGCGAAAGTGGGGACGGAGGACGGAAACTCCGCCGCGTTGTCCCAGGCCGCGACCTTGGTGATGTGCTGGCCCGACATGAAGCCCGCGCGCGACGGCACGCAGAGCGGTGAGTTGCAGTAGGCACGATCAAAGCGGCGGCCGCGTTCGGCCAAGGCATTGATATGGGGCGTTATTCCCGCGCCTCCGTAGGTTTGCATGAATTGCGGCGCGAGCTGGTCGGCCATGATGAGTACGATATTGGGCTGCATATGATCCTCCTTTGAGTTGCGTTGATCCGGGCGGCGGATCAGCGCGGCGGAGGCTGGAAGTTCATCTGTTTGAGATGGGTCATGGGCGGCCTGCGAAGATGCGGGCGGCGGCCTCGTCGGCGATCTGCGCGAGGGTCTCAGGGCTGGGCACGTCGCCGTCGGGCAACGTGCCTTTGGCCAGGGCCTCTTTCACCTTCGTGGTCGCCTCCACCCGCCCCAGTGAGGGCGCCAGCGCGAAGACGAGGGCCTCGGCCATGACGGCTGGGTTGGCGTCGATGGCGGCGCGCATTCTCTCCGCATTGGGTATCAGCGTTTTGGCGAGCGTCGCGCCGTGGCTCAGCGCCGCGCCCGTGACTTCGCAGAGCTGCGGGAGGAGGTGCCATTCCACCGCCCAGCCTGCGCCGTCGCGTTCCTCGGCATGAACGGCAGCCTGCGCGAGGCCAGATTGCGAAGCGATTGCAATGGGATGGCAGGCAAGGAGCGCCTCTGTCGTCACGGGGTTCGATTTGTGCGGCATGGTGGAGGAGCCTCCACCCTGCCCTGCGCGCATCTCACCAATCTCGCTGCGGGCGCTGAGCGCGAGGTCACCGGCCATCTTTGAATGCGCGGTGACAACCTGCGCGAGCCAGCTTGCGAGCGCTGCAAAGCCACTGCGGTCTGCGTGCCATGGGGCGGCGTCTGCAAGCCCGAGCTCAGCTGCCATGGCGCTGGCGATGGCGGGCCCGTGGGGGTGCATGGCGTAGGACGACCCTGCGGAACCGCCCATCTGGATTTTGAGCGCGCGGGCGCGGACGTCGGGAAGCCCCGCCTCCAACGCGATGAGAGGCGCGGCCCAGTTGGCCACGCGGAGCGCGAAGGAGATGGGCGTGGCGTATTGGCCTCGTGTTCGACCGAGCATCGGGAGGCCCGGATGCTTGCTGGCCTGAGTGGCCAAAGCATCAATGGTTTCAGAGAGTTGCGCGCTGATCCCATCCAGCGCATCCCCGAGGCAAAGACAGATCGCGGTATCGAGGATGTCCTGGCTCGTGGCGCCATAGTGCACATGGTCGGCGGCGGCGCCTATCTGGGGACGAAGCTCCGCCAGGAAGGCGGGCACGGGCACGCCGGCGTCGGCCACGCCTTGCGCCAGCGTCCTCCCGTCAATCTGCGCGCCGTCGATGGCCGCGGCGGTGCCCGCAGGCACGATGCTAACGGCCTCCTGCGCGCGGGCCAAGGCCGCCTCCACGCGGATCATCGCCGCGATGAGGGATGCATCAGAAAGAGCAGCGGCCACCGGCGGATGCCGGGTGATCGCTGCGGTCAGAAGCCCCACCTAGACCCGTTCGATAGAGGCCGCGATGCTCGCAGCTTCTTCGGCGGTCAGGCGCGGCGGATGCCAATCGCGGCCCGGCGCGGCCTCAAGCAGCCTCTTGGTGTAGTCGTGCTTGGGGTTGTTGAACACCTCGTCCGCCGGTCCCATTTCCACCATCACGCCCTTCTCCATCACGGTGATGTAGTCGGAGATCTGCGCGGCCACACGCAGGTCATGCGTGATGAAGATGATGGCCATCTTATATTCCTCCTGCAAGTCGTTCATCAGGCGAAGCACCTGTTTTTGCACAGAAAGATCGAGGGCGGAGACGGATTCGTCGGCGATCACAACATCGGGGCCCATGGCAAGCGCGCGGGCGATGCCAATGCGTTGGCGCTGGCCGCCAGAGAAGTTGCGCGGCGTGCGTTTGAGGGCAGGCTCACCGAGACCCACCTGCTCCAGAAGTTCGATCGCCTTCTTCTTGGCGTCGGCATTGGTGACCCCCTGCAGCTCGAGGCCGCGGGTGATCATGTAGCCCACCGTCTGCGACGGGTTCAGCGAGCCATAGGGATCCTGGAAGATCATCTGGATGTCTTTGCGGGCCTGGACGAGCTGGTCGCCCGTTTTCCCCAAGAAATCCTCTTCCTTTATGATGACGGCGCCGTCGGTGGGCTCCTGTAGGCGGATCAGCGTCTTGGCGAGCGTCGACTTGCCCGAGCCGGATTCCCCCACCACGCCCAGCGTCTCACCAGCGCGCAGGATGAAGGAGGCGTCGTTCAAAGCGTGCACCTGCTTCGGGCCGGAGCCGTAGATCTTGTGCATGTTCTTAACTTCGACGAGCGGCGCATCGTTGCGACCGAGGTCCGGCGTGCGCGTCGTCTCAAGAAGCGGCATCGCGTCCACGAGGAGCTGCGTATAGGGCTTCTCAGGATGCATGAGGATCTGTTCCTTCGCACCCTCTTCGATCAGGCGGCCCCAGCACATCACGGCCACGCGGTCAGCCACGTCGGCCACCACGCCGAAGTCGTGCGTGATGAAGATGGTGGCGTTGTCGTAGACGTCCTTCAAATCATTGATCAGGCGCAGAATTTCGGCCTGCGTTGTCACGTCGAGCGCGGTTGTCGGCTCGTCCGCGATCAGGATGTCGGGCTTACAGGCGAGCGCCATGGCGATCACGATACGCTGGCACTGACCACCGGAAACCTGGTGCGGATAGCTGTCGTAGATGCGCGGGGGCGTCGGCAGTTTCATCTGCTCAAGCAGCTTCAGCGTCTCTTTCTTGCGGTCCTCAGCCTTGATCTCAGGGCGGTGGAGTTCGAATACCTCATCGACCTGCTTGCCGATCTTGATGGAGGGGTTCAGGGCGGCCATCGGCTCCTGATAGATCATGGAGATGCGCGCGCCGCGGATCTCGTTGAGCTCCTTGTCGGGCATGCGCAGCATGTCCATCCCGTCAAAGATCACATCACCTTGGGAGATCGTCAGACGGCCGGGCACGTCATTCATGATGGCCGAGGTCATCACCGATTTGCCGGAGCCGGATTCACCCACCACGCAGAGGATCTCGCCCCGGTGCAGGTTCAGCGACACGTCATTGACAGCGTATTTCCGGTCCGAACCTTTGGGCAGCTCGATCGAGAGGTTCTTGATCTCGAGGATCGGCTTTTGCTCTTTATCGGCCATGTCTCTTCCCTGTTTCTTGTCCCAACGCAGCCAAACAGGGAAAATTGCGTTTGGCAAGCGCGGAGCTTGCCTTGCGCGGGGCGTCGGGGTCTGATCGGGCCATGTCATTTGTAGGCCTAGAGATGCATGACGCGACGCTGTGGTCGCCCGAGCGGGTTCTGCCCCTGCTGCCCATCATGGAGCGCTGGGGCTATAACGCGTTGGTTCTGCACGAAAATGACCTGCTGGACGAGGCCACACAGCTGGGGCTGACGGCGAACTACGGCGTCTCGGATTTGCGTCTGAAGAAGGTGCGCAATCGGGCGGCGTGGCTGGGGGAGCTTGCAACGCGGCTAGAGCGGTTTGGCGCGCGGCTTTTTATCGAGATCAAGGAGCCGTCGTTCCACGACTACGCACTGGAGTTGTACCCTGAGCTGACAGGTGGCGTCACGGCTGATTGGCCCGCATTTTGCCGCGCCAAGATGGTCGATCTATTGGCCCGGGTGCCGGGGCTTGGCGGGGTGATCCTGAATATCTCCTCGCCCGAGAGCCGCGTGTCGATGCCCGATGAGATGGCCGAGGGCGCGGCCTTGGATCGCGGGGCGTTCTTTGACGATATGATTGCGGCCTTCAAAGACCCTCTGCACGCGCGCGGCAAAGACCTTTGGGTGCGCGATTTCTCCTATACGGCGGATGTGCAGTCGGACATGTTGTCAGCCGTGGCGCGGGCGGGCGTGGGGGCGAGTGTGAAGATCACGGCCCATGATTACTTTCCGGAGTATCCGGAGAACCCTGTGGCGCAGGGCGTGGCGGGGCCGATGATCCTCGAATTCGATGCTTTTGGGGAGCATACGGGCTGGGACGTGATCCCCAATTGCCGCGTGGCGGAGTTTGCGCGGCGCATGACGCGGGTGCGGGAGATGGGGGCCGCGGGCATCCTTGTGCGCACCTCTTGGGAGGCGATCCGCGGCGCCAATGCGATAGACGGATCGAGCGCGGTGAATGTCTATGCCCTGCCCCGGTTGCTGGCTGGCCCCGAGGCGCCAGAGGCGCTCGTGGCAGGCTGGTTGGGGCGTGATCAGGGCGTGGAGGAGATGATCGCCTCCGCCGAGATTGCCCGCGCTTCTTATTGGAATGCTTGCGTTTTTCCGCGCCACTCGTGCCTGGCGTCGAGCTGGCAGGAGGCGTGGCTGTCGATGCAGTCCCATGGGATGGGGCGGCGGGATCGGGTGGTGCATGTGGCCTCTGACGACCCTCTCTTGGCGCAGGGGGAGGCAGTGATTGCGCGGTCAGAGGCGGCGGTGGAGCTGGCTAAAGACCTGGCTGCCAAGGTGACGGGCATGGGGGAGGTCTTCGCGGGCTTCCGGTTCCTGCCCACCTTCGCGCGGCAGTTTCAGATTGCGCAGGACGGCACGGCCAAGATCGCGCAGGGCGAAAGTGCTGCGGCGGAGGCCGCGCAGCTTGAGGCGCTGGCGGATGAGCTTGAGCAGATCAAGGGCCTGCCCACGCGCGGGCGCGTGTTGCTTGACCCTGCGCAGGCGCGGCTCTTTGCGGGATCTCTCAGAGGCGGTTGATCGGCGTCTTCAGCGCCATGTTGCCGCCTTCGTCCACCGGGACCTCACCACCGCGCATATTCACCTGCAGCGACGGAAGGATGAGCTTTGGCACAGCGAGCTGCGCGTCACGCTCGGTCCGGAATTTGATGAACTCTTCCCGAGACTTACCGCCGCCCACGTGGATATTGGCCGCGCGCTGTTCGCCGACCGTCGTCTCCCACGAGATCGCGCGCCCGCCGGGCCCGTAATCGTGGCAGATAAAGAGGCGCACCTCGTCGGGCATCTCCAGAATGCGCTGTATGCTGTCATAGAGCTGCCCCGCATCGCCGCCCGGGAAATCGCAGCGTGCGGAGCCGCCGTCGGGCATGAAGAGCGTGTCGCCTGCAAAGGCCGCGTCGCCGATCACGTGGACCATACAGGCGGGCGTATGACCGGGGGTGTGGAGGGCGAACGCCTCCATCGCGCCGACCTTGTAGGTGTCGCCATCCTCAAAGAGCGCGTCAAACTGCGAGCCGTCGCGCTGGAATTCGGTTCCTTCGTTGAAGACCTTCCCGAAGGTCTCCTGCACGTCGATGACCTTGGCGCCGATGCCGATGTTGCCGCCGAGCTTTTCTTGCAGATACGGCGCGGAGGACAGGTGGTCGGCGTGGACATGGGTTTCGATGATCCACTCTGTCCGCAGGCCCTTTTCGTGAATGAAATCAATAACCTTATCGGCGCCTTCGAAGGTGAGCGCCCCGCGGGCCTGGTCGAATTCCATCACCGGGTCGATGACGGCGCAGGCGTCTCCAGCGGGTTCCTGCACCACGTAGGTGATCGTGTTCGATCCGTCGTCAAAGAAGCCCGTCACGATGGGTTTCAGGGACAGATCAACAGAAATGGTCATGGTCCTCTCCTCCTCCGGGGCAGCTTAGCACAGTTATTTCTTTTCAGGGATTGTGACAGGACCGCCCTGCTCGGCCCATGTCGAAAAGCCCTCGCGCAGGTGGGCCGCCTCGAACCCCATGTCCTGGAGCGTGGCGACCGTGAGCGCGGAGCGCCAGCCCGAGGCGCAATGGAAGATGTAGCGCTTCCCCTCTTGGGCGAAGACGTCCTTGTGGTAGGGGCTGTCGGGATCGACCCAGAATTCCACCATACCGCGCGGCGCATGGACCGAGCCGGGGATGTGGCCGCGCTGGCGTTCGCGGATATCGCGGATGTCGACGATTACCGTGTCCGGATCCTCGACCAATGCGATCAGATCTTTGGTTTCGACTTCCTCGATGCGCGCGCGGGCCTCTTCGACCATCTGCGCGGCTGTCTTTTTCAATGCCATTGAGCTGCCTTCCTGCGCGGTGAGAGTGGCGCGGGGAGGCAGCAGAGGCAAGTCAGGCGATGAGGTCTTCGATAGCTGCCGTCACGGCCATGCGTCGCGCCGCATTCGTGCCGTCAGCCTGAGGCGGCGCAAAGGTGCGGTTGTCGTTGTCCCAGTATTTGCCAGAGGCGTCCGCGAAGTCGTCCGATGTGGCCGCCGCGATCAGGATGTGGCTCCGACGGAGATGTCGGAGCCAGCGATGCCAAAGCCTTCGCGCACCATGTTGGTCGCGAGGAGCGATCCCGGATTGATCGCAATGAAGACGAGGCCGGGGTGACGCGCGGCCATCTCCTCGGACCACATGGTGATGGCGAGCTTTGATTGCGCGTAGGCCTCCATGTCGGCCATCGTGCGGCCATCGCCCATGGCTGCGATATCGACCTTGGCTTGCGCGGCCGACGACAGGTTCAGCACGCGCGCGTTGGGGGCAAGCTTGGGCAGCAATGCTTCGGTCAACGCAGCGGGCGCCAAGGTGTTGACCACAAGGCGAATATCGAGGCCGCTTTCGGTGATCGTGGTGGGTGCTTTCAGGACACCCGCGTTGTTGATGAGCACGTCGATGGGCCCTTCCACGGCGTCTGCCATGGCGCGCACGTCATCGAGTTTCGAGAAGTCTGCGAGCACGCCGGTGCTGCCCGGCACCGCGCCAAGCGCTGCGTCGAGTTTCGCTTGGCTGCGGCCTTGCAGGATCACCTTGTGGCCGTCAGCAGCGAGGCGTTTGGCGGTTTCGAGGCCGATGCCGTCGGTGGCGCAAGTAATGAGGATCGTCTCGGTCATGTCATGCTCCGTGGGCGGGAAAACGGGGAAGAAGCGCGTCTGCGATACGCTCCAATGTCTCTTCAGTGGGGGCGCGGTTCAGGCGCAGGTTCAGTGCCACGTGGTTCACGTCGGCGGCCTCGAGCACCTCGAGGTAGGTACGGAGGTAAGCCACCCCGCTGCGGAAGCCGAGGTGGATCGGCGTCGGCCGGGCGGTATCGTCGTCGGTCAGGTCAACGTAGAGCGATTGCATCACCGGATAGTCCTGCCCCGTCAGCGCGATGGAGGCATCCCGGTATTGCTTCACGGCGCGGCCCTGATCGGGGGCGCCACGGGGATAGGTGATACAACCATCGGCGTGTTCGGCCACCCACGCGGGCGCCTGCCGGGAGCTGCCGGTCACAAGGATCGGGATCCGCGCGCCGGTGGGTTTCGGGAGCATGTCCATCTGGCCATGCAGGTTGCCGTGGGCGGTGCTCAGCTGCGGGTAATCCTCCGCTATGCCGCGAATGTAGTGGAACGCATCGCGGAACCGCTCGGCGCGGTCTTCATAGCCCATATTCATCGCCGGATATTCCTCGGGCCGGTCACCGGAAGCCACGCCCAGCAGGTGCCGCCCGCCGGAGAGCTGGTCTACCGAGGCGGCCGCCTTCGCCACATGAGCCGGGTGACGCAGTTGCAAGATCATGGAGGCCACGGCTAGCTTAATGCGCTTAGTCGTGCCGCTCAGGAGCCCGAGGTAGACGAAGGGGTCAAAGGTTTGGCCCGCGTCGCCGAAACTCGGTACGTTGAAGGGCACGTCGCGGAGCCAGAGCGAGGCATAATCCAGCTTGTCGGCGAGCTGTGCGCGTTCCAGATGCCGCTCCATCGTGGGCACAGGGCCCGAGACATAGCTTTCGAGCGGCACCACGAGCCCGAGGCTGAGCTTGCCGGGCTGGAAGGCTCGGTCGAACCCGACGTTCAGCGCGGGAAAAGCGGTGGGGGGACATGTCGTTCATGGTCTTGTCCAAATCTGATGGAGCCAGTTCGGCCGCGTCATACCCACTTAACTTTCCGGCGAAACTGTATAAACGTGGTCATGATGACCTCACTATTCTGAATTTGCATATAATGGACACCGAGAGCCTGCGTCTCTTCGTGTTGGCGGCGGAGATGCGGAACATCTCGCAGGACGGGCGGCAGCTTGGGTTTGCGCCTGCGGTGTCGTCAGCGCGGCTCGCTAAGCTTTAGGTGGGGCTGGGGGTGAAGCTACTGCATCGCACAACGCGGAATGTGGTCCTGTCTTCGGACGGTGAGGCCTTCCCGCCCTATGCGCGTGAAATCCTCGCGCAGGAGGATGCAGCATTGGCCGAACTCGGGCGCGGTCAGGCGGAAGTGTCGGGCGTGTTGCGGTTCGCAGCACCCTCAACCTTCGCGCAGCTCTATCTGATGCCGGTCGTGGCGCGGTTTCAGGAGGCTTACCCGAAGGTGGAGCTCGATCTCCGGCTCTCGGACACGCAGCAGGACCTCATCGAGGGGAGCTTTGATTTGGCGCTGCGCAATGCTCCGCCCCATGACACGAGCCTGAAGGGCCGCAAGCTGGCGGAGGATCAGCGGATCCTCTGCGCTTCGCCCGATTACCTCGCCGCCCATGGTGTGCCGGAGGGGCCTGCTGATCTGGCCGACCACCGCCTGATCGCTTTTCAGAGCCTCGCCCCAAAGCGGCTGAGCGGGCCGGAGGATGGCACCTTCGGTCCAAGGGCAAGCGGGTCGCGCCTAATTGTAGATGACGGCGCGAGCCTGCGGGAGGCGAGCTTTGCGGGTGCCGATTTCTCCGTCAACGCGCTCTGGAGCATGGCGCGGCAGATCGGTGCCGGAGGTCTCGCGCGGGTGCTGCCGGACTACACCGTCGATTATGGGGCAGCGCTTTGGCTGATCTATCCGAAGTCGAATGTTCTGACAGCCAAGGTGCGCGTCTTCATCGATTTCCTCGTGGACCAGGTGGGGCCGCGTCTTTCAGGGCAGCTTACGCCATCGCCGTAGGATGGGGCGCGGTGTCCACATGGGCGATCTCTGTCCTGAGGAGCGCCTCCATCATCCGGGCCTTGTCAGCAGCCGCCTGCGGCGCGTCCCAGAGGTTCACGAGCTCGCCCGGGTCGGTAGAGAGGTCATAGAGCTCCCCCCACTCGGCTCCGTGGAAGACGGAGATACGCCAATCGCCCATGCGCAGCGTGTGCACGCGGGGCGGGCCGCCGATGCCTGCGTTGGGGACTTGGTGGTCGTATTGGATGAAGGCGCGGTCGCGGTTGCCGGAGAAGAGCGATTGGCCCTGCATGCCCAGCGCTGGCTCAACGCGGGCGTGTTCGAGGATCGTGGGGCCGATGTCGATCGTTTAGCCCGGCGCGTCGGTGCGGCGGGCCTCCGGGTTTGCGGGATCGTGCCAGATCATGGGCACGCGGGTGATCTCCTCATAGCAGGCAGGGCCTTTGAAGAGCATTCCGTGGTCGCCCAGATGATCGCCGTGATCGGTGGTGAAGATGGTGACTTCGGAGCTGCCCGCTGCCGCCCGGACGCGGCCCACGGCATCGTCGATCATGGAGACCATGCCACAGCTGAGCGCACGCGCCTCTTGCGCCTCCCGCGCTGTGGTTCCGATGGCGCCCATGCCGCCGAGCTTGGCGCGCCCCTCTGCGCGGGCGCGGTGAATGGCTGCCACGTGGGGTGGCGGTTGCCAATCCTGCTCAAGCGCGGGGGGCACGGCCATGTCGCCGGGGTCATACATGTCCCAATATTTGCCGGGCGGGTTGAAGGGATGGTGCGGGTCCGAGAAGGAGACCATGAGGAAGAAGGGCCCGTCCTCCGCGTTTTCTTCCAGCCACGCCACAGCGCGGTCCGCGACCCAGGAGGTGGAATAATGCTCCTCCGGGAGGGCGGTGCGGACGGCTTGCGGGCAGGTGTAATCGTGGGGGAGCTGGTTGGCCGCGCCGAGCAAGCTGTCGGCCTCAGGCTCCCTCTCCAGCAGCCATTCACGGTAGTTCCCGCGTCAGGCGTCGCCGTGGTAGGTGACGAGCTCTGCGTGGTCGAAGCCGTAGTATGGGCCTTCCGGCAAGCATTTGTCTTCACGGGGGTCTTCGACGCGGTAGCTGGCGAGGTCGTGGCGCACCGCCTCCGACGCCTGCCCTTTAGCTTTGTGAAAACCCTCGCGCGTATCAGGGCGTTTGAGCTGCCCCTCTTTGCCCGAAAACGTCTGCAGGTGGCTCTTGCCGATGAGGGCGGTTTTGTAGCCCGCCTCCCGCAAAAGCTCTACGAAAGTCACGTTGCGTTTGTCGAGCGGGATGCCGTTCATGCGCACCCCGTGCGAGGCGGGCATGCGCGCGGTCATGAAGCTCGCGCGGTTGGGCATGCAGACGGGGCTTGCCACATAGAAGCGATCCCAGACGGTGCCTTGATCGGCCAGCGCGTCGATATGGGGTGTCTGCAGCACCGGGTGGCCTATGCAGCCCAGATGATCAGCGCGCTGCTGATCGGTCATGAAGAGGATGAAGCTAGGCCGTTGCTGCACGCGCGCCCCCGCGCCGATGCAGGACCAGAAGGGCCACGGTGGCCACGGCCGCCCCGATCCAGATGACCTCTAGCTTCATCAGAAGGAGCGCGGCGAGCGCGAGGCGCACAAACACCTCCCAAATTGGCAGTGCGCGGGCGTCATAGCGGGCGAGCGCGGAGGATAGCAGGTATAGCGCCACGATGAGCCGCAGGATCAGCAGCACAAACGCGCCCAGATAGAACTGCCCGTCATAGCCCGGCAGGTAGCCGCGTCCGCCCGGGCTCTGCGGGTCGATCTGGGCGACCTCGATGAGGAGGAGCTCCGGATAGAAGGCGAAGATGAAGGGCACGACAAACATCACGATACCAGAGCGCACGGCGGAGAAGCCGGTGGCCATGGGTTCGGCCTTCGTGATGGTGGCCGCCGCAAAGGCCGCGAGCGCCACAGGCGGCGTGATGGCCGAGGCCACCGCGAAGTAAAAGATGAACATATTCGCGGTGAAGAGGCTGAGGCCGAGGCCCGCGAGCACCGGGCTCATAAGAAGCGCGGCGTTGATGTAGGCAGGCACGGCGGGCATGCCCATGCCGAGCAGCACCGCGAGGATCATCGTCAAAAGCAGCGCCACGAACTGGAAGAGGTAGGATCCCCCCGAGCCCAAATTCAGGCTGTTGAGCCACGCCAGCACATCAAGCGACAAGAAGACCGGCAGGCCGGTGAAGCTGAGACAGAAGTCGATGATCGAGACGGCGAGGAACATCAGGTAGAGCGTGGAGATCAGGATACCGGCGCCCGACATCGCGTCCATGATCTTGCGGGGCTTTGCGCGCGCTTCCGGGTCAAGGAAGAGCAGCACCAGAAGCAGCATCACAGCCCACCAGCCCGCCGCCCCTGCCGCGCCCGCGCTGTTCTGCACGGCTTGCTGGAACCAGCTGAGTGACTGCACTTGGCACAGGCCATCGGTGAAGGTGCGCTCGGCGCCGAGGATACCCCCGAGGAGGCCGCAGCCCACGGCGTCTTTCGGCGTCAATAGCAGGATGAGGATCAGAAGGATCGGCCCGAAGATCATCATCAGGTTCAGGTAATCCTGACGCTCGAGCACCATGTCCTCGGTGATCTTGCCGATGGCGGTGATGTTTTGCTTCCGGCTTTGGAACACGGCCGACAGGAAAAGGCAGAGGAAATAGGCCAGCGCCGGGATGATCGCGGCCACGATGATCGATGAGTACGGCACCGCCGTCAGCGAGGCCAAAACGAAGGCCGCCACGCCCATCACGGGCGGCATGATGGAGCCACCTGAGGAGGCCGCTGCCTCTACCCCGCCAGCGAAGACCTTGGAAAAGCCGCGTTTGAGCATCATCGGGATCGTTAGCACGCCGGTGGAGAGCACGTTCACCATGGGCCCGCCGGAGATCGTGCCAAACATGGCCGAGCTCACGATGGCCGCGTGCGCTGGCCCGCCGCGCAGATTGCGCGTCCAGCGGAAGGCGAGCTTGATGAGAGACCTGCCCCCTGCCGACGATCCAAAGAGCGAGCCCAGCACGAGGTACGGGAAGATCGTGTTGAGCACGATGTCCATGAAGCGGCCCAGAAGGCCGGACGGGTTGTTGACGAGGACGTCGTGCACACGCGGCCGACCATCGGCCAACATGCGCGGCTCACCAGCCAGTTTGGTCACGAAATACTTGTTGATGTCCTCGACGCCGTAGGCGCACCAGACGAGGACGGTGACGATGGTGTAGGTGGCCATCAGGATCGCCACGAGCACCAGCGGCAGGCCCCAAACCTTGATGTTGTAGCTGAGGAAAACAATGATCGCGAAGCCCACGATGGCCACGAGCCAAGGCCCTGTGGTGTTCAGACACTGCGGGTCTTCGACTGTGGAGGGCGCGGGCAGCCCGAGGCTCTCATTGAAAGCGGCGGCAGAGGCGAGGCTTTCTTGGATGAGGCGGGCGCGGTCGCCGGTGATGCGGTCGGCCAGACAGACGGCCTCGATCTCCACCAAGTAAGTGATGGAGATCATCAAGGCCGTCAGCACCAGCGCGAAATCGAGGATGAGCCCGAGCCGGCGCCGGGTGGGTGTCTTGTCTACCCATGATTTCCACATGGAATGCTTGAGCGCGACGATGACCATCATCAGCGAAAAGAAGATGGGGTAGAACCATTCGAACGCGAATTTGCGGAACTGCGCGCCGTTGCCCGCGATGCGCGCGGCCAGATCGTCGTAGCCGGGGATGCCGGGCGTGGAGTTTACGAGCCCCACCAGCACCATGACGAGCGCCAGTACGTAGACGAGCTTGTCCGACAATCCGTTGCTCTGATTCTCTTCCATGGTCCCCTCACAAAAGGACCGGGCGGTTTGGCGCCGCCCGGTCTTTTAGCGTTGCCTCACGATTACTTTGCGCAATCAGGGATCGTGTAGCCAGCCTCTTCCCAGGCAGCGACGGCACCGGGGTGGTACTTGACCGGGTTATTGCCGCACATGTCGGTGAGGGCGGGATCAGTCTCACCATGCCAGACACCGGGCATGAACGGCGCCTTGGCGTGGTAGATGCTTTCGATGTTGTTGATGAAGGCGGCGGTGAGCGCTTTGGCCGTGTCGAACTCCATCGACACGTTCACGAGGTCGGCGCCCACGGTGCCGGGGCCACGGATCATGTCATCTTCAGAGACGATGGTGACGCCATCGCCATAGCCTGCATCAGCCACGGGGATCGTGACGGGCACGGTGCCGGGAAGTGCGGCGACCTTGGCGAAGGCCTCGCTTTCGAAGACGTCCTTGGGCATCGACCAGACGGTCATGTTACCGGAGGCAAGGCCTGCGCTGACCCGAGGATCCGGGAAAGCCTGCGGCAGAACGAACGCATCGGCGGAGCCGTCCTGGATCGTCTTCACGGCCTGTCCCCAGTTCACCTGAACGCCGGTGTAGCCCGTGCCTTCCTCAAGGCCGGTCACGGTGCGGATCAGGAGACGCGCGTTGGTGAGCGCGGCACCGCGTGGCGGGCCGTTGAAGATGGTCTTGCCCTCAAGCCCGTCCCAGCCAGAAATTCCTTCGCTATCATAGGCATAGAGGCCCTGCACCGAGATACGGTAGGTGTAGAGCGCGGCGAGCTGGCCGGCGAGCTCTGCCCCCGTTTCCTGGCCAAGGCTCGCATAGGGGCCCACCCCGCGCGACAACAGGAACGGCAGAATGTAGGGCGCGGCGGCGATGTCCGTCTTGCCCTCGGCGACGTTCTGGACGGAGTTCGTCAGCGTCTGACCGGCGGTAACCTGAATATCTGCAACGCCCTCTTTGGCGGCAGCCTCGCTCAGCGAGATAATGGAGATCCCGGGCGCGGAATTGGGCGATGCCGTCTCGGCGGTCAGGATGCTTTGGGCAGCTGCGCTTGTGGCAAACATCGCGACGATACCAGCTCGTACGAGGCTCTTCATTGTCATCATCAATCCTCCCTTGATGATGCGCACATTAAATTTCTTCGGCCCGATATTTTGTTTCTTCGGTGCCTCAGTACTAGCCTAGGGCCTTTTTCGAGATATCATAGAAAAAATCGATATTTATGGGGGGCCCATGTCTGACCTGAAACTTTTCGTGGCACCGAACACCTGTGCACGCGTTCCGACGATCGCGTTGGAGGAGGCTGGCGCCACCTTCGAAACGGAGTTGATCCGCACCGCCGCAGGCCAGCAGCAGACGCCCGAATTTCTGGCGATAAACCCCAAGGGCAAGGTACCAACGCTCCTGATCGATGGCGCGCCGCTCACGGAGAACGTGGCCATCCTGACGTGGATCGCGGATGCCTTCCCGGAGGCGAACCTGATGCCCACGGCCAGCGGTCTTGAGAAGCTGAAGCAAACCGCAGACCTCGCCTTCTTTTCGGCCACGGTGCATCCGACGGTTACGCGGATCGCGATGCCCATCAAGTTCATCCCGGACGAGAAGGCCTCCTTCGAGACGGTGCGCCCCTTAGGCATGCAGGACATGGACAAGATCATGAAGATGATCGACGCGCGCCTTGAGGATGGCCCGTGGTGGTATGGCGATCAGTGGTCCATCGTAGACGGCTATCTCTACTGGGTGTGGACGCGCTGTCTGGGCGTGGGTTACCCCGACGCTCCCTTCCCCAACATCCGCCGGCACCGCGAACTCAGCGACGCACGCCCCGCCGTGCAGCGCGCCATGGCTCGCGAAGAGGTCAATATCGAAACCCTCAAGGCCGAGGGCAACTACATGGCGCCGAAATGAACGTCCTTTGGATCATGGCCGACCAGCTGCGCTGGGATTACCTGAGCTGCTATGGCGCCAGCCATATCGACACGCCCAATATCGACCGTTTAGCGTCGAAATCGGTGCAGTTTGACCGCGCTTATGTGCAATCGCCCATCTGCGGGCCGTCGCGCATGTCGTTCTACACGAGCCGCTATGTGCGGTCTCATGGGGCCACGTGGAATGGCTTTCCCCTGGCGGTGGGCACGCCCACGATGGGCGATCACTTGCGAAACATCGGCGTCTCCTCCCACCTCGTGGGCAAGACGCATATGATCCCGGATCGCGAGGGGATGGCGCGGCTGGGCCTTGATCCGAGGAGCGAAATCGGCGCGCGGGTGGCGGAATGCGGGTTCGACGTTTTCGTGCGCGATGACGGCACAAACGCCATCAACTACCCCGGGCGCCATGCCGAGGATTACGAGGACTACTTGCGCAGCCATGGATATGGCGGCGACGTGCCGTGGGAGGAGTGGGCCAACACCGCCATCGGCCCCGATGGCTCAGAGAAGTCTGGCTGGGTGCTTGAGAACGCCCCCCTGCCCGCCCGCGTCCCGAAGGAGCATTCGGAGACAGCGTGGCTCACCACACGGGGGATCGAGTTCATTGAGGCCCAAGGCAATGCGCCGTGGCTCTGCCATCTGAGCTACATCAAGCCTCATTGGCCGTATCTCGCGCCTGCGCCTTACAACGACATGTATTCCGCCGCCGATATGCCGCCTGTGAACCGGCGGGACGGCGAGCACTCCCACCCTCTCATGAAAAGCTGGCAAGAGACGCGCATCTGCAAGACGTTCTCCCGCGAGGATGTGCGGGACACGGTGGGGCCGGTCCATATGGGGCTCATCAAGGAGCTCGACGACCAGCTCGGGCGCCTCTTCGCGTTTCTTGAGGAAAGCAGGCGGATGGAGGACACGATGATCGTCTTCTGCTCGGATCACGGAGACAACATGGGCGACCATTGGCTGGGCGAGAAGGACCTTTTCTTCGACTGCTCGGCCCGGGTGCCGCTGATCGTCTATGACCCGCGGGCCGAGGCCGACGAGACACGGGGGACGGTCACAGACAAGCTTGTCGAAGGGATCTATCTGGCGCCGACGTTTCAGGAGTTCTTCAGCGGCGCGGGCCTGCCTCATATCTACGAGGGGCGATCGCTCGTGCCGCTGCTCCACGGGCAGGACGTGGAATGGCGCGATCACTGTATCTCCGAATACGATTACGCCACGCGCGATGCCCGCCGGGCTGTGGGCGTGAGCGAGCGCGATGCGCGGCTGACGATGGTCTTCGATAGGCGCTGGAAATACGTCCATGCAGAAACGATGCGGCCCATGCTCTTTGATCTGGAGACCGACCCGGGTGAGCTACACGATCTGGGCGATAACCCCGCATTCGCGGGAGAGATCGCGCGGCTGAGGGAGCTGCATTTCGCTTGGACGCGCCAGCATCATGCGCGGATCACGCGAGACGCGGCGACGATCGAGAAGATGACCGACGGGCGCGAGCCGCCGGGCATTTTCATCGCGCACTGGGATGACGCCGAGGTGGCCGCGGACGGGCGCGACCTGCCCTCTCACCTCTCTTCTTAGGCGAGCGCGAGGAGAAGCGTGTCGAGATGGCCGCGCAATTCCTGCGCTGAAGTTGCGGTGGCGGCGGTATAGAAATCTGGCCGCAGGATCACGTAATCCGCGCCCCATTCGGCATAGGTCGTGTCTTGCGGCTCAAACTCTCCCACGGAGAGCACACGCCCGCCGAGACGCGACCATGCGGCCTCCTGCGGGCGTCAGCAGTCCGTCCGCGCTGCCCTTCAAGGACAGGATAAACCAGCCGTGGCCCACCGCTTGGTCGAAGCGGTCTTCGCGCCCTTCGAAGCGCACAACGCCTTGAGGGGATAGCTCGCCGGCTGTGGGGGACTTGATCCAAGCGCCCTCGCCCAGCTCCACGAGATCGCCCGTAATCGGCGCGCCGCCTCTGGCCTCGAGGTCAGCGATCATCCGTGCGTCACGCTCTGCTGCCTTGGCCTCATCGGCGATACAGATGATGTCGCCCAGGTCCTGGCTGAACTGGATGTAGTGCTTGGCGTGCTCCTTGCGCTCGCTCTCGTAGCTGTCGAGCACTTGGTCCGAGAAATACCCATCGAGAAGCCCGCCCAGACGCCATGCGAGCGCGGTAGCGTCGCGCAACCCCGCGCACATGCCTTCGCCCGCGAAGGGTGGCATGAGGTGGGCCGCATCTCCGGCGATAAGGCAGCGCCCGGCGCGCCATTTGTCAGCGTAGCGGGCTTGGAAACGGTAGACGGCGCTGCGCTCAAGCTCCGCGTTCTCGGGGCTGAGCCCCCATGGTTCGAGAAGGCGCCACGCGCTTTCCTCGCTGGCGAGCGCGTCCGCGTCTTCACCGGGGAGCACCATGAACTCCCACCGGCGGCGACCGGGGCCGCCGGGCACGATGGTCGTGGGGCGTTTCGGGTCGCAGAGCTGCCATTGCGCGGGGGAGGTCTTGTAGCTCGCCTCTGGGATCATATCGAGGATGAGCCAGTCGAAGAAATAGCCCTTGTCGACGACCGGCAGGCCCAGCGCCTCGCGCACAAAGCTGTTGGCGCCGTCCGCGCCCACGAGGAATTGCGCCTCGATGGTGTCGCCATTGGCGCCGGTGAGCGTAGTGGAGCTGTCGTCCTGGACGAGGGCCACGGCCTCCCACCCGCGCAGCACGCGAACAGAAGGATAGTCGGCGGCCATGGCAAAGAGGCGTGCCTCAAGGTCCGGCTGGTTGAACCAATAGGTGACGTGCCAGCTCGAAGGGGCCAGGCTCTCCCAATCGACGATCTGGAGATTTTCGAGCTGGGCGTTCTTCCAGTAATAGAGCTCTTTGTGGTTCTCGAAGCCCGGGTCGCTGTCCACGTCGATGCCCAGCGTGGCGAGAATGCGCGCCACTTCTGCGTCCATCGTCACCGCGCGCGGGCGCTGGTAGATCTCCGGATAGCGCTCCACGAGGACGACATCGCGCCCCTGTTTCCCCAACAAAATGGCTAGAAGGAGGCCGACGGGGCCCCCACCGACAATCGAGACGTCAGTCTTCAAATTGGCGACCAAGGTACTGCCCTGTGCGTTTGTAGTGATCTTTCAGGAGGAGCGCGGCAAGGTCTGCGTTGCGCTCGAGCGCGGCTTCGAAGATGCCTTGATGCTCGGCCTCGATGGAGCGTTCGCCGTAGCTTGAGACGCCCGCGGCGAGAAAACGGTAGCGAATGTTGAGGTCGTAGAGCTGGTCGCAATAGCGCGCGAGCAGCGGCAGATCGGCCTTCGCCAAAAGCGCCATATGGAACGCTTTGTGGGCGAGTTCGAAATCAGACGAGCGCTGTTTCGAGGCCTTTTGCATCCGGTGATGGGCGAGGACGAGGGCCTCTTCCCAAGCTGCATCCGCATTGGCGAGGGAAGCGCGCAGGGCCTCCTCCTCCATATTGCAGCGGAGCATGAGGATCTCGTTGAAGTTGCTGCGCGACACGGGCGCGGCGCGGAAGCCGCGCTGGTCGAGCCGTTCGACGAGCATGTCGGAGGTGAGCAGGCTGAGCGCCTCGCGCACAGGGCTCGCGCCGGTGTTCAAAAGCCCGCGGAGCTGTTCGATCTTCAGTTTCTCGCCGGGCTTCAGCTGGCCATTAAGGATGAGCTCGCGCAGGCGAAGGTACGCGCCCTGGGTGGCAGAGGTTTCCTTGCCGTCATTGAAATCGAGGACGTTCATCACTCCATCCGCGCTTTGCCGGTGGAGAGGCCGACGCTGAGCGTCGGCGATCCCTCGTTAATGAGCCAGCGGCGCAACGTGAACGACCGCGCGCCTTGCGCGTGCATCGGATCGGCCTCGGTCAGCGCGCGCGCGGCCTCGAGGCTTTCGGCCCTGTAAACGATCATTCCTGTCCCCTGCATATGCTCGCCCGTCTCGTCAGACATAGGGCCCGCAAAGGCAAGGGCACCTTTGCGCTCAAGCTCGGCCTGGTAAGCGAGATGGTCTGGAAGGACGGCTTTGACCTCCTCCGGGGGTTTGACGGGGGTGCTGACGGCCACGAAGAGCTCCAGCGCCAATGCGCCGCGTGCTTGTGCTTGCGATTTGTAATCTGCCCACGAAACCATGCGACCCCCCAAAATATCGATATTTATTGACTCATTGTCCGATTGTAGTCAGCTTTAGGGCAAGTTGACAAGAATTCCTGGGAGTCGCGCCGTGAAGTACCTCGTTGCAGCCATCGAAAGCGAAACCGCTGTTTTCGGTATTGAGGGCGACGATGCGGTGAACCTGACGGCGCTGAACCTGGCCATCGGCAGCGACCTTATGGCGCTGATCCACGATCCCGCGCTTGCGCCCGACACGAGCGGTGCGCCGCGCGTGCCTGTGGCCTCGCTGACCCCTGCGCTGCCTGTGGCGGCGCCCGGCACGATCATCTGTCTGGGCCTTAACTACGTCGAGCACATCAAGGAAGGTGGCTACGACATCCCGGATTACCCTGCCCTCTTCATGCGTGGCCGCAATTCGATCATGGCCGCGGGCCAGCCGATGGTGCGGCCCTCCTGTTCGGAGACGCTGGACTATGAGGCGGAGCTCATGCTGATCATCGGCAAGGGTGGGCGCCATATCTCAGAGGCCGACGCACTTTCTCATGTCTTTGGCTATACCGTCTTCAACGATGGGTCGGTTCGCGAATACCAACGCAAGACGCATCAGTAGACGCCCGGCAAGAACTTCGATTCAACCGGAGCGATTGGGCCTTACGTGGTCACCGAGGATGCACTGCCCAACGGCGCGGCGGGCCTCAAGATCGAGAGCCGTGTGGGCAGCGAAATCCTGCAGAGCTCCAACACTTCCAACATGATCTGGGGGGCGGCGAAGGCTGTCTCCATCATCTCGGAATACACCACGCTCGAACCCGGCGACATGATTGCGCTGGGCACCCCACCGGGTGTGGGCCATGCCAAGAAGCCCGGGCCGCGCTGGCTGACGCCCGGCGAGACGGTGGAGATCGAAATCGAAGGCATCGGCATCTGCGCGAGCCCGATCATTGATGAGGTCGCTCAGAAGGTCGCTGCACAATGAACGCGCCTGTGGGAGAAGCGCTCGACGCGGCACGCGCCGAGGCGCAGGACGATCACCGCGCGTTGAAGGTCCGTATTGGGCGCCTGTCGGAGGATTCCATCGACCTGATCCTGCGGGAAGCACGGTCGCACTACGCGTGGACGGACCAGCCCGTCGCCGACGAGCTTCTGCATGAGATGTTCGAGATCATGATCGCGGGCGCCACGTCGATGAATACGCTGCCTGCGCGGATCGTGTGGGTGCGCAGTGCGGAAGGCAAAGAGCGCCTCGCCAAGTCACTCAAACCCGCCAACTTGGCCAAGATGGCAGGCGCGCCGGTCACCGCGATCGTGGCCCATGATCTCAAATTCTGGACCCATCTGCCGGAGCTTTTCCCGCATGAGGACCGCCGCCACTTCTTTGAGGGCAAGGACACCCATATCGCCGAAACGGCCTACCGCAATGGCACGTTGCAGGGCGCCTATCTGATGATCGCGGCCCGCGCACTGGGCCTCGACGTGGGCGCGATGTCGGGGTTCTCGAACCAGGTGGTGGATGAGGAGTTCTTCGCGGGCACCTCTCTGAAATCCAATTTTCCACTCAACATCGGCTACGCCGACGAGGCGGCTCTCTTCCAGAAGCTGCCCCGGTTTAGCTTCGATCAGGTCTGTGATTTCGCGTGATGAATAGGCCCGCGAAAGGGCCATGAAATTGGGAGGAAGACCAATGAAAAGACGCTACTCGCCGCCGCCTTGGCGGCGCTGAGCGCGGCCCCGGTAGCTGCGGCGGAAAAGATCAGCGCGGTCGTCATCGACGGCTATCCTGCGCGTGCCCTTTGGGTGAAGGAGTTCACGAACTTCTTTATCCCCGAGGTCGACAAGCGTCTCGCCGAGGCCGGCAATTACGAGACGAACTGGCAGGAGAACTATGGTGGCTCCATCGTCAAACCCAAAGGCGTGTTGGAAGGCGTGCAGCTGGGCCTGGGCGACATCGGCATCGTGACGACGATCTTCCATTCCTCGAAGCTGCCCTCACAGGGTATCTCGGGCTCCACCCCGTTCGTGGCCTCTGACGCCCGCTCGGTGGCCAAGGCCTTGGACGAGATTGCCCGCGAATTCCCGGCGATAAACAACGAGTTCAAGGCGCAAAACCAAGTCTATCTGGCCACGGGCGTCGTGCTCGACACCTATCAGGTGTTCTGCTCGGACCCGGTGAGCTCGGTCTCGGACCTTGAGGGTCGCAAGATTGCCGGTGCGGGCCTGAACCTGCGCTACCTCGAAGGCATCAAGGATGCCGCCGGTGTGCGTGGTGGTTTGACGGACCTCTATAACATGCTCCAGACAGGCCTCGTGGACTGCGGGATGCTGTGGCCGGAATCTGCGGCGACGTTCAAAATCTCTGAAGTGGCGCCTTACATGCTGCGCGCTGATCTCGGCGCGGTGAACTCCAAGACCATCACTGTGAATGCCGACTATTGGGTCAAGCTGCCTGAAGAGGTTCAGGGTGTCCTGCAAGAGGTGGCCATCGCCTACCGCGACCACGTCGCAGGCATCGTCATGGACCGTGCCGAGGCCTCGCACCAGGCATTGTCGATGGCGGCGGCACGATCGTGGAAGTGAGCGCTGACGACCGCGCCTCCTGGGCCAACGCGATGCCTAACATCGCGCAGGAATGGGCTGCAACGCTTAACGGCAATGGCGAAGACGGTGACGCGATGCTGAACGCCTACCTCGCCAAGCTCAAAGATGCCGGTTACACGCCTGTGCGTGACTGGGCAGCCGAATAATCGGACGGACCCGCCGTGCTAACCACCCTCATGGCGGGCCTCACCCGCGCGACCAACGCCCTGGCTATCGCGGCCAATGCTCTGGGCACTTTGGTAGTCTTGGCGCTGGTCGCGCTTTTAAACGTGGATGTGATTGCGCGCGGCGTGTTCTCGTCCCCGCTCAAAGGCACCTACGAGATGGTTCAGTTCTCGGTGGTGCTCATCGTCTTCCTACAGCTTGCTGACGTGTGCCGGGTGGACCGTCTCACCCGGTCCGACGGGTTCCTCAACATACTCCACTCACGGAGCCCCGGCGCGGCCGCTGGCGTGAGACGCATCATCAATGCCGTCTCCGCCATCTTCATGTTCCTGATCGCCTATGTGACCTATCCGGAGTTCCTGCACATGTGGGACACGCAGGATTACTTTGGCGTCCCAGGCCTCTTCACGCTGCCTTGGTGGCCGGTGAAGCTGGTAATCACAGTGGGCACGGCGCTCGCCTGTCTGATCTTTGTCCTAAAGGTCATCAACGGCTACGACCGCCCTGCCCTGGTGCGCATGCCCGAGCACGAGGACGCACCATGACGCCCATCGAAATCGGCCTCATCAGCGTCGTCGCCATCGTCTTTTTGATCTATTCGGGCGTCTACATCCCAGTGGCTTTGGGCGTGGTGAGCTTCGTCTCCATCTGGTTGATGCGGGACAACTTCACGCTGGCGCTGAACCTCCTGAAGATCGCCGTCGCCGACAGCGCGATGGAGTATTCCTTCGCCACGATCCCCCTCTTCACCTTCATGGGGCTCATAGTCTCAAAAGCCGGGTTAGGCAGGGATATCTATGAAGTCATGACGATGCGCTTTCGAAAAGTGAAAGGTGGCATCGGGATGGCGACAGTGGGCGCAAATGCCGTTTTCGCAGCGGTCACAGGATCGTCCATCGCCTCGGCCTCGGTCTTCACCAAAGTCTCCGTCCCGCAGATGATGGCGCAGGAGTATAACCCGCGCTTTGCCGTGGGCGTCGTCGCGGGATCGAGCGTTCTGGGCATGATCATCCCGCCCTCGGCGATGCTGATCATCTACTCCTTCACCGCCGAGCAATCGGTGGGCGACATGTTCCTTGCAGGCGTGATCCCGGGCATCTTTCTCGCCATCGCCTACGTGATCGCAATCTGGTTCATGGGCCGCTTCACGCCGGGTTTCGTGGGCGGGCGCCGCATCGAAGATACCGAATGGATGAGCCCGCGTGAGATCGCCTCAAAGACGCTCCCTACCCTCTTGCTGATCACTATCGTTCTGGGCGGCATCTATACGGGCTGGCTCACCGCTGTTGAGGCCGGTGCAGCGGGCGCGCTTGTGGCGCTGATCATCGCGCTTGTACGGCGCACGATGACCGTAAAGACCTTCTGGGATGCAATGCTCGAAACGGGCCACATCACCGCGGCGATCCTTTTCCTCATCACCGCGGCCTCGATCTATTCGCGGATGCTCGGCCTCGCGGGGCTGCCCAATCAGCTGCAAGATATCCTCGCCGGCAATTCAGCGAGCTTCTGGACGATCATGCTGCTTTACGTGGTGCTGATGCTTTTCCTCGGCACGCTCCTCGATACCGCGTCAATCATCCTGATCGTGGTCCCCCTCTTCCTGCCGCTTGTGGAGGCGATGGATCTGTCGCTCATCTGGTTTGGCATCATCACTGTGGTCGGCGCCGAGATCGGACTTTTGATCCCGCCGTTAGGGATATCGTGTTTCGTGATCAAATCGACGATCGACGACGACCGGATATCACTGAAGGATGTCTTCCTCGGCGCGTTGCCATTCGCCTTCGTGATGCTCATCATCCTCTTCATTCTGATCGAATTCCCCATCCTAAGCCTCGCCCTGATCTAAGGAGCCAGCCATGCGTAGCGTGACCAAAGACAACATCACCGAGGTGTTCATGGGTTACCTGTCGGACGACACGGACCCGCGCATGCGCGAGATCATGGGATCGCTTGTCAAACATCTGCATGGCTTCGCCAAAGAGGTGGGGCTGACCCACGAGGAATGGCGCGCGGGCATCGCCTTCATGGAGGGGTGCGCCGGCATCGAGAGCGAGGATCGCCATGAATTCGTGCTGGGCTCAGACGTGCTGGGGCTGTCGTCGGTGCTGGGGCCGTTCCACGTGTCCGGTGCGCCCCCTCTGGAGGTCGGCGGCGACATGAAGCGCCACTATGGCGGGCCGATCCTTCTGGCTGAGGGCGTCATCAAAAGCACGGACGGCACGCCCATTGCGGGGGCTGAGATCGACATCTGGCAGACCGCGCCCAACGGGCTTTATGCAAGCCAGGATGAGGAGCAGGACACCTACTCCTTCCACGGGCTGATGACGGTGGGCGACGACGGGCGCTATGCTTTCACGACGGTGAAGCCGGTGGAATACACCGTCCCGTCAGACGGGCCGGTGGGTGATATTCTGCGGGCCTGCGGGCGCCATCCCCGGCGGCCGTCGCACCTGCATTACATCGTGACAGCACCGGGCTTTAAACCGCTCGTCACCGAAGTCTTCCCCGATGATGATCCCTACCTCGATCAGGACACGGTCTTTGGCGTGCGCAACGATCTGGTGATGCATTACGATGAGCGTCCGGCGGAGGCTTTCCCAGAGGGGATGGCACTGTCTGGAAAGGTCAACGAGCCGTTCCTCCACGTCGCGTTCGACGTGACGCTCGCCCCCGAAGACTAAAGGCTAGCCGGCGGCCACAGCCTCCCGCGCGTCGGCGGCGGTGCCGTATTGCGGCAGGTCGGCGGCTGTCTTTCCGTGGGCGGCCATCAGCGTATCGCGTACGAATGCGATGTGGGCCGTTTCCTCAATTATCTCCGCGAGATACTGCGCCTTCATGAGCGTTGATCCCACGCCGATCGTGCCATGGTTTGCGAGCACTGCCGCCACCACCTTGGGGTCGCGGAAAACGGGGCTGATCTCGACCTCGGTCTGCGGTCCACCGGCGGCGGAGAGCGGGATGAGCGGCATGCGCCCGATCTTCTCGATGGTCTGAACAGTCAGGCAGGGGATCTCTAGCCCTGCGCTGGCGTAGCCTGTGGCCCAGGGGGAATGGCAATGCACCACGGCGCGAATGTCCGCGCGCACACGGTAGAGATCGAGGTGGAAACCGAGGTCTTTCGACGGCTTGTGCTCCGACGGCTCGATGGTGCCATCAAGATGCACGACCTGCAGGTTATCGCGCGTGCATTCGGCAAACCCCACGCCCGACGGCTTGATCACGATGGCATCCGCTGAATCGAGGCGCACGGAGAGGTTCCCACCTGCGTTCGTCTGAAGCCCCACGTCAAAGCAGCGCCGCGCGGTAGCGATCAGCGCGTCTTTTTTGGCATCGAGATCGGGATAGCTAGGCATGGGCGTGGGCTTTCGAGAATGTTTGCGGAAGCGCCGCAGCAATGGCTTTCGTCACTGCGGGGTCAAAGAGGTGAGCATCGATCACTTGCAGATCGACGCGGTCGCTGAGCACGCCTTTCACGGCGGTCAGGAAGACTTGGCGGAGCTCCCGATCCTCGATCGCGCCGCCGGGGCGGTCATGATGCGAGAAGCCGCCCATGGGCACGATGAGGGTCTGCGGCGCGGTGAGCTTGTTGAGACCTTGGGCGAGCTCTGTCGCCACCTCGAACATCTCGCCCGTGCTGAGTTTGGCATGGGTGAACATGCCGCTGTGCTCGTAATGGGGCCGCTTGAGGTAGTGCTGGGGCATGAGGGATTTCTGGCCGAGGCCTACGAAATTCATCGCACCGGGTAGCGTCACGCGTGGCACGTCGGGCGCCGCGGAGAAGCGGCGCGGCATGTCCACATGGGCGCCGTTCACCATCATGCGCGTCATCTCGTGCGGCGTCAGATCGACGATGGTGTGGAAAGCGCCGCGATCAGCAAAACGCGCGAAAGCTGCGCCCCCGTATCCGTTGGCGTGAAAGACGGTGGCCTCGTGCCCGTGGGCGCGGACCTTTTCCACCAAAGGCGCAACCGCCCCTTCCGTGGCGCCCAGCGCGGTGATCGCCACGGAAGGCTTGGCCACGCAGGCAGCCGCTTTTCGGCGGGTGGCACAGAGGCCGGCGGTCATGGCTGCGGCATTCTCCAGCACCTCGCGGAGAGTCGCGTTGAGCCCGCACATGTCCATGAGTGTGGGCACCAGAACGATGGAATTATCGGCGATGGCCACGCGCGGATCAAAGGGCAGCGTGGTGATCAAAAGCTTCGGGAACGTGATGGGGAGCGAGCGCATGGCGCGCAGAATGATTTCCCCTCCCGTGCCGCCGCCGAGGCCTACGACCGCGTGGGCGGGTTGCTCCAGCGCCTTGGCGAGACCTTCGATCGCTTTGTCGACGGCGCGGTCCATGGCTTGCAGCTTGCCCTCACCGGACAGCACCGCGCCCTCGGTCAGAAGGGAGATATCGAAGGCCGACCAGGAGACGCCGTGGAAATCAAGACGCTCTTGAAAATAGCGCAGCTCTTCCTCCTTGGTGGCGAAGGTCGCAAGCAGCAGAACATGGGCGTTGCCATCTGCGGGCTTGGGCGCTTCGCCGGGAGTGAGCCGCGGCATCTTCATCCTTTCACGGCACCTGCGGTCATGCCGGTGATGATCTGACGCGAAGCAAAGAGCGTGAAGATGATGGGCGGGATCGCCAGCAGCATCCCGGTGGCCATGATGACCCCCCATTCGACGTTGAATTCGCTCATGTTGTTCACAATCAAGATCGGCACGGTGCGAGTATCGCGGTCAGACAGCGCCGAGGCGAGAAGATATTCGTTCCACGCGATACGGAAGGTAAAGATTGCCGCCGCCGCGAGGCCCGGTTTGATGAGCGGGAGCACCACGAGGAAGAAGACCTGGAAGGGCCCTGCCCCGTCGACGCGCGCGGCCTCCTCGAGGGAGCGCGGGACCTGGACGATGAAGCTCTGCAAAATCCAGATCACGAAGGGCAGGTTCATGGCCACGTAGATCAGAATTATGCCGCCATGGGTGCCCGCGAGGCAGCTTTCGCCGCCACGGCCAAAGAAGCTTTCCGGCAGGAACATGCCCGCGAAGCCGTCTTCACGGATGCAGAAGTTGTTGTTCCAGAGGCCGAAGACCGGGACGAGCAGCACCGCCGGGGGCACCATGCGCACCATGAGCGTGGTGAAGGACACCGTATCGCGCCCCATGAAATTGAACCGCACCAACGCATAGGCAGCCATACAGCCTATCACCAGCGTCAGCGCGGTCGAGATCAGCGCGATGATAAGCGAGTTGATGAATGCCCCGCCGAACTTCAGGGAGCAGAAGTCGAGGTGGTCGGGTTCGTACCAGAGCAAATCGCACAGCGCGGTCTCATAGTTCTGGATCGTGGGGAGAAAGATCAGCCCCGTGGTGCCCCCGATAATGTCCACGTCGAGCTTGAAGCTGTTGATGAACATCAGGAAGATCGGGCCCACCGCCATGAAGATCAGGGCGACGAGGAGGGCGTAGAAGGCCGGATTGGCGCGCTCTTGCATCTTATTCGTCCTCTTGGATCTGCCGGGCGAGGCGCTTGGCGCGCGCTTCTTGCAGGCGGGTCAGGGTGAACATCCCGATGGTGAAGAGCAAAAGCAGGATGAGCAGGTAATTCGACATGGCCGCCGCTGTGCCGAGCTCTCGGAATTCGGTCGCGGTGCGGGAGATGCGGAGCGCCACGATCTCCGTCGACAGTCCCGGGCCACCTTCGGTCATGACGAGGATCACCTCGAGCACTTTGAAGGCATCGATCAGACGCAGGAGCGCGGTGACGACAAGGACGGGCATCATGAGCGGCAGCTTGATGTGGATGATCTGCTGCCAGGCGGTGGCGCCGTCGATGCGAGCAGCTTCCAGAGCGCTGCGGGGCAGCGATTGGAGCGCCGCAAGCGCCAGAATGAAGATGAAAGGCGTCCACTGCCAGATGTCGGCGATGATGACGGATAGGAGCGCATGCTGCCCCAGCCAATCGACGCCCTCGAGCCCCATGGATTTCAACGTGCGGTTAAAGGTGCCGACTGTCGGGTGGTACATGTAGCGCCACATCAGGCCCACCACGACGGGGGCGATCATCATCGGCAGAATGAAGAGCGTCCTCAGGAGCGACATGCCGCGGATATTGCGATCGAGCAGCAGCGCGAGGCCCACGCCCAAGATCATTTCGGCCGTCACCACAGAGAAGGCGAAGATGAGTGTCACGGAGAGGCTTTCGCGGAAAGCCGGGTCAAACCAGAGCGTGACGTAGTTCTTGAAGCCCACAAACTCTGTCTCGCCGATGGATTGGGACGGGTCCCAATCGCGGAAAGAGCCGTAGACCATGAAGCCCAGAGGATAGAGCAGCGCGATGGCCATAATCACGGCCGCCGGGGCCATGAAGAGGTAGGGCGTGATGCGGTTGGCGCGTGCGGTGGACATCAAGAGCTCCGAAAACCGATTGGTGCGAGGGATGCACCCAAGAGTTGGGGCCGCGCGCAAGGCGCGACCCCGGGAGGATCAGAGGAAGATCAGTTCCAGGTGTAGTACCCGGCTTCTTCCATCACGCCGCGCGTCCGCTCGGCCACGCCATCAAGCGCTTCTTGGATGTCGAGGTCCTCGGTCAGCACTTTGGAGAGCGTCGTGCCGAGATCCGCGTTGATCTTGCCCCAGACGGGGATGATCGGACGCCAGTCAGGGTCAGCGTGCTGGAGCGCTTCACCAAAGGTCGCCATGTGCGGGAACTTCTCGTTCACGTCAGCATCAGCATGCGTAGAGAAGCGGGACGGGTTGCCGCCTGCCATCGCCACGAGCTTGTCGCCCTTCTTGGAGGTCAGCCATTGCATCAGCAGGAAGGCCGCTTCCTTGTTCTCGGCGTTCGACGGGATGCCGATACCGAACCCACCGGTCTGGGAACCGCGACGCACGCCCATCGGGTGCATGGCCCAGCCGACCTTACCGACAACCTGGCTGCGGCTTGGGTCATTGATCTGACCGGCGACCACGGAGGTGTCGAGGAACATGGCGGTGTCGCCATTCAGGAAGGAGCCCAGAGCTTCACCAAAGCCGAAGGAGGCTGCGCCTTCAGGGCCGCAATCCACGATCTGCTTGAGAGCCTCTGCGGCCTCAACGCCAGCGGCGTTGTTCACGATCGGGTTCCATTCGTCATCAAAGACGCGGCCACCGAGCGGAGCGAGGTGCAGAAGGAACGCGTGGGACGCGTGGTGACCAGAGGCAGCACGGGAGCTGAGGCCGCCCATGCCGGGCTCGAGCTCTGGGATCTGGCACGCGACGTCGAGCATCTCTTCATAGGTCTCAGGCACTTCAAGGCCGTGCTTTTCGAAGATGTCCGTGCGGTAGCCCAAGACCGAAGTCTCGGAGCCGTAAGGAATGCCGAAGAGCGAACCCGTCTTGCCTTCGAGGTAGCCTTTGGAGCCGCCTGCGAAGCCGATGTTGTAGACGTAGCCGTCAATCAAGTCGTCGGCGTCATAGGACGGATCGGCGAGCTTTGGGTTCATGAAGTACTTAGCCAGGTTCTCAAGCTGGTCGGCATAGACATAGTCGGCCTTGGAGAAAACGACGTAGGCGATGAGGTCATACTCACCGGCGTCTTGTGCCAGCTCGAGCGTCTGACGCTCGCGCATCTTCAGGTAAGGCAGCTGGTCCACCTCGACCTCGATGCCCGTTTCCTTGGTGAATTCCGGCAGGATCTTCATGACCGCGTCGTAATGCGGGTGTGCCGGGAAGTTCACGATCAGGGTTTGGCCTGCGTATTCGTCGTAGGGGCCGCCATGACCACCTGCAACGGCGGTGCTGGCAAGCAGTGCCGCAACGGCGCTGGCCTTCAAAGTCTTCAACATATTCGTTCCTCCCATTTGGAATAGTCGGCGTCAGAGCGCCAATTCAGTTTTGTCGTCGAAGAGATGGATCGCCTCAGGACGCACCGCGAAGCGCAGCGTCTCGTTGAGGGCGATCGGTGTTTCGGATTTGAGCTCGACAGTGACGTTGGCACTGCCGCAGGCGCAAATCAGAACGGATTGCGCGCCGATGTATTCGCTGACCTGCACTTGCAGATCGAGCGCGGTCTCGTCGGGTGCGTTTGGATCGTGGTTGAGGTCGGACGGCCGGATGCCGAGCGTGACCGCACCGTCGGTGCGGCCTAGCGACTTGGCCTTCTCCGCCGGGATGGCGATGTTAAACCCCTGCCCTTTGGCAAAGAGAGTGTCGCCCTCCATCGCCAGCGTGGAGCTGAGGAAGTTCATGGGCGGAGAGCCGAGGAAGCCTGCCACGAACTTGTTGGCGGGCGATTTAAATAGCTCCGCCGGGCTGCCCTGCTGCTGGATGTATCCGCCGTGCATCACGACGATGCGGTCGGCCAGCGTCATGGCCTCAATCTGGTCATGGGTGACGTAGATCATGTTCTTTTGTACGCGTTGGCGCATGATGGCGAGCTCGGCCCGCATCTGGCCACGGAGTTTGGCGTCGAGGTTCGAGAGCGGCTCGTCCATCAGAAAGATGTCGCTGTCTTTCGCGAGCGCGCGGGCCATGGCCACGCGCTGGCGCTGGCCACCGGACAAAGCACCGGGCTTGCGGGATAGAAAGTCAGTGAGGCCCACGATCTCGGCCACTTCGCGCACTTTGGCGTCGATCTCGGCCTTGGGGCGCTTTTGAAGGCGCAGCGCGAAAGAGATATTTCGCGCCACATCCATATGTGGGTAAAGCGCATAATCTTGGAAGACCATGGCAAGGCCGCGATCCTTGGGGTCGAGCTGGCTCACCGGGCGGTCGTCTATATAGATCTCGCCCTCCGACACGCCCTCGAGCCCCGCGATCATGCGCAGCGTTGTCGACTTGCCGCAGCCCGAGGGGCCCACGAGCGCTGTGAATTCATTGTCGTGCATGGCGAGATCGATCCCGTGCAGGACCTGCACGTTTCCGTAGCGCTTCACCAAGCCGTCGAGCCGAATTTCAGGCATCGATTCCCTTCCCATCAGTTGCGATGATTATTTTGTATACAAACTGAAAAGTAAACATACAAATTTGCCAGGCGGGGAGAAATAGGGTAGAAGACACTCAAAGGAAGCCCCATGCCACGCGACGCCGCTAAATCCTCAGAGACACGCCAATCAGCCGCACAGCGTATTGAGCAGGCGTTGATGGAAGAAATCAGCGCGGGCGAGCTGACCCCCGGACAACGACTGGATGAAGTTGGGCTCGCAACGCGCTTTGGCGCATCGCGCACACCCGTTCGCGAAGCGTTGTCACGGCTCACCGCTCAGGGTGTTTTGGTACAGGGCGAAAAGCGCGGCGTGTTTGTTGCAGAATATTCCCGCGAAGAACTCAGCCAGATCTTTGAGGCGATGCATGAAATCGAGGCAGCTTGCGCTCGAATTGTTGCGCAACGCCTTAATTTATTGACCCGGTCGGACATCCTGACAGCGCAAGCAGCCTGCATTGAGGCCGCCGAAAGCGGGGACCGGGCCGCCTACCTTCACGCGAACGAGGCTTTCCATCAGGCGATCTACGCCGCCACGGGCAATCCCTACATGGCCGAAATCGCCTCGGAATTTCGGCGTCGCACGGGCCCCTTCCGGGCTAAGAAGTTCGCCGGTCGCGAAGACCTGATCGTTTCCGCCAAGAGCCACCAGGCTTTGATCGACGATATCTTCTCCGAAGACTCCTCGACTGCATCCCAAGGGATGCGCGCGCACATGACCGCATCCTTCATGCAGGCGCTGAAAGCCAATTAATCTGCACCAGATGACGAATGGGCCTTGCATTGGCATGCCGTTTCGCATTTTTGTATACATAATAGATTCGCCGCATACGGGAGGTCAGCATGGGCGTCGCTGAGACCAAGATTTATCCGATCAACACAGGATGGCTCGAAGCTGACCTTGGCACTTACATCTTCTGGAAGGGGCCGGCCGGTAAGAAGTATTGGAACCCGGTCTACTGCCACTATGTCGACACCGGAGAGCACAAGATCCTGATCGACACGGGCCTGCCCGATGAAGAGCGTGCCACCAAGTACCACCACAAATGCGAAAAACGCGGCTGCCTTCAGGTGCATGAACATCTCGAGCAGAAGCTCGGCGTGCACCCTGATGAAATCGACGCGATCGTCTTCACGCACCTGCACTGGGATCACGTGCAGAACATGAAGATGTTCAAGAACGCGCGCTACATCGCGCCCAAGGCCGAGATCGAGATGGCCTACAATCCCCTGCCCCTCTACTACCGCACCTACGAGGCCAACATCGGCGTCGAACAGGCCTATGCGGGTTGCGTCTTTGAGGCCGTGGATCAGGAATGCGAAGTTCTGCCCGGCATCACGATGTTCCACACGCCGGGCCATTCTGTGGGCCATATGGCTGTATCCGTGGCAACGAGCGCGGGCGACATCTGCGTCGTGGGCGACGCGATCTTCGTTGAGCGGAATCTGGAGCCCAATCCGGCTGAGAAGTGGCGCCACTGGGTGCCTGCGCGCTTCGTTAACTCTTACGAGGGCTGGAAGTCGGTAGAAGAAATCGACAAGCGCGCCGATTACGTGCTGCCTTGCCATGACGAGGCCGCCAACGCGCGCTCGGACGTGTTCCCTTACGAGGGCATGCCCATCCGCAACCGCCGTCAGCCCATCCCGGGCTACAAGTTCTACTTCGGTGACATGCCTCCGGGCACTGCGGGCAAAGCCGCACCTGCCATGAGCGAGGCGGAGGCCGAAACCTACATCGCCAGCCTCACCGACCCCAAGGACATGGCCGAATACTAACGGCCAAGGGAAAATGACCCGGCACATTGAACGCCTTTCAGAGATCGCCGCTGATTATGATGCGGTGGTCTTTGACCAATGGGGCGTCTTGCATAATGGCTCGGCGCCCTACGGGGGTGCGATCGAGTGTCTCGCGACCCTACCCTGCCCGGCGGCGGTGCTGTCGAACTCCGGCAAGCGCGCGGCACCAAATGCGGCGCGCATCCGCGATATGGGTTTCGAGACACCGTTTAACACGGTCATGACCAGCGGCGAGGCACTTTGGCGCGATATCGAGGGCGCCCGCGTGCCCGAGACCCGCTTTCACGCAGTGGAACGTGCGGCAGGTGACGCCGCCGCATGGGGCCAAGGTCTGAGCATCGAGATGACGGCCCTGGAGAACGCGGAAGCAATACTTTTGATGGGACTGCCCGATGGGACGAACCTTGAGGCCTGGCAACCCCTCCTCGAGGACGCGCTCACCCGGCAGCTGCCGCTCTATTGCTCGAACCCTGATCGGAAATCGCCACGCAAGGACGGCTATGTCATCTCGCCGGGCGCGGTGGCTTTTGCCTACCGCGAGATGGGCGGCGCCGTGTCGTTCTACGGCAAGCCGCACCAGCCCATTTTCGACAGCCTCGCCCATGCCATGGGCACCTCAAAACTGCTGATGGTGGGCGACAGCCTCGAACACGATATCGCAGGCGCGAGCGCTGCCGGATGGGACAGCGTTCTTGTCGGCGGCGGCCTCTATGCGGAGACTTTCAACGCAGCCCCTTGGCAAGAGGCCCTGACCGCGCTGGCGCCGCCCCACGCCCCCACATTCTTCATCGGAGAAGTCCAATGACGACACGACACGACTTGCTAAGCCCAGAATTCCGCGCCCTTTCTGCGCGCCTCGGCCAAGACCCGCTGCAAGTTCAGGGCCCCGGTGGCAACACCTCGATCAAGGGCGACGGGGTGATGTGGATCAAGGCATCGGGCACAGAGCTTGCGGATGCCGAGACCTCGGACATTTTCGTGGCTGTAGATCACGAGGCCGCCCGCGCCAAGGCCTATGGTGCAGGCGACGGCAGCTGCAAAACCACGGGCCTCGACCCGGCGGTGAGCCTGCGACCCTCCATCGAGACCACGTTCCACGCAGCCCTGCCGCATCCGGTGGTTGCACATACCCACTCCGTGGCCACGCTGACCCACGCGATCAGCCTCGAGGGGCGTGAGGCCGCTGCCCAAAAGCTCGCTGGCCTGCCGTTCGTGATGGTGCCCTACGCTAAGCCCGGTCTGCCGCTGACGCGCGAAATCCTCGCTCGCGTGACGGAGGAGACGCGGATCGTGATCCTGCAGAACCACGGGTTGATCGTCTTTGGCCCAAGTGTTGAGGCCGTTTCTCAGATGCTGGCGGACGTTGAGGCCCGGTTGAGCCTGCGGCCCCGGCCTGTGACAGATGTTGAGCGACCTCCGTCACCCGAAGGGTTCTCCTGGGCGCCGGAAAGCTGGATCGCGGCGGATGAAAAGGCAAAGCGCCTTGCGCTGGCGGGGTCCTACTATCCGGACCATGTCGTCTTCTTGGGCCCACGCCTGCCGAGCGCGGACCATGCTGGTGCCCCCCCTGCGATCGTTTCCGAACACGGCGTTCAGCTGCGCGACGGGGCGACATCCTCGCAGAAAGCGATGCTGACCTGCCTAAGCGACGTCTTGCGTCGGCTGCCTGAAGACTGGAACGTGGAAGCGATCGGGTCCACGGCGGAGGCAGAGCTGTTGAATTGGGATGCAGAGAAATACCGGCAGGCGCTGGCGGCGGGGTCATGACACTCGCCCTGGGGATCGACATCGGCACCAGCGGCGTCAGGACGGCGGTGTTGGAGGAAGATGGCACGCTTTTGTCGTCAGCGCGTGCGGCCCATGTCGCGCGAGGCGCAGACCAGATTGATGCCCGCCATTGGTGGGAAGCTGTGTCGAGCTGCATAACCTCTCAGGTCAGCGCCGTTGAGGCGCTCGGGCGTTCCGGGGCTGACATAAGCCGCATCGCCATCGATGGCACGTCAGGGTCGATGGTCCTTACGGATGCCGCGCTCGCGCCCGTGGGGCCGGCGCTGATGTACAATTCCAAAGGTTTTCACGACGAAGCGGCGAAGATCAGTGCTGTTTGCCCGTCGCGCGATCACATCGCGTTGGGCAGCAACTCCGGCCTTGCGCGGGCGCTGAGGCTACGTGGCGAGGCTCAGGCCACCCCGGCGCATCTGCTCCACCAGGCCGATTACATCGCAGCCAAGCTGCTCGGCCGCGGCGGGCAATCGGACCACAATAGCGCATTGAAAACAGGCTTTGATCCCGAAGCGGAAGACTGGCCCACGTGGATTTTAGACCTCGTCGGGGCGGAGCTTTTACCGCGAGTCGATCCGGTCGGCACCAACTGGGGGGCCATCGACGCGGGCGTCGCCGCCGCCCTTGGCCTTTCACCACGCGCGGAGGTCTGCGCCGGGACAACCGACAGCATCGCCGCGTTTCTGGCCGCCGCACCTTTGTCGTGTGGCGCGGCAGTCACCTCCATCGGCTCCACGCTCGCGATCAAGGTCCTCAGCGACAAGCGCATCGATTTGCCCGCCATGGGGCTCTATTCGCATCGAGTGGGGGCCTATTGGCTTGTGGGTGGCGCATCGAACACTGGCGGCGCAGTCTTGGCGAGTTTCTTTTCGCCTGATGAGCTCGCTTCACTGAGCGACGCAATCGACCCCAGCGTGGCGAGCGACCTCGACTACTACCCGCTTCTGGAGGATGGGGAGCGCTTCCCGGTGAACGATCCGGAGCTTGCGCCGCGCCTCACCCCGCGACCAGTGTCGGATGCGGCGTTCCTGAAAGGCCTCTTTGAAGGCATCGCTTCGATCGAGGCCCAAAGCTACGCGCTGATCGAGGCAAAGGGCGGGCCAAAGCTTCAGGCGATTTACACTGCAGGCGGGGCAAGCAGTAATGAGACCTTCACGGCCATCCGCGAGCGCATCTTGGGACGGCCGTTGCAAGTTGCCGCGCAGACCGAGGCCAGCATCGGCACAGCGCGATTGGCGCAGGGCCTGATCTAAGGCCGTTAGAACCCAGCGGGTGCTTGGTGGCCTATGCGCTCTTGCTCTGCCGCGTTCTCTGACACGACAAGGTCGCGTATCAACTGCCCGATGACTTCAGCATCGTCGCGTCGGTGCCAGACCAGATCGAACTGAACAGGCGGTACGCTCAAGGGAACGGTGCAATAGTTAAGCTTCGAGAAGACACTTCGGTGGAGCGATTTCTGCATGGTGCAAATGAGGTTCGTCCCCTAGACCATGTTGGCGAGCGCAGCGACCTGGGGTACGCCCACACGGATGTTGCCGCCGTCTGCCGATGGGAGACACGGATTGGTCAACTGTGCTTTGCGCCTCGCCACCGAAATCAACCACCGCGTGCTCTGCCTCAAAATACTCTGCGACAGACCACACGCGCCCCCGCTGCGCGGCGTCGTAAAAGATCACCTAGTCAGAGAACCACAGCGGTTTGGTCATGAGCTCCAGCGGATAGCTGGGGGAGCGGACGGTCAGCGTGCAGACTGGCAGCAACTTGTCAAAGCTTTCGAGCAGGTTCGCGCGCGACCCCATCTCGAGCAGTCTTAGTCGCGCGTTGGGCGCGGCAGCTCTAAAGGCGTCCGCCACCCGCCCAAGAAGCGGCATCATTTCAGCGACATTAGCGAGGACGATCGGGCTCCCTGTGAAACGCGCGGCTTTAAAGGCAGGCTTTTTGCGGAGGCCTTCGAGGTCTGCGACCATGCGGCGGATCATCGGCATGCGGTCCCGGAGGAAGGCTGTGGGCTCTCACGTGCAGCCGACTTAGACGAAGAGCTGGTCGTTCATATCCTCGCGCAACCGCTCGAGCGCGTAGCTGACCGAGGACTGCGACATCCCCAATTGCAACACGACATCAGACACGGAGCCCGTGTCGAAGACCTCTGCAAAATGGCGCAATAGATCAACGAAGTCTTCATTGATCGAATATCCTGATTAATAATTTAGTCTGTTCGATTAATTTAATCAGTCAACGCCGGGTTCGGTAGGGACGGAATGGGTAACAGGTTGGGCAAATCGAGTGTCGAAGCGAGACTTCGAAAAGACACGTCCGAGACGTGAACATCCTAAAAGCACGTCGCTGTTGAAACAGCTTATAGCGGTTGGCGGCCAGACGTGCCCTCTTCAGCGAGCACAACGATGAGAGCGGGAAGCGAAGATATCGACCTGCTCGACTGCCCCACGGGCGGGGAAGCCTGTCGTAGGGTCAGGACCCATTGATTTCCGGCTGACAGCGTGATTCACGGTTCAAAAATCGAGCGGTGACCGTGTCTGATCTTTTCTGGTTGAGCGACGAGCAAATGGCGCGTCTTGAACCCTTCTTTCCCAAGTCACATGGCAAGCCA
>JAKVCO010000025.1 GCA_022448245.1 Paracoccaceae bacterium
GTTTCGCCATTCTCGTATCCCTTCAAAGGTTTGGGATACACCTTAGATGACTGTCCAGTTTCCTGGGACCACTTCATACTTTGTAGGGGCCCAACTGCTCATGCCCTCCAGCTATCATCCTGAATTCGCAAGATGAATCCATAGCGGGATTTGTGCAACAAAGCCCAACAAGGCCCATCGGCGAAGGCGATTTGTGCCTCAAAACCGCCTCAAACCCATCAAAATGCAGCAACGACGTTCAGGAAAATGCCGTCGTCTTCAAATGTAAGATCTGTGAGGTCATCTGAGAACGATCCGAAATTGTACCCGACCCCGGCCTGAACATGCTCACCCATTTGACGGTAGACTGCCGCTAGGATGCCGCTGTCGGAGGATCCCGCGTCGAGCAGCTCAAGATGACGCGCTTCGAGTAGGATGTCCCATTCGTGAACTGCGTGGAAGCGAGCGTTGAGCACCGCCAGCACGGCGTCGTTGCTCGCAAGATCGAGCCCCGCCATGGGCGCAGTATCAGCCCAGCGCCCGCCAAGCTTACCGCCAACGGTCCAGCGTTGGGTAAGGTCGTAATTGCCCTCGACGCTTAGCACATGGCTGCGCTGGATAGCACCGCCCGTTGATGCGCCATCAATTTCCTGACCGAGATCGTCGTAGAAATACCGATAGCGGCCGAGCACATTGAGCCGCTCGTTATCGATCGGGCGATATGCATACCCAAGACTTACGTCGACGAGTTCGCCCTCTTGGAAGGAAACGCCATTGGCCTCTGTGATCGCGACGTCCGCGTTAAAGAGGAAGCGTGCCTCCTCGGAGATCTTGTAGGCCAAATCAGCCACCAAGTAGAACGCAACTGCGTCTGGCTCAGCCGGATCTTCAAAGTTGTCACGGCGCCATTCGATGCGACCGAGGGCTTTCACGTCGTCGTCTTCGTAGCGCACACCGAAGCTCAGGGCGTTGCGCTCCAGATCGCCGTTCACCGCATCCTCGAGCTGTCCGTAGTTCAGCGTCACAGTGTAGCTGAGGAACGTGCTCGGGCTGTGCGTCACGCCGTACGAGCTGATCAGCTCGCGGGTGTCGCCGAAAATGGCATAGGTGTTCTCGGCGAAGATGGTCGTTTCTTCGTTGATATCGCGCGTGCCGCCGGTGACGTATTGCCCGCCATTGTCAGACTGGGCCACGCCCGCGTCGATCGCGCGGCGCGGATCGAGCTCGTAGCCAAAGTAGACCGAACTGTTATCTTCGCGGCGGTGCGTCGCCAAGAGGCGCGTACCAAAGCCGCCGGTTCCGTCGGAGACCTCTGCCGCGACCTCCCAGCCGTTGCCGATTTCACCGTCGACGCCAAGTCCGAAGCGGTCATTGTCGTCGAGCACGTCGCTCGCAACCGTCATTTGCCCGAAGGCATAGACGTCAACTGCATCATGCAGCGTGTAGGTGAAGCGCGCGGCCACATCCGTGCGATCGCCTGCGACACCACCATCGACCTCGTCGACGTATTCAACGCCGATGGCGTAGCCGAGCCGGTCGCTCCAGTCGCCCTCAAGTGAGCCGCCAATCTCCAGACGCTCATCACCCACAGCATTGTCATAAACATCGGCGTAGAGCGAGTATCCGAAGGCCGTCGGCGACTTTTTAACGATGGCGTAGAGGCCATAGAGCCACTCATCGCCGGTCGCCGAAGTGACGGAGTAGTCGAGGCTCGAGAAGCCCTCTTCACGGTCCTCGAAATAGCCGCCGATCACGCCATCGCGCGATGCGCCAAGGTCACCAAGATCGAACTGGGCTTCGAGCTTGATAGCCCGCCCCTCATCGTCGATGCCGGCTTCCGTATCGAAGACGAGACCTCCATCCTGTGAGAAGGCGCTATCGAAGCCAGGGCCGCTGCTTTCGGCATAATCGAGCTGAACAAAGCTATTTGCGCCGAATTCATAGCGAATATCGATACCAACGCTCTTCTGAGTAGCGTTACCCGTTTCATCTTCGATGGCTGTGACACCGAGACGAACATCGTCCGTCACCCAAGCCTCAGCACGGCCACCGAAGCTCAGACCATCAACGTCTGTGCCAGTGGGCGTGTACTCATATTGCACAACGAGGAACACGCTCTCATCCCCGCCCGGGTTGCTCGAGATCAGCCGACGATCAACCGTATCCGACAAGGGGGAGGTCAGCGTCACCACGCCTTGCAGCGCGTTGATTTGATAGTCGCGGCCTTCAACCAAAGTCAGGCGGTCCGTCACACGGCCCGTGACGCTGTCGCGCAGCTCAACGGTAACCGTCTGCGTGCCCGGTGAGACGTCTTGTTCGCTCAGGAAGTAGACGGACCCGCCCGTTCCAAGGAAGGCATCGCGCCCGACCAGCTGGTCAGGCTGAGCAGCGTAGAGGTCAAAGGAAGCCCGCGCATCGCCGCGCGCCGTGGTTGTCTGGCTCTCCGCGTGAACTTGCAGGCCATAGAGGCTACGTTCGTTGCGCAGATAGCCATTGCCAATCAACTGGGCCTTGTAGTCTCCCCAAACGAGGAAGTTCTTGTCACGCTCCACACGCAGGTAGATGCGCCCGCTTGTGGGGGTCAGATCCTCGATCGTGCTGTCGTCCCCGTAGGTCGGATAGCCGTCCGCCGGATCGAGCCTGTCTGTGACAGACCTCGGGTCCTTTTCATCGAGGCGTTTGAAGATCTCGTCGAGTTCGCCCTCGCCTGTGTCGAGGGAAGAGATGATGCGAACGCCGCTCTGGGTTTCGCCTTCAACGAAGTACTGGAGGCGGCCGGTTGTGCGGGTTTCATCCTCGCCGGACTGTCCGTCGCTGAAGCGGCCGACGGTCAGATCGGCGACCAATACGTAGAACCACGCGCCATTCGGGATATCGATCGGGCGTGTCAGGCCAACGTTCTGCCCAGCGCCTGTTACGGTCACGTCGATCGCATACTCGCCTGCCGGCAAAATGCGCGCGATCACGAGGTTGCCGCGAGCATCGGGCCGGACGCTTTCACCCATCGTGGTCAGTGTCGCCCCGCGTGCAACGTCCGTAGCCGAAACGGTGACCGTACCGCCGTTCACGCGGATACCGCGACGGGCGGCATAGTCATTGCCCTCCTCGACAGCGTCGAGCTGCCGTCGGTCGTCAGCCTCACCGAGCGGCAGAGGTTGTGTTTCATCATAGCGCCCCCGTGCGTCATAGACGCGGTGGGTTACGGCAAGGTCGCTGCCCTCCGGCAATGTCACTATCACGCGGCCATTGATGTCGACTGGCACCACCTGAAGCAGCTTTGGTCCACCAGCTGCGCCCTGATCAATGATGCGCATCTCTGCGCGCGCGAGAAACGCGGGATAATTCGTCTCGGAGATCAGCGTGACCGTTTGGCCCGCCTCGTATGCACGAGACTCCCCGGCGACTTCGACGTCGAGCACCTGGTTCGTGGTCAGCGTGTCGAGCTGAATCTTCACATCCGCCTGGGCAAGCGCGACGTCCGTTTGACGCACGAGGTCTTCGACATTGGGATCCGCATTCAACGGCTTGCCATCGAGCGACAGCACAAAGCCCGCTTTGTTGCCCTGGGGGCCTGCTTCAGGCTCGGTATTGGGCAACAAGGGTGCCGGATTGATCTTGCCCGCCCCGTCCACAAGGCAGTCTGCGGGCAAAACTCCGTTTTCGTCAGTAACACAGGCTGTCCACTGCTGCGCAGACGCGCCACTGGCCAGTGCCGTCATAAGCGCAAGGGTTAAGACCTGGGTGATCGCGGAACACATCGTCATTATCCTATCCACTCCCTTACTGACCACGCAGAATCGACGTTTCGACGATCAACCTGTAGCGCCCGATATCTTCCCAAAGCTCGCGGATCAGTTCGTCCACAGCTGCGATGCGTTCAGACGCATTCTCGTCATCCGGATCGCTTTGAGCATAGTAGCTGATGCGCACCACAGACGGCGTGCCGGCAACACGCTTGAGAAGGCCAGCAAGGCCTGCCTCCAGCGCCGCCACAGGCTGGTCGTCTGCATCGAAGGCTGCAGCGGTGAAATCCACATCGACCACGCGGCCCAGCGCGGCACCAAAGTTCATCTCCGTCACGATGCCCGAGGTCAGGCGCATCGTCCGCGGGTTCTCCGTGGTGATGCGGTAGCCGGTGGGCAACGACTGCGGATCGAGCTTGAGCGTGAAGTTCGTCCCGATCTCGCCGGCAAATTCGGCACATGGCACAGAATACCGTCCGTGTTCATCGGTTGTGATCACGCTGCCCGTAGGCGTCACGAGACGCACCGCTGGCAGACCCGGTTCACCTATTGGGTCGACCGGCACCTGAAGCTTGCCGAACTTATCGTCAAAGATGTCCTGATTGGTGATCGCCGAGCGATCCTCTTCTGGCGTCGGGTTCTGGTAGCCGTCGAAGTTGCGGTCATCAAAAACCTTACCGATTACATCCGAGCAATCGAAGACAGCCTCCGGCAAGCGAATGACGGCGGCTTCTGCGGGATCGGCGATGATCTCGCCCGTGATCCCGTCGACAAGGTTCGCGACGTTCACGAGGGCGCCCACCGGCGCACTGGCGTCAACGATTGCTTGCAATGTAACGGTCATCGATCCGCCCGCAGGAAGGACGAGACCCGTCACTGAGATCATACGGCCGCTGACTTCCGGTGTGACGATCGTACCCTCGAGCGTCGTCGTCCCCGGCACATAGCTCAGCCCTTGCGGGAGCGTGTCCGCAATGGTGACAGGGCCAAAAACAGCGCCTGAGAGGTTGCCTGCCACGATCTCAAAGGTGACGGTCTGGCCAAAGACCACTTCCTCCACATTGGCCGACTTCGTGATCAAAAGGTCACCGACAGGCGCATCCACAATGATCGGGAAATCCACATCCCGGATTTCCTGCACCGTCTCGCTGAAGGTGAAGGTGCCCAGTTCGGCAAGCTCTTCGCCGCCAGGGTCGCTGGCAATGACAGTGTATTCGCCGGTTGGGAAACCTTCGATTTCATAGAAGCCGTTGCTGTCGGTCACCGTCGTGGCGATCACCTCTCCGTCGGAGTTCACAAGCTCAATGATGTAGCCCGCGCCCCCGGTGGGGTCGTCTCCGGCTCCAAGCACCCCGTCTCGGTCGTTATCGAAGAAGACGGTGCCGCTGATAACCAGATCAGACGGGACCAGCGGGATGTTAATCACTGTTGGATCGTCCTCGGTGCCAGTTCCAGCTGGGTCGGCGATCGGGATGATTGTGCCATCCACGGCAGAGGTCGGCTCGGACCCGGTATCAGAGATATCCGTCACGGGATCGAGCGTTGTTCCGGTTTCATCCAAAAGCGGCTGCGTCGGATCGGGCAAGCCGTCTGTGCCAGTCGCCACCGGCGTGGCGCTCGTGGTCGCGGAGTTCTCCACAACGCCCGAAATAAACAGCGTACCGGTGATTGGCAGTGTGGCTGTCGCCGTGCCGCTATCGCCCGGCATCAGGACGCTCGGGCTCACGGCGAGGTTTGAGAAACCGATAAGCGGGTCGCTCACCGTCACGCCAGACAACGCGGTGTCGCCTGAGTTCGTCACTGTGAAGGAGTAAAGGATCTCATCACCGGTTGCCCCGAGCACGAGATCATTGTTGGCATCAATGACCTCTACCACCGACTTCACGAGCGTAATGTTAGGAACCGGTTGTGGGAGGGTCAAGATGGTTGGCGCATCATCATTGCCATCGGCATCAGGGTCAGCGGTGGTTGTGACGGTACCATCAGTGCTTTCATCAGGATCAGTTCGCGTGTCCGAGATATCGGTGACCGGGTCGAGCGGATCGCCCATATCATCGAGAAGCGGTGTTGTCAGATCAGGCTGCCCACTCGGGTCGGTCGCGACAGGGGTACCTTCAGTGGTCGCCGTATTCACGACCTCCCCTGCTCCCTGGTCCAAGGTGGTCACGGTGTAGGACTGTCCGGTCAACACCGTGCTGTCGCCCGGCGCCAAGGTCTGGTCAACGACAGCCACGTCCGTGAGCCCAAGCTTGGGGTCGCTAATCGTGACGCCGTCGAGCGACGTATTGCCCGTGTTGGTCACCGTGAAGTCATAGATGATCGTGTCGCCGGCATCGCCAAAGAGGCCGTTGCCGTTTTCGTCAATTACCTGCGCGATGGCTTTGGTCAGCTCGATCTCCGGGTTCACGCTCGGCAGCTCTAGGATCGTGGGCGCATCATCATTGCCGTCTGCATCCGGGTCAGCCTTGACCGTGACAGTGCCGTCGGTGCTCTCGTCAGGATCAGTTCGCGTGTCGGACAGGTCCGTCACAGGATCGAGCGGATCACCTGCCCCATCAAGGAGCGGTATCGCAGGGTCCGGATCGCCGGAAGGATCGGTCGCCACGGGGGTACCCACCGCCTCAGCCGAGTTTATAACCTCGCCCACGCCCTGATCCTCTGCGGTCACGGTATAAACCTGACCGGTCAGCGTCGTGCTCTCCGTCGGCGCAAGCTCTTGGTCGAGCACGGCAACACCGGTGAGCCCAAGCTTGTCGTCGTTAATGACGATGGCGGTCAGGGACGTGTTGCCCGTGTTGGTCACCGTGAAGTCATAGGTAATCTGATCACCCACATCACCGAAGAGGCCATTGCCATTTACATCCGTGACAAGCGTGATCGCTTTAGTCAGCTCGATCTCGGGGCTGATACTGGGCAGCTCAAGGATCGTAGGCGCATCGTTGTTGCCGTCAGCATCGGGGTCCGCGGTCACCGTGACGGTGCCGTCGGTGCTTTCATCCGGGTCCGTGCGCGTGTCCGAAATGTCGGTCACCGGATCGAGAGGCGCGCCCATATCATCGACAAGCGGCGTCGTTGGATCGGGGTCACCGCCTGCGTCAGTTGCTACCGGTGTGCCTTCGGTCGTGGCTGTATTCTCCACCTCGCCCACGCCCTGATCTTCGGCCGTAACGGTGTAGACTTGGCCCACAAGCGTGGTGCTTTCACCCGCAAGAAGCGTCTGATCGAGCACGGCTGCATCTGTGAGACCCAACTTCGCGTCGTCGATCACAATGCCTGCGAGCGCGGTGTTGCCCGTATTGGTGACCGTGAAGTCGTAGACGATCGTGTCACCCACGTCGCCGTAGAGGCCGTTACCGTTTTCGTCGTTCACCTGTGCGATCGCTTTGGTCAACTCGATCGCTGGGCCAGTCGCCGGCAGGTTCAGGATTGTGGGCGCGTCGTCATTTCCATCAGCGTCCGGGTCAGCCGTGGTCACGACATTGCCTCCCGCATCAAGATCGGGGTCACTGCGCGTATCAGATGTGTCCTCTACGTCCGCCAGCGGATCGCCCATGTCATTGAGGAGCGGGCTCCCTGCATCAGGGTTGCCGCTGCTATCCGTGGCAACGGGCGTGCCGGTTGCATCGGCACTGTTGATCACTTGGCCTGCCCCCTGATCATCGGGATCGATGACATAGGCCGCGGACGGGACAAACGTGACGCTGTCCCCAAAGGCGAGCGCGTCGGGCGAAGGCGAGACACCGCTAAGACCCAGCTTCGTGTCATCGATCACAATACCCGCGAGCGCGGTGTTGCCGGTGTTCGTGATGGTAAAGCCGTATTCGATCGTGTCGCCGGTATCGCCGATGATCCCGTTTCCGTTCACATCGTTCACCGCGGTGATCGTTTTGGTGATCGTGATCTCCGGCGCAGCCGTTGGCAGGTTCAAGAACGTCGGCGCATCATTGTCTGCGTCCGCGTCCGGGTCAGCAGTCGTGACCGGGTTGCCGCCGGCATCGAGATCGGGGTCGGTGCGGGTGTCAGACGTGTCCTCCACCGGATCAAGGGTCGCGCCCATGTCGTCGAGCAGCGGGCTCGTCTCATCAGGCCGATCCGTCATCGGGTCGGTAGCGACAGGCTGACCCTGCGTGACAGCAGTGTTCTCAACCTCACCAGCGCCAAAGTCGAGCGTGTTGATGACGTAGTCCTGGCCGGTGAGCGTCGCAGACTCATATGGCAGAAGGTTGTCTGGCGTAGGCGACGCCGCCGAGATGCCGAGCTTCGTGTCCGTGATCGTAATCCCCGCGAGGGAGGAATTACCGATGTTGGTCACCGTGAAGGCATAGGTGATCGTGTCACCTGGGTCTCCAATAAGCCCGTTGCCGTTCGTGTCGGCGACTGCCGTGATCGCTTTGGTAAGCTCGATCGCCGGACCCGTGGCAGGCAGGTTCACGATCGTCGGATCGTCGAAGGTGCCGCCTGCATCGGGGTCGGTCACGTCATCGACATTGCCCATAGCGTCGAGATCAGGCTCGGTCAGAGTATCAGAGATGTCGCTTACGTCCGGTAGATCCGTGTTCGTGTTATCCACGAGCGGGTTGCCCGCATCAGGCGCATTACCGGGTCCCGTAGCCACAGGGTCACCTGCGGTAGTCGCCGTGTTGATCACCTCGCGGTCGGCCTGATCGTCGGTCGTAATCGTGTAAGGAAGGCCCGTGATCTGCGTAGACGCGCCGATCGCCAGGTCGCCCACGTTCTGAGACAGGCTTAGCTTGGTGTCCGTGACGAGAATATCCGCCAGAGCTGTTGTGCCCGTGTTGGTCACCTCAAGCGTGTAGGTGACGGTGTCGCCCGCGTCGCCAATGATCCCGTTTGCGTTCGCGTCGGCGACGTTGTCCACACGCTTGGTGAGCGTGATATCGGCAGAGACGGTCGGGAGCTCTACCACGGTTGGCGTGCTCCCCCCATCTGCGGCTGGATCAGTGACGGCTTGAACGGTGCCGGGGTTCCCGGTCTGTGGCTCAGTGAGCGTGTCGGAAGTGTCTGTGACATCCGCCAGCGGCGTGCTCGTTGCGTCCTCAAGTGCCGTGCTCTCGTCAGCGGTACCGTCGGTCTTGGTGGCGACCGGCGTTGCCGACACGGTAGCCGTGTTCACTACCTCACCTTCGGCGAGGTTAAGCGGCGTGATGGTATAGTTCTGCCCCGTGATCGAGCCGCTCGCGCCAGGCGCAAGCGCGGCCCCAGCAGAAGGCGTGTTCAGCGGCACATCAACCAGCCCAAGTTCTGCATCAGTGATGCCAATGCTGCCCAGGGACGTGTTGCCTGTATTGGTGACGATGAGGTCATAGGTCACCGTGTCGCCCGCATCCCCGAGGATGGAGTTACTGTTGGCATCGGTGACAGCGGTGATCTCTTTCGTGAGCACGATGGACGGCGACGGGGCAACACCGGTCTCGGTGCTGTCCGGTGTGGACGTGATCGTTGTTCCCGGTGGCGGCGTCCCGGTGACGGAAGCCGTGTTTTCGATGCCAACGACAGGCGCGACGGAGGTGTAGAAGTTCTCCACATCTTTTGCCGTCAGCGTGTAGGTCGCGGTGAATGTCGCGCTCTCGCTGGGCCCTAGATCAGTGTCGTCGGTCGTGGCAAAGACAAGTGCGGACCCGGTTGCAGCTTCGCCCCCGAAGGTAGGGCCAGGATCCGTGGGCGTGACCGCGTCGATGTCGACGTTGCCGATGTTGGTGACGAAAAACTGGTAGCTCACCGTGTCGCCCGCCAGCAGGAACGGAGATGAATAGCTCTCCGCCGTTATGGACTTCACGACCTCCAATTCGACAACGCGCGGAAGCGGTGTGATCGTCGGATCATCGGGATTGCCATCGCTGTTGTAGTCTTCGACGTCCGTGACGCCCGTGTCGTCCGAGAAATCCGTGAGTGGATCGCCATAGACATCGGTCGCCGTGACGGTGGCCGTATTGAGCACCTCACCCGCATTGATGTCGTCTTGGGTGATCGCATAGGTCGCGGTGTAGGTGATGAAGGCACCCGGCGCGAGGTCAGGCAGATCACCGTCGCCGTCGATATCGCTGCCGCCCGTCCCTGCGCCGATCGTAGGCAGGGTGCCGGTACCAGAGAAGTTCGGCGGGAAACCAGCGGCCTGCGCGCCTGGCGCATTTTCCGAGACATCGATGTCGAAGACGTTCACGTCCGTGGTGTTGCGCACGACGTAGGTGAATTCGATCACGTCACCCGGAACGGGCTCTAATTCATCGGCAAAGAGGCTCGTGCTCGCCGTCTTCTCGAGCGTGATGTCAGTATCAAACAAGTCGTCAACCGGTGTCGGATCGTCCTCGTCCGCATCACCGCCCGAACCATTGTCGTTGGCGTCAGGGTTCGTACCATCATCAGACACATCGCTCAGCAGCGGGTTCGTTCCGCTCGTCTGGCCAGAAAGGACGCCCTCGCCATCGACGGTCGCAGAATTTTCGTACTGTGGATCGCCGGTCGGCAACGGATCGGTGGGATTGATACGGATTTCAAAGCTCACCGTACATGTCCCGCCTGCAGCGATCGTCGCGCCATTAATGACGTCCAGTTCTCCCGTCGCGCCAGTGAAGTCAGCATTGATTGAAGTACAGCTTCCCGATGGCGCGGTTAGCACTGTGTAGGTGCCACGGTTCAAACCACCCGCAGGCGTCGTCGCCGCGGTATAGGTACCAAAGAGAGGGGCGCCCCCTTCAAGTTCATCATCTAGAACGATGTTATCGAGTGCTTCGAGGCTGAAATTCTCGATGACGAAATCAAAGGTGACGTCTACCGTACCATCGGCATTTCGCGTCGTGGTGCCTGTGGTTTTCGCCAGACCAATCCGGGTCTGAGGAACGATGGCAAAATCCCAATCGGGTTCCTCGTCATTGCCCCCAAGGCTGACGGTGGGGCTCGTGTTACCGGTGTAGAGCGCGCCACCCGTGCCCTGACGGTTTTGACCGTCGGACTGAAAAGCCTCTGCAACCGTGCCGCGCGTGATGACGTAGTCACCCTCTGCAAGGAACGGGAACTCGTAGGTGCCGTCAGCAGCTGTGGTGACGGTGATCGAGCTGATCGTGTCTCCGTTGAGGTCGGTCCCCGTCAGAGTCAGCTCGATGCCCGCAACACCAGTATCAGTTCCCTCAACGTCTCCGTTGTCATTGAAGTCACGGAACACGAGACCCGAGATGGACGAGGAGTTGATGTCGACGCTGCCGGTGGCCTCGTTATTCGTGTCATCGTCGTCCAAGCTCGTCGTTGATATCTCAGCCGTATTTGAGAAGGTCTGAGGTTCAGCAGAAACGGATGTCACGCGCACCGGAACAGTGATCTGGATCACCTCGCCAATCGCCATCGTACCGATTTCGCAATCGAGCCTGCGGTTGTTGCCTGAAACAGAACATGTACCGCCGGACGTCTCCCCTGCACCGCCAGCTGGCCAGGTTGGTGGCGCGGTTATGATCATGTTGGCAGGCACTTGGTCGGTTACCTCCACGCCGCGCGCAACACCGTAAAATTCGGTCGCGTTGTCCTCGTTCTCGATCTCAATGACCCAGTCAAAGTTCTCACCGAGATTGTAGGATGCAGCCGTCGTCGTCTTCGAGTTCACCTGGACATCAACGCGCGTCCGAACCGTAGTGGAATGATCAATGTCATTGTTGAATGCGTTGGTACCAAATGAGGCAGAACCCTCTGCCGACACCACCGCATTGTTCGACACTGAACCTTCTTCATCGCCGCGAGCGTTGATTGTCACGGTGACCGTTTCACCTGCGGGAATGTAGGGGATTGTACATTCGACGATAACGCCCACCGAGGACGTCAGCCCGATGTTTACTGCATCCGTGGCGCTCGACGTGTCAGGGGTACAGACCGCATCCGTGTCATCGGCACTCGCGGACACAAACGCGATATTGGACGCGGGCATGGTGTCTTCGAGCACCACGTTCTCCACCGCCGAGGGGCCCAGGTTTCGAACCTCGACAGCGTATGAGAACGGCTCGTTCACACCCACGGGGTCGATCGAGTCGACCTTATTCACCAGAATGTCAAAGGCAGGCGTCTCGATGTCGGTGATGACTGAACCGGTGTTGTTTCCAGTGTTGCTCTCATCCGTTGTGGTCGAGATCGACACAATATTCTCGATCTGAGGGCCCGTGGCACCGACAGCGATCGGCAGATTATTCAGCGTCTCGTTGTTCGGCAACACAGTCACCGTCACGGTCTGTGTCGAGTTAGATCCAATCTGCCCCAGCTCACAGATCAGGGTGTTGTTTGTGGGGCCCGTCGGGTCATCGGTGTCTGGTTCCGTCGTACAAATTCCCGATGAAGGGACAGCTGACACATAAGTCAAATCATCCGGGAAGGTGTCTGTGACAATGACCCCTTGGGCCGCGCTCAGGGCGATATTGTTGCCATCTATGTTCACTGGCTGGTTCTGCGCGGTGATGACGTAAACGAGCTCCTGCCCGACAATTGCCGGGTCTGGCAGGGCGGACTTTTCGATCGTCACATCCGTCTCTGCAGTGATCGAGTAGCTCGCCTCAGCCCGGTTGTTGTTTGGGTTGGTATCGGCGGTCGTGTTGGACACGACATTGGCGACGTTGTTGCGGTTGCCGGCGTCGCCACCGGGCCGGGTCACGACTGTAACCGTCGGACAATCAGAACCGCTCGTACACTGTGGCAGCACGTCGATGGTACATGTCAGCTGTCGCGAAAGTGACCCGTTGGCAGTTGTGCTACAGGCCACGCCAGTGGCGCTGCCGTCACTCTTTGTAACCGACACCAGGCCGTCGTTTGGCCCCACAAGGTTATTGACCAACCCGTTCAATGTGTCCGTGAGAACCACATCCAGAGAGTCAACCGGCGCGCCACCGCCAACGGCAGGGCCGTTGTTGAGGACTTCAAGCACAAAGGTCTGCTCCCCGCCCGACGGGAGCGATGCGACATTGGCCACTTTGCTTACAGAGATGTCGGTCGACACAAGGGCGCCTTGGCCCGTGACTTCTTCGGTTTCGCTGTCGTTGCCTGTGTTCGTATCTTCGATATTGGCATCTTCAGCGCTGACGGTTGCGATGTTCTCAATAGAACCCAGCGAATTAACAGTCGTGGAAATCGTGATCACCGGCGTCGTCGCGCCGGCTGCAAGGCCCGTGGTCGTGTAATCAAACTCGCACCGGATGGTCACAGGCCCCGTCTGCGGGGCAGCTGGCGTACACAACCAACCGTTCGTATCATAGGAATCTGCCGTCAGCGCTGCAGGCAGCACATCCTCGATGATCAGCGTCCCCGTGAACTCTGCGTTGCCGAGGTTGGTGGAGCTCAGCTCAAAGTCGTAGCTACTGCCGACAGCGACGATGTTAGGGCTCGGCGCCTCCTTGTTGACGGCGTGGTCGACGAAGGGATCCTGCAGATCGACACCACCGTCAGAGGAGGAGTCGTTGCCCGGGTTCGGATCGACCGGCGCATCGGAACTGATTGTAGCCGTGTTGGCGACGGGATCTGTGTCCGAGGACAGGACATCGGCCGTGATGGTGATGGTACCCAGGGATACGCTTCCGGAACTGCCGCCACTTGCCAGTTCACACTCAACAGAGTTACCGACCGAGGCAGAGCAATCGAACGGCGACCCGCTATCGTCGATGTCGGTAACGAGGTAATTGCCCGGAACCAGATCAACAATCTCGAGCCCCGTGGGTTCATCGCCGAGGTAGCCCGGCGACAGCGTGAAGATCACCTCGTCCCCAACGAGCACCACGTCAGACGACGCGATTTTCTCAATGAACACGTCTGAACCAGCCGTCACGCTCGTGTCGAAGGTCGTCACATTGTTGTCGGCTTGACCGTCGCTCGGCGATCCATTCTCGACCGATGCCTGCAGCGTAAGGGTCGACCCAGACGCAACCGTAACTTGGCCATCAAAGGTCAGATCGATTGTGTCACCAGGATCAAATGGGCCATCTATTTCACAGGTGTATTCGCCGCCCGCGAGAGTACAGCCAAAAGGTGCCTGAGTAACGTCGAGGCCTGGCGGGATTGGGAATACAAACTCAAAACCATCGGACTGATCGGGCCCAAAGCTCTCGGCCGTGAATGTGTAGGACACAAATTCACTCGAAGCGGCGATTGCGGGTCCTGCCGTGACAGAAACAGCAATGTCGGCGCCTTCAACGAGCGTCGTTGGCTGAGACGCTGCGTTGTTCCCCGGGTCGCCATCGCCGGTCGTTGGAACGCTCGCGCTCAACGTCGTCGTCCCTGACGTCGTGGACAAAATCTCCGGAAGGAAGCTGACGGTCGTGTCTGGATCGATCTCCGGCACGTCACACGTAACGGTCGTCGGACCCGCAACCCCGAGCCCTATACAGCCGTCGAGCCCGCCACCAGATGTCATGCTCGTGCCGGTATCGACAGTGAAGGTCACCGTGGTCGCGGCAGCCGAATCTGTGAAGCTGCCGTTGAAAATGTCGAGCTCATAGACGAGCGTAGAGCCTGCAGGCAGGCCATCTTGACCTGGGTCCGAAAGCGATACGGACCAATCCGGCAAAGCAAAGGCAGGCGACGCAATCAGAGATAGCGCAAGAGCTTTGGCGATCGTGGCGCCCGGGCCTTTTGACCACCCCGTCAGTCGCTTAGACTCCGTGCTCTCGAATCCAGAAATGAACGACGGAACTATCCGCCGAAATCCCCCAAAGTACACTTCCCGCTCTCCCTGTTTTCATTCTTGTTTAATGCACCATGACAGAGTTGATGAGCCGGATCACGGGGAAACAGTGGGGCGAATTCTCATAAATTCGCTCATCGCTCGGATCGGAACTATCAGAAGAACCGTCCTTGTAGCGCTGAGTAACCGCCCGTAGCCTCCACGGATGCCCTCGAAATCCCCCTTCAAGTACTTCAAGACAAGCCCTGAGATCATTCGCCTCGCCGAGATGCTCTAAGTGCGCTTCCCGCTCTCACTCGGAAACGTTGAGGATCTGCTTCATGACCGGGGCATCGAAGTGAGCCACGAGACGGTCAGATATTGGTGGCAGCGCTTTGGCCCCGCATTCGCTGCGGAGATCAAGAAGAAGCGCATCGCGGGTGGCCGGACCAGCAAGTGGCCCTGGCACCTCGACGAGGTCTTCGTGAAGATCAACGGCAAAACTCACTACCTTTGGCGCGCCGTGGATCATGAGGGCGAAGTCCTTGAAAGCTACGTTGCGAAAAAGCGCGACAAGAAGGCCGAGCTGAAATTCGTCAAGAATTCAATGCGAAAGCACGGCAAGTCGGAGCGCCTGACGACAGATCGGCTACGCTCGTACGGAGCCGCGCTGAAAGAGATGAAGGCCGAGGGTGTTCAAGAATGCGGGCGGCATCTGAACACCCGAATTGAGAACTCCCACCTGCCCTTCCGACGACGAGAGCGAGCTATGCTCCGCTTCCGTCGCATGCGAAGTCCGCAGAAATTCGTCTCCGTCCAAGCCTCCGTCTATAACCACTTCAACCTCGAGCGAACTCTCACCTCAAGACCCATCTTCAAGAAGAACCGAAGCGCCGCTCTCGCAGAGTGGCGCTCTCTCGGCGCAGCCTGAGGGTCACCTGCCCTGCCCCACCTGAGACGAGTTCGAATTAATCTGACAGCACAGCCAACTTTCCTTCGCAATTGAACCTAAGCTTCCCGGAGATCTACGCGTCTGCTGTCAGTTTGCTGCCGCGCATCGTTTCGTGATCTTCGGGCCATCACTCCCTCCCCCCTGTCAGGCCCAGTAAAACTGCGTTGGCATGATGAGTGCATCGCCGTCACCAAGAAAATCCGTATCGGCTTTTACGTTCATCCAAGCGTTGCGGCGACGGCATCTGCATCAGTATGGTGGTGACGAAGCGGTAGCGGGCAGATTAACGTTTGCCAAACCCCTCGGAATCAGGGGCAGCGCAACCGCATTCTTCAGTCCCGGTCAGGCACCGATTATCGAAGTTCGTGACACGACCCGGAAACTCGCGGATCGAAAACCGTCGTCATCGCACAAGACGACCCAACAAGAGCAGATCGGGAGATAGCGAGCAGGCATGCCAGCACAGACACACCGCATTGAAGAAGCAGACGTTCTTGTCATTGGAGGCGGCACCGCAGGGTTCGGCGCAGCAATTGCAGCCGCACGACAAGGGCTTGATGTCACGCTCCTCGAAGCAACGAGCAAGATCGGCGGCGTTATGGCCTTTTGCCCCGGCATGCCGTGGGGTGGCGGTTACCCCGTGGATCAAATCATTGGCGGTCTTTTGGAAGAGCTCACCAGCCGTCTTGAGACGATGACGCCGCCAGCCGCGGAAAAGCGCCCCTGCACCTTGGAGAATTTTGGCCCCGAGATCATTTACGATCACGACATTGCAACACTCACGATGTTCGAAATGCTGGAGGAGGCAGGCGTGGCCGTGCGGCTTAACGCATCTGCCATAGCGCCAAAGATGGCAGGGTCGGTAATCGAGGAGGTCTCATGCTTTGATCGAAACGGGCCCTTTGTCGTCAGGCCCAGAATCGTCATCGACTGCTCCGGAGATGGCGACATTTCGGCCAAGGCTGGCGTGCCGTTTCACCTAGGGGATGCAAGCGGGAACATGATGGCTGTGACCATATCGTTCCATATGATTGGGGTGGATTGGGACGCAGCTTTTGCCGATCCCGATCCGTATTTCACGAGATACGCTGCAAAGGGCGTCGCCGAAGGGCGCCTCCACCCAGACCTCTCGCAACTCTACTTGATGAGAGCGTTTTATGAAGGCTCGGTGTTCTGCAATTCAGTGCACTTGCGCGGGGTGGACGGGACTGATCCGGTTGCCGTGGGCAAAGCGACTCAAGAGGGGCGTAGACGTTGCCACCAGCTCGCCCAGTTCCTTCAAGCTGAAGTCCCCGGTTTCGAGAAAGCCCACATGTCGATGCTTTCGCCGACTGTGGGTGTGCGCGAAACCCGCAAGCTGCAAGGCGTCATCCGGGTCACCGGCGCCGATCTGGCGCAGGGCACCAAATTCCCAGACGGCATCGTCGCCTGTGACAACCCGATTGACGACGTCATGCGTGGAGACGAGAGCATGACCCACGACGCCGCGATCGAGAGCGGCAGTTTCTACACCTTGCCATTTCGAGCTTTGCTACCGGAGAAGATCACGAACCTGATGTTTGCAGGTCGGATCATTTCTGCCGACGCGACCGCCTTTGCCTCGGTGCGCGGCATGCCGCAATGCATGACAATGGGACAAGCAACGGGCACTGCGGCGGCACTTGCGTTGAAAGACGGATGTGCTGTGCAAGACGTGGATACACAACGGCTGGTCCGCTCAATGACACAGCAAGGCGTGAACCGCTTAGGCGTTCCCTCGTAAGCAGCTTAAGCCCCCACGAGAGGGGCTTGAAGCGGTTAGAGGCCCAGCATCCGTTTCTTGCCCTCAGCCCATGTCATGATCGCCATGTCGAAGGTCAGCGCCATCAAGGACACGCAGATACCCAGCACGAAGTTCTTGCCGAGGTCGGTGCCTGCGAGCGTTTTCTGAAGCTCCTGGCCAAGGTCTTGGGTGCCGATGAAGGCCGCGATGATGACCATGAAGAACGCGAACATGATCGCCTGGTTGAAACCGACAGCCATCGTGGGGAGCGCTAGAGGGAGCTGGACGCTCCAAAGCTTTTGCATCTTCGTGGCACCCGACATGTCGGCAGCCTCCGTCATCTCGGGCGGCACATTGCGCAAGCCCTCGATCGTGTAGCGCACGAGCGGCACCATCGCGAAGATGAGGATCGACATCACAACCGACGTCGCCGTGATCCCGAAGAGCATGATTGCAGGGATCAGGTAGATGAAGCTTGGGAACGTCTGAGCTGTGTCACATATCAAGAGAACGCGGCGCGACCACGCCTCTGAACGGGACGCGAAAACACCCACAGGCAGACCGATGATCATGGCGAGCGTTACCGCCGAGATCACGGAGTAGAGTGTGATGACAGAACGATCCCACCACCCCGTCAGAGCCACGAGGCCAAAGAAGATCGCCGCGTAGATGCCGGAGCGTTTGCCCCCTAGCGCCAGCGCGCCTGCAACCACAAAGAGGATGAAACCAAACGTCGGGATCGAGAGCAGGAAGTCACGGAACGGGTTGAGCACCCAAACATTTAGCACGTAGCGGATCTGCTCAGTGGTGCCTTTGACGATATCGAAGGCGAGGAAGCTCTTGATTGCAGTGTCGATTTCCTTGCCCTGAGAGAAGCTCTGGCGGCGGCCGATTTCTGCAAACCACTCCACGAACTGACCAAGCACGGTGAAGAATACGAATGCTGCGAGACCGACGAGCAGGTAGATATGCCGCTTCCACCACGGCGTGCCTTTCTCATGGTGCTCAGGCAGCTTGACGACCCAGGCCTTGGATAGACGGTCGAGCGTCACGGCCAAAAGGACGATGGTCACGCCGATCTCGAAGGAGCGGCCGAGCTTGAAGCTGCCCATCATGGCAAGCAGCTTGGCGCCCAGGCCCGGCATACCGATGAAAGCTGTCAGAACCACCATCGCAAGACACAGCATAATGACCTGGTTCACGCCCACGAGGATCTCGGTCCGGGCGGCGGGAATGTAGACGTGGCGCAGCATCTGCCAGCGGGTGGAGCCTGACATCTTGCCGGCCTCAACCACCTCGGGCGAGACCTTCTTGAGGCCCAGCGTCGTCATAAGGATCATCGGCGGAATGGCGTAGATGATCGTCGCCACGGCGCCCGCAGTGGGGCCGACTTTGAAGAAGATCACCGCCGGAAGCAGATAGGTAAAGAACGGCAACGTCTGCAGAATAGACAGGATCGGTTTGATCGCCCGGTCCACCCAAACGTATTTCCAAGCTGCGATGCCGAGGCCGATACCGATGATGAAGGCCATGGGGGCCGCGACGACGAGGACGGACATCGTCTCCATCGCGTCCTTCCACTGACCGATCAGAGCGGTCCAGACAAAGGTGCCGCCCGCCAGTGCCGCCAAGCGCCAACCGCCAAGATAGTAGCCAAGAACCGCCGCCGACGCTGCGATGGCACTCCAAGGGATCTGCTCAAAACGCGGCCAGCGCTTTTTGCCGTAGAGCAGGTTGGCAGTCGTATCGAGCATGAACTGCAGCGGCCCTTCCGCGAACCAGCGCGTCAGTTTTTGAAGGCCGAGGTCCGTGCGGATAAAGTTGAATGCCGCGTCGAGCCATATCGCAAAGGGCGGAATCCAGTTCTCGGGTAGTCGGTGAAGCAAAGCCGGCAGCATGCCTGCGTATTGCAGGCCCGTCATGATCAAAGCGATCAACGCGAGCCATGTCCCCACCTGCGTGGAAGAGTATTGTTTGGGTTCGCCCGGAACAGAGTTGGTCGACAGGACCGCCATCAGTTCGCCCCAACGAGCACTTTAAGCGCTTTCTGGCGGGACAGCGCGCCGATGATCGCGTCGCCATCCTGAACGGGGATGTAGTCGCGAGCATCCGCAATGAGAGCACCGGCGAGGTCGTGGATGGTTGCCGCAGCGGCGACAGGCTCCCCCTCCCCTTTGGCGTCGGCCTCAGCGAGGATGCTGGCGTGAACCACGCGGGCCTTGTCGATGTCTTCCGTGAACTTGCGCACGTATTCAGTGGCCGGGTTCATGACGATCTGGTCGGGCGTATCGCATTGCTCTACGGCGCCGTCTTTCATGATCGCGATACGGTCAGCGAGGCGCAGGGCCTCATCAAAGTCGTGGGTGATGAAGACGATCGTCTTGCCCAGCATCTCCTGCAGGCGCAGGAACTCGTCCTGCATCTCGCGGCGGATCAGCGGGTCGAGCGCGGAGAACGGTTCGTCTAGGAACCAGATGTCGGGCTCGATAGCGAGGCTGCGGGCGATGCCCACGCGCTGCTGTTGGCCGCCCGAAAGCTCCCGCGGGAAATAGTCTTCGCGGCCCTCGAGGCCCACGAGCTTGATCACCTCCAGCGCGCGTTCGCGACGCGTGTGGCGATCCTGGCCACGCATCTCCAACGGGAAGGCGACGTTATCTAGAACGGTACGGTGGGGCAGTAGGCCAAAGCTCTGAAAAACCATGCCCATCTTGTTGCGGCGCAGGTCGATAAGCTCTTTCTCGGAGAGGGCCATCACGTCTTGGCCTTCCACCTCGATGGTGCCGCCAGTGATGTCGTGGAGGCGCGAGAAACAGCGCACCAAGGTGGACTTGCCCGAGCCCGACAGGCCCATGATCACCAGCATTTCACCGCGCGCGACCTCAATAGAGACGTCTTTGACGCCGGCGATGTAGCCGTCGGCGCGGATGTCATCGAAGGTATGCCCTGCCGGCATCTTCTTGAGGTAGGCCTCCGGATTATCACCGAAGATTTTCCATACGTTCTTGCAGGAGATGACAGGGGCTTCTTTGGTCATGAACAACCACCGATTATTTGGGTAAATCGTCGGTCTACCGCTGCGGGTATTTCCAACGTCTTTTGCCTATGAATAGGCCCTGCCCGCATTGCGAACAGGGCCTACCCTGGAACCTAATCCGAAACGCTTAGTTCAACCAAGCCTTCCAGACGTCTTCGTTGGCTTCGAGCCACTCGGCTGCTGCCTCATCGGGCTCGAGCTCGTCCACGTCCACGAGACGCGCCATTTCGGCGATCTGCGGGTTGGTGAAGCTGATCTTCTCGAGAACCCCATACGCATCTGGCCACTTGGCTTCCATGCCGTCCCATGCTGCCTTCTTCAGGTAGCCGTCGGCGGGGTTGCCGCAGTCATAGAGTGCGGTCGGGTTCGGGCCCACGGCCGGATCCTTGTCGCAGCCATCAACCCAGACTGGGAATTCAACGAATTCACCCGGCCAGACAGCCTCGGCGAAGTTCGGCGTCCAGTTGAAAACAACGATCGGACGCTTGTCAGCTTCTGCAGCACCGATTTCGGCCCAGAGAGCTGCCGCGGAACCAGCGTTGATCACTTCAAAGTCCATGCCGAGCGCTTCAACACGCTCTTTACCGTGCTTGAGCCAGTCAACCGGACCGTCGAGATAACGACCCTTGGAGCCCGTCTCTGCCGTTGCAAAGAGCTCTGCGCAGTCGTTCAGCGCTTCCCAGCTTGGCAGGCCCGGGCATGCGTCCTTCGTCCACATCGGGTACCACCAGTCTTCACGCGTCACGGCGTTATGGTCACCTACGTCGACAATGCCACCCTTCTCCAGTGCAGCGCGGAAAGATGCGCCGAACGCCCCTTCCCATACTTCAAGCTCGAGCGTGACGTCGCCAAGGCGAACCGACTCATACACAGCTTGGCTGTCGGTGGTCACGTACTCAACGCTGTTGCCCATCTCTTCGAAGATTTGGCCAACCACGTTGGACATCACGATTTGCGAGGACCAGTTGTGAATTGGGATCACAATCGGGTCGGAACTATCTGCTGCGATGGCAGAAAGCGGCGCCAGTGCGAGCACACCAGTTGCCAGTGCGGTGCCTAGTTTTTTCATCTAACGTCTCCCTGTGTTGTCCGCGCCAAGCTTCCACGTCACGGGCCAGGCGTCGAAATGGCAGTCATGTGAAGTCACCCCTCAGCCTGACCACCTCGTCAGCCTCTCATATTTTCACTGTGGATCAAGTAATATTCTTTTCAGGAACGAATTTCGCGGATCCGCCTGACTGAATTTCGCGCGAATTGAACGCGCCAGAGTCCGATTCAGATGCATTTTGTTCCGTTGTGCATGAGAAGTCGGCACAAGAATCGGCCATAGTACGCAAAACGGGAGTCGGATATGATGCGCTACTCTGGGTTCAAGGTCATAAAAGAGGCGCTGACGGGCCATCGCGGCTGGGGCGCGACTTGGCGCGATCCTGAACCGAAAAGCGACTACGATATCATCATCATTGGTGGCGGCGGGCACGGACTCGCGACCGCCTACTACCTTGCCAAGGTTTACGGGCAAAAGCGGATCGCCGTTCTCGAGAAGGGTTGGATCGGCGGCGGGAACGTCGGTCGCAACACGACCATCATCCGCTCGAACTACCTGCTGGACGGCAATGAGCCCTTCTACGAATTCTCCCTGAAGCTCTGGGAAGGGCTGGAGCAGGACCTGAACTATAACGCCATGGTAAGCCAGCGCGGCATCCTGAACCTCATCCACACGGACGCTCAGCGCGACGCCTTCATCAGGCGCGGCAATGCGATGATCCTGAACGGCGCTGACGCCGATCTGCTGACAACCAAGCAGATCAAGGAGCGTTATCCGTTTCTCAACACCAACAACGCCCGCTTCCCGATCAAGGGCGGTCTAGCTCAGCATCGTGGCGGTACCGTGCGCCATGACGCCGTGGCGTGGGGCTACGCGCGCGGGGCCGATCAGCTGGGTGTCGACATCATCCAGAACTGCGAGGTCACAGGCTTTCTCATCGAAAATGGCGTCTGCAGCGGGGTCGAGACATCGCGCGGCACCATTAAGGCCAAGAAGGTCGCCTCCTGCGTGGCCGGATCGTCGAGCCGTGTCATGGAAAAAGCGGGCATGCGCCTCCCCATCGAGAGCCATGTTCTGCAGGCCTTCGTCTCAGAAGGTCTCAAGCCCGTTCTTCCTGGCGTTATCACCTTTGGCGCCGGGCACTTCTACTGCAGCCAGTCTGACAAGGGCGGCCTCGTCTTCGGCGGGGACATCGACGGCTACAACTCCTATGCCCAACGCGGCAACCTGCCGGTGGTCGAGGATGTCTGCGAAGGGGGGATGGCGATCTTCCCGATGCTAGGGCGCGCACGGCTTCTGCGGATGTGGGGCGGCATTATGGATATGTCGATGGACGGCTCCCCCATCATCGACCGGACCCATATCGAAGGCCTCTATTTCAACGGTGGCTGGTGCTACGGCGGCTTCAAGGCCACGCCCGCGTCTGGCTACGTCTATGCGCATCTCCTTGCGCGGGACGAACCCCACCCCACCGCAACCGCCTATCGTTTCGACCGCTTCAACCGCGGCCTGATGATCGACGAAAAAGGGATGGGCAATCAGCCCAATTTGCACTGATGCTGATCAATCACCCCCTTCTCGGGCCCCGAGACGCCGCTGAGTTCACCTACATGGGCGATGCAAACCTGTTGCACCGTCCCGACTGGGAGGCCGAGGACGCGCTACAGCAGTTCACTGACTACGGCTATCTGCGCGACAACCCTGCGGGCCTGCATCGGGAGCTCTGGTTCCACGAGGGCGGCGACCGGTCCTGGCTCGTCGTGACCCGCGATACCACCACCCACGAAGTCACCGCCGTCGAGCTTGCGCGCGACGTCGCCCGGCGGGAGGGACGCTCCGAATGACCCAGAAGAACCGTCTCTCCGGTGGCATGATCAATCGTGATCGGCCCATGTCGTTCACCTTCGATGGGAAGATGTACCAAGGCTTTGAGGGCGACACGCTCGCCTCCGCGCTGCTGGCCAATGATGTGCGCCTCATGGGGCGCTCGTTCAAATACCACCGCCCGCGCGGTCCGCTAACGGCCGGCTCCGAGGAGCCGAACGCCATTGTGGAGCTTCGTGGCGGCGCGCGGCAGGAACCCAACACGCGTGCCACGACCGCAGAGCTCTTTGACGGTCTGGTGGCCAAATCGCAAAACCGTTGGCCCTCGCTCGCTTTCGACGCGATGGCGATCAACGACAAGCTCTCCAGCTTTTTCGCAGCGGGCTTCTACTACAAGACGTTCATGTGGCCCGCCGCGTTTTGGGAGAAGGTTTACGAGCCAATCATCCGCAAAGCAGCGGGTCTCGGCTCCCTTTCGCTGCAGGATGATCCCGACAGCTACGACAAAGGCTTCCTCCACTGCGATATCTTGGTGATTGGTGCGGGCCCTGCGGGTCTGATGGCGGCCCTTACGGCGGGTCGTTCCGGCGCCGAGGTCATCCTCGCCGACGAAGACTTCGCCATGGGCGGGCGCCTGAATGCTGAGACGTTCAGCGTGGGCGATGCCAGCGGCCGGGATTGGGCCGCGCAGACCGTGGCGGAGCTCGCCAGCCTACCCAATGTGCGGCTCATGTCCCGCACAACGGTGCTCGGAGCCTTCGATCACGGCACCTATGGCGCGCTCGAGCGCGTGTCGGACCATATGTTCGCCCCCGATGCGGGCAAACCGCGTCAGATCCTCTGGCGCATCTATTCCAAGCGCGCGATTCTTGCAGCTGGAGCTACGGAGCGTCCGATTGCGTTCGAGCAAAACGACCGGCCCGGTGTCATGCTGGCTTCTGCCCTGCGCAGCTACGCCAACCGCTGGGCGGTGACGCCTTCGCAGCGCGTGGCTGTATTTACGAACAACGACGACGGTCACCGCACGGCCCAAGACCTCCACGCACTGGGCGTGAAGGTCTCAGCCGTGGTGGATACCCGCGCAGACGCACCGAGCAGCACGGACTATGAAGTCCTCAAAGGCGCGGTGATCACGGACACCATGGGCCGTCTGGGCCTGACATTCGCAAAGGTCCGCCAGGCCGACGGTATGGAACGCACCCTCGAATGCGGCGCGCTGGGCGTTTCAGGCGGCTGGAACCCCAACGTCCACCTCGCCAGCCATCAGCGCGGGCGACCTGTGTGGGATGCAGATATCTCAGCCTTTGTGCCGAGTGAGGCCCTGCCGCAAGGAATGTCGGCCACGGGCGCCGCGCGCGGTGTTCTATCGACCCACGGCACGCTGGAGAGCGGTGTGAGTGTTGCCAAAGGCGCGCTCAAAGAGCTTGGGATCAAAGCCAATGCCACCAAAACGCCAGAGGCAGAAGACGCACCGATCAACATCACGCCGTTCTGGCATGTCGAAGGCGCAAAGCGCGCGTGGCTTGACCAGCAAAACGACGTGACCGCCAAAGACGTGAAGCTGGCGCATCAGGAGAACTTCAAGTCGGTCGAGCACCTCAAGCGCTACACCACGCTGGGTATGGCGACCGACCAGGGCAAGACGTCCAACATGGGTGGCCTCGCCATCATGGCGGAGCTCGCCGGCAAATCGATCCCCGAGGTCGGCACAACAATCTTCCGCCCGCCCTATACGCCGACTGCCATCGGCGCCTTCGCCGGACGGTCACGCGACGAGGATTTCCGCCCGGTCCGCAAGACGCCCTCCCACACTTGGGCCGAAGAACAGGGTGCCGTCTTTGTCGAAGTCGGCATGTGGCTCCGCGCGCAGTGGTTCCCCAAGCCCGGTGAGACGCATTGGCGCCAGTCAGTGGACCGTGAGGTTCTGCAGACAAGGAACTCTGTGGGGATCTGCGACGTGACCACGCTGGGTAAAATCGACGTGCAGGGCGCGGATGCCGCGACCTTCCTCAACAAGATCTACTGCAACCCCTTCGCGAAAGTTCCCGTGGGCAAGGTGCGCTACGGCCTGATGCTGCGCGAAGACGGGATCGCCATGGATGACGGCACCGCCGCGCGGTTTGCCGAGGACCATTTCGTCGTCACGACCACAACGGCCAACGCCGTGAGCGTCTACCGGCATATGGAATTCGTGCGCCAGTGTCTTTTCCCCGACCTGGATGTGCAGCTGATTTCGACGACGGAAGCGTGGGCGCAGTACTCCGTCGCGGGGCCAAATGCGCGCAAACTCCTCGAGAAGGTCATCGACCCTGAGCATGACATCTCCAACGAGGCCTTCCCCTACATGGCCTGCGGAGAGATCAGCATCGGCGGCGTGCGCGGGCGGCTCTTCCGGATCTCGTTCTCTGGCGAACTCGCCTACGAAATCGCAGTGCCCACACGCTACGGCGACGCCTTGATCCGGCGCATGGTCGCCGCAGGCGAGGAATTCGACGCCGTGGTCTATGGCACCGAAGCGCTGGGCGTCATGCGGATCGAGAAAGGTCACGCTGCGGGTAACGAGCTTAACGGCACCACGACCGCGCTCAACCTCGGCATGGCGCGGATGGTGAACAAGAAGAAAGACAGCATCGGTTCGACCCTGTCAGAACGTGAGGGCCTCAACACCGATGATGCGCTCAAGATGGTGGGTCTGAAGCCCGTCGACAGCGAAAAGCCCGTGCCAGCGGGCGCGCACCTGATGACCAAGGGTGATCCGGCAGATGCGGCGCACGACCAAGGGTATGTGACGTCGGCCTGCTATTCACCCAACCTCGGCCACCACATCGCGCTGGCCTATCTGAAGCGCGGGGATGAACGGGTGGGCGAGGTTATCCGCCTCGTGAGCCCGCTCACCGGCATCGATCACAACGTCGAAGTCGTCAGCGCCCATTTCATTGACCCAGACGGGGAGCGTCTCCGTGTCTGATGCAAACGCCACCGAATTGCCCGCGATGGAGCCCATCACCCCCCTCGGCGCACGCGCACCCCGCGTGGACAAACATGGCCAGGTCACTCTTACGGAGGCCACGGACACCGCAATCGCGTCTTTTGCCAGCCGTTTGGGAAACGAGGCCAAGGCCACCAAAGCGCTCGCCAAATTCACGGGGCTGGAGCTTCCCGCCGCCGGACGCATGACCGAAGGCAAAGGCCTTTGCGTTTTCTGGACGAGCCCAGATCAGTGGATGGTTACAGCCTCTCACGACAGTCACGAAGACCTCGCCGCGCAGATGAAGGCCGCCGCAGGCGATACCGCCAGCGTGACCGAACAAAACGATGCGTGGTGCCGCTATGACCTGGCCGGCAGCGGGCTTGATGCAGTCTTCGAGCGCCTCTGCCCGATCAACATGCGCGGTCGCGAGGCCGGTGACGCGACCCGAACTAGCATTGATCACCTGGGATGCTTTGTGCTGATGTCTGGGGATGAGGCAATCAGCGTCTTCGGGCCGCGGTCGTCGGCGGGTTCCCTGCACCACGCGCTGCTCACAGCGATACGTTCAGCGCACTGAAGCCTAGATCGACGGAATCGGCAGGTTGCCCTTCACCCGGAATAGGTTGATCCGGTTGCGGTCTTCCTTAGGCGAGACACTGAACGCCGCTTGGTAGTGTTTGCTGAAGGTCTGCGTACTGGCATAGCCCACCGCCGCACAAATCTCGCTGATGCGATCGTTGGTGTAGAGCACCATCTGACGGGCCGCATCCATACGCATCTTGCGGTAGTAGTTCGTCGGGTTGAGGCCAGTGGATTGCTTGAACGACCGCTCCAGATGCCGCGGTGAAATCCCAAGCTCGTCGGCCACCTGAGCGACAGAAATGGGTTCCGCGAGGCTACTGGCGAATATCTTGGCTGCACGACCCACCAGCGGGGAAAGCTGCTCCCCCGCCTGGTTACCGGAAAGCGAAGGAACCGCCTGCCCCACCCCTTCGCGGCGCATAACAGGATGCTGGAACCAACAGGCAACCTCCGTCGAGATCGCTGGGCCCAAATGCTTCTCGATGAGGTGCAGCGAAAGGTCGAACGCCGCCGCTGCCCCTGCTGCGGTCATCGTGTCGTCGGCGAGCTCAATCACCCGGTCCGAGCTTTTGTGCTCTGGAAAATCCGTCTCGAAGGCAGATTTGTAGCACCAATGAACCGCCAGCGGTTTGTCTGCTCCAAATCCCGCTTGGACCAACGGGAAAACACCGCCACTGACGGCGCCCACCACGGCACCATGCCTTTGCAGGCCGTGCAGTTTGGCAATGTCAGACCGATTGCCAAACCGCGCTGTCGGCGCCGACAAAATCATCAGCAGATCAAACCGCGAGGCGTCGGAAAGCGTCTGGTTGGGCTCGAAATCGATCAGCGCGCTAGACTGCACCTTTTCCGAACTCACCGAGACCAGCGACCATTCAAAGGCCGTCGTCTGAGAGATCTCATTGGCCGCCCGCAAAGGCTCGATCATCGACGTCAGACACGCCATCGGAAAACCCGGAAAGATCAAAAAACCGGTAGAGAACGGGCGACCCATCAAAAAAACCTCTTGGAGCTCCCGAAATTATACCCTCAGGAAAATTTCTGGCAACGAGAAGAAACTTCGGTAACATGGAGCCATAGACGTGGTCTTTTCACCCCCATAAGGAGGTTCCGCATGAATCAGGCCAAGGCAATTGATGGAATGGTTATTCGTTTGACCCAAGACCCGCATTCAACGCGGGACATTCGCGAGAAAGTACTCGAAGTCGCTATTGGTCGCGAAGTTCGGTCCTTTCGGAAGGCGCAAGGCACCACGGTGGCTGAACTGTCCGAGGCGACGGGGCTCTCAATCGGGATGCTCTCAAAGATCGAGAACGGCAACACCTCCCCCTCCCTGCAGACCCTTCAGACACTGGCGAATTCTTTGTCTGTCCCGCTGACGTCCTTCTTTCGGCAGTTCGAGGAACGCCGCGAGGCCGTGCACACAAAAGCCGGCGAAGGTGCTGAGACGGAACGCGAGGGCACGCGCGCCGGGCATCAGTACAACCTTCTGGGCCACATCGGCAGCAACGCCAGCGGAGTCATCGTTGAACCCTACCTGATCGAACTGACCACTGAGAGCGACACGTTCGAGACCTTCCAGCATGGCGGGATCGAAACGATCTACATGCTCGAAGGCGAGGTCGACTACCGGCACGGCAATGACGTGTTCACGCTGCAGCCCGGTGACACGCTCTTCTTCGATGCCGACGCGCCGCACGGGCCCGAAAAGCTCACCGTTCTGCCAGCGCGTTACCTGTCGATCATCAGCTACCCGCAGAGCAAGTAGCGTTAGCTACTCCTGCACCTGACTGAACATCGACGGACGCAACTCTCGTGCGAGCTTCTTTTGCATCGCACGCGCGTAATCAGCGTAACCACGTGCAACCATTGCAAAAGATTCGACACCACGGATCACTTCTACCTCGTAGTAATCCAACAGCGCATCCGGCTCGATCCCCGGCCCCTCGCCGCTGGCGGCCTTCGGGTTCCCCACGACAAGCGCGTTGACGGTGATGCGGTCGAACCTGTCGCCATAGACCTGACGGGGCGTCGGCCCGACGTTGTTGCGACCATCTGCCGAAACATCAATCTTGTGGGTCCAACACTCAGCTCGCTGCTCAAGCATCGCATGGCTGAACGTGAGCGCAGTGCCCAAGGCCGTTTTCAGCCCTGCCCGTACCTTGCGATGGCTTTTGATCCGGTCGATCACGCTATTAAGTGCGGCATCGCTGTCGAGCGCAGTCCACGGCAGGATCAGATATTGATGATTTCGCGAGGACCATTCGAAGACGGCCAAATGCACCGGGTTTGCCGTGTCCGCGAGGATCGCGTCACGAATCTCGGGATGTCCCAGCGCAAAGGCTAGTCCTGTGATCTGCTGCTGATATTCAGTCCCATCCACCGACCCCGACACATCAAGTGCGAGCACCAAGGCCTGCCGGCAGGCAGATGCCGACGTGGCGAGAAAGAAGGTGATAACCAGGGCGACCCAGGTGAGACGCATGGATCGCGCCTCGCTTTTAGCCCGCCTTGTTTAGCGGTGGCTCAGTTTCTGGCTCGGGGAAGACGCCGGGGCTCGTCGGCAGGCCGTCGTCAAACTGGCTCAGGTAGTCAAGCATCATGGGACGGTTGTCGATGAAGCCTTTGTAGGTCGCGAGCTCCACCGGGAGGTCACGAACCACGCGGTGCAGGCGACGGCCCCACTTTGGCATCGTCATCAGATCCTGGAAGCTGCACAGATAGCAGCGGATCGGGAAGACCAGCGCGTTGGAGCGCGGCAGGCGGAAGAACGTCTGCAATTCCACGCGAAGGTGCTGTTTGGACCCGATGTTTTCAGGCGTCAGCGTCGTCTTCTGGATGCCCCACTTGTGGTAGTTCTCTGGGCTCGTATCCAGAAGCGGGTTCACCGTCATCGTCCAGTTCATGCGGCGCGCTGGCGCCCCCTGCTGGATGTTGAGAAGGAACTTCAGCGCACGCTTAAAGATACCCATCTCATGGGCCAGCGGCACCGGCGCGTGCCACTCGAAGAAGTTCATGCCCAGATCGAAATCGAGCGACCAATCCGCTTGGGTGGTCACCATGCCCGCATCCATCCAGAGGTTTTCCTCGCGCTGATCGAGTACGCAGAAATCACCCTGCGTCTGGCGCGTGATGTATTCCATCGGACCGTAGGGGAGCGTCGTTTCATCGAGGAAGGTGAAGGTGTCGTCGATGCCCAAGGGCTTGTTCACCCAGCGCCACTGATCTGCGTCGTGGTGCAGCTCGAAGAGGTCCGGATAATCCTCGGATTTCGACACCATGATGAGCTCGAGCAGGTCCCACCCCGCCAGCGTCATGTGCGGCAGCGACTGGCAGCGCAGCGGATCATCGGCCAGCACCATCGCGCGGTCGCGCATCTCGGCGACGTAGTGTTCGTCTACGTCAAAGCGCTTTTCATAGACCGACCCTTCCGGGCCACCGCGGTGCTGCTCCATGTTGACGGCATACATGTAGCTGTCTTCGTGGAACGGGAACGGGAAGCGTTTGATCGCCCAGTCCGAGTTATGGAACGAATAGTCGTCGCGGAACGTTTCGTCGTTGAACTGAATTGTCATCTGTCGATCTCCAAAGATGCGCCGACGAAACGGCTGACGCAGGGCATGATCTTCTGCCCGGCTTGCTGTTCTGGTTCGAGCCAGTGGTCGCGGTGGATGAATTCGCCGTCGTAGGACACGACATCCGTTTCGCACTGACCGCAGGCACCGCCTCGGCAGAGGAACGGCGCCTCAACGCCTTCGCGCTCCAACGCTTCGAGAAGGCTCTCGCTCTCACCCACTTGGATGGTCTTGTCCGACTTGCACAGGCGCACTTCGAAAGGTTTGCCCGGCTGCGGCGCGGTGAATTCTTCGGAATGGACTTGAGCGTCGGGCCAACCTGCAGCGGCCGCCGTCGCGTGGATCCAATCGATCATGCCTTTTGGGCCGCAGACATAGGCGTTGGTGCCTAGCGGCTGCCCGTCGAGCAATTCCTCCAGAGGGATGCTCTGAGACTGGTCGTCGTAGTAGACATGCACCTTGTTTGGGAACTTGTAGCGCAGCTCGTCCACATAAGTGCCCAGCGCCTCGGTCCGCACGGCGTAGTGCAGCTCCCAGTTGCCGTTGGAACGCTCGAGCTGAGCGATCATCGACATGAACGGCGTGATGCCGATGCCGCCTGCGAAGAAGACATGCTTCTTCGCCCGCAAATCGAGGGAGAAGAGGTTCACCGGATAGGTGATCTGCATCTCATCGCCCACTTTCACGCGGGTGTGCATGAAGAGAGAACCGCCACGCCCCTGATCATCGCGGCGTACCGAAATGGCATAGGTCGAAGTGTCCGTCGGGTCCGACATCAGAGAATACGGGTTCAACCGCGTACGCCCGTCATCATTCATCGTGACCACAGTGTGCGCCCCGCCCGAGAAGGTCGGTAAACGCTGGCCGTCTGTGCGCTGAAACTCGAACCGCGTGACAAGATCGTTCAGGGGCACAACAGCGCTGACCTTGACGTTGATCTGTTCGGCGCCGGCTTTGGCTTTTTGAGGGGCGGCGCTCATTTATACAGCTCCACTGGTTCAGGCACATTGCCGGGGTCTTCGGCGTCGATGCAGACGCCCTGATACGCCGCCAGTCGACGCGAGTAGTGATCGCGAACAAAAAGGTTCAGCCCGCAGTGCGAACAGACGAACGGGTCGGTCATCACGTCCTCGGTGATGCCTTTGCAATGCACGCATTGCATGCGCCGCGCGACAGATCCGCGATGCTCGGTCTGGATGAAAGTGTGCGGAATACCGGCCTGCATGGCCTCGTTCTGCGCCTGGCCCATGAGGCCCTCGGTGCCCGTCAGGTAGACCTGCAGACCCTGGTGCGCATTGGCGAGCACGTGCCGGATGCGCTGCACCGAGGCCGCGTAGGACGGGCCTTCGTAGTACTGCGCCGGGTTCAGAGCTTTCAGCTGGTCGCCGTAATCCGTGCCGTTGGGAATGAAGATGATGTGCGACTTGGCCATCAGCGCGGAATCTTGAGCCGCGAGCTCCAGAATGGCTTCGGCGCCTTCGGCGTCAGCGATCATCAGATGGAATTTACCGACGCGGGGTTCGAGCGTGCCGTAGACGGGACGGCTCTTGATGCTTTCAGGAAACTGAAACTTTGACATAGCTAGGGTCGTTTGCCTCGCTGAACGTATGAAGGCGCGCCGCGTGATCGCGGCGCGCCCTTTTTAGACTAGCCCTTGGCAGAGCGGATCAACTTTTCCTTGTCGTAGAAGGGCATTTCTTCCGCCGTCGCAGACAACTCAGTACCGTCAGGCTGCACAACTGTAAGGGCCGTGCCCGGCGATGCCACCGACGGGTCGAGGCGTGCGATGGCAACGGAATAGCCGTTCAGCTCGGACGACAGACCGTAGGTGATGACACCCACGTCTTTGCCCTCGTGATGGACACGCGCGAACATCTCCATCTGGTCCATCGCGTCGCCGGTCAGCTGCACGCCGTAGATCTTGAAGCGCTCTTTGCCTTCCATGGCATAATGGTTCTCGGAACCGATGAAGCCCTCTTTGCCCGGGGAGACCACGAATTCGAGGCCGAGCTCCCAGAGGCTGTCGCCAGCGGGCGTGCCGTCTTCGAACGGGAACGTCTCGGAGTTGTCGCCCGGATAGAAAAGCAGGTAGCTCTCGATGCGGAGCATATCGAGCGTGCTGAACTGCGTGGGGCGAATGCCCATGCTTTCGCCGTCGCTCAGGATGTTGTCCCAGACATGGACCGCGTCCTTGGCTGCAACGAAGATCTCGTAGCCACGCTCACCGGTATAGCCCGTGCGGCTGATCATGACGTTCTTGCCGAAGAGCTTGGTGTTCATGATGCCGAAGTAGGCGAGGTCACGGATGCCCGCGACGTGCTTTTCGAGGAAGTCGACAGCCACCGGGCCCTGCAGCGACATGTCGTGCAGATCGTCGTCCATGATCACGGCGCAGTTCTTGGCTGCCGCGACTTTGGTGAGCTGCTCCATGCCGGTGCCCGTGCCGTGCACAACCATCCAGGAGTTCACTGCGATGTGGTAGATCACGCAGTCGTCCACGAAGAGCCCGCGCTCATCGAGCATGGCAGCGTAGGTCGCGCGGCCGACGCCAATCTTTTCGACGTTACGCGTGGTGACGCGGTCGATCACATAGGCCGCATCTTCGCCCACGACGTGGACTTTCTTGAGGCCGGAGACGTCCATGAGGCCAGCTTTCGTGCGGATCGCCTCGTAGTCAGCTTTCGCGCGTTCGGGCGTATGATCATAGAACCAGGCGGTGCCCATTCCGTTCCAGTCTTCGAGCTCGCCACCGATCTCGGCATGGCGCTGCGCCAAAGCGGATGTTCTCCAAAGAATAGCCATGATGGCCCCCCTGTTCTTACGTGTTTGTTCGCGGCCATTCAGACGCATGCCCTTTTGAAAATCAATACTGAGGTGCAGATTTTTTTCCTGTAAGGCAAATTCCTGAGACCCGTTGAGACAGCTGTCTCTTAGATGAGCAAAGGGCCGCAGAAGCGCGGCCCTTTACATTTTTCACTGCATTACTTGTGCTTGGAGTATTTGGCGGCTTCTGCGCGCTGACCGAGGGCCAGTGCTACCAGGCACACGATGATGCCGATGACGGCAAATGTACCTGGGGCCGACGTGCCTGCACCCATGAAGATCGGGCCGGACACGTCCGTCCAAGTCCCGCCGTTGTCATATGGAAATCCCATAGCTCTTTCTCCTTATTGGGATGCAGGGGCGGACGCCGGAATGCCTTCCGGATACGCCTGCGCCGGCACTTTGACAGTGTCGAGACCAGCGATCTCGGCTGCTTCCGGAACGCGCAGCATGCCAACCATTTTCAGGATCAGCGATGCAACGAAGCCGGTAATCAGACCGATCGCGATGAAGACGACGGAACCGACGAGCTGACCCATGAAGGAGACAGTCGCGACACCTTCACCCAGACCCGACGGATAGCCGGAGGCGAAGACGCCCAGCATCAGCATGCCGAAGATACCGATCGTACCGTGAACAGTAACGGCGCCAACAGCGTCGTCGATGCCCATACGCTCGAGCACGCTAGCCGCAGGCTTCAGAAGAATGCCCGCAGCAAAGGCGATGACGAACGCCAGTGCCGGATAGTAGATGTCGAGACCAGACGCGCAGGAGATGATCCCCGCGAGAGCGCCAGACATCATCCAGAACGGATCACGCGTCATGACCCATGCACCGATGATACCACCAGCGACCGACATCAGGATGTTGAAGGCCAGTGCGCCAAGGTTCGTTGGCGTGCCGTAGATCGTGCTGTAGTTCGCACCCCAGGACCAAGCTTCGCCACCCACAACGAGACAGGCCATAAGGAAACCCCAGAAGCCCACGATGATGAGCATCAGGCCCGTCGCCGTGAACGGCATGTTGTGGCCCGGCAGATCGTTGGCGGTGCCATCTGCATTGAACTTGCCAATGCGCGGCCCGAGGTTGATCAGAACGCCAAGTGCAAAGAATGCAGCAACCGCGTGGACAAGGCCCGCAGCGCCGAAGTCATGCAAACCGTACTGCGTGACGAGCCAGCCGTCCGCGTGCCAGCCCCAAGCAGCAGCCAGCGTCCAGCTGAACCCACCGAGGATGATCGCGAGGATGACAAAGCCCACCGTCTGGATGCGCTCGATAACGGCACCGGACATGATAGACGCCGTCGTTGCAGCAAAGAGCGTGAACGCGCCCCAGAAAACACCGTCAATCTGGTCTTCGGTGTTCGGACCCATGTAAGCGGAGCTTTCACCCCAAGCCAGTGCGATGGAACCCGCGTAGGCCGCGCCGGAGATGCCGTTCGGGCCTTCTGTCAGACCAAAGCCTGTGGGGAACGCCCAGTAGACCCACCAGCCAAAGAAGTAGAAGGCCGGGATCACGAAGGCGAACGCGAGGATGTTCTTCACACCAGAGCTGAGCGCATTCTTCGCGCGCGATGCGCCCATCTCATAAGCAAGGAAGCCCGCGTGGATGATGATCATCAGCGGGATTGTCAGGTAATAATAGGCCTCGGCAAACATCGTATTGGTCAGGTTGCCCTTGGCCTCCATTGCAGCAACCTGTGCTGCAAGCTCGGCAAGTTGTTCTTCCACGTTTCCCTCCGTGTCGTTGGAACGCGCCTCTTATTTTCTCTGTGCACAAAGACGCTGGTCCTAACTGAAACAGAAGAAGTCCGATCTGCATAGATTTTTTTGCCCGAGGTGAAAAAAATATTCCTGTCGGTTGTCGAGCGCCTGAAAATGGTGCTAGCGTCGACGAAACATCTTAAAGCAGGAGATCGCGCGAATGTGCGGCATCGTTGGACTTTTCCTGAAAGACAAATCTCTTGAGTCAAAGCTCGGAGAAATGCTGACGGATATGTTGATTACTATGACAGATCGCGGCCCCGATAGCGCGGGAATCGCGATTTACGGGCAAAACAGTCAGGGCACGGCCAAGCTTACCGTGCAGTCTGATGCGTCTGAGGAGGCGTTCGAAGGGCTCGACGCGCGTCTGACGGACATGCTCGGCGCGCCCGTATCGATGAGTGTGAAAGACACGCACGCGGTGCTGGAAATGCCTGCAGACAAGATCGAATCAGCGCGCTCCGCCCTGAGCGAGATGGACGGCAACATTCGCGTCATGAGCATGGGCGATATCATCGAGATCTATAAAGGGGTCGGCCTGCCCAAAGATGTGGCGGCCCGCTTCGAAATCGCTCAGATGTCAGGCAGCCACGGAATCGGTCACACGCGCATGGCGACAGAATCAGCCGTCACCACCATGGGTGCGCACCCGTTCAACACCGGCTCTGATCAGTGCCTCGTGCACAATGGGTCCCTATCGAACCACAACTCTCTGCGTCGCAAGCTGCGCCGTGAGGGCGTACGCATCGATACCGAGAACGACAGCGAAGTCGCAGCGGCCTACCTGACGTGGAAAATGCAAAACGGCGCGACGCTTGGTGAAGCGCTCGAAGATTCGCTCGACGATCTTGACGGGTTCTTCACCTTTGTCGTGGGAACAAAGGACGGCTTCGGCGTGGTCCGTGACCCAATCGCCTGCAAGCCTGCCGTCATGGCAGAAACCGACGACTACGTTGCCTTCGGCAGCGAATACCGCGCGCTTGTAAATCTGCCCGGCATCGAAAACGCCCGCGTCTGGGAGCCGGAGCCCGCCACTGTTTATTTCTGGAATCACTGACATGCAGACGATTGATCTGGAAGCCGAAGGCCTCCGCCATCTGAACGCCACGCTGCACGCGCAGGCCGAGAATACCAACCAGACCGCCTGGGAGGTTCTCAACCCCCGCGGCAGCCACGCGATTGCCTGCGGACTTGATGCGCCAATCGAGGTGACCGTTAAGGGCTCCACCGGATATTACTGCGCAGGCATGAACAAGCAGGCCACGGTCAACGTGCATGGCTCTGCCGGGCCGGGCGTTGCGGAAAATATGATGTCGGGCACCGTCGTCATCGAAGGGGACGCCTCGCAGTATGCAGGCGCCACTGGCCACGGCGGAACGCTCGTTATCAAAGGCAATGCTTCTTCCCGCTGCGGCATCTCCATGAAGGGGATCGACATCGTGGTGCACGGCAACGTTGGCCACATGTCCGCGTTCATGGCGCAGTCCGGCAACCTCGTCGTCTGCGGCGACGCGGGCGATGCACTGGGCGATTCCATCTACGAGGCACGGCTCTTCGTGCGCGGCTCCGTGAAGTCGCTCGGCGCCGACTGCATCGAGAAGGACATGCGGCCCGAACATCTCGAAATTCTTCGCGATCTTCTTGAAAAAGGGGGCTGCGACGCCAAACCAGAAGAATTCAAGCGCTACGGCTCAGCGCGTCAGCTTTACAACTTCAACATCGACAATGCCTACTGAGGACGGACCCATGAAAGACATCAAAAACGATGGTCCTCCCCGGACCACGCCGATCCAGTCTGCGACATTCTCCCAGAGCATCAACGCCGAGATTCGGCGTGCTGCTGCAACGGGTATCTATGACATCCGCGGGGGCGGTGCGAAGCGCAAGGTCCCGCATTTCGACGACCTGCTGTTCCTCGGCGCGTCGATCTCTCGCTACCCTCTCGAGGGCTACCGCGAGAAGTGCGAAACCTCGGTGACACTCGGCACACGTTTCGCCTCGAATCCAATCAAGCTCGACATTCCGGTCACGATCGCAGGCATGTCCTTCGGCGCGCTGTCCGGCCCTGCCAAAGAGGCGCTGGGCCGTGGCGCAACGCTCGCGGGCACCTCGACGACCACCGGTGACGGCGGCATGACTCCGGAAGAGCGTGGCCATTCCAACAAGCTGGTCTATCAGTACCTGCCCTCTCGCTACGGCATGAACCCCGACGATCTGCGCAAGGCAGACGCGATCGAGGTGGTGGTCGGCCAGGGCGCCAAGCCCGGCGGGGGCGGCATGCTTTTGGGTCAAAAGATCTCTGACCGAGTGGCCGAGATGCGCAACCTGCCCAAGGGCATCGACCAGCGTTCGGCTTGTCGTCACCCGGATTGGACGGGCCCGGACGATCTTGAGATCAAGATCCTCGAGCTGCGTGAGATCACATCGTGGAAAGTGCCGATCTACATCAAGGTTGGCGGCGCCCGCCCCTACTTTGACACGACGCTCGCTGTGAAAGCTGGCGCAGACGTGGTGGTTCTGGACGGTATGCAGGGCGGCACGGCTGCAACGCAGGATGTCTTTATCGAGCACGTGGGTCAGCCGATCCTGGCCTGTATCCGCGAAGCTGTTCGCGCCCTGCAGGACCTTGGGATGCACCGCGAAGTGCAACTTGTCGTATCCGGCGGTGTGCGCACAGGCGCGGATGTAGCCAAGTGCATGGCGCTCGGCGCAGACGCCGTTGCCATCGGCACCGCAGCCCTGATCGCGCTGGGCGACAACGACCCGCGCTGGGAAGACGAGTACCAAAAGCTCGGCACCACCGCAGGTGCCTATGATGACTGGCACGAGGGCCAAGACCCCGCAGGCATCACGACGCAGGACCCAGAACTGATGGCCCGCTTTGACCCGATCGAGGGCGGACGCAGGCTCAATAACTACCTGAAGGTGATGACGCTCGAAGCGCAGACGATCGCGCGGGCTTGCGGCAAGAACCACCTGCACAACCTCGAGCCCGAGGATCTATGCGCCCTCACCATGGAGGCCGCGGCGATGGCAAAAATTCCGCTCGCAGGAACAGACTGGTACCCAGGCAAACCCGAGACATCTTACTAATAACTGATCAAGGCGCGGCCCAACGGGGTCGCGCCTTTTGCTTTCCAACACGACGACTAACAGGGAAAACCACATGACCATTGATCTGGCCAAATACGCCAAGGACAACGGCGTAAAGTACTTCATGATCTCCTTCACGGACCTGTTCGGAGGCCAGCGAGCCAAGCTCGTCCCCGCGCAGGCCATCGCAGACATGCAAGAGGACGGCGCCGGTTTCGCGGGCTTTGCAACCTGGCTCGACATGACGCCCGCACATCCGGATATGCTCGCCGTGCCGGACCCCTCTTCTGTGATCCAGCTGCCATGGAAGCCTGAGGTCGCATGGGTCGCCGGCAACTGCGTGATGGAAGACGAAGACGTGGCCCAAGCGCCTCGCAACGTGCTTCGCCGCCTGATCGATGAGGCCGCAGAAGAAGGTCTGCACGTCAAAACCGGGATCGAAGCAGAGTACTTCCTGCTGACACCCGAGGGTACGGAGATATCTGATCCCTTCGATACGGCCGAAAAGCCCTGCTATGACCAGCAGGCGGTGATGCGCCGCTACGAAGTGGTCCGCGAAATCTGCGACTATATGCTGGAGCTGGGCTGGGGCCCATACCAGAACGACCACGAAGACGCGAACGGCCAGTTCGAGATGAACTGGGAATTCGACGACGTCCTCAAAACGGCTGACAAGCACTCCTTCTTCAAGTTCATGACGAAGTCGGTCGCTGAAAAGCACGGTTTCCGCGCCACTTTCATGCCCAAGCCCATCGAGGGCCTGACGGGCAACGGCTGCCACGCGCATATCTCCGTTTGGGATGCACCGGGTGCTGACGCGAAGACCAACGTCTTTGCTGGCGAAGGCGACGGCCCAACAGGTGAGGTTGGCCTGTCCGAGCGCGGTAAGCACTTCCTTGGCGGGATCATGAAGCACGCCTCCGCCCTCGCGGCGATCACCAACCCCACAGTCAACAGCTACAAGCGCATCAACGCACCGCGCACGATGTCTGGCGCGACCTGGGCGCCGAACACCGTGACCTGGACCGGCAACAACCGCACGCACATGGTGCGTGTGCCCGGCCCCGGCCGTTTCGAGCTTCGCCTGCCCGATGGTGCCGCAAACCCCTACCTGCTGCAGGCCGTGATCATCGCTGCGGGCCTCGACGGCATCCGCACGCAGGCGGATCCGGGCAAGCGCTACGATATCGACATGTATGCCGAAGGTCACAAGGTACGCGGCGCGCCGAAACTGCCGCTGAACCTGCTCGATGCACTGCGTGAATACGACAAGGACAAGGGCCTGAAGGCCGCGATGGGCGACGAGTTCTCCGCCGCCTACCTGAAGATGAAGATGCAGGAGTGGAACTCCTACGTCTCTCACTTCTCGGAGTGGGAACGGGCCAACACGCTCGACATCTAAGTAGAACACCTCGCTGAAAATCTTGACGCGCTCCGGACCTCCGGGGCGCGTTTTTCATTCAGAGGCTGCGTCTAACGCGCCATGCGCTGTTCGACCGCCGTTGACCGATAGACGGCGTGAAGATCGCCAAAGAGATAGGGGCTGTCTGCCTCCCTGCCTTTCCGGCTTGCAAAAGCGGAAGGATGGACAAGCCAGCTGGGCTTGTCGGCGCGCTCAGTATTCTCCCAAGCGCTCTGATACTTGGCGTGAAACCAATCCAAGTTCTGCACAAGCCCGGAGTCGGGATAATGGCCTTCCACGAGCCTCTGCCCAACGGCGAGCAGCTCGTGGAACTGGTAGTATTGGTATGGCTGTGCGCCCACCTTCTCGGCGAACCCCGCCTCATAGATCTCTGTTTGGTCGAGCCAGGCCGGATAGAAGGCCTGCGTGTAAGCCAAGAGCGCGGTTGCTACATCGCAGTTCGCGAGCTCGAAGATCTCAACCACATCGGTGTGCTCCTGATTGAAGCCACATCGGAGAGCCACGAAAACGTCGTCGCTACTTTGCTGCAAAAGCCACGGTAGAAACCGCGCATCCTGATGGGGCAGCATTGAGCCTAGGGTGCCCTTGCTGACGCCTTGGATAAACTAGTCGCGGGGCGATTTCAGATCAATCGTGGCTGGTGCCTCACTGCTTTTGCCGGAGCTGGGGTTGGAATGGCTTGCGGCTGGAACACTGCGGGTGACCAGAACCGTCAACCTCTGCGCGAATGCTTGGCCAAACCAGGGCGTATCGATCGCCGCCAAGCCCGTCCGTGCGAATGCCCTGACGACAGCCCGGTGAAAAATCAGGAGCAGTATACCAGCGACAAGAACGGCATAGGGGCTCACGCCGAGAGCGATCAGAACGTAGGCGCCAAGCGCCCCAATACCCAACAGGGCAGACAGTCGAGTAAGGTTTTCTCGCGCCATAACGCACCAATCAATTGATCAATGAGGTGCATTCATTCAGCGGAGCTGGAATTTTTATGACCGCTTGGGATTAAGCCAACCAGCCTTTGCGCATCGCCAGCTGAGCAAACCAGACCAAGCCAATTGACATCAACAGGGCAGACGCTGTGGCCGGTTCGATCCCAAGGACACGGAACGAGAAGTAGAAGATCATGATCGAGCCCAGAAGGGAGATAATCAGCAGCGCCAGCGCCACTCGGCGGCGCAGCAGCATCAGGATACAGCCAACAGCACCACCATAGACGGAGATGGCGAAGGCAGCCGTCGCCCACGAAGGTCGGTTTTCCACGACGAAGCGGTAGACCTCGGGCATTTGCGCCACGGCTTCGGGGTTTGTCTGTAGGATGTAGTTCCAGCACCCGATGAAGTTCCACAGCACGCCCACCACGGCGATGGCCCAGAACATGAATGGTGGTCTCGTCTCCGACATCGGCTTCCTTCTTTTTTCAGCAGGCTAGAGCGTAAATCTGCGCGTTCCCAGAGAATTTGGGTTTCTCCCTGTTCAAAATTGTTGACGGAAGGGAATGAAGTGGGGTCCCATCTAGGCAACGCAAACGACCGCTTAGGGGTATCTCATGACCAAAAGAATCGCAGTCCTAGGGGCAGGCCCATCCGGCCTTGCACAGCTCCGTGCTTTCCAGTCTGCAAAGGCCAATGGCGAAGACATCCCCGAGATTGTCTGCTTCGAAAAGCAATCGGATTGGGGTGGGCTGTGGAACTACACGTGGCGCACGGGCCTTGATCAGTATGGCGAGCCAGTCCACGGGTCGATGTACCGTTACCTTTGGTCAAACGGCCCGAAAGAGGGCCTCGAGTTCGCGGATTACTCCTTCGAGGAGCACTTCGGAAAACAGATCGCCTCCTACCCGCCGCGCGCTGTGCTCTTTGACTACATCGAAGGCCGGGTGAAGAAGGCCGGTGTCCGCGACTGGATCCGCTTTGAGACCGCCGTGAAGAACGTCACCTTCGCCGACGGCAAGTTCACCGTCACCGTTCGCGATCTGCCGAAGGACGAAATGTACTCCGAGGAGTTCGACAACGTCATCTGCTGCACGGGCCACTTTTCCACGCCCAACGTCCCGCATTTCGATGGCTTCGATAAGTTCCCGGGCCGCGTGCTGCACGCCCATGACTTCCGCGATGCGGTTGAATTCAAGGACCAAGACATCCTGATCATCGGGACGAGCTACTCCGCCGAGGACATCGGCTCCCAGTGCTGGAAATACGGCTGCAAATCCGTGACCGTCTCCCACCGCACTGCGGCCATGGGCTATGACTGGCCCGACAATTGGCAGGAGGTGCCGCTGCTCACCCACATGGACGGCAAGACCGCGCATTTCAAAGACGGCACCTCCAAAGAGGTCGACGCGGTGATCCTGTGCACCGGCTACCAGCACCACTTCCCGTTTATGGAAAACGATCTGAAGCTGGTAACGGCGAACCGTCTCGCGACGGCAATGCTTTTCAAGGGGGTGGCCTTCGCGCCGAACCCGGGCCTCTTCTACATCGGCATGCAGGACCAGTGGTTCACCTTCAACATGTTCGACGCCCAAGCCTGGTGGGCCCGTGACGTGATCATGGGCAAGATCGACGTGCCGGACCGCGCGGCAATGGACGCCGATATCGCCGATCGTGAGGCCCGCGAAGACGCAGGCGAAACCGACTACGACGCGATCTGGTATCAGGGCGATTATGTCAAAGAGCTAATTGCCGAGACCGACTATCCCGACTTCGACCTCGAAGGCGCCTGCATGGCGTTCAAGGAATGGAAGGGCCACAAGAAGCAAGGCATCATGACCTTCCGCGACAACGGCTACAAATCGGTGATCACAGGCACGATGGCGCCCAAGCATCACACCCCGTGGAAAGACGCGCTGGACGACAGCCTAGAGGTCTATCTCCAGAACTGAAGCGACCCTCAGAGTTGCAGCTAAGGCGCCGGAGCGATCACTCGCTTCGGCGCTTTCTCATTTGGTAGACAGGCTCGAGCAGCCCCGCGAGGCTGACCAACACGATACCCGCGATCTCGCGCATGCCGATCACTTCGTCGGCCCAGATCGCCGCCGTCAGCGTGCCCGCGCTGATCTCTGTCATGAAGAGGATCGCGAGCAGACCGGGACTGACCAACGTAGCTCCCCACATGATCGCGAAGGCAGGTGGGATGACGAGGATAAGAACAACGGGCACAAGCCACGGCAACACGCCCTGTACCAATGCCCAATCCGGTGGCGGCGCCGCACCCTCGAACGGGATCTGCGAGATCAGCAGCGCCGCGACAGTGCCCCAAATGAAATAGGAGATCGTGTAGTCCACGCCGTTTTGCACCCCGCCCCCGTTGAGCAGGACCGCCGCAAGCGCCCAGATGATGCCTGCGCACAGGCCCATCCAGTCGCCCGCATTGAACTCCAACGCGAACCCGGTTTCGAGCCGGACGATTACTGCCACGCCCAAAAGGCCAAGAACGATCGTGAGCCATCGGACCCTTGTGATCGGCTCACCCAGGATAAGACGCCCGAGGATCGTGCTCCAGATCGGGGTCAGGTAGAAAAGAAGCAGCGCCCGAACGACGTCCGTGTAGATCAGCGAGCCTGCGTAGGTCACCATCGCGAAACCAGCGAGGAACCCTGCCACATGGAGGCGCCAGCCCCCAAAGAGGAGGCCGCGCCATCGGACAAGGCATAAAGGCAATAGGATAATGGCAGGCACTGCGAAAAGGAGCGTGATTGACCAAGCGCCCGTGACACCCACTTCATCCATCGCACGAAGCGGGATCCAGTAGAGCCCCCACGCAAAAGCCGCGAGGGCAACAGCCACCATCGCAGAGCTTTCGCGACAGGCCATCACCACGCGAGGCTCCCTAGGCCCTTTAGAGCCTTCAAGACGCTATAGTCGGCAGTCATGGCAGCGTTCGCCGCAAGACGATCAAGGTCTCGCCCAGTGCTCCTTTATCTTTAAGCGATAGGCTGAGGAAGCGCCCCACAACTGGAGCCATGATCTGATCATAGCTGTCGGGGTGATTGACGGTGGCCCCTTCGGTCTTGGCCTCGCCTTCAGTGCATTGGCTTAACTGTTGGGCTAGGAGCTGAAAGTTCGATTGCGCACCGTTAGAGCGGAATTCGAAACGGTAGAAGCAATCCTGAGATGACCCGCCCCCAAGCACGCGGGACGTGGTGCACGCCGCCTCGCGGCCCGCGACAACCGGGGCTTCCCCTTGATCTGCAAAGGCATGAAGCGACTCGCAGGAAATGCCGGGCGACGCCACCACAAGCACCCCGGCGAAAGACAGCGCGAAAAGTCTCACTCGGCTACCAACTGTTGACCCTCAAGGATCTCGAAAGGCGTCGGAGGCGTCGATCTAGACACCCAGTAGAACGTGCCGCCAAACTCCATGACGAACCACCCTTCCCACTCGGCGTCATTGGGCCAGATGCTTTGATATTCCTGAAGCTCGTCATCGACGCGCCAGTCACCACGGGTCGACCGGGCCCCTTTTTGCGCGTATATCGTGACGCCGTCGTCCCCGAAGAACTGCCTGTAATTCTCACCCTGCCAGCGGCCCACTGCCGTGTTGCCGGTCAACAATGCACGGATCTCGTAGCCCTGAAGCTTGACGGATTGCGCCGACACCGGCATCGCCAAAAGAGCCATGCCAAGCACTGCGAATGTCCTGCGTTTCATCAAAGTGCTTCACCCTTTCGCCAATCTGGCACTGTGTTGATCAACATATGCGCCACACGTCTCACGGTGGCCCGGAGCTTCTCGATATGTGGCCCCTCATGCCCGCAAGAGGCTAGCGCTTTGTCCCAAGTCGCCAACCACACCTCGGCGTCTTCCTGGCGAATGGGCACATGCGCGTGGATTTCTCGCACATCCATGTGCCCGTGCTTCTCAAGGTAGTACTGACGCCCGCCCATGAAGCCGGACATGAAGTTCACCTGCTCGACACGGGTATGATCAAGACCATGCCCACGAAAGTGCAGCCTTTGGATCTGCGCGGCTTCCGGCAGCGTCTCCATAAGATCGTAGAACTCATTGACCAGTTGGATCAGGGCCTCTTCGCCGCCAATCTGATCAATGAGTGCAGCTGTCATGAGCGTGGACGCTCTTTCTTGGGATCGTAGGCTGCAAGGTCGGCACGCACGGTGGCGGGCATCCGTTTTTGATGGCCGTCGAGTTTCCCGATCTCCACTTCGGTGCCCGGCCCAGCATGGGCCACATCAATACGCGCCATGGCGATGTTGCGCCCCAGGATGGGGGAACGCATCGACGAACAGACCTCGCCCACCTGCGCGCGGCCGATGTAAATGCAGTCGCCGTGGCCCACGTCCACGTTGCTGTCGATGTCGAGCCCCACGAGCTTGCGCATCGGATGCTCTTTGCGCCGGATCAGCGCGTCGCGGCCGATGAAATCGTCAGTTTTCGATTTCAACGGGCATGTAAATCCGATGCCCGCTTCAAAGGGGTCGGTCTGGTCGCTGAAGTCGTAGCCCGCGAAGATCAGGCCTGCCTCAATCCGCACCATATCGAGCGCTTCAAGGCCCATGGGCGTCAGCCCGTGACCCTCGCCCGCTTTCCAGACGGCGTCGAAGACCTCAGACGCGTGCTTCGGGTGGCAGAAGATCTCGTAGCCGAGTTCACCAGTATAACCCGTGCGGCTGACGACGATCGGGATACCATCGTGATCGCCAATGCGCGCAGGGGTAAAACGGAACCAAGCAAGGTCGTCAAAGTTGGGCAGATGTGGCGCGGTCCAGACGAACTTTCGCAAGATATCGCGGCTCTCAGGGCCCTGGACGGCAATGTTGTGCTGCATATCGGTTGAAGAGCGAACCAGCACCTTCAGGCCCAGCGTCTCAGCCTGCTCGCGGATCCATTCACCACCGTAGTCGGACCCACCAATCCAGCGGAAATTGTCTTGACCCAGACGGAAGACGGTGCCGTCGTCGATCATACCGCCGTGCGCGTAGCACATGGCCGAATAGACCACGCCGCCCACGGGCAACGTCTTCATATTGCGGGTAAAAATGTACTGACACAGGGCCTCGGAATCCGGCCCCGTGATCTCGAACTTCCTCAGAGGGGAGAGGTCAAGCACCACCGCCTTCTCGCGGCAGGCATAGTATTCTTGGATTGGCCCGTCAGTGGACATGCAGTTGGCCAGCCAGAAACCGTTGTATTCGATGAAGTTGTCCGTGAACCGATCAAAGCTCTCGTGGAATCCGGTTTGTTTGGTCATTTTAGGTTCCGCATTTGGCGTGGGCCTATAGGCCACAGATCTTTGGAAGGTTTCCTTGCCGCTGTATGTGCGGACATGGATATCGGTCGGGTTCCACCCGTTGGCGGCGCTGGTATCGTCCGGGCAGGCCGAGGAAACGCAGACCAGATCGGTCAGCGCGCGCAGAAGGACGTAATCACCGGGTCGCGACCACGGCTCGTCCGAGTACATCACGCCGTGCTCGTCGAGGCCGGTGTTGAAGAAGAAGTTGATGGCCATCCACCCGGCGCGCGGCGTCACTCCGCGACTGGAGAGCGCGCCGTTGAAATTGTCGGAGCAGTTGATGTGCCCCGGATAGCCGATGTCGTCGTAGTACTTGGCGGAACACGCCAGCGCGAAGGCATCGTGGCGCCCGCAGGTGTCTTGGATCACCTCAAGAAGAGGCACCATATCCTGATCATAGTACTTCGCGTGGAGCCCTGGCATCGGGTAGGCGTGCTCCATCAGCGTGCGTGTCGTGGTGACGTCGAGCGCATGCTCGATCCCCTTATCGAGCTTGCGCGCATCAAAGCACTGGAAGTCGGTGCACTGGCGCCCATCCACATCGAGGATCTGGATGTAATCGCCAGCCTTCACGAAGTAACTTTCGGCCGTTTGCGTATGAACGCGGATGTCGTCCACCGGATCAGCGAGCGGATCGGGTAGCTCAAAGCGCGCGGTCTTCTTGATGACGGCGCGGCATACGTAAACAGTGAGAGGGGTCGCGGTATCCTGCGCCTCGAAATCCATCATGCCCGTGGGGCTTGGATGCGGGGCCGCGATGATGACCGTGCCGTCCCGCTGAGCGGTAAATTCCACCCTATCGCCTGCGGGCGTCGCAGCGCCGAACTCCCGCACGGCCTCGCAATGCGCCAGATCGACCCCCCGCGCCTCAAGCCCCATGCGCAAGGACCGCAGGCTTTGGTCAGCTCCCGCCAAAAGCGCCATCAACCCGTTAGGAGCACCCTGCCCTTTTGCGCCCAAAATCCCGAGATCACCCGCACCTTTCTTATCGCAGGCCACCACCTCGCAAGGCTGCCCTCCCTCGACGTTGATGACCTCAAGCTTGTCGCCCTCTTCCACCCTGAGAAGGATCGCACCACAGCCTTCCACCACATACCTCTCCGTCCCCGGCGGCATGGAAAACACGCGAGGTTCGATGATTTGGCTTGGCCTTGGCGGTCCGGGCATCACCTTAGGATAATGGTCATCCAACATGTTCGTGCGTCCCGTTTTGTGCGCCCGTTCTCAGAAACGGATTTGCATCAGTGGAATAAAAGTTTAACCGTGAGAATAACAGCACGCCAAAATCAATCAAGCTCATTGGCCTTGGAACACACTCTCTTTTTCTGACTCAAGGATCGTCAGGTAGATGACGTCACTTACACTCGGTTTGATCGCGGCCCTCTGCTGGGGGCTTCACGACATAACGATCAGGTATCTGAGCCGTTCTGCCCCCATGATGGCCAGTCTCCTATTTGTGCTGATCATCGGGTCAGTGTTTCAGGCTGGCGCTTTCCTCTTCTTCGAAACGGGCGCTGTGTCGCGCGAGGCTTTGGTGATGTCAGCCTTGGCAGGCGTGGCGTTTCTTTTGGCCAATGTCGGGCTCTACTTCTCGTTCGCGCGGGGGCCGGTGCGCTTCGTCACCCCGATTATTGCCTGCTTTTCAGTGATTTCCGTCGGTATCGCTCTGTTTGAAGGCGCCACGTTGAGCCTTGGGCAAGCCGCTGCCATTGCAGCGCTTATGACCGGCATCCTCATCGTGGGAATCGCCACGCCCGAGGACGACGCGGTCTTCCCGCCCCTCTTGCCCACAATCGGTTTTGCGCTTTTAGCCGCCTTTGGCTTCGCCGCGACTTTCAGGCTAGGTCAGATGGCTGCCGAGATGTCGGGCGATATCGAAGCGACCCTGATCTCGCGCATCACGGCCTTCGTGCTGCTCGGCGCTGTACTTGTTGCGCGCGCCCAACCCATCTGGCCGGGCCGCGCGGCCCTCATCCCGCTTGTGGGGATGGGCATCCTCGACAGCATCGCGATCTTTTCTGTCGTGTCTGCGGCACCACTGCCCAAACCCGAATATGCCTCCGTCGCCACATCGACCTTCGGGCTACTGACCATCGTGCTGGCTTGGGGACTGCTCAAAGAAGCGATGAGCCGCGCCCAGTGGGTCGGCTGTCTCATTACCTTCTCTGCGGTGGGCTACCTCGCCCTCTAGCTGATCCAGCCTGCCGCAACCTGACGACGATGCGCGACCGTCGCGTTGCGCATGAGGATCGCCACCGTCACGGGGCCGACGCCCCCCGGCACGGGCGTAACCCAACCAGCGATGTCGAGGACCGAGGCCGTGTCGACGTCCCCCACGATCCCCGCGTCCGTCTGATTGATCCCAATATCGATGACCACGGCACCCGGCTTGATCATGTCAGCGCCGACGAGGTGTGCCTTACCAACCGCGACAACCACCACATCAGCCCGGCGCGAATGCATCGCAACCGACCGCGTCATGTGATGACAGACCGTCACCGTCGCCCCTTCGGCCATCAGCATCATCGCCGCTGGTTTGCCCACGATTTCCGAATGTCCGATCATGACCACCTCTAGCCCGCGCATTTCGAGCCCAGTTTCCCGCACCAGCTCGACCGCTGCGGCAGCCGTACATGGCGCAAGCGCCACGTCATTGTAGATGATATTCCCGATGGAGGCCGGGTTCATCCCTTCAACATCCTTTAACGGATGGATGGCTGATTGCAGGGAGCGCACGTTAGTATGCTCCGGCACCGGCCGTTGAAGGATGACGCCGAGGACACTGGGATCGTCATTCATCGCTTGCAGGCGCGCCTTGCACTCCTCTTGCGTAACATCAGCGTCCCAATGCACCTCCTCGAAAGGCAGGCCCACATCAGCGGCCACACGCGCCTGATTGCGAATGTAGACCGCGACTTCGGGGATGTTGCCAATCGAGATCGACATCAGCTTGCCGATGCCAGGGGCCGTCGAGACGTAGTCGCGCACCTCCTCTAGGATGCGGCCCCGTACAGGCGCGCCGCGAAGGAGCCGCGGGTCGTCAATCTTGATGTTCAAACCGTCAGCCCCTCAGGCTCTTCGATGCTATGGGCACGGCAACAGGCGGTGAGCGTATTGGCCAGAAGGCAGGCAATTGTCATCGGACCAACGCCCCCCGGCACTGGCGTGATGGACGATGCGACCTCGGAGGCCTCCGCAAAGGCCACATCACCAAACAGCTTGGACTTGCCCGGTTTCTCCGGATGCGGGATGCGCGTGATGCCAACGTCGATGACCGTCGCGCCGGGTTTAATCCAGTCTTGCTTGACCATCTCCGCCCGGCCTACAGCGGCCACAACGATATCTGCCCTGCGGCACACCTCAGGAAGGTCAGCCGTGCGCGAGTGCGAGATTGTGACTGTGCAGTTCTCTTGCAAAAGGAGCTGTCCCATGGGCTTGCCGAACAGGTTGGAGCGTCCAATGACCACTGCTTCCTTGCCCGACATGTTCCCCAGTCTATCGCGCAAAAGCATGAGGCATCCGAGAGGCGTGCACGACACAAGGCCCGTCTCACCGCTGGCCAGCAAACCTGCATTCACCACACTCAAACCATCAACGTCCTTCGCCGGATCGATACGCGCCACAACGGCCCGCTCATTCAGATGATCTGGCACCGGAAACTGGCAGAGGATGCCATGGACAGTCGGATCGGCATTCAGCTGATCGATCAGCGCAAAGAGCTCCTCTTCGGGCGTATCAGCTGGTAACTTGTGATCGAATGAGGCCATGCCAACCTCAACGGTCTGCTTGTGCTTGGCGGCAACGTATACCTCGCTCGCGGGATCTTCCCCGACAAGGATCACTGCAAGCCCGGGCGTGATCCCATGATCTGCCTTAAGCCTCTCGACATGCTCGGAAATCTGCGCCCGAACGCTTGCCGAAAAGGCCTTTCCATCAATGATATCTGCGGACATATCACGTCTTTCTTCTGCTTGGGTCGGTGGGCGGGCGCCTTTGCCGTGAGGCAAACAGAGCCGCCCACCCGACCCTTTCTTAATTCTG
>JAKVCO010000026.1 GCA_022448245.1 Paracoccaceae bacterium
GATCAGACATGTTAACCGCTCGTTTTCCGAGCCGTGAATCATGTCACCAGCCGGAAATCAATGGGTCCTGACCCTAGTTGCCAGATCGCTGAGCCTTCCCAGTTTTTTGTATACTCATAATTCACAAAGAGCTGGCCGTAGGTCGCGCTGATGTGGCGCACCTGATTGAACTCAGCGGAGGGAAAGTAGACCTGAAAGAGAAGCCAGGCTTCGTCGCCATTGCGTAAGCTGGTGATGTTCTGACTTTCGATGCGCGAACGCGTGTAAGGACGCCTCTCACAATCGCTGTTATTGCAAATCCCTTCGCGGAGCTCGAACCGTTCCACGCGGCGCGTCTGGGCCTGTCCGGTGGGGTCCGCGATTGTCTTATACGAGTACGAGCGTCGGGCGCCGCTTAGCTCAGAGGCGATGACGCGAGCTTTCTTGATACTTTGCGCCTCTACTGCAGGGGCGTGAAAGGCGCAGGAGAGAAGGATGAAGGAAATGGCGTAGGCGAACCGCGTAGCTTCATGGTGAAATCCTTGTAATATTCTGAACAAAAAGTACAGGAATGGAAGCGTGACGCCTAAGGGTTTTACGGGAATGATACTCCATTTGGAGGAAGAGCGCCCCAGTCTCATAACGCGTCCAAAGGAAAGCCCCTCTCCCCAGGGAGGGAAGAGAGGCTAGGTGCGGACCACGAGGGTCATCCGTTCCCGAGCGGGAGGTATCAGGAACGGTTCTGGCGGTTCTCGATGAGGTCATCGACCACAGCCGGATCGGCGAGGGTCGAGGTATCCCCGAGGGAGCCAAAGTCATCCTCGGCGATCTTGCGCAAGATGCGGCGCATGATCTTGCCGGAGCGGGTCTTTGGCAGGCCAGGGGCCCACTGAATGAGGTCAGGCTTGGCGATCGGGCCGATCTCCTTGCGGACCCAGGTCTGGAGTTCCGCGCGAAGCTCTTCCGTGGGCTCTTCGCCTGCCATCAGGGTCACGTAGCAGTAGATGCCTTGGCCTTTGATGTCGTGCGGGTAGCCGACCACGGCTGACTCAGAGACCTTGGGGTGTGCCACGAGGGCGGATTCGACCTCGGCTGTGCCCATGCGGTGACCGGATACGTTGATGACGTCGTCCACGCGGCCCGTGATCCAATAGTCGCCATCGTCGTCGCGGCGGCAGCCGTCACCGGCGAAGTAGTAGCCTTTATAGTCCGAGAAGTAGGTTTTCACGAAGCGCTCGTGATCGCCGTAGACCGTGCGCATCTGGCCGGGCCAGCTGTCTGCAATGCAAAGCACACCCTCGATACCGTTGCCCTCCATCTCCTCACCCGTGGTGGGTTCAAGGACAACAGGCTTCACGCCAAAGAAGGGTTTCATCGCAGAGCCGGGCTTTGTCGCATGCGCGCCGGGCAGGGGGGTCATCATGTGACCTCCCGTCTCGGTCTGCCACCAGGTGTCGACGATGGGGCAGCGGCCCTTTCCGACGACCTTGTGATACCAGGTCCAGGCCTCGGGGTTGATGGGTTCGCCCACGGTGCCGAGGATCTTGAGATCGCTCAGGTCATACTTCTCCACGAAACTGTCGCCTTGGCCCATGAGGGCGCGGATGGCTGTCGGGGCTGTGTAGAACTGGTTGACCTTGTGCTTTTCGCAGACAGCCCAGAAGCGGCCTGCGTCAGGGTAGGTGGGCACGCCTTCGAACATGAGCGTCGTCGCCCCATTCGCGAGCGGGCCATAGACGATGTAGCTGTGGCCGGTGACCCAGCCCACATCGGCCGTGCACCAGAAGATGTCACCGTCGTGGTAGTCGAACGTGTATTCGTGCGTCATCGACGCGTAGACGATGTAGCCGCCCGTGCAATGCTGCACGCCCTTGGGCTGGCCGGTGGAGCCAGAGGTGTAAAGTATGAAGAGCGGGTCTTCTGCCGCCATCTCTTCCGGCGCGCAGTCATCAGACGCATCGGCCATCAGCGCGGTGTAGCTGTGATCGCGGCCTTCTTTCATGCCAGGGCCGCCGCCCGTGCGTTCAACGACGAGCATCTGGACGTCGCCGCATATGTCCATTGCCTTGTCAGCATTGGCTTTGAGTGGGGTATTTTTTCCGCCGCGTGGCGCTTGGTCGGCGGTTACCACGAGGGAGGCCTCACACCCCTGAATCCGAGCCGCGAGAGCGTCTGGCGAGAAGCCGCCGAAGACGATCGAATGGATCGCACCGATGCGCGCGCAGGCGAGCATTGCATAGGCTGCTTCAGGGATCATCGGCATGTAGAGGATGACGCGATCGCCTTTGCCGACGCCCAGGCTCTTGTAGACGTTGGACAGCTTGCAGACCTGCTCGTGCAGCTCTTTGTAGGTGATGTGCTTGGACAGGTTCGGATCGTCTGCTTCCCAGATGATCGCCGTTTGATCACCGCGCGTCGCGAGATGGCGGTCGATGCAGTTGGCGGCGACATTCAGCGTGCCGTCTTCGAACCACTTGATTGAGACGTTGGGGTGTTCGTAGGTCGAGTTCTTCACTTTGGTGAAGGGCTTGATCCAGTCCACGCGTTTGCCGTGCTCGGCCCAGAACGCGTCCGGGTCCGTGATGGAGGCCTCGTACATCTCGTTGTACTTGGCTTCATCAGCGATGGCTTTTGCCACAAAATCAGCGGGCGGTGCGTAGGTTTTCTTGCTTTCATCAAGCATGGCAGCGGTCCTTTGTCTTATACGTGAGCGGGCTCGCGAAGGAGCCCGCTAGAGGCTTAGATAGCCAGGTATTCAGCGCGCAGTTTCTCGTCATCGAGAACCTCTTGCGCGGAGCCGTCGTAGACGACCGTGCCGGTGTCGAGGATGACAGCGCGGTCAGCGAGCTTCAGGGCCGCAACTGCGTTCTGTTCCACGATTACGGTGGTGATGCCTTGGTCACGGATATGGCCGAGCGTCTTGGCGATCTCTTGCACGATCACCGGCGCGAGGCCCTCGTAAGGCTCGTCGAGGAGCAGCACCTTGATGTCACGGCAGAGAGCGCGGGCGATGGAGAGCATCTGCTGCTCACCACCCGAAAGCGTCACACCCTCTTGCTTGCGACGTTCGCCAAGACGAGGGAAGAGGTCGTAGACCCGGTCGAGCGACCAGCCCTTCGGCGGCGCGATCTGCGCGAGCTGAAGGTTCTCTTCCACGGTGAGGCCGGGAATGACGCGCCGATCTTCAGGCACGAGGGCGAGGCCCGCCTGGGCCGCTTCGTGGGACGCCATGTCATGCAACGGCTGGTGATCTAGCCAGATCTCGCCGTGTGTCACCATGGGGGAGCCGGTTCGTGCAATCGCCCGTAGAGTGGAGGTCTTTCCGGCGCCGTTACGGCCAAGCAACGCGAGGATCTCACCTTCATGAATGTTGAAGCTGATGCCCTGAACGATGTAGCTCTCACCGTAATAGGCGTGCATGTCATAGACGCTGAAAAAGGCCGGAGCCGTCGCAGCGTGGTTGGCATTGGGATTGAACGGTTGGTTCATCGTACCGCTCCTTAAACTTGGGCTTCACCGAGATACGCTTCGCGCACCTTCGGATGGCCTTTGATGTTGTCAGGTGTCTCTTCCACGAGCGGTGTGCCCTGTGCGAGCACGGTGATCCGTTCCGCAAGGCTGAACACCACGTGCATGTCGTGTTCGATGATGCACATCGTGATGTTGCGGCGATCCCGGATCGTCTTGAGCAGATCGATCGTGTTGTTGGTATCGGCACGCGCCATACCTGCGGTCGGCTCGTCGAGAAGCAGAAGCCGGGGCTTCTGGCTCAGGCACATGGCCATCTCCAGACGGCGTTTGTCACCGCGAGAGAGGGAGGAGGCCTGCATGCCCGATTTCTCCAGCATGTTCACATCATCGAGGATGTGCTCGGCGGCTTCGCGGATGTCGTTCTCTTTGTTCACCGCCCCGAAGGCGTTGAGAGAATAGGCGCCATCACGCTTTGCAAAGCAGGCGATGGACACGTTTTCGAGCACCGTGAGGTCTCCGAAAATCTCGGGCGTTTGGAACACGCGGGAGATGCCCAGCTGGTTGATCTCGTGCGGGGAGCGCCCGAGGACCGAATTGCCGTCGAACATGACCGAGCCTGTATCCGGGATCAGCTTGCCCACGAGGCAGTTTAGCAGGGTGGACTTGCCGGCGCCGTTTGGCCCGATGATCGCGTGAACGGTATTTTCCTTCACGCTCAAGTTCACTTCGCTCAATGCCTGAAGGCCGCCGAAGCGTTTGCCGACATTTTTGACTTCAAGAATTCCCATCTGTCTGTCTCCTTACTCTGCCGGGGTTTTCACTTCGGCGCCGTCGTTGGCTGCCTTGCCGCGCTTGCCGCGCACCCAGTCACCGATGCGCTTGCCACCTTCCACGAGCCCACCGGGCAGGAAGATGATGACGGCCATGAACATGAGACCCAAGGTCAGGTGCCAGCCTTTGCCGATGAACGGGTAGACGATGGACACCAGGATCCCCTCAAGCCAATCGGGCGCGAAGGAGAACCACATCTCGAGCGTGGCCTTGTTGATCTTCGAGAAGATGTTCTCGAAGTACTTGATGAGGCCAGCGCCAAGGACCGGACCGATGAGCGTGCCGACGCCGCCGAGGATGGTCATCAGAACCACCTCGCCAGATGCCGTCCACTGCATGCGCTCGGCACCCACCTGTGGATCCATCGCAGCCATCAGGCCACCTGCGAGACCAGCATACATGCCAGAGATCACGAAGCAGGCGAGCATGTAGGGGCGCGTGTTGAGGCCCGTGTAGCTCAGACGGTGCTGGTTGGATTTGATCGCGCGGAGCATCAGGCCGAAGGGCGACCGGAAGATGCGGATAGAGATATAGAAGGCGATCAGCATCACCACGGCGCAGATTGCGTAGCCCCAGTTGAGCGTCCACAGCCAGTTGCCGACCGAGATCTCATACGTCGCAGTCATCTCGATCCCGAAGAGTGAGGGCTTGGGGATGTTGCCATCCGCCGACGAGCCACCGCCCAGAAAACCGGGAAGGATGCGCGGGTCGTTCAGGTTCGTCTGCAGGCCCGTCTCACCACCGGTGATCGGCGTCAGAACCGATGCGGCCAGCGAGAACGCCATCTGCGCGAAGGCCAGTGTCAGGATCGAGAAGTATATGCCCGAGCGGCGTAGCGAGATGTAGCCGATGGCCAGCGACACGAGGCCAGCGATTAGCATCGAGAAGATGATCGCCGGGATCACGTTGATGCTCAGAAGCTTCAGCATCCACATACCCGCGTAGGAGCCCACTCCCAAGAAGGCCGCGTGACCGAAGGAGAGGTAGCCCGTGAGGCCAAAGAGGATGTTAAAGCCGATGGCAAAGATCCCGAAGATCACAAAGCGCTGCATCAGGTCAGGATAGCCTGCGTTGAACTGCGCCATCGCAGACCCTTCAGGGAAGGGATTCAGCAAGACCGGTGCGAGGACCACAAGGGCTGCAACGATCAGGAGGAGGTTGAAGTCTTTCTTTTCGAGACCAAGCATTGATTAGTCCTCCATCACGCCCTTGCGACCCAGAAGGCCACGCGGACGAGTAAGCAAAATGATGATTGCGGCCAGGTAGATGACAACCTGGTTGATGCCGGGCAGGAACTCGATGACCTCACGCATGGAGGCGAAGCTCTCCAGAATGCCAAGGACGAAGCCTGCAAGGACGGCGCCGGGTAGGGAGCCCATGCCGCCCACAACAACCACAACGAAGGAGATCACCAGGAAGTCCATTCCCATGTGGTAGTTTGGCGAAACAATGGGCGTGTACATCACCCCCGCGAGGCCTGCCACAGCGGCGGCGATGCCGAACATGATGGTGAAGCGGCGGTCGATGTTGATGCCCAGAAGGCCAACTGTCTCGCGGTCAGCCATGCCAGCACGGACGACCATTCCGAAGGTGGTGAACTGCAGGAAGGCGAAGACGGCGGCGATCAGGATCATCGCGAAGAAGAAGTACACGATGCGCCAGTAGGGGTAGATGATGGCGCCCGGGTCCATGCCAATAGCTGCGCCAAAGTCGAAGGAGCCGATGAAGGCATCGGGTGCCGGGGCGGGGATCTGGTTGGCACCGAAGTAATATTTAATGATCTCTTGCAGAACGATGGCCAGGCCGAAGGTCACAAGGATCTGGTCAGCGTGGGGACGCTTGTAGAAGTGCTTGATCAGGCCGCGCTCCATCGCGACGCCGATCGCGATCATGATCGGGATCGAGAAGAGGATCGAAAGTGGCACGGCCCAGTCAATGATGGCGGCGCCTGCGCTCTCTCCGAACCAGTCGTAAATGTAGGGGACATCCACCTTTAGGGGATTGCCGAGGAAGTCCGTCCGCGTTTCGTCGATGACCTCTTTGGACAGGCCCAGGATACGGCTCAGCGTCACGGTGCAGAAGGCACCGAGCATGAAGAGCGCCCCGTGGGCGAAGTTCACGACACCGAGCGTGCCGAAGATGAGCGTCAGACCAAGAGCGATAAGCGCGTAGGCGCTGCCCTTGTCTAGCCCGTTCAGGATTTGAAGGATGATCTGGTCCATGGCTCTCCCCTTGGAGCGTGCGGACGGTGCGCGGAACGCACCCTACGGCTGTGCGGATGTCGTAAGGAGTGGGGCGCGACGGGCGCGCCCCACGGTAGTTGGCTTATGCGCCCGGGTTGCAGGTACCCAGTTCGCCACCAAAGATGGAGGCATCATAGGTGACCTGAGCGGCCGGCGTGACTTCCACGATTTCGAGAAGGTCGAACTCGTTGTCCGGGTTCTCTTTACCCTTCACTACGAGCACGTCCTTGAAGCACTGGTGGTCTTCGCCGCGGTACAGCGTCTTACCGTTGCCGAGACCGTCGAATTCGAAGTCCTCGAGGGCTTCTGCGACGGCGCATGGGTTGAAGGAGCCAGCGCGGGTCACGGCGTCTGCATAAAGCAGCGTCTGGACATAGCAGGTGTGCGCCGCCTGGGACGGCGGGAAGCCGTACTTCGTGCCGAACGAACGCGTGAACGCCATGGAGCCTGCATCAGGCAGGGACCAGTGCCAGTTCGTGGAACCGAAGATGCCCTTAACGTTCTCGCCTGCACCCTTCGCCATGAGGCGGGAGTAGAGCGGAACGATGATCTCGAAGTTCTTGCCGTTGGCTTCAGCGGCGCGCAGGCCGAACTGAACCGCAGACGTCAGCGAGTTCACCATGTTGCCGCCGTAGTGGTTGAGAACCAGCACGTCTGCGCCAGAGTTCAGAACCGGTGCGACGTAGGACGAGAAGTCAGTCTGTGCGAGCGGCGTCTTCACGGCTGCAACGGTTTCCCAGCCCATGGCTTCGGTGGAGGTACGCACCGCTTCTTCGGTCGTGTAGCCCCAGTTGTAGTCCGCCGTCAGGTGGTAGGCCTTACGATCGGTGCCGTAGTTGTTGGCAAGGATCGGAGCCAGGGCAGCACCGGACATGTAGGAGTTGAAGAAGTGACGGAAGCCGTTCGCCTTCTTGTCCTTACCGGTGGTGTCGTTGGAGTGCGTGAGGCCCGCCATGAAGATGATGCCTGCTTCCTGGCAGAGAGCCTGCACAGCAACAGCCACACCCGAGGAGGAGCCGCCGGACACCATAATGGCGCCGTCTTTTTCGATCATGGAGCGTGCCGATGCGCGTGCCGCGTCAGGCTTCGTCTGCGTGTCGCCGGTCACGTACTCGACCTTGCGGCCGAGGATGCCTGCGCCGTCGAGCGCCTTCGAGGAGAAGGTGCTGAGCATGCCGCCGTCGCCTTCGCCGTTGAGGTGCTCAACCGCGAGTTCGAACGCGCGCAGTTCGTCGGCGCCCTCGTCCGCGTAGGGGCCGGTCTGGGGCACGTTGAAGCCCAGCGTGACAGAGCTGTCGCCCGGTGCGTTGGTAAAGCCTGCGTGCCCGTCGGCGCGCAGATACGTCGGCAGTGCGAGTGCGCCACCGGCGGCAGCACCGGCTTTGAGGGCACCACGACGCGTGATGTTCAGTTTGGACATGTAATCCTCCCAATTGATTTGAGCACGCACGTATTGGAGATGGCGCGCCTGAGCACAGGTAGTGCTGCGCAATTATGGGCCTTGCTTTGAAAACAAGGCAACAAGCGTCTTGAAAGGCTTAACAATTTTGTAAATAAATGAACCATGCGGACGCAGAAACTGTAAATTTGTTTTCTATGCGTCGCAGAAACGTGTTGAAAAAGAAGGAATTCTCTTTTGAAAGTACCTGCCCAGGTTTCGGCGCTAACGGGTTCTCGTATCCGCGAACGACGCATTCTGTTGGGTGTCCGTCAGGCCGAATTGGCGCGCCGCGCGGGCATTTCGGCAAGCTATTTGAACCTTATCGAACACAACCGTCGCAGAATCGGCGGCAAGGTTCTTCTCGCAATTGCAGAAACGCTCGAAACGGACGCGTCTACCTTGGCCGAAGGTGCGGAAGCGTCTCTCATTCGCGACCTTGAAGCCGCCGCTGATGTGCCCGGCGCAACCTGCGAGACCGATAAGTCAGATGAATTCGCCGGGCGCTTTCCAGGTTGGGCCGCGCTGATCACGAGACAGGCCGCAAGGATCGGACGCCTCGAAGAAACGCTGGCAGAGCTCAATGACCGACTAACCCATGACCCGTTCCTCAGTGCTCAGGTCCACGAGATGCTGTCGACGATTACGGCGATCCGATCGACGTCGGCCATTCTGTCGGACGAGCCGGACCTAGAAAGGGCGTGGCGGCTGAGGTTTCACGGTAACCTGCGAGAGGATGCGATGCGTTTGGCCACGGCGACGGAGGCTCTGGTCGCGTATCTCGACGCGCCCCCTGAAGGAACCGATGCAGCCCAAAGCCCGCAAGATGAGGTGGACGCCTGGCTGGAGATAAGACGTCACTATCTCGCAGAGATAGAAGAGGGTGCCCCGGCGAAGTTGCCCGATTTCAGCCCAGCCGCGCGGGTCATCGCGAATGAATACATCACGCGCTACTCGAGCGAATGCAGCGCCCTCGCAGAAGCTACTCTTGCGGAGAAACTGATCGAGTTTGGGCCGGACCCTCTCGCCATCGCTCACGCGCTGTCGATGCCTTTGGATATTGTCTTGCGCCGCATGGGGCAGTTGCCCGCAACAGGAGAAGGCGTGGGCCTCGTGGAGTGCGATGGGTCGGGCGCATTGATCACCCGGCGCGCACCAGATGGGTTTCCCATTCCGCGCACCGGGGTGGGGCGATCCCTTTGGCCGCTTTTCTCAGCGCTTTCGCGGCCCCATGTGCCGATCCGCGCCGAGCTCGCCATCGTGGAGGGGCAGGGCGCGCGCCTTACGGCGTTTGCTTATGCGGCCACGCAAGATGCCGCCACTTATGGTGCCGAGCCTCTTTTGCGCGGCACAATGCTGCTGGTGCCAAGCTAGCCTGCGACTGTCGAACCTTTGACAAGTGCCGCCCTGCGCTGAAATATGCACCCAAGACCGGCAAGCCGGCTTTTAGGGAGGGCCAGCGCCATGGGCGAGGGCAAGCGAGTTCTCTTGATCGAGGACGAGCCAAATATCATTGAGGCCGTGCGCTTCATTCTCAGCCGGGATGGGTGGGTGGTCGACACCCACTCAGACGGTGCGACGGCCATGGCTGCTGTTGCGCGACGCATGCCAGACGTCATCATTCTTGATGCCATGCTGCCGAACCGTTCGGGGTTTGAGATCTTGCGGGACCTGCGGGAGCAGCCGGACACGGCAGATTTGCCGGTGCTGATGCTGACGGCAAGGGGCCAAGCGAAGGACAGAGAGCGGGCCGAGGAGGCCGGGGTTAGCCATTACATGACCAAGCCGTTCTCGAACGCTGAGGTGCTAGAACGGGTGCGCGCCCTGTCAGCGGGCTGACATGGCGCCGCGTCGTTCCGACCCTGGCGGCAAACACGCGATCTTCCTGGAGCGCCGAGGATACCGGCGCAGACGCCTTGCTGATGCCGCGCGCGTCGTCCCGGTGCTGGGCGGGGTACTGATCCTTATGCCTCTGTTCTGGTCTGATGCGGATGGAGAGCGGGTCAGCACCGTGTCCGCCTTTTTGTATGTGTTCTGTGTCTGGGCGCTGATGATTGCCGCAGCTGCCGTGATGTCGTGGCTTCTGTCCCGTCCGGACGAGGACTAGTCCCTGTGGCGAGCCTGAATCTCCTCCTTTTTGTATCACTGGCATATGTGATCTTCCTTTTCGGCATCGCGGCCTTCGCAGAGCGCCGTGCGGAACGGGGAAAGGACGGCTGGCTCCGGTCGCCTCTGATCTACACGCTCTCGCTGTCGGTCTATTGTACGGCGTGGACCTTCTACGGCGCTGTGGGATACGCGGCGCGTTCGGGTCTTGAGTTTCTGACCATCTATTTGGGCCCGACCGGCGTGCTGATTGGCTGGTGGCTTGTGCTTCGCAAGCTGGTTCGCATCGGACAGGCTGAGCGGATTACTTCCGTCGCTGACCTGATCTCTTCCCGGTTTGGGAAGTCGACGGCGCTGGGTGTGTCTGTGACGTTGATCGCCGTCATCGGGACCACGCCATACATCGCGCTTCAGCTGCAATCGGTGGTTCTCGCGATCTCAGCCTTCTCAGAAACCGAAGTCGCAGGCGAACAAACGGCTTTGTGGGTGGCGGCAGGTCTTGCGATCTTCACCATCCTTTTCGGCACCAGAAACCTCGATGCCAACGAAAGACACCACGGCGTCGTCATTGCCATCGCCGTAGAGGCGATCGTGAAGCTCGTGGCCCTTTTGGCCGTCGGGGCGTTTGTGGTGTGGGGCATCGCAGGGGGGATTGGTGATATTGCCAACCGGATCGAGGCGTCTCCCATTTCGAATTGGGAGGTAAGTCAGGGCCGCTGGCTGGGCATCACCTTCTTGTCTGCAGCAGCCTTCATCTGCCTGCCACGCATGTTCCAGGTGATGGTCGTGGAAAACGGAGATGAGAGGCACCTCGCCACGGCGAGCTGGCTCTTTCCTGCTTATCTGCTGCTCATGTCGCTCTTTGTGGTGCCTATCGCGGTCGTGGGGTTGGAGCTTTTGCCCGCTGGATCGAACCCTGATCTTTTCGTGCTCACCCTGCCGTTGAGCCAAGGGCAGGGCGGCCTTGCGATGCTGAGCTTTTTGGGCGGCTTTTCCTCTGCGACGGGCATGGTGATCGTGGCGGCCATCGCTTTGGCGACCATGGTCTCCAACAACATCGTTCTGCCGACGTGGCTGAGACTTCAGGGGGATCAGGCAAGTGTCACCGGCGACGTCAGATCGCTGCTGATTCTTTCGCGTCGCTTGTCGATCTCGGTCGTGCTCTTTTTGGGGTACGTCTACTACTACCTCTCGGGGGGTGGTGCGGCACTGGCGGCGATCGGACTGATCTCCTTTGTTGGTGTGGCGCAGGCCTTGCCGGCTATGATGGGCGGCATTTTTTGGCGGGGGGCCACGAGGTTTGGCGCAGGCGCGGGCCTCGCAGCCGGCGCATTGATCTGGGCTTATTCGCTCTTTCTGCCGTCGTTTGGAGCGGGCGCGGTCTTTAGCCAAGCGATGCTGGAGACGGGCCCATGGGGGATTGGTTGGCTGCGTCCTCAAGCGCTCTTCGGCATTGCGGGTATTGATCCGGTTGTTCACGCCTTCCTTTGGTCAATGCTGCTTAACTCGGCCGCCTTCGTCTTCGTCTCGCTGCTGACCTTCCCAACCCCGCTCGAGCGACTTCAAGGCGCGCAATTCGTGTCGATCTTTGATCTGGGACGCGAAGCACGGGAATGGCAGCCCCGCCAGGTTGAGAGCGAGGATTTGCTGATCATGGCCCAACGCATTTTGGGCTCGGGAGAGGCGCAACGCTTGTTCCAGGAATCCGCGGCAGAGCAAGGCAAGCCGGGGCTTCTACCTGATCCAACGCCGGACTTTCTTGCCGATCTCGAACGCTCCTTGGCGGGCTCAGTGGGGGGCGCGACGGCCCACGCGATGGTCGGCCAAATCGTGGGCCGCGCAACTGTCACCGTTGAAGAACTGATGGCTGTGGCGGACGAAACGGCGCAGATGATGGAGTATTCCAGCCAACTGGAAGCAAAATCTGATGAGCAAGCCCGGCTTGCGCGTCAGCTCAGGCGGGCCAATGAAAAGCTCACGCTGCTGTCGGTTCAAAAGGACGCTTTCCTGAGCCAGATCAGTCACGAGCTTAGGACGCCCATGACGTCGATCCGCGCCTTCTCCGAAATCTTACAGGAAGCGGAGCTCGATAAGACAGACCGTCAAAAGTACGCGTCCGTCATCTATGACGAGACGATCCGCCTGACCCGCCTTCTGGACGATCTCCTGGATCTCAGCGTGCTGGAGAACGGTCAGGTCACGCTCGAAGTGCAGACCGCCACGATCGGTGCAGTTATCGACCGTGCGATTGGGTCTGCAACGCTTGGTAAAAAGCTGCGTATCGAGAAACCGAGGCACCGCGGTAGCACTGTCATCGAGACTGATGTGGGCCGCCTGAGCCAGGTCTTCATCAACCTCATTCGAAACGCTGAGAAATACTGCGATGCGGAAGCGCCGCTTCTGTCGATCCGAATTCGGGAGGCCCAAGGCATCGCGACGATCGATTTCATCGACAATGGCTCAGGCATTGCGGCGCCCGAGCGAGAGGTCATCTTTGAGAAATTTTCTCGCCTGACGGATCAGCAACGCGCGGGTGGTACCGGCCTCGGGCTGGCCATCTGTCGTGAGATCATGACGAACCTGAAGGGCTCGATCACCTATTTGCCGGGGCAGGGCGGCGCAGCGTTCAGAGTGACTTTGCCGGTCTCGCTCGCCCTGGCGGCAGAGTAGTCAGCGCGACCCGAAAGCGTCGATTTGTGGTGCGAGACCTCGAAGGTCATAGCCCGCATCAGAAGTCGCCTTGGTGATCTCTTCCGTGGGCATCTTGCCTGCTTGGCTGAGCGACCAGCAAATCGAGGATCTCGTGCCAGAAGCGCAATAGGCAAGCACAGGCCCGTCCGTTTCGGACTGGGCATCGGCCTGAACCTGAATATTCTCCATGGTCATCTGACCGTGAACCAACGGGTTGTCGATGAAGGTCATGCCGGCGGCTTCGACCGCGATGCGCAGGACCTCGGCCTGAAGCTCCACCGGGATTTCCTCGTTCGGCCGATTGCAAATGACCGTCTTAAAACCGGCAGCGGCAATGTCGGGCACGTCCGTCGGCTCGATTTGCGGCGTTACGGCATAGGCGGGGGTCAGTCGGCGAATATCCATACGCGCGAAGGTAAAGCGACGGCGTAACGGCGTAAAGGCCACGATCGAGAGCCCTAGCACTTGATGCTGTAGGAAGATTTCCGCAAGTTATCCACAGAACGTATCGACGGTGTTGGTGGCAGATGAGCGAAGTCGTAAAGGTTTCAGCGCGCGATGGGGTGGCCGTCGTCGAGGTGTGCAATCCACCGGTGAACGCCTTGAGCCAGGCGGTCCGCCAGGGCCTTGTCGACGCCATGGCGCGCGTCGCTAGCGATGATGGCATTCAAGCGGCTATCCTGATCGGGGCAGGGCGCACTTTTCCCGCGGGCGCCGATATCCGTGAATTCGATGCTCCTGCGCAGGAGCCGCATCTCCCGGATGTCTGCAACGCCATTGAGAATTGCCCCAAGCCCGTGGTGGCGTGCCTGCACGGAACGGCGTTGGGCGGCGGGTATGAGATTGCCCTAGCTGCACACGCACGGCTTGCGACGCCGGGCACGCGTGTCGGGCTGCCTGAGATCGGATTGGGCGTGATGCCAGGTGCGGGTGGAACGCAGCGTTTGCCCCGGCTTGTGGCCGTTGAGGATGCGTTGTCGATGATCTTGTCGGGCGCACCGGTCGACGCGGCAAAGACTCGGGAAAAGGGGTATGTCGACGGGATCGTTGAGGGCGACCTTGCTTCGGCAGGCATTACCTTTGCGAAGTCTCTCGTCGGCAAACCGCTCAAACCCGTGGGCGCTCGGCGCGAGCGCTTTAGCGATGGTTTCGGATACCAAGCCGCTGTTGATGCAGCGCGCCGCGAGGCCGGTGAAGACGCCAGCCGTGCAAGACGTGCGATTATTGATTGTATCGAAGCCGCTCCATTGCTTCCCTTCGATCAGGGCCTCGCGCTTGAGCGTGATCACTTTCTGGAGCTTCGGGAGACGGTCGAAGCAAAGGCTTTGCGCCATGTGTTCCTCGCAACGCGTCTGGCGGTGAAGCCGCGCCCCGATCTGCCTGAGCCCGCGAATGTGTCTCAAGTCGCGATTTTTGGCGGCGGGTTGATGGGATCGGGGATCACTGTTTCCTGCCTTGATGCAGGGTTCAGCGTGATTGTGATCGAGCAACCTGAAGCCCTTGAGCGCACGCGCGCCCGCGTCGGGGGGATCTATGATCGCGCGGTCGAGAGGGGACGCTTGTCGCCACAGATGCGCGACGAAAGGCTTTCGCGCTTGTCCGTCGATGCTGAAAAGAGCGCCATCGCTTCGGCGGACCTAATCCTCGAAGCTGTGCCAGATGATCGTGACCTTAAGGCCCAGTTGTTCCGAGACATCGCGGCCCATGCCAAGCCCGGTGCGATCTTGGCGACGAATACGTCATACCTCGATGTGGATGATCTGGCCGAGACTTCGGGACGGCCGCAGGATTTCGTCGGTTTGCACTTCTTTTCGCCGGCTCACGTGCAGCAGGCCATGGAAGTGGTCGTCGGTCGCGAAACATCCGCCCTAACCGAAGCCACAGCCTTCGCATTTGGCAATGCCATCAAGAAAAAGCCGGTGCGGTCAGAAAACGCCGAAGGCTTCATCGGAAACCGCGTGCTCACGGCCTATCGCAGGGCAGCGGATTACTTGCTCGAAGACGGGGCGAGCCCGTCTGAGATTGATGCCGCCATGCGCGCGTTTGGGTTCAAGATGGGCCCGTACCAAGTGCTCGATATGGCCGGCCTCGATATTTCATGGGCGCGCCGCAAGCGCTTGGGTGAAGCGACGGCTGAGGGCACGCGCTACGTGCGCATTGGGGACGCGATGTGCGAGGCGGGCCGTTTTGGCCAGAAGACGGCCAAGGGATACTACCGCTACGAGGAGGGGAGCCGTACGCCGCTGACGGACCCAGAGGCGACGGCCATCATCGATCGCGAGCGTGCTGCCAAAGGCGTCACGCCTCGTGAAATCTCAAGCGAGGAGATCCAGCGCACCTGCCTGATCGCGATGATGAACGAGGGGGGCAAACTTCTCGATGAAAGCGTTGCCGAGCGCGCTGGCGACATCGACATCCTCATGATCCTGGGTCTTGGGTTCCCACGCGAGAAGGGTGGCCCGATGAAGGCCGCCGAACTTGCAGGCCTGCTAGGACAGCTGAGAGATCTGGAGACCTGGTCGAAAGAGGATGTGTTCTGGACGCCGTCCAAAGCCCTCAAGAACGCTGTGAAAAACGGCAGCCAGTTCTAGGCGAGGAAGATCCCGACCACTACGCACATGAGGCCTATGCCGGCGAGCGCCAGCGCGCCCAGATTGATGGCAACGAGCGTTTGCAGACGTGCTTTCATTTCCTCATCGCTGAGGTTTGCCTTGCGCGCGCGCATGACCGCAAAGATGCAATAGCCAAGAAGACCCAGCCCGGCGACGGTAATGACGGTGCCAATGGGCACGAGTGTTGCGATCATGGTGTTCCCCTTTGGTGGGACACTTAATCCACAGACAATCCGAGGCCAAGGCCTTGCGGGGCGCACGCGCGGTGGATATCCGAGGCCCTCGTACAAGAGGAGAGTTGAAGGCATGAGCAACCAGGCAACAGACATCGACAGCGGCGGCCAGTCGGAAAGCTATCGTGTGACTGCTGGCGAATTGCGCCAGTTCATCGAACGCTTCGAGCGGCTCGACGCCGAGAAGAAGGACCTTGCTGAGCAGCAAAAGGAAGTCATGGCTGAAGCGAAGGCGCGCGGTTACGACACCAAGGTCATGCGCAAGATCGTGGCCCTTCGCAAGCGCGACAAGGACGACATCGCCGAAGAAGAAGCGGTGCTGGACATGTACAAATCAGCGCTGGGCATGTGATCAATGCTTAGGTCACGGCGTGATGAGCGTTACGCCGTGAATGCGATCTATGGCGTATAGATCCTCTTCGTAGGCGTCTGTCAGGGCGTCTACGGTCTCGTCTGTCCAGCCGGGCATATCGAGCTCTTCTTCCAGTTCCTCAAGCAAGGCGAACTTGTCAAGAAAGGCCGCGATGATCCGGCGTTTTTGAACTTCGGTCTGCGGTGGGTGGCTTTCTAAGTATTTGAGGAAACGCGAGAAGCCTTCCTCGGTCATGATTTCGGCGAGCAGATCAAAGCCGCCAATGATAGGTGTGTTGAACTCACTCCCCGAAATCTCACTGATCAGCTGCGACCAGATCAAAGGGGTGTCTTCGTTACACCAGACCGTCAGCTCCGCGCGCGGGCAGGCTTCCCGCAGGCGGGTGATGACGTCAGACCAACGAATGTCGAAAGGATCGAGCTCTGCAACCAGATGGTCCCTTGCATTGTCGGGCAGGGACGACAGCACGGCGGGAATAAAGCTCGCCGGATTGCGGATGGCGAGATGAAGCTCCAACTGGTCTTCCGCGAAGAGTTCCCCCAAGGCCGCGACGCGCGGGGGACCAAGCTTGTAGAACTGTCCGCCCTCGAAGATGCGCGCGTTAATGCAACAGAAGTTCGGATTGCTCATCACGACGCGTTCGGCGTCCTGATGCCCGAGGATCGCCTCGATAACCTCGTCACGTCCCATGTGCTGGGTTTCGGGCGAGGCCTGATTGCTTAGAAGCTCTCTGAGAAGTTTGCGGTAGCCGCCCGGGTTCGGCACCGCAATTCGCTGTTCAGTCAGAGTATCCCGGTTCTTTAGAAGACACTTTAGAAGCCGGTTCTCATCCGTCTCGTGCGCCCCGATATGATAAACGATTTCCATACCGTCGGTTTGTCTCTTTCTGACTGCTACTTGGTTAATGAAACGAATTTTCTCACCACGCAAGGATGCAGCTGCCACGCAAAGGTCGCAGCAACAGCTTGCAAGCGCGCTTCGGCCTCGCTAACAGAGCGCTCGTGCCTCTATAGCTCAGCTGGTAGAGCAACTGATTTGTAATCAGTGGGTCGGGAGTTCGAGTCTCTCTGGGGGCACCACAATCACTCAGACAAATCGCGAGACGTAGTTCTCAAGACGCTCCTGGCGGCCGGACTTCGGCTCTGGAGAATGCGTTGATCCGCGAACGGCTGAATGGATTTCCTCGAGGCCCAGCGATGTGAGGTCGTTGTTGTCCCAACCGGCGTAGCGCTCTGCGCGCATGGCTTCGAGGCCGCCGTCTTCGAGCATCGCCGCAGCAGCCATAAGACCGCGTGCGCAGACATCCATGCCGCCCACGTGGGCAAGCAAAAGATCCTCGGCATCCAAGGACTGGCGGCGCAGTTTGGCGTCGAAGTTCGTACCGCCCGTGGTGAAGCCACCTGCGCGGAGGACTTCGTAGTAGGCGAGAGCCACTTCGCGTGGGTTATCGGGGAACTGATCGGTATCCCAGCCAGACTGGTAGTCGTTCCGGTTCATGTCGATGGAGCCAAGAATGTCGAGCGAGGCGGCCAAGGCAAGCTCGTGTTCGAAGGAATGACCAGCAAGGATCGCGTGGCCTTGCTCGATATTCACCTTCACTTCTTTCTCGAGGCCGAACTCCTTGAGGAAGCCGTAAACGGTGGCGACGTCGAAGTCATACTGGTGCTTGGTCGGCTCCTGAGGTTTCGGTTCGATCAGAATGGTGCCTTCAAAGCCGATCTTGTGCTTGTATTCGACGACGCGCTGTAGGAACGCGCCGGCCTGTGCGCGTTCACGGCGCAGATCGGTGTTGAGGAGGGTTTCGTAGCCTTCACGGCCGCCCCAAAGAACGTAGTTTTCGCCGTTCAGTGCATTCGTGGCGTCCATGCAGCTTTTCACCGTTGCGGCGGCGTAGGCATAGATCTCTGGATCAGGGTTGGTAGCTGCACCTGCCATGAAACGGCGGTGAGAGAACAAGTTCGCCGTGCCCCAAAGGAGCTTCACGCCCGTTTCTTCCATCTTTGCAGCGAAGATGTCGGTGATCTCTTTTAAGCGGTCTTCGCTTTCGGCGAAAGTCGCGCCTTCGGGCCTGACGTCCGCGTCGTGAAAGCAGAAATAGGGCGCGCCGAGCCGTGAGAAGAGGTCAAAGGCAACGTCTGCTTTGAGGCGCGCGGCCTCCATGCTGTTACCAAACCAGGGGCGTTCGAAGGTCTGGCCGCCGAACGGATCGCCTCCGGGCCACGCGAATGAGTGCCAATAGGCGATCGCAAACCGCAGATGGTCTTTCAGCTTTTTGCCCATGACAACCGCTTCGGGATCATAGTGACGGAAGGCGAACTCATTGTCCGTATCTGACCCTTCGAAAGTGACGGAGGGGCAGGCGGCGAAAAAGTCGGTCATGAGAGCTCCTTGAGTGTATTTGCAGCGGCTTTGTAGCGGGAATGAGCATCCCGGAATGATGATACAAGCGCTTGATTTGGTTCGATTGTTTTTGCGATTTTGGGCAGCGTGGCGAGGCCGGTATCCCCGGTCGCTGACATCATGCCCAGACGCGCGGCACCGAAGGCCGCGCCAATGTCTGAGTTCTCTGGAAGCTCGAGCGGGAGCTCAAGCGAGGTGGCAAGTGCTGCGAGCCAGTACTCGGAGCCTGTGCCGCCGCCGGTCGCCAGCAGGCGGTCAATTCTTGTCCCGGTCGCGCGGAGCGCATCCCTGCAGTCAGTAAGCGCGAAGGTGATCCCTTCGAGAACGGTCCTCGCGAGGGCGGTGCTGTCGCAGCCGTGGTCAATTCCGAACCAGCCGCCCCGGATGCTCGCAGAATTCAGCGGGGTGCGTTCTCCGCCGAGATAGGGCAGAAAAAGAGCGTTTGAGGGAGCCTCAAGCGGGCCCAAGGCGCCGGTCAGTCCCGCAGCATCTGTGCTCACAAGGTTTGCTGCCCAGTTGAGCGCATCCGCGCACGCAAGGATGACACCCATCTGGTGCCACATGTCGGGTAGGGCGTGGCAAAACGTGTGCACGGCCGTTTCCGCGTCGGGGGCGTAGGTTTCTGTCGCCGCGAAGAGGACACCCGACGTGCCAAGTGACACGAAGCCTTGGCCGGGCTCTGTGACGCCGAGTCCAACGGCAGAAGCGGCATTGTCGCCCCCGCCACCCGCAACGGGGACTTCGCCCATGCCGAACCGCGCTGCGAGCGCGGGCCGTAGGTTTCCCGACAGCTGCGAGCCTTCGACGAGGCGGGGCATATGCTCCCGCGATAGGTGCGTCTTTTCCAGAAGAGCGTCAGACCAATCCCGTGCGCCGGTGTCGAGCCAGCTCGTCCCAGCGGCGTCCGACATGTCTGAGGCATATTCACCCGTCAGCCAGAGGCGCAGGTAGTCCTTCGGCAAAAGCACTTTGGCGATTTGATCGAAGAGGGCGGGCGATTGCGCCCGTTGCCAGGCAAGCTTGGGCGCAGTGAAGCCGGGGAAGACGATGTTGCCGCTGATGGCGCGCCAATCTTGATCGGCGTCCATTTCCGCAGCTTCTGCGGCGCTTCGAGTGTCATTCCAAAGGATGCAGGGGGCCAAAGGCTCATCAGCTGAATTGAGCATCGTTGCACCGTGCATCTGGCCCGAAAGACCGATCGCGCGAATTCCAGCGAGGGTTTTGGGGGCGAGGGCATCCAGCACCTCCTCCGCGGCTCGAATCCAAGACGTTGGATCCTGCTCGGACCACCCCGTGTTGGGGCGATCCACTGACAGCGCTGCGGTCGCTTGTGCGACAACGTTTTGCGCCTCGTCAATGACGACGCCTTTTAACCCTGAGGTCCCAAGGTCGAGGCCCAAGTACATGGCCTTCTCCTATTTGTTTGGCGCTAACATGACCAGAAGTGGCCGCGTTGGCTAGCGGGCAAGTCGCAAAAGACTTCGCCAGCTGCGGGCAAGCGAACTAGGTGTGCGCCAACGAGGGAGGAATTCATGGACCAAAGACCAGCGCGCACGGTGAATCCGTTTTTCGGCGTAGGGCCCATTAGTGATGTGATCGCCGACGAGGCCGAGGCGCGTCGCAACCGCTTTGCTTTCGACCGTTGGCTTGAAGACACCTACCGCAAACGCGCGGCAGACGGGCGCGACCTTGGGCCATTCACGACATCCGAAATCGGTCGTTCGATGCACCGGGGCACGCCCGCTGATGAAATCCTCACCGATATGATGCATCACATTCACCGGTACTTTGGATTTCCCGATCAAAACAAAATCGCTGTGGGCCTTGGGGGAGGGCACAGCGGTTTTACGGTTGCCTTGATGCATCTGATGTCCCCAAAGGCAGGCCCTGTATTTGTGGACACGCCGCGCCCTGAGAGCGCGTCCGCGTCCGAGGGCGGCTTCTTCCGTCAAAGCTGGGGCACGCAGGTGCTCGAACTGATGAAGCACGCTGGCGCAGCTGAGAACGTGCAGTTTGCCGATAGTGAAGGCTCTGTCCCGGCGGACCTCACCGAGCGGGATGTGAGCCTTTTCGTCGGGGTCGGGCACGAGACGACCGGGGCGACGACTTACACGCAAGAGGAAGTCGAGCGGTTGCTGGAATGGCTAGCAGGAGATCCGAAGAACCGCCACGCGATGGTAGACGTGACGTCCCTTTTGGGCGCGATGACGTGGACAGAAGATGTGGTGCAAAAGTTCATGGCGCAGTGCTGTCTGTTCACACCCTTTCAAAAGGCGATCGGGGGCGTATCAGGGTACTTTCTTGCGTCTTTCACCCCCGAAGCTATGGCGTTGATCAGTGCAAATATGGCGGATCCGTCTTGGGCGATCCCGCGCCAACTCAAGCTTTCCGTGCCCACCGATGCCAAGCGGCCTTTGTCAGGTGAAAGCAGCGTGGGTCTTGGCCCGTTCTATGACCCCGCAGCCGGGAAGATGACGGGTGGGGTCATCAACACATATTCGGCTCTGGCCTTTGCGGAGACGACGTACGGCCTTTTGCGAGTAGAGCGGCTCGTCGGGTCGGTTGGAGCGATGAACAGACGTTCTGCGGCCAACAGAGCGACCGTCGACAGGTGGTTGGCGGGACAATCGCTCCTCAAACCCGGCGTGCAACGGCCAGAGAAACGCGGGGCAGCGGTGACGCTTTTGCGTGTGGATGATCCAGAGATCACTGATCCCGAGGGGCATGCCCAGATCATCGCGCTGTCCAAAGATCTGCTCGGCTATGCCGGCCTCGCGGATGAGCCCGGCCTCGACGCGGCGCGCTACGTCAATGCGTTCCCAGGCACGCCGGGGGACTACCGTGCGTGGATTGGTGGCATTCGGGATGAGGAAGACATCATCCGGCTTTTGGAGAATATCACCTACGCCTACGGCCGTGCGAAAGATCAGGTTCTGAGGCGGGCCGCTGCCGCTGAGAGCACTGATGCCGATGCCGCAGCCGGCGCCACGCGTATCCTGATTGCGGACCTTGTTGGTTTGAAATTTGGTGCGGATGGCGCGCCGGACGCCTCCGCCGTTAAGGCGCATATTGAGTACCAGGGTGGCACATGGACGGATGGGCCGTGGGATGGCGATGAGCTGCCAGCGGGCGAGCACTTTTTCTATCAGCCGGACCTCTCTACCGCGAGTGAACTGACCGAGGCCTGTGGGGCGGGGCAATATCACGCCGTAATTGCGGCGGCGACGTTCTTTCCGGTCGATATCCCTTTCCCGGAGGGGGGCGTGCGGATCGGCGCCGGAACGGGCAACATGGCCTGCGCGTGCTGGGGCGGTGGCAACGGCGGCGGCAAAGCGCCTCTCATGAACACACCGAGCTTTAACAGTCGCGCGACGGCGCAAATGGTGATGAAGGCGTTGCTGTGTGTAATGCCGGATATCGACGTGGTCGAGATGCATAAGCGCGTTGTCGAAGGCTCCTTCGACACGGGTAAACATCTGAAGGACTTCCCGACAGAGAAGCTCGAGGGCAAACGGCTTGGGGTCATCGGATACGGCAATATCGGAAGAGAGGTCGCCAAGCTGGGTCAGGCCTTTGGCATGCATGTGACGATCCATGCGCGAGAGCGGCATAAAGACTTCATTGTCTCTGAAGGCTTTGACTATGCGGCGACGCCAGCGGAGGCTGCGAAGGGTGCTGACGTGTTGTCACCGCATACGGGCCTTGGGCCAAACGTAGATGGCCGCTTTGCCAATGAAGGTTTGGTGGGCGGCGAGGTTCTCTCCGGCCTTAATGAGGGGGCGGTTCTGGTGAACTACGACCGGGGCGAGGTGGTGGACGCGCAAGCGCTCCACGAGGCGATGGCAGCGGGGCGTGTGAGCTACGCGGCAATCGATGCAGACCTATTTGTGGGCGATGACGGGTCTCTCTCAGGGCCAATGGTGCCATACCGCCCGCTGGCCGATGCCTTCCCGGGGCGCCTTGAGTTGTTGCCGCATGCGGCCGCGGACACGGAACATACGTCGAGGGTGGAAGGTGCCAAACAGGCAGTGGACCAAATCCTGTCAGCGATCCGAGAGCGTATCGTCATCAACGGGAAGGGGGACACGCCTGAAGGCTACTCAAACGGCGGTGCGATGACCGTGCCTGGCGTTGGGGCGAGCTCTGCAATCGCAGTCGCTCGCGCTGATGCAAAGGCGATGCGCGACTTGGCGGAGGAGCTTGCGGCCATCTGGGGCGCGATTGATGCAACGCAGGATGAAACGCGCCGCGCAGAGCTGATCCAGCAGCACGGCCGGGCCCTGACTTTGGCGTCAAATCGATTGAGCCGAGCGCTCGATACAAAAGGGCTTACAGGCGGGTGGAGCTGATGCGCGCCTTTCTGGTTGCGCCTCGGTGAAGGCCCTTCTACACGCGATCATCTTTTAGACCGCCGCGGACGCCTCCGCGGCGCCAATGCAATGGCGAGGACGACATGCAGGTCACCGAAACTATGAATGAGGGTCTCAAGCGGGGCTACAAAATCGCGTTGAGCGCAGCCGAGCTTGAGGAAAAAGTCACCGAAAAGCTGAAAGAAGCGCAGCCAGAAGTCGAAATGAAAGGCTTCCGGAAGGGCAAAGTGCCTCTCGCGCTGCTCAAGAAGCAGTTTGGCGACCGCGTGCTGGGCGAAGCTCTTCAGGAGACGATCGACGGCGCAATGGCCGCACATTTCGAGGAGAGCGGCGACCGCCCCGCGATGCAGCCCGACGTGAAAATGACGAACGAAGACTGGAAGCCGGGCGACGACGTCGAAGTCGAGATGACCTACGAGGCATTGCCGGAGATGCCGGACGTGGACCTCAAGGGCCTCAAGCTCGAGAAGATGGTTGCGAAGGCCGATGACGCCGCAGTGGACGAGGCGCTCTCGTCGCTGGCTGAGAACGCTCAGAACTTTGAAGACCGCAAGAAGAACTCGAAGTCCAAAGACGGTGACCAGGTCACCATGGATTTCGTGGGCAAGGTCGACGGCGAAGCGTTCGAAGGCGGTTCAGCGGAAGACTACCCGCTCGTGCTGGGCTCCAACTCCTTTATCCCGGGCTTTGAAGAGCAGCTTGTTGGTGTGAAAGCCGGCGAAGAGAAGGACGTTACTGTTTCCTTCCCTGAGGATTACCAGGCAGACCATCTGGCCGGCAAAGAGGCCGTGTTCGCCTGCACGATCAAAGCCGTGAAAGAGCCGAAGCCTGCTGAGATCAATGATGATCTTGCCAAGCAGTTTGGTGCGGAAGACCTCGCAGCCCTCAAGGGCCAGGTTTCTGAGCGTCTTGAAGCCGAGTACGCTGGTGCCGCACGTGCCGTTCAGAAGCGCGCGCTTCTGGATGCTCTTGATGACAAAGTCACGTTCGAGCTGCCCCCGGCGCTTGTTGCCGCCGAAGCAAGTCAGATCGCACACCAGCTGTGGCACGAGGAAAACCCTGACGTGCAGGGCCACGATCATCCTGAGATCGAGCCGACTGACGAGCACGACAAGCTCGCAGAGCGTCGTGTGAAGCTTGGTCTTCTCCTCGCAGAGCTTGGCCGTAAGGCAGAGGTCGAGGTGTCGGACGCAGAGATGACGCAAGCGATCATGAACGCTGCGCGCCAATACCCAGGTCAGGAGCGTCAGTTCTTTGAATTCGTTCAGCAAAACCAGCAGATGCAGCAGCAGCTTCGCGCGCCGCTCTTCGAAGACAAGGTCGTGGACTATGTCTTCGAGCTGGCTGAAGTGACCGAAAAGGAAGTCTCCAAGGACGACCTTCAGAAGGCCGTTGAGGCCCTCGAAGAAGAGTAAGAGGCACTCGGCACTTGAAATGGGTGCCGTTGCCTTGACTTTTGCAGCCGGTGCGGATTTCCGCACCGGCTGTTTTTCTTTGCGCTTCTTGGCAGTTCGGGTCGTCTTGCGAAGATCAACTAGGATTCGGTCTCGCCCTGCGTTCTTGGCGGCATAGAGCGCTTCATCGGCGTTCTTCATCAAAAGCTCGAGGTCCTCGCTTTCTTTGAGAGCCGCGATGTCCGCGCAGATGGTGCCCTCCTGCAGCGCTTTTCCGAAATGGATGATCTGGGCATCGGACAAAGGCCGGTCAGTGCGTCTTTGACGGATTTGTCTTGCAGTTCGGCCTGCAGGCGCACTTTGGCGGCGGCGAGGCTAATCTGTTCCGCGCAGATCTGAGCCATTTCGAAGGACGGCGCGAGGCCCTTTGCAATCTCATCCGATTTGTCGCGTACGGCGAGGAGGCTTGGGAAAGCGATGTGGAGCAAGCCGATCGTGTCGCCATGTGCAATGATCGGCAGGCAGAAATAGGGATGGTCTTCGGTGCCCACGTGCTCGCAGGAGAAGTCAATTTCGGAGATGCCGTAGGCGTAGGCACGTCCGCGGCGAAGGGCCCAGCATTGGTCAGCGTGAAGGTGCGGTGAAGTGTCCGGCTCCCCCCAGGAAGACACGAGATCGAGCACGTCGCGTGAATTGGAATAGACGTATAGCGGGCTTCGTTCGCCGGACAGAATGCGCGGAAATTTAACTAACAAAGCAAGGGTGCTGCCAAAGAAAAACGCCGCCCTTTTGAGGCGGCGTTTTAGAACTTTGAAAGCTTGCGAAAGACTTAGTCTTCCTCTGCCTCAGAGGCTTCGGGCGCTTCCTCTTCGCGCGGCGCGAGCTCATCGTCGTCAGCAGTTGCTGCGCCGATGTCCTCGAACAGTTCCGCGATCTCGAATTCAGCTTCTGCTTCTTCTTCCGCTGCAAGTTCTTGGATGGACTTGCCGGAGGCCTGAAGCTCAGCTTCTTCGGTGGAGCGTGCCACGTTCAGCGTGATCGTCGCCTGCACTTCAGGGTGCAGCTGGACGGTCAGGTCGTGAAGACCAAGCTCTTTGATCGGACCCATGAGGGCGATTTGCTTCTTGTCGACCGAGAAACCTTCGGCGGTGGCTGCTTCTGCTGCGTCACGCGGCGTGACGGAGCCGTAAAGCGAACCGGCGTCGGAAGCGGAGCGGATGACAACGAACTGCTGGCCATCGAGCTTCTCGGAGAGAGACTCTGCTTCTTTCTTGGTTTCCAGGTTGCGTGCTTCCAGCTGCGCTTTCTCTGCTTCGAACTGAGCGAGGTTACGCTCGTTCGCGCGGAGAGCTTTGCCCTGCGGGATCAAGAAGTTACGTGCGTAACCTTCCTTAACGGAAACAACTTCGCCCATCTGGCCTAGCTTGGCCACGCGTTCGAGAAGGATGATATCCATGGATGTGTCTCCTTACTTCACTGCGTAGGGCAGAAGTGCGAGGAAGCGGGCGCGCTTGATTGCGCGGGCCAGCTCACGCTGCTTCTTTGCCGAAACGGCGGTGATGCGGGACGGAACGATCTTGCCGCGCTCAGAGATGTAGCGCTGGAGAAGACGGGTGTCCTTGTAGTCGATCTTGGGCGCGTTCTCACCGGAGAACGGGCAGACCTTACGACGGCGAAAAAATGGTTTTGCTGCCATGATCTCTTCTCCTTAGTCCCGATCGCGACGTGGGCGATCGCCACGGTCACGGTCATCACGCTTTTGCATTTGGATGGACGGGCCTTCCGCGTGCTCGTCGACCTTGATGGTCAGCACACGCATGACGTCGTCGTGCAGACGCATAAGGCGTTCCATTTCCTGAACAGCAGGAGCAGGCGCTTCGGTCTTCAGAAACGCGTAGTGACCCTTGCGGTTCTTGTTGATCTTGTAGGCCATCGTTTTGACGCCCCAGTACTCGTTTTCCACGAGCGTCCCGCCGTTGTCGGCAAGCACGGAGCCAAAATGTTCGATGAGGGATTCTGCTTGCGCCGAAGAAAGGTCCTGGCGCGAGATGAATACATGCTCGTAAAGCGGCATGGTTTCTCCAGTTTTTCGAAGCGACTTCAAAGTGCTGCGTTTAGTTCCGTGAGCAGCACACGAGAGGTTCGCCGGTTAGGTTTCTCACGGACGCCGCGACATGACATAGCCGCGCAGGTTTCGCAACCCCGCCGTATTGCTGCCGTCTTCGAAGCCTTTGATCACAGCACGAAAAGCACATCGCACGTGCTCAGCTGCCAAAAAGACCAAGGGAACCCGCAATGACCCAAGACATCATGAAAGACTTCTCCAAAGGTCTGCGTTGGAAACGCGTTCGCCAAGAGCTGTATGTCGGGCGTAGTGGAGAACCGCTGCTTAGATTGGCGCAGTCCATTCTCGGGGTTAGTGCGGCGGTGGCGGCTTTGTCGCTTTGGGTCGTGCCCGGGTCGAGCCTTGGCGCTGATGTCTTCGCCATGAAGGTTGCCGTGTCGCTGGCTTTCGCGATGCTCGCAGCGGTGCTGTTGCAACCGGGCAAGTTGGGCGCTGAGCCCGAAATCCACGTTGATTTCGCGCGGGAGCAAGTTTCTGTTGTTCACGTCGAGGGCGGTGTCGAGTTTCCGCAGCGCCAATATCGCTTTGATGAACTGGGCTCGATGCAGGTGCGCAACCACCGTCTTCACCTGTTCACGCCAGAGGGCGTGCGCCTAGCTGTTTTGGACTTGGATCCCGAAACCGAACAGCACCTGACGGCATAAGCGCACACTATCTGTTTAATAAGTCCAAATTGTCCCGCTGTGAGCAGGGGCCATATCTCGGGGAGGAAACTAAAGGAGCCTTCCCCATGAAAAACCTCGTTCTTGCCTCTGCCGTTGCAGCGCTTTCCTCAGGTGCAGCCTACGCAGATGCCGACACCTATTCCTTCGATCCAACGCACTCGGCGATCAAGTTCAGCTGGAATCATGGTGGGTTCTCGACGACCTACGGGATGTTCTTCGAAGTGGACGGCTCCATGATGCTCGACGCCGAAGACCCGTCGGCGGCTAGCGTTTCTGCATCTGTGCCGCTTAGCGCGATGCTTGTGGACCCTACATTGAAGGGCCATCTGGGCAGCGACCGCTGGTTCAATGGCCTCGACGAGAAGCTGGTCGAATTCACATCGACATCGGTTGAGCTGACAGGCGACGAGACGGCGCTGGTCACGGGCGATCTGACGATCAACGGCATGACGGCTAAGGTTGTCCTCGACGCATCCCTGAACACCATGGGCGAAGTGCGCGGCAATCAGGTTGTGGGCTTTGATGCAACCACGACGATCCTGCGCTCCGATTTCGGCGTTGGCGCGTTTGCACCGTTCGTGAGCGACGAGATCGCCGTGGAAATCTCCATCGAAGCATCGCCCGCTTCCTAAGAGATCGGCACCACTATTTCAGGGGCGTCCATACAGGGCGCCCCTTTTGTGTTGCTAGCCCGCGTCTTCGGCATTGGTTGCGGTCAGGTTGATCGAGACACCGACTTCAAGGCCCACCGTGTCGCTGTCTGTTGTTTCGCCAACACCGAAATCGAGGCGCTGAAGTGCAACGCCGCCTTTTGCGGTTGCGATGTCGTCGTTGATGTCGAGGTTGAATGGAAGGCTAAGCGGCACTGCTTGCTCGCGAATGGTGATCGTCCCTTCGAGGACGTAACCCTCGTCTGCGGATAGGATATCGCCTGCGACGAGTGCGGTTGGAAAGTCCGTGGCGGCAAGCATGTCGGGGGCCAAAGCCTCGCCCGTGACGCTGCCAAGCGTAAGGGACCCGACAGACACTGTAACCTCTGCAGACCCTTTGATGTCGCCATCAGCCGCAGGATCAAAGCTGATTGCAGCCGTCCAATCGGCAAAGCTGCCGGATACTTCGGTTCCAAACTGAACGACGGTGATCTCGATCTCACCTTCAAGGACGCGCCAGTCTGAGGACACTTCCTCGAGCGCCGGAGCGTCGATCGACCCCTTGCCAACAGGCTGAAGGGCGGCGGCGGTCCCCACTGCCGCAAAGATCACGAGGGCCGCGAGGGCAGGTGCCGCGCCGCGCGCGTGGCCCGAGAACAGAGCATCTGAAAGGTTCGTTTTGCCAAACCACATCCGGCGGAGCGTTGCATCCTTGTCGATGACATGGTGCTTCACGGCGCCCGCGATGTGCAGCAGGAGGGACGCAACCATCACGCGCTCAAAGAATTTGTGCGCGGTGGCCAAGTGCTCGGCTAGCTCGGGATCATTGGGAATGAAGGGGAGGTCTTGGCCGAAGGGCCATTTGATCGGGGCGAAGCCTTCGGTGGCTGCGTGCGTCATCCAGCCTGTCAGCGGAACCAGCACCAGGGAAATATAGAGCGCGTAGTGAACGACCTCCGCCAGGAACGTCTGCGATTTGGGCGCATCCCCGATCATGGCGGGCTTAGGCTGACTGAGGGCCCAGAGAATGCGCAGCAGCGCCGTGCAAAAGATCGTGAGCCCGATTGTCTTGTGAATTGAGTAAAGCCGGACCTTCCATTCAAGGCTGACCGGATCGCTGATGGACATGTCGTGCGCGCTAACGCCGGTGGCGATCACAGCTATGATCAGTAGGGCAGTCAACCAGTGGAACGTCTTGGTGATTGTTCCGTAGTATTGATTGGTGTTTTTGAAGCCTTTGTTTTGCTGCGACGTGGGTGCCGAATGAAGTGTGCTCATCGTTAAGGTGCCCTGTTTAGTCGTAATACTCTCCTTACCATACATAAGGTTGTCACGTAGTGAGCCACTGCTTAGCCGCGCACAGAGCCTTTGCATTCGCGCGCGGGCGCGATATCGAGCCTTAAAACACAAGGGAGCAAAGAATGCGGGCATGGGTATTTCCGGGTCAAGGGGCTCAGGCGATCGGCATGGGAAAGGCGTTGGCAGAGGCCTATCCAGAAGCGCAGGCGGTCTTTGATGAGGTCGACGAGGCGCTGGGCGAGAAACTCTCATCGCTGATTTGGGAAGGTGAGCTTGAAGAGCTGACTCTGACGGCCAACGCACAGCCTGCGCTGATGGCGACGTCTCTTGCTGCGGTTCGCGCCTTGGCTGCCGAAGGGTTCGCCGTATCGGAAGCATCGTTCGTCGCGGGCCATTCGCTTGGAGAATATTCGGCCCTTGCTGCCGCTGGTGCTTTCAGTGTGGGTGACACTGCCAAGCTGCTGCGCACCCGTGGTTTGGCCATGCAGGATGCCGTGCCGGTGGGCGTAGGCGCCATGGCGGCATTGCTCGGGCTCGACTTTGCGACCGCGCAGGAAGTGGCAGAGGAGGCCGCGCAGGGCGAAGTTTGCCAAGCCGCAAATGACAATGATCCGGGCCAAGTCGTGGTGTCCGGCCACAAAGGCGCGATTGAGCGTGCTGTCGAGATTGCGAAGTCCAAGGGCGCGAAGAGGGCAGTTCTTCTGCCAGTGAGCGCGCCTTTCCATTGCGCATTGATGCAGCCAGCTGCTGAGATCATGGCTGACGCGCTTGCGAATGTTGAGATTGCAGCGCCTGTGGTCCCTGTGGTTGCGAATGTCAGAGCTGAAGCTGTCAGCGATCCTTCCGTGATCCGTGAGCTCCTCATCGAACAGGTCACCGGCTCCGTACGTTGGCGCGAAAGCGTGGCGTGGATGTCAGGCCAAGGCGTGACTGAGATTTGGGAAGTGGGCGCAGGTAAAGCGTTGAGCGGCATGGTGCGCCGGATCAACAGAGACATCGCTTGTAAAGCAGTCAGCACGCCAGAAGACGTGGCAGGAATTAAAGGGAACTAGGAATGTTTGACCTCACAGGAAAATCCGCCTTGGTCACGGGCGCCTCTGGCGGCATTGGTGGCGCGATTGCGAAGGCGCTGCATAGCTCCGGCGCGATTGTTGGTTTGTCGGGAACGCGTGTGGAGCCACTGAAAGCGCTCGCCGCTGAGCTCGGTGACCGTGCGCATGTTCTGCCCTGTAACCTGAGCGATGCTGATGCGGTCAAAGAGCTGCCAAAGGCAGCCGTTGAGGCGATGGGATCGCTCGACATTCTGGTCAACAACGCGGGCGTGACGCGCGACAACCTGTTCATGCGCATGTCTGAAGAGGAATGGGCGCAAGTGCTCGAGGTGAACCTCACGTCCACCATGCGCCTGTGCAAAGGCGTGCTGCGCGGAATGATGAAGGCGCGCCATGGGCGCATCATCAACATCAGCTCCATCGTGGGCGCGACCGGCAATCCGGGGCAGGGCAACTATGCCGCCTCCAAGGCTGGCATGGTCGGCATGTCCAAATCGCTTGCCTATGAAGTGGCAACGCGCGGGATCACCGTGAACTGCATTGCACCTGGTATGATCGAGACGGCAATGACCGGTGCCCTCAATGACGATCAAAAGGGCGCAATCCTCGGCCAGATCCCGATGGGGCGCATGGGCTCGCCCGAGGAGATCGCGGCGGCGACTGCTTTCCTCGCAAGTGACGAGGCGGGTTACATTACGGGAACTGTGCTCCATATTAATGGTGGGATGGCGATGCTCTGAGCCGCATCCCGTATGGATGTGGCCTGATGAAGGGCCGCTAAATTGGACGTGTGAGCCGCTTCGCGCAGAGGTAAAGCGGCGCTGGACAAATGATTTGCCATCCTGAAAGCCTGTGCTATAGGCGGCGCAGTTTCCGCCAGGCATGACCGACGGAGCGGCAAACCTGGCAGCGTGCGAGCGCACGCGAGATAAGAAATAACGGGGCAAGTGAGCCCCACGGACCTTAGAGGAACAGACTATGAGCGACGTCGCAGCACGTGTGAAAAAGATCGTGGTAGAGCACCTTGGCGTGGACGAAGAGAAAGTGGCAGACAACGCTTCTTTCATCGATGACCTGGGCGCTGACTCCCTCGACACCGTCGAGCTCGTTATGGCCTTTGAAGAAGAGTTTGGGATCGAGATCCCTGACGATGCGGCTGAAACCATTCAGACCTTCGGCGACGCGGTGAACTTCATCAGCGAAAACGCCTGATCCTCATCGGATGCGGTTAAGGCGGCGCCCTCGGGCGCCGTTTTCTTTTGCGCTAAAGCCTGCCAAGCAGAACCGTCGTGCTTGAGGGGCGGGCGGAGCAGCGATAGAAGAAGCCAAACAAGACGGAGGCATGAGCATGCGGCGCGTTGTGGTTACGGGGCTGGGGATGGTTTCACCCTTGGCTGACGGTGTTGAAGCAACTTGGAAGCGTTTGCTGGCTGGCGAAAGCGGCGCAGGGACAATCTCGCGCTTTGAAGCAGGCCATCTTGCAACGAACTATGCGTGCGAGGTTCCCATGGACGGGGACGACGCATTCGTGCCTGACAACTACATGGCGCCGAAAGAGCGCCGCAAAGTGGATGACTTCATCCTCTACGGACTCGCCGCCGCTCAGCAAGCTGTCACCGATTCCGCTTGGGAGGCACGCAGCCCAGAGGAGCAGTTCCGCACGGGGGTCATGATCGGTTCCGGCATTGGCGGTTTGTCTTCGATCGCGGACACGGCCGTTTTGATCAAGGAACGAGGCCCGCGCCGTGTTTCTCCTTTCTTTATTCCGGGCTCTCTGATCAACCTTGTCAGCGGACAGGTTTCGATCCGCTACGGCTTTAAGGGGCCCAACCACGCTGTGGTTACCGCTTGCTCGACGGGGGCCCATGCGATTGGCGATGCCGCACGCCTCATCGCGCTTGATGATGCTGACGTTATGGTTGCCGGAGGCGCCGAGGCGGCCATCTGCGAGATCGGCATTGCAGGCTTCAATGCTTGTAAGGCGCTGAGCACGAAGCGCGCAGACGACCCGAAATCGGCATCTCGCCCCTACGACGCCGATCGCGATGGTTTCGTTATGGGTGAAGGCGCCGGTGTCGTGGTGCTCGAAGAATACGAGCACGCGAAGGCGCGTGGTGCCAAGATCTACGCCGAAGTCTGCGGTTATGGCCTGTCTGGAGACGCCTACCACATCACCGCACCGTCTGAGGACGGCGAGGGCGGGGGGCGCTCGATGGCCGCAGCGCTGAAGCGTGCAGGCATTGAGGCCGCGCAGGTCGACTACATCAACGCGCACGGAACCTCGACGATGGCTGACACCATCGAGCTGGGCGCCGTGGAGCGCATGGTGGGCAATGCAGCCTCAACCATGACGATGTCGTCCACCAAGTCGTCCACTGGCCACCTTTTGGGTGCAGCAGGTGCGATTGAGGCGATCTTCTCGATTCTGGCGATCCGCGACCAAGTTGCTCCGCCGACTATCAACCTGGACAACCCTGCGGTCGAAACGGCCATCGACCTTGCGCCCAATGCCAAGCGCGAACGCAAGATCGACTACGCGCTGTCGAACTCTTTCGGGTTTGGCGGTACGAACGCCAGCGTGATCTTCGGGAAGGTCTAAGCCATGTGGCGCCATTTCGCGTCTAATATGCTGTCGATACTGATCGTGGGGCTTTTCCTGATCGGAGGCCTGATCATTTGGGGCCAACGTCAGTACAGCGCCGCAGGGCCTCTTGAAGCAGCCATCTGCTATCAGGTCGCGCCGGGCTCCTCCATGGGGCGGGTTGCGACGGAGCTGACGGATGCGGGCGCGGTGTCGAACCGGGCGCTCTTTCGCATGGCGGCGGACTACACCGATCGTGCGGGCCTGCTGAAAGCCGGGTCGTTCTTGATCGAGCCGGGTTCGTCGATGGATAGCATCCTGACGCAAATCACGACTTCTGGGGCGAGCACATGTGGGACTGAAGTGGTGTATCGGGTTGGGGTAAATAACCTCTCCGTACTGGTTCGAGAGCTGGATCCTGCAACGAGCAGCTTTGTGGAGCGTGCAGCGTTCTCACCTGCCGAGGGTGAAGCGCCCAGCGCCTATGTGACTGCCAAGGAAAACCCGGACACGCGTTTCCGGATCGCCATCGCGGAAGGCGCCACGTCGTGGCAAATCGTGACGGCTTTGCGTGATATTGACGTGCTGGCCGGTGCTGTTGCCGAGCTGCCGTCAGAGGGATCTCTGGCGCCAAATTCCTACGAAGTCCGCGCAGGCGATGATCGTGGGGAGCTGGTGGAAAAGATGCTGACGGCTCAAGAGGACGTCCTGGCACGCGCATGGGAAGACCGTGCGGAAGGGCTGCCCTATGCCGATCCCAATGAAGCGCTGATCATGGCCTCCATCATCGAGAAGGAGACCGGCGTTGCTGACGAGCGGCGCCAGGTTGCATCCGTTTTTGTGAACCGTCTGGAGCGCGGCATGCGTCTGCAGACTGACCCAACGGTCATCTATGGGATCACCCGCGGCGAGGGCGTTTTGGGACGCGGCTTGCGCCAAAGTGAGCTTCGCCGGGAGACGCCGTGGAACACCTATGTCATCGACGGACTGCCCCCCACGCCGATCGCAAACCCCGGCGAGGCGAGTATCCGTGCGGCTTTGAACCCGGACGATACACCCTTTATTTTCTTCGTTGCTGACGGCACCGGAGGACACGCATTCGCTGAAACGCTGGCCGAGCATAACGCCAACGTGGCGAAGTGGCGGGCTATCGAGGCGGAGCGCGCCGAAGCTGCGGCGTCTGAGTAACGCTCTGTCATTGTTAGGAAATTATTAAGGTCACCGCGCGGTGATCGGAATCTTTGGTCGGGAGAAATCTTGACTCAGCGCACGCCCTAAAGTACAAGACATGCAAGCTGGATGAAGTGGGCAAGTGGTCCGGGGGGTGCCCCCCGAGGCCACTTTTTTATGCCGACGTGCTTCCCTTGCGACCTTTCCACAAGGAGGTGCCGCCATGGCGAAGAACGACCCTCCCATGCAGGAGGGACGGGTATTGGCGCGTCAGGCCCATTTGGGTGTGATGCTCAACCGCTCGATCGACGAGATCGAGAGAGTGATTGCTGACATTGAGAAAGGCGACTTCTCGGAGGCCTCCGACTTGCCCCGCTTCAAGCGGGACATGGTGTCGGCGGCCAAGCAGCTTCGAGAAGCGGAGATCGAACTTGACGCACAACGACACAGAGAAAAAGGCCGCGTCCCCGGGGCGGATGCACCAATCGACTTCAACGCAGCACGCGCTGCCATTGGGCGCCGCTTGGATCGCCTCCGTCGAACCGAAAGTGCAGAAGAAGCTCCTGAAGGGGATGAAGGATGATGAAGTGCGCGCGCTACCATGGATATGGGAGTTTTGGGCGCACGAGCATCAGCTGCCTCCAGCGGGGAGTTGGCGAAATTGGGTGATCCTCGGCGGGCGCGGCTCGGGCAAGACAAGGGCGGGCTCTGAATGGATCCGCACGCAGGTTGAAGGGTCTTTACCCTATGATGAGGGCAAGTGTCGGCGGGTCGCTTTGGTGGGTGAAACCTACGATCAGGCTCGGGACGTCATGGTCTTTGGAGAGAGCGGCATAATCGCATGTTCGCCACCCGACCGGCGCCCAACATGGGAAGCGACACGCCGGCGGCTCGTTTGGCCAAATGGGGCGGAGGCGAAGTGCTTTTCTGCTAAGGACGCAGAGGCGCTTCGCGGGCCGCAGTTTGACTGCGCGTGGGCGGATGAGTTGGCCAAATGGCCCGTCAACGATGCGTGGAGCAACCTGCAACTTGCTTTGCGGCTCGGCGAAGAACCTCGCGCGTTGGTGACAACGACGCCGCGCAATGTGGCGTGTTTGCGAGAGATCCTCGAGGCGTCATCGACGGTTCAGACCCAGGCTCCGACGGAGGCGAACCGAGCGTATTTGGCATCGTCTTTCTTGGAGGAAGTACGGGCCCGTTATGTCGCCGGTAGCCGAAAGGCGAGAGAAGAGTTGGATGGTGTCCTGCTGAATGACGCCGAAGGGGCGTTGTGGCAGCGCGAGAGTCTGCAGCGGGCGCGCTTTGACATACGTCCTTCGGTGGATCGGATCGTCGTCGCCGTTGATCCGCCTGCCGGATCGACAGGGGATGCTTGCGGGATTGTTGTCGTCGGTGTGGCCATGGATGGCCCGCCGATTGATTGGCAGGCCTATGTGCTGGCGGATTGCTCGGTCGAGGCGGGGACGCCGCTGAAGTGGGCCCAGGCCGCCTGTGCTGCGGCGCGCGATTATGATGCCGATCGCATCGTGGCGGAAGTGAACCAAGGTGGTGCGATGGTCGAGGCCATGATCCGCCAAGTGGACCCGCTCATTGCCTACCGCGGGGTTCACGCCACGCGCGGCAAGCTTGCTCGGGCAGAGCCTGTGGCGGGCCTTTATGAAGCGGGCCGCGTGCGACACGCGCGCGGTCTGGAGCTCTTGGAAGAGCAGATGTTTCAGATGACGACACATGGCTATCAGGGCGAGGGATCGCCTGATCGGCTCGACGCATTGGTCTGGGCACTCACGGATGCGGTGCTCGAACCAGGCAAGCTTTGGCAAGCACCTCGCGTGCGTGGCCTTTGAAATATAAATCAGGAGCTTACGAGATGGTTTTCAACCTGTTCAATTCAGCCCGCAATGGGGCCGAGGAAGAAAAAGCCTCCGCTACGGGGCCGGTGATTGCGTATCATTCCTCGGGCCGAATTGCCTGGTCTCCTCGTGATCCGGTAACGCTGACAAAGGTCGGCTTTACAGGCAATCCCGTGGGCTTCCGCGCTGTGAAGCTGATTGCCGAGGCAGCCGCGGCCTTGCCGCTCGTTCTGCAAGATGCGGAGCGGCGATACGAGACCCATCCGATTGCTTCATTGATGCGTCGGCCCAATGCTGGTCAGGGACGTGCAGACCTCTTTGAGGCGCTCTACGGCCAGGTGCTGCTGAGCGGTAACGGCTATGTCGAGGCCGTTGGTGAAGGCTTCCCCTTGGAGCTGCACGTGTTGCGGTCTGACAGGATGAGCCTTGTGCCTGGGGCCGACGGCTGGCCCATTGCCTATGATTACACCGTAGGCGGGCGTAAGCACCGGTTCCCCATGGCGGAGGGCGTTGGCCCGATCTGCCATATCAAGAGCTTCCATCCCCAAGATGATCATTACGGCCTCTCACCGCTTCAGGCGGCGGCAACCGCGATTGATGTGCATTCCAGCGCGACACGGTGGTCGAAGTCGTTGCTCGACAACGCGGCCCGTCCTTCGGGAGCGATTGTCTACAAGGGCGCCGACGGGCAGGGGCAGATGGGCCCCGATCAGTACGACCGTCTCGTGAGCGAGATGGAGATGCATCATCAGGGCGCGCGCAATGCGGGCCGTCCGATGCTTCTTGAAGGCGGGCTCGATTGGAAACCCATGGGCTTTTCGCCGTCTGACATGGAGTTCCAGAAGACCAAGGAAGCTGCGGCGCGCGAGATCGCGACGGCTTTCGGCGTGCCGCCCATGCTCCTGGGGATCCCGGGCGAGGCGACCTATGCAAATTACCAAGAGGCGCATCGCGCGTTTTATCGCCTGACGGTTCTGCCGCTTGCGGGCAAGGTCTGCCAGGCGCTCTCGGCTTGGCTGGGTTCCATGACGGACGAGGAAATCGAGCTGAAACCGGACCTCGATCAGGTTCCGGCATTGGCCGCCGAGCGCGAGGCGCAATGGAGCCGTGTGACGGCCGCCGAATTCCTGACCGACGCCGAAAAGCGGCACTTGCTTGGCTTGCCGGCACTGGAGGTTGGCGATGAGTGAAGACGAAACCAAAAGTCAGTCTTTTGACCGCGTACCGGTCTACTACACGACCGTTGGCGAGGCGGAGACGCTGGTTACAGCGCTTATGACACGTGTTGAGACGCTTGAGCTTTCCATGCGCGAGATGGTCACCGAGCGCGCCGTTGATCAGGAAAAGCAGAAATTCATCGAAGATCGATTTAACCGGTTGGATCTGCGACTGGTCAAGATCGAAGGGCATGTGTCTCGATTGGTTTGGCTGATTATCGCGACAATCATCGGCACAGGCATGTCGCTCATTATGCGCGGTGGTTTGATCACGCTTTGATGTCTGGGCCGAAGAATTCCGCAAAACACGACGACCTCGAAGAGAGCGGCGGGGCCGCCAATTTCAGAAATTCAGGAGATGCAATATGGCAGATAGCCTTGGGCTTGAGCGAAAATTCTGCCGGCTCGATGGGCCGGTACTATTGACCGACGACATGGAGATTGAGGGTTACGCCTCGCTTTTTGGCGTCAAAGACACCGGCGGCGACGTGGTCGAGGCGGGGGCCTATACCTCTTCTCTGGCAGCGCTCGAGAAGGCCGGTCAGAGCGTGAAGATGCTTTGGCAGCATCGCCCGGAAGAGCCCATCGGAACGTGGGACGAAGTCCACGAAACCGAGAAGGGCCTTTATGTGAAGGGCCGCCTTTTGCCTGACGTCGCAAGGGCCCGCGAGGCCGCGGCCTTGCTGCGGGCCGGTGCCATCGACGGCCTTTCCATCGGCTATCGCACGGTGCGTGCATCTAAGAATTCCAAGGGCCAGCGGCTCTTGGCCGAACTGGAGCTTTGGGAGGTGTCTCTTGTGACGTTCCCGATGCTGCCGGAAGCGCGGGTTGGGTCGAAGGGAAATGAGCCCGTCGACACTGTTCTGCGTGAACTCGCGGAGGCTCTTGATGAGGCCCGCGCCGAGCTGGCCCGCACCTGAGCCAGCAGTCTCAAAACACCCGAAAGGATGATCGATGACGACACCTGAGACGAAGGCTCAGGCCGGGGAAGATCTGTCTCCGGCTCAGGCTGTGAAGCAGGCCCTATCCGGCTTTACGGGGGATCTGCGCGATTTCCAGGCCGACATTCAAACCCAACTCGAAAAGCAGGAAGAAAAGTTGACCATGCTGACCAAGACCAAACTCACCCGCCCGGCACTGTCTGCTGCGCCCGTGGAAGTGCCGCACAAGAAAGCGTTCAACGCCTACTTGCGTTCTGGCGACGATGAGGGGCTTCGCGGCCTCGACTTTGAAGAGAAGGCGCTTGCCGTCTCTGGCGACGGCGGTTTCCTGGTGGATCCGCAGACGTCCGAGCAAGTTCGTTCTGCCCTGTCTTCCACGGCCTCGATCCGCGCAATTGCAAACGTCGTGAACGTGGAAGCCACGTCCTATGACGTGCTGATCGACCATGGTGATATGGGTGCCGGTTGGGCCTCTGAGGCGTCCAATCTGGTCGAAACGTCGACCCCGCAGATCGACCGTATCTCGATCGCGCTGCATGAGCTTTCGGCGCTGCCGAAGGCATCCCAGCGTCTGCTCGACGATTCCGCCTTTGATATCGACGGCTGGCTCGCAGCTCGCATTGCGGACAAGTTCGCGCGCTCTGAAGCTGACGCTTTCATCAATGGCGACGGCATCGATAAGCCACGTGGCTTTCTTACCCACCCGATCGTCGATGACGCTTCGTGGGCATGGGACAGCCTGGGTTACGTTCCCACGGGTGTCGACGGCGACGTGACCGCAGATGGCATCGTTGATGTGGTCTACGCACTGGGCGCTCAGTACCGCGCGAACGGCACGTTCGTGATGAACTCCAAGACGGCATCTCTCGTGCGCAAGCTCAAGGATGCTGACGGCCGCTTCCTGTGGTCCGATGGTCTGGCAGCTGGTGAGCCTGCGCGTCTGATGGGCTACCCCGTTCTCATCGCGGAAGACATGCCTGACGCAGATGCAGGCGCTGATGCAGTCGCCTTTGGTGATTTCAACATCGGTTACACGGTCGCTGAGCGTCCTGATCTGCGCGTTCTGCGCGACCCGTTCAGCGCCAAGCCCCACGTGCTGTTCTATGCCACCAAGCGCGTCGGCGGTGACGTCAGCGACTTTGCGGCAATCAAAATCCTGAAGTTCGCAGCTTCCTAAGAGCTCGATCATGCGGGGCCTTTGGGCCCTGCAGCGCGCACCAGCATCCTTTGCTTCGTACTGTCACCTTTCCGTCCGAAAACGGCAAAGGCGGTGCGCGCTCTTTCATTATTCAGGGTTTGGGAGCCAGGATTGGAGATTTCAATGATGCTCATTGAAGAAACAAGCGTTCCTGACAGCGCTTTGCCGGTGGAGGCGTTCAAGGCCCATTTGCGGCTTGGAACAGGCTTTGCTGATGATGCGGTTCAAGACGCCGTGCTTGCCTCATTTCTACGAGCGGCCATGGCGGCGATTGAAGCGCGTACAGGCAAGATACTGCTGGACCGGGAATTCTCTTGGTCGCTGACCTCATGGCGCAACGAAGCTGGGCAACCACTTCCGATCGCGCCGGTCACGGCACTTGTGCAATTGCTGATGCGCGCTTCTGACGGCGGCGAGACGATTGTGGCCTCGGACCTCTATTATTTGGAACGTGACCAGCACCGGCCTGTCGTTGCACCGAAGGGGAGCTGTCTGCCGACGATCCCATCGGGGAGCGAAGCTGAAGTGCGGTTCCGCGCAGGGTACGCCCTAGCGTTCGGAGACTTGCCAGCGGATTTGGCCCAGGCCGTCTTTTTGCTGGCGGCGCATTATTATGAATATCGCTCGGACGTTGCGCTTAGTGGCTCGCAGTTTCCTTATGGGGTTTCTGTGTTGATCGAGCGCTACAAGACCGTCCGGCTCGTTGCGGGATCGATGTCATGACCAGCCCCATGCTCAACAGACCGCTGCTCTTGGAGGAACGCCAACGCGTTGCCGACGGGGCAGGCGGCTATACTGAGAGCTGGGCGCCACTGGGAACACTGTGGGCCGAGCTCAAGGCCGGAACTGGACGTGAGCGCGGAGAGGGCATGGCGACGCTGTCCCTGGCGAACTATCGGATTACGGTCCGTGCGGCGCCCCAGGGGTCGCCCTCTCGCCCCAAGCCTGACCAACGTTTTCGGGATGGTACACGGATCTTTCGGATCCTCGCCGTTCTCGAAAAGGGCACGAACGGGCGCTTCCTTCAGTGCAACGCGGTCGAGGAGGTGGTTTCATGAGCTATCGTGCTTCTTCCGCCTTGCAGTCTGCTGTCTACCAGCAGCTGGCCAGTGACGCGGCGCTGCAGGCGTTGGTCGGGGCCAACATTTATGATGCGCTTCCAACGGGCACGCTACCGACGCTGTACGTGAGCCTGGGGCCTGAAGAGGCCAAGGATTATTCATCCAAGTCAGGCGGCGCGGCGCACCATGAGTTTGTCATTTCGGTGATCTCTGAGGCCTCTGGTTTTCAGACAGCGAAAGAAGTCGCTGCGGCGATTTCGGACGCTTTGGTCGATGCTCCGCTTGCACTGAGCGTGGGCGCTCTGACAGGGCTCTGGTTCGTGAAAGCCAAGGCTGCGCGGATTGGAAATGATGATACGCGGCGGATTGATCTGACGTTCCGCGCGGCTGTGGACGGGCTCTAGGGCTCTAATTTCTCTCAATTGAATGGAGTATGGGCGATGGCTGCTCAGAACGGAAAGGACCTTCTGGTGAAGGTCGACATGAATGGTTCGGGTCTTTTTGAGACGGTGGCGGGCCTGCGTGCAACGCGCGTGAGCTTCAACACGGAACAGGTTGATATCACGAGCGCCGAAAGCACCGGCGGTTGGCGCGAGCTTCTGGCGGGTGCCGGCGTGCGCACGACGTCCATCAGTGGCTCTGGTGTCTTCAAAGACGCTGACACGGACGCCCGTATGCGTGAGCTGTTTTTCGACGGCGTGAACCCTGATTTCCAGGTGGTGATCCCTGACTTCGGCACTCTTGAGGGGCCTTTCCAGGTGACGACCCTCGAGTACGCGGGCAACCACGATGGTGAGGCAACCTACGAGATGACCCTGGCGTCTGCAGGCGCGCTCACCTTCGTGGCGCTCTAAGCCATGGCAAATCCATTCGCGGGCGAAGTGGCAGTGACCCTCGATGGGGAGCGGCGTGTTTGCAAACTGACGCTGGGCGCCCTCGCAGAGCTCGAGAGCGACCTCGGTGAAGAAAGCCTTGTTGCGCTGATCGAGCGGTTCGAGGGCACAAACTACAAGGCAAGCGATGTGCTGGCTTTGCTGGTGGCCGGCCTGCGCGGCGGCGGCTGGACGGGGACGCGTCAAGATTTGCTCACGGCGGAGATCGAAGGCGGCCTTGAGGAAGCGGCACGGGTGGCAGCAAAGCTGTTGGTCGTGGCCTTTGCGCCGTTTGGGTCATGAGCGGTTTTGATTGGCCTGGTTTGTGCGAGCTGGGCATCTCGCGGCTTCGGTTGAAGCCCGATGAGTTCTGGCGGCTCACCCCGGCAGAACTGCGCTTGATGGTCGGAACGACTGCGCCGCGCCCCATGGGGCGCGACAGGCTTGCGGATCTGATGGCCGAATTTCCAGATATGACAAAGGAGCCGAGTGATGGCTGATTTCGAAGGCCTCGAGGCTGAGTTCTCAGATTTGGAGGGCAGCCTGGAAGGCGCCCGTGTGATGACGGCGGCCTTTTCGTCCGAGATCCAACGTGTGCAGGGTTCTCTGGCGTCTGTGAATGTGGATGTTCGGACTTTCGACCGTGGGTTGTCGAAAGGTCTGAAGAAGGCCTTCGACGGGGTGATCTTCAAGGGGCTCGATCTTAGTGACGCGCTGGGCGTCTTGGGAGAGAGCCTCTCGCGCACTGTCTACAACGCCGCCATCACTCCGGTGATGGACGGGTTCGGAAGTGCCATCGCAAATGGCATCGGTGGCCTCTTTGGGGCCAGCCCTTTCGCCAAAGGCGGCGCATTTGTCGGCGGCAACGTGATGCCCTTTGCCAAGGGCGGTGTGGTGAGCGCGGCGACGACTTTTCCGATGCGGTCCGGGGTGGGGCTGATGGGCGAGGCTGGTCCCGAGGCGATCATGCCCTTGAGCAGGGGCCCTGACGGCAGCCTTGGTGTGCGCGCGGGCGGTGGCGGACGGGCAATGAATGTCACCATCAACGTTTCGACGCCGGACGTGGCGGGCTTCCAGCGAAGCCAGGCGCAGGTCGCGGCGCAGGTGAACCGGGCTTTGGCCCGCGGGCAACGCAACGCCTGAGAGGGATAAACGATGTTTCATGAAGTAAGATTCCCAGCGACGCTGAGCTTCGGCTCAGTCGGCGGGCCTGAAAGACGCACGGAAATTGTGACCCTAGCTAACGGCTTTGAGGAGCGGAACACGCCCTGGGCCCATTCCCGCAGGCGCTATGATGCGGGCGTTGCGATGAGATCGCTCGATGATGTCGAAGAGCTCATCGCATTCTTCGAGGCGCGACACGGTCAGCTGTTCGGCTTTCGCTGGAAAGATTGGTCGGATTTTCGGTCTGTTCCCTCGAGCCGCGAGGTTGATTTCACCGACCAGGTGATTGGCAACGGTGACGGCTCCACGACGCAATTCCAATTGGTGAAGGTCTATAGGTCAGGGTCGCAGAACTATTCTCGCCCGATCCGTAAACCCGTTAACGGGACGGTGCGCATCGGTTGGGGAGACGCGGAAAAGACCGAAGGTGTCGATTACACGATCGACTACACAAGCGGTCTGATCTCCTTCACGTCGCCACCGCCGGAAGAGGCTGAAATCGTTGCAGGGTACGAGTTCGACGTGCCGGTGCGGTTCGACACGCCGCAGATCCAGACTTCTGTTGCGGCCTTTAGGGCCGGTGATGCGCCGTCTGTGCCAGTGGTGGAGGTCCGGGTATGAGCGAGGCGTTAAATGCACATCTCGCGCAAGGGCTCACCACGTTAGCGAGAGCGTGGCGTCTAGTGCGTCCTGACGGCAAAGAGTTTGGCTTCACGGACCATGACGAGCCGCTCAACTTTGAGGACCTGCGCTATGAGGCAAACGGCGGGCTAACGGCTACTGCGCTGCTACAAACCTCTGGCCTGTCGATTGATAACTCAGAGGCGCTGGGCGCCTTGTCAGATGCGCGGATCACCGAAGCAGATATCAACGCGGGCCTCTATGACGGGGCCGAGGTGATCGCTTGGCTCGTGAATTGGGCCGACGTGTCGGAGCGAAAGATGCTCTTTCGTGGATTTGTTGGTGAAATCCGACGGGGGGATGGCGCGTTCACTGCGGAGCTTCGTGGCCTGACAGAGGCCCTCAATGAGCCGCAGGGCCGCACGTATCTGAAGACGTGCTCTGAACTCGGCCTCGAAGGGGTAGATCTTGCCGCGCCGGGTTACCGCGCCGAGCTGGCAGTAGAGGAAATCGAAGGCCGTCGGTTGCTTAGATTTGCGGACCTACCGGGGTTTGATCCCGATTGGTTCGAGCGCGGGCGGCTTGACGTCCTCACGGGCGCTGCGAAGGGGCTGTGGGGCGCGATCAAGTGGGACCGGCAGACCGACGCTGGCCGTGAGATTGAGCTATGGATGCCGCTGCGGGGCGACTTGCAGCCGGGTGATCTTGTGCGGCTCGAAGTGGGTGCAGACGGCACGCTCGCGACGACGCAACTCAAGTTCGACAATGCGGTCAACTTCACCGGCTTCCCATACATTCCGGGTGAAGACTGGCTTTCTGCAGTGCCGGTTCTGGGTGGCTCAAACGACGGCGGAGCGCTGCAATGAGCCGGCCGGACGTCGTTGAAAGAGCCAGATCTTGGATAGGTACACCTTATCGGCACCAGGCGTCCTTGCGTGGCACAGGCGCGGATTGCTTGGGTTTGGTGCGAGGTGTCTGGCGCGAGCTGAAAGGCCGCGAACCAGCGGTCATGCCTGCTTACACAGCCGATTGGTCCGAGGCTGAAGGTGAGGAAGCCTTGTGGCTAGCCGCCCGCACGCATCTTCGCGAAGTGCGCCGCGCACCTGAGCCGGGCGACATCATCCTTTTCCGCATGCGCGATGGGATGATCGCCAAGCATCTGGGTATTCTGTCTGCGGACGGGGACCTTCCGCGGTTTATCCATGCCTATCAAGGCCATGGGGTCACTGAGAGCCCCTTTAGCGCGCCGTGGCAGCGGCGCGCTGTTTCATATTTCGAATTCCCCTAAATCTGTGAGGCCACTGACATGGCGACGCTACTTCTTTCGGCTGCGGGTGCGGCTCTGGGTGGGTCCGTAGGTGGATCCCTTCTTGGTGTGTCTGCGGCAGCGATCGGTCGTGCTGTCGGGGCCACTGTCGGTCGGGCTATCGATCAGAGCCTATTGGGGGAGGGCAGTGATGCCGTTGAAACCGGGCGGGTGGACCGTTTTCGCCTTACCGGTGCAAGCGAAGGCGCGCCGGTCACGCAGCTTTACGGTCGGATGAGGATTGGTGGCCAGGTGATCTGGGCAACCGAGTTCCAGGAGCTCTCAACGACGACGGGTGGCGGCAAAGGCGCTCCGAGTTCGGGGCCTGCGACCACGACCTATTCCTATACCGTCTCGCTCGCGATTGCGCTTTGTGAGGGGGAGATTTCGGGCGTGGGACGTGTTTGGGCTGATGGGCAGGAAGTCTCGCCCGAGACGCTCAACATGCGGGTCTATCCAGGCGACAGCGAACAACAGCCTGACCCCAAGATCGCGGCCGTTCAGGGCATCGAAAACACGCCGGCGTTTCGCGGGACCGCCTATGTGGTCATGGAGGACCTCGATCTGAGCCCCTTCGGCAGCCGCGTTCCCCAATTTTCCTTTGAAGTGACGCGTCCGTCGCAAACCGGCTCCGTTGAGGAGCCCCGTGACATGAGCGATGCGGTTCAAGCGGTGGCCATGATGCCGGGCTCCGGTGAGTATGCCCTTGCCACGACGCCGGTGACGTATGACGCGGGCTACGGACGTGTTGCGTCGGCGAACGTGAATACGGCCTCCTCGAAAACGGATTTCTCGATTTCTGTCCGTACTTTGGGAGAGCAGCTGCCGAACTGTCAGTCGACCTCGCTTATCGTTTCGTGGTTCGGCGATGATCTTCGGTGCGGGCAATGTACCCTTACGCCGCGTGTTGAACGGCAGGAGTCCGATGGGGCTTCGATGGCATGGAGCGTGGCTGGAATAGACAGGGCGAACGCTCAGACCGTGCCTGCGGATGGGGAAGGGCGCCCGCTCTATGGCGGCACACCCACTGACCAATCGGTGACCGAAGCTATCCAAGAGCTGCGCGCCTCTGGCCAGGAGGTGATGTTCTACCCTTTCATCTTGATGACCCAAGCTGAGGGCAACACGCTACCGAACCCGTATTCGGGCACAGCGGGACAACCTTTGCTGCCTTGGCGCGGAAGGATCACGCTGGACCTCGCTCCGGGCGTTGCAGGCACGACGGACCAAACCGCCGCCGCTGAAGCAGAGGTTGCTGCCTTCATGGGCGACGCGCAGTCGAGCGACTTTAGCGTGAACGGGCAGACCGTTTCCTACACCGGGCCTGCAGACACCGGGTACCGTCGCTTCATCCTCCACTATGCGCACCTTTGTGCTGCTGCTGGCGGGGTGGATTCCTTCTGCATCGGTTCTGAAATGCGGGGGCTCACCCAGATCAGGGGGGCAGGGAATTCGTTCCCAGCCGTCGAGGCACTTCAGATCCTTGCATCGGATTGCCGGTCCATTCTGGGACCGGACTGCGAGATCTCGTATGCTGCCGATTGGTCGGAGTACTTCGGATACCAACCGCAGGACGGCACGGGGGATGTCTTTTATCACCTGGATCCGTTGTGGGCGGATCCAGAGATCGATTTCATCGGTATCGACAACTACATGCCGCTGTCGGATTGGCGAGACGGGCGCGATCACCTCGATGCTTTTTGGGTATCGCCCTACAGCCTTGAATATCTTAAGGCGAATGTTGCCGGTGGTGAGGGGTACGACTGGTACTATGCCTCGCAAGAAGATCGCGATGCTCAGGTAAGGACGCCGATCACTGACGGCGCGCACAACGAGCCTTGGGTCTTCCGCGTCAAAGACATTCAGGGGTGGTGGGAAAACCACCATCACAACCGCGTTGGCGGGCAAAGAGATCAGTTTCCGACTGTGTGGGAGCCTGGCCAGAAGCCTGTGCGCTTCACCGAATATGGTTGCGCAGCGGTCGACAAGGGCACGAACCAGCCAAATAAATTTCTGGACCCCAAGTCCTCGGAATCGAGCCTGCCGTATTACTCCAATGGGCTGCGTGATCCGCTTGTTCAGCTTCAGTATCTGCGGGCCATGGCGGCCTACTGGAATGATCCCGACAACAATCCGGTGTCAGAGGTTTACGAGGCGCCAATGGTTGATATGGGGCACGCCCATGTTTGGGCGTGGGATGTGCGGCCTTACCCCGCGTTTCCGGCGCTCAACGGTGTTTGGTCTGATGGTGAAAACTACGGGCGCGGTCACTGGATCACCGGGCGGGCTACGGGCCGTTCCCTTGCGGATGTCGTCCAGGAGATTTGTGCGCGCTCCGGGGTAACCGACATCGATGTGACGCGCCTGTTCGGGTTCGTTCGCGGCTATGTTGTGGAAGATGTGACGGACGCGCGTGCGGCTTTGCAGCCGCTCATGTTGGCCTATGGCTTTGATGTTGTGGAGCGAAACGGCAAGCTCGTTTTCTTTAATCGAGACGGCGTTCCAACCGCCTCACTGACCGAAGATGGTCTTGTGTATCGGGGAGGCGAAGAGCCGGTTCTCGGCCTAGAGCGCGCTGCATATGCGGAGCTGACAGGTCGCGTACAGCTGACCTTTTTGGACGCAGACGCGGACTATGAAACCGCAGCAGTCGATGCACTTTATCCCGGCGACAATGCTGCGACCCTTACCGTGTCTGAGATCCCGCTGGCCCTTACCCGCAGCGAAGCGCGCGCGATTGCAGAGCGTTGGCTGTCGGAAACGAGGCTGGCGCGGGACAAAGCGCAATTCGTGTTGCCTCCTTCAAAAACATACCTCGGCGCGGGGGATGTCGTTTCACTGCCTGAGGAGGGAGGCGAAGCGAGTTACCGCATCGATCGTGTGGAGGATACCGAGGCGCGATTGGTGAGCGCGGTGCGTGTTGATGCGGGCACCTATGAGCGTCCCTCTGACCTGGAAGATGAGATCGTGGTCACCGAGTTTGTGCCGCCTCTGCCGGTCTTCGCGCAGTTTATGGATTTGCCTTTGTTGTCCGGAGATGAAGTACCGCATGCACCCCATCTGGCAGTCACGGGAGAGAAGTGGCCCGGAGCGGCAGCGGTTTATTCCTCTGCTTCAGGAGCCGGTTTCTCGTTGTTGGCTCTTTTGACGGCTCCGGCCACCTTGGGCGAGATCCTTGAGGATGTGCCAACAGGTCCTTGTGGCGTGCGCGACCGTGCCACCAAGCTGCGTGTGAGACTGACGCGTGGCACGCTGTCTAGCATCACCGAGGAGGCGCTACTCGCTGGCGGGAACCTTGCGGCGATCGGTGACGGATCCGCTGACAACTGGGAGATAATCCAGTTTCAGAACGCAAACCTTGTCGCAGAAGATACTTACGAGCTGTCAGTGCTCTTGAGGGGGCAGGCAGGTAGCGATGCGCTGATGCCGGCGATTTGGGCGGCGGGTGGGCTCTTTGTCTTGTTAGACGGGGCTGTGGAGCAGCTTGAACTCGCGTCTTCTACCCGAGATGTTGAACAGACTTACCGGATCGGGACGAGCGGGCGTCCGTTTGATGATCCTTCATATGGTGAGCAGGTGCTTGCATTCTCAGGCGTCGGCCTGCGCCCGCTGTCCCCGGTTCACTTGAAGGTCGAAACGGAGGGCAGCGATCTGGCTGTGTCTTGGATCCGAAGGACCCGCGAAGACGGTGATCCTTGGGGCGAAGGTGATGTTCCCTTGGGTGAAGCCGTTGAGAGCTACCGGGTGCGGGCCGTGCGCGGCAACACAGTGCTGCGAGAAGAGTACGTGTCGACGTCGACGTGGACCTATACTGCAGCGGCAAGAGCCGCCGATGGACTTGCACCTGGCGATCAGCTTCGTGTGGCGCAGGTGTCCGAAAAGGTGGGCTCGGGCGCCGAGGCTATCTTCGATTTCAGCTAAACCAATATTGAACAGGAGAGGCGGCGCGGCGCAGAGTCAGCCGCCTTTTCAAATTTGGCGCATACCGATGCCCTCGCACTCCAAGCGTCTTTTGGCTCATTGAAGTGGTCCCACCTTTTTGGACAGTTTTGCAGCTTTTCTAAGGTGTATCGGGTTTAGGTTTCATGCTGCTTTGTG
>JAKVCO010000027.1 GCA_022448245.1 Paracoccaceae bacterium
AGCATTTGCAGGGCTATTACATCGGGCATCCGCAACCCTTCTAAGCGCTGGAAAGCGCCTAGCGCCGTCGGCCGCCACTAGCGTGCGACCCTTCTCAAATTCATGAGCGCTCGTCCTGTGTCCATCGTCATCTCCTAAGCCGGGCCGAGAACCGTTGCGCTGGGTCAGCCGCCGCTTAGAGTAGCGAGACCGCCAAAATGGCGTTCACGTTTTGCGAGGCATGGCGCCCGAGATTGGCGCAGCGTTGCACTGCATGAAAATTCTTTGCTGTCGCGCAAAAACGGGGGGCGGATTTCGTGGCGAAAGAATTGGTGCTCTATGCACATCCCGGTCAGCGGTTCAGTCGTGCGAACGTTGCCATGACGAAGGCTGCGTCAGATATCGAAGGGATCACATTTGTTGATCTCTACGCCGAGTATCCCCGGCACGATATCAACGTCGAGAAGGAGCAGGCGCGCCTCGTCGCCCATGACGTGATCCTCTTTCAGTTCCCGGTGTTTTGGTATTCATCCCCAAGTCTTCTGAAGGAATGGCAAGACCTCGCCTTGCAGTATGGCTTTGCCTACGGACACGATGGCAAGGCACTTGAGGGAAAGACGCTGATGCTCGCCGTCACCGCCGGGGGGCCGGAGGACGCCTATCGCAAAGGCGGCTATCAGCAGCACGCCCTTCGCGATTTTCTGGTGCCGTTCCAGCAAACTGCCGGGCTCTGCGGGATGAAGTTTGCGCCGCCCTTCGCGCTCTACGGCGCGCTGGGCGCAAAGGAAGATCAAGAAATCGCCAGCCACGCGTCGGCCTATGCAACGCTTCTTGCCGCGATCAGGGACGATGCGTTCGACCTCTTGGAAGACGACAGCGCTGTCGTCCAGGCCTCAACACTTTCCACGCGAATGAAAGGGTAGGGCATGGCAGAGTTCCTTCTGCTCGCATTCATTTTCCTCATTGCCGGGGTCATTGCCGTACCCATCGCATCCCGGCTCGGTCTCGGATCGGTTCTGGGTTATCTGATCGCGGGGGTCGTGATCGGGCCTTTGCTGGCCACGCTCGGCGTCGACGTTATCTCAATTCAGCACTTTGCTGAGTTCGGCGTTGTGATGATGCTCTTCCTCGTTGGCTTGGAGCTTGAGCCGCGAATGCTCTGGTCCATGCGGGCCAAGCTCTTAGGCCTCGGCGGCTTACAGGTTGCCGGAACGACGGCTTTGGTGACCGCGATCGCGATGGCCTTTGGACAACCTTGGACGATCGCACTGGCTATCGGGATGGTGCTGGCGCTGTCGTCGACGGCCATCGTTCTGCAAACACTGAACGAAAAGGGATTGATGCGCTCAGACGAGGGACAATCCAGCTTCTCGGTGCTGCTATTCCAAGACATCGCCGTGATCCCGATGCTCGCGTTCATCCCGCTTCTGGCGATGCCGGAGCTGATGGATGTGGCGCATGGAGCAGCTGATGCCGCCCACGGGGACGGCCATGGGGGCGGCCACGGCGATGCCCATGGAGATGATCACGGTGATGGCCACGGCATGAACCTGAGCATCGTTGACGGCCTCAATGGTTGGCAGACGACGCTGGTCACATTTGGCGCAATCGGTGCCGTCGTCTTCCTCGGCAACTACCTGACGCGGCCGATCTTTCGCTTCATCGCGATGGCTGGTCCGCGCGAACTCTTCGTGGCCACGGCCCTTCTCTTCGTCGTTGGCATCGCGCTGCTGATGATGGCTGTAGGCTTGTCGCCGGCGCTGGGCACCTTCCTGGCGGGCGTGGTTCTCGCCAACAGCGAATACCGGCATGAGCTGGAGAGCGATATCGATCCGTTCCGAGGCCTCTTGCTGGGTCTGTTCTTCATCACGGTCGGCGCGGCCATCGATTTCGACCTTCTCTTTAGCAATATCGGAGCCGTCGTCGGTATGACGATCGGGCTTATCCTGCTGAAGGCGCTGGTGCTGCTTGCGCTGGCCTACATCTTCAAGCTGCAGGGCGCGGATAAGTGGCTCTTTGATTTGGGGCTCGCACAGGCGGGTGAGTTCGGTTTCGTCTTGCTGTCGTTCACCACGGCCAATCAGGTCATTCCTCAATCTGTCGCGGATCAGCTCTTGCTGGTGGTCGCTCTGTCCATGCTGATCACGCCACTTCTCTTCATCCTTTACGAACGGATGATCGCACCGAAGTTCAGCAATGATCAGCAAGCGGAAGCGGACGTGATTGATGAACCCGGCGATATCATCATCGCCGGCCACGGGCGGGTCGGCGGTATTGTGAACCGCATGCTGCGCGCGGCGGGCTACACGACCACAGTTCTCGACTACAGCGCCTCCCAGCTGGAGATGCTTCGGAACTTTGGCTTCAAGATCTTCTTTGGCGACGCAACGCGGGCTGACCTGTTGCACGCGGCGGGGATTGAGAATGCAAAGCTTCTGGTGATTGCCATCGAAGGGAAAGAGCAGATCAACACGCTGGTGCATTACGTGCGCCACAACCACCCGCATGTGCCCATTGTCGCGCGGGCCATCGACCGGCAACATGTCTACGATCTTTATGCTGCCGGGGTTCGGGAGATCATGCGCGAGACGTTTGATTCAAGCGTTCGAATGGGTCGTAGCGCCTATGAGGTCCTTGGCATGCATGCGTTCGAGGCCGAGCTTTTGGCCAAGAAGTTTGCGGAAGACGATCGTCACATCATCGCGCTTCTCGCCGAGCTTCATGACCCCGACATCCCGGCCTCGGAAAACGAGGCCTATGTCGCCAAGTCGAAGGAACTCATGGAAGAACGCGAGTCCCAGATCTTTGGAAAGGGCAACGCCTTCGCGGTGGAGAAGAACACCGGTTGGACACCGCCTGGTCAGAAGATCGAACGCGAATAAGCGCTGCTAGTCGCCGTTGCTCGGCTTTTTGAGGCCGGGCACAGCGTAGGGGACTGCCTCGCGATAGGCATCGAATTGCGCGCCGTACCGCTCCTTGAACCGCGCTTCTTTGCGGCGCGGGGCCAGCAGGCAGTAGGCGGTCAAAACGACGGCCAAAGCCAGTTGGTCCGGGGTCCAGATAGGCACGGTCCATAGCGTCAACGCGAAGGAGACGTATATCGGCTGCCTAATGATCCTGAAGAGGCCGCGGGTGGGCATGCTTGGAAAGACGGGCTTGATGCCTTGTGCCAGCGACATCCATCCCAGGGCGCCTGACTGCACTTCCGCGCCGGCGTCATAGCTCGCCCAGATGAGCAGGAGCCATGACAGGGTATAGGCCGCGCAGATGATGTAGAACGTCGTGCCTTCGGCCTGCCACCACACGATCCCGCTCGGTGTCCAAAACGCGAAGAGCGCAAAGAGCTGCAGCGACGCGATCAGGGCAAAGGTCGTGGTGCCCAGTGTCTGCGCGTATTCGGCAGGTGCCACCCACCGAAGCGCAGCCCGTCCCCGTTTGCTGAGCAGCATTGAGTGGCTCAACGGGAATTGCAGCACCAGAAAGACATTCGCCACATAAGACCAAGGCGCGGGCACGCGGCCCAAGCTTTCGCTCATGCCAAAGAACATGCCCACGATCATTGCGAGAACGGCCAGCGCAAAGGCCAGATGGCACGCCGCGCCATAGCCAAATGCAATGGCGATGCGCCTGCGCCCGGGTGGCAAGTGCAATAGGCCCATGACGAGCCGGATCAGGCGGGCAAAGGGTGTGGTTTCAGCGTGTTTCACGTCTCGGCAGATAGGCCGCGCAGGGTACAATCCAGCTTTCCTGACGATGCGTCGCAGCGTTCTGCGCTGCGGCACTGGACGTCCGTGAAAGCTGCCTAAATCTCCAAGGGTCACCGCAAGACGAGGAACTCCCATGGAAAAGCGTCTTTTGATCGTTGGCTCGACCTCGGGCATCGGCAAGCATTGTATGGAGCAGGCACTTTTCCGTGGCATGCAGGTTCGGGCTTTTGCGCGAACAGCCGATACTCTGCAGCCCCACGCATCGCTCGATCGCATGGTGGGGGATGCGACCAAGCCCGAGGACGTTGAGCGCGCGCTGAAGGGCGTTGATGCCGTCATCGTCACGCTTGGTATCCGCGAGAGGCTCGCCATGCTGTGGGAAAGGGAAACGCTGTTTTCCAAGAGCACAGAAGTGCTGTTGTCTCAGATGGTGCAGGCCGGAGTGTCGCGGCTCGTGGTGGTGACGGGCTACGGTGCAGGGCGCAGCCAGCGATCAATGATGCGCCTCGCACGCGTCGGGCATGGTCTGGTTCTGGGGCGGGTCTACGAGGACAAGACACGTCAGGAAGCGCTAATCGAAACGAGCGATCTGGCGTGGACCATTGCGCGACCCGTCATACTAACGAACCGCCCAGCTGCGGGCGCTGCGCGCGTCCTTGAAGACCCTGCAACGTGGCGCAATGGGTTTGTGTCGCGCGAAGCTGTTGCGTCCTATCTGCTGGATGCCGTGGAGCATGATTTGAACGTTCAGATGGACGTCGTGCTCTCCAGCTAAGGGCAGGCTATTTTCCGATGAAGTCGCTTCGTCTTTCGATGAGGGCCGCACCGAGGTAGTCGACAAGAAGGCGCGCGCGCTTCACGCGTCGCAGCCCGCTGTGCAGCAGGATCCAAGTCGACCGCCTCTGGTCGAGCTTTGTGCCCGGCACGCGCTGAAGCTCCGGAAAGACTGACGGCACCCAGTTGGCCAGGAAGGTCATGCCCGCTCCAGCGCGTGCCAGGTGCAGATGCATTTGTGGGTCTTCAATGGCGTGCCGCACCCGCGCTTGGGAAAATGGTGTGTTTTCGACCATGGCCTTCATTTCTGGCACGTCCCCATATCCGATCCACGTAAGCCCTTGGCCCTTGGCACCAGCCGCTGGCAGCGCCGCGTCGATGTAACTGCGCGCCGCAAAGGTTCCGATGGACAGGGGGAAGAGCTTTCGGCCCACGGCATCTTCGTCCACCTCGAGGACGTGCCGGATGGAGATATCCGTCTCGTCTTTCTCGATGGAGTCGAGGAAGTACGACAGCTTTAGCTCGATCTCGATGTCGGGATAGAGGTCCGCAAATTCCGCCAGCACCGGTGCGAGCAGATAGTGCGCCGTCAAAGGGTCCGCCGACAGGCGCAGGCTTCCGGACGCTTCTCGGTCCAACCCCTTCACCGCACTGAACCCTTTCAACAGCGAGGTCTCGGCCTCCAAAGCTTGCGGCAGCAATCGCCTGCCGGCTGCGGTGAGTGTCAGCCCCGCAGCGTTGCGCCGAAAGAGAGAAGTGCTGAGCTGCGCCTCCAGCGCTTCGATCTGGCGACGGACGGTCGCGTGGGTGCCATCCAACTGCTCTGCACCGGCCCGCAGCGAGCCCGTCCGCGCAACGGCGAGAAAGGCGGGGAGAGATTTCCAATCCATTCCAGTGGTGCGTTTTTGATCCGATAAGGATCATATTAGGCAATTATAGGATCGAAATACACCCTCTATCTCCTTCGACAGTCATCAAAGGAGATCACTATGGAAAATACTCTCAACGCTTGGGATGTAAGCCACTACGGCGGACCCGACGTCCTCGTTCCTGTCACCCGTCCTATTTCTCGCCCCAAGGCGGGTCAGGTTCTGATCCGGATCCGGGCCTCTGCGGTATCGCGCGCCGACGGCATGATGCGTGCAGGGCAACCTAAGTTTGCACGCCTGTTTTTGGGCCTGTGCCGGCCACGCGCCAGCTTGTCGGGCACGTGCTTTTCTGGCGATATCGTGGCCGTAGATGAGGGTGTCGCGGACTTCAAAGTGGGCGACGCTGTGCTTGGCGAGGCCGGAATGCAGTTCGGCGCCAACGCCACCCATCTTTGCATGGACGCGCAAGGCAGCCTCGTCGTGAAGCCCAATGCCGTGTCCTATGAGGAGGGGGCAACGCTTTGCGACGGTGCCATGACGTCTTGGCATTTTCTGACACGTGTCACCCAGGTTCGACCGGGTGAGAAGATCCTGATCTTGGGCGGGGCAGGTAGCCTAGGAACGGCCGCGGTCCAATTCGCAAGCGCCTTGGGCGCTGAGGTCAGCGCCACTGCAAGCGCGCGTAATCATGATCTCCTCCGGAACCTAGGCGCTGATCATGCGATCGACTACCGCGCTACAGACCCGCTCAAACGAGGCATGAATTACGACATCATTTTCGACACGCTAGGCGTCGCGACATATGGCGCGGCCAAACCGGCTTTGGCCAAGGGCGGGCGCTACCTATGCCCGGTTCTGGGGCTTCGGCTCTTCCGCGACATGCTTCTGAGCTCTGTTTTCGGCGGAAAACGGGCCAAGTTCGCGGCGGCAGGCATGGCTCCACCGGCTGTGCACCGGGAAGAATTGTCGGAAGTGATCGCGCTGATGGGCGAACAGAAATTCGCGCCAGTCATGGACCGGACGTATCCGTTCTCTGACTTGGTCGAGGCGCACCGCTACGTCGAAGCCGGACATAAGCGTGGAAACGTGGTGATCGTCTGACGCCACTTCTTCGCTCGCTCATATGGGTGCCGCGGTTGCTTGGAGCGCCGATCAAGCAGCCGCCCCCATGATGAGGAGAGACCTCATCGCTCACGCTTTAGGGACTTAGAACCTTGTCCTTGATCAAAGGGCGCTGAGCTATCCCGAAAGGCCTTGATTGACGACACGCTTCAGGCTGTGCGGTCGAACGACCAGCTGATCGCGGGCGTCGCGCGGCAAGAAAATATTCTGGCAATCAACGCCAAGATCGAGGCCGCTCGCGCGGGCGATCTGGGGCGCGGTTTCTCGGTCGTCGCCAACGCGATCAATGAGCTGTCGCAACAGACCGGAACCGCAGCGGTTCAGATCTCCGAAAGCGTGGATAACCTCGCCAATTGGGTTTTGGAGATTGCCGAGGAGTCCCAGAATATCGCCGCGCAGGCCGCTGAGGTGATCGACAAGGCGACTGAGAGCGATGTGAACCTGAGCCAGCTGCAGTCCACGCTGAAGACCAGTCAGGGGCAGATGTCAAAAATCGCCGCCGACATTGCCCATATGCGCAACGCGGTCGCCCGGTTCGGACCGTCGGTCACCGATATCGATTCCTCAATCCAGGAAACCACCGAAGGGATATCAGTCGCCCGCGCGCGTACGGACCGCTTGGTGGATATCGCCTAGGAGATGGTTCAAAGCGCGGCGGCGGCCGGCGGGTCGGCGTTTGACATGCCCTTCACCACCTACGTTCAGTCGGTCGCAGCCCAGATATCGCAGCAGTTCACCTCGGCTGTGGCGGACAGTGTAATCTCCGAAGACGACCTCTTTGATACGGCCTACACGTCCATTGCGGATGCGAACCCGCGCCAGTTCAAGACACACTTCAAACACTTCACAGACCAGGTGCTGCCTGAGCTTCAAGAAGCCGCGCTGGATTTCGATGAGAGCGTTGTTTTCTGCGGAGCGGTTGATCTCAACGGCTATTTGCCAACCCACAATCACAAGTTCTCACGCCCGCAGAGCGATGATCCGGTATGGAACGCCGCGCATTGCCGAAATCGCCGGATCTTTGATGATAGCGTCCGGCTCAAGGCGGGTCGCAGCATTTCACTTTTCCTGTAGTAGACCTACCGCCGCGATAGGGGCGGGGGAGAGTTTGCGATGATGAAAGATATCTCCGCGCTCATTTACGTGGGCACGAAGCATTGGGGCGGGGTGCGGTTGGCCGTTCTCTTCTAGCCCTGCCTCAGCCGAGAAGGGCCCTAATCAGGTGGTGACGCCTGAACGCCGTGCGCCACTCGCGCATCTCGTTGGCACGAACGCAGAGCCCCGAAATGCGTGAAGGTGTTTGCCTCGACCCCTCCTCAGAGGGGCCAAGGCGGGAGGAACCCTAGGCCCCGGTGACGGCCAAGCCGTCTTTGTCGAAGAAGTGCAGACGCTCTTCGGGGAAGATCAGGCCGACTTTTTCGCCCGGCTTCAGCTCGGTCTCACCGCTGGCGCGCACGGTCATCTGACCTTGGCTGCCGACGTCGAGGATGATGAAGCAGTCGGCGCCGAGGTATTCGACCACGTCGATGGTGGCATCGATTGCGCCTTCGCCTGCTGCACCGATTTCGATGTGCTCAGGACGGATGCCCAGATCGACTGCCGCAGCGCCGCGCGAGTATGCACCGCCACGTCCGCCGTCGAGCATGTAGCGGTCGCCATCCGTCTTGGTCGGGATCACGTTCATTTTCGGGGAGCCGATGAACTGAGCGACAAAGCGGTTTGCAGGACGCTCATAGAGTTCGCGGGGCGATCCGACCTGTGCGATCTTACCGAATTCGAGAACCACGATCTTGTCGGCCAGCGTCATCGCTTCGACCTGGTCGTGGGTCACGTAGATCATCGTCGCGCCAAGGCTTTGGTGCAGTTTCGCGATCTCGTAACGCATCTCCACCCGTAAGGCGGCGTCTAGGTTCGAGAGAGGCTCGTCGAAGAGGAACGCCGTGGGGTCTCGCACAATTGAACGCCCAATGGCCACGCGCTGGCGCTGCCCACCGGAGAGGTCCTTGGGCCGACGATCCAGATAGGCATCAAGCTTCAGAACTTCGGCCGCTTTGTTCACCTTCTCCGCGATTTCGGACTTCGGAGCACCGGCGGTTTTGAGCGAAAAGCCCATGTTGTCGCGCACCGACATGTGGGGATAGAGCGCGTAGCTCTGGAAAACCATGGTCAGGCCGCGCTTGGCGGGCGGCTCTGGCGTCACGTCGCGATCGTCGATCTTGATGGCCCCGCGCGAGGTCTCTTCCAGACCGCCAATCATGCGCAAAAGTGTGGACTTGCCGCAACCGGAGGGGCCGACGAAGATCACGAACTCACCGTCGTTGATCTCCAGGTCGACACCTTTGATGACCTGCACTTCGCCGTACCATTTCTCGACGGCTTCGAGTTTGATTGCTCCCATTACGCTTGTCCTTGTGAGGGCGAGGCCCATGCGAGCCAGATTGCGGCTGTCCAGGTGAAGGTCCCGCCACCGGCTGCGCCGCCGGTGTGAGGGTCGAAGTATTCTGCAAAGCCGTGGCGCGTGATCACGTCAGCTGTCGCTTCGCGCAATTCTGCGGCGCGTTGGGTGAGACCGCGTTCCTCGAGGCCCATGCCGATGAGTGCATTCATGATGCCCCAGGTCGGGCCGCGCCAATAGCGCTTGGCGTCAAAGCGCTCGGACGAGGGGTCGTGGCTCGGCACGGGGTAGGTGCAGATCGACGTGATGCGGTCGTACTGCGCCTCCATCTCCGGGTGGTCGAGCCCGGCGTACCAGCACAGGAACGAGGCGTTCGAGACGCAATCCGCCCATTCGCCGGACCGCGCGTCGCGGGCATCGTAGCACCCGATCGTGGGGTTCCAGAGCGTCTCAGCACCTGCTTCGAGCGTGGCGATGGCCGCGTCGATTTCGCTGACATCTTCGCCCAGTTCGCGGCCGAGATAGGCCAGATCGCGCTGGGCCCGGAGCAGGATGAACGTCATCGTGGGATCGGCTACGCGGAAGGGGTTCTCTTTCAGAAGCGCTGCCTCATCCCAGTTGAGACGGCGCCCCAGCTGAACGAGCCAAATATAGCGATCGTAGTCGTACTTGGTCGGACGCATGGACGGGTCGACGTGGCTCGTGTCGCGGCGCGTGTATTCGCCCACGCCTACAGGATCGATGCCAGCCATGGCGCCATCCCAGTCAGGCGTATTGTCACGACCGGCCTCCCATGGATGGGTGATGCACACCGCACCTTGATCGAGGCGCCAATGCATGAACCAGCGGTGCCAAGCGGCCATCTTGGGGAAGAGCTCGGCCATATGTGACCGACCTGCTTCGGGATCCATATCGTAGACGCGGCGGGCAAAACTGGCGGCCACTGGCGGTTGGCTGATGCCCGACGAGGGGATCGGTCCAATGCCAGACCAGACGTCGGGGCCGGGGAAATAGCCGGGGTCGGCTTTGTGGAAGAGGATGTGCGGAACCATCCCGTTGTCCCACTGCCCGGTGAAGAGCGTGTCCATCTCGGCCCAGGCCCGCGGCAGATCGAAGGTGGCGAAGCCCCAGGCTGCAAAGGCCGAGTCCCAGTTCCACTGGTAGGGATAGAGGCCAGCCGTGGGCACGGTGTAGCCGCCCCGATCATTGCCGCGAAGGATTGCGCGGGCTTGTTCGTCCATAGAGGGCGTATCTTGCGTATTCATCCTTTGACACTCCCGGCCGTGAGGCCCTTGGTCATGAATTTCTCGAGGCCGAGGAACAGCGCCATGACGGGGACGGTCGCGATAACCGCGCCAGCCATGAGGTGTTCACGTGGGATCTCTGAAGAGTTGAGCGAGGCGATGCCGCGCGTCAGGGTGAAGATGTCCGGATCATCCAGCAACATGAAGGCCAAGAGGAACTCGTTCCAGGCGATCATGAAGACATAAAGGCTCACCGAGGCCAGCGCGGGCAGCGCCAGCGGCAGGGTGATTTTCCAGATCACTTGCAGGCGGTTGAGGCCGTCCATCAGGCCCGCTTCCTCGACCTCTGCGGGTAGGCCGCGGAAGTAGCCCTGCAGCATGTAAAGCGCCACGGGGATGGTCGTCACCGGGTAGATCAGCACGATGCCGAGGATCGTGTTGCGCAGCCCGGTGACCGAGAAGGCGATGTAGATCGGCAGCGCCAGAACGATCATCGGCACCATGTAGATCATAAGGATCGAGCGGGAGAACGCCGCGCGCCCTTTGAACTGCAGCCGCGCCACCGCGTAGGCACCCGGGATCGAGAAGGCCAGCGTGATGAAGACCGTCAGCACCGAGACGTAGAACGAGGTCCACAGGTAGGTGCCGAAGTTAAAGTCCGCGAAAAGCTCCTGATAGCTGCGGAAGAGCGCCCAGCCCTTGTCGAGGTCCAGCGAGAAATCGAGCGGGTTCTGCAACAGTGCCGACTGCGATTTCAGCGAGGTCATGACCATCACGTAGAAGGGGACGAGGACGATCGCGGTGAAGAAGATGTAGCCGAGCCCGGTGAGGAAGCGGATCCAGGCCTCCTCCATCTCGTGTCGGGTGAGCGCGCCCATGGGGCAGCCTTCCATGATCTTAGTGAGCGACCAGCCGCCGATCACCGCCAGCGCGCCGGCGGCGAAGACCGCGTTGAAGGCGCTTGTTTCCATGACCATCGGCCCAAAGCCCACGAGGGTCAGGACAAAGATCACCGCCGCGATGGCGGCTGCTTTGATCCTCGAGCTCAGTTCCCAAGCGGCGCCCAGCCCCAGGACCGCGCCGGTCGCGAGCGAGAGCCAGAGCGTCGGGCGGAACGGATCGCCTGTGGCAAAGGACATGGTGATCGCCACCGTCGTTGCCAGAACAAAGATCCATACAGCGCCGATGATCGGGCCGGTGATGTATCCGTAACGCAGGAAGCTCATAGTCCTTCCTCCCGGCTGATGAATTTGAAGAAGAAGAAGCTGAACCCGAGGAGGCAGGCGAAGATCACCACAGCCACCGCAGCACCCGCACCGATGTTCGAGATCGCGAAGGCCTGTTCATAGACGTTCACCGTAAGTGTCCGCGTCCCGGCGTTACCGCCCGTCAGCAGGAAAATGTCGTCGAACTTGTTGAAGGTCCAAATGAAGCGCAGCAGGAAGAGCACCGACAGGATGCCAAGCAGCATGGGCAGCGACAGGTACCAGAACTTCTGGAAGGGCGAGGCGCCGTCCATATCTGCGGCTTCGTACATATCGGTGTCGATCGACTGCATCCGCGCAAGGATGAAGAGGAAGGACAGCGGGAAGTAGCGCCAGATCTCGAAGACTGTGACCATGATGAGCGCGAGCGGCCGTTCACCGAAGAAGTTGATAGTCTGCGTGGTCACGCCCATCTGCACGAGAAGCGCGTTGGCCGAGCCCGAGAAGGGGTCAAAAAGGTTCACCCAGGTGAAGGCCACCGCGATCACGGGCGCCACATAGGGGAAGAGGTAGAGGCCCCGGAGGATGCCCTGGCCCCTAAAGCTCTTGTTCAGCAAAAGCGCGGCAAAGAGGCCGAAGAGAAGGGCGCCGATGGTGCCGAAGACCGTATAAAAGATCGTGGCCCACATGACGGTCAGGAACTCATCCCCGTCAAAGATGCGGGCGAAGTTTTCGAGGCTGAATTCGGTGTTCGTCAGGATCGAGTCCGCGTCGCCGGTGGCGCGGGCCTCGGTGTCGTCTTCAAGTGCGTCTTCGAGTGTTTCGAGATCGCCTTCGAGCGTCACAGGAATAAGGAATGTCAGGCGTTCGCCGGGCTCCAGCGTGCCGATGGTGCAGGTCAGCGCCGTGCCGCTCAGCTCGCAGACCTCGGGCAATTCGCCGAGTGTGGCGCCAGCGGGGACCGTGTCAAAGAAGATGACGTTTTCGATGGGCGTGTCTTGGCTGCGGTTTTGCAGGCGGTAACGCACGGCCTGGTCGGGGTCACCTGCGTTGCGCAGGTCCTCGCGGACGACAGGCGCGACGGGGCGCAGGTCAGCCAGACCGATGGGTTTGAAGCTGATCCAGAAGATCGCAAGAAGCGGCAGGATCACGACAAGCGATACGATAGCGATCGTTGGAAAGAGCAGCGACCAGGCGAGACGCGCTTCGCGCTTCGCGAGTGGTCCTGTTCCCTTTGGTGCGGAGATGTCTGACATGGCGCGTCTCACCGTTAGGGGCAGCCCCGGACGCGTGCCCGGGGCTGCCGAGTTGGCTTACTCGATGGCTGCGAGCTGCTCGTTCATCGCAGCGACAGCAGCGGCGGCGTCAATTTCGCCGTCGATGTACTGACGCACGACGCGGTTCACGATCTGGGAGTTGATCATCTTGGAAGCCAGCGACAGCTGACCTTCCGCAACGCCCCAGCGCTGAGCCACATCAAGACCACCCACGATTTCGTCGATCATCGACTGCTCGTAGAGGTCACCCAGCGGCGCACGACGGTCGACGCCGACGTCAAGCTGCGCCCATGCTTCCTGGAAAGCAGTTGGGTTGTCGGCGTTACCACGGCGCACAGGGAACTTGCCTTCAGGCGCGATGGACAGCGTCTGCGTGTAGCCTTCGTCCATGGAAAACTTCACGAACTCCATCGCGGCATCCGTGTCGGCGTCGTTGGTGATGCCGAAGTAACGAACGTCGCCCCAAGCTGCGCCATCTGGGTTGGACGGGCCAGCGAAGGTGGTGACGATGCCGGTCTTGGACGCAAGTTCGGACGAGGTCGGGTCGTCGTTGATCGTGGGCGGAGCGGAGTCACGAAGACCTGCAAGCTCGTCCAGGATGAACGGGGACCAGATGATCATGGCTGCCTGACCTGCGAAGTAGAGTTCGCGGGACTGCTGCCAGAAGAGTTCACCGGGAGGGGACGCTTCTGCGATCGCTTTGTAGAAGTCGAGGACTTCGGTCGTTGCGTCGAGGTCGAGCTCGGCTGCGCCACCCTCGTTCACCGGCGAAACGCCGTTGGCGAGGAAGACATGCTCGAGAACCTGGCTCATGAAGTTCTCGTCCACCTTCGTGGCGGCAACAAAGCCGTACATCTCTGGCGGGTTGTGAAGTGCCTCAAGCGCTGCTTCCACAGCTGCGTAAGAGGTCGGCGGCTCGAGGCCTGCTTCTGCGAACTTGTCCGCACGGTAGACGATCATCTGCGTCCAGCCGTCCACTGGAACGGAGGCCACGCCACCGTCGACAGCAGCCATCGCTATCGCGCCGGGTGCGAAGGTGTCTTCGCCGAGGTCTTCGATCACTTCGGTTGCCGCCTCGGTGTCGAGGATGCCCGCTTCTGCCCAAGGCAGAGCGTACTGAAGCGTGTGGTAGATCACGTCGGGCAGATCGCCCGCAGCAAAGGCTGCCGTGGCGCGCGTGCCGAGGTCGGATTCCGTTACCGGGATCACTTCCACAGACGTTCCCGTTGCAGCTTCGAACTGAGCTGCCATCTCTTCTTGCTTGGCAAGGCGTTCAGGCTGTTCTTCCGTCGTCCAGAAGCGGATAGAGTCTGCAGATGCAGCCCCCGCCAGGAGAGCCGTGGCAAGTGCCGCCGTCCCCAGGAGTTTCGTCTTCATTTTAAATGTCATGTTAGTTCCTCCCATTAGACATTCTTGATTTCGTGTTGATCGTTTAGGCGCTGGGCCAGCTCCGTTGAGGAGAGAGCAGGCGCCTTGTCGGACCCCCTCTCCACCAGCGTGGCCGGAGCAAGCTCACGCAGGTCTTCGGGGTCAGCGCCCCTAATCCGCTCGATCAGCAAACGGGCCAGGCGTTCCCCGGCTTGTTGGCTGTTAACGGCGAAAGTCGTCAGGCCGGGATCGGCATAAGCGCCCTCAGGCACTCCGTCGTAGGCGATCACGGAAATTTCGCGCCCTATGCGCAGGCCGCGGGCATTGGCGCCGCGGTAGACGCCGAGCGCTGCGCGATCCACGGCGCACACAATGGCGGTCGGGGGCTCTGGCAGGGCCATCAGTTCGCCAAAGGCTGCCGCGCCTGCCCGGCGCGTCATGGCTTCCGGTGCCAGTAGAGCAGGGTCGAAAGCAAGCCCGGCTGCTTTGAGCCCTGCCTCGTATCCTTCAATGCGAAGCTGCGTGTAGTAGTACTGATCGCCGCCTGGGATATGGGCGATGCGGGTGTGTCCCAGCGCGGCAAGACGTGTCGTCGCGGCGCGCATCGCGTCCTCGCCTTTGACGTCATACCACGCGCATTCGCGGGAATCTTCGGTACGTCCGAACATCACGAACGGCACATTTGCGTTCAAAAGGGTGGTGACGCGACCGTCTTGCTTGAGCGTCCGCGGCAGGATGAACCCATCCGCCTTTTGCTCATCCACCAAGCGGCTCAGCGTTTTGCGAACACGCTCTTCGGTGGGTTCGGCCGCGATCGTCACGGTCCAGTTCTCGTCAGAGGCAGCTTGCGTCACGCCACCGAGAAAATCGGCAAGGAACGGGCGCGCGCTGTCTTCGCTGTCGATCTGCAGAACAAGACCAAGCGAGCGAACGCGGCCGGTCCGAATTGCTTGCGCGTGAGACAGCGGGTGGTAGCCTAAACGCTCGGCCGCGCGGGAGATCCTAAGCTTGGTGCCTTCGGAAATGTCGGGATAGCCATTGAGGGCACGGCTCACCGTTCCCTTCGAGATACCCAAGTGGTTTGCGACATCAGAAATGGTCACGCGTCTTGGGCCAGCCCTTACGCCGACTGACCTCTTATTGGTCATTAGAATTTCCTCCCTGATCATCGATTTGCGGCTCCGAAACCGGTTTCGGCAAGAAAAAAATTGTGCCTGTGTTTTGGAGCGAAAACAGCCGCGCCGGGGATGGATGTTTCTGCCGTGCAATTCTGAAGCGAAGAAGGCGCGCCGTCTTCGCCTGACCGCCCGCAGGCGCCGGAAGGGATCAGGTGGGCCGAAAGCTTAGGGAGCCAGCGTCTACTTGGTGGTCTCCAAGTCGACCGATTTTCCGGGAATGGGCGAGACCGAAAAGACGCCTGCTTTGGCCACGGCCTCGACGCCGCCGAGCTCTTCAATGCGCGCTCTTTGGTCGGGTTTTTCTTGTTTTTCAACAGCCTGCGGATCGACTATCTTGTGCAGCTCCGCGATCAGCGCGTCCGCTACGGGGTGATTTTGGGCCGCAGCGAGAAGGTCATTTTCCTCGCGCGGATCAACCGACAGATCAAAAAGCTGGCTGGGCATATCCACGTGATAGATCAGCTTGTGAGAGCCCTTGCGTATCGCAAAGCTGGCCGTCAGCGACCCCATCGCGTGGAACTCGGTGAAGGCAATGCGGTCCGTCGGATCGGCAGTTCCAGTCGCCAAATCCCACAAGCTCTTGCCCGGAAGGCTCAGGTCCTCATCTGCGAACGTTCCACCGACGCTTTCGACGATTGTCGGGAAAAGATCGACCAGTGAGACGACGGGCGCGACCCTCGTTCCGGGGGTAATTCCCGCTCCCTGAATCAGTAGCGGGACGCCGATTGAGTGCTCGTAATGGTTCGCTTTGCCCAAAATTCCGTGGTGCCCGGCAGCTTCAACATGGTCGCTTGTGTAGATTATGCGGGTGGTATCCAGCAGATCGAGCCGCTCCACGGCGTCCATCACATGTCCGATTTGAGCGCCCGTGAATTGATCAGCCCGCAATACCCAGCCACGATGCGGCGAATGAGGTTTTCATCGAAGTCCTCCTCGAACATGTTCATCCAGTTCAGATGCGCGAGCGCGGGATGATACGGTTGATCTGCCTGCCGCCATTGCACAGGCATGGGCACATCTTCGAGGGGTACATATCCCAGATGTCTTGGGGCACGGAGAACGGCGGGTGGGGTGAAACATAGGACACCATAAGCACCCACGGCTTGCCCTCGGTCGTGCCGTGTTCCTCAAGCCAAGCGATTGCGGCGGCCGTTATGTCTTGATCGAAGTCCTGATAGGCCGCATGCCCACACCGGACTTCTCGTAGATCTTCTTGTGCACTGACCGCTGGGACATGCCCTACGGTGTTGCCCTGAGCAGCGCAACCACGGCCCCTTTTCCTTCCACGATATGAAGCGGGAGCACCTCTTCGCTGAAGCCGTTGTCGTTGTCGCCTGACTGGTAGTGCAGCTTGCCGACAGAAGCGACGCGATGCCCTTGCTCGCGGATACGGCGGTGCCACGTCGGTGTCTGGCCATCGTAGGCCAGTGCATTGTCCCAGTAGCCGGTCTGATGCGGATAGCGCCCTGTCGCGATGGACGCGCGGGAGGGGGCTCGCACAATAGGCATTCGTGAACGTCGCCCCGTTCTCAGCGATCCGATCCAGGTTCGGCGTCTTGATCGTCGGGTGACCTATGGCCCCAAAAGCTCGCGACCATGATTGTAAGTGATAAAGAGGATCAGGTTCTGAGGCGCGATGTCGGCCAAGGCTCACATCCTTTCCTATTTGGCGGCGAAAGACGATCGGAACTGCGCGGCCCAAACGCCGTTCAAGGATGTCATGACCCACAGTGCCCGAAAGGAGGAGATCTTGTCCCCTTTCGTGTTGAAGCGGTTGATCTCCACGTCGAGGTGGACCTTGTCCCCGGTCGCCGCAAGCATCCTGATGTCGTCTGCACTGGAGTGGGACCAATCCCCGCCCGCGCGGCAGCGGAAGTCTTCGAAATAGGCGTCGGGTGTTTCCCAACACTTCAGTGTCGATCCGCTGAGACGATAATGCGGAAAGTGCAGTGTTGCGGCGAGGAGACCTTCGTCGCGGTTGTTCAACGCGCTGATGTGATCCGCCATGACCGCGTGTGCGGCCGCTATCGAGGCCTCGTTGTCCATTCTGCCTTTCCCATTTGGGGAAACCGTACAACGCTTGAACATTGTCGACGAGGATTTGATGCGCCCGTGCCGGGCCGGCCCAATCGAAGAGGAGGTCGAGCAAGGCGCCATCCTTAGGCATGGCGCCGGACAGGGCAGGGTGGGGCCAGTCGCTGCCCCAAACCAGTCGTTCGGGGTTTGCCTCCATATGCGCACGCGCCATGGGTGCGGTGTCCCCGTAGTCGGGTTCAGCGATCCGGTACGCGCCCGAGAGCTTCACCCATACCTTCCCGGTGTCGAGAAGCCGAAGCAGCGTCTGAAAGCCCGGGTTTGAGACACCCTTGTCTGACGCGACATGGCCCATGTGGTCGATGACGATGGGAACCGGGCTCGCGCGGACGAGGCCCTCGAAATCCGCCAACTGCGAGACGTCTATGAGCAACTGCAAATGCCAATCGACTTGCGCGACACGGCGGGCGAGCCCGGCAAGATCGTCTAGTTTCGCGCTGCTGGAGAAAAGGAGATTGGCGCGCGAGCCGACGGCGCCTTGTTGTGCGAGCCTCCCCAAGTCAGGCAGGCCAAGCGCATCGTCGATGACGACGACTGCCCGCATGTTCGGATCATCTTTGATGGCCTCCAGCGCTGTCCGGTTGTCAGTGCAGTGAGTGCTGGCTTGAACGATCACCTCGCGTGTCAGGCCAAGCGTGTCACGCATGGCTTTGTAATCAGACATGGCGGAATCAGACATGGCGAGGTCTGGCGGGGTGTAGCTCCGTTCCGGCACGAGGGGCGACGGGCCTACTGAGACGTGAAAGTGGCAGTCACAGGCGCCCGAAGGGATGGGGTTGCGCGGCGGCTCGGTATTGGGGTCCGGTCCCGAGCAGAGGGGGCGTCGCTCATCTCTTCAGTCTGTTTTTGATGGCGTCGTTGTCCGCCCCAAGGCGCGGCGCGGCGCGTGTCGGCGTGTAGGCCTTCGCGCCGCCGAGCCTGAAGGGCAATGTCGGCACCTGCACGCCATCATCCGTTGTCTGAACGAAGCCACGCGTTTGCACCTGATCTGAGGCGAGCGCTTCCGGGAGGCTGCGCAACCGGGCCGAGGGCACACCAGCCTCCTGCAGGATAGGTTCCCATTCGTGGGCTGTCTTTGCCGCGAGGCCTCTCGTTATCTCGTCAGTCAGCTCACTCGCATGGGCCTTGCGCGCCGCATTCTCAGAGAAACGTTCGTCTTTCAGCCAGTCCAGCCGCCCCATCGCTGCGGCCAGCTCTTTGAAGTGGGCCTCTTCATTCACGCCAAGCGAGATGACACCTTCTTTGCAGGGAAAGCTCCCTGCGCCAGGGGAGCGGCTGTTGGCCAGGTTGCCGCGGCGTTGCGGTGCGTTGCCCGTGTAAAGGTAGTCCGTGACCGTGGAACTCATCAGGCTCAGACCGGTTTCGAGCATCGATACATCGACGAAGTTGCCCCGCCCCGTTTTGGCTCGTTCCACTAGGGCGGCTGAAATTGCGAAGCTTGCCGCCATCGCCGTGCCGTAGTCGAGAACGGGCGCGCCTGTTCTGATGGGGCCGCTTTCCTTCGTGCCGGTGGCGTCCATCAATCCGCAGGACGCTTGGATGTTCACGTCATAGGCAGGCGCGTTCTCCTGCGGGCCGCCACGTCCGTAGCCGGTCATTGCGCAGTGGATAAGGTGAGGGTGCCGCGCGGCGAGGGTGTCTTCATCCAGCCCGAGGCGTTTCATCGTTTGGGGCAAGTGATTTTCGACGAGGACATCCGCCTGCGCGAGCAGGTCATGGAGCGTGGCAAGCCCGTCCTCACTCTCCAAATCAAGCGCGAGAGAGCTCTTGCCAGCACCCTGTGCCAGATAAGAGGTGCTCATCGCGTTTGCGGCGGCGTTTGCGTCGGTGCCGCCCCGGTGGCGGATCGCATCACCTTTCCAGCTGCTCTCTACCTTTATGACTTCGGCCCCCAGAAGCCCGAGATAATAGGCACAGGCTGGCCCGGCCAGAACGTGGGTGAAGTCAATCACCAGGATGCCGTCGAGAGGATGTGTTTGAGACATGGGCGTTTCGCTTATTTTTTGCTCTTTGAACTTCCCAAAATTTGTCTAGGCTAGGGAGGCTTTGAACCGCAGAAGAGTGGATGTGATCAAGCACCAAGAGGTTCAATAAAGCCATATGCGTGCTCGAAAGAGCGCGCGACCAATGGGAGAAAGTAATGAAACTTACCAAACTGTTCGCCGCAAGCGTTGCAGCAACTGCCCTTACGGCAGGCGCTGCCATGGCAGAATATCCGTCCAAGCCAATCAAGATCATGGTCGGCTTCTCTGCCGGCGGTGGTACTGACACCACGGCACGCGGCTTTGCATCCTACATGCATGAAGCCCCCTCGATGAACGGCCTGCCGGCATTCATCGTGAACCTGCCCGGCGCGTCCGGCCAAAAGGCCGCATCCGCAGTGCTCGAAGAAGAGCGCGACGGCCACACGCTGTACATGATCAACATCGGTACCTTCATCGCTGGCGAATTGGCCAAGGGCGACGAGCGTCCGTACCACATCCCCGAGGACTTCGTGAACCTCGGCTGCGCGTCCCAGCTGGTGACGTCCCTGCAGGTTCACTCCTCGAACCCTGCTCAGACCATGGATGAGTTCATCGCGAACGCAAAAGCGTCCGGCGAAGAGATCACTTGGGGCACCTCCGGTGCTGCAACGATGCACGCAACCATCGGTCACGTGTTCTTCGACAGCCAGGGCATCAACCACAAGAAGGTTCCGTTCCAGGGTGGTTCCAAAGCACGTGCAGCGCTCGTGTCGCAGTCGGTGGACGCAGTCTTCGGCGGCGTGAACACGATCCCGGGCTTCGAGGCTGACATTCGCGCACTGGCATCCGCTGGCGCAGAGCGAGACCCGATGGCACCTGACCTTCCGACCTTCGTTGAGCAAGGCGCCCCCGGCGTTGAGTTCACCGGTCTGATGTGCCTCTTCGCAGCAGCAGGCGTGCCTGATGAAGTGAAAGAAGACGTGGGCGCAGCGATCGAGCACATCGCAGGCGTGTCCGGCTACCAGCGCTACATGGGCAAGAACGACCTCGCGGCGTTCTACACCTCCGGCGCTGACGCAACGGCCGCTCAGGACACCATGTTCGAAGTGATGGGCCCTGTGGTCGCTAACATCATCGCAAACCAGTAAGCTCTCGAGCTACCAAAAGGGGCAGGCCGACTTTCGGCTTGCCCCAATTTTTTATCGGGGAGGGGAGCGCCGATGTCTGGGGACGCGGATACTCATAACTACAAAATCAAAGTGGAATACGGCGTCGCTGCTGTGGTTCTGCTGGTCGGGGTCTTCTTTATTTTCCAAGCCTTTACGATCGACACCTCTCGGGAGGCGGTCGGCCCGCGCACACTCCCTCTCATCATCGCAATTGCTCTTGTCGTCAGCGGCATTTGGCTCGGCATCCGAGCGTTCACAGACAACGCCGGCGACTTGAAGGAAGGCTATGGCTTTCTGGAAAGCGACATCGGTCGCATTGGCCAAGTTGTTGCCTGCGGTGCCTTCTTTGTCTTCTTGTTTTGGGGGTTCGGCTACTTCACAGCCGTCATCTTCACCTTCGTTGCCACGCTCCTCGCGTTTGGTGTGCGAAATTGGGTCTTGATGATTGGTGGAGCGATCATCGTCGCCTTCGTCTTTCAGCTTTTGTTCATGGGCGTGATGCGCCTGAATGACCCGAAGGGAGCCATCGTGGACCTGCGTCCTTACACCAATTGGATCACGGGAGCGCAGTGACATGAATATGATCAACAACCAATGCGCAGGCGTTGAAGCGTTCTTCGAGAACCTCGGCTTCCTCGTGATCTTCTACGACATCGCTTGCGGTTTCGTGACGCTCTCGCTGGATCCCTTCGCGATCTACTTCGTCATTCTGGCCGCTGTCGTGGGTATCGTCTTCGGTGCGCTGCCAGGCCTCACAGCCGCTGCAGCCATCGCGATGATGCTGCCCATTCTGATCGCTTATAACGACCAGATCGGCGCGCTTGCGGGCCTCGTCTTCCTTTATGTCGTGGGTAAATCGGGCCGCTACGGTGGCTCGATCGCTGCGATCTTGTTCAATACGCCAGGCACGGCTGCGTCTGCAGCGACGATGCAAGACGGCTATCCAATGACCCAGAAGGGTCAGGCCGGTAAGGCGTTGAAAACCGCCACGGTGGCGTCGGCTTACGGCGATTACTTTGGTGAGATCGTCCTGATCTTCGGCGCCGTCTCCATCGCCGCCTTCACGCGGAAATTCGGCCCGCCTGAGAACTTCGCGATCTACCTTATGGCCTTCGTTGTTATCGGCTCAGTCGTGAGTGACAGCATAATCAAGGGCATCATCTCGACGCTCTTTGGTGCCATCATCGGCCTCATCGGTGAGGACATCATCACCGGTCAGTTCAAGATGACCATGGGCATCGCCGAGCTTGAATCGGGCATGGCTCTTGTACCCCTTCTGATCGGTGTGTTCGTGATCTCGGAGGTCATCATTCAGGCCGAGAAAGCGGCCAAAGTGAAGATGATCGATATGGCCCCGAACGAGGTTGATGACCCACAGGCTCATTACTTCACATGGGCTGAGTTCAAACGATGCATTCCGCTGATGTTCCGGTCTTCGATCTACGGCTCGCTTATCGGCATGATGCCGGGCCTCGGATCCTCGGTTGCCTGCTTCGTGGCTTACGGCGAAGAAAAGCGCCGCGCCAAGAACAAGAAGGAATGGGGCACGGGCGTCGTGGAAGGCATCGCCGCCCCTGAGAGCGCCAACAACGCAGTCTCCGGCCCATCGATGATCCCGCTTCTGACGCTCGGTATCCCGGGCTCCACGATTGCGGCGGTTCTGATCGGGATGTTCCTTGTGAACGGTCTGCAGCCTGGGCCCACCATCTTCTCCGAGGATGCGTCGGTTCAGTACTTCGTTCCGTCCACGCAGGACTTCTTCGAGATCACCTCGCGCGAATACATCTTTGCTGTCTTCGCGGCCGGTCTCGTGGGCATCGCGGCCTATGCGCTGATTGGCTACTTCGCGGCACCGCTCGTCGGGCGCGCCATCGCCGTGCTGCCGACGCAATGGCTCTATCCCTTCATCTTCATGACCGCACTCGCGGCGAGCTATTCGTCCCGCGCGTCGATCTGGGATGTGGGCTTTGCGCTCCTATTCGGGGTGATCGGGTATGCCATGCGACGAACGAACTTCTCGGCGGCGGCGTTTATCATCGCCTTCGTTCTGACGTCGTCGATGGAGGAAGCGTTCCGACAATCAATGATCATCTCGGACACGGGTCTCCTCGTCTTCACGAGCTTCTCCTACCAAGGGAAATTCTCCTACGCGCCGATCTTCCTGATCATCGGTGTGGCGGTTGTATTTTTTCGAGCGTGGAGCGGCTATCGCGCCAGACAAGCCGAGGCTGAAGAGGCGGGAAGCAGCGGTTAAGGAGGACCATGGCCCTTCTTTTCCTGCCCATCTTTGGGTGCGCCTTCGTTGTTGGAGCGCTAGCCTACACCCTGAACTTGCCAATGCCCTTCATGTTGGGGGGCATCGTCGGCGCCGCCGGTTTCGTGGTCTGGTACGAGCGTGAAGACCGGCAGCTGCCCAAGCTGTCGCGCTGGGTGCGTCTTATCTCCATGTCGCTCATCGGCACGATGATTGGCAGCCGCGTGACGCCTGAGTTCCTGACGCTCTTGCCGCAGTTCTGGCTCTCGGGCCTCGCGATCATCCCGTTCATTCTACTGGCCCATGGTGGCAGCTACGCGATCATGCGCGGCCTTGGGAAATATGACCGTAAGGATGCCTATTTCGCGGCCTTGCCCGGTGGCATTGTCGACAGCGCGGCGCTTGCTGAAGAGGCGGGGGCGGATCTGCGCGTCGTCACCACCCAGCACTTCATTCGCATCATCCTCGTCGTGCTCACCATTCCCTTCCTTTTCCTCATAATCGACGGCAACGCGGTGGGATCAGCCGCGGGAGAGAGCCTCGCGGCGGCTGACTACACACTTCAAGACATCGGGATCATTTTGGTTGTTGCGGCCGTGGGCCTCGTCCTCGGGCGCCAAACGCGTCTGCCGGTTTCGCACATGCTGGGGCCGCTTCTCTTGGCGCTCGTTTTGTCGATCACCGGCGTGATCAGCATCAGTGCGCCTGAGTGGATGGTGAACCTTGCGCAGTACTTCGTGGGGACTGCGCTTGGCGCGCAATTCTCTGGCGTGTCGCGTCGGCTTTTGGCGCGCGGCCTCGGCATGGGCATCCTTGCGGGCGTCTACATGCTGGCCCTCGCTGGGGCCTTCGCGGGCCTCCTTCTCGACCTCGTGCCAGCAGACTTTGGCGCCCTCTTCATCAGCTTCGCTGCAGGGGGTTTGGCGGAGATGAGCCTCATCGCGCTATCGCTCAACTTCAATCCGATTGTCGTGGCCATTCACCACCTGATGCGTATCCTGATCACCGTTGGTTTCGGAGCATTTCTGTCGAAGCGGTTGTTTGGGACGGGGGGCAAACATGAAGACGTATGAAGCTTTGGCCAAAGCGTTCCACATGTGCGGGGTGAGGACCTGCTTTGCGCTGCTTGGTGACGCGAACATGCACTGGGCAGGTGCGTTGAATGGCTTGGGCGTGGGCTTCATCTATCCCCGCCATGAACATGCGGCTGTCGCCGCCGCCACAGCCTATGCCCGCAGCACTGGGCGCGTTGGATGCGCCAGTGTCACCTGCGGCCCGGGCCTTACTCAGGTCATGACGATCTTGCCCATCGCGGTGCGCGCCAAAGTCCCCTTGGTGGTCTTTGCGGGTGAGGCGCCCATCCGGAAGGCCTGGTATAACCAGGGCATCGACCACGCGCCCTTTGTCGAGGCTTGCGGGGCCGAGTATCGCTCCCTCAAAGACCCTGCGACGATGATTGGCGAGGTAAACCGCGCGTTCGCGGATGCCTTGGCTGATTGTCGCCCCATTGTGCTCGGCGCGCCCTTCGACCTTCAGCAGGATGCCTTCGAAGGGCCAGAGCCAAGCCCATCGCCGGTGGAATCTGCCTCGCCCAAAGTGCCAGAAAGTGCGGCGATTGCTGAGGCTGCTCACTGGATCGCCGAGGCCAAACGCCCGGTTCTGATCGCGGGCTTTGGTGCGGTTGATGCCAAGGATGCCTGTGTCGACTTGGCGGAACGCGCGGGCGCGCTCTTGGCGACGACCTTGCCTTCGAAGGGCTTGTTCAGGGGGCATGAGTACTGCCTCGGCGTTGCAGGCGGCTACGCCAGCCCCGAGGCCAAGGCGATCTTCAAAGAGGCGGACCTCGTCATCGGGGTGGGTGCGCGGCTGGCCTCGCACACGTTCAACAGCGGAAGCTTAACCCCGAACGCGCGGGTCATTCACATCGATCTCGATCCGCGAGAGCAGGTACAGGGCCGCAAAGCCGCCGACCTTCTGATCGAGGCTGATGCTCAGGAAGGTGTCCGCGCGCTAGCGGCGGCGATCACCGCGCAGACCTGCTGGCGCACGAATGATACAAAGGCGCAGGCCAAAGCGGCGACGACTTTGCCGGATGAGACTGAGACACCTGACGGTGCGCTCCACCCAATGGCTACTGTCAAACAACTCGCAGCCATCATCCCGCCTGAGGCCCACGTCGTGAACACCTCAGGGCATTGCGCCTACTACACCGCGCAAATGAACGATCACCCGCAGAGCCACTACACCGTGATGCGCGACTTTGGCGCCATCGGGAACGGCACCTCCTTCGCGCTTGGCATCGCAGCGGCCTATCCTGATCGCCCGGTCGTTTTGATCGATGGCGACGGCTCCGCGCTGATGCATATTCAAGAGCTTGAGACGATGGAGCGTCACGGTCTGCAAGTGCTCGTGATCGTGCTGAATGACGGGGCCTATGGGTCCGAGGTGCACAAGCTCAAGGCAGATGGCGTATCGCTCGCCGGGTCTGTTTTTGGCCGCACGCAACTCGCCGAAGTTGCCAAGGGTTTTGGCCTCGGCGGCACAACTATGACCAGCCTTGATGACATGAGCCGCGCTGCCTTTGACGCCTTTTTGGCCTCCGGAAAATCATCCCTCTGGGACATTCACATCTCGGGTGAAATCGCCTCACCCCAAATCTTGAAAGCGCACAAGGCAGTCCACGCCTGACATCTAGAAAGGGAGTTCACTCATGCCGCATCAGCCAGCATCATCGGCCCTGTCCCACATTCGGGTTTTGGACCTGACGCGCGTCCGGTCGGGCCCGACGGCCGTCCGGCAACTGGGTGACTGGGGCGCAGATGTCATCAAGATCGAGCAGCCCGCAGCCCTTGAGGCAGACGGCGCCCTTGGGGCCGGGCGCAACTCCGCTGATTGGCAGAACCTCCAGCGGAACCGCCGCTCCCTGACGCTGAACCTGAAGGATCCGGAGGGGAAAGCCCTCTTCCTGAAGCTCGCGGAGACGGCGGATGTCGTAGTGGAGAACTTCCGCCCTGATGTGAAAGACCGCCTCGGCATCAATTACGAGGCGCTGAGAGCGCTGAACCCCAAGATCATCTTGGCGAGCATCTCCGGCTTTGGGCAGACGGGGCCCTACGCCAAGCGTCCGGGCTTTGACCAGATCGCGCAGGGTATGGGTGGTCTGATGTCGATCACCGGTGACCCTGAAGGCGGGCCGATGCGGGTGGGTATCCCGATCGCTGACCTCACGGCGGGCCTTTTCGCGGCGCTTGGCATCATGACCGCGCTGGTTGAACGGGAGAAATCGGGGAAGGGGCAGTGGCTCCATACGTCTCTCCTGCAATCGCAGGCCTTCATGCTCGATTTCCAAGCCGCGCGTTGGCTGATGCAGGGTGAAGTGGCGCCTCAAGTTGGCAACGAGCATCCGACCTCGATCCCCACGAACCGCTATCTGACGCAAGATGGCGCGGTGAACATCGCCGTCGCCGGCAACGACACATGGCAGCGTCTTTGCAATGCGCTGGGGCGGGACGATTGGGCCGAGGATGACGGCTATGCCACCAACGCAGGCCGCCGCGAACGCCGGGACGAGCTCAATGCCGATATCGCGGAGATCATCGCCACGAAGACGAGCGCGGAATGGGTCAAGGCCCTCACCGAGGCAGGCGTTCCGTGCGGCCCGATTTACCGCATTGATGAGATGTTTGATGATCCGCAGATCCAGCACCTCGGCATCGCGCAACCGCTGGAAACCGTGCCCTTTGGCGCCACGCAAGCGATGGGGCAGCCCTTCATCCTTACCCGCACGCCGAGTTCGCTCGTGGGCTCTCCGCCGACCAGAGGCCAGCATACCGATGAGATCCTTGAAGAGCTGGGCGTCGATGCCGACACCGTCGCCAGCCTTCATGACAAGAACGTAGTTTGACGAAAGAACCCAAGACATGAATCAAGAGCTAGAGCTGCCTACCGACAAGATGCTCGCCCATGTGAAGGACGGCGTGGGGCACATCATTTTCAATAACCCTGAGCGCCACAACGCCGTCTCGCTTGAGATGTGGGACGCCGTGGAAGTCGCGCTGTCTGCTTTTGCGGGGGACGAAACAGTGCGCGTGGTCGTGATGTCGGGCGCGGGCGGCAAGTCCTTCGTGTCGGGCGCCGACATCTCCAAGTTCGAGAAGGAGCGGGGCTCGAAGGAGGCGGTGGCGCACTACAACGCACGCCTCAAGGTCGTCTACGACCTGATCGAAACTTATCCGAAGCCCACGATCGCCATGATCAACGGGTACTGCATCGGGGGCGGTCTGAACCTTGCCACCTGCGCGGACATGCGGATCGCCTCGCAGAAGTCTCGCTTCGCCATGCCTGCGGCCAAACTGGCGCTGGGCTATCCGTTCGACGCGATCCGCCGTTTGGTGAACGCCGTCGGCGCCGCCGCCGCGAAGCAGCTGATGTTCACCGCAAAATCCATCGATGCCGATGCCGCGCTGCGCCTCGGTCTCGTCCAGGAAGTGGTGGAGGAGGATGATCTGGCCGCCCGCGTGGACGGTCTGGCGGTGCATATTTCCGTCAATGCGCCACTCACCGTGGGTGCGATGAAGTTCATCGTCTCGCAGGTGATGCTGGCTGATCCGTCCGCCCGCGATCTGGAAAAATGTGACGAGATGGTCGCGGCCTGCTTTGCCTCCGAGGATTATGTCGAGGGCCGCAAGGCGTTCATCGAAAAGCGTAAGCCAGAGTTCAAGGGGCGCTGACGCCCGTGGACTTCGCGCTTTGGGAGCTTGCGTATTTCGCAGTAGCGGCACTGTTGTCCGCGACGCTGCATAGCGTCGGCGGCTTTGCGGGCGCGCTTCTTCTCGCGATCGCCTTGGCCCCCGTGCTTGGCGTGAAAGAGACGGTGCCCGTGGTGGCCACGGCGATGATGATCTCCCACGCGTCTCGCGCATGGCTCTTCCGGAACGCCGTGGACTGGGGCGCCTTTCGCCTGATCGCGATCTTTGGCCTGCCGTTCATTATCTTGGGCGTTCTTTTGTACGTGGAGCTCTCTGAGCGGGCCGTTGCGCTCTTCCTCGGCACGTTCCTGATGATCGCGATGCCGCTCCGCCGGTATCTCGCAGGGCGAAGCATCACGATCCCCCGCAAAGCGCTGGGCGTCGTCGCAGTGCCCTACGGGTTTCTGTCGGGTGCGAGTTTTGGCGTGGGCATGATCCTTGCGCCCTTCATGCTGGGTGCGGGCATCGTGGGAGAGGTGCTGATTGCCACCACGGCGGTGCTTGGCATCATGCTCAATGTCACGAAGACGGTGGCCTTCGGGATATCACCCTTGCTAACGACCGAGCTTGCAATCCTCGGCGTGGGCCTGGGGCTCTGTACCTTCCCGGGTCACGCATTCGGGCGCTGGATCGTCAGACGTACCTCGATCAAGTTGCACACGGTTGTGCTGGAAACCTTCGTTGTCTTCGGTGCGGCGTACATGCTGTGGAAAGGGATCGTGGGATGAACCCACTCGCCGATGCTTTAGTCCAACCTCTCGCGGGCCGTGAAGATGCGGTGTTGATCCGCCCAAATGGGAGCACGGTGACGGGGGTCGAACTGCACAATCGTTCCGGCAAGATCGCCAACCTCTTGGTCGAAGCAGGCGTGAAGCCGGGCCACCGTGTGGCGATGCAAGCGACGAAGTCTATTGAGGCGCTGACGCTTTACCTGGCGTCCATTCGGGCGGGTGCTCTCTTTCTGCCGCTCAACACCGCCTATACCGCAGCGGAGCTTGAGTACTTTCTGGGCGATGCCGAACCCATCGTCGCGATTTGTGACCCCAAAGACCAAGCCGTACTCGGATCCATTGCTCAGGCAAACGGCGTGACGCTCTTCACCCTTGCGGCGGACGGCAGCGGGTCACTCACTGACAGCGCAGCGGGGCAGGCGGCGGACTTCAAGAACGCGGAGCGTGGCCCAGATGATCTGGCGGCGATCCTTTACACATCTGGCACCACGGGCTGCTCAAAAGGCGCAATGCTGAGCCACGACAATCTGCTGTCGAATGCGGAAAGCCTGTCCGAGGCGTGGCGGTTCACGGAAAAGGACATGCTCCTTCATGCGCTGCCGATCTTCCATGCGCATGGTCTCTTCGTTGCGGTCAACGTGCTGCTGCGCGTCGGTGGCAAGATGATTTTCATGCCGCGCTTTGATCTTGAGAGCGTGCTGGCACGGCTGCCAAAGGCGACCTCCATGATGGGCGTGCCGACGTTCTACACCCGCCTTCTGGGCGACGAACGGTTCGACCGACACCTCACGGCGCATATGCGCCTCTTTATCTCAGGCAGCGCGCCGCTGCTTGCGGAGACGCATCATGCCTTTGAGGCCCGTAACGGCCACCGCATCCTCGAACGTTACGGCATGACGGAGACCACCATGTCGACGTCAAATCCCTACGACGGAGAGCGTCGCGCAGGAACCGTCGGCATGCCCTTGCCCCGTGTTGAGGCGCGCATCGCCAATGCAGAGACGGGCGAGGCACTACCGCAAGGTGACGTCGGCGTCCTCGAAGTGCGGGCCCCCAATGTCTTCAAAGGATACTGGCGCATGCCTGAAAAGACCGCCGAGGAGTTTCGCGAGGACGGTTTCCTCATCACCGGTGACATCGCCCGCATCGACGAAGACGGCTATGTCACCATCGTTGGTCGCGCAAAAGACCTCGTCATTTCAGGCGGCTACAACGTCTACCCCAAAGAGGTGGAGATTGAAATCGACGACATGGATGGCGTCCTTGAATCCGCCGTCATCGGCGGTCCGCACCCTGATTTTGGTGAGGCCGTTGTCGCCGTCGTCGTGCCCGAAGCAGGTGCCGACCTAGATGGTGAAGCGATCAAGCTCTCGCTGCAGGACAAACTCGCCAAGTTCAAATGCCCCAAGGCTGTCTTCCTCGTCGAGGAGCTGCCGCGCAACACGATGGGCAAGGTGCAAAAGAACGTGCTGCGTGACGACTACGCTGCCCATTTTGCGCCCGCTAAAACCTGAGGTCTCACCATGTCTCAAACGGCTATTCCCTACCACTTCATGCGCGGCGGTACGTCCCGCGGTCCCTACATGCTACGCAGTGATTTGCCCGAAGATCTCGAAACTCTTTCAGAGGTACTGATCGCCGTCTTGGGGTCGGGCCATGCGTTGAACATCGACGGTATCGGTGGCGGGGCGACGGTCACCACGAAGGTCGCGATGCTCTCGCTTGCGCAGGATGACTGGGCCGATGTCGACTATTTCTTTGCTCAGGTCAGCGTCGAGGACCGCTTGGTCGACATAAAGCCCACCTGCGGGAATATCCTCGTGGGCGTTGGGCCTGCCGCGATCGAGATGGGGCTTGTGGAGTCGAAAGGCGATGTGACCGAAGTGCGGATCAACGCCGTGAACACGGGCGCGCGGGTGATCTCCAAAGTCGTCACTGAGGGCGGCGTGGTTCAGTATGACGGGGATGCCAAAGTGGACGGGGTGCCCGGCACGGCGTCACCGATCGAGCTTTCGTTCATGGACGTCGCGGGCTCCATGACAGGCGCGATGTTTCCTACGGGCAACCGGATTGATGTCATCGACGGGGTCGAGGTGACCTGCATCGATGTGGCGATGCCTATGGTCATTGCGCGGGCCGAAGACATGGGGCTGACGGGGGCCGAAACCCCTGCCGAGCTGGATGACAACAAGGCCTTATACGACCGGATGGAGCCGATCCGGCTGAAAGCCGCGCAGCTCATGGGGATGGGAGATGTCACAAAATCCGTGACGCCGAAGTTTGGTGTCGTGGCGCCACCACGGGACGGTGGCTCCGCGCTTGTGCGATACTTCATGCCTTGGCGCGCGCACCCGACGATGGCGATTACGGGCTCTCAGTGCCTGTCGTCCTGCCTGCTGTGCCCGGGGACGGTTGCCGACGGCATCATGGCGCGTCCGAACACGTCACATGTGAAGATGCAGCTCGAGCACCCCGCCGGTCAGATGGAGGTGCTGATGCATGTCGAACAGGGCGATGACAGCTTCGAGGTGATCTCGGCCGGGGTTACACGGACTGCGCGCAAACTGGCCGCAGGAGACGTGTTTGTCCCCGCGGCTGTATGGGAGGGGCACGCGTGAAGGTTCACATCCTCGACGATTGGTTCGACACGCTCCGCGGTTTGCCGTGCTTTGACCTGCTGGAAGGCCATGACGTCACGGTCTGGAAGGATCATGAGCCGGACCCTGATCGCCTTGCCGCACGTGTGAAGGACGCCGAAGCCCTTGTCCTCTTTCGGGAGCGAACAAAGATCGGTGCAGACCTGCTGGAGCAGCTTCCCAATCTGAAGCTCGTGTCCCAGCGCTCCGTCTATCCGCATATCGATGTGGAGGCCTGTACGGCCAACGGCGTGATGCTTTGTTCAAACATGCACGCGGGGGCGCCGTCTTATGCGGCCGCTGAGCTTACTCTTGCGCTGATCTTGGCAAGCTACCGTCAGATCCCGCAGCAGGCGGCTTCCATCCGGTCTGGCAATTGGCAGATGGGCGTCGGACGCACCCTACGGGGCCGCACATTGGGGCTCTACGGCTATGGCCGCATCGCCAAGGCGGTCGCGGAATATGCTGATGCGATGGGCGTTAATGTTCAATGGTGGTCCTCCGAGGAGGGGCGGGAGCGCGCCCGCGCGGATGGCGTGACGCTGGCAGAAAGCCGGGAAGCCTTCTTTGCGACATCAGACGTGGTGAGCCTGCATGTGCGGCTCAAGCCCACGACCCATGGGATCATCACGGCTGATGATCTGGCAGCGATGTCGCCGCGAAGCTTGCTCGTGAATACGTCGAGGTCCGGTCTCATCGCGCCGGGCGTGCTTGAGGCCGAGATCGAGCGTGGCCGCATTCACGCAGCTGTCGACGTCTTCGATCAGGAGCCGCTCACAGACACGACGCATACGCTGCTGACCCATCCCAACGTCCTGCCGACACCGCATGTGGGCTACGTGACCGAAGATGAATTCGACCTTCAATTCACGGACATCTTCGAGCAGGTGAATGCCTTTGCCGCTGGTGCGCCGATCCACGTGATCAACCCTGAGGTCCAGCAGTAGCACCCGGGCGCTAGAGCAGCTCGCTGGCCCAGACTTACGGATGTCCATGAAGAAGCGCTTGCCCTGCCTGAGGAACGATCTGCACCTTGCCGCCCACGCGGCTGACGACCGCTTCGATCAGCTGGATCGGGGCGCTCTGGTCATGTTGTCCGTGCAGAAAGGTGATCTTGTCGGACGTGAGGCTCAGTCCCTGATCCCAAGAGTTTCCTGAAAGGCTCGCATCCATGAAAAAGCCCGTTGGGCCTTGGATCGTGTGCCAGCCGTGTCCGCGCCCACATCATGCTCGGCGATATGCGCGCGCTGGACGCCGAAGGATCCATGATCGACAAGGCCTGCCGCGCCGCCAATTCGGGGAGCTGGGCGACCTCAACCGTTGCGGTCGGCGTTCTTCCGTGCCCGGGGCGGCCAGGGGCAATTATAATGCGGTGGGACAGAAGCTCCCGCGCGCGATCTGCAAAGATACGCCCGCCGAGACACCCATGGAAAAAGATCAACGGACGTCCGCCCGGAACACCGTCGCAATAGATATCAATGGGCCATTCTGGCCCGCGCCATAGCCGAGCTTCCCCGCTTTGCGAAGATGGCATTGATCTAGCTGCGGACCGTCTCCGCTGATCGACCGTGGAGCTCAGCAATGGCTTTGGGGCGCAAGCCGCCAAAGAGCTCACGCGCGACTTCGCCTCCCGCTTCGCTGAGCCTGACGTCAGCGCGCAGCGCATCGCTGATTTCAGGGCGCCAGAAGGTCAGAAGGGCGCGCGCCGCGATCCCGTAGCGGGTTTTGGAGATACCGACGAGGGCTGCGCGCCCTTGTGACATGATCGGGGCCGTCACGAGCGACTCCCCACCACCGAAATCGACGGTCTTCTTAAAAACACGGCGCCCCTGAGCATTCAGGTAGTCCACAAGGTTGTCGCCCGGCGCCAGCATAAGGCCATCTGCGGCAGCCGCAGTCATATGGGTCACAAACCCCGTTGGCCCCACCCGGTAAGGAATGACTTCCGCACCGCGCCAGCCGTCCTGTGCACCGACCACCTGCTCGGTGATCTGCTCGATCTTGGGGACCATCCCTTCAAGGCCTGCGAGGTCTCCCTGCTCGGTCAGGTCGGCCACGCGCGGCAACAGGTCATCGAACGCGGCGACGCCGGGTTCGTACCTGTCAGCAGTGGATTTAGGCGAGGGCATAAGGCGGAGTCGGAGCTTTTCGGGGTTCTTCCCCAAACCAGGGGATATCGGAGGCCGCGCCGACTTGGGCAATGTGCAGGCCGGGTTTCACGGCTCTCTTCGAGCCGAATTTGTTTTCAATAGAGCGTCTCTCATTAGGGCACAATTTTCAGTGCCTGGGCGCCAAGCCTGGAAAGGATTTTCGGTGTCGGGAGAAGTTCAACGGGGCCTAGGTGCGAAGATCTTCCCTGTTGGAGCGGCAATTATGGCCGCTTCTTCCACCGCCTCTTGGGCCGAATGCGCCATCAGCTCTGACGCCACCACCTACTACGAGCTTCGCGAAAATGCTCTGATCCTGATGGAATACGGTGATCAGGTTGTGCGGGCGACAGGCGGTAAAATTCGCTGCGAAGCCGACACTGCAGGTGGACGCCAGGTCTGCAGCATTGAAGGCGAGGGCGAGGTTCTTGTCGAAGGTGATCGCGGTCTCTTCACAGTCGTGATTTCGGGTGAAGAACCACATGAACTCCATATCTACGCCACTGGCGATTTGACCTGCGGATTGGCGTCAGACTTCGGCAACTAGCGTGTCTCAGCTTCCTGAAAGGGACGGCCATGAAAATTACTGTGCCCCTTTCGGCGCTGGCTTTCGTCTTCGCGATGGGCGCCGCGTCCGCGGAAACGGACACAACGGGCCAGGAGCGCGCGCCGTGTAACGAACTCGTTGCGCTCTTTATGGAGCTGGCCCGCCGCTCCGGGCAACCCGCCTCCGAGGCTGAAGCGCGGCAAGAGGTTCTGGAAGACAATCCCAGCCAGTCTGAGTGCGCTTCCATGCTGGCCCTTTTCCCGCCGTTGGAGTGATGCTTTGAGGCAGATCCCGCAACTCGCCGCTTTGCTGCTTTTGAGCCTGCCCCCGACCGTTGCGACCGCTGCCTGTACCGGGGATCTGGCCTTCGAGGGCTTCAGCAACGTGTACCTTGAAGGGACGGGCGACGCGGTGGTTGGCGGCATAGCGCCAAACCAGTACGGACTTGAAATTACTGAGTTTTGCGAAGGCGACAGATGCTTGATGTTCTTCAAGGGTCTCAGTGGCTTCATTGATGTCACGACCCTTGCCGGGCCCGTGGATGACGCTTTGCCGCTTCAATTCGCGTATGACGTCACTGCGATGGACGGGGCACTCACGTTCATGGGGCAGACGCAGGCTTTTGCGCTGACCGGAGGGCGCCCGATCTTCGTGGAGCCCCAAGCCGACCATGTCCTTCTTCGGCTCTCGCCGCCGCTGCCAATCGGCGTCCGGATGGAGAGCACCGGATCCTCGGGCCGGGAGGCGCTGTTGCCTGATTGGGTCGGCGTCCCAGTGTCTGTGGCACTCTACTTGGATTGCTTGGGTGCGGATGAAGCTTTGTTGGAGATCACCGCGGACCATGAGATCCTGAAGATGAACATGCGCCTGGGCTTGGCGCGGATTTCGGAGGCTCCTGCGGTGGCGACGTCGGAAGCCGCCGCTACGACGACCGGCAGCGCACCCTACACCGCATGCCAGGAAACCCATGCCCTCGCTGTGAGCGTGGGCGAGGGCGGCGATCAAGCCCAGATCGACGCCTACTTCGCTGCTGCTACAGCCGTTGGGATCACGGACTGGGACAACCGCAGTGACACCCAATGCGAGGCGCTGCTGGTTGCTTTGTCTGCAGCTGGCGTGGGCGGGGCCCACTTGGAACGCCAGCGGCAACCGCCCCCTGTGGCGCGCTTGTGGACCAGGCCGGGATCGTCTTGCGCGGGGCTGACAATGAAGAGCGGCGGGCGCTCATGGCGTCACTGATATCCCTCAAGGTGGGGGGTTTTGACGAAACCAATCCCGCTCACTGTACGAAGGTGGCTGATGCGCTGGGGCAGTGATCCGATACGGGCCGGCGGCGCCATGAGGCGGCTTCTGGCATCTCTGATTGCGGCATTCGTTTCGTGCTTTCTCAGCGCAACGCTTAGCGTCGACCCGCGGCAAGACAGGCTGGATCAGATCCCGGAGGAGGTCACGGCGCTTTTTGATCTCTATTGTGATGGGGACCTCGATGACGATCAGCTGACGGAGCTCGTCGAACAGGTTCTGATGGAGGAAGTGCAGCTGCGCACCGGTGCTTTGAGCGTTGATCAGCTGACGCAGAGATGGCGCGATTACCCGACTGTCCCGGTCAAAACACCGGGCGCGCGTTTGAGCGCGGTTGGCTTGCCACCTGAATTTGATTGGCTGGTTTGGGCACTCTCGAAGACGGCCGCTGCGTGGACCTTTTGGTCGAATAAAGTGCCGAGGCCCCCAAGTCTTAGAGGTGTATCTGCTAGAGCATCCCGATGGGGCTGAGGCATCCGACGCGCTGACAATCCGGTTCCTTGGGGTGGGCAGGCTGGAAGTTGATCTTGCGCCCCAGCTCGTGATCCTCGGCGCGTTGCCAACGCTGATGCGCGTTGTGATCGATGACCTCATGCGGACGTTGGAGGCAAACTCGGTCGATCCCTACGTTCTGGTCGCTGAATTCAGAAACGCGCCAGCCGATGTGCCACCGGAGCTCGGCTACGCTGCGGCTGTGCTCTACTTCTGGTCCGAAGCCGGACGCGACCATCCGGTCTTTTCCTTCATGCGCACGGGTCGTTTCGAAAGCGAGTTTTGGGAGAGGGTTGATGGGGCCGCTGACCCCCAGGCCATCGACCGCATGTATTCCAGCGTTCTTCTGAATTCCGGTGCTTTGGAGGATCTGATGCGTATGCAGCGCGGTCGGGTTGATCGCATCCGCTACACGCCTCCGACGTCCCGTCCGGCGATGCCAAGCAACCTGTGACTAGCGAATGCGACGCCTCCGATCCCCGAGCAGGTCTCACTGGACGAGATATCGGACCTTCTCATTGAGGGGCGGGCGCGCGAGTATTCCCGCGAAGTCTACCTGAACTCCGCGAAGGACGCGCAGAAGCTCTATGGCTATGCCGCTTTCGAACCCGTCACGATGGTCAGTTCTGCCCTCGTGGGTGGGGTGCTCACGATGGCCGACAAGTAAAAGAAGGGCGCGGACTACAACTATCCGGTCTCGATGAAGCTTGAAGGGACAACCGTGCCCTCGGGTGCGTTGCTCGCCGATGATGAGCGACGCGTCTATGCCGACATCACCATCCTTGCGAAGGGTGAGCCGTTGGAGGTGCAGGTCTTCGGCGACGGCCTCGACGCAGCGCTTGCCCTGCTTGATCTGGCGACGAGCTTCTCGGCTGCGGGCACAGCCACGAAAGAGCTCGTTAGGAACTTTGGCAAAGCGCCGCTTCCGAAGTCCATCCAAGGTCAGATCGCCGCCGCAGTCCGCCTCGACATCGCGGAAGATGTCATTCTCGGCTGCGCCACAGCCGCAACGAAGGACGGGCTCGAGGCCATCGAGAAATCGGGCAACACCAGCAACAAGGGCAGTTTGAATATCTACACGCTTCCTGCTCGTACCTGGCGGGCGCGGATAGACGCCGACAGTTACCAGAACTTCGTGAGCGTGGGCTACGGGGGCGAGGTAAGTTGGGACGTTACCGAGTTCCACGGATTCGCCTGCTGGAAAGACACACAGGAGGGCATCACCTCCAAGATCACGACCAAGCCTGACCTCTTCGGGGGCCATTTTGATCGGCTCGATCTTGGATGGGTGGTCAAATCGCCTGAAGTGGAGCTCTCAGCCTCGCCCAGCATGATGCGCCCCGGCGGCACGTCTGACGTCATCGCCCTAGCTCAAGGCGCCACGTCGAACCGAGTTCAGTTCGAGCCACCATCGCTCGGGGCTCTGAGTGACTTCGGTGAGCTCTACGCGACCTATAAGGCACCTGAGACCATCGCCGGGTGCCAGGAATTCGTCCAACTCGTCGCGGAATATCCGCCTGATGGCGCGCGCACCTGTGCACCAGCCCCTCGCGCCAAGTCGGGTATCGTGATTGCCCAAGGCGATGCCCTCGTTCGGACGCCGCGCACGCTGACCTGCCGGGATGGAGAGATACTGGGGTTCACCGTCGCCCATGCCGAAGGCGCGCCGGTGCAATGCGTCCTCAATGGTCCCGGAGAGCTGACGATGGTCGGCGAAGAAGGCCTGTTGGATTGCTCGATTAAGCCCGCCCAGCCCTCCTCCATAACCTGCTACGCGGGGGAGCAGCCGACCCAATGCGCGCCTGTCATTCCGATCCAACGCATCTACCCGGAATTCGCCGTGACAGCCGGCGTCTCTGCGGACCGTCGCTACATCGACAAGCTCGATGATGATGGCGAAAGCTTCTTTGACGACTGCGGGGTTGAAGATCTGACGGCCGTTGTCCTCGATCTTCTGAATAGTGGCACAGGCGAAGCGCGCGAGCTCCCGTTGGAGACCGTCTCCAACCCCTGTCCTTCGGCATCAGCTCCACCGAGCGGTGGGGGCGGGATTTCTGGCGGCTCCGGAGGCGGCAAGCCGGCGCCTTTGCCTTTCCAAAACGACGATGTTGGCCGCCACGTCGCGGCATGGCCACTGGGCGAGGGGCGTGACGTGAGCGTCGCGGACGCCCACAGCTATCGCCACAGCCCCTATGATCCCGGCTGCGGTCCTGGTGATCGCAGCGTCCTTGTCACGTTGGATATCGCAGCCGAGGTAAACCTTGCCGGCCCCGAGAATTTCTCCGTCATCACCACGGGCAGCACCAAGGGAACGTCGATCCGTGCGGCCTCTGAGCATCCAACGCCAAGTGGCGGCTTCGCAGAGTGGGCCGTGTGGCGGCGGATCGATGTGACGACCGACACCTCGGTGACCGCAACCTTTGAGACCCGTGGACCCGCCTTCTCCAGCGTGCAGGCGGCCCCGATGCGGTTGGAGAGCAACGTCCCGATCATGCCGCTCAACGGCTTTGATCAGACCTTGTTGCCTGTGATCCAGGTGATCAGCGACCCAAGCACTGGCGTCCCCGCCCCAAGCTCCGCCACCGCTGAGGTGGTGTTACCGGGGCCGAGTGGGTCGCGGGGGAGCTTGACGTATCTCGTCTATTTCGGCGGCCGGGTAACGCCTGCGCAAGACGGCGACAACTCAGTGACCGCCGAGAGTCGCACGACCGTCTCCTTCGACATCAAACCCATTGAGTAGAGCGACATCAAAAGGACACTCAGCCATGATCCGCAGCACCCTTATCGCCGTCGCCACCGTTCTCTCAGCCGGTCCTGCACGGACGGACTCGCATGGAGGAGAACAAAGCTTCGGACGCTACACGTCTTTCGCGGTCAAGGTACCGTATGAGTTTGATCTGCCCAGTGAGATCGCAACCGCCTTTCTGGACTGCCAGATCGAGCCAGCGGGTCCTGGTTTTGGGGTTTCAGATTCGGTTCCGATCGACCTAACCAAAGGCACAAGCGGTGTAGCCATGATCGGCTACGGCGACTTTGATTAAAGCGGTGCGGATGCGGTGACGGTCGTTGAAGGGACGGCGGCAGACAGGCTTCGTGCCATGATAGCGGACGCCAAGTTCGAGATCGAAGTGGCGTGCGGCATTAGCCTGCGGTCACCCTCTGACGGAGGTCAGTACGGAGTCCTTCGCTACGACGATGGCCGCTATGGGGTTTTTCAGAGCTTTGGTACAGATACGCCGCCCATGGCATGGATGACGGAAGACTACGTCCCACAGGTGAAACGCACCTTCAATGACGGCGAGAATGAAGCCTTCGCAGGCTTTGTCGGTGGGGCCGTCACCAATGCCACCAGTCAATCGTCAGCGACAACAACCGTCAAAGGGGCCAGTGGCGGTCTTTCGACATTAGAAGGCACCCTGACGCGACCATGAGACGGGTGCTCGCCTTTGCTGTGATGGCTGCCCTGGCAGCGGCCGCATCTGTGGCGGAGCCATTTTCCGTCACGATGCCTTCGCTCAGCGCCAAGCAGACGGCGGGTCATTTTCAGATCATCATGCCGCCCTTATCGGCCACCAAAGCACCGGGTGCTTTTCAGGTGTCATTGCCCCCACTGCGTGCGCACGTGGCGCCGCGTGATTTCGTGGTTAGGGTTCCCCCGTTGAAAGCGAGAGCGGCTCAGGCGGCTTTGTGGTGTCCATGCCAGTGCTTGTCGCAAAGAAGGAAAACAGCGCTTTCGAGGTCACGATGCCAACACTCGTTGCGGATCAGGCAGATGCATCTTTTGCACTCACAATGCCCACTCTGGTTGCAATCGCGCTCGATCCTGACGAGGCCGAGGAAGACGCGGGCGTCGGAGAGGCTGCGGCGGTTCAATGCGAGGCGCTCACCCAATGTTTTCCGCCGGAAGATATTTTGACCGTTGAGACGGACCTCATCAGCTATGGCTATGCGCCGGAGACCTACAACAGGTTCTGCCAGGATGTGGCTCAGAGCCTCGGGGGATGTGACGCTGTCGCGAGCACGGACCCAGTCGCGCCAATTCCCGGGTTAGGGATCGGCACCGGGGACGGCGTGACGGGGTTGTTTGATCCCAACTTCAACCGCTGCCTGCCTCTGGAAGACTACATCATCGACCTCGAACAACGCCGCGACGCGGGCGAAGATACCACCGCGGAAGCTGAGCGTCTCATGCTGGCAATAACTGCTGCGACCAAGCATCTCATGGATGGGCACAGTGATCTTTACTGCGAGGAAGTGACCGCAGGCCTCCCTTAACGGGCGGGTCTTCGTGGTCGTGATGCCCGGCGTCTTTTGACGCGCGCCCGTGCCTGCTGCGCGCATGGTCCACATCTCCAGCCGACGACGCCCTCTCCTAAATAGGCCATGGGCGCAGGATCCCGTGCTCTCAAAAATTGGGAGATCCTGAATCTCGTATGTTGACTGACAGGAAAAAAAATTGAACAAAAAGAAATCTGGAGGAACCAAATGACCAAACATAATCGGGCAGGTGTCTGGAAGTCTGGTAAGGGCAAAGGCCGTCATACGACGAAGGGCCGCCAACTCCTCGACACGGCTTGGGGTGAGATTTCCGAATTGCTGGGCGATCGCCCGCGAGACCGGGAATTTCTGATCGAGCATCTCCATCTTATTCAAGACAAATATGGCCATCTGGCTGCGGCGCACCTGCGCGCTTTGGCGGAAGAGATGCGCCTGTCCATGGCCGAGGTTTATGAGGTCGCGACCTTCTATGCGCATTTCGATGTGGTCAAAGAAGGGGAGACACCTCCACCCGCGCTGACGATCCGTGTTTGCGATTCCCTATCGTGCGAGCTGGCTGGCGCGCAGGCCCTGAAGAGCGCGTTGCAAGAAGGGCTCGATCCGTCTGAGGTTCGCGTTCTGCGTGCGCCGTGTATGGGTCGCTGCGATACGGCGCCCGTGCTCGAGCTTGGGCACAAGCACATCGACAACGCCACGCCCGAGAAGGTGAACGAAGCAATCAGCGCCGGTGACTTCCACGCCGAAATCCCGAACTACGAAGGCCTCGCCGCGTATCAGGCGGCTGGCGGGTACGCTGAATTGGCCGCCTTGCGGGCATCTGGCAACTGGGAAGAGGTGCAGGACAAAGTGCTAGCCTCCGGGCTGCGTGGCCTTGGCGGCGCGGGGTTCCCGAGCGGCACGAAATGGGGCTTCGTGCGCGCCAATGAGGGCCCGCGCTATCTCGCCGTGAACGGCGACGAGGGGGAGCCTGGGACTTTTAAGGACCGCTACTATCTGGAACGCACCCCGCACGTTTTCCTCGAAGGGATGCTGATCGCCGCGTGGGCCGTCGAAGCCGAGAAGTGCTTCATTTACATGCGCGATGAATATCCCGCCGTGCTCCATATCCTCGAAGAAGAAATCAAGGCGCTCGAGGCTGCTGGCATCGCGCCTGTAGGCTATATCGACCTGCGACGCGGCGCAGGCGCCTACATCTGTGGCGAAGAAAGCGCGATGATCGAGAGCATCGAGGGCAAGCGCGGCATCCCGCGTCACCGCCCGCCTTTCGTGGCGCAGGTCGGCATCCACGGGCGCCCGACTTTGGTGCACAACGTCGAGACGCTCTATTGGGTGGCGAAGGTCTGTCGCAAGGGGCCTGAGGTCCTGAGCTCGACGGAAAAGAACGGGCGCACGGGGCTGCGCAGCTACTCGATCTCGGGTCGTGTGGCGAAGCCGGGCGTCTATCTGCTGCCTGCGGGCTCCACGATCCTTGATCTGATCGAGGCAGCGGGCGGCATGGCTGAGGGCCATGTTTTCAAGGCCTATCAGCCGGGCGGGCCCTCTGCCGGAATCCTGCCGGCCACCTTGAATGACGTGCCGATGGATTTCGACACGCTGCAGGCTCACGGCACTTTCATCGGCTCCGCGGCCATCGTGATCCTGAGCGACCAGGACCGCGCCCGCGACGCCGCGCTGAACATGCTGCGCTTCTTCGAGGACGAAAGCTGCGGCCAGTGCACGCCCTGCCGCGTCGGCTGCGAAAAGGCGGTGAAGCTGATGCAGGCCGAAAGCTGGGACCAATCCCTCCTCGAAGAGCTGAGCCAGACTATGGTCGACGCCAGCATCTGTGGCCTAGGCCAAGCCGCGCCAAACCCCATTCGACTGACCATGAAGCACTTTCCGGAAGAGCTCTGACATGACGCATCAAGTCACATTCACCCTCGATGGCGATAAGGTCACCGCTGACAAAGGCATGACCATTTGGGAGGTGTCGAACGGGCGTGGGCTGGTGATCCCGCATCTGTGCCACAAGCCCCAGCCCGGCTACCGACCTGACGGCAACTGTCGCGCCTGCATGGTGGAGATTGAGGGGGAGCGCACGCTCGCCGCCTCCTGCATTCGTGAGCCCATGGAAGGCATGGTCGTGAACACGGCCACGCCGCGTGCAGAAGCGGCGCGAAAGATGGTGGTAGAGATGCTGGTCACCGACCAGCCCGAGAAAGAGGTCTCGCACGACCAATCCTCCCACCTTTGGGACATGGCCGAAGCGAACGGCGTCTCCGCCAGCCGCTTCCCCAAGCTCGAAGACGGCCGCATCCCGTTTCTAGATGACAGCCATGTGGCGATGTCGGTGAACTTGGATGCCTGCATCTCTTGTGGCCTGTGTGTGCGCGCGTGCCGCGAGGTTCAGGTGAACGACGTCATCGGCATGGCGGGCCGTGGCCACGATGCCTATCCAACCTTCGATTTTGCAGACCCCATGGGGGACAGCACCTGCGTGGCTTGTGGCGAGTGCGTTCAAGCCTGCCCAACGGGCGCCTTGATGCCTTCCACAGTCGTCGACGAAAATCAGGTGGGCGACCGCGCGGACTACGACAGCGAGACCGAAAGCGTTTGCGCCTTCTGCGGCGTCGGATGTCAGATCTCGATCAAGGTCAAAGACGGTAAGGTGAAGTATGTCGAGGGCATCAACGGCCCCGCAAACGAAGGCCGCCTCTGCGTGAAAGGCCGCTTTGGCTACGACTACATCCACCATAACCACCGCCTGACGAAGCCGCTGATCCGACGCGAAGATGCGCCGGCGAAGGGGCTGAACGTCGATCCCGGCAACCTGATGACGCATTTCCGCGAGGCGAGCTGGGACGAAGCGCTCGATTTCGCAGCCGGGGGCCTGAAAGGTCGCGGGCGAGAGGTGGCAGGTTTTGGATCGGCCAAATGCACCAACGAAGAGGCCTACCTCTTCCAGAAGTTCATCCGGCAAGGCTTTCTTCACAACAACGTGGATCACTGCACCCGGCTGTGCCACGCGTCCTCTGTGGCGGCACTGATCGAGAACGTGGGCTCAGGCGCTGTGACCGCCACCTTCAACGAGATCGAGAAAGCCGACGTGGCCATCGTGATTGGCGCGAACCCGCTGGAAAACCACCCGGTCGCGGCGACCTATTTCAAGCAGTTCACCAAGCGCGGCGGCAAGCTGATCGTGATGGATCCGCGCGGCCAAGCGCTCAAGCGTTTTGCCACGCACATGCTGCAATTCCGCCCCGGCGCGGATGTCTCCATGCTGAACGCGATCATGCATGTGATCGTCGAAGAGGGCCTCTACGACCAGCAGTACATCGAGGGTTACACCGAGAACTGGGACGCCGCGAAAGCGCATCTGGCGGCGTTCTCGCCTGAGGCAATGTCTGAAACCTGCGGGATCGACCCTGAGACGCTGCGGGCCGTGGCGCGGGATTTTGCGACGTCAAAGGCCGGGATGATTTTCTGGGGCATGGGCGTGTCGCAGCACATTCACGGCACGGATAACTCACGCTGCCTGATATCGCTTGCGCTGATGTGCGGCCATGTGGGGCGACCGGGCACGGGCCTGCACCCATTGCGCGGACAGAACAACGTGCAGGGTGCCTCGGATGCAGGCCTGATACCGATGTTTTTGCCAGATTATCAAAGCGTTATGGACGATGGCGTGCGATCCGCTTTCACTGACGTCTGGGAGACGGGTGATTTCTCCAACGAGAAAGGCCTAACGGTCACTGAGATCATGGACGCTGTCCATGAGGACAAGATCAAGGCGATGTATGTGCTGGGTGAGAACCCTGCCATGTCGGACCCCGATGTCGAACACGCCCGCGATGCGCTGGCCAAGCTCGACCACCTCGTGGTGCAGGACATCTTTCTGACGGAAACGGCGAACTACGCGGATGTGATCCTGCCTGCGTCGGCGCTCTACGAGAAGTCGGGCACTGTTTCGAACACCAACCGCACCGTCCAGATGGTGCGCCCAGCAGTGGCACCTCCCGGCGACGCAAAAGAGGATTGGTGGATCGAGGTGGAGCTCGCCAAGCGCTGTGGCCTGCCTTGGACCTACACGCATCCGTCCGAGGTCTTCGCCGAGATGAAGCTCAATATGAAGAGCCTCGACAACATCACGTGGGATCGTCTCGAAGGGGCGGCGGTCACCTATCCGTCGCTCAGTGAGACTGATCCGGGGCAGGCCGTTGTCTTCGGTGATGGCTTCCCACGCCAGGAAGGCCGCGCGCGCTTTACGCCTGCGAATGTGATCGCGCCGGACGACCCGCCCGATGCGGAATACCCGATGATCCTCACCACCGGGCGGCAGCTCGAACATTGGCACACGGGCTCGATGACGCGCCGCGCGACGGTACTTGATGCGGTCGAGCCCGAGGCGAACTGCTCACTGCACCCGTCGACACTGCGCAAGTTGGGCGTGGAGCCCGGCGGCATGGTGCGCCTGACAACGAAGCGCGGCTCCATCGAGATCATGGCGCGCATGGACCGGGCTGTGTCGCCCGACATGGTGTTTCTGCCCTTCGCCTATGTGGAGGCAGCCGCCAACATCCTCACAAACCCCGCGATCGACCCCTACGGCAAGATCCCGGAATTCAAATTCTCTGCTGTGAAAGTCGAAGCGGCCGAAGGGCCGGGCGCGGAAAGCCAAACGTTCGCAGCTGAATAACGCACTTAAGCAAGCCATGAAGGACCAGTGGTATGGGCTACAAGACTGATATTGAGATTGCGCGTGAGGCGCAGAAGAAGCCGATCCAGGAGATTGGTGCGAAGATCGG
>JAKVCO010000028.1 GCA_022448245.1 Paracoccaceae bacterium
AGATGCCCGAAGGTCTTCCTGTCCGCCATCGCCCTCGCAGCTCTCGTAATTTACTGGCTATGAGTCCTGAGCCTAGGCGTTCAAAAGACAACCCCACTTACCAGAACCACATTCGTGTAGGGCACCGTTTCTCCGGTGCGGACCACGGCGATGGCGTCGGACGTGAGGGATTTGAGGGTCTCGTGCGATACGCTCTCGGTGGGGAGGCGGGGGGTGAAGGAGGCCATGACCTCGGGGCTGGCCTCGGTGGCGACGATGGCGCGTTCTACTTCCATCTCGGTGAGCACGGTGTCGAGCACGTCCCAGAAGCTGGGCACGCCCGCGCGGACGGCGAGGTCGATGCAGGGGACGCCCGGCGGCACTGGCAGCCCCGCGTCGCCGATCACGAGCATCTGGCCGTGACCCAAACTGGCCACCACGTGGCTGAGCTCTGCATTCAGGATCCCGGTCTTCTTCATCACATTCCCCCTTTTCAGCCAGCCTAGCGTGCGGTGGGGGTGGGGCATAGCCCCGGGGTTGGGGCCGGTCACGGTGGGGATTCGGGCTCAGATTCGCGGCCCTAGGCGCATGAGACGCCTCCCGATAGGCGTCGTGGCAGGAAAATCGACCGAAAAATGCGACCGTTTATGCTGCATGCGCAGCGTTTCCATAAGTGGGCGCGAAAACTGCTTAATTCGAGCTATCCACAAAATATCCACAAGCGATATCAACATGTTATCCACCGGAAAGTGAGCCCGGCGCTCATTTTTTCGTTGCGCGAACGGCCCCCTCAGAGGCATCGTTAAGACATCGGAAGGGAGGGCAACTTCCCGGACGGATCGCAAAGGCCCACGGGCCGCAAGAGATTGGAAAGCTTAGGTTTTTCGAAGGAAGGCGGAGCGGGGTGCAAGCCAGACAAGCGGGTCTCTATGAGGTTCGACCGTCAGGGCAGCATCTTTAGGGACGGCGCGAGGCTGGGGGGAGATCTAGGTTTCCAATCGGCTGCTGAGCGGATCGTCTTCGGGGGATCGGCTCGTGAGATAGAGGGCCCGCGAGGGTCTGACAGATCACAGGAGGCACCAGGGTTTGCATAGGCTTCGGCTGAGCACCTGGTGCCTTACCACTTTTGGGCACCTGAATTCTCTTACGGCGCGTCGAGGAAGGCTGCGACGGCGGCCTCGAACTCCCGCGGTTTTTCGGCGTGGAGCCAGTGGCCTGCGCCGTTGAGCTTGGCAAAGCGCGCCTTGGGGAAGAGCGTCTTGATGACGGGGCGTGCGTCGGGCTGGACGTAGTCGGAGGCGGCACCAGACAGAAAGAAGGTGGGTTTCTCGCACTGCCCTGCGACCTCCGGGAAGCCGATGATCGCGTTCATGTTGGCCCTGAGCGCATTGAGGTTTAGCTTCCAAGCCTTGGCTTTGATGTCGAGGGATTGGAGCAGGAACGCGCGGATACCTGGATCTTCCACTTGGGCCACCAGCGCGGCGTCGGCCTCACCACGTGTTTCGACTGAGCTAATGTCGATCGCTTCCATGGCATCAATAAGCGGGGTCTGCGTGTGGGTGTAAGTCACCGGCGCGATGTCGGCCACGATAAGGCGCCGCATGGGGGCACCTTGCAGGGCTGCCATCATGGAGGCTTTTCCGCCCATCGAGTGGCCCAGCAGATCTGCGTCGCCTTGCGGCTCGAGCACCTCGGTCAGGTCAGCGGCCATGGCCTCATAAGTCATCTCGTCGGACCAGAAGCTGCCTGCGTGGTTCCTCATATCCACGCATATCACGCGCCGCGTGGCAGAAAGGCGTTTGGCAATCACGCCCCAGTTGCGACCAGAGCCAAAGAGGCCGTGTGCGATGACCAGGGGACGGCCAGAGGCCCCGTGTTCGATGACATTCAACATGGCTGAGGCGTAGCGCGGATGCCGGTAGAAAGGCCAGAGCACGCAGGATATACCCGCCGTGATGGATGCGAGTGAGGCCAATTCCCGACTTGAAACGCTCCGCCAGGCGTTTGCCGACACCTATGGGGTGAAGGGGTCTTTTGAGGCCCAGGTTGCGCAGACGAGGCGCCTGTTGCCGCGGTACGAACGGGGGCAGGCGCACCAGTTGGTTCGGGTGGAGCAGGTGCTCGAAGCGCAGGACGAAGCAGATCAGATAGACCGGGACGCCTTTGAGCGCGCAGAGCTCGCGTTGAGCATGTATCTGGAAACGCTGGACGACCGCGATCAGCAGAAGGGCTTTGCCGTCGATGTGACGATGAATGTGCTCGTCAATGTCGCGCTCGGGCTTATCGCGCTCGCGCTGGTCTGGTTCTTCGTTGTGGCGAAGTGAGGGCCGCTAGTCGGCGTCCGGGTCAGGCAGATCCTCGCGACGGCGGTAAAGGGCGCCTCGGCTGACGACGGTCACCGTCACAAACGCCACGTAGAGCAGCAGATACCAACTGCCCATTTTAGCAAAGCTCACCCAATCGTCGCGGGCTGTGCCCGCATAGATCCAAGTTGCCGTCCGGGTGCCGACGACCTCTGCAACCCACAGGAAGAATGCGGCAAAGAAGGCAGCCAGCGGCATAGGCATCCAATAGGTGTTGTTGCCAATGACAAAGCTCAGGCGTGTGAGGCCGAAGAGAAGGACCGTCGCCGCAAAGAGCGCGACGCGGATGTCCGGCACGAAGTGGTGCGCGAAGAAATTCACATATATCGCAACGGCCAGCACCATGGTCATCCAGAAAGGCGGGTAGGGCGCGAATGTCATCTGAAAGATGCGGATGACGCGGGCGATATAGCTGCCAACCGAGGCGTACATGAAGCCCGAGAAGAGGGGGACGCCCCCGATCATCATGATCCCGTCGCCGGGATAGGCCCAGCTGCCAGCCTGCACCTTAAAGAGCTCCATCGCGGTGCCGGTCAAATGGAAAAGGACAATGACTTTGGCTTCTGCCCACGTCTCGAGCCGCAAGGCGAGGAAACCCAGCTGTAGGGCAATCGCGTAGATGAGGAGCGCGTCGTAGCGCGCGAGGGCCCAGTCTGGCTGCCAGATCACGTCTGACAGGACAAGGCCAACGAGAAGGAGGCCGCCAAAGAGACAGGCCCAAGCCTGTTTCGCGCCGAACATGACAAGTTCGGCCAGTGCGAAGGGGAGGCGGGCCCGGAGCGCGTCGCCAAGGCGCCGCTCCAGGCTTCTTGTCGTGCTCACATTAGTAGAGCGGGAATCGGCTGCACATCTCGGCCACTTCGGCTTTCACCTTGGCTTCGACGGCTGCGTTGCCCTCTTCGCCGTTGGCTGCGAGGCCGTCGACAACTTCGTTGATCCAGTCGCCGATCTGGCGGAACTCAGCCTCGCCAAAGCCGCGCGTTGTGCCCGCGGGGGAGCCGAGGCGGATACCGGAGGTGACCATGGGCTTTTCCGGGTCAAACGGGACGCCATTCTTGTTGCAGGTGATATGCGCGCGGCCGAGCGCCGTCTCGGTCGCGTTGCCTTTCACGCCCTTAGGGCGCAGGTCAACGAGCATCACATGCGTGTCCGTGCCGTTCGTCACGGTCGCGAGGCCGCCCTTTTCCAGCTGGTCGGCGAGCGCTTGCGCGTTCTTGATGACCTGCTGCTGGTAGAGCTTGAACTCAGGCTTGAGCGCCTCACCGAAGGCCACGGCCTTGGCTGCGATGACGTGCATCAGCGGGCCGCCCTGGATGCCGGGGAAGATGGCTGAGTTGAACTTCTTTGCCATCGCCTCGTCATTGGTGAGGATCATGCCGCCGCGCGGACCGCGGAGGGTCTTGTGCGTCGTGGTCGTGGCCACGTCGACATGCGGGAATGGGTTCGGGTATTCGCCTGCGGCGATGAGGCCGGCAAAGTGCGCGACGTCCGCGAGGAGGTAGGCGCCCACGCTGTCGGCGATTTCGCGGAACTTTGCGAAGTCGAGGTGGCGCGGGATGGCGGAGCCACCTGCGATGATCATCTGTGGCTTATGCTCTTCGGCGAGGCGCTGAAGCTCATCGTAGTCGATGAGGTTGGTGTCTTCGGTGACGCCGTACTGGACCGCGTTGAACCACTTGCCCGACTGGTTTGGCTTTGCGCCGTGGGTCAGGTGACCACCTGCGTCGAGGGACATACCGAGGATCGTGTCGCCGGGCTTTAGGAGCGCCTGGAAGACACCCTGGTTTGCCTGGGAGCCGGAGTTTGGCTGAACGTTTGCAAATTCGACACCGAAGAGTTGGCAGGCGCGCTCGATGGCGAGGTTCTCAGCCACGTCGACGAACTGGCAGCCACCGTAGTAGCGGCGGCCCGGATAGCCCTCGGCGTATTTGTTCGTCATCACCGAGCCCTGTGCTTCGAGCACGGCCTTGGAGACGATGTTCTCAGAGGCGATCAGCTCGATCTCGTCGCGCTGGCGGCCAAGCTCGTCCTCGATGGCGCCGAAGAGTTCGGCGTCCGTGTCAGAGAGGGATTGTGTGAAAAAAGCGGATTCACGGTGTGGTGCGTTCATCGGGGTCTCTCCTCTCGGAACGGCCAAGTTTCCGATACGAAATACCGCGACTGGCGCGTTTTGCAAGCGCGCAGGTGCTGCAAAAGGCCAGAAAATCAAGGGTTTTCGGGATACCATTGCACACCGGCCCCGTGTCGTTTCCCTTGCCTTTCGGCCCGTAGCGGTCAATGAACAGGCGACGCCTTAAGGCAATCTTGGGCACTAAGGGAACGTAGTCTGTGGCAAACACACAGAAAATCGCATTCGTCGCCAGTGATGTGGAGATTGCGCAGGACGCGCTCGGCACGCTTTCTGCGCGCTATGGGAACGTTTCCATGGCTGAAGCCGAGGTCGTCGTGGCCTTGGGCGGCGACGGCTTCATGTTGTCGACGCTGCATGAAACCGAGAGCAGATCGATCCCCGTGTATGGGATGAACCGCGGCACTGTGGGCTTTCTCATGAACGAATATCGTGAGGATGATCTGCTGTTTCGGCTGGCTGCGGCGGAAGAGGCGGTGATCAACCCTTTGCGCATGCGTGCCACAGATCTTGAAGGCAACGTCACGGAGCGGCTGGCGATCAATGAGGTATCGCTGCTGAGGCAGGGGCCACAGGCGGCAAAATTGCGGATCTATGTCGACGACAAGCTGCGCATGAAAGAACTCGCCTGCGACGGGTGCCTTGTTGCGACGCCTGCGGGCTCAACGGCTTACAATTATTCGGCTCATGGGCCGATTGTGCCGATCGGATCTGAGGTCTTGGCTTTGACACCTGTCGCGGCGTATCGCCCGCGACGCTGGCGCGGGGCTTTGCTGCCCAAGACGGCCAAAGTGAGATTTGAAGTTGTTGGCGGGTCAAAACGCCCGGTGATGGCGGATGCGGACGGGCGGTCTGTGCAGGAAGTCGCGAGCGTGGAAATCGAGAGTTGGGCGCAGGTCGAGCATCGCATTCTGTTTGATCCAGGCCACGGCTTGGAAGAACGGCTGATCCGCGAGCAATTCGTCTGATTTTTGGACGGAGTCGGACGCTCCTGCGGCTGGCTGCGCCAGCGCAGTTCGCCCCGCCCACCGTCCCTTGAGGGTGCAATTGGTGGATCGAGGCGTCGTGTGACTTTGGCTTTTCGGGCGCGTCAGCCGCCGGCGTAGCCCAAGCTTTTGAGAGCAGTGCCGATTTCGTCGAGGATCACAGGATCATCGATCGTTGCGGGCATCTTGTAGGTCTCGCCATCGGCAATCTTGACCATCGTGCCGCGCAGGATCTTGCCCGAGCGTGTCTTCGGGAGGCGCGGTACAACGGTGGCCAATTTGAACGCTGCCACGGGGCCGATCTCTTCACGAACCTTTGCGACGACTTCGGCCACGATATCGGCGTCAGGCCTGTCAGTGCCTGCATTCAAGCACAGGAAGCCGAGCGGCAATTGGCCCTTCAGATCGTCCGTCACACCAATCACGGCGCATTCGGCGACATCAGGGTGGCCTGCGAGGACCTCCTCCATCGCGCCAGTGCTCAGACGGTGGCCTGCAACGTTGATGACGTCATCTGTGCGCGCCATGATGTAGAGGTAACCCTCGTCATCGATCATGCCTGCGTCACCGGTTTCGTAATAACCCGGGAAGGTGTTGAGGTAGCTTTTCTTGAAGCGTTCCTCGGCGTTCCACAGCGTGGGAAGGGTGCCCGGCGGCAGCGGAAGTTTCACCGCGATCGCACCCAATTCGCCTGCAGGCATCTGGTGGCCTTCGTCGGAGAGGATTTGCACGTCAAAGCCTGGCATCGCGACGGAAGGTGATCCCAGTTTCACGGGCAGCTTCTCGATCCCCATGGGGTTACATGCGATGGCGAAGCCGGTCTCGGTCTGCCACCAGTGGTCGATCACCGGCACGCCGAGCTTTTCCTGCGCCCAGATAATCGTGTCGGGGTCGGCCCGTTCACCAGCGAGATAGAGGCATTCAAGGGACGACATGTCGTAGTCGCCGACGAGAGTGCCCTTTGGATCATCGCGCTTGATCGCGCGGAAGGCGGTGGGGGCCGTGAACAGCGCCTTGACCTTATGATCCTGGATCACGCGCCAGAACGTACCCGCATCTGGGGTGCCGACCGGCTTGCCTTCGAAGACAATCGAGGTGTTGCCGTGGATGAGAGGGGCGTAGCAGATATAGGAGTGTCCCACGACCCAACCGACATCAGATGCCGCCCAGAAAACCTCGCCCGGGTTCATGTCGTAGACGTTTTTCATCGTCCAATTCAGCGCGACGAGGTGCCCGGCCGTGGGGCGGACTACGCCTTTGGGCTGGCCCGTCGTACCGGAGGTGTAAAGTATATAGGCGGGGTGGTTGCCCTTCACGGGGACGCATTCGGCCGGCGATGCCGCCTCCTGCGCCGCATGCCAATCGACGTCCGTTGGGCCAAGGTCGCATGGGCCTTCCTCGCGCTGGAGGATCAGCTGAAACGTTGGTTTGTGGCTGGCCATCTCGATGGCGCCATCGAGGAGTGGCTTGTAGGCCACGATACGTCCCGGCTCGCACCCGCAAGACGCGGCAATGATGGCCTTGGGCTGGGCGTCATCAATGCGCACGGCGAGCTCGTTCGAAGCAAAGCCGCCGAAAACCACGGAATGAACCGCGCCGATGCGCGCGCAAGCCAGCATCGCCATGACAGCTTCTAGCACCATCGGCATATAGATGATCACGCGGTCGCCTATGCCAATCCCGCGCTCTTGAAGCGAGCCCGCCAGCAAAGCGACTTTGTCGCGGAGCTCGGCATAGGTGATCTCATCCGACTTGCCGGTGATCGGGCTGTCGTAGATCAGCGCTGTCTGTTCGCCGCGCCCACCGTCAACATGGCGGTCCACGGCGTTCCAGCAGGTGTTCACCTCGGTATCGGTAAACCATTCGTAGAGAGGCTCTCTGCTGTCATCGAGCGCTTTCGTCGGCGCTTTGACCCAATCGATCGCTTTGGCGGCTTCTAGCCAAAATCCCTCTGAATCGGCCTGCCAGCCGGCGTAGACGTCCTTGTATCCCATGATTTGCCTCTCCGTCGTTGACGTGGGTGTAGGCGAAGGAAGCAGGCCACGGCAAGAGACTGGTAGCGCCGCCATGCCGCATCCATTCCCCTGTTCGAACGAAGCAGAGGCGTGACCTCCCGGCTAAGCCCTAGCCGTACTGAGCCACCGGCGTCCCGGCGAGGGCCGTCATGTTGAGCAAACCACGCGCGGTGATCGTTGGCGTCACGATGTGCGCACGGTTGCCCATGCCCATGAGGATCGGACCAACTTCGAGGCCATTTGCCTTGTACTTCAGAATGTTACGTACGCCCGATGCAGCATCAGCCATCCCGAAGATAAGTACGTTGGCGTCCTGTTGCAGGCGCGAGCCCGGGAAGATCCGCTGCCGGTTGTCTGCATTCAAGGCCGTCGCCGCATGCATCTCGCCCTCATAGACAAAGTCGCGCGGTGCACTGTCGAGGATTTCCATCGCGCCGCGCATCGTTCGACCTGTCCCGCAATCCTGATCGCCAAACTGTGAGCGGCTGAGAAGAGCGATCTGCGGCTCCACCCCGAAGCGGCGAACATGGCGCGCGGCAGCGATTGTCGTTTCTGCAATCTGTTCGGGTGTTGGTTGGTCATGGACATGGGTGTCTGCGAGGAAGAGCGGGCCGTCCTCGAGGATCATCATGGATAGCGCCCCGATGGGGTGCAGTTCCTCTGCTGTGCCGCTGAGCACCTCGGTCACGTAGCGCAAATGCCAGTGATACTGGCCAAACGTACCGCAGATCAGGCTGTCGGCTTCTTCGCGCGCGACCATGACCGAGGCGATGGCCGTGGAGTTAGTACGCATGATCGCGCGGGCGATGTCGGGCGTGACCCCACGGCGCGCCATCAGCCCGTGATATGTGTTCCAGTAATCGCGGTAGCGCGGGTCGTCGTTGGGGTTCACCACGTCAAAGTCGCCGGGTCTGATCTTAAGGCCAGCCCGTTCGCACCGTGCTTCGATCACGTCCGGGCGCCCGATCAGGATCGGGAATTCGCTTAAGTCCTCCAACGTGGCTTGGGCGCATCGCAGCACGCGTTCGTCCTCGCCCTCAGCAAAGACAACCTTCCGCGCGGCGGTGGACGCGGCCTCGAACACCGGGCGCATGATCAACGCAGAGCGGAAGACCGAGCCATCGAGCCGGTCCTTATACGCTTCGACGTCCATTTCTTTCGTGGCGACCCCGGTTCCGATCGCGGCGCCCGCGACGGCGGAGGCCACGACTCCCATCAGCCTTGGATCGAACGGTTTCGGAATGAGGTAGTCGGCGCCAAAGCTGAGTTGTTCGCCCTTGTAGGCCGCGGCCGCCTCGGCCGAGGTTGTCGCCCGTGCCAGTGCCGCAATTCCTTCGATACAGGCGATCTTCATCGCGTCATTGATCTCGGTCGCGCCGACATCCAGCGCCCCGCGGAAGATGAAGGGGAAGCACAGTACATTGTTGACTTGATTTGGGAAATCGCTGCGCCCGGTCGCGATGATGGCGTCTGATGCGACGGCGCGCGCGTCTTCAGGCAGGATCTCGGGCGTCGGATTGGCAAGCGCAAAGATAATCGGGCATGTCGCCATCTTTTCCACGTGCTCTGGCTTCAGTACTCCGGGGCCCGAGAGTCCGAGGAAGAGGTCAGCGCCCTCGATGACGTCGCCGAGCGTCGCTGCGGATTTACCCTGCGCGTATGCGTCCTTCTGCGGGGTCGAATTGCCGCGGCCTTCATAGACCAGCCCGTCAATATCGCAGAGCCAAACGTTTTCGCGTTTCACACCCAGTTTGAGCAGCATGTCGAGGCAGGCGATACCGGCGGCGCCCCCGCCAGTGGAGACGATCTTGATGTCTTCGAACCTTTTGCCCGCAACGCGCAGCGCATTGGTGGCAGCGGCACCTACCACAATGGCCGTGCCGTGCTGATCGTCGTGGAACACCGGGATATTCATGCGCTCGCGGCAGAGTTTTTCGACGATGAAGCAGTCTGGCGCCTTGATGTCTTCAAGGTTGATCGCGCCAAAGGTCGGCTCCAAAGCGCACACGATATCAGCGAGCTTCTCTGGGTCCGTCTCGTCCACCTCGATGTCGAAGCAATCGATGTTAGCGAATTTTTTGAAGAGGACCGCTTTGCCTTCCATCACGGGTTTCGACGCAAGCGCGCCGATGTTGCCCAACCCGAGGACCGCAGAGCCGTTTGAGACGACCGCCACCAGATTGCCGCGCGCGGTGTAGTCGCTCGCTTTGGAAGGGTCATCGTGGATTGCGGTCGACGCTTCCGCCACGCCTGGGCTGTACGCCCGGGCGAGGTCACGCCCGTTGGCCAGAGGTTTCGTCGCCCGGATCTCGAGTTTCCCTGGTTTCGGCAGCCGATGGTAAGCGAGCGCGGGGCTCTCTTTTGCGGGTTTTTCCTGCTCGGCCATGTGTCCTCCTCGGGGCGTTTTGAAAAATAGTTTAACGTTAAACTATTTCTGTGACGATGGTTCGGGCTGTTGTCAACACCGTCCCTATTCGCGCGCCATTTACAAGCCCCCGCGGCTTGATAACTTCGCACTAAAGAGGGAGAGCCATGCAGAATATCCGAGCCGAAGTCGTTTTGCCCGCGCGCGATGTGCGCGAAGACATTCCTTTTTTCACAAAGAAGCTCGGGTTTCGGTTGGACGAGATTTATCCCGCAGATGATCCGCAGGTGATCGTGTTGTCCGGCTACGGCCTTAGGGTGCGCTTCGACCAGACGCTTGAAGGGCCACCAGGACACCTGCGGGTTCTGTGCGATGATCCGGTGCTGATCGCGGGCGGAGAGACCTCTTTGACATCGCCATCGGGTACTCATGTCGAAATCGTCCCCCTCGCGCCTGCGGTAGTGATGCCCGAAACACAGCACGAATTCACCGTGCGCCGGATTGCCGATCAAGCCCCTTGGGTGATCGGACGCGCGGGCATGCATTACCGCGATCTCATTCCCTCGCGGCTCGGCGGGTCGATCATCGCCTCACACATCCGCATCCCCGATGGGGGACCGGTTCCGGACATGGTGCATTTCCATTCGATCGGCTTTCAGCTGATCTTTTGTCTGAAGGGGTGGGTCGATCTCGTCTACGAAGATCAGGGGGAGCCTTTCCGTCTGGAGGCAGGCAACTGCGTGATCCAGCCGCCTGAGATCCGCCATCGCGTGCTATATGCTTCAGACAATATCGAAGTGATCGAAATCGGCGTCCCGGCTGAACACGTCACCACAATTGACCATGACTTGGAGCTACCCACAGCCGACTTCCGCCCAGACCGTGAGTGGGATGGGCAGCGTTTCGTTCATCACCGCGCGGAAGAAGCCAAATGGGAACCATTCCGGCTGTCGGGCTTCACAAGCCGCGACACGACAATCGCAGAGCACACGAAAGGTGTCGCCAGCGTGCATGTTGTCCGCGCAGGGGAAGGTCGGTCCGAATGGGCAACCCATGATGCCGATATCCACTTCAGCTTCGTGATGTCGGGCGAGGTCACGCTCGAGGGAGAGGGGCAAAAGGACGCGGCGCTGTCTGCAGGCGATGCTTTTGTCATCCCGCCTGCGCTTCGCACGCGGTTGTCGTCACCCAGCGCGGACCTCGAAATTCTGGAGGTCGCCCTGCCTGGAAGTTTCGCGACCAAAGAGGGCTGAGGTCGCGCGCGGCCATCCATGTCACAGCCAGCGTTGGGGTGGAAAAATCTCGCCACCCTCGCTTGCCATTCGGCGCGTCGCTGGACAGAGTCGCTGAATGTCTGATGATCTCCTCGCCGCCGCCCGCACCGTGCGCGAAAACGCCCACGCGCCGTATTCAAACTTCAAGGTGGGCGCGGCTGTCCGAACCAAAAGCGGGGCCATCTATTCTGGCTGCAATGTTGAGAACGTTGCCTACCCGGAAGGCACCTGCGCCGAAGCAGGTGCAATTGCTGCGATGGCCGCAGCTGGCGAATATGAAATAACGGAAGTTGCCGTCATCGCAGACAGTCCTGAGCCTGTGCCGTGCTGCGGCGGATGCCGCCAGAAGCTGGCGGAGTTTGCGGCTCGTGATGTCACCGTGACTTTGGCGACAATAAGTGGCGTGACCCTTGTGACCACGGTCGGTGATCTTTTGCCCGGTGCATTTGACGCCTCCCACATGGACAAAGCTTGACCCATGGACGCGCGGCTACTGATCGACAATCTTAGGCAAGGCATTCGACCGTCGTCGGACGCTCTGGCAGCCTTTGCGCTGGGCCTCGGGGATGGCCGTGTGAGCGACGCGCAAGCTGGCGCCTTCGCGATGGCGGTTTGTCTGCAGGGCCTCGGCGAAGAGGGCCGTGTGGCGCTGACGAAAGGGATGCGGGATTCAGGCGATGTGATGGCCTGGGATCTGCCGGGCCCCGTTCTGGATAAGCATTCGACCGGTGGCGTGGGGGATGCCGTTTCGCTTTTGCTCGCCCCGATGCTGGCAGCAATCGGTGCCTACGTTCCGATGATTTCTGGCCGCGGTTTGGGGCACACGGGCGGTACGCTCGACAAGCTTGAAGCGATCCCGGGCGTTTCCACAGCGGTCGGCGCCGAGGAAATGCGCGCAATTGTCAGAGATGTAGGCACCGCGATTGTGGGCCCCACGGACCGGATCGCCCCGGCCGATGGCCGTCTCTACAAGATTCGCGATGTCAGCGGCACCGTGCCCTCGCTCGATCTCATTACCGCGTCGATCCTGTCCAAGAAGCTCGCCGCCGGGTTAGGCGCCTTAGTGCTGGACGTGAAAGTCGGCTCAGGTGCCATCATGCGTAACCCGCGTGACGCCAAGGAGCTTGCCGAGAGCCTGGTCAAAACCGCTAACGGGGCGGAGTGCCCGACATGTGCGCTCGTCACGGATATGTCTCAGCCCTTGCTGCCCTCTCTGGGTAATGCCTTGGAAGTCGCTGATATCCTTTCGATTTTGCGCGGTGAGGCGCGAGGGCCTATCGTGGAAGTCGCGCTAGCACTGGGGGCGGAGCTTCTCGTGCTTGCGCGTTTTGTCGCGTCTGAGGCGGAGGCGAACCTCAAGCTGACACGCGCGCTGGAATCCGGTCGTGCCGCCGAACGTTTCGCCCAGATGATCGCCGCTCAAGGCGGCCCGACGTCCTTGCTGGAGCGCCCCGAGGATCACTTGGCCAGCGCCCCCATCCAGCGCCCCGTTTTGGCGCCGACAGCAGGTTTCCTTGCGGCATGGGATGGCACGGCGCTGGGCCATGCAGTCGTTGAACTAGGCGGCGGGCGCCGCGTTGAGACCGACCGCATCGATCCTGCAGTAGGCCTGTCGCATGTGGCGCCCATCGGTACGAACCTTGAGGCAGATGCCCCGATGGCTTTCGTCCACGCGGCAAACGAGGAGGCTGCCGAAGTCGCATCTGCGGCTGTCCTCGGCGCCACTGCAATCACCACGGATCGGCCAGCCCCGCCCGATCTCATCCGCGATCGGATCATGCCATGAGCCGCGCGTTTCTTGTGGTGCTCGACTCCGTTGGCTGCGGCGGTGCGCCCGACGCTGATCAATTCGGCGATGAGGGGTCGAACACGCTTGCCCACATCGCGGCGGCATGCGGGGCTGGAGAGGCGGAGGAGGGGCGAAGTGGCCCGGTAAAGCTCCCCCATTTGGCGGCGCTCGGGCTCAATGAGGCGATCCTCGCAGGTTCTGGCGTTGATGCCGGGCTCGGCACCCACAAAGATGGGTGGTACGGGGCCGCGACCGAGGTTTCGCCGGGCAAGGACACGCCCACCGGGCATTGGGAGCTCGCAGGTCAGCCCGTGCCGTGGGATTGGCACTACTTCCCCATCGAAACGCCCGCATTTCCTGAACACATCCGCCAAGCAGCTGCTCAGGCTGCCGGGACGGAAGATATCCTCGGCAATTGCCATGCGTCCGGGACCGAAATCATTGCGAGGCTGGGCGAGGAGCATCTAAAAACCGGGCAACCGATTTGCTACACCTCCGCGGACAGCGTCTTTCAGATTGCGGCCCATGAAGAGAGCTTCGGCCTCGAACGGCTGCTCGCGATGTGCAAAGCGCTCGCCCCGATGCTGCACGAGATGAAGGTTGGCCGCGTGATTGCGCGCCCGTTTATCGGGGCGCCGGGCGACTTCACACGCACTTCGAACCGCAAAGACTATGCCGTCGCGCCGCCTGCGCCGACGTTGTGCGACTGGGTGCACAATGACGGATGCCCCGTGCATGCCGTTGGAAAGATTGGCGATATCTTCTCGATGCGAGGTATTAGCGACGTGGTGAAAGGCCCCGATGCAGAGCTGATGGAACACCTTGTGTCGCTTACGCGCACCGCTGAAGACGGCTCCTTCACCTTTGCCAACTTTGTGGAATTCGACAGCTTGTACGGCCACCGCCGGGATGTGTCAGGCTACGCCCGCGCGCTTGAATGGTTTGACAGCCAGCTGCCGCGTATTCTGGCCGGACTGCGCGACGGTGACATGCTGGTGCTGACGGCTGACCATGGAAATGATCCCACTTGGCACGGGACCGAGCACACCCGCGAGCGGGTGCCTGTGTTGATCAAATCAAAAGGCAGCGGCGCGCTTCCCGCGCTCCACTTCGCCGATGTTGCGGCAACTATCGCCGCCCATTTGGGCGTGCCCACGCAGGGCCCGGGGAGGGCCGCATTATGAGCTGGAAACAAACTCCGAAAGTCGAGCTTCACTTGCATCTAGAGGGGGCCGCACCACCGTCGTTTATCCGTGGCCTTGCGTCCGAGAAGGGCATGGACCTGAGCGCGATCTTCAAAGAGGACGGCGGCTATGCCTACCGCGACTTCGACCACTTCCTGAGCGTCTATGAAGCTGCGTGCTCGGTGCTCACCGGGCCTGAGGAGTTCCAGCGCCTCACACAGGCCGTCCTCGAAGAGCTTGCCGATCATGGCGTCGTCTATGCCGAGACTTTTGTGAGCCCGGATTTCTGTGGCGGCGGCGATCTGGAGGCTTGGAAGGACTACCTCGCAGCCATGCAGGAAGCACATGTCGACGGCATCACGCTCAAGGGCGTCATCACCTGTATTCGTCACTTCGGTCCTGAAAAGGCCAAAGCAGCGGCTGTCTGCGCGGCGGAAACCTACGGTGACTTTGTCCGAGGATTTGGTATCGCTGGGGCGGAATTGATGGGAAAGCCCTCGGATTTCATGTGGTCCTTTGATTGCGCGCGCGAAGCGGGCCTGCACCTGACAGCCCACGCCGGGGAATGGGGCGATGCTGCCTCGGTCCGCGATTGCTGGGAAACGCTGGGCATCGAAAGGATTGGCCACGGTGTGCGCGCAGCCGAAGATCCCAAGCTGGTGGAGGATCTGGCAGAAGCAGGCGTGACGCTAGAATGCTGCCCCGGCTCCAACGTCTTTTTGGGCGTCTATCCAACGCTCTCAAAGCACCCGATCCAAAAGCTTCGCGAAGCTGGCGTGATGGTTACCGTGTCGACCGACGATCCTCCGTTCTTCGACACCACGATGACAAAAGAGTATGAAGACCTTGAACGCACCTTCGGGTGGGGCGAGGAAGACTTCGCCGAGATCAACGCAACCGCGCTGAGCGCCGCCTTCTGCGATGATGAGACCCGCGCAGAAGTTGCCAAGCGATTGGAGAAAAAATGAAAAAGCTGACCGTCGTCGATCACCCTTTGGTGCAACACAAGCTGACGCTGATGCGTGAGGCTGGAACGCCGACCGCCGTTTTCCGCCAGTTGCTGAGAGAAATCAGCCAGTTTCTGGCCTACGAAGTGACGCGCGAGCTGCCACTCACCACGAAGACAATTCAGACCCCGATGCAAGAAATGGAAGCACCAACTCTTGCGGGTAAGAAGCTTGCCCTGATCTCGATCCTGCGGGCTGGCAACGGGCTGCTGGATGGCGTCCTGGAGCTGATCCCGAGCGCGCGGGTAGGTTTCGTCGGGCTCTACCGCGATGAGGAGACTCTGCAACCGGTGGAGTATTACTTCAAAGTGCCCGATGCGCTGAGCGAGCGCGTGGTGATCGCCGTGGACCCCATGCTTGCGACCGGCAACAGCGCCATCGCCGCCATCACTAAGCTCAAGGAAGCTGGGGCCAAAGACATCCGCTTTCTCTGCCTCTTGGCTGCAGCGGAAGGGGTCGCGGCCATGCATGAAGCCCATCCTGACGTTGAGATTGTGACCGCCGCGCTAGACGCCAAGCTCAATGAACACGGATATATCGTGCCTGGACTAGGGGATGCGGGTGATCGCATGTTTGGTACAAAATAGAGGCATCCTTTTCTTTACTCACTTGGGGTTTTGAGGCATCTTCCCACTATATCTTGTGGGGGATCAACGAATGCGGCTGTCACACGTATTTGCCATTGCTGCCATTGTCGGATCGAGCTGCGGAACGCTCGTCACTGCAAAGTCGCTTCAGGAGGGCTCGAGCCCGGTCAATTTTCCGCCCGATGACTTCACCGGCCGATCCTTTGTCGACAACGATGGCTGTATCTACATCCGCGCTGGCGTGGACGGCTCCACGACCTGGGTTCCTCGCGTTGCGCGCAACCGGGAGTTGATCTGCGACCGTCAGCCGACCTTTGGTCCGGTGGAACAAGCCGCCGCACCTGCCGCGCCTGTTGAAGAGCCTGCCGCCGAAGAAGCACCCGTCGAGTCCGCAGGTGTTACAGAACCCGAGGCGCCCGCATCGCCTGCAGCTGCCGCACCAACAGCGCAAACGCGACCGCAAGCACGCCAAGCTGCTGCTGCTCCTGCGGCGGCCCCCGAAGCGCCAGCAACGGCGCAGGAACAGGTTGCGAGCCCGGCGGCTGAGACCGCTGCCGCCCCGGCGCCTGCAGCCGCCCCGCAACCCACTGAAACCGCAACGGCGAACGTATCGGCAGCGCTGCCTCCCGTGCCTGAGGGCTTCAAGCGGGCATGGACGGACGGCCGCCTCAACCCGCAGCGCGGCATCCCGAATGAGACGAAAAGAACGGCCACAATCTCCACTCGCGGGGTGGTGTCCCCCATCGATGGGCGCCGCTACGATCTGGCGTGGTCGAACTACCTGCCGCGCCTCCTGTTCGATCGGAACACGGGCATGGTTGTGGGCGACAAGTTCCCGGGCATGATCTACCCGAACCTCGATCCAACCCGCGCGGTGCCGCAGGCCACGATCTCGGCTAAGTCGCCGTCGCCGTTCATGACGCGCGGTCCGGCAAAGCGGAACATCCAGGCGGCGGCATTTGCTGATATGGATAAAGCCCGCGCCGCGGCTCAGCGCCTTGCAAATGCTGGTCTGCCGACGCGGATCGGAAAGTACACCAAGGACGGTGAAGAGCGCCAGGTGATCCTCGTGGGCCCCTTCAGCACCAATGGCGATGTGAAAAGCGCGCTTGAGGCGACGGTTAGACTGGGGTTCGAGCGGGCCGTGCCGCGCAAGTAATCAGCTCTCGCAGATCGACTGCAGAGAAAGCCATTCCCCATCGGTCAGATGAATGACAGGTGCGACCCCTTCATAGGGGTCGGCCTCGATCAACTCGAATGTGGCCTCGCCTGTGACGTCTTCGGCAAAGGCATAGGGGCGCGCAGGAACCTTCCGATCCCGGAAGGCAAAGAGTAGCGCCTCGGTTGGCACGGGCGCGGCATCCTCGATCAGAACCGTCTCTGCGTAGGCATCGAGCGTGTCAGGGGGCAGATCACCCGTTGTCAGCAGTCTAAACGCCGCAAACGGGCCAGATGCTTCGAGAATGCGGCGCAGCGGATCGTAGATGCGCGCGCGGGTCATCTCGGCCACGACGTAGCCCGCTGCCACCGATGGATCATCGTGATCCTCAACGACCGGTCTGCCGATCAAGATATGTCCGCCGGGCAGGGCCGCCGTGGTCGACAGCCCCTCACGCATGATGTGGAGCGTCTCGCCCGGCGCGACCGCATTCTCAAGCCGACGCAGGGCCACGGTGCCAAAGGGGTCAGAGCAAGGCTGACCCGCAATGCGGGCCGTCCGCGTCAGAAGGGCGGCGCCAATCTCTTGCCGCTTCACGTCAGGCACGACAGCCACGGCCTGATCGATCATGGCGCCGGGCAACCAAAAGAACGCGAGCCAGGCAATCGTCGCAGTAGAGGCCCCGAGCACTCCCCAGCGCACAAGCCCGGGCTTTGGGCGTGCTTTTTGAATGGCCCGCTGCACCTTTGCGATCGCGCGGATCATATCCTCGTCTTCGATCTCAAGGGTTTCGGCCGCGTCCTGATCGGGCGCGAAAAGGGCAGGCGCGCTCTTGTTGAGCCGTGATACAGCCGCCAGCGACCAATGCGACAGAGGTTTGCCCGTGTTGTCGGAGATCACCAGAGTCGCATCGCCGAACGACACCCACACCTCTTTGAGCTGCGCATCAGGCGATGCGCGCCAGAGGCCGGATGTTTCCAGCCGGGCGTAGTCCTTCAGGGCCGTCATGTTGGTGGCTGCTCTGCCTTTGTTTGACGCAAAGGTAGCTCAAATGCATGGGTGCGGCAATGAAAGCGCACCCAGGAGGTCTCAAAGCTCAGCAGCGGCGCTAGAGATCGGCCGCCACCTTCCTAAGCTCGAACTTTTGGATTTTTCCGGTCGAGGTTTTGGGGAGCTCCATGAACTCCACACGTTTGGGCGTTTTGAAGCCTGCCAGACGCTCGCGCGCGAAGGCGATCAAGTCGGCTGGTTCGACAGTCTGCCCAGGCTTCAGCTCAACAAAGGCGCAAGGAACCTCGCCCCATTTATCGTCGGGCTTGGCCACCACGGCACAGAGTGAGACCGCCGGGTGGTGCATTAGCGCCCCCTCAACCTCAACGGAGGAAACGTTTTCACCGCCGCTAATGATGATGTCCTTGGCGCGGTCTGCAATCTGGACGTAGCCATTGGGATGGCGCAGAGCGATGTCCCCGGAATGGAAGTGCCCGCCCTCAAAGGCTTCCTCGGTGGCCTCAGGGTTCTTCAGATAGCCCTTCATGACCGAGTTGCCTCGAATGACGATCTCGCCCGTGGCGGTGCCGTCGCGTGGGATGCTCTCGCCCGTGGAGGTCACAACATCGATGCCTTCCATCATTGGGAACGGCACGCCTTGCTGCGCTTTGATGGCGGCTTTTTCTGCTTGGGGGAGGGTGTCCCACGTGCTGTCCCAGACGCATTCGGTGACGTGGCCGTAGGTCTCGGTCAGGCCATAGACCTGCGTGATGTTGAAGCCGAGCTCTTCGATGGCAGCGAGCGTTGCAGCAGCGGGTGGGGCGCCTGCTGTGAAGACCTCAACCGTGTGGTCGAAGGACCGGCGTGTTTCTTCAGGCGCGTTGACGATCATGTTCAGCACGATCGGCGCGCCGCCAAAATGCGAAACGCCGTGGTCCGCAATCGCGTCATAGATCGCGCTCGGCGTGATATCGCGGCAGCACACGACCGTGCCACCGAGAACCGGCATCATCCAGCTGTGGTTCCACCCGTTGCAATGGAAAAGTGGCACGATCGCCAGGAACACCGGATGCAGCACCATCCGCCAGGAGATCACCGTGCCCATGGTCATCAGATACGCGCCACGGTGATGATAGACGACGCCCTTGGGGCGCCCCGTGGTGCCTGATGTATAATTGAGCGCGAGGCTCTCCCATTCGTCCTCGGGCATGTGCCAGGGGGCGTTGGGATCACCCTCGGCCACGACGTCTTCGTAGAGCGTGTAGTTTCCGGAGGCGCCCACACCCGCGACGGCATCGGGCACTTCGATGATGGTGGGCGCTTCACCCTCCATCGCCTCGATCGCGGCCTCGGCCAATCCGATGAAGCCGCTGTCAACCAGCACGACCTTCGCGCCGCCATGGTCGAAGATGTAGGCCACCGTGGCTACATCAAGCCGGATGTTGATCGTGTTGAGCACGGCCCCCGTTGCGGGCACTGCGAAATGCGCCTCCACCATTGCTGGAATGTTGGGCAGGATCGCGGCCACCACATCGCCCGGCGCCACACCGCGGGCTTTCAGCGCTGAGGCCAGGCGCGACACGCGCGCATGGTATTCGACGTAGTTGAAGGAGGTATCGCCGTAGATCACTGCGGTCTTGTTCGGGAAGACTTCCTTTGCACGTTGCAAGTGAGACAGCGGCGTCAAGGGCACGAAATTCGCCGTGCGTTTTTCCAGCCCCGTTTCGTCAGCCATCCAGCCCATGTCGCGTCCTCCCTTTTGACGTGTCGTTATGAAGCTTGAGAGCGCGCTTGTTAAGCGCCAAAGCGGGGTATGGCTGTTATTGATGCCCTCATCGCTTCGCGCCCCCTTCGGGCAGCACTCTTTGCCCTTACGGGGATGGGGATTATTGGCGCTGTCGACAACGTGATGCCCGAGGTCGCTCAGCACATCGGGCTCGCCCAGTTTCATGTGGTGCGCTCTGCCATGGCGCTGTGTCTCATCCTGCCAATATTGCTGGCCAACGGCGGCCTGAGGCCCGCGAAGCCTTGGGGTGTTTTGGGGCGCTCGGCGCTGATCACTTTGGGCATGGGGTTCTACTTCGCCTGCGTGGGCTTCTTGCCCGTGACGCAGGCTTTGGCTGGGGTGTTCACCGCGCCGCTCTGGATCATGCTGATGAACCTTGCACGCGGGCGCCGTGTCGACCCAGTGGGCGCCTTGCTGATCTGCACAGGGTTTGCGGCCTGCCTTGCTGTTGTGCAGCCGCCTTTGACCGATCTCACATGGCTCTCCGTTGGCCCGCTCGCCGCAGGGTTCTTCTACGGCATGGGGGGCATGGTCACCCGCAGTTGGACGGGGGAGGAGAACGCCTGGTTGCTGACCGGCGCGTATCTGGCCGTCTTTGGGCTGGCCGCGGTTGTCTGGCTGTTGCTGCAGCCTGAGGGCGGGACGAGCTATCTGACGCGCGGTTGGGCGCCGATGCCATGGCACATCCTTTTCTTCTGCGCCCTTCAAGCAGTGGGGGCTGTCACGGCTGTGGCCCTTATTGCGCGGGCCTATCAGCTCGCTGCACCGGCCTATGTCGGTGCGTTTGAATACACAGTGCTCATCGTGGCCGCAGGCGTAGGCTACGCCGCTTGGGGCCATGCTTTGAACGTTCAGGCCATGGCAGGGATTGCCGTGCTCCTGGCCTCTGGTGCCGCGCTGGCATGGTGGGGGGACAGGGAGTGATTTACGCACCCGAACGGGGCTATCTCTATATTCACATACCCAAGACCGGGGGCACCTCCCTTGCCTTGGCGCTAGAGGACAAAGCCGGGAAGGACGACGTGATGGCGGGCGATACGCCAAAAGCGGTCAAAAGGCGTCGCCGCTTAAAAGGGCTGCCAGCCAACGGGCGTCTGTGGAAGCATTCGACGCTCGCAGATCTTGACGGTTGGCTGAGCGCGGCGCAGCTTGCGGAGCTTCACGTTTTCACCATCGTCCGCAATCCGTGGGATCGCTTGGTCAGCTATTATCATTGGCTTCGAGAGCAGAGCTTTGATCACCCGGCAGTCTCTCTCGCGCAGCAATTGGCGTTCAGTGACTTCCTCGCGCACCGCCACACGCAGGCCAGCTTGGCCGCTGCGCCCTATGCCAGCTACGTCACCGACGCCTCAGGGACGGAGCAGTGCAGCAGGTTCTTGCGGTTCGAACATCTTGCCGAGGACACCGCCGCCTTGGGCGAAGAACTGGGCCTCTCCCTCAACCTGCCCCATGTGAATCGCTCGAACCGCCCGAGAGACTACCGTCCCTTCTTCACCGAATCGGATGTGACGCTCGTCGAAAAGACGCTGAAAGAGGACATTCAGCGCTTTGGCTACCGTTTCGACGGCGGCAATTGATGCGCCATCAGAAACAATCCGGCTGATGCCGCAATTTTGGCATTAACTTTCTTCAATATGCCGCAATCTTGCCATGTCCTGCCCAAATCCCCGCCGCGACCCCGCACCAGCCTGCTTACGTGGTTAAGACGGCCTGCCAGCTGACCGCGAAACGCTTGCAGCATGTTCATGGGGATGCACACATGTTTGATCAGATGGAAGACGCCCTGCCGGGTCTCGAGATCGACTTTTCGAACCAGTTCGGCGTGACACGCCGGTCAGGATTACTGCACTCGACCCGGGTGGCAACCAACTTGGGGTGGCGCGCTGTCGAAGCGCTCGCCGCGGGGGACGAGGTGCTGACTTTCGATCGCGGGCCGCAGCGCATTGTGGAAATTGACCGGATCATCAATTGGCCTGATCACAAGACCTGCCCAGACCATGCGGCGCCGCTTGAGGTCCCTGCGGGCGTGTTGGGCAATCAGGAACGGATCTGGATGTTGCCCAATCAGGTCGTGATGGTGGAAAGCGATATCGCTGAGGCGCGCACGGGCGATCCGTTTGCTCTCGTTCCGGTTTCGACGCTTGAAGGCTGGCGCGGCATCAAACGGGTGAGCCTGCGGGCACCGCATCTCGTCGTTGTCCTGCATTTCGCTCGGGACGAGGTGATCTACGTTGGGCAGGGCACTCTCGCCTTTATGCCCGCGCAGGGATCGCTTTTGGACCATGCCTATGGGGCGTCGATGTACGAGCCTTTGGATCAGCGCGAAGCCCGTTCCGTCATTGATGGCCTGCGCGCAGCGGATGCTGCGGTGCGCATGTCCTAAGCTTAACTACCAGCAGCTACACACAAAAAAAAGGGGCCGAACTTTCCTTCGGCCCCGTTTTCTTTTTGCAAGAAGTGCTCGGTTACTCGGCAGCAACCGCAGGCTGGAAGCGCCCGTAGAAGCTGTCGTTGTTGGCGGCGAGGTCTTTGAGCAGCGCGGGCGTCTCGAACCGCTCGCCGAAGCGAGTGGTCAGATCGCCAGTACGCTCAACGGCGTAGGCCGCGCCGATCATGTCGAGCCAGCTGAGCGGGCCACCGGACCAAGGCGCGAAGCCCCAGCCGAGAATGGCGCCCACGTCGCCCTCGCGGATGTCCATGAGCACGTCTTCTTCGAGGGCACGCACGGCCTCAAGGCTCTGGATCATCAGCAAGCGGTGTTGCACGTCGATGAGGTCGGGCTGTTCGTCCGCTACGGGGTAGTGGGCGGCGAGACCTTCCCAGAGGCCCTGGCGTTTGCCCTTCTCGTCATACTCGTAGAAGCCGGAGTTGGACTTACGACCCAGACGGCCTTCTTCGAACATCCAAAAGAGGATTTCGTCGACGGTTTCGTCGTAGTCGGCGCCCATGGCCTGCTTCGTGGCCTTGGCGATTTTCACGCCGAGGTCGATGGAGGTCTCATCCACCAACTGGAGCGGGCCAAGCGGCATACCCACGAGCTTTGCTGCGTTCTCGATCAGGGCAGGGGCCACGCCTTCCTGCACCATGCGCATGCCCTCGTTGATGTAGGGGATGATGCAGCGGTTGGCGTAGAAGAAGCGCGCGTCGTTGACGACGATCGGCGTCTTCTTGATCTGACGCACGTAGTCGAGCGCCTTGGCAACCGCACGGTCGCCGGTTTCTGCGCCTTTGATGATCTCCACCAGCATCATCTTCTCAACGGGGGAGAAGAAGTGGATGCCGATGAACTGATCGGGCTTGTCGGATGCTTTCGCGAGCTCCGTGATGGGCAGTGTCGAGGTGTTCGTGGCGAAAATGCAGTCTTCACCGACCACTTTAAGCACGTTTTTTGTCACTTCAGCCTTTACGCCCACGTCTTCGAACACAGCCTCAACGATGAGGTCCGCGCCTTTGAGCGCTTCGTAATCCGTTGTCGCGGTGATGCGCGAGAGGTTCGTATCCATCTTCTCTTGCGAGAGTTTCCCGCGGGAGACGCCCTTGGCGTAGAAATCGGCGGCGTATTGCTTGCCTTTGTCCGCGCTCTCTTGCGCCTGGTCGATCAGCACGACCTCGATGCCGGCCATGGCGGAGACCAGTGCGATGCCTGCACCCATCATGCCTGCACCCATGACGCCCACTTTCTTGACCTTCTGGTCCGGTACGTCGGGGCGCACAGCGCCCTTCTCCAGCGCTTCCTTGTTGAGGAAGAGCGACCGGATCATCGCGGACGAAGACGGGTTCATGAGGATATTGGTGAACCAGCGCGCCTCGATCTTGAGCGCCGTGTCGAAGGGCACCATTGCGCCTTCATAGACTGCGCTTAGCAGGGCCTTGGCCGCAGGGTAGACGCCGTTCGTGTTGGCGTTGACCATGGCCGAGGCGCCCACAAAGGTCATAAAACCAGCAGGGTGGTAGGGCGCGCCGCCCGGGAACTTGTAGCCCTTTTCATCCCATGGCTTCACGATCTTTGGTTCGCTCAGAACCCACTCGCGTGCCGCAGCCACGGGATCGTCGACAACCTCGTCGATGACGCCCGCTGCTTTCGCTTTCTTGGGATCGTTCAGCTTGCCCTGCAGCAGCAGGGGAGAGGCGGCCATTGCGCCCAGTTTCCAAGCCAGACGGGTCGTGCCGCCTGCGCCCGGGAAGATCCCAACCATGATCTCCGGCAGGCCGATCTTGGCCTTCGGGTTGTCGGACGCAAAGATGCGGTGGCAGGCGAGAGGGATCTCAAGCCCGATGCCCACAGCCGTGCCAGGTAGCGCCGCCGCGATAGGCTTGCCGCCTTTGTTGGTCTTGGCTTCCATGCCCGCGCGCTCAATTTTACGCAGCAGGTGATGGATCTTCATGATCCCGTCAAAAAGGCCCTGCGCCGGCTCTTCGCCCGCGTCCTCTTTCATGCGCGCGAGCACGTTGAGGTCCATGCCGCCAGCGAAGCTGTCCTTGCCGGAAGTGATCACGGCGCCTTTGATAGCGTCGTTGGACAGCACCTCTTCGATGCAGCCATCAAGCTCCATAAACGCCTGCTCGTTGGCGACGTTCATGGACTTGCTTTCGACGTCCCAGGTGATGATGGCGACGCCGTCGTCGCCGGTTTTCATCGTGAAATCAGCCATTTGTCTTGCTCCTTACACGCGTTCCAGCACGGTCGCCGCGCCCATGCCAGAGGCGACGCAAAGCGTGGCCATCCCAAGTTCTTTGTCCTGACGCTCAAGCTCATCAAGGAGCGTGCCGATAATGATCGCGCCCGTGGCACCCAGCGGGTGGCCCATGGCGATCGCGCCGCCGTTCACGTTGATCTTGTCGTGGTCGGCATCAAAGGCCTGCATGAAGCGCAGCACCACCGAGGAGAACGCCTCGTTGACTTCAAAAAGGTCGAAATCGGAAACCTTAAGGCCCGTCTCAGCCATCATCTTTTCCGTCACGGGTACCGGGCCGGTAAGGTTGATGGTCGGGTCCGAGCCAATTTTGGCGGAGTACTTGATGCGCGCACGCGGCTTCAGGCCCATGCGCTCGCCGTATTCCTTGGAGCCGATCAGCACAGCCGCCGACCCGTCCACTATGCCCGAGGAGTTACCGGCGTGGTGGATGTGGTTCACCTTCTCGAGGTGTGGGTACTTGATCAGCGCAACCTTATCGAAGCCGGGCATCACCTCGCCCTGCTCCTTGAAGGCCGCTTTAAGTGCGCCGAGCGACTGCATGTCGGTGCCACGGCGGATGTATTCGTCTTCTGCGAGGATCGGCAGACCGTTCTGGTCGCGCACGGTGACGATGGATTTTTCAAAGCGGTTCTCGTCCCAGGCCTGTGCGGCCCGGCGCTGAGATTCCACAGCGAACGCGTCTGCATCATCGCGGGAGAAGCCGTATTCCGTGGCGATGATGTCCGCACCGATGCCTTGAGGCACAAAGTACTGCTCCATGGCGAGGCTGGGGTCAGCCGCGATCGCGGCCCCGTCTGCACCCATGGGCACGCGGCCCATCATCTCGACGCCGCCAGCGATATAGGCATGGCCCGCGCCGCCCCGCACTTGGTTTGCCGCGAGGTTCACAGCTTCCATGCCCGAGGCGCAGAAGCGGTTGATGGAGAGGCCGGGGATCGATTCATCAAGGTCCGAGCCCAAGACAGCCGTGCGTGCAAGGCAGCCGCCCTGTTCCATGACCTGGGTGACGTTGCCCCAGATCACGTCCTCTACGGCATGTCCCTCAAGGCCGTTGCGTTCCTTGATGGCGTTGAGCATCTGGATCGAAAGGCGTGCCGAGGTGACCTCGTGCAGGGCGCCGTCTTTGCGGCCCTTTCCGCGCGGCGAGCGCACGGCATCATAGATATAGGCGTCGGTGGTCATAAACCTCTCCTTTAGTCCCGGGGGGATGAGCCCCAGCCGTCGTCCTCACGCTGAAGAGCAGCGTGGTCTGGCAGCAATGTAAGCAATTTGCGCGGGTGACGCGAACGTCACGTCGCGTTACATGCGCACGATCTGGGTACTTTTTAGAGAGCTTCAGCCCCCGCAGGAGCAGACGTCGATACTGCAGGCCCCGCAGCCGATGTCTCCATCGCAGGGATTAGTATCGCACGTCTTGGTGCTGCCGCCGCGCGCAGCGGATGAGAGCCTGCAACTCGCCGGGGCGTAAAGAGGGGCCTCGACACAGCAACTGCAGGTCTTGCGGCGACGTTCTTTACGGCGCTTCTTTCGCTCTTCTTCGGTCTCAGCGCGCTCGGCTGCGAAAGCTTGGGCTGCGAGTTTACAGTCAGCGAACCGCTGCTTGATCAGCGGGATCGCAGTGAAGAAGCCGTGGTCTCGAATGGCGTGCTTGGCACAGCCCGAACACCCTGTGCCGCCATGGCGAACAGAATAGGCGCATCGGTAGTCTTTGCGCGGCGAGAGCCAGCGCTGGTAGCCGTAGATGCCAAAAAGGGCGACGCGGGCGATCATGGTGCCTCGCTAGCGCCGACCGATGGCAAAAGTTAGCCGCGGTCAGATGGGTGCCCGGGCATAAGGTCGTAGGGATGCTTCCACCCAGGTACTCCCTCGATGTTGCTCAACCACCGGTCGATATTGGGCCAATCCTTGCGGTCAAAGCCGAAGGGTTCTGGGTAGAAGAGATAGGCACAGCAGGAAATGTCGGCGTTTGTGATGCCGCTGCCCATAATCCAGTCACGGCCCGCAAGATGCGTATCAAGCGTGGTGTACGCTGCCTTGAGGCGCCCTTGCGTGAAGGCGATGACCTCCGCGGGGCGCTTTTCTTCTGGCAGGAAGTTCATCAAGAATCTGAGCATGCCTGCTTGCGACGAGAGCTTGTGATTGTCCCACAGCACCCACCGTAGAACTTCGTATTTGTCTTGAGCCTCACCGCCGTGCCTGCCCGTCTGGTCTGTGACCCACTGCTGAATTGCGCCCGACTGCGTGAGTTGGAAATCCCCATCTACAAGCACAGGGGCCTCCGCCATGGCGTTGAACTCGCGGAACGCGTCTGACCGCGTCGCGCCGGCGAAGAAGTCAACCTTAACGGGCTGCCATTCTAGACCAGAAAGCTCCAAAGCAAGAGCGGCTTTGTAAGAGTTTCCGCTTTCACCGAAGCAATGGAGTTGAAGGGTCATAAGCGTCTCCTGATGTTTATGTCGGCGCCGGGGGTTTCACACCCCCGGACCCCCGTGGAGTATTTTCGGAAAAATGAAGTTAAGATTCCGTTCACCAAGATGCTGCAGATTGGAGCTGCGGTACAGGCTGGAGAGTCGATGGCCGTGAAAGGTGAAGTTCTGTCGTCCGGCGTGGCTGCGCCTAGCGACTAAGCGTTGGATGACAGGGCGCCAGCCGCCACCTTCATCTTTCCTAAAATACTCCCCCCGGAGGGCCCGCGTTTCAGCGGGGCAATCGTCAAATTTTGAGCGAGGGCTTCTCAGGGCAGAACGTGAAAGCGCGGCACGCCCATTCGGGTGCGCCGCGCCATTCTTTTTCAGGAACTAGCTGAGCTTAGAAGCTCGCTGCATCCAGCGCCATCACAGTCCCGCCGCCCGTTTGGATGCGGGCCAGGTGTGTGCCCGTCATCTTGAGGGGGCGCGCCATGTAGTAGCGGCCTGTCGCCAGCTTGGTGTTGTAGAATTCGGTATCCGAGGCGCCGGCTTCGAGAGCTTCATAGGACGCCTTGGCCATACGGGCCCACATGAGGCCAAGAGCCACGTGACCGAAGAGGTGCATGAAGTCATACGACCCGCTCAGCGCGTTGTTCGGGTTCTTCATCCCTTCTTGCATGAAATACATGCCCGCAGCCTGAAGATCCTTGGACGCGGCTTTCAGCGGCTCAAGGAAGTCTTTCTTGAGCTCTTCATGATCTTCGTTCTCCTTGATGAAGTTCTTCACCATGTCGAAGAAGGCCATGACCGTCTTGCCGCCGTTGAGGCCGAGTTTACGGCCCACAAGGTCAAGCGACTGAACGCCGTTGGTGCCCTCGTAGATCATCGTGATGCGTGCATCGCGAACGAACTGTTCGAGGCCCCATTCTTGGGTGAAGCCGGAGCCGCCGAGCGTCTGCTGCGCGTTTACACAGGTCTCGAAGCCTTTGTCGGTCAGGAAGCCTTTGATGACCGGCGTGAGCAGGCTCATCATGTCTTCGGCGTCTTTGTCACCCAAGCGGTGGCCGCGATCGAGCATCGACGAGCCCCAGTAGGTGAGCGCGCGAGCGCCTTCCACAAAGCTCTTTTGATCCAGTAGGTTACGGCGCACGTCAGGGTGCACGATGATCGGATCAGCGGCCTTCTCGGGCGCTTCTGCACCGGTCACGGCGCGGCCTTGGATACGGTCCTTCGCGAAGCCGAGGGCGTTTTGGTAGGCGATCTCACCCTGAGCGTAGCCCTGCAGGCCCACGCCGAGGCGCGCTTCGTTCATCATGACGAACATGGCGCGCATGCCTTTGTGCTCTTCACCGATGAGGTAGCCGATGCTCTCATCATGGTTGATCACGCAGGTGGAGTTGCCGTGGATGCCCATTTTCTCTTCAAGGCCGCCGCAGGACACGGAGTTCCGCTGACCGAGCGAGCCGTCTTCGTTAACGAGGAACTTCGGCACGATAAAGAGCGAGATGCCTTTGACGCCATCGGGGCCGCCAGGGATTTTGGCAAGGACCAGGTGGATGATGTTCTCGGACATCTCGTGCTCACCGGCGGAGATCCAGATTTTCTGGCCGGAGATCTTGTAGGTGCCGTCGCCCTGGGGAACAGCTTTGGTGCGCATGAGGCCCAGGTCGGTACCGCAATGAGGCTCCGTCAGGTTCATCGTGCCCGACCATTCGCCGGAGCACATCTTGGGCAGGTAGGTTTGCTTCTGCTCTTCGGTGCCGTGGGCAAGGATGGCTGCCATGTTACCGTGGCTGAGGCCCGGGTACATGTTGAAGGCCATGTTCGCGGACACCATCGGCTCCATCGCGGCGGTGTGAATGATGTAGGGAAGGCCCTGACCGCCGTATTCTTCCGGCATATCCATCGCCATCCAGCCGCCTTCGGCCATCTGGTCATAGGCTTCCTTGAAGCCGGCAGGTACGCGGACCACGCCGTTTTCGAGGTGGCAGCCTTCTTTGTCGCCCGTGCTGTTCAGCGGGTGGAGCACTTCCATGGCGAGTTTGCCTGCCTCGGTCAGGACGGCGTCCGTGAACTCGCGGTCGAGGTCTTCGTAGCCTGGCACGTCCTGCTCGGCGATTCTCAAAAGATCGTGCAGGATGAACTGCTGGTCTTTAGTCGGGGCGGTGAAGGTTGGCATTTAAGTCTCCCAATCTTGCGGTTTTTATTGAGCGGCTTCTACCTGGTCCATGTCCGCAAGGATGCGGTCGGCCCAGCCTAGTTGGTCGCGTAGTTCTTCGATTGCACTCGTCAGCTCGTCGCGCTGGGCGATCATGCCGTTGAGGTGTTTGGCGGCGATTTCCCGCGTCTTGCGGATCTGAGTAGCTTGGCTGTCGCCAAGGTCGTAGAGCGCCAGAAGCTGCCGGATTTCTTCGAGGCTGAACCCAAAGCGCTTACCACGCAGGATCAGCTTGAGGCGGGCACGGTCGCGCTTGGTGAACAAGCGCTTGGTGCCTTGCCGAACAGGCTGCAGCAGTTCTTTTGCTTCGTAGAAGCGAAGGGTGCGTGGCGTCACATCATAGGCGTCGCACATTTCGCGAATGGTCATCGTGTTCTCTTTGGTCATCTTTCCGTTCCTCGCAGCGGCTGCGTGTGACTGCACCCTAGCTGCGGATTCGAAGTCCATCTTACAAGCAAAGTTTACGTGCACGTAAATGTGACGCGGCGTCAAAAGAACGGGCGGGATAAGTATGCAAAGTCCAGAGGGCTCTCGCGCAACTTTCCTCAGCCCAAACCGCTTTGGGGGCAGCTTTGAGACGCACGAAAGGATTGATCTTAGCGTCTAGAGCGATCGGAATTGACGCTTGGTCAGTTGAACTTAGGCCGCGCCGAGGTCCTTTTGGATGGACGCAGACAGGCCTTCGAGCTCGCTGATGACCTGCTCCAGCTCCACCTGTTTTTCGCGCAATTCACTTATCTGGCGTTCGGCGTATTCGACAAAGGTCGCTAGCTGTTTCTCGGAACCCTCGTTCTCGTAGATCAGAAGCCATTGACGCAGATCTTCAAGTGAGAAGCCCCAACGCCGTCCCCGGAGAATGAGCGTCATACGCGCGATCTCTGTCGGGCCATAAAAGCGCGAACGGCCTTGCCGCTCGGGAGAGAGCAGTTCGATATATTCGTAATATCTGAGCGTGCGCGGAGTGACATCGAACTTCGAGCACATCTCTTTAAACGACAGTCGTGTTTCGGCCATCATTCTCCTCCCATGGGTAAGCTACCGTGCGCTCAGCAGAATTCAACTAGGTTAGCGCGAACGTGTACCGCGCAGTCAGGCTTGTTCGTTCGGTGGTCTGGCGCCTAGGCTCAAGCTCGCATAACGAGAGAGCCATGACTGCCGATCCAAAGACACTCGCACGGATGTTCATCGAGGCAATTCCGCATGCGAAACACCTTTCGATGACCATCAAGGAAATCGAAGATGGCGTCGCCGAAATCACCATGCCCTATGACGAGCGCCTTGTTGGGGATCCCGACACTGGCGTGATTGCGGGCGGGGCGGTTTCGGCGTTGATGGATACCTGTGGGGGCGCGGCGGTGATGTGTCATCCCTCCGGTCCTGGCGGCACGGCGACATTGGATCTCAGGATCGATTACATGCGTTCGGCCACGCCGGGGCAGGCTATTCGGGCACGGGCCGAATGCTACCACGTCACGCGCTCCGTCGCTTTTGTACGGGCCACCGCGTTTGACGAAGGTGAGAGCCCGGTCGCCAGCGCCACAGGCGCATTCACGGTGGAGCTCGCATCGAAATGAAAAAGCCTGAGCCCGTTCAAGTTGTTAAACAAAGACGGGACGCGCTTTTGGGCGCGCTCGTTGGCGGTATCCCGTACATTCAGTTTCTTGGCATCACCTTTGATCGGCGCGGTGATGAGCTGACCGGGCTTTTGGCCTATGACGACAAACTCATCGGAAACCCGATGTTGCCGGCGCTGCATGGTGGCGTGACGGCTGCGTTTCTTGAAGTGACGGCAGTTGTGTCGCTCAGCTGGGCGTCACTCTGGGCAGATCTTGAAGCAGGCGTGATTGAAACCGATGAGCCGGATCACATTGTGCTGCCGCGCTTGCCCAAGACGATCGATTTCACTGTTGATTACTTACGCTCGGGGCTGCCGCGCGATGCCTATGCCCGGGCGCGTATCACGCGATCTGGGCGGCGCTATGCGAGCGTCCAGGTGGAGGGATGGCAAGACAATCGTGATCGTCCTTTCGCGCAAGCTACCTGTCATTTTGTGATGCCGCATAAAGACCAGCCCTCGAATGGCTGAGATCACGCATAGGCGTGTTCTCGCCATTGCTGTTCCCGTCGTGCTGTCGAACGTCACGGTGCCGCTGCTCGGTGTCGTCGATACCGGCGTCGTTGGTCAAATGGGAGAGGCTGCCCCAATCGGTGCTGTCGGCCTCGGCGCGGTGATCTTGTCGACGTTGTACTGGTTCTTTGGGTTCCTGCGCATGGGGACGACAGGCCTGGCCGGGCAAGCGCTAGGGGCAGGGGATCAAGCCGAAGTTGAGGCGATCTTTGTGCGGGCTCTCATCATCGCCTTTGTTGCTGGCGGCGTGCTGATCTTGTTTCAGAGCCCGCTCATTGCCTTTGGGCTTTTGATGGCGCCGTCGACGGCCGAGGTCGAGGGGATGGCGCGCGCGTATCTTCAGGTGCGCATCTTCTCAGCGCCTGCGGCTATTGCTGTCTACGGGATCACGGGGTGGCTGATTGCGCAGGAACGCACGCGGGCTGTGCTGGTGCTTCAGCTTTGGATGAATGGTCTCAATATCGTGCTGAACTTGTGGTTTGTGCTGGGTCTCGAGATGGGCGTGCCCGGCGTGGCTTGGGCCACGTTCATCGCGGAGTGGGCCGGCCTTGCGCTTGGGCTTTGGTTCTGTCGCGCCGTTTTTGCAGGCCGCGTGTGGCGCGATCGGGCACGGCTGCGCCAGCCTGAGCCGCTCGCCCGATTGTTCTCAGTAAGCCGTGACATCACCATCCGGTCGGTCTTTCTTATGGCGGCATTTACCAGCTTTCTGTTTCTGGGCGCCCGGTTTGGGGAGGAGACCCTTGCCGCTAATCAGGTGCTGATCCAGTTTCTTTACGTGGCGAGTTACGGCCTCGATGGCTTTGCCTTCGCCGTTGAGGCCTTGGTGGCGCGGACGCTTGGAGCGGGGGACAGGCCCGCTCTTCGGCGCGCGGTTGTCATTTGCGGTCAATGGACGTTCGGCACTGCGCTTTGCTTGACGGCGGCCTACGCGATGGCTGGCGGCGCAATCATTGACACGATGACCACCGCGCCAGACGTGCGCGAGGAGGCGCGGCACTATCTGCCCTGGCTCGTTGTCATGCCGGTAATTGCCGCAGGTAGTTTCTTGATGGACGGTGTCTTTATCGGTGCGACGCGAACTCGCGACATGGCGGTGATGATGGCTTGGTCTTTCGCGGCCTATTTGACAGCTATCGCTCTGTTTTGGCCGCTCGGCAATACGGGGCTTTGGGCGGCGGTAGTGTGCCTCTTCGTGGCACGGTTCTTTACGCTCTTGAGCAGATATTCTGCCTTGGAGCGTTCTGCTTGATGGGGGCTTCTTTTCCGAAGTGACGGCGCCCGCGGCGGGCCTTTGGAGCCTCCGGGGGAAGTACGATGCACGAAGAAGGTGGGCGCGCGCTTAGCCGAGCCAGCGGTCGCGGTCGCTTCCTATGGCGCCGGCGATGGAGATGTGTCCGTCGCGGGCCAGGAGTGCGTCGAGGCCTTTGGTGATTTCGTCCACGAGGCCGATGCCGCCATAGATCAGCGCCGTGTAGAGTTGTACGGCACAGGCCCCGGCTTTGATCTTCGCATAGGCATCTTCGGCGCTGGCCACGCCGCCAACACCAATAAGGTGCAGGTCGGTGAGCGTTGAAAGCCGCGCGAGTACGCGGGTGGATTTCTCCATGAGAGGGGCGCCGGAGAGGCCACCTTTTTCAGGAGCGTGCTTTGAGGAAAGGCCTTCTCGGGCGAGGGTCGTGTTCGTCGCGATAATCGCGTCGATCCCGGCCTCGGCTGCGATGCGCGCGATGTCTTCAAGTTCGTGCTCGGAAAGGTCGGGTGCGATCTTGAGGAAAACAGGACGAGGATCTTTGAGCGCGGCGCGGGCATCCACCACGCCGCCCAAGAGGGCGCGCAGAGCATCGGCGCCCTGCAGGTCGCGCAGGCGCTCGGTGTTCGGTGAAGAGATATTCACCGTCGCGAAATCTACGTGGGGCGCGCAGTGTTTGAAGACTGTGACGTAGTCGGCGGCCCTGTCGCCGCTGTCCTTGTTGGCGCCGAGGTTCAGGCCGAGCGGGACACTCCCTTGGTAACCCGCGAGGCGCTGGGCGATGGTTTCCATGCCCTCATTGTTAAAGCCAAAGCGGTTGATCGCGGCGCGGTCTTCGCTGAGGCGGAAGAGGCGGGGCTTGGGGTTTCCGGGCTGGGGGCGCGGCGTGGCAGCGCCCACTTCGAGCCAACCGAAACCGCAGCCTGCGAGCGCGTTGACGGCCTCCGCGTTCTTATCAAAACCCGCCGCGAGACCGACTGGAGACGCCAAGCCAATGGGGCCAATCGAGGTCGCAAGCCGCGGCGAGGGTCTGTAGCGGGCCTTGGGCACAACGCCAGTTTGCAGCGCGCGGATTGCGAGCCCGTGGGCGTGCTCAGGGTCAAGCTTGTGAAAGAGCGCGAGCGAGGCGCGGTCTACGAGCCTCACGAGGCGTCGCCGCCGATGTTGCCGGGGAAGACATGAACGTCACCCTCGCGGGGAAGTGGCGCGGTCCATAGCACTTCTTGTGCGCGCAGTTCGCGATACAGATGCGGGAAGAGGGCGCCGCCGCGGGATATTTCCCATTTGAGATCAGCTTCCATGCCCTCGGTTTCCACCGCAGCGAGCATGAGGTCGCCTTCTTGCGCAAAGTGGCGTTCGGCGGTTTCACGGACGGTTTCTGCGGTCGAGAAATGGATGAACCCATCAGCCAGATCCACCGGGGCACCAAGGGTGCTGCCGGCAGCCGAAAGCGCGTCCCACTCAGCAGGGCGGAAAATTTTGTAGATCAGCATAACACGCGTGCATTGCCTCCACGTCAGGGGCGTCGTCAAGCGCGATCTGGAACCAAACCTTTGCAATTCCGGACGACTTGGGCATCCTACCCGCATCAGACCACCTGGGAGTTTCGCACTATGCGCCTTTTTACATGCTGCTCGGCCTTTGCCCTTATGGGTTCCATGGCCGCCGCCGACTACACGCTGCACATCATTCACATCAACGACCTGCACAGCCGAATCCAGCCGATTAACCGGTATGATTCTACCTGTAACGCCGAAGACGATGCGGCAGGTGAGTGCTTTGGCGGTGTGGCACGCGTCAAAACCATGATCGACGGGCTGCGCGCCGAACTCGACGGCCAGAACGTGATCGTCGTGGACGCAGGCGACCAGTTCCAGGGCTCGCCCTTCTTCACCACCTACGCAGGTGAGGCAGCGGCCGAATTCATGAACGAGATCGGCTTTGACGCTATGGCGGCCGGCAACCACGAATTCAACAACGGCCCAGCCGGGCTCGCGTCCTTCATCGACCAAGTCGATTTCCCGGTGATCTCCGGCAACCTCGATCTCTCCGGCAACAACGACCTCAACGGCAAGCTCTTGAACTCCGTCGTGCTCGAAGTGGGCGGTGAGAAGATCGGTCTTGTGTCGGCGTTGACGACGGACACAGCCGAGATCTCCTCGCCGGGGTCCAGCGTTGTCTTCATGGACGAAATCGAGTCGCTCCAGCAGGACGTGGCTGACATGGAAGCCGCTGGCGTCGACAAGATCATCGCGCTGACGCACGTGGGCCTCGTGAAAGACCTCGAGATTGCTCAGGACGTAGCCGGTGTTGATGCGGTCGTGGGCGGCCACTCCCACACACTGTTGTCCAACAGCGAAGAGGGCGCCGACGCCTATCCGCTGATCAACGCATCCGGTGTGCCTGTCGTTCAGGCCTATGCCTACTCCAAGTACGTGGGTCACCTCACGCTGACCTTCGATGATGACGGTAACGTCACGGCTTCCGCCGGTGAATCGAAGCTCCTCGACGCCTCCGTGGCACCTGACGCCGCCGTGGCCGCCCGCGTGGCTGAGCTCGGCGCGCCGATCGAGGCGATGCAGCAGGAAGTGATTGGCTTCTCCGAGAACGCGGTTGAGGGCGATCGTTCCTTCTGCCGCGCCGAAGAGTGCGAGATGGGCAACCTCGTTTCCGCAGCGATCCTTGATCGTGTGAAGGACCAGGGCATCCAGATCGTGTTCCAGAACGGCGGTGGTCTGCGTGCCTCGCTCGACGCGGGCGATGTGACCATGGGCGAAGTGCTGACGGTGCTGCCGTTCCAGAACACGCTAGCCACGTTCCAGCTGAACGGCGCAGGCGTTCTTGAAGCGCTGGAGAACGGTGTGTCCCGCATTGAGGACGGCTCTGGCCGTTTCCCGCAGGTCGGCGGCCTGAAGTACACGTTTGATGCAGCCGCTGAAGTCGGCTCGCGCATCTCCGACGTCATGGTCGAGATGGACGGCGCCTTCATGCCGCTCGAGGCCGACAAGGTCTACGGCATCGCGTCCAACAACTTCATGCGTGGCGGCGGCGACGGCTACTCCGTCTTCGAAGAGAAGGGCATGAACGCCTATGACTTCGGCCCGGACCTCGCGGACGTTGTGGCAGAATACATCGCCGCAAATGGCACGGGTGCTGCTGCTCTCGACGGGCGCATCACCAAGAAGTAAGCCTTAGGCTTCTCAAAAAGGGGGCGTGCGGATAACACCGCGCGCCCCTTTCTTTTGTCGCGGGAGGCCGGCAGAAAGTGTGCATGACTGATCAGCACTATGACGCCTTTCCTTATCCTGCTCGCGATCCAGCAGACGAAGCCAAACGCCTCGTAACCGGATCGCCCTCGCATCCCCATGAAATCGACACTGTCCTCTACGGCGGGGCGCGTGACTGGAGCCAACCGTTCAAGGTTCTCGTTGCCGGGGGTGGGACAGGCGACGGACTTGTGATGCTGGCGCAAGTCCTGGCAGATGCCAAAGCCCCTTACGAGATTACCTACCTCGATCAATCCAAAGCTGCGCGCGAAATCGCAGAGGCCCGCATTGCAAAGCGGCGCCTTAAAGGCGTGCGGTTCGAGACGGGGAGCCTTGTTGATGCCGCCGACTATGGCAGCTTTGACTACATCGACTGTTGCGGTGTGCTGCATCACCTTAAAGACCCCGTCGCCGGGCTAAAGGCTCTCGAACGTGCCCTTAATCCGGGGGCCGGGCTCGGCTTCATGGTCTACGCCCCATCCGGTCGGTCTGGTGTCTACCCTTTGCAGGAAGCCTTCAACGGGCTCTATGGCGCGCTGCCCCCGGAAGAAAAGCTGGAGGCCGCCAAGAAGGTCATGGCGACGCTGCCCGAGTGGCATCCCTTCCGGCGCAATGCGCTCCTTTCCGATCAGTTGCGCGATCCGTCCGGCTTCTATGACCTTCTGCTTTATGCCCAAGATCGGGCCTATCGCGTGGACGAATGGTTGGCTGCGCTGGGCGAAGCGGGGCTGGAGCTGACGCGATGGGATGCGCCTGCGCTCTATGATCTTGGTATGATCACCGAGGTGCCTGAGGGCATGGACCCCGTTGTAGCCATTGCGCTTTGCGAAAAGCTTCGGGGCACACTCGGCAAATATACGGGCTACGCGCAGCGCAAAGGCGAGGTCAGCGCGCAGGTGACGGTACCTTCTATGGGGCTTGTCCCGCATCTTGATGCGCCGCGCCACGTTCTCGCCAAGGCAGTGGCGGCGGGCAAGCCGCTTAAAATGACAACCCAGGGCGTGACGTTCCGGCTGAAGCTGCCCGAAGAAGCCGCAGCCATCATTGGCCGCATTGATGGGAAAACGCGGCTCTCCGAGATCGTAAAGGCCTCCGGGCTCGAACCTATCGGCTTTCAGGCGCTCTGGCTCAAGCTGCACAAGGCCCTCACGGCCACGGGGTCGCTTCGCTACTCGAGCCTGGGTCGCTCCTGATGTGCGGGCGTTTCGCCATTACGCTGCCCGACGATGCGATGGTGCAGCTTTTCGCGGCGACGCCTTCGAATGATCTGCCGGAAGGCCCAAGGTATAACGTCTGTCCGACCAATTCGGTGCATGTCGTCATTTCCGATGAAGGGCGCCGCCTGAAGGCGATGCGGTGGGGGTTTCTGCCCCATTGGTACAAGACCACGAACGGTGGACCGCTGCTGATCAACGCCCGTTCAGAAACGATTGCTGAAAAGCCTGCCTTCAAAGCCGCCTGTCGCGAACGTCGGTGTCTCATCCCAACGACAGGCTTTTATGAATGGACCAAAACGCCAGAGGAGGAGCGTCTGCCCTGGTACATCCATCGCTCAGATGGTGAGCCCCTCGTCTTCGCGGGTGTTTGGCAGGATTGGGACAGGGACGGCGAAGCCTACTCCACCTGCGCAATTGTCACCTGTTCGGCCAACGACCCGATGTCAGCCATCCACAAGCGGATGCCCGTGGTCCTTGAGAAAGAGACTTGGGGCAAATGGTTGGGGGAAGAAGGGAAAGGCGCAGCCACACTTATGATGCCTGCGGTGGACGATCTTCTGAGCTTCTACCGGGTCGACAAGGCGGTGAACTCCAACCGCGCGGCTGGTCCGCAGTTGATCGAGCCGCTCGAGGACGACGACTAAAGCGCCCAACAGATATGGCCATCGGCCACGATCTTGGTTTAGCTAACCCCGAGATACGGGAGGCTTCCATGGCAACATCTTATGCACTTATCACCGGCGGCGCGCGCGGCATTGGCTTCGCTTGCGCTGAAGCGTTGGCGGAAGCGGGCCACGTGGTCCTGATCGCTGACATTAACGGCGACGGTGCCAAAGAAGCCGCGGCCAAGCTGGGCGGCCATGGCTACGCCTGTGACATGGGGGACCGTGCCCAGATTGCTGCGCTCTTTGACGCGATCGAGGCCGAGCATGGGCCCGTGAGCGTGCTAGTCAACAACGCTGGTCTCGCCAAACCGGCAGACTTCCTCGAGGCGACGCCAGAGGATTGGCAGAATGTCATCGATGTGAACCTGACGGGCGTCTTTCTGGCCACGCAACGCGCATGTAAGTCCATGGTTGAGGCGGGTATTAAGGGGTCGGTGGTCAACATGTCCTCGATCAATGCGATCGTTGCGATCCCGGCGATTGCCTCCTACTGCGCCTCGAAGGGCGGGGTGCAGCAGCTTACCAAATCGGCCGCTCTTGCTATGGCGCCGCATGGCATTCGCGTGAACGCTGTAGGTCCAGGCTCTATCGACACGGCGATGCTCGCAGGTGTGAACGACAACCCCGAAGCATTGAAGCGGATGATGTCGCGCACGCCCCTCGGCCGCGTTGGCGCCGCACGTGAAATCGGCGACGTTGTTGCGTTCCTTGCTTCCGATCGCGCGAGCTACGTTACCGGCGAGACAATCAATGCCGACGGTGGCAGGTTGGCGCTGAACTACACCGTTTGAGACAGCCCCGCGCGCGGCCTCCAAGTACCGCGTGCACCTTGCGCTGAGGGCCATGTCTGAGGCCTTAAATGCACCAAAAATATTGGCTCTGAGTGGTCGTAAGGCTGCTCTTTTTGGTAGTGCTCATCTGCAGCAATAAGTTTCTTATTGGATCTGAATTTACCAATAATATCAGCCGTTTGTGGAAGCCGCATCAAGGGCTTCCCGATCCATGAGCGGATCTATGACAATTCGGCTCAGCATTTCCATGTGAACGAAGCTCACAACGCCGCCAGAAAGCTTAAAATTTTGAATAATTTACTGGGCATGCGGCGAATGGGTCTAGGCGTAGTCTGGTGGAAGGTTCCTTCGTTGTTTTTGCAGTCGAAGAACAAGGCTCCAATAGGTGCATTGAGGCGATCGAAGGGCCGAACTTCAGTTGTTGCCGGGGCATTTGTTCTTTCGCTGCTCACTTCCCCAGCTTTTGCGTTGCCGGACTGGAAAGTATCGCTCACAGACCCCGGCTAAGATGGTCTGCCTACGGCTTCGACCATTGTCTGTGACCTCGATATTTCCAACGCGAGCTTTAAAGATCTTGCGGCCGCAACCACGGTGACCTTTGCCGTTAATACCTGCTCTGCAATGATGTCAGGTCGTGGACCAAACGAATGTATCGGATTGGGCCTTGCAGGCCTGACATCGGTGACCTGCGACGTACCCGCGATAGATGCGGATGCGACGCTTAGTTGTTCGCCAGAACTCTCGTCCACGATCTCTGGCACAATACCTTATCAGTGATAGCATCGCGGTTGCTGGTCACGCCGATACTGGCAATAACACGGCGTCCCAACTTACGACATTGGTTGAAGGGGCAGATTTTAACGTCTCGGTTACAGCAGGCCCCTGAAGTGGTCCCAGGAAACTGGACAGTCATCTAAGGTGTATCCCAAACCTTTGAAGGGATACGAGAATGGCGAAACG
>JAKVCO010000029.1 GCA_022448245.1 Paracoccaceae bacterium
CCCGTGACGAACTTGTCCCATAGTGCTTCCTTCCATTCCATCGAATGGATCGCACCATCAAACCGTGGGATCAAATATCTAGGAAGACGTCTTGCGGAAATTGAGGAGACGGCAGGGCAGGGGATGGCTGCCCGGTTCGGCCCACACATGGTTAGCCTCGGACAAAGGGACGGCAGCACCGAGACGCTCTTCTCCTTCGGAGACGACACCTTCGTCTTGCGCGCGGTGGAAACGTTGCTCCCCGATGGCAAGGACGCCGTCGGGGCGTTGGCGGCGGCGGGGTACGAGGGCGTGATGCTCACTGGCGATACCGAGGCGCACGCCACCAAGATGGCCGATGCGTTGGGCATCGACGATGTGTGCGCCCATGTGCGGCCAGAAGAAAAGCTGGAGATTATCAAAAGGCTTGAGGCAGATGGCGCCCGCCCTTTGATGGTGGGTGACGGGCTCAACGATACGGCTGCGCTGGGAGCGGCTCATGCCTCCATGTCGCCGGGCACCGCGCTTGATACCAGCCGCAACGCGGCGGATGCCATCCTTGTCTCAAAGGACCTCACTACCATCGCTGAAGGCCTAGCTGTGAACCGCCAAGCCACCCGCCGGATGGCGCAAAACATCAATATCTCAACGGCGTACAACCTTATCGCTGGGTTCGCGACGCCGCTGGCGGCCTCGATTGCGATGTCGTCCAGCTCCATCACCGTCGTCCTGAACGCGATGCGCCGCTTCAGGGGGAGCGCCTCATGAATATTCTCGTCATCCTCTTGCCCTGTTCGCTGATCCTCGGGCTCGGCGCGCTGGCTGGTTTCATCTGGACGCTGAGGCACAGCCAATACGATGACCTCGAAGGGGACGCGGCGCGCGTCCTCCTGGATGATGACGATGAGGGCGTGTGGTAACGGCCTTTAGGCCGTCGCCATCAGCGCTTTCTGCTCGTCCTCGATGATGATGTCGGAGGCTTTCTCGCCGATCATGATCGCAGGTGCGTTCGTATTGCCGGACACGATCTCGGGCATGATGGAGCAATCTGCGATCCGCAGCCCTTCGACCCCATGGACCTTGAGGCGCGGATCAACGACTGCATCCTTGCCCGGGCCCATCTTGCAGGTGCCAGTCGGGTGATAGATCGACACCGAGTTGTTGCGCGCCCAATCGAGCGTGCCTTCGTAATCATCCATGCTGAGGTCAGCTGGCGGCCGGAACTCTTCCGAGATCTTGTGGGACAACGGCTCACATTGCGCGATGTGGCGGGCGATGTTGACGCCTGCAACCAGCGTGCGGCGATCGGTTTCCGTGGCCAGGTAGTTCGGATGAAGCTCCGGATAGACCTTCGGATCATTCGAGACGAGGCGCACTTCACCCCGGCTCTCAGGCCTGAGCTGGCACACAGACATCGTGAAGGCCGAGAACGGATGCACGCCTTCTCCGGGGCTATCCGCAGACCAGGGCTGCACGTGGAACTGGATATCCGGCGTCTCAACGTGATCGCCCGTCTTGAAAAAGCCCACGGCGAGGCTCGCGGCCATCGTCATCGGGCCCGCACGGAAGAGAGCGTATTTCGCCGCGATCCGCGCCTGATTGAAGAGGCTGCGCACTTCATCGTTCAGCGTGGGCTCGTTACATTTGAAGACGAGACGCGCCTGCAGGTGATCTTGAAGGTTCTTACCAACGAGCGGCAAATCATGCTGAACCGCGACACCTTGCTGCTTAAGCTCGTCCGCCGCGCCGATGCCCGAAAGCATCAAGAGGTGAGGGGAGCCGATCGCGCCGCCTGAGATGATGACCTCGCGACGTGCTTTCACTGTCTTCAGCGCGCCAGACCGGTCGCGATATTCGATGCCGACGGCGCGTTTGCCTTCAAAGAGGATGCGATTCGCCGGCGCATTCGTGATGATCGAGAGATTCGGGCGAGACCGCGCTGGCCCAAGGAAGGCGACGGCGCTCGAACAACGGCGCCCATTGCGCGTGGTAAGTTGGAAATATCCCACGCCTTCTTGGTCTTTGCCGTTGTAATCAGGGTTGAACGGGTAGCCGGCCGTCTGCGCCGCAGCCACCCACGCGTCGCAGATCGGACGCTGCAGGCGCATGTTCGACACAGAAAGGTTGCCGCCCGCGCCATGGAAGTCATCTGCCCCACGCTCCTGATCCTCAGACCGCTTAAACAGCGGGAGAACATCCTCCCACCCCCATCCCGGGTTGCCCATTTGGGCCCAACGATCATAGTCTTGAGGCTGTCCACGGACGTAAAGAAGGCCATTTAGCGAGGAAGACCCACCGAGGACCTTGCCGCGCGGCCAATCAATGCTGCGACCGTTAAGTCCTTCATCGGGTTCAGTTCTGTAGCACCAGTCCACGTTCGGATTGTGCATTGTTTTGAAGTACCCGACGGGGATGTGGATCCACGGATTTGTATCCCGGCCACCAGCTTCAAGCAGCACGACTTTGCGCTTTGGATCGGCACTAAGACGGTTTGCCAAGACACAGCCAGCGGAGCCAGCACCTACAATTATGTAGTCAGTTTCCAAGGCAATCCTCCGTCTTTACGAAAAAAACTCTATGCAAACGGAAAAAGCTAATCTAGCATTTTTTGATAATAGTAATCTCAAAAATTGCCAAAATGGGAGGAAGCAATGAAGATAAAAGATCGCATCGGGGGGATCTCACGCCGAGATTTCTTTAAGATTTCGGGCACTTATGGCCTGAGCTCGACGCTTTTGGCGGCGAGCGCCCTCGGCGGCATTATGACGCCGAACAACCTGGCAGCAGCAGCTCAGTCCACGTACGAGCGCCGCTTTGCGAAAGAAGCCAAGTACACGCTGAAGTTCGGCGCGGCTGGTTTTAACCCGCAAAACCTGCTGATCGAGCGCGCTGGCGCACTCGAATTTGCCCGTGACCTCGAAGCGCGCACCGATGGTGAGATTCGCGTCGAGTTCATCGGCAACAACCAGATCTGTGGTCAGGTCTCCTGCGTTGAGAAAACGCAGCAGGGCATCGTCGACATCTACGCAGCATCCACTCAGAACTCCGCAGGCGGCGCGCCGTACCTGAACGTTCTGGACTACGCGTACATGTTCCGTAACCGCGCTGACCAGTATCACTTCCTGTACTCGCCCAAGTCACAAGCGCTTCTGCGCGAGCCGTATGAGCGTCGTCACGGCCTGAAGTTCCTCTTCAGCCACGCCGAACTCCGCGGCATCCAGCTTGGTCTGGCATGGGAAGACAAGCCGACGGTGACCTCCGTTGAGCAGCTCTTCGGCACGAAGAACCGTGTGACGGGCACGCAGCTTGGCCGTATCGCCATGACCGCGCTGAACCTGAACCCAGTTCCGGTTGCATGGGAAGAAACCCTCGATGGTCTTAAGCAGGGCCTCATCGACGGTGCAGAGACTTGGGCGTCGGCGGTGGCCTACGCAAACATGTCGCCCGTGGTTTCCCAGTCGGTTCACCTGAACTTCTTCTGCGGCACCGAGCACACCGCAATGTCCGCCGAAGTCTTCGACGGTCTCGGTGGCGAGCTGCAGGATGCTGTGATGGAATCGGCATACTGGGCGCAGACCCACGTTCAGGCTGCAAACGAAGCCGCTCTGGTCAAGACGGTCGGCATGTCCGATCCGCAGCTGCCAGGCACGATCTTCGCGCAGAACAACGTGCGTAACGCGTTCCTCAGCAAAGAAGAGCTCCGTAAGGCCGAGGAAATGTGTTCGCCTGAGTTCCAGCCGCAGCTCTGGGAAGAGTGGCGCGAGCGTATCAACGGCTGGCAGGGTGGCGCAGACACCTACCAGGAGATCTACGACGAAGTGCGCACGATCTCTGAAGACACACTGCCCGAGAACGTGGAACCACGTCGCTGGTGGAAAGGCTAAACCTAGCCTAAGCTTCAAGAGCCGGCCCATCATTGGGCCGGCTCACTCGCGCAAAAACCGCATCAATAATGCGGGGCGCTAAAACGGGAGGGAGCCCAAGTGTCCACTTGGTCTGATATGGCGACGATCGTTGGATCGACGCTCGCCGGCGACATCAATTTCAAAGTTGTCAAAGCCTATCGCTCCGACGCTGCGTGGTTCGTTTTCGGACCCCTCACGCTGATCGGTGCCATCGTATTCTACTATCGCGAACGCCTCGCCGAAGGGATTGAGGCACGGCTGGGGAGGCCCACGACGTCGATCACGCACCCCATTATCGCGATATGTCTGACACTCGCTCTCTTGGCGGCGTTCCTGCCTCCGATCGCAGAGTTCTTCAAAGCAGCGACCGGCGATAACCACCGGTTCATTCTGATCGCCATCCCAATCATTGCGATCTTGTTCGAGCGGACGCCCGAACGGACAATCGTTGTTTATACCTACATCATCATGGCCGCGATTATCTTCATCGGGGTGATCCAGCGTTTTGTCTTCTCGGTGCAGGTCCCTTGGTCCACGACCATTCCGCCGCTCCTTTTCATGGTGATGGCCTGGTACGGCGCGACGTTGAACATTCGCCTGCGCACGCACCTGAGCTTCACAGAGTTCCGCTCCCGCATGGGGCGTTCGGGTCAGCTCTTCTGGCTGACCTTCGACAACGTGCTCTGGCTGATTTTCTGCGTGATCGTGGTGACCACGACGGCACGCGTCACAGTCAACGCCTACGACAACTTCGCAATCGTGCTGGGCACCGACGACATCATGCGCTGGTGGTTCCTTGTCACGATGCCACTATGCTTCATCCTGCTGGCCACTCGCGCCATCGAGAACATCCTTGAGGACCTTCGCAAGTTCCGCTCCGGAGGCCCAATGATCGAGCAAGCCGTGATCGGGGGAGACACCTAATGACCGACGCAACCTTGATCACCATCATATCGCTTGGCGTGACGTTCCTCTTCATGATGGGAACGCCGGTCCTGCTGATTATCTTCTACTGGGTTGTGGGCTGCAGCTTCGTGCTCGACCTCACGCTCGACAACACGGGAGCAGAGCTTCTCAACGTCTTCAAAGACGGCTTCGCGCTCATGGCCATGCCTCTCTTCATTCTGACGGGGGACCTGATCAACAAGTCAGGGATCGCCAAACGATTGTCGGACTTCGCCTATGCCTGTCTGGGCTGGATCCGTGGCGGTCTCGCCATGGCGGCGCTCGGTGCTTGCGGCCTCTTCGCAGCCATCTCGGGCTCGAACTCGGCCACCACGGCCACCATCGGTTCGATGCTGCATCCGGAAATGGTCAAAGGCGGCTATGACGAACGCTTCTCGGCAGCTACCGCCGCAGCAGGCGGTTGTGTGGGCATCATTATCCCACCGTCGATCATCTTCATCGTCTACGGCTTCTTGATGAACCTGCCGATCTCGGACCTCTTCATCGCGGGCATCATCCCGGGCTCCCTCATGGTTCTGGCCATGATGGTCGCTTGTTTCGTCGTCTGCTGGAAGAACGGCTGGGGCTACATCATCTCGCTCGACGTGGTGCGTGTCCTCAAAACGGGTCTCGGTGCTTGGCTGGGCTTCTTCGCCATCGGCCTCGTGCTCTGGGGCATCTACACGGGCCGCTTCTCGCCGACCGAGGCTGCAGGCGTGACCGTGGGCTTTGGTATCCTCGTGGGTATGCTCAGCTTCCCGTTCAACAAGGTGATGGGCACGACGTCTGATACGCCAGTTGATCAGAAGAGCTTCTTCTCCATGATCTTTGTGGAAGGCTTCACGCTTCGCGAAGTGCCATCGACTGTTGTGCGCTCTGCACAGATCTCCGGCATCCTGGCACCGCTGATCGCTGTGTCTGTGGTGATGCAGCAGATCCTGTCGCTTCTGGGCGCACAGGAAGTGATTGGCAGCTTCGTGACCTCCATGGGGGGCTACTACCCGGTTCTTTTCACCGCGATGGCGATGGTCTTCGTGGCGGGCATGATCCTGGAGTCGCTGCCGGTGACGATCATCCTCGCACCGATCTTGGCTCCGATCGCGGCCTCCGTGGGCGTCGATCCGATCCACTTCTCGGTGATCTTCCTGGTGGGTGCTTCCATCGGCTTCATCACACCGCCCTATGGCCTCAACCTCTACGTGGCATCGGGGGTGACAGGGGTGCCGTACTTTAGGCTCCTGCGTTACTCAACGATCTACCTCGTAGCGCTGCTCACTGTTTGGGTGCTTGTTGCGCTGACGCCAGAGCTCGCGCTCGCTCTCTTGCCAAACCGAGGGTAGGGTTGACTGATCAGGTACGCAAAGAAAAGGGGGAGTACCTTCCCCCAAACCTGAGGCTCCTCGCCATTATCGAAGAAGTGGGGCGCGCCGGGATACCGGTGAGCCCCACTGCTATTTCTGAAGCAGTGGGATTGCCGGTGCCGACGGTGCATCGCCTTCTGGCCACGGCCGAGGAGGAAGGGTTCCTGCAGCGCGACGTCGACGGCCGCTCCTTCGGGCCCGGCCAACGGTTGCGCCGATTGTCCGGAAACATCCTGTCATCGCAACGCATCCGCACCGAACGGCTTCTGGTGCTTAGAGAGCTTGCCGATGAAGTCGGAGAAACCTGCAATCTCGCGACGCCGGGCCGCTACGGCATGGTCTATATCGACCGGGTCGAGACGCACTGGCCGTTGCGCATTCAATTGCCCGTGGGCACGCAGGTGCCGTTCCACTGCACCGCCAGCGGCAAGATGTACTTGTCCTCGCTGAGGTCCGACAAGCTGTCGCGCGTTCTCAAGTGGCTAGCTCTCGAACCAAAGACAGATCACACCATCACGGACGAAGCGGACCTGCGCAAAGAGCTGCGCGAGACCCACAAGCGGCAGTTCTCGTCCGACAACCAAGAGTTCATGGAGGGGATGAGTGCCATCGCCGTCCCGATCAGTGACAGTGAGGGAAGGCTCCTGTCGACGCTGTCGATCCATGCCCCCTCGCAGCGCCATGACCTATCTAGTCTCATCAACCACTACGAGCCTTTGCGAAAGGCCGCTGACCGCATCGAGGCGCTCTGCGTCGATTGATCCAGGCTGCGGTGCCCTGCGCGTTTTCAACCGTTTGAAGAAGGGCGTGGCGCGTCGCGTCGATCATCCTTGAGCGCGAGGTGTTGGCTTGGTTCACAAGGCCAATGATGCGGCGGGGCGGGGTGTCTTCCAACGTAAGCCGCGCCACGGGCAGGTCGCCCTGCGCAGCAAAGATGCTGCGTGGGACGATCGAGACGCCAAGGCCCGCGGCGACCATGCTCGAGATCGCGTCGAGCCCGTCGAGTTCCATGGCGTCCGTCACTGTAATGCCCCGCTTTTGCAGCCACGCCTCGATCTGGCGCCCGACGACGGCATCGCGGGTAAAGCGGATAAAGGGCTCCGTGCGCAGCAGATCTCTTGGCGTCTCATCCGACATCTCCTTGGGCGCGAGCAGCACAAAGTCCTCGGAGATGATCTCTGCCAAATGCAAACCGCGGGGAAGAACGTCCGGCTTCGACAAAATCGCCCCGTCGATCTGCCCACGTGCGAGTTGTAGAAAGAGGTCATTGGTCAGCCCGGGCACAATGCGCACCCGGATATCAGGATGCAGCGCTTTCAGCTGTGCCAGGCCACGCGGCACAAGCCCAACGAGCGTTGTTGGCACCGCTCCCAGAATCAGCTCGCCCGACAGCTCATCACGCGCCATTACCTTGGCGGGCAGGTTGTCATAGGCCGCCACGAGGCCCTCGGCTTCCTCCACCAGCGTCAGCCCGGCCTGGGTGAGTTTCGGGGTCTTGAGCGTCCGATCAAAGAGCTCGAGGCCCCAAGTTTCTTCCAGCTGCTTCATCTGATGGCTGACCGCAGAGGGTGTCAGATGTTCAACCTCCGCCGCTTGCCGGAAGGTGCCGTGGCGGCGCACGGCAATCAGGGTTCGCAGGGCGCGGATGCTCACAAAGGGCCTCCTTAGGAAGGTGAAATGGATTCACCTCATACTAAAGAAAATTTCGATTTCAATCAATTTTCTTTCACTATGCTGTCGCGCCAAACGCTGACAGCGGCATGGATGGAGGTTCCAATGGTTGCGCCCAAGACCAATGACTACACGACGATCACTGCAAAGCCCTTTGCCCCGAACTTGGGCGCTGAGATCTATGGTGTGGACCTGAGCCAACCCGTCCCCGACGACCAATTCGCCGAGATCGAGGACGCCTTCGCCACCTACCAGGTGCTCTTCTTCAAAGATCAAAAGGAAATCCCGCCTGCGCAGCACATCGAGTTCGGCAAACGCTTCGGCCCGCTCCATGCTCACCCGGCGGCACCGACGATGGAGGGGTTCCCGGAGATTTTCGAGATCCACGCCACCAAGAACTCCAAGGTCGCCAATGGGGAGTTCTGGCATTCGGACGTGTCTTGCGATGACACGCCGCCTCTCGGGACGATGCTGCAAATCCACATCCTGCCGCCCTGCGGTGGCGATACATTGTTTAGCGATATGTACCGTGCTTACGAGGACCTCTCCGAGCCGATGAAGAAGATGCTCGACGGGATGGAAGCGCTGCACAGCTCCGAGCACATCTACAAAGGCCGCTACAGCGACCGCGGCAAGAAAGACGCCGACATCGATTGCCCCGAGGCCGTGCACCCGATCGTGCGCACGCATCCGATCACGGGGCGAAAGTGCCTCTTTGTGAACAGAACTTTCACGACGAAGGTGCTCGGTGTCACCGATCACGAGAGCGAAGCGCTCCTTAAGATGCTCTTTGAGCATTGCGAGCATATCAACTATCAAATTCGCTTCCGCTGGTCGCTCAATGACATGGCGTTCTGGGACAATAGGTGCTGTATGCACCGGGCGATCTGGGATTACTGGCCCGCAGAGAGAAAAGGCCGCCGTGTCACTGTAAAGGGCGAGCGGCCGGTCTAATTCGCAGGCCAAAGGTTCGGTAGCCTTGGGAGGGGTGCGATGCGCGCGGCAGTTGTCAGAGAGTTCAAAGAAGATCTGTCCATCGAAACGGTCGCCGACCCCGAATGCCCAGCCAACGGCGTGGTGCTTGAGGTGGCGGCCTGTGGCGTGTGCCGCTCCGATTATCACGGTTGGACAGGCGGGCACCCCAAGGTGCAAAACGGCTCCATCCTCGGGCACGAATATTGCGGCACCGTCGTGGAGGCGGGTGTACAGTCCAAGCACAAGGTGGGGGAGCGCCTTATCGCGCCGTTCATTCTGGCTTGCGGTAGCTGCCCGTCGTGCCAGACCGGAGTCTCCAACGCCTGCGCCGATCAGATCGTGCCCGGCTTCGGCACGCCGGGCGCCTATGCTGAATACGTGGCCGTGCCCTTTGACCACAATCTAGTGCATCTGCCGGAGACGATGACACCTGCGCTTGCCGCGGGTCTTGGATGCCGGGTGACGACTGCCTGGCACGCGCTCACCGACCGCGCCGCCGTCGCCGCGGGGGAGTGGGTGGCCGTCCACGGTACAGGGGGCATCGGGCTTTCTGTGCTGCTTTTGGCCAAGATGTTGGGCTGCCAGGTCGTGGTCGTCGATGTGGTGGATGAGAAGCTCGAACATGCGGTGCGTCACGGCGCCGACGCCACGGTCAACGCCGCGCGCGAGGACGTGGCCGAGGCGATCAGGGAGATCACCAAGGGCGGCGCGCAGGTTTCGATCGAAGCGCTGGGGATCGAGCAGACGACCAATGCCTCCATCGATTGTCTGGCAACACTGGGTCGTCATGTGCAGGTGGGCATGCCGTCCGGCGACGGTCTGATGACCGTGAACATGCGCGGCATCTACACCAAGCAGCTCTCTTTCTATGGCACGCGTGGGATGCCCTCGTGGAAGTATCCGCGCCTCCTCGACATGATCGAGCGGGGCGATGTGGATATCAACCCCATGGTCGCCCGCGAGGTGAAGCTTGAAGAGGCCAGTGCAGAGCTTCGCGCGATGTCGGGCCCCACATCGCCCGGTACCGCCGTCATCACTGAATTTTCAGTATAGTTTCCAGCCAGCCCCTCCGACCGGAAATGCCCGACCTCTCTTAAATTTGTGTGGCGGTGGCTTGCCGAATGGGCAGGCCCATCTACTTGCAATCTGCGCCAAAATGGCACAGCAAACGAGTTACCTGAAACGAGGGGAAGAGCAGCCAAGATGGGGCGAATGGTTACGATCGCAGGGGTCGCCTGCGCGGCACTCGTTGCGGTGGCGGCAGCGGTTTTCCTGACCGGTGGTGAGGCCGCAGACGACACGCAGACCTACACGGCCCCGGGGTTGGAGCCTTTGACGGTCGCCGACGCGCAAGACAAGTTCTTCCTGCTGACGCCCGCGCTGCTTCTCGTGGTCTACGAGGCCTTCGGTGAGGTTCAGGAAGATACGATCTATGACACGCTGGCCGACGTCACCCACGGCGACGCGCTCGAATATCTCTATCTCGAGCGTGTGGGCGCCATGAAGGGCGGCGGGCTCGAAGAGGCCGATCAGACGATCCACGAGATCAAGCTTCTGAGCACCCAGGTAAAACGCTCCAGCAGCGAGCTGGCGATCGATGCCTCCTGGCAGGTGATCGGCACTGTGGGCCACGCAGAGCATCTTCACGTGCGCGGCAACACCTACAGCGCCGATCTGACGGTCGCGCCCATCGACGGTGCTTGGCGCATCACTGATTTCACGCTTCTCGATGTGAACCGCGACGAAGCTGGAGAAACCTTTCTCGCTGAGCAAACGAACTGATGGTTCGGGTCGAGGGGGTTCGTTTCGGCTACGGCGCCGGAGGGTTTCGGCTTCATGTGCCGTCCTTTGTGCTCGAAGATCGCGAGAGGGTGGCCATCGTTGGCCCCAGCGGCAGCGGTAAGACCACGCTTTTGAACCTGATCGCAGGCATTTTGGTGCCTGAAGAGGGTAAGATCGATGTGGCGGGCATCGATGTCACAGCTCTCAATGAGACGGGCCGCCGTCGGTTCCGTGCAAGCCAAATTGGCTTTGTCTTTCAGGACTTTGCGCTGCTGGACTACCTCTCCGCACGCCAGAATATCTACTATCCGTACCGCATCACACCGGCGCTGAAGCTCGACGCCGAGGTGCGCGACCGGGCTCAGGCCTTGGCCAACGCCTGCGGGATCGGCGACAAGCTTGATCGCCATCCCTCCGCACTCAGCCAGGGCGAGCAGCAGCGTGTGGCGATCTGCCGAGCACTTGTCACGCAGCCCAAGCTCATCCTCTCGGACGAGGCGACAGGCAATCTCGACCCCGACAGCAAGGTGCGCATCCTCGATCTGCTCTTCGAGCAAGCCCAAGCCGCAGGTGCGGCGGTGCTGGCGGTGACCCACGACCACGAGCTTCTGCCGCGCTTTGAGCGCGTGTTGGATTTCGCCCAGTTCCGGGAGAAAGCCCCAGCATGAACGCGCTCTATCTCGCCTTCGCGTATCTTCGCTATCACTGGGCACGCAGCCTCGTGCTGGTGCTTGTGGCCGCGCTCATCATGTTTGTGCCGGTTGCCACGCAGACACTTTTGTCTTCCAGCGAACGCGCCCTTGTCGCGCGCGGTGAGGCGACACCGCTCCTCCTTGGCAGCCGGGGCTCCCAACTCGATCTGACGATGGCTGCGCTCTACTTCGGTGAGGAACGCCCCGATCCCGTGCCCATGCGTGAGGTGGAGACGGTGTGGGACAGCGGCCTAGGCGTGCCAATCCCTGTCCATACGGCGTTTTCGTCGAGCGGGTTCCGCATCGTGGGCACCACTATCGACTATTTCGACTTCCGCCAACTCACCGTCAGCGACGGCCGGGGCCTATCACTTTTGGGTGATGCGGTCATCGGCGCCAAGGTCGCAGAAGCGCTCGGCAAAGGGGCAGGGGACGCGCTGGTGTCGTCGCCCGAAAACCTCTTTGACCTCGACGGGGTCTACCCGCTGGAGATGCCCATCGTGGGCGTGCTGGAGCAAACGAACACACCCGATGACGAGGCGATCTTCGTCGACATCAAAACGGCTTGGGTCATTCAGGGCATCGGCCATGGGCACGAAGACGTCGTGACTGCCACCGAGGTAGCAAACGGAACGGCAGCGCTCGCCAATGCGGCGGTGGTCCAATACCAGCGGATTACCTCTGAAAACATTGAGAGCTTTCACTTCCACGGCAGTCAGGACGATTTCCCAACCTCTGCCGTGATCGTGGTGCCCAACGACACGCGGTCAGCCACGATCCTTAAAGGTCGCTACCTCGATGCCGAAGGCCCCACGCAGCTCATTGAGCCTGCCGGCGTCATTCAGAGCCTCGTGGACCGTATATTCCGCATCAAAGCGCTGCTCGATGTCGTCACGGGCATCATCGCCGTCGCCGCCTTCGCAGCGATCGGGCTTGCGGTCTTCCTGAGCTACAGGCTTCGTGCCCGCGAAATAGCCACCGCCGTGAAACTCGGGGCGCGGCGGGGCATGGTCTTGCGCCTCTTGTCGTCCGAGACTGTCACTTTACTATTAATTGCGGGAGGTATTGCTGCCGTTGGTGCCGCAATCGTGTCGCAAAATGCAGAAGCGTGGACGGGGTGGTTGCTAACCCTTGGCGCGTAATTTGAAAGGACCTTCATGAAACATCTTCTCGGGGCTTCGCTCGTCTCGATGATCGCTGCTGCCCCTGCGCTCGCCCACTACGGCATGATCATCCCGAATGACCCCATGATCAGCCAGGACGACGGGCGCGAAGTTGCGCTGACGATGTCCTTCTCTCACCCGTTCGAGCTCGACGGCATGATGCTGGATCGCCCGGTTTCCTTCTCCGTGACGCATGAGGGCGCTGAGACGGATCTGCTCGGTGGCCTCGAGGGTGAGACGATCATGGACGACCAGGGCTACACACTTGACTACCGTCTTGATCGCCCCGGCACCTACATCTTCGCGATGGAGCCGCAGCCATATTGGGAGCCTGCCGAAGACGCCTTCATCATCCACTACACCAAGACCTACGTGACTGCCTTTGGCGACGACGAGGGCTGGGATACCGAGCTTGGTCTCAAGACCGAGATCGTGCCGCTGTCGAAGCCCTTCGGCCTGTGGGAGCGTAACGTCTTCCAAGGTATCGTGAAGCTCGACGGTGAGGCTGTGCCCTACGCCGAGGTCGAGGTTGAGTTCTTCAACGAAGGCGGTGACGCCACTGTCCCTGATGAGCTGATGATCACGCAGACCGTCAAGGCGGACGCCAACGGCGTTTTCACCTATGCGCCGCCGTCGCATGGTTGGTGGGGTTTCGCAGCGCTCAACACCGCTGACTACACGCTCACCGAAGAATCCTCCGGCGAAGAGAAAGACGTCGAACTCGGCGCCGTGATCTGGGTCCGTTTCGAAGAATGGACCGGCCAGTGATCCGGGCGCTTTCCACTGCCGCACTTCTTGTTGCAGCACCGATCGGTGCTGCGGCTCACCAGCTCGTGGTTTTCGCGTCGGTCGATTGCGAGGCCGTGACGGTGGAGGCCAAGTTCTCTAGCGGCCGTATCGCTCAGAAGGGCGATGTGCGGGTGCTGGACGGCGAAAACACGCTTCTTACCGAGACGACCCTCGAAACAAACGGCACGGCGACGATCCCGCTTGCGAGTGTTGATCACTCCACCGGCCTTCTCATCGAGGTCGATACAGGCGGGCACGACAATTACTGGATCGTCACGCCCGAAGACATCGCCCGAAACTGCGGGAGCTAACCTTGCACCATCCCCTTCGATCCACCCTTTGGGGTGCCGCTGTCGCATTCGTTGGCACTGGCGTTGCTGCCCAAGAGGCGCCCAGCGTCATCGCCGTGAACTACCCGCTCGCCTACTTTGCTGAACGCCTTGCGGGCGATGCGATGGACGTGAACTTCCCCGTACCTGCGGGCGTTGATCCCTCCTTCTGGCGCCCGTCTATCTCGGACATCAGCACCGTGCAGGGCGCTGACCTTGTCCTCCTGAACGGGGCAGGGTTTGCGACATGGATCGACCGTGTGTCGCTGTCGCGCTCGCGGCTGGTGAACACGTCGCGCGGGATCGAAGATCAGTTCATCGTGACCGAAAGCATCACCCACAGCCATGGCGATGGGGGGGAGCATTCCCATGAGGGTCTGGCCACCTACACATGGCTGAACCCCACGCTGGCCTCCGCTCAGGCTGAGGTGATTGCGGGCATGATGTCGGCCCGTGGTCTCGCGCCTGAAGCCGATGTGGACGCGGCTCTGACGGTGCTGAAGGGCGATCTCGAGGCACTGCATCAGGAAGTCGCCACGGCGCTCTCTGCAGTTGTTGGCGTGCCCATGATCGCCACGCACCCACGCTACGAGTATCTCGCGGACCGTTATGACCTCACCATCACCTCCCTCGAATGGGATGCTGGTGCAGCCCCAACCGAGGAGGAGCTTGCGCAGCTTTCTGACCTGATGGCCGAGACCGACGCGCAAGTGCTGATCTGGGAAGCTGAGCCGCCCGCCGAAGGGGCAGCGGCCACAGAGGCTCTGGGCCTTGCGAATGTCGTGTTCGAACCCATGGCACATGCGCCGAGCGATGGTGATTTCCTGTCGGCTTTCAGCAGTGCTGCAGCGGCGCTCGCTGATGCGGCGGGCGACCTACCGGCGAACTAAGCGCTTACTTCAACGCCGCTACAATAGCGTCAAGCCCGTCGGTCAGCGCCGCCGGGCCCGGCTGCAGAATAAGGGGTGACTTGATCTCGCGTATGCGGCCGTCGCGGATGGCGGGAATGGTATCCCATCCCGGCCTCGCGGCGATCTTTTCGGGCCGCACTTTCTTCCCACACCACGATGCCAAGATCACATCCGGGGCGGCGTCGATGACGGCCTCAGAGCTAACGATCCGATCAGTGGCAGCTTGAGCCTCTGCCTGAACCGGAAACACCTCTAGGCCGCCTGCGATGCCCACGAGTTCCGACACCCATTTGATGCCGGAAATCATTGGGTCGTCCCATTCCTCGAAATACACACGCGGCCTTGCGGGCCCAGCAGCCGACGCCACCTCGGCCAAACGCGCCTCGTAGCTCGCAGCCAGCGTCTCGGCCCGCACGGCTTGGCCGACCGTCGCGCCCAGATGCCGGATCATGTTCAAAATCCCTGCGATATCGCGCTGGTTATAGGCGGTGACCATGACGCCTTCGCGGATCAGGCTTGCTGCGATGTCGGCCTGTAGGTCCGAGAACGTCAGCACCAGATCCGGATCGAGCGCGAGGACCTTCAGGATATCAGCCGACGTGAAAGCCGAAACGCGGGGCTTTTCCTGCCGCACGCGTTGGGGCCGCACGGCGTAACCAGAGACGCCCACGATGCGGTCTTCCTCGCCCAGCAGATAGAGCGTCTCTACCGTTTCCTCGGTGAGGCAGACGATGCGTTCGGGCGGGAAGCGCTTCATAGCCCCGCGCGGCGCGCCTTTGCGCCACCGCGCCGCGTGGGCGTGGGAAGGCGCAAGTTCAGTTCCGCGAGCGGGTCTTCCGACGAAGCCGCCAAGAGCTCGCAAAAGACCGCAAGGGCAGGGGAGGCTGCGCTCGCAGGGCGTGCGCGTGCATAGGCCTGACTGGCCGCCTCGATATAGCTCTCATTGCCTTTCAGGGCGCCCAACCATTGAAGAAAACCGAGATGCCCCATTTCCTCGGCCTGATCCGGCGAAACGGGTCCGATATCGAGCTGAGCAATGGTGCGTTCAAGAAGCATGGCGTTTTCTTCGTAAGGGGCGGTGGGGCGGATGGGCGCGCAGCCTAGCGTGCCCATCGCAATCGCTTAGCTGTCGCCAGCGGCCTCGAGGGCCGTGAGCAGCGTGCCGAGGTTGTGCTCAAACATGGTCAGATAGCTCGTGGCCGGGCCGCCGCGCTCGGACAGGGCATCCGAGAAGAGCCGCCCACCGATTGCGAGACCGGTTTCCTCCGAGATCTGCTGGATGAGAGCGGGGCTCGTGATGTTCTCGACGAAGAGGCCTGCGATTTTCTCTTCCTTGAGCTGCGAGATCAGCGCCGCGAGTTCCTGCGCCGAAGGCTCGGCCTCGGTGTCGATGCCGATGGGGGCGAGGAAGTTCATGCCGTACGCATCCGCGAGGTAGCCAAACGCGTCATGGGCCGTCACCACCGTGCGCCGATCTTCGGGAAGCTCAGCAAGCTTTGCCTTGGTTTCGGCGTCGAGGGCTTTGAGCTGTGCAATGTAGCTGTCGGCATTGGCCGTGAACTTGTCCGCGTGATCTGGCAGCGTCTCGGACATGGCAGCGGCGATGTTTTGCACGTAGATCATGCCGTTCGTCAGCGCGTTCCATGCATGCGGATCGACTTCGCCTTCGACCATCACCGGGGTGATGCCCTCGGTCGCCACAAAGACCATCCCATCCGTGCCCGATTGCTCGATCAGCGTCTCGGCCCAGGTTTCAAAGCCCATGCCGTTTACGAAGATCACGTCGGCCTCGGCTACCGCTTTGGCGTCGGCCACGGACGGCTGGTAGACATGGGCGTCCGCGTCCGGGCCCACGATGGTCGTGACGGTGCCGTGCTCACCCACGACTTGCTCAACCATGTCCCCAAGTATCGAAAAGCTGGCCACGACTTTGATGTCGTGGGCAAAGCCGGGCAGGGATGAAGCAGTGGCAAAAACTGATGCCAATAGGGCGGACTTCAGGGTCATTGGGTTTTCTCTTTTGTTGAATGGGTTTGAAGAGCTTGGGGTGACTTGCGCGAAAAGCGCGTGAGGCGGCCGCCCAAACCGAGTGGTCCGAGAAGCGCCGAAAGGGCGAAGAAGCCGCCGGCTGTCAGCACGATGGCTGGGCCGGAGGGGGTGTCAGGCAACAGGTAAGACAGCGTGAGCCCCACCCAGCAGCTTGCCAATGCGAAGGCAAAGCCAAGGAAAAGCTGGCCGGTGATCGTGCTCGACCAATAGCGGGCAGAGGTTGCAGGCAAGATCATCAAGCCCACCGCCATCAGCGTGCCCAGCGTTTTGAACGCAGCCAAAAGGTTCAGCACCAGCAGCAGCATGAAGGCCTGCTCGATCAGCCAAGGTCGGCGCGTTTGCGCTTCAAAAAAGACCGGGTCGCAGGTGCTGATGATGAGCGGTCGCAGAAGGTAGGCGAAGGAGATGAGCGTGACAGTAGCCACGGCCCCCACCAGCACCAGCGAGGCGTCATCGATCCCCAGGATCGACCCGAAGAGGAAGCTTTTGAGCGGCACTGCGGATCCCGCTGCCGACAGGATGAAGATGCCGATGGCGAGTGCGATCAGATAGAGCGAGGCCAAGCTCGCATCACTGCGCAGAATTGTATTGCGCGCCAAAAGAGCCGTCAGCGCTGCCACGCCAACCCCGGCGATTAGGCCGCCGATGAGTAGCGAGAAAACGGAAAGACCGGCCACCACAAAGCCGATGACCACACCGGGCGTGATGGCGTGCGCCATGGCCTCGCCCGCCAGCGACAGCCGTCTGAGAATCAGAAACGCGCCCACAGGCGCCACCGAAGCAGACAGGACAGTCGTCGTCACGAACGCGCGGCGCATGAACGCAAAGCTCCACATCTCAGCAAAGAGCTCAAACATGGGCGACCTCCCGGCGAGGAGACCGGAACATCCATTCGGCCTGACTCTCGGAGAGATAGTTCTGTGCGACCAGCCGCTCAGGCGTTAGCACGGTCTCCACCTCGCCAAAAGTCGCTTCACCATTGCCCAGCAACAGCGCGTGACTGCAGTGATCTAGCACTGACGACAGATCATGGACGACGAGCACAACCGCGCGACCTTCGTCGCGCCATCGGTCGATGAGCGTCAGAAGATGCGCTTCTGTTTGCTGGTCCACCGCGGCGAAGGGCTCGTCCAAAAGAATGAGCGGGGCGTCTTGCATGATGACGCGCGCAAAGAGGGCGCGCTGGAGCTGGCCGCCCGAAAGCTCGTGCAGCGGCATGTAGGCGATATCGGCGATACCGGTCGTTTCAAGCGCGGCCTGAACCTGCGATTTCATCTGCGCATCAAGGCGGCGGCGCAGACCGAGCCGCTTCCACGCGCCCATGGTCGCAAGGTCCCAGACACGGATCGGAAAGCGGCGGTCGAATTCCGTGAGCTGAGCCAAATGCCCGATCTCACGCGGGGCGCCATTCGGCCACGACATGCGTCCTGCCAGGGGGGCGGTGATCCCCAGAAGCATCTTTACAAAAGTGCTCTTGCCGGAGCCATTGGCCCCCAGCACCGCCGTCGTAGAGCCCGCCGCAATATCAAGCGACAGCCCCCGAAAGAGCGTCAGCCCCGGGTAGCCCAAGGCAAGGTTCCTGATCTCGAGGATCTGGCCCATCACACGATCGCGGCCAAGCCGAACCAGAGGATTGTCGACAAAGCGACCGCCGCCCCTAGGAGAGAAGCTGTGCTGAGGTCAGTCAGGCAAAATCCCCGGGTGAGGGGGTTATAGGCCTGTGGTGTGTTGTGTCCCGCATCGTACATGGAAGCCTCCGCCAAGGCGGGGCAAAATGGAACGGCGATGTAGGTCAGCGCGTTGCGCGTCAAACATGCTAGTCTCCCCCCAGGACACCCCGCCCGGAAAATTGCAATCAAAAGCGCTTACGCGCCCTTTTGACGGCAGGTCTCCTGACTCGCGGGTCTATGCTCTCCCTTGCCTTCCCGAACGCTGAGTTCAGTGGCACCTTTGGGGTCGCTCGCCGCTCACAGTTGCGGGGGCAGTCACGGACTTGGCGCCTTTTGGCTACACCTCACCGTGTTCCCTTTTCATCTCTCCAGCCTTGGGCTTTCGAGAACCATCGACGGGCAGAAAACAGATTCTGCCCTATCAGGTCAATCGAGTTTTCGCGCGCAGGCTACTTTTCGAAGGGCTCGCCCAGCGAGGCGATGCCGTTCAATCTGAGCAGTCGCTTGTTCGACGAGATTATGCCCAGGACTACGATCGTGACGATGTAGGGCAAGCTGGTCAGGAGCTGCGAGGGGATCGCGAGGCCCACCGTCTGCACCGCAATTCCGCCGAGCGACACTGCCCCAAAGAGCAGTGCACCAAGGAAAACGCGGCCCACCATCCATGTGCCAAAGACCACCAGCGCCACCGCAATCCAGCCGCGTCCCGCGATCATCCCATCGGCCCAAAGCGGTGTGTAAACGGTTGAGGCATAGGCCCCTGCCACACCGGCCATGAACCCGCCAAATGCCACGGCACCCACGCGGATCAGGCGCACCGGGTAGCCGATGGATTCGGCCGCGTGCGGGTTTTCCCCTACGGCCTTGAGCAAAAGCCCAAGCTTGGTGCGGGTGAGCACGTACCAAAGCGCCACGGTGAAGAGGAGCGAAAGCCAGACCACAATGTCCTGATTGAAGAGCCCGCCTACTAGCGGCAGCTCGGCCAATCCCAGGATAGCGATCTTGTCGATACCAGTGACGGTAAAGCTCTCGAACGGCTTGCCGAAATAGGCTGACAGGCCAAGGCCCAGAATGCCCACTGCGAGGCCCGTGGCCACTTGGTTCGCGTGGAGGCCAATCGTGGCGAAGGCGAAGAAAAGCGATAGGATCATCGCGCAGATACCGCCTGCGATGAAAGCGGGCACATGCCCTCCGCCGGTGTAGACGGTGATAAAGGCGATGGCCGCTCCGAGAGCCATCATCCCCTCCACGCCGAGGTTCAGAACGCCTGAACGTTCGGCCACAAGCTCTCCCAAGGCGGCCAGAAGGAAGGGCGTCGCGGCGGCGAGCATACCCGCCAGAATGAACTCGATGGCGATCATGGCTGAGCCACCGTTTCCGTTGTGGCCCTCAGCGGCCAGACGAGGCGTCGCCGTACGAAGGTGATGGCGATGAGGTAGGCGAGCAGCAGGCTCCCCTGGAAGACGTTTACGGCCGCGATAGGCAGCCCTGCCGACACCATCGCGTTGTCACCGCCGATATAGAGTGTGGCCATCAAGAAGGCGGAGAAGACGATCCCGATAGGGTGAAGCCCGCCCAGATAGGCCACGATAATGGCCGCATAGCCGTAACCGGTGGAGATCGACCGCTGCAGCTGACCCACGGGGCCAGATACCTCAGCCGCCCCCGCAAGGCCCGCCGCCGCGCCGCCAATCAGAAGCGAAATCCAGATCGCGCCGTTCTGCGAGAAACCCGCATAGCGCGCGGCATTGCGGGCAAGGCCGCCCACCTCCAGCCGGTAGCCCGCGAAGCTGCGCTGCGTGAAGAACCACGCCATGATGGCCACTGCCAGCGCAATGAGGAGCGAGATGTTGACCCGCGTGCCCGGCAACAGCGTGGGCAGCAGGGCGTCAAACGGGAACATCACCGACTGCGGGAAGTTAAAGCCCGCCGGATCCTTCCACGGCCCCAGCAGCAGGTAGTTCAGAAGCTGCAGTGCCACGAAAGAAAGCATCAGCGACACAAGGATCTCGTTCGCATTCAGGCGCACCCGCCAAAACGCGGTGATCGAGGCCCATAGAAGCCCGCCCAAGGTACCTAGGATCAGCATTGAAGGCCAAAGCCAAGCGCCGCTGGCCATGGGGTAGTAGACCGGAATCGCCGAGGCAAAGATCGCACCCAGCACGAACTGGCCTTCCGCGCCGATGTTGAAGACCTTGGCCCTGAACCCGATTGCCAAACCCTGCGCGATGAGGAGGAGCGGCCCCGCCTTCAGCAGCACCTCCGAGAAGGAGAAATAGGACGTAAAGGGCTCGATCAGCATGGCGTAAAAGACCGCCAAAGGATCGACGCCGATCGCGGCATAAAGCACCAAATTGCTCAGCGCCGCCGCTGCTAGCGCCACGAAGGGCGCGGCGACGAGGATGGGCAGGGAGGCTTTCTCCCGCCGGACGAGTTTGGGAAGCGCGAAGGTTCTCATTGCGCGGCCTCCTCAGCCCCGATCATGGCCCGCCCGATGTCCTTGGGCTCGGTCTCGGATGTCTTAAAGCGCCCGCTCAGGCGCCCATCGTGCAGCACTTGCATGTGGTCGGAGAGCTCAAAAAGCTCTTCGAGTTCCTCGGAGATTACAAGGATCGCACAGCCCGCATTTCTAAGCTCGATCAGACGCTTGCGGATCGCTATTGCTGCGCCGATATCAACGCCCCACGTGGGCTGGTTCAGAAACAGGAGCTTCGGTTCCAACATCAGCTCGCGCCCGATGATGAACTTTTGAAGGTTCCCGCCAGAGAGCGATCCGGCCTCGGCGCTTGCCCCCGACGTGCGCACGTCGTTGTTGGCGATGCAGGTCCGCGTGAATTCGGTCGCGCGGCTTCCATGGATCATCCCGCGGGTGACCATGCCCTTGGAGTGGGCGGTCAGAATGGAATTCTTCGTCAGCGACAGCTGCGGCACAGCGCCTTGGCCGAGGCGATCCTCCGGCACGAAGGCAAAACCGAGCTTTCGGCGGGCGGCAGGGCCTATGCCGCGCACATCGCTGCCCATCATGGACAAGCGCCCGTCGGCGGCGCGGGGCAGCATCGTCTCGCCCGAGATCACGGCTGCAAGTTCGCTCTGCCCATTGCCGGACACGCCGGCGATGCCGAGGATCTCCCCCCCGCGCACCTCAAGAGACACATCCTCTAGCGACACACCGAAGGGATCATCTGTGGGCAGGCTCACATGGGCCACGTCAAGGAGGAGGGGGCCTTTTTCGACCTCCTTCGCGGGCGCCAGATCAGGCATGTCACGGCCGATCATCATGGTGGCCAGCTGGTTGGCGTCAAAGTCCTTCGGGGTCACGTTGCCCGTCACCTTGCCGCACCGCAGGATCGTGGCATGGGTGCAGATCGACCGGATCTCTTCGAGCTTGTGAGAAATAAACAGGATCGACACGCCCGTCGCTGCGAGCCGGCGCAGGGTGTCGAAAAGCAGCTCCACCGATTGCGGCGGCAGAACAGATGTCGGCTCATCTAGAATGAGCAATTTCGGATCAGCGAGGAGGCAGCGGATGATCTCCACCCGCTGCCTCTCGCCCACGGAAAGCGCATGCACATGGGCCAGCGGATCAACCTCCAGCCCGAACTTGGTACCCAATTGCTTGATCCGTGAGATCAGTTCGCGCTTGCTGCCCGGTACGAGCAGCGAGACATTTTCAACCACCGTCAGTGTTTCGAAGAGCGAGAAATGCTGAAACACCATCCCCACGCCGAGCTTACGCGCCGCAGCGGGGGAGGTGACTTCGAAACGTTCACCGCGCCAATAGATGTCGCCTTCGTCCGGCGTTTCCACGCCGTAGATCAGCTTCATCAGGGTCGACTTGCCCGCACCGTTCTCGCCAAGGATGGCGTGAATTGCGCCGGGCTCCACGTCGAGGTCCACGCCGGAATTGGCATGAACTTGGCCGTAGATTTTCGTGACCCCGCGCAGGGACAGCAGTGGCTCAGACATGGATCAGCCCGGCAGCGGGGTCGTCACACCCTGAACGTGCCAGTCCATGCCGATGACTTCGGCGTCGCTCATGGTCACGCCAGCCGCGACACCCTCAGATCCGTCTGCTTTGGTGATCGGGCCCGTGAACGGGGAGAACGATCCGTCTGCGATGCCTGCCTCGACCTCTTCGATCTTCGCTTTGACGTCGGCGGGGATGTCTGCGCTCCAGTCAACGACCTTCACCACGCTGTCGCCCACGCCGAGGAAGGCGTTGCCCCCTTCGAAGGTGCCCGCGACATGGGCATCAACGGAGGCCTTGAAGAATGGCGACCAGTCCGTCAGCACGCAGCCAAGGTAGGTGTTCGGCGCGTAGGCCTTCATGGAGGAGTTCAGGTTGAACGTGTAAACGCCCAGCTCTTCACCCTTTGCGACCACCGACGGCGTATCCTGCGCGTTAGAGAAGATCACATCGCAATCCTGGGCCACGAGTGCCTCGGTCGCTTCTTGCGCCTTCGCTGGGTCAAACCAGGAGTTCAGCCACACGACAGAAAGCTCGATGTCCGGGTTGATCGCCTGCGCGCCCAGCGTGAAGGCGTTGAGCGAGGTGATGAGTTCCGGGATCGCGAAGGCGGAAACGGAGCCCAGTTTGCCGGTCTTGGAGACGGCGGCTGCGGCCATACCCATCAGGTAGGTGCCCTGCGAATACTGCGCCGCGAAGGGCGAGAAATTCGGTGCTACCATGAAGCCCGACGCGTGAAGCACGGTCACATCGGGGTTGCGGCGGGCGATCTGCATCGCGCCGTTCTGGTACCCGAAGGAGCCTGCCACGAGGAACTTCGTGCCGTCTGCGATGGCCTTGTTCATGATGCGGTCAGCATCTGGGCCCTCGAAGATGTTCTCGATCACGGTGAGCTCTACCGCGTCGCCATAGGCGTCTTTGACGACCTGCAGGCCTTCATAAAGCGCATGGCCCCAGCCCACGTCCGCCACCGGCGACGGGATCACAAGCGTGATCAAAAGCGGGTCGTCCGCGGTGGCAGCCGCAGCCTTTCCGCCCACGGCAGCAACCATGCCAGCGACAGAGGCGCCCGCGATAAAGTTACGTCTATTCAGAGTGTTGGTCATTCCAATCTCCCTTTCCCTTCAGGTTTCTAGTGTCATGAGGGCCTGCTCGGCTTTTGCGAACAGGCTGGCTTCGTCAACATTGGCAAAGGACCCGTTCTCCCAAACGATCTTGCCGTTGATCATGGTAAGGTCGGTGGGCATGCCGATGCCGACCTTGGCGATGAGGCTCGCAGGATCGTGGCGCGTGCCCACGTAATCCATGCGGCGGGTGTCGATGGCGAAGAGGTCCGCGGCCATGCCGGGCGCCAGCCGTCCCACATCATCGCGCCCCAGTGCTGAAGCACCGCCCTTCGTGGCGTAGTCGAGGAAGGTCGCGGGCTCCGGCACAGGGTGTTTGCGGGTAGAGGCCACGAGGCACTGCAGCATGTAGGCCGAGTGCACGCAGTGCATCAGGTTCGAATTATCATTGGAAGCGGCGCCATCTGCTCCAAGGCTCACCCGTACGCCAAGCGCGTCCATGGCGGGGATATCGGTGACTTCAGCGCCCACCAGATAGATAGGCTCCGGACAATGCGAGACGCCTGTGCCCGTCGCCGCGAGGCGCGCGAGTTCCTCATTCGAGAGCTCCCAGCAATGGGCATAGAACGTGTCCGGCCCCGCGAAGCCGATATCCTCGAGATAGGCCACCGTGCGCCTGCCGGTGCGTGCCTCCATCACCGGGCTCTCGCCTTCGCCCACATGGGTGTGCAGAAGGACGCCCGTGTCCCGCGCCAGTGCAACGGACTGCACAAGCGTATCCTTGTAGCAATTCACCGGCTGACAGGGCGCCACAACGATCTGGCGCATGCTGAAGCGCGCGGCATCGTGGTAGGTATCGATTACCCTCGCGCAATCCTCGATGAACTCATCCGTGCTTTCGAGCATCTCGTCAGGGATCGTGGAGCCTTCGGATTTTGGCAGCGTATTGCCGCCCCGCATGGCGTGGAAACGCATGCCCAGAAGCTCCGCAGCCTCAAATTGACGGTCGATCAGCGCTTTCCCGGCATGACGCGGGAAGCAGTATTGGTGATCGGCGGTCGTGGTGCAGCCGTGCTTGATCAGCTCGGCCATGGCGGTGAGCGAGGAATAGTAGAAACACTCCTCATTCAGACGCGAAAAGATTGGGTAGATCAGGTCGAGCCATTCGATAACGCTCAGCTTCGTCCAATCGAGGTCCGCGCGGTTGCGCACGAAGGTCTGGAAGAAGTGGTGATGGGTGTTGATGAGGCCGGGATAAATGAACCAGCCGCTGGCATCGCGCACCGTGACGCCGGGCGCCTCCGGCAGCCTCGGGCCGATGGCCTTGATTGCAGGTCCGTCGGTCAGCAGATCGACATCGCGCATAATCTTCACGCCCGATCCGTCGTCCACCAACACCGCCGCGCAGTTCTTGAGAAGGTACCCCGCCATTACGCGTCCCCCGCCAGCGGGTCGGGCGCCAGTTCGTGAAGCCGGTGAATGCCCGGCATCTCGATGAACCGGGGCTGCGCGCGGATGGCCCGCATCCAGATGCGGATAGAGGCGTAGGGATCGAGCGATACGCTCCCATCCGGGGCGAGCGCCACATAGGGGAAGCAGGCGATATCGGCGATGGTGATGCGGTCGCCCACAAGGAACGTTTGCCCCGTGAGGCGGCGCGCGAAAAGGGCGGCCTCCAGCTCCCGCAGGGCGGCAATGCCGGCCTCCTGCAGGGCAGCCAGGTCGCCCGGGAAGTGCAACATCTCAACAAGTCGTGCGCCACCCAAAGCAGAGGTCAGGCGGTGCGAGAACGACAGCCACTGCTGCTGCGCCCCCACTTCGCCCGCGTCAGAGGTGGCGAGCCAGTTCTGCCCATGCTTTGCGGCGATATAAGATAGAATCGCGGCGCTTTCAGTGAGAACGTCTTCGCCATCCACGAGGATTGGGATGCTGCCCGCAGGATTGAGCGCAAGAAGCTCGTCCCCCTTATGCTCCCGGCCGGGATGGAAATCGACGGCGCGCAGCTCCAGCTTAACCCCCAAAAGAGAGGCGAGCAGACGCACTTTGTAGCAGCTGGGCGAGAGGATGTAGTCGTAGAGGATCATTCAGCCACCAACTGCGCGCCGTAGGTGTAATCATGCCGTTTGAGCCAGCGGCGATAGGCGACCGATGTTAGGTCCGCACGCGTCGGCGTCTCGAGCGCGGGATCAAGCGGAAGCTTCTTTGGGATCTGGTTCTCGAGGATCGATCGATCCTGCAAAAAGATGAGTTGCTGAAAGTGGATCAGGTCAGTGATCGTCGACGTGTCATCAAACAAGGCCATCCACGGCCAGACATCGCAGAGTTCTTCCGTCAGCGGTTGCACGAAAAGGCAGATCACGTCCCATTCGCCGGGACGTGGTGGGCATGTCTTGTAGAGCACCGAGCACGTCGGCGCCGGCACCCGGTACATGTATTCGGTGATGATGCCGCCGCCAGCCGACGCAGCGGCCTGAGGCTGGTAGAACTCCACCTTGGTGGCCCAGACTTCATCTTCGTCCTTGCGCACCTCAACCTTGTAATTGTTGACCTCTGGGTGATCTTCCTCGCCCAGAATATCGGTGTGCACGAAGGGGAAATGCGCGATGTCGAGGAAGTTCTCCACCGCCCGCAGTGGGGAGCATTTGACCCGCACCACGCCCACATCCACGAGCGTCCGCTCCGGGTGATCGGCTTCGGGGATCGTGAAAAGGTCTTTCTCTGGCGCGCCGAGGCTCGTCCAAAGGTGGCCGAAGCGTTCGACGGTCGGCAACTTGCGCCCGCCGCAGTCGACCGAGGGTGCGCCCGTGTCGTCGAGGCCCACGGTGATGTCTTCGCCCATGAGCATGGAGGCCGTTCCCGCGCGGGTCAGACCGCTCAGAAGGCCCACGGGGAACCAAGCGTCACGCATTGCTTGATCGCTCATGTTGCAGACTCCGTTACCCGGCGTAGCGCCTCGAGCGCGGTCGCAGCGGCGAGCTTGCTCGCAACGTCCGTCCCCGTCGGGACCAGCGCCACCACAAAGGTTTCCGACGGCGTCCGTTCAGCTGTAACCAGATGGGCGGGCGTGCCGCCTAGCTCCGTTTTCAGAGCGCCTCCGGCCGCTTCTGCGATCGCAGCGGGCGTGGCGCAGAAGAGCATGCTCTTCAGCGCCTCAAATCCCTCGATCTCGGCGGGTGCCTCTTCTGGCGCTTGAGCGGCCACCCAGACGACACCGTTGGCCTCGGCCACGGGAAGAGGGCCGCAATTGATGGATTTCGGCGGCTCGAGCCCAGGATGCGCGGGGATATGTTCGCAGCCCCCATCCCGGCCGTAGCGCCAGCCATGGTAGATGCAGGAAAGAGAGTTACCCCGCACGAAGCCGTGCGACAGCCGCATACCCCGATGCGGACAGCGGTCTCCATTTGCGTGCAGTTCCCCGGAAGCTGTGCGCCACACTGCGATCGGGCCCGTCGGCAGCGCCGCAGGCACAACCGTGCCGTCCAGAATGTCCGTTGAGACTGCAGCCGGAACCCATTGGGTGCGTTCATCGGCTTGCATGATCGTGTCGTCCCCCTTGGCCGGTGGCACCGGGCCGAACGACTTCTCCGCTCGGCACACCCCAAACCGACTTCGTATATTTGAAAGGCGAGGCAGCCACGCCCTGTTGTCCAGCGCCGAGCCCAAGGTGGCGCGCGCGTTATGGTGTCATGTTACGAGCGCTCAGGGCTCTTGTGCAAAAAATAACCAGACTGCTTGAAAATTTATCACGACGCAGACGGCGCCGGATGCTGCTCCACAGACTCGACCCAAACGTCGATCGGGCCCAGCAAACAACCGACTTCGAGGGCGTCAATCAGCTCTTCCTGGCCCTCAACTTCGAAGCTGACCTGTGTCTCTTCGGCCTGCAGATTCTCGCAAAATAAGCCCAGTCGCGCACTGTGGCGTTCTACCCAGGGCAGAAAGCTGGGGCTTGCCAGATTACCCTGAATGGTTAGCCGTCGGCGGCGGTTGGAGAGAGGCGTCGTCGTCACGTGAGGCGCGGGCTCCGGGGGTGGTGCTTGTCCTTTAGGCATGAACTGTCGGCATCTGCACTCAGGAAGGCAAGAGGCCGCTCGCGTCTGAGGCGTTGCATATGCGGTCTGCATCACTAGCCTGAGGGCGACGCAGCAAGGATGACACGCACGATGTCCGACACGATCTTGGTCACTGAGCACGACGGCTGGGTGCAGCTGACGCTGAACCGCCCGGACCGTCTCAACAGCTTCAACGAAGAGATGCATCTGGCGCTGCGCGCGGCGCTTGAAGCCGCGCGGGACAATGGCGCGCGGGCGGTGCTTTTGACGGGGGCAGGCCGAGGGTTCTGTGCGGGTCAGGACCTGGGCGACCGCAATCCGAAGCAGGGCAACTGGCCGCCCGATCTCGGCGCTACGGTGAGCGACTTTTACGCCCCGCTTGTCCGCCTCATCCGGTCACTGGGCTGCCCCGTGGTCTGCGCGGTGAACGGGGTGGCCGCGGGCGCGGGATCGAGCATCGCCTTGAACTGCGATATCGTGCTGGCCGCGGAGAGGGCGCGTTTTATCCAATCCTTCGCGAAAGTGGGCCTCATTCCCGACACCGGCGGCAGCTGGCACTTGCCGCATCTCTTGGGGGAGGCCCGCGCCAAAGCTCTCGCCCTCACGGGGGAGCCGCTTTCTGCCCCGAAGGCTGAAGAATGGGGCCTGATCTGGAAGTGTTTGCCCGATGAAGATCTCATGGAGGCCGCCCAAAAGCTAACCGCCCAGCTCGCCAAAGGTCCCACCATGGGCCTTGCGCTGACGAAGGAGGCGATCCACGCCTCCGCCACCAATACGCTCGATGAACATCTCGACCTAGAGGCGGGCTTCATGCGCCGGTGCGGGCAAAGCGACGACTACGCCGAGGGCGTCACCGCCTTCCTCGAAAAGCGCGACGCCGTCTTCAAAGGCCGCTAGTGGCCCGCTTGGTCGTAGTCGAAAACAACCTTCTCGGACTTCACGTAGGATTGGCAGGTGAGCACATAGCCTTGCTCCACCTCGTAATCCTCAAGCGCGTGGTTCGCTGCCATCTCGACCTCGCCCTCAAGTACCTTGGCTTTGCAGGTCGAACAGACCCCCGCGCAACAGGCGAAGGGTGGGTCGATGGCATTGTCGCGCGCGGCTTCGAGCAGCGTCATGTCCTGCGTCATCGTCATCGTGCGGGTCTCGCCGCCAATGGTGACCCGCGCCTTGATCCCCTGCCGCGCCTCGGCGTCTGACTTTGGGCGCTGCTTTGCGCGGCCGGGCTGGCTGCTGGCGAAAAGCTCTCGCCGGATGCGGGCCTTTTCCAAACCGTGCTTCTGCAACGCGCCGCTCACGTCTTCGGCCATGCCCTCGGGCCCGCAGATATAGGCCATGGAGATCGTGCTCACATCGATCCACTGACGGAAGAGGTCTGCACATTTCGCGCCATCGATGCGCCCGTGGAAGAGGTCGATATCCTGGCTCTCATCGGTGAGCAGATGGATCACGCTGAGCCGTCCCATGTAGAGGTCTTTGAGGTCGGCAAGCTCGTCGCGGAACATGATCGAATGGATCGATCGGTTGCCATAGACCAGCGTGAACGTAGCCTCCGGGTTCTGGGCAAGCTCGCTCTTCAAGATCGACAGAATGGGCGTGATGCCAGAGCCCGCCGCGAAGCCCACGATATGGGGCGCGTCGGCCTCTGTCTCCGCATGAAAGCTGCCCATGGGCACCATGGCCTCGACGATGTCGCCCACGGCGAGCTCTGTATTGGCCCAGCTGGAAAACGCGCCGCCGTCGACCCGCTTGATGCCCACCTGCAGCGTGCCATCATCGCGGCCCGCGCAGATGGAGTAGGATCGGCGCAGCTCGTCGCCGTCGAAATCGCGTCGGAACGTCAGATATTGGCCCGGCGCGAAGGAGAATGCAGCGCCGTCTTCGGGCGCGAGCGTGACCACCACGGCGTCGCGGGTGGTCTTGGCGAGGTCTGTAACCTTCAGCGCGTGAAACTGCGGCACGGGCGCCTCCTCAGATGCATTTGAAATAGTCGAACGGCTCAAGGCACGACCGGCACCGCCACTGCGCCTTGCAGGGGGTGGAGCCGAACTGGCTCACCCGCTCCACATCCGCCGAGCGGCAATGCGGGCAGCGTTCGGGGCCACCCGCCGGGCGGGGCGGCGCGATGCCGTATCCTTCAAGGCGCGCGCGCCCTTTGTCAGACAGCCAATCCGTCGTCCAAGCGGGCGCGATCTTGGTCGCGATCTCAAGCTTCTCGACGCCGCGCTTGGCCAGCGCCGTCTCGATATCGAGCGCGATGATCGCCATGGCTGGACAGCCGGAATAGGTGGGCGTGATGGTGATCTTGGCGGTGTCGCCATCAATGGCCACGCCCCGCACCACGCCTAGATCGACGACGGAGATCACGGGGATCTCCGGATCAGGCACATCCTCGAGCCAGGCCCAGATCTGCGCCTCGGTGAGGGCCTCCGCCGCTACCATGTCGCGCCGGGGTAGGAACGTTGGAGGATCTGCATCGTCGCCAGCATGTGGCCAAGATGCTCCGTATGCCGGAACCCGGTGCGCCCGCCTTTGTGGGCAAAGTCGCCCTCGGGCAGCGTCAGCGCGGCGGCCCTGAACGCCGCCTTTACCGTCGCTCTATGTGCCTCCCGCAGGGTGGAGGGAAGGGGGGCAACACCGGCCTCCGCAATCGCCTGATCCACCGCATCATCGGCAAACATCTCACCCACGTAAGGCCAGAGAAAATCAAGCGCGTCCTTCATGCGCGCGTTGCTCTCCTGAGTGCCGTCGCCCAGGGCCACCACCGTCTCCTGCGAGCGGTCGAGGTGGCAGAGCGCTTCCTTCAGCGATTTCGCCGCGATATCGGCCACCCGCTGATCACTGGAGGCCTGCAGCGCCGTTAGCCACGGCACTTGAAATGCGTCAAAGAGGAACTGACGCATCAGCGTGCGCCCGAAATCCTCGTTCGGCACCTCAAGCATGAGCAAGTTCTTGAAGTCATAGACCTCGCGCCGAAAGGCGAGGTCGTTCGCACTACGCCCAGCATCCTCAACCTCGGCGGCATAGCCCAGCCAAAGCTGCGTCTGCCCGATCAGATCGAGCGCTGTGTTGGCAAGCGCGATGTCTTCCTCAAGCGCCGGCGCCACGCCGCACCATTCCGACATGCGGTGGCCGAGCACGAGCGCATTGTCGCCCTGTCTCAGCAGAAATTCGAAGAGCGCGTCCACCATCACATTTTCCCCACCTCGTCGGGGATGTCGTAGAATGTCGGGTGGCGATAAACCTTGTCCCGCGCCGGGTCGTAGAGCGGGCCTTTGTCCGAGGGGCTCGACGCGGTGATCTTTTCTGCCTCAACGACCCAGATGCTCACGCCTTCATTGCGGCGGGTATAGACGTCGCGGGCGTTTTTGACGGCGTGCTCGGCGTCAGCGGCGTGGATTGATCCCACGTGCCGGTGGCTCATGCCATGTTGGCCGCGGATGAAAACTTCCCATAGGGGCCATTCTTTGCTCATGCGGCTGCCAATGGCGTGCACTGCTCCTGTTTCCAGCGTGTGGCGCCGGGCAACTCAGGCCAGCAAAACGCGTTTTCTGTCGGTCCTTCGGCGTCCAGACGAGCCAGCTTATCGGCGGCCTTTGTGGGCGTTCGGCGGTGGCCCGATGGCACCCACCAAAGCGCGAAATGCATCGAGTCGAGCGCGTTAAACCACTCCGCCCGGCGGTGATAGAACTGCTTGTGGATCGTGCCCCAAACGAAGGTCTCCAGCGCCTCGGCGTCGCGCCAGGTGGAGGCGTTGTAGATCACGAGGGGGTCTTCCTCGATCCGTGTATCCATCGCGTTGCCTGTGTCGTCCACGTGGCGCCACACGAACCCGTCCAACCGCTCCGCCACCGCATTCACGCGGTCCAGCGCGTTCACGAAATCGGCCACGATGGGCGACTCCATCGGCGCCTTCAGGCGAGCAATGTTCAACTCGGCCAATTGCCAATCTGATGCGGGGGGATGGATCATTCCGCGGCCAACTTTCTGGCGCGCTTTTTCTCGGCATGGGCCATCATCGCCTCCCGCACCCAGGCGCCGTCGTCCCACGCTTTCTGGCGGGCGGCGATGCGTTCCTTGTTGCAGGGGCCGTTACCTTTGATGACCTCGAAGAACTCGCTCCAATCAGGCTCCGCAAAGTCATAGTGGCCGGTTTCCTCGTTCCACTTCAGCTTTTTGTCCGGGACGGTAAGGCCCAGATATTCAGCTTGCGGCACCGTCTCATCGACGAACTTCTGACGCAGTTCATCGTTGGTGTTCATCTTGATCTTCCACGCCATGCTCTGCCTGGAGTGCACAGAATCCTTGTCGGACGGTCCAAACATCATCAGCGCCGGGAACCAGAAGCGGTTTAGCGCGTCTTGGGCCATGCGCTTTTGGTCTTCGGTGCCCTTCACCATGGACATCATCACGTGAAAGCCCTGCCGCTGGTGGAAGCTTTCTTCCTTGCAGATGCGCACCATGGCGCGGGCGTAGGGGCCGTATGACGTCCGCTGTAGCGGCACTTGGTTCATGATCGCCGCCCCGTCCACGAGCCATCCCACCGCGCCCATGTCAGCCCAAGTCAGCGTGGGGTAGTTGAAGATCGACGAATACTTCATGCGACCGTCGAGGAGCATCTCCGTCATCTCGTCGCGGCTGACGCCCAGCGTTTCCGCCGCGCAATAGAGGTAAAGCCCGTGGCCCGCCTCGTCCTGCACCTTGGCCAGAAGGTTCGCCTTCCGCTCCAGCGTCGGGGCGCGCGTGATCCAGTTACCCTCGGGTAGTTGGCCCACGATCTCGGAATGCGCGTGCTGGCCGATCTGGCGGATCAGCGTCTTGCGGTAGCCTGCGGGCATCCAATCCTTGGGCTCGATCTTTTCGCCTGCATCAATGCGCGCCTGAAACGCGGCGAGCATTTCGGGATCTTCAGAAGTGGCTTCCGATTTCACCATGTGTGCGTACATCGTCAGTCCTCCCTAAGGGCGTCCAAGAATAAGAACGACGCCTTGGCCCACGCCCACACACATCGTGCACAGTGCATAGCGCCCGCCCGTGCGGCGCAGCTGGTAGGCCGCCGTCAGAACGAGCCGCGCGCCCGACATCCCCAAAGGATGCCCAAGCGCAATCGCGCCCCCGTTCGGGTTCACGTGTGGCGCGTCATCGGCCACGCCAAGCTCGCGCAACACGGCGAGGCCTTGGCTCGCAAAAGCTTCATTGAGCTCGATCACATCCATCTACTCGATGCTGAGCCCCGCCCGGTCTAGCACTTTACGCACCGCAGGCACCGGTCCGATGCCCATCACCCGGGGCGCAACGCCCGCAGCCGACATGCCCACAATCCGCGCGAGGGGCGCGCCGTGGCTATCGGCAGCCACTTGGTCCCCCAGAAGCAGCGCCGCCGCACCGTCATTAACGCCTGAGGCATTGCCCGCTGTCACCGTCTTCTCCGGCCCGTTGATGCCCTTGAGCTTGGCCAGTTTCGCAGCCTCCGTTCCCGGACGAGGGTGTTCGTCGGTGTCAAAAATGATCGGATCGCCTTTGGGCTGCGGGATCTCCACGCGCATCAGCTCGTCCGCAAAGCCTCCTTCGGCCTGCGCCGCCGCATATCGCGCCCGCGAGCGGGCGGCGAAAGCGTCCTGATCCTCGCGGGAGACGCCGTAGTCTTCGGCCACGTTGTCCGCCGTCTCGGGCATCGAGTCCGTGCCGTGGGCTGCCTTCATCTTCGGGTTCACAAAGCGCCAGCCGATCGTCGTGTCATAGACCGCATTGGCGCGGGAGAAGGGCGTTTCAGCCTTCGGCATCACGAAGGGTGCGCGGCTCATGCTCTCGACACCGCCCGCGATGGCCATGCGGTAGTCGCCCGCCTTGATGCCTCGCGCGGCCATGCCAACCGCATCCATGCCAGAAGCGCAGAGGCGGTTGATTGTCGTGCCCGGCACGCTCTCGGGCAGACCCGAAAGGAGCGCGGCCATCCGCGCGACGTTACGATTGTCTTCGCCCGCCTGATTGACATCACCCAGGATCACATCGTCCACCTGGCCGAAATCAACGCTCGGGTTGCGGGCCACGAGCGCTGCAATCGGCAGCGCGGCCAGATCATCCGTGCGCACACCACACAAGGCGCCGCCGTAGCGGCCAATGGGGGTGCGAACTGCATCAAGGATGAAAGCTGACATTGGACTCCGGTCCTGCTGGCTTGAGGTATTAAGTACGTTACCAAAAACAAAAGCAATCAAAATAAGGTAACGTATTGATGTATGGGCGTTGCCTAGGGGCGCATAGCCGCAGTGGCATCGAAGACATCCAGTACCGCGCGCTGGCACTGGGCCATGGCGCCCTCGGGCAGCAGGGCAATATGCGCCCAAGTGCCCGCTCTCAGGGCCATTTTGCGCCAAAGGTGCAGGCACATCAGGCGCACCTGAACGGCCTCCTCGCCATTGCCGGAGAACGCCGTCGCGGCGGCTGTGAGCTCCCGCGCCAACTGCCGCACATGGGCAGGCACCAGGCGGTCTTCGAACCACGAAGGGATATCATCGTTGATCGTAAGGGCCATGGCCGATGGCGGGAGCGGGGTCGAGGATGGTACGAGGCTCAGCCCCCGGTCGATCCGCACCAGAGAGCCCATATCATCGCTCCCATCGGGATCAAAGAGCGCCAGCACCCAGCCGTCCGCATATTTCGCATCGCGCCGGTAGACGTCCTTGCGGGCCTCCACCGTCTCCTGCAGACCATGCTCGGACAGTTGATAAAGCACCTCGCGGCCCTGCTTTTCCGAGACAAGCCAGCCGTCCTTCTTCAGCCGGTGAAGCGCCACGCGCATGGCCTCAGGCTTCACCCCGAGCGGCTCCAAGAGCGCCTTCAGAGCTTTTCCAGAGAGCTGCGCCGCCTCCGCATCGCCAAAGACCGTGGCGATGAGCGACCACGTCTTCACCGGCTCCAACGCAAGGAGGCGCGCAACGAGGGGGGAGGCGGCGTCAGTCATCGCGCCCGACAATAGCGGGGGCCAAGGCGACCACAAGTCAGCGCAGCGCGTAGGCGTTCATGGTCAAAAGCTCGTACTCGGCCACCAGATCATCGTCCTGGTTCGACAGCGTCACGTGCCAGCGGACCTCACCATATTCGTCATTGCGGCGCGTCTTGTGCTTGACCGTCAGGCGCACTTTCAGGCTGTCGCCCGGCTCCACCGGCTTCATGAAGCGCAGGTTGTCGAGGCCCGTGTTGGCGAGCACCGGGCCCTCATCTGGCTGCACGAAGAGGCCCGCCGCGAAGCTGAGCAGCAGGTAGCCGTGGGCCACCTTGCCCGGAAAGAAAGGGTTCCGCGCTGCGGCCTCGTTGTCCATGTGCGCGTAAAAGGTGTCACCGGTGAACTCGGCGAAATGGGTGACATCCTCTTCGGTGACGACGCGGGGGGCGGAATAGAACGTCTCTCCGATACTGAGATCGAGGAAGCTGCGCGTGAAGGGGTGATCGTCGTGGTGGATTTCTTCGGCACCCGGCACCCAGCGCCCGCCGATGGCGGTAACGATGTCCGGGCTGCCCTGGATGGCGGTCCGTTGCATGTAATGCATCACGCCCCGCACGCCGCCCAGTTCCTCCCCGCCGCCCGCGCGGCCCGGGCCGCCGTGGACCATATGGGGCAGGGGGGAGCCATGCCCCGTGCTCTCGCCCACGCTGTCGCGGTTATTGAAGTAAAGCCGCCCGTGGAATGCGCCTGCGCCCAAGGCCACCTGCCGCGCTACATCGCCGTCGTGCGTGATGACGGAGGCCACGAGGCTCCCCTGACCGCGATTGGCGAGTGCGACCGCGTGGTCCACATCGCTGTAGGGCATGATCGTGGAGACGGGGCCAAAGGCCTCAACCTCATGCACCACGCGCGCGCCGTCCGGGTCCGCGCAGTGAAAGAGCATTGGGGGCAGGAACGCGCCCGCACCATCCGCGCCGTGGAGCTCGAAATTTTCCGGATCGCCAAAGACCCGCTCCGCCTCCGCCCCGATCTGGGCGGCTTTGCTGAGCACATCGGCCTTCTGATCGGCGGAGACGAGCGCCCCCATCCGCGTCGCCGCATCCTTCGGGTCGCCGATCACCGTTTTGGCAAGCTGGCCTTGCAGCGCCTCGATCACGGCGGACACCTCGGCCTCTGGCGCGATAATGCGCCGGATCGCGGTGCATTTCTGGCCCGCCTTGGTCGTCATCTCCCGGCTGACTTCCTTGATGAACAGGTCGAACTCCGGCGTGCCATGCACCGCGTCTGGCCCGAGGATCGAGGCATTCAGGCTGTCCTGTTCGGCCACAAAACGGATGGAGTTCTTCAGGAGATGCGGCGCCGAACGCAGCTTGAGCGCGGTATCGGCGGAACCCGTAAAGCTCACTATATCCTGCGGCGTCAGATGGTCCAGCATGTCGCCCAGCCCGCCGGAGACGAGCTGCAAAGCTCCCTTGGGCAAGATGCCCGAGGCGAGCATGATTTCGACCGCCATTTCGGCCACATAACAGCTCGCCGTGGCGGGCTTCACGATGGCCGGCACGCCCGCGAGGAGGGTTGGCGCGAGCTTTTCCAACATGCCCCAAACGGGGAAGTTGAAGGCGTTGATATGCACGGCGACGCCCTGCATCGGCGTGCAGATATGCTGGCCCACGAAGGTCCCCTTGCGGGAGAGCTGCTCCAACGCGCCGTCGAGGTAGACATAGGCGTCCGGCATCTCTCGCCGGCCTTTCGAGGCAAAGACGAACATCGTGCCGATGCCGCCATCGATATCGATCAGATGGTCCTTTTGCGTGGCGCCTGTGGCGAAGGAGATCTCGTAGAGACGGTCCTTATGGGCGCCGAGCTCCGTCGCCAGCGCCTTCAGCATCTTGGCGCGGTCATGGAATGTTATCGCCCTAAGGTTCGGGCCTCCAACATTGCGTGCATGCCCTAGCATCTCGGTCGCGTCGAGCCCGCCGTTGCCTGCACGCGCGATGACCTCTCCCGTCACCGCTGACCTGATTTCTCGCGCGGCGCTGTCTGATCCGACCCAGCGACCAGCGGCAAAGCTCTTGATGTCTTGCACGGCCATGACGTTCTCCTTAAATCCTGTCGCGAAGGCGCGCGACATTTAGTTGACCAACCGGTTGGTCTATGTATTTTGCTGGCGGGCGAAGGGCCGCAGCGCAAGCGCAATTCGCGGCCTTTATCGCCCCGGGACAGATGGCTGGGAGGGTATCATGACCCCGAAAGAACGCGCAGAAAAAGCCGCCGCAGTCATGTGGTCGAACGACCGTGCGAGCGCGTGGGTGGGCATGAGACTGGACGCGGTGGACGAGGGCACGGCCACCATGTCGCTTGTCATCGAAGAGCATCACACCAATGGACACGGCACCTGCCATGGCGGGGTGATCTTCACCCTCGCAGACAGTGCCTTCGCCTTTGCCTGCAACAGCCGCAACCTGAGCACAGTTGCCCAGCATACCTCCATCAGCTTCCTCGCGCCGGGCCAGTTGGGTGACTGCTTGATCGCCACGGCGCGGGAGGTGAGCCTTGCCGGCCGCAGCGGGCTCTATGACGTCACCGTGGCCCGCGCGGATGGTACGCAAATCGCAGAATTCAGAGGCATGTCGCGCCAAGTCCGCGGCACCCATTTCGACGAAGACTAGGGAGACCAACATGCAAGATCTCACCCCCGATCGAGATCGCCTCCATTGATGAGATCCGCGCGCTGCAGCTTCAGCGGATGAAATGGTCTCTCACCCACGCCTATGAGAACGTGCCGATGTACCGCGCGCGCTTTGATGAGGCAGGCGTGCACCCGGACGATCTGGAGACGCTCGCGGACCTCGCGAAGTTCCCCTTCACCCACAAAGCCGATCTGCGCGACAACTACCCCTTAGGCATGTTCGCCGTGCCGCAGGATCAGATCATCCGCGTCCATGCCTCATCAGGTACAACCGGCAAACCCACAGTTGTGGGCTACACCAAGAACGACATCGACATGTGGTCAGACATGGTGGCGCGCTCCATGCGCGCCTCGGGCACGCGGCCCGGTGACATCGTACATGTGGCCTATGGCTACGGCCTCTTCACCGGCGGTCTTGGCGCCCACTACGGGGCGGAGCGGTTGGGCTGCACCGTCGTCCCCGTCAGCGGCGGCATGACTGAGCGCCAAGTGACGCTGATAGAGGATTTTAAACCCGGCACGATCATGGTCACACCCTCTTACATGCTCAATATTCTGGAGCAATATCAGAAGGCTTGCATCGATCCGCGCGAAAGCTCTCTCAAGGTGGGGATCTTCGGGGCGGAGCCTTGGACCAATGCCATGCGCGCCGAGGTCGAGAAGGCGTTTGATATGCACGCCGTCGATATCTACGGCCTCTCCGAGGTGCTGGGGCCGGGAGTCGCCAATGAATGTGTTGAGACGAAAGACGGCCTCCACCTGTGGGAAGATCACTTCTACCCGGAAATCATCGATCCGGAGACGGGCGAAGTGCTCCCCGATGGCGAGATGGGCGAGCTTGTCTTTACCACCCTCACAAAAGAGGGCCTGCCGATGATCCGCTACCGGACCCGGGACCTCACGCGCCTCTCTCCGGGCACCGCACGCTCCATGCGGCGGATGGAGAAGATCACCGGGCGTTCTGACGACATGATCATCCTGCGCGGCGTCAACGTCTTCCCGACGCAGGTGGAGGAACAGGTCCTCGCGGTCCCGGAACTAGGGCCCTATTTCCAGATCACACTCACCCGCGAAGGGCGCCTCGATGCCATGGCTGTAGCGGTGGAGGCCACGCCCGATGCTGCCAGCGAGGACGCCCGCGCTGCATCCGCCGCGCAACTGAGCCAAAAAATCAGGGACGTGATCGGCGTCTCGGCCGCTGTGACTGTCGGCGAGCCCCGCACGGTGGAGCGCAGCCAAGGCAAAGCGCGCCGCGTCGTCGACCAGCGCCCCAAAGGCTAAGGCCCGTGCCGCGTCCAATCGCCAAAGATCACGACGACAAACGCCGCCACATCCTGAAAGTGGCGGCAGAAGTCTTCGCCCGTGAAGGGATCGCGCGCGCCTCCATGAACGAGGTCGCGCGGGCCTGCGGCACGTCAAAGGCCAACATCTACCACTACTACGCCAGCAAGGATGACCTGATCTTCGGCATCCTCGACAGCTACCTGTTCGAGCTCCGCACCATCGTGGCTGCCGTCGATCTGGCGCCGCTGAGCCCGCCTGAGAGGCTGCGCGCGCTGACCCGGGCGATCCTCCTCGCCTACGAGGGCATGGACAACGAGCACAAGATTCAGAGCGAGGGCATCCCGCTCCTGCCGGTCGCGCAGCAAACGATCCTGAAAGGCTACCAGCGGGAGCTGGTTGAGGTTGTCTCGGACGTTTTGGGTGACCTCGCCCCCAGTAAGCTCGGGCACGACCTTCGCGCGCGTCGCCGGACTACGATGTCCGTTTTTGGCATGCTCAACTGGTTTTACATGTGGCACCCCGAAGCCAGCCGCGCCGCGCGGATCGAATATGCCGATGAGGTGGCTGAGCTGACGCTCTCAGGTATCAGCGGGCAGGCCGCAGCCCGCTAATCGAAGAGCTGCTTCAGCGGACATTTTCCGCAAAGTGCAGCGTGTTCACTGGTGCCTAGCGAAGGGTCTCGCGTCTGGTTGACCGTGAAGAGGTAATTCTCCAGCTCAAGCTAAGCTTCCGGCGATTGCAAATCGAGCTCTGCGGCCTTCAACGCGCTGGTGAACCCCTCCTGTGCCTTAGGGTCAGGACTCATAACCAGTAAATGACGAGTGCCGCTAGTGCGATGTCGGACAGGAATACTTTCGGGCACCTGT
>JAKVCO010000003.1 GCA_022448245.1 Paracoccaceae bacterium
ATGGAGAGCGCGTCCACAGGCTCCTCATTCACCAGCACGCTCATCTTCACGAGGTTATCCTCGCGGTAGCCTTCCATCTGATAGTCAAAGGACGCGTAGCCCTTCGTCACCGATTTCAGGCGGTCGTAGAAGTCGAAGACCACCTCATTGAGCGGCAGGTCATAGACCGTCATCGCGCGCGAGCCCGCGTAGGTGAGGTCAAGCTGGATGCCGCGACGCTCCTGACAGAGTTTCAGCACATCGCCCAGGTAGTCGTCGGGGACGAGGATGGTCGCTTTGATGCGCGGCTCCTCGATGCGGTCGACCGTTGAGGGATCGGGCATGTCGGCGGGGTTGTGCAGCTCCATCTGCGTGCCGTCTTTGAGGTAGACGTTGTAGACCACCGAAGGCGCCGTGGTGATGAGCTCGATATCGTATTCCCGCTCGATCCGGTCGCGGATCACCTCGAGGTGGAGGAGGCCAAGGAACCCGCAGCGGAAGCCGAAGCCAAGCGCGGCAGATGTCTCCATCTCGTGGCTGAAGCTCGCGTCGTTGAGGGCCAGTTTGTCGATGGCGTCGCGCAGGTCTTCGAACTGGGCGCTGTCGACGGGGAAGAGGCCGCAGAAGACCACCGGTTGGGAGGGTTTGAAGCCGTCGAGCGGCTCCACTTCGCTGCGCTGGTGGGTGATCGTGTCGCCCACGCGCGTGTCGCGCACCTGTTTGATCGACGCCGTGAGGAAGCCGATCTCACCCGGCCCGAGGCTTTCGACCGCTTCCATGGCCGGGCGGAAGACGCCGATGCGGTCCACGTGGTGGATGGTGCCGTTCGAGAGGAACTTGATCTTCTCGCCCTTCTTCAGGCGCCCGTCGATGACGCGGATGAGGACGATGACGCCGAGATAGGCATCGTACCAACTGTCGACGAGCATGGCCTTGAGCGGGGCGTCTTCGTTCCCCTCAGGGCTCGGTAGGCGCGTGACGATGGCCTCGAGCGTCTCTTCGATACCGATGCCTGTCTTGGCCGACACGTGCAGCGCGTCGGTGGCGTCGATGCCGATGACGTCTTCGATCTGTTCGGAGACCCGCTCCGGCTCCGAGGCCGGCAGGTCGATCTTGTTGAGCACCGGCACGATCTCATGATCGGCGTCGATGGCCTGATACACGTTGGCGAGCGTCTGCGCCTCGACGCCTTGCGTGCTATCGACCACCAGCAGCGACCCCTCCACCGCGCGCATGCTCCGCGAGACTTCATAGGCAAAGTCCACGTGGCCGGGCGTGTCGATGAGGTTGAGGACATATGCCTCCCCATCCTTGGCGGTGTAGTCGATACGGACGGTGTTCGCCTTGATGGTGATCCCGCGCTCCCGCTCGATATCCATGGAGTCCAGAAGCTGCTCTTTCATATCGCGATCGGCCACCGTGTTGGTGGACTGGATCAAGCGGTCAGCGAGCGTGGATTTCCCGTGGTCGATATGGGCGACGATGGAGAAATTGCGGATGTTTTTCAGCGGGGTCATGGGGTGGATATGCGGCAGAGGTGGGGGCCGGTCAAGTTGGGTTGAGACAGGTTGGCACTGTGACGCGGGTGGGGCTAAGGTATCGGCAAGCGAGGAGTAGTTTGGGTGGTAGAAATCACGAACCGCGAAGAAGCGAGAGCTTTCTTCGACATGCACGGCAGCGAAACTTGCGCTATCATGGGCAGCCGCTCTGTCCTTCGCACGTTGGCCTACCTTAACTGCGAAAACGACGATGATTTCAATGCTCTTGCAACACCAGCGCTTCGAGCAACGCTCACAGCGGCGTGTGTTGGGCTGGGTCGTATAGAGGATGGGGACTGGCTCAAAGAAGCTGCCCGCTCTGCCGCAGACAACTATCCCGGGGAGATTGCTGGTGAAACCGTTGCAGTTAGCGCTGCATTATCTGCTTATGCAGCTGTTTGCGCATCGTACTATCCTTTCCCATCACGCGCAGCTTACGCTGCCGATTCTACAGCCCTCCTTGGAAGTGGCCATTTCGAGGAGATTTTTCCCGCACAACCGCTGTTTCAAGCTCTATCCGCTGATTCCACCACCATTAGATTTGATTTACCGCTTTGGCCAAACGGCCTTCTCCCACAAGAAATCGCACACGCTCATGAAAGACTGCTGAAAAAAATGAGCGATCCAAATGGCCCATGGCTGTGGTGGCGCGACTGGTATCTGGGGATGTGGAACGGCACGCCCACCGATTGGGATTTTGCCCTAAAGGTCGCCAAGATCGACAACGAGATCTGGGAGCAAGGCCCCCGCGCCGTCGCGGATGAGATCGAACGACTGCAGGCAGAATATATCGATCAGACGCTGCCACAGGTCGAGACAGTCGAGGCAGACAGTAACGGTAACTACGTCCTCAAGATTCAGGCCGCTGACACCACGGGCTTGCTCGACACAGCCCTCCGGCAGCTCACGTTTATCCTCGACCAATGCGTTGGCAGCAACTCCTGCAGTCTGACCACGATGTGCATGGCGTACAAACTCCTGCGCTACACGCTTGATGAATGCCGAGATGATCCCAACGCAGTCGAAGCCAACTTCCGAATGGCGCGTAATATGATTGTCCGCAAACTCGACGCTCAGGAATACGAGCGCGAAGACGCAATTGAGACACTCGTACAAGTCCTCGAGGAAGGCGCTCTACAGCTACGGGCGGATCACCCAGACGTTGCCGCCGCCGTCGATAGCCGCACTGCAAGAAAACTCAAAGAATTGGATGAGGCAAAACGGCTGCAGCTTGCTGTAGAATTTCACGGGATGGAGGATGGCACAGCTGGTCGACTTCGAAGCGACTACCGCATGGATGGCGAAATCCTCGAAGCGGAGCAAAGCGGTGAAGCCCAAGCCGAAGCCATAAAACGAGGCGCAAGCCGGGCCTCCAAGATTAGTCTGGCAGAAAGAGCGAAGAGCCTTGAAGGCTCTGGCATGATGTCAGCCACGAAGATTGCGCTTCGGGCGCAGAAAATTATCGACATCGTAATGAGCCTATTCTGATTGGCTACACGTAGCGCTGACCATCACGCCGGACCCGAGGGTGGGCGTTCACGCCCGCCCTGGGGGGCGGGTCGGGCGTGATGCGGTGCTGGCGCACCGCAAAGCTCTCTGAATAAAGCGCCGCCCCCGAGCCTGGGTGGGGGTGATAGCCCCCTCCCCCGGGGAGACCTGTCGGGACAACTTCGTTGCCCTGGCGGTCTCAAGTCGGGGGCTGCCCGGTGGGGCCACCGGGCGTTGCTCTATCTGGGCAGGGTATTATCGAGCGGCGGCTAGCACGACAGCTGCGCACCTCTTCCCTCTCCAATCCGACCCCTCACTTTGCGGTACTCAGCCGCTCTCCCACGCAGCTGTGATTGTCGCTTTTGGCGAGCTATGACATACTTACTGAAACACGCCGGAAGAGCGGTTGGGCAGTTTTAGAGAGGCGGCAGATGCGCTTTCTTTTTTCTACTTTGATGATCTTTTCACTGGCCTCCTGCGGGGGGTCTTCTTCGCGGGTGCCTGCGGGGGTGACCCTCGCGAGCGGGCCGATCTCCGAGGCTTGTCAGCGCTCGGGTCGGTCGGCGGCCTCACGGCAGCTTTGCCAGTGCATCCAAGGCGTCGCAAACCAGGAGCTGAGCGGCTCGGATCAGCGGCGCGGAGCCTCATTCTTTGGGAACCCAGAGCTCGCGCAATCGGTGCGTCTCAATGACAGCCCTTCGGCAGATGCCTTCTGGGCGCGGTGGACGGATTTTGCCTCCACTGCGGAAGACGCCTGCAGCATGGCACTTTGATCGATCTTGTCGTTCTGACGGGCGCTGGCGTCTCGGCCGAGTCCGGGTTGGCAACCTTTCGCGATGCTGGCGGGTTGTGGGAGGGGCAACGACCTGAGGACGTTGCAACCCCTCAGGCTTTCGCACGCGATCCTGACCTAGTTCACCGCTTCTACAACGCGCGCCGTGCGGCAGCCGGCGAGGCAACGCCCAACGCCGCCCACTCGGCGCTCGCGGCGCTTCAGGACAGGCTCGGGGAACGGATGCTGCTCGTGACGCAAAACGTCGATGGTCTTCACGAAGCGGCGGGACATCGGGGCGTCATCCACATGCATGGCGCGCTCAACCGCGCGACTTGCGGTGCTTGCGGGCACAGGTGGGCGGCCCCTGCGGTGATGGAAACAGATGACCCTTGCCCCTCTTGCGGTGCACCGGCCACCCGCCCTGACATCGTTTGGTTCGGCGAAATGCCTCAAGAGATGGAGCGGATCTACAAGGCGCTCGACGCCGCCCATGTGTTCGCAGCCATTGGCACCTCGGGCCTTGTCTACCCAGCCGCCGGTTTCGTCGATGTGGCTGCGAGCGCAGGGGTTTTGTGTCACGAAATCAACCTCGCCCCGGGCGGAAACCCCACCTTTCATCAGCTTTTCTCCGGGCCCGCGACCCAAGCCGTGCCGAGCTGGTGCGCTGACGTAGAGGCTCTGCTAGGCTAGCCCGCGCCCCGGCTTTTCCCAATACCTATCAATATCTTAAAGCACCGTACGTCGGGAACTCCTTCGCGCGGCGTTCGTTTCCCATGTGAGGGCCCACTCCCTCACCCTTGAGAGGCAGTATGAATTACCCGTTCAAACCTTTGGACAATGTAACAGACTTCCATCCAGCGTTGATTACGCTGCGCGCTCGGCTGCGTGATGCGTATCTGGCCTGCTCCGCTATGGCTTCTGAACTTGATGGCGCATCTGCGGTTGCGGCGGAGGCACTGGCTGAAATGCATGGCCATCATGGCATCCTGCTGGACCATGCCGCAGGCCCGAGCGGGGTGCCTGCAGAGCGCGTGCACCCTCACCCGCCTCGCTTCAAGAGCGGCACGGGTGCCGCCGTTCTCGAGGACGGGATTCTACCGGGAGTTCTCGCAGTGCGGGAGGACCGTGTGCTCACTGCGCTGAACAGGGCGATGTCGCTCAACCATTCGGCGGCAATGCACCGGCTGCTTATCGAGATGAAGGCCGACCTCATCGCGCTGCACGACGAGATCGACCTTCAGTAACTCAGTTCGATTTGGCGCCGTGGCTGCCGTGACCGCTGTGGTCCCCGTGCCCGCCGTGCATCATTGCATCTTCGCGCTCGAGGTCGACGGCGATGACCGCGTCGATCTCGCCAGCCTTCTCGAAGACCAACGTCACTGGGATTTCCTTGCCTTGATCAAAGCTCTCGGTGAGGCCCATGAACATGACATGGTCACCACCGCGTTTGAGTACATGCTGGCCGCCGGCGGGGATAACGAACCCGCCTTCGACTTCACGCATCTGCATGACGCCTTCGTCGTTTTCGGTGTGGGTATGCAGCTCGACGCGGGCTGCAACATCGGCCCGAACTTCGATGAGCCGGTCGTCTTCCTCGGTTGGGTTCATGATGACCATGAATGCGGCCCCGGCGCGCGCGTTAGGCGTTGCAGCGCGCGCGTAGGCATCGTGGATCATGGGTGCAACGTCGGACATCGCAGCCGTATCCATAGCGGCGGCGAACGTAGCGGGAGCAGCCGCGAGCGTCGCGGCGAGAATCAGTCGTTTAAACATGTTTTGTCCTTCCAGGTGTCTGAGATTGGTTCGTCAGACGGGAAGGGGCGGGTCCCGCGCATTTGTTGCTGCTGCCAGCGCGGGCGCGACCGCGAGGGACAATGAGGCCTTCGTGAGGGACAGCGCCGTGCCTTCAGGGGCCGTGACGCGCGGTTCTTGCAAGGCCCCTTGCTTAAAGAATGATGCCTCATCAGGGCAAAGATGCTGATGCTCCACCTCATTTCCTTGGGCATCGATCCAAATCGTCACGGCCGCATGGCCCTGACAAATGACGATGCCCTGATCCGCAGGCATAATGCCGCGCGCAAGGCCAAATCCCGCACTTGTCAGCACGATCAACGCCGTCAGGAAGCTGAGAAATAGAGCTCTCATACCGTTGGACTTAAGGCGCTTGGACGGTATCGGCAACGCATAAAGCCCCGCGGTTGCGGGGCTTTATCGCTTCAGATCTCGAGAAGGGATCAGAAAGACAGCTTAGGCCTGTGCTTTCTCGATATCGCGCTTGATCTTAAGCGCGTTCGCGGAAAGCTCAGCGTCCTTGGCTTTCGCCATGAACTGGTCGAGGCCACCGCGATGATCCACCGTGCGCAGGGCAGCAGCAGAAATGCGGAGCTTGAAGGAGCGACCCAGCACGTCCGAACGGAGCGTTTGCTCGTTCAGGTTCGGCAGGAAGCGGCGCTTCGTTTTGTTGTTGGCGTGGCTTACGTTGTTCCCGCTCATGGGGCCCTTGCCGGTCAGTTCGCAAACGCGCGACATCGGTTCATCCTCGTCTCTGGCCCGGCAGTGGCGGGCGTCTCCAAACGCAAAGGCCCCGTGCGCGGGGGCCCTGAAATCTCGTTGGGCGGCGATACCGCCCTGCCCAGCCCGCGTCAAGAGGGTGCGGTGCGTCAGCGGTGCTGATCGACAAGCATAATGTTGCCATCAGGGTCTGTGACCGTGAAAGACCCCGGCCCTCCGCCCTCGGGCAGGTTCTCCTGAGCAAGCTCATGCCCCTTGTTCCGCAGCTTCGAGGCGATGTCTCGCACGTCCTCGAAAGGATCCTGCGCTTCGGCATTCTGATTCCACCCGGGATTAAAGGTCAGCAGGTTTTGCTCAAACATTCCCTGAAACAATCCGATGATCGTCGGGCCAGATTTTAGAATCAGCAACCCCTGATCAGCGTCTCCGCCCATGGCTTCGAAGCCGAGGTCTTCGTAAAATGCCCGGGGCGCGGCAAGGTCCTGAACGGCGAGGCTGGTGGAAAAAGCGGCTGTCTTCATGGGGCTAGCCTACCACATTCCGCGCGACGGCGATATCCCAAGGGACGGTGGGCGGGGCGAACCGCGCTGGCACCGCCAGCCGCGGGAGCGTCCGTCCCGCCGGCCCTTAAGCCTCAAACACAGTCAGCCAAAGGGCATCAACAACTCTAAATCCAGCCGCTCTCAGCTGCCGCGACACCGCGGGCATATGCCCCGCCCCATACAAAATCGCAATCGAACGCGCTGGGTCATTGTCTGACAAGAGACCCGTGAGCCTGTCGCACAGGACATCATTGCGCCTGTCAATCAAGGCCCGCTGGGTCGGCGCCATTGCCTCACTCCACCCCAATATCTCGTCCCGGCCCTTCAGATCGTTCGTGGTCATCCGGTTTCCAATGCCGGCCCGACTTCCCGCAAAACGTAGCCAAATTCCATATGCTCCCGCACCGAACTCCAAGAGGAGCCGCTCTCGCCGTGGCACGTCGGCCCACAAGGCTTCAAACTCCTCTTCAGAGATATCACCATGCACCGCGCGCACCCCATGGACCGCGAATTTCGGTGGCACCACCAACCCCATGCGCGCCGGCTTAGTCAAACGATAGACCCGCGTGAGCCGCGTCGCTGTACGCGCCCGGACACCTTCCAAAAGAACGGCATCATGGGTCGCTGCATCCTCATAAACCTGGTCGTAAAACTGCGGCTCACCCAAATGAAGCATGGGAAAGAGCGTCTCTGTTTTCCCAGTATCTTGGCTCTCAAACACATATCGCGCAGACCGAAGCCCGATATAGGACCACTCCAGAAACTGCATGGCTAGAACTTCGACAAAAGCGTCTCAGCCGCCGCAGAAGGGGCCATCTCCCCCGCGCGCACCCGCGCCTCTAGGGCCGCGACATCTGCCGCGTGCCCGGCTAGCAAGGCCTCCAGCCCTTGGCGCAACTCCTCGCGGAACCAAAACGCGGCCTGCCCTGCACGCGCCGCCTGCCAAACGCCCGCCGATCTCCGCCACTCGGCCAGCGTGGAAATCTCGTCCCACGCCCCCTCAAGTCCCGCGCCCTCAACAGCCGAGACCATGGCAGCCTTGGGAAATCCATCAGGGTCCTGAGGTCTCTTACGCAACAAACGAAGGGCGCCAGCATAGTCCGCACATGTGCGCGTCGCTTGCGGCTTGAGATCGCCATCCGCCTTGTTAACCAAGATCAGATCGGCAATCTCCATGATCCCGCGCTTCACCCCCTGCAACTCGTCGCCACCCGCAGGGGCCAAAAGCAGAACGAAGATGTCGCACATCTCGGCAACCATCGTCTCTGATTGCCCCACCCCAACCGTCTCGATGAGCACCACATCAAACCCGGCCCCTTCGCACAGGCTCACCGCTTCGCGGGTGCGCCGCGCTACGCCGCCAAGATGCGACTGGCTGGGCGATGGTCGGATAAAGGCGTTGGGATGGCGCGACAGCTTTTCCATCCGCGTCTTGTCACCAAGGATCGAGCCGCCCGTGCGCGCCGAGGACGGGTCCACAGCCAGCACCGCCACGCGCTTGCCCGCATCTGCGAGCATCAGGCCGAAAGCTTCAATAAATGTCGATTTTCCCACACCTGGCGTGCCTGACAGGCCGATCCGCAACGCCTCTCGATCAGAGGGCAGCGCCTGCAACAAAGCCAAAGCTTGGGCCCGGTGATCCTCTCGCCCGCTTTCAATCAGCGTGATCGCCCGCGCAAGAGCGCGACGATTGCCTTCAGCAACGCGTGGAGCCAGATCATCCATAGGCGCTTTCATGACGCAGGGCGCAGGCCACGTAAAGCGCCGCTCAGCAGCGCTCGGGCCGAATAAGTCGGATGTGGTAGTCTTGCGTCCACCGCCCGACCCTCAGTTCCACGCAAAGCCAACCGTCGCCATGACGCTGGGTTGGAAAGATCTCATGGGTCTGAGTGGTGCCCGAAGGATACCGCAACACAGCTAGAAACGTCCCTAAGGCTCCCTGACGCCCGTCTCCGATGGCCCAATAGGTTCCTCCGGCACCCAACGCTCGGTCCCGATGAAGTCCCGGGGTTGAAGCTGATGCATCTCCGGTCATGATCAGCCCTCACGCGCCACCCAGGAACGGAAAAAGCCAAGCAAGCTGCGCAAGAGCATGCAGCGGTCGGAACCCATGGGAAGGAACCAGCGCCAACATATCAGCATGACTGCCCCACCCACATGTCCGTTTTGTGGCCCTGCAGGGGTCTTGACGCGACGCCTGCGCCCCCTCAAGCCCACGTTATGCACCCGCTGCCCATCGACCCCTTGCTTCCAGAGCTTGCCAGCACCCTGATGCGCACAGGTTGCGTGATCCTACAGGCGCCGCCGGGTGCGGGTAAAACGACCCGCGTGCCCCCCGCGCTGCTCTCAAGCATTAAAGGCAAGATCCTGATGCTCGAACCCCGGCGTCTGGCCGCACGGGGTGCAGCCCTGCGCATTGCTTCTGAAATGGGGGAAGAACCTGGGCAAACGGTTGGGTTCCGGCTGCGCGGCGAAAGCGTCCCAGGCAACCGGATCGAAATTGTCACCGAAGGCATCCTGACCCGGATGATCCAAACTGACGCCGAGCTCACCGGCATCGGCTGCGTGATCTTTGACGAATTCCACGAAAGATCGCTTCACGCGGATCTCGGCCTGGCCCTGACGTGGGAAGTTCGTCAGGCGCTACGGGACGACCTGAAGATCGTCGTTATGTCGGCCACCCTCGATGCCGAACCCGTGGCCAAGATGTTGGGGAATGCCCCGGTCCTTACCGCCGAGGGCAGTAGCTTTCCCGTCGAGGTCCGTCACCTGCCGCGGCCACGTGGCACAGAGCGCCTCGAAACCTGTGCTGCACGCGAAATCGATGCGCTTGCGGCGCAGACCGACGGGGCGATCCTGTGCTTCTTACCGGGCGCCGGTGAAATCCGCCGCACAGCGGCCGCGCTCCGTACACATGTTCCGGTCTTTCCGCTCTATGGCGCCTTGCCGTTTGCCGATCAGCAAAAGGCGCTGAAGCCAACGGGTAACGCGCGCGTGGTATTGGCCACCTCCATCGCCGAGACATCGCTGACGATCGAGGATGTCCGCGTCGTGGTGGACGGGGGCCTCGCCCGGCGCGCGCGTTTCGATCCCGGCTCAGGTTTCTCACGCCTCGTCACAGAACGCGTCACCCGCGCCGAAGCAGCCCAGCGCACGGGTCGCGCAGGGCGGGTGGCAGAGGGACTGTGCCTGAGGCTTTGGACCAAAGGCGAAGAAGGCGCGCTTGCCGCCTATCCCCCTGCCGAAATCGAAGCGGCTGACCTCGCCCCGCTCGCCCTCGAACTCGCCGAATGGGGCAGCGATGAAGGCGACCTGGCGTTTCTGACGCCGCCGCCAGCACCTGCAATGGCAGAGGCGCGCGCGCTCCTGACATCTCTCAGCGCGCTCGAGGGCGGGACCCTTACCCAACATGGCCGAGCCATGGGACGACTGCCTGTTCATCCCCGCCTGGGGCATATGCTGCTTGAGGCTGGAAAGGAGGCGGCGCCCCTTGCCGCGCTACTGGGTGTACGCGACCCAGTTCAGAGCGATGAGGCCGCTCTCGCACTTCGCTTGGAGGCGGTTCGAGATACCAAGCGCTTCCGCCGGGAACGCTCCCTTCAGCTCCGCGAAGCCGCCCTCAAGGACATCAAATCCGAGACAAAGCGCCTCGCACGACTGGCCCCGGACCGCCCCTATCCCGGCGACGCCGTCGCAGCCGCCCTGGCCTTTCCTGACCGCGTTGGAGGTCGCAGACCCGGCGATCAGCCGCGCTTCCTGCTGTCCGGCGGGAAAGGAGCAGAGCTGACGCCGGGCGACAGCCTCGCTGGCGCACCGTGGATCATCGCGGTGGAAACTGATGGCAAACCCCGCGATGCCCGCATCAGGCTCGCGATACCAATCACCGAAGCAGAGATCCGCGATGTCTTCGCATCCGAGACTTGCTTTGAAGAGACATGCAGCTGGTCACGTCGCGAAAGCCGCGTGATGGCGCGACGGCGCGAGCTGCTCGGCGCCCTGCCCATAAGCGATCAAACGTGGAAAGACGCGCCCGCAGAGGCCCTTTCAGCTGCCATGTGCGAGGGCATCCGGCTCCTGGGTTTGAATTTCCCCAAGCAAGCCGAACTTCTTTGCGCTCGGGCCATCCGGGCCGGAGATACTCGATTTGAAGCCTCAGCGTTGCTCGACACGCTGGAAGACTGGCTCGGCCCGTATCTCGCAGGTGTCACAAAACAGGCGGACTGGAAGGGCTTCAATCCCACGCCGGCGCTCAAAGCAATCCTGAGTTGGGAGGAGCAGCAGGCGTTAGATCAGACGTGCCCTGAACACTACACCACCCCGCTTGGACGCCAGATCGCGATCGACTACGGCGAAGAACAGCCTGGCATCGCCCTGCGGTTGCAAGAGCTGTTTGGTGAGACGAAACACCCCATGGTGGACAGAGCGCCACTACTGATCACCCTGCTGTCTCCAGCCGGGCGGCCCGTGCAAACCACCGCTGATCTTCCAGGCTTCTGGGCGGGATCTTACGCGGATGTTCGAAAGGACATGCGTGCGCGCTACCCTAAGCATCCATGGCCCGAGGATCCCACTGCGGCAGATCCCACGCTTCGCACCAAACGCCGCGCCCCTTGAGACCACATTGCGGCCTCCGGCGGCCCTCCGGGGGAAGTACAAAGCACGAAGAAGGCCCGCCGCACTGCGACGCCCGGTAAGAGTTGCTTAACCAAAACGCGGCATCGTCATTGGGCAGTACAGCTGAAGAGCGATGGCTGCGCACGGAGAAGTCGCCCCGGGCCCTGACATCGTCGCCGCGGTCTGGGGCGCACTTTCTCCAACTTGCGCCGCTCCGGAATTCTCTGTGCGTCGTACTTCCGCCGGAGGCATCTGTTGCCTCCCCCAACGCGAAGATCAGATCAGTCGTTCCAAGGTCCGTGGAAGCTACCGGATTTATCGAGGCGTTCGAACGAATGCGCGCCGAAGTAGTCGCGCATCCCTTGGATCAGATCTGCGGTCCCGCGCGGCTGTCGTATCTCGTCAAACCAGCTCACGGCAGAAGCAAGCGCGGGCACCGGCAGGCCCATCATCGTGGCTTGGGCCACAACACGGCGAAGGGGGGCAATGTGCTCCTTCAGGAGCGGCGCAAAGTGATCTGAAAGGATCAAACGGTCATCGGGCAGATCACCCCGGAAGGCCGTCGCGATGTCATCAAGCAACGATGAGCGAATGATACAGCCCGCACGCCAGATTTCGGCGATGCGTGCATAGTCCAGATCCCATCCGAATTCGTCAGAGGCCGCTTTCAGGATCCGGAAGCCCTGGGCATAGGCCAGCACGCGTCCAACGAGCAGCGCAGACTCGAGCTCGTCTTCGTTGAAAGTGCCGTGTTGTTCTCCGGCCGTTGGCGCAAGGATCGGCCCCGCAATCTGGCGGGTTTGACGCTCGGAACTGAGAACGCGCGCACCCACGGCCGCCTCGATAATGGAAGCAGACTGGCCCATGCGAATGGCCTCGATGACCGTCCAGCGGCCCGTTCCCTTTTGTCCCGCTTGATCGACAATCACATCGACCATGGCTTTACCCGTATCCTTGTCGACGGCGTCGAGCACGTGGCCGGTGATCTCGACGAGGTAACTCTGAAGTGCTCCCTCGTTCCAGCGATGGAAAAGCGGGGCGATCTGAGCTGGCGTCCGCTCTTCCCCATCGCGCAGGAGACCGTAGACCTCGGCGATCAGCTGCATGTCTGCGTATTCGATGCCGTTGTGCACTGTTTTGACGAAGTGCCCGGCGCCGTCAGGGCCCAGATGAGCAACACAGGGGTCGCCTTCGAACTTGGCGGAGATCGCCTCATAGATTGGCTTCACCGGCTCCCATGCCGAAGGGGTGCCGCCAACCATCATGGAGGGGCCATGGCGCGCGCCTTCTTCGCCGCCGGACACGCCGATGCCTAAGTAACGGAAGCCCGCACTCTCAACCTTGGCCGTGCGCGCCTGTGTTTCACGGAAGTCGCTGTTGCCACCGTCGATGATTGTATCGCCCTCGGCGAGGTGCGGCAGCAGCGCATCGATGGAGGCTTCAACCGGCTTGCCCGCTGGCACCATGAGCATGATCGCGCGGGGCTGCGGCATGGCGGCGACGAGATCCTCGACACTGGTAAATTTCTTGAGCTTCGGCGCGAGTTCACCTGCACTCGCGATGAGCGTGTCGATGGTGGAGGCGTCTAGATTGTAGAGCGCGACGTCGTGGCCGTTTTCGGCCATGTTAAGCGCAAGGGCGGAACCCATCGTTCCGACGCCAATCAAACCCATGGAAGCTGTGGCCACGCTCGTCTCCTGATCAATTCGTTGCCTCAAGAGAACACGGGTCGTGCGCACATGCCATGGCAAAGTGACCCTAGCCCGCGAAGGGGTGCCGTGCGCGGGCTAGGGTTGGACTTTTTATGTGGACCTTAAGAGGGGCTTAAACGCCCAAGCACCAGCGCATCACCGCCTTTTGCGCGTGGAGGCGGTTTTCGGCTTCGTCAAAGATGACCGAGTGGGGGCCGTCCATCACAGCGCTTGTGGCTTCTTCTTCGCGGTGTGCTGGCAGGCAATGCATGAAGAGAGCGTCGTCCTTGGCATGGGACATCAGGCGCTCGTTCACCTGGTAGGGGCGCAGCTGATTGTGGCGGCGCTCCTTGGTGGTTTGGCTGTCATGCATGGAAACCCAGGTGTCTGCGACAACGAGATCGGCGCCATTTACTGCGGCTTCCGGATCGCGAATGAGCTCGACAGAAACGCCCTTTGCACGCGCTTCTTCAATGAATACCGCCTCAGGGTCGAGCGTTTCGGGCCCGGAAACGACCATGTCGAACCCGAACTGGCCCGCAGCATGGAGAAAGGAGGCGCAGACATTGTTGCCGTCGCCCATCCACACGACCTTTTTACCTTGGATCGGGCCACGATGTTCTTCGTAGGTCATGACGTCGGCCATGATCTGGCAGGGGTGCGTACGGTTGGTAAGACCGTTGATCACGGGCACGGTGGCGTGGTCTGCGAGTTCGAGAAGCGTCGTTTCCTCGAAGGTACGGATCATGATGAGATCAACGTAGCGCGAGAGGACGCGCGCGGTGTCCGCAATGCTTTCACCGTGGCCGAGCTGCATGTCAGCTCCCGAAAGGACCATTGTTTGCCCGCCCATTTGACGCACGCCCATGTCGAATGAGACGCGTGTTCGCGTAGAAGGCTTCTCAAAAATGAGAGCGACCATGTGGCCGGCGAGCGGTGTCTCTGCGTCGGTCGTGCCTTTGGGTTGGCCTTGGCGCGAGTCTTTCATCGAGCGCGCTTGGTCAATCATGTGCCGCAGGTCGTCTGGGCTGGTTTTATGGATATCGAGAAAATGGGTCATCGGCGCGTCTCGTTTGTCGATGCCGGAACCGGGGGCCTGCCCCCGGACCCCCGGAGTATTTACGGAAAGATGAAGATCAGGCTGTGAGGTTGGTGGCCGCCGCATCGAGACGCGCGAGCGCGGCGTCGATGTCTTCGTCGGAGATATTGAGAGCTGGAAGCAAGCGGATCGTGTTGTCAGCTGCGCCCACTGTGAGGATGTGTTCGGTGAGGCCTGCGGAGACGACTTCGCCTGCCGGCGCCACGCATTTGAGGCCGAGCATGAGGCCTGAGCCGCGCACGTGATCGAACACTTTGGGATGCGAGGCCACGAGGCCCTCTAGGCCTTGGCGCAAGCGACCCGCTTTACGGTTCACATCTTCGAGGAAGGCGGGGTCGGAGACAATTTCCATGACACGGGCACCGACGGCGCAGCCCAGCGGGTTGCCACCGTATGTGGAGCCGTGGCTGCCTGCGGTCATCCCGGACGCGGCGTCCTCGGTGGCGACGACGGCGCCGAGGGGGAAGCCACCCCCGATGCCTTTGGCGACCATCATGATGTCTGGGGTGATGCCTGCCCATTCATGGGCAAAGAGCTTGCCTGTCCGGCCCACGCCGCATTGCACTTCGTCGAGAATGAGCAGGATGCCATGGCTGTCGCACAGATCGCGCAGACTCTTCAGGCATGCATCAGGAAGGGGCCGGATACCGCCTTCACCCTGCACAGGTTCGACAAGGATCGCGGCCGTGTTTTCGGAGATCGCGGGCACGACGGCATCGTGATCTGCGAACGGCAGGTGGACGAAGCCGGGCAAGAGAGGCCCAAAGCCATGGGTCATCTTCTCAGACCCTGCGGCCGCAATGCCTGCAGAGGAGCGGCCGTGGAACGAGCCTTCGAAGGTGATGATCTCCACCCGCTCAGGCGCACCTTTTTCGAAGTGATACTTACGGGCCATCTTCACGGCGAGCTCGCAGCTCTCGGTGCCGGAATTGGTGAAGAAACAGGTGTCCGCGAAAGTATGATCGACAAGCAGGTCCGCCAGTTTTTGCTGGTTCGGAATGCCATAAAGGTTCGACGTGTGCCAAAGCGCGCCGGCCTGTTCTGTCAACGCCTCGACCAGCTCCGGGGCCGCGTGGCCTAGCGCGTTCACCGCGATGCCCGCGCCCATGTCGAGAAAACGTCGGCCATCTGCCTCGATCAGCCAGCTGCCTTCGCCTTTGACGAAGTTCAGAGGTGCCCGATTATAGGTCGGCAGAATGGAGGGGATCATGGTCGCAACCCTTCGTTTACTAGAGGCCCTTGCGTGCAGAGACGGGGGGCGCGTGTCAATGGATTTTAGGGGTTTAGGCATGGCGGCAGGTTCTGCCGGGGGGCAGTCAGAGGTCTATCGACGTCGGAGGTGCAGCATTCCCATGCGGGCGAGATATGCGGGATGGGTGACGCTGTAAAGGGGCGGCATCCTACGCGCATCTCTTGTGTGCTTGGCCTCAGGAGCGACCAAAGGTCAGGCTTCGCTGGCGAGCTTCTCCAGTACCGCCAGCGCATCAAGTTCGCGCCCGTCAGGCACGAAGAGGTGATCGTGGAAGAACGCGGAGACGGGGTTCACGCCCATGTCGTGTTTTGCGAGCGCCGTCGTGATCCGGGCGAGAAAGCCCACAGCCTCGAGCGCGGAATGGATGTTCAATGTGATCATCCGACACGGGAACTTATAGGCCAGCCCCAACGCCTCGCCCTCGTCTTTCAGAAGGATCAAGGTGAGCCCCTCGGCCTCTTGGAAGAACATTTTGGGCGTCACGCCGGCTGCAAGCCCATCGAAGGGACGGGTGATGAAGACATAGAGGCCCTCAACAAGCTCTGCCGACATGCTGCGCAGGAGCTCATCTAGGTTTGTCTCACCGACCATTTGTTCCCCCTTTTATAGATCTCGATCTGCGCGCTCGCTTTCGCCTTTTGGTATAATCATGATCCCCCGACGGCGAAGTGTTTTCGAGTGTTGGTGGACAACAGAGAGTTGCGGCAGCCCTTCGGCACCAGATTTGTTCGGGGTACAATGCCCGCATTGACCTTGGCTTCTGTGAGGCGCAGCACAACGCCATGACGACCCAACGCCCCCTGCGTTCTGCCCTGTTCATGATTGCGGCGACATCGATGTTTGCAGCGTCGATGCTGGCGGGAAAGATCGCCCAGCTTGAGGGCGGCATGCATCCGTTTCAGGTGAGCCATGCCCGGTTCCTCTTTGCCTTCCTTGCCATCGCGTGTCTGGTGCTGGTGCTGCGCCCCCGCTTCGGCAAAATTCATTGGGCACTGCACACGGCTCGCTCCACCTGCGGGTTCATCGCCGCCACAGCCATCTTCGCCGCAGCCGCGATGATCCCCCTCGCGGACGCGACGGCTTTGTCATTTCTCAGCGGAATCTTCTCGATGGTGCTGGCGATCTACTTTCTTAGTGAGAAAGTGGGGCCGTGGCGCTGGCTTGCTGCGGGGCTAAGCTTTGCGGGTGCGATCGTCCTTTTGCGGCCTGCAGGGGCGATTGAGCTTGGTGCGTTGATTGCCGTTGCAGGGGCGGCGGTCATGGGCCTCGAGATGATGTTCATCAAACGCCTCACCGGTCTTGAGGCCCCCTTGCAGATGCTGACGATCAATAACGGGATCGGTTTGGCAATCGCCAGCGTTGCCGTGGTGTTCATGTGGCAGATGCCCTTGGGCAGTCAGTGGCTTGCACTGGCCGGGGTGGGCCTCGCGATGGTGTGTGGGCAAGCCCTCTTCATCCACGCACTACGGGTGGCGGATGCGAGCTTTGTGGCCCCCTTCAACTACTGTGTTCTCGTATTTGCGACAGCCTATGACTACGCCGTCTTCGCAGAAGTGCCTGATGTCATCAGCTGGACCGGCATGGGGATCATCGTGTCAGGCGCGGCTCTCCTCGCATGGAGAGAGGCCCGCGCGAGCCGCGTTGCGGCCGATTAGAAGCGGCTTTTGCCGAGAGACAAACCAAAGCTTGCGTCTTTTGGCACCGTCACTTTGGTGTAGACGCGGCAGCCGGCTTCTTTGCCGACAAAGCTCTCCCCGCGCGTAATGACAGGCATCCACGAGAAGTTTTTGACAACGCGGCGTCCATTCATCTCGAGCTGGAGTTCACGCACGACCTCCACGGACTTTGCGCCTTTGGTGCCTTGGTACTGCACCGCGCCACACAGCACGAGTTGGCCGCTGTTATTCGAGAAGGGCACAACGCTATAGTTGATTGCGCCGCGCCCCCGGTTCCATTCGATGGCATCTTGCGGCCAATCCTTGCTGATTTTGACGGGCGGCACTTCCTGAGAGCTTTGGGCCGAAGCGCCAGCGGCGGTGGTGAAGGAAAAGGCGACAGATACCACGCAAGTGGCGATGATCTTGAACATTTTATAATCCATTCGGAAAATTATCAGTTGAGGCCAGCCCGTCTACTAACAAAGGCGAAGACCGCGCGTCAAGATCGCGCGGGGGTTGCGCTTTGGATCAGCCTCAAGGCTTCAGACGATACCCGGAGCGAAAGCCCAGCCACGTCAAAAACGTGACAGCCGCAGTGGCAAGCCCAAGCACACCAAAGGCCAGCGCAGGCGAGCTGTCAGAGACGCCGAGCACCGACCAACGCATCCCGTCGATGGCGTAAAAGATTGGGTTCACGCGGGTTACGGCCTCGAGCGGCGCTGGCAGCGCCGTCACCGAATAGAAAGTACCGGACAGGAAGGCCAAGGGCGTCACGACAAAGTTCGTCAGGGCAGCCATCTGGTCAAACTTTTGCGCCTGCATCGCAGCCAGCAGCCCCAAAGCCCCCATGAAGGCCGAGCCCAGCACAATAAAGCCGAGCATCGCCAAAGGATGCGCAATCGAAATCCCCAGAACGAGCCAGAGGGCCGACATCAGCACGACCGCGATCATCATGCCGCGCCCGATCCCGCCCACGAGATAGCCGATGGTAAGCTCGGCGCCAGACAGCGGCGGCATCAGCGTATCGACGATATTGCCCATCACCTTGGCCGAGATCAGCGAAGAGGAGGTATTAGCAAAGGCGTTCTGAATAACGCTCATCGCCATCAGGCCCGGCGCAAGGAAGGTGATGAAGGACACGCCCATGACGTCGCCCCTGCCCTCTCCGAACGCGATGGAAAAGATCAGCAGGAAAAGGCCCGCGGTCACCAGCGGCGCAAGGACAGTTTGCGTTGGGATGGCCAGAAATCGGCGGCACTCACGCTCACACAACGTCCAAATACCCATCCAATTCACCCGGCCAAAGCGCCGTGTGCCCATTTTACTGTGTTGGCTTTGCGACATTTCTTGCATGTCCCAGTTGTTCTTGGTGAGCGCGTTGGATATACAGTGATGCTCGAGAGGGCCAGCCGGTTCCCTGCGCCCATGAGAACGATCGAGGAAGAGCATGTCCTGGACTGACGAACGCGTTGAAATCCTGAAAAAGATGTGGGGCGAGGGTCAATCCGCCTCTGTTATCGCCAAGGAGCTTGGCGGCGTCACCCGCAATGCTGTGATCGGCAAGGTGCACCGTTTGGGCCTGTCAAACCGTGCCGGATCGGGTGCTACGGCTAAAGCCGCGCCGGAAAAGAAGGCGAAAGCGGCCCCCAAAGCCGAGCCTAAGACCGAACCAGCGGTGCCCCCGCGCCCTCAGCCCAAGACCGAAAGCGCCGCGCCTGAGCGTGCGTTGTCGCCTGCCGCGCGCAAGATCATCCCTGCAGGCCAGCCGCTGCCACCGCAGCCGTCTGCCAACGAGATCAGCCCTGAGGCTCTGGCCAAGGTGAACGAGGTGGAAAAGACCTCCAAGAAGATCTCGCTGATGGAGCTGACCGAGCGCACCTGCAAATGGCCCATCGGTGATCCCGCCACTGAGGACTTCTGGTTCTGCGGTCTGCCCGTGCAACAGGGCAAGCCCTACTGCGAGGCCCATGTGGGCGTGGCATTCCAGCCCATGTCCTCGCGTCGCGACCGTCGCCGCTAAGCGGCGACGTCACCCCAGCAAAACTGCAAGCCAAGCAACCCCGGCGGCCACGGCCGTCAGGGCCAAACCTGCGCTGCCTGCGTCCTTGGCACGGCGCGCGAGGTCTGACTTTTCCTTGCTGATCAGGTCCACAGTGCGCTCGATCGCCGTGTTCATCGCCTCAGCGGCGAGTACCAAGATACCAAGCCCAAAGATCAATGCACGCTCCGCGCCTTCAAGAAGCCAAAACGCCAGGAGCGCGGATACTACGTTGGCCCAAGCCCACGATCTGAACGAATACTCGTTCTTCCAAGCGTCATGCGTGCCTGCCCAGCTCCAGATGCAGCGCCAATAGAGCCGCTCGAAGAAATACCTCATGACCTGTCCTCCTCCTCCGCTTCATAGCGCTGACGTGGCCATCGCGCTATCTTGCTGCGACGTCCTGACAGGCTGGTCGCGCGGGCGGGGAAACATATGTTCGGAGCATGACCAAAGTGCTCTACAACGACCAATGTCCCGTCTGCTCGTTCGAGATCAACCACTACGCGGCCTATGCGCGTCGTGAGGGGTTGCCCATTCAGTTCGATGATCTGAACGGACCGGATCGCGCTGCCTGGGGGATCGACGAAGATACCGCCGCGCGGCGCCTTTATGTCGAGCATGAGGGCAAGCTTCTCAGCGGCATTCCAGCCTTCATCGTGCTGTGGCAACAGATGCCCCGATACAACTGGCTGGCGCGTCTGGTGGCGCTTCCCGTGGTCAAGCAGGTTGCGGCTGCGACCTACGATTATGTCCTCGCACCAGTGATTTACCGTTGGCACCTGCGCCGCAAAGCGCGCGCGGCTTAACGAAACGTAAACAGTAAGTTTATCAGAAGACACCTGACGTTAACCGTGATCATGTTAGCTTCAGATCATGGCCTATATGTACTCGCCTCCCGAACGCCTCGCTGATGGCACAGTCCACATCCTAGGGATCGTGGCTTCGGTGGCTGCGACAGTCCTTCTGATCCTTTACACGAACAAAGCAGGCAGCGGCCTCGATGTGGCAGCCGTAAGCGTCTACGGCGCCATGGCCATTTTGCTTTTCACGGTGTCGGCGCTGTATCACATGACGCCGTGGGATCGGGTGAGGCCGACACTGCAACGCATCGATCACGCCGCAATCTATCTCAAGATCGCGGGCACCTATACGCCGCTGGCTGTCGTACTTGGCAGCGTCTTTGCCTACGTGGTGCTTGGTCTGATCTGGGCTGTTGCCTTGATCGGCGCCGTGGGGAAACTCACGCAGTGGCTCAAGCCGGGCTTACCGTCGACACTTCTTTACATCGCGATGGGCTGGGCCAGCGTTGTGCTGATCGTGCCCCTTGTGACAATTGTTCCAACGCTCGCGGTGGGTCTGATGATGATCGGCGGGCTGCTTTACACGGTGGGTGCATTCGTCAACCACTGGGAAAGCCTGCGCTATAACGTGGCGATCTGGCACGCGTTTGTGCTGACGGGATCGGCGCTCTTCTTCTCGGCCATCGTGATTGCACTGGGCGCAACGCCTATGGCGTAAGCCCTCGACGCCGAGGTCATCTCATGCGAAAACTAGAATTGCGCGGCAGTTTCCTGCACCACGGCAATGCGCTGTGCATTCGGGGGATGGGTGCCCAGGAACCGGTTTCCGGGATCAGGGATGCGGTTGAAATAGGCGGCACCCACTAAAGGATCATACCCTGAAAGCTGGGTAAGGACCGTGCCCAAACGATCGGCCTCAAGCTCGAAATCTTTCGAGTAGCTGCGCGCACCCACTGCGGCGCCGAGCTCCTGCGCAGAGGCCACACCATCCGCCGTGGCCCCCGTCTGAGCCGCCAACGCCCCGAAGATCGCGGCACCCAGCGTCGCATTTTCGGCCTGACGCGAAAGGTGCCCCGCAATGTGGTGGGCCGCTTCATGCCCCAGCACGAACGCCAGCTCGTCCGCGTTGCGCACATCCTCGATCAACGTGGCAGTGAAACCCAGCACCGGGCGCCCACCGTCATCCAAAGTCTGGAACGCATTGGGCGGCAAACGCGGGTTCTCGAATATCTGGATCGCAAAATCGCAGTTCAGGCGCGGCGCGCGGATACGGCACTCACGTTCGACGACAGGCTCCATCCGGCGCACGATCTGCTGGAAGCTTGCCACGGACTGCGGCTCGGAAGCGCCCGATTGCACGACAGCGCTCGGCCCACCCGCAGGCGGCGCCGTCACAACGACCGGCGCCTCGCAAGCCGCCAGCGTCACCACTGCCAAAAGCGCGATAATTCGCAGGATCATCCATCGTCCTCCACAAGTGACAAAGAGCATAGCGAGCCGCCCTGCCGCCGCCACCCCCTCCACAGGGATGTGAGCGCGTAATCTGCTTGCGAGGCCCTGAGACGGCGTTACTCTGTCCATATGTTTACCGTAGAGCATGATTTCGACGCCACGGTTGTGACCCTCGTCGACGAGGGCGCAGAGCCGTTGAAAGAAGACGTCGTCCTGCAGGCCTTTGACGATTGCGTCACGGTCGAGCAGCTCGACTCCCGAACAGACGAAGTGCAAAAGATCACGCTGTCGCTGGCTCAGGTCCGCGATCTGGCGGCGGCACTCAATGCGTCCGAGGGCATCTACCGCGTGGGTGACGCATGACGCCGGGCTTTTTCTGGGACGAGCGCTGCTTTTGGTTTTCGGGCGGAAACTACGCTTTCACCATGCCCGTGGGCGGCCTCGTCCAGCCCTTGGCGGCGGGCGGATTGCCGGAGAACCCTGAGACCAAGCGGCGCTTCAAGAACCTGATCGATGTCACGGGCATGGCCGGGAATCTCGATCTGCGGACGGCAGAGACCGCGACCGAGGAAGACCTGCGCCGCGTGCATCCCGAAAGCTATCTGAGCGCCTTCAAGGCCGCCTCCGACGACCAGGGAGGGGAGCTTGGCCTGCGAACCCCCTTTGGCGCAGGGGGCTACGAGCTTGCCGCTTTGTCCGCCGGTTTGGCCAAAGGCGCGGTCGAGGCGGTCATGTCGGGCTCTTTGACCACAGCCTACGCTCTTTCACGTCCGCCGGGGCACCACTGTTTACCAGACTTCCCCAACGGCTTTTGCCTTCTGGCCAATATCGCGATCGCGTTAGAGGCCGCGCGGGCGACCCGCCCCGGTCTCAGGGCAGCTGTGCTCGACTGGGATGTGCATCATGGCAACGGGACAGAAGCGATCTACGCCGATGACCCAGACACGCTGACGATCTCGCTCCATCAGGAACGGAATTACCCGCTCGACACGGGCGATGCGGAGACGGATGCCAAGGCCAACATCAACGTCCCCCTGCCTCCGGGCGCGGGGCACACCACTTACCTGCAAGCGATGGACCGCATCGTTTTGCCTGCATTGGCGGCCTTCAAGCCTGACATCCTCGTCGTGGCCTGCGGCTTTGATGCCGCGGCGATTGACCCGCTTTCGCGGATGCTGGCCACGGCGGAGACCTTTCGTGCCCTGACAGAACGCATCAAGGATGCGGCGGACCAGCTTTGCCAAGGTCGGCTCGTGCTCGTGCATGAGGGGGGATATTCCGAGGTCTATGTTCCGTTCTGCGGACACGCCGTGCTCGAAGTGCTGGCCCCGGATGCGCCCAAAGCCCCCGATCCTTTCGCCGCGACTTTCGCGGCCCGCCAGCCCGGACCCCGCTTTGAGGCCATGGCCGAGCAGTGGGTTGACGATCTCGCGACCTTTCACGGCACGCGATAGCCCTTTCAAAACCGCCCGCGCGGAATTACCTGAGCTATCGAGCAAGCCCACACGGCCAGCCGGATACCCGTAAGAGGAAGCAAAAGATGTCCGAAATCACCCCCGCCATGGCCTTCATGTTGACCCGTCGTTCCCGGCCGCTACGCACGCTGTCCAAGCCTGCACCGAAGAAGGGCGAGGTTATGACACTCCTGCGGATGGCCGCGCGCGTGCCCGATCACGGCAAACTCGTGCCTTGGCGCTTTGTCGTGCTGGAGGAAGCCGCGCTGCGCCGGATCGCAGAGATCGCCCCCGCACATATCGAACGCATTGATGCGCCGTCGCTTGCCCATACCCAATATGCAGACAGCCCCTTCGCAATCGCCGTGGTCGAGAGCCCGAAAGAGGGAAAGATCCCCTTGGTGGAACAGACGTATTCAGCCGGCGCGGTTTGCCTGTCTCTCGTAAATGCCGCGCTCGCCGCGGGCTGGGGCGCGATCTGGCTTTCTGGCGCGTTGAGCCACGACCCCGAATTCGCAGCCGAGGCCTTCGGCTGTGAGCCGCACGAGCGTGTCGCTGGCATCATCCACATTGGCAGCTGCAGCGAGACACCTGCGGACCGTCCGCGTCCAGACCTCGACGAGGCAATGACCTGGATGTCCAAATGATCTTTGAGGCTTTCTTCAAAGCAATCGGCCAACTGGGCGACCCCCGGTTTCGGTCCGTTCTCTTTCGCGGCATCGGCCTGACGATCGCGCTTTTGATCGGGGCCTATGCGGGGCTCCTTTGGCTGATCGAGGGCCTGACGAACGATCCGATCGTGCTGGCCGGAGGGGCGGAGATCACCTGGGTCGGTGATCTTTTGGGCTGGGGGTCGCTCTTCCTCATGCTCTTTGTCTCCGTATTCCTGATGATCCCGGTGGCATCGGCGATCACGTCGCTCTTCCTTGATGAAGTGGCGCGAGCCGTTGAGGACAAGCACTACCCCCACGTTCCGGCACCCCAACCGGTGGGGTTCTGGGATGGTCTCAGAGACACGGTGAACTTTCTGGGCGTCCTCCTTGCAGCGAACGTCTTGGCGTTCTTCCTCTATTTCTTCTTCCCACCGGCCGCGCCCTTCATCTTCATCGCGGTGAACGGCCTGCTTCTCGGGCGCGAGTACTTCACGCTGGCTGCCATGCGGCATCTGGGGCGTGCCGGGGCGCGCGATCTTCGGCGTGAACATGGGGGCCTCGTGTGGGTGGCAGGCTGCCTTATGGCGGCGCCGCTGATGATCCCGATCCTGAACCTTATCATACCGATCTTAGGGGCCGCGACCTTCACCCATATCTATCACGGCCTCAGTCGACGCGGTTGAGACAGGCAAAAAAAGGCGGCCCCGGAGGCCGCCTTTTCTTTAGTCTTCGGTGTGCGATTAGGCCTTGCGGTGACGCATGGCGGCCATGCCGCCCAGAGCACCAAGCAAGAGCTGCGAAGAGGCTGGCAGCGGCACAGGTGCGAAGATCAGGTTGTCGATCGCGCCGGATGCACCAGCGTTGCCGTTTGGCAGGAAGAAGGACACCGTCACGCTGTCGCCCATGCCCAGCACAGAAGACGCGAAGTCAAGCTCAGCAGTCTCGCTTTCGCCGTTCAAGGTCACTTCGCCCAGCATAGCGTCAAGGTTCGTGGACGCCTTGTAGAGGCCATCATCGACCAGAGATACGCCGGTCCAGATCAGCTGCACGTCGCTGAGCAGCGTGATCGTGAGGAAGAGCGTGTTCGGGTCATCATTCGGCCGGTCTTCGTTCGGGTTCTGCTGGATCAACACGTTACCCGCGACGCCGTTCTCGTCCTGAACTGCTGGCTGCAGGTCAGCGTCGCCGTTGCAAGCGTCAAGGCAGTTGCTGTTGAAGAGCGCCGGACCAGCGCCGCCGCTGGACGAAAGACCGAAGGTCACGCCATCCTGGACGTAGATCGGGCCAGCGTCTGTTTCGGTGATGCCAGTTCCGCCGCCAAAATCGAGCGTCACTGCGCCAGCAGAGGCGGCCAGTAGCGCCGCGAGTGCAGCGCCAATGAATCTGTGGAACGTCATGGTACAACCCCCAATGGTTAACCGGCGCGGAGCCTCGCCATTTGGCGCGGGAAGCGCAATTCACAGTCGGGTGTTACGTTGCACTAAAAGTCGCATCATCCTCACATTGGCAACAATTTCAGCCCATCCGGCGGAAATAATCCAAATCCCGAACAGTGATCCAGCCAGACAGGATGATCCCGGCAATGATTGCCCAAAGAACGAATGCGATGATGGTTGTGACCAAGAAGCGCTTTTTCATCTGAGGATTGACGGGGCTACCGGCGTGGGTGCCCGGGACGATCTCACCCTTGTCCCCTTGAGTTTCGAGGCGAACGGGTATGACGCAAAGCAACGTCAGAAACCAGATGACAGCGTAAAGGACGATGGCGGACGTGATACCCATGGGAAACTCCTATGCGGGACGCGCCGAAGGGATGCCTCCGGCGGAAGTACATTGGCACGAAGAAAGTCAGACCTGTTCTAGTTCGACGAGCGTGCCTTGGAAGTCTTTGGGGTGCAGAAAAAGAACCGGTTTGCCGTGGGCGCCGATTTTGGGTTCGCCGTCGCCGAGGACTCGGGCGCCTTCTGTTTTCAGGTGGTCGCGGGCGGCGAGGATATCGTCAACCTCGTAGCAAACATGGTGGATGCCGCCTGAGGGATTTTTGTCGAGGAACCCTTGGATTGGGGAGCCCTCACCCAGGGGGTAGAGCAGTTCGATCTTGGTATTTGGGAGCTCGATAAAGATGACTGTGACGCCGTGGCCGGGTTCGTCCTGTGGCGCGCCCACGTTGGCGCCGAGCATGGTGCGGTACTGCGCGGCGGCTGCCTCGAGGTCGGGCACGGCGATGGCCACGTGGTTCAAGCGTCCGATCATAGCGTTCTCTTTTGTCCTGAGCGATTAATATCTCATTAGCCTTCATGGCGTTTACTCGGTCCTGAGAGAGAGGACCACATGGATTCTATGGACGATTTTCTAAAGGCGCAGCCACCGACGGCACTGCGTCCGTTGCTGGGCCAGACCGTTCTGGCCGTGGAAGATAGCCGCTATGCTTGTGAGGCGATCCGCCTTGTTTGTTTGCGGTCTGGGGCGCGTATCCGGCGCGCGGATTGCCTGAGCTCTGCCCGGCGGCATTTGCGGGTGTATCAGCCTTCGGTCGTGCTCGTTGATTTGGGGCTGCCGGATGGGTCGGGCTCAGAGTTGATCGAGGAACTTGCGGGGGTGTCTCCACGCACGTCGGTCATTTTGGCAATGTCGGGCGATGACGCTCTTGAGGAGCAATCGATGGCTGCAGGGGCGGATGGTTTTGTGGCAAAGCCGATTTCATCCATCCACGCGTTTCAGGCAGCGGTTTTGGCCCATGTGCCCAAGGACAGACATCCGCCGGGGCCGCGCGCCATTGCCGAAGATACGATTGAGCCCGATTCAATCGCGTTTCACGACGATATTGCCCACGCTCAAGAAGCCCTACTAGCTGGGGAAGCTGCCTACGCCGCGCAGTTCGTCGAGAGCTTGGCGCGCTGCGTGAATGACCATGCGTTGTCCAAGCAAGCTGAAATGCTCGCATGGTCACCGAAGAGCCAAGATGAACAGGGCAAGATGGCCTCGATGCTGGCCCACAGGCTGGGCACGCGGGAGGCTGTTTAGGCGAAGGAGCCCTGCGCGCGCCCCGTGAGGGACGCGCGTCCTTCAGATCGCTGTGAGCGCTGGATCAGAGGTCACGCGGATTGGCGCCGTGAGCGTGCTGAGGCTGGTCTTCTGGTGGTCCCGCTCATCAAAGTTCGTTGGCGAAAGCCAGGCCTCGTAAGCTTCGTTCAGACGCGGCCAATCCTTGTCAGTGATCGCAAACCACGCGGTATCGCGGTTCTTGCCTTTGACGACCATGTGCTGACGAAAGATCCCTTCGTAGGAAAAACCCAGCCGTTGCGCCGCACGCCGCGATGGCAGGTTTCGAGCGTCGCATTTCCATTCATAGCGCCGGTATCCATGGGCGAAGGCCCAGCGCATGAGCAAGATCATCGCCTCGGTGGCTGCGGGCTGGCGCTGCAAGGTCGGAGCATAGGTGATCCCGCCCACCTCAATCACGCCTTGGGCTGGCTTCATGCGCATGAGGGCCGCCTGCCCCTTGGGGGCACCGGTTTGAGCATCGCAGATGGCGTAATAGCAAAAGCCGGGGGTCGCTGAATAGGCCGTGGCCCAAGTGTGAAAATCCTGGGCAGTGGGGAACGGGCCCCAGCCAATGAACTCCCAAAGCGGATCGTGGCCCGCGAACGCTTCAAAGAGCGTTGCGCCATGACGGTCCGCGCTTAATTTCTCGAGCCGCGCGAAGCGACCCGTCAGCGTTTCACCGACCGGAGGCTCTGCCCCATTCCAAGCACTAAAATCTTCCATTTTTTGCAACGAAACGCCCTCGCCCGCTCACAATGCAGCCACAATATCCGGTGATATCTCGCCACACCCAAGACAGGGGCTTTCTGGGAGAACATCATCATGCTGTCAAAGATTTCGACACACCTTCGCGACGCAACCATCACGCCCAAGGCTGACTGGGCTGTGCTTACCGTGGGCGTCCTTATGCTCACGAGCGCCATCGTCACGGCTGTCGTTGCGCCCGCCACTGCCTTGCAAGCGGAATCCGATCTGAAAATGGCCAGGGAAACCGCGGCGCTTTAACGAAGGATGCCGGGGTCGGCGCCCATGTCGAGCCCCGGGAAGATCACCTTCTCGATGTCATCTACCGACGTGCCAAAGAGGGCGCGCATGGCCGAGCCTGCATAGGCACGAATATCGCGCACGGGCATCAGATCGCGTCCTTGGTAGAGATCGGCCTCACCAAGCCCGGGCCAACGCCCGTAGCTCTGCCCGCCGCGAACAGCGCCACCAGCCGCAAACATCACGCCGCCGGTGCCATGGTCCGTGCCTTTGGTGCCATTAACGCGCGCCGTGCGACCGAACTCCGTCATCACAAGAACAGCCGTATCGCCCCAAACTGGGCCAAGCCCCGCCTTCATAAGCTGCAAAGTCCGCGAAAGCTCCTCGAGTTTGCGCGTAATCTGAGGGCCTTGGCGCGCATGGGTATCCCACCCATTGATAGAGAAAGAGGCAATCCGCGTGTCGAGACGCAATTGCTCGACCACAAAGCGCGCCACTTCACCCGTCACTCGCCCTGTTGGGCCGCTCGGGGTGGCCATCATCTCCATGTCTTCCATGGTGTCATCGTCGAGTGCGGGGGCCATCTCGATCCCCTCGATGATATCCATCGCTTGTAGCGCGGCGTCCCGGAAGAGCGGGTCATCGTGATAGATAAGCTCCAGAAGCTGTGCGCCCTGTGGCGACAGCCGCAAAGCAGTGTTGGGCGACCACGTGGCGTGCGGACCCGGTCCGGCGAGGATATGGAGCCTATCCCGCCCCACCGCGAAGGCCGTTCGCGTTTCAACATCGGGCGCGATCTGCAGCAGCCGGTTCAGCCACCCGTCCCGCGAAATCTGGAATGGGTCGCCACCATTTCCCGCTTCGAGCAAGGCCTGGCCGTCAAAGTGGCTGCGTTTATCGCGATAGGGCGTGGAGACCGCATGAGCGACGACAAGTTCTCCCGCCTCCCACATCGGCACAAGACCCGCGAGCCCAGGATGCAGGCCAAAGAAGTTGCCGATGGCGTGCTGATCCGGGTCGCGACCCAAAAGCTCACCGCGCAGGGGGACAAAATCAGGATCCCCCCAAGGACGTACGGCGTCGAGGCCATCGAGCGCGCCGCGCAAGATGATCACCACGAGTCTCCCCTCCCACGGTGCGGAGGCCAAGGTGATGGGGGTCATCAGAGGGCTAGCGGCCGCGGAGCAGCCGATGAGGCCAGATTTGAGGAAGGTACGTCGGTCCAAGGTTACCTCCTTTGAAAGCTCGGCGAGGCAAGGACGAGGCCCACCCCTTCTTGCCGGTTCTGCGCCGCATCAACCGCAAAGCGGAGCTCAGGTGGGGCGGTGTCGCCGGCAATCAATGCCAAAAGCTCTCGCGGGTCAGGCAGCTCGGCTGTGAGGCGGACGGGCGCGCGCATGGCCCAGTTCACACGTTCCGCCACCGCCTGCGGGGTCACCCAAGAGGTATCCTCTTCCTCCCAACCGGCAGGATCGGGTGGGCGGCGCCACGGTTGGCCCATGCGGCTCAAAGGCGTCACGGCGAGGGTGCGCACATCCTTAAGGCCAGCGGTCTCAACCTGCGCCGCCTCGAGACCAAGGGCCCGGAACGACGATGAGATATAGTCGATCGGCCATTTCACGTTGCGACGGACAGGATCCCAAGCGGCGGGGTGTTCCAAAAGCGCTGCCGTGGCCACCGCCAGATCTCCATCAGAGGCGAGGTATCGGGAGCTGATGTGGCGCACGAGACCCTCATCGGGCGTGTCTGACACGAAGTGAACTGCCATCTTTCGGGCAAGATGGCGCGCCGTTTCGGGGTGGAGCGCCAGATCATCTACGACGGCATCGATCGCCTCGAGCGTGTCGCCGCCATAAAGACGGTCCAGCACGCGCTCGGCTCCGGGCTCCACGATCCCTGGCCGAAAAACAAAACCCTTCCCACGCTCAAGCGAGAGCCCTGTGAGCAAGGCAGCGAGCTGGCGCACGTCGTCTTGGCTATAGGGACCGTCGACCCCAAGCGTGTGTAGTTCCAGAAACTCGCGAGCAAGGTTTTCGTTTAGCCCCCGCCCCTTACGTCGTTGGCCGATGCGTGAGTTCGGGCCCGTAGAAAGCACTTGATCGAGGTAGTTGAGCATCAACGGCGATCGCAAAACCGCACGCGCCATATCTGCGAACCGCCCCATGATGTGCGGACGAATGGCGTCGTTGGAATAGGCGGCAGTGGCGTATTGGCTGATCCCGCCAGAGCCCACTGCTGTAAAATGATCTGTCCAGAAGCTGACCAGACGTTCACTCAAGCCATAGGGCCTGCCCACGTGGCGGACGAGGAGAGCTCTGAAATCCTGAAACGCTCGGTCGCGCGCTTGAGTGCTAACTTGGCGGGCGGCTTCCCGCGCGGCATCCTTGGCGGCCTGCCCTTCAGCTTTACGCACTTGGCCGCGGCGATCGCGATAGGCGGCGTCGAGCGCCACGAGCTCCTTCGTGGTGAGGATGGGGTGGCTTCGCGCGAAAGGGTCGCGCACGGTGGCTTCGTCAATCAATTCGCTCGGGTCGCGCGGCGGGGCGAGCACGGGCGAAGGGCCAAGCCCGAAACGATGGACGGCGATAAGGGGGTCGAAAGCCATGTTGGCGCCTGCCTGCTCTTGTCATGATCAGCGTATCTGGAGCTTATACGGCTGACCAGCGCCTGTCCGTCGCAGAAAGCTGCGGTAAGCGCCGCAGGAGGAAATGCGCCCCATAGAAAACGCCAGCCCCCGTGACCGGAGACTGGCGTAGTTCTTGGCGCTGTGGCGCGCTTATTCGGGGTCGATCACCCGCAGCGACAGTTCGCGCAGCTGCTCGTTCAGGGGCACGGATGGCGCGTCCATCATCAGGTCTTCCGCGCGCTGGTTCATCGGGAACATGATGACCTCGCGGATGTTTTCTTGATCGGCCAGAAGCATCACGATCCGGTCGATTCCTGCCGCGCAGCCACCGTGGGGCGGTGCGCCGTATTGGAAGGCGTTTACCATGCCACCGAAGCGCTTCTTGACCTCTTCAGGGCCGTAGCCTGCGAGCTCAAAGGCTTTGAACATGATCTCGGGCTTGTGGTTCCGGATCGCGCCGGAGACGAGCTCGTAGCCGTTGCACGCGAGGTCATACTGGAAGCCGCGCACGTCGAGGGGGTCACCCTCCAGCGCCGCCATCCCTCCTTGCGGCATAGAGAACGGGTTGTGTTCGAAGTCGAGCTCACCGGTTTCTTCGTCGCGCTCGTAGATCGGGAAATCCACGATCCAGGCAAAGGCAAAGCGGTCCTTATCCGTCAGGCCCAGTTCGTCGCCGATCACCGTGCGGGCTTTGCCTGCAACGCGCTCAAAGGCGGACGGTTTGCCGCCGAGGAAGAACGCTGCGTCGCCCACGCCGAGGCCGAGCTGCTGGCGGATCGCCTCGGTGCGCTCAGGGCCAATGTTCTTAGCCAGCGGGCCTGCGGCCTCTTCGCCGAGGACCACTTCGCCGGATTTGATCAGCGCGTTCACCTCTTTGACGGAGATGCCCCGTTCCTGCGCGATGCTGTCGGCTGATTGCTTGCGCCAGAAGATGTAGCCCATGCCGGGCAGACCCTCTTTCTGTGCGAAGGCGTTCATGCGGTCGCAGAATTTGCGGGAGCCGCCGCCCGGCGCCGGAATCGCGCGTATCTGGGTGCCGTCTTGCTCGAGAAGCTTGGCAAAGATCGCGAAGCCGGAGCCTGCGAAATGCTCGGACACGATCTCCATCTTGATCGGGTTGCGGAGGTCAGGCTTGTCGGTGCCGTACCAAAGGGCTGCGTCCTTGTAGGAAATCTGCGCCCATTCGGCAGGCGCGTCCACTTTGCGACCGCCGCCGAACTCCTCAAACACGCCCGCGATCACGGGGGAGACAGTATCGAAGACGTCCTGCTGCTCCACAAAGCTCATTTCCATGTCGAGCTGGTAGAAGTCCGTGGGCGAGCGGTCAGCGCGCGGGTCCTCATCGCGGAAACACGGCGCGATCTGGAAGTATTTGTCGAAGCCCGAGACCATGATCAGCTGTTTGAACTGCTGCGGCGCCTGTGGGAGGGCGTAGAACTTGCCCGGGTGAAGACGGGACGGGACGAGGAAGTCGCGTGCGCCTTCGGGCGAGGAAGCCGTGATGATCGGCGTCTGGTATTCCTTAAAACCGATATCCCACATGCGCTTGCGGATGGAGCTCACCACATCCGAGCGCAGCACCATGTTCTTTTGCATCTGCTCGCGGCGCAGATCGAGGTAGCGATAGCGCAGACGCGTCTCTTCCGGATATTCTTGGTCGCCGAAGACCTGCAGTGGCAGCTCGCCTTCGATGCCGCCGAGCACCTCCATATCGCGAATGAAGACCTCAACCTCACCAGTGGGGAGCTTCGAATTCACAAGCTCTGGGTCGCGGGCCTTCACGGTGCCGTCGATCCGGATGCACCATTCAGCGCGGAGCTTTTCGACTTCTGCGAAAACAGGAGAATCGGGGTCACACAGGACCTGGGTCACGCCGTAATGGTCGCGCAGATCGATGAAGATCACCCCGCCGTGGTCGCGACGCCGATTGACCCAGCCCGACAAGCGAACGGTATCGCCCACCTGGGCGGCGGTCAGATCGTTGCAAGAATGGCTGCGATAGGCGTGCATCAGGAGCTCCTTTGGCAAGTCGCGCCGATACACAGCTCAAAGGGGGCGAAGTCAAGCCAAAGCCGTAAAGGCTGCCATCTAAGCGCTTAATATTCGGGGTGACGGATCCTGAAATGGCAATGCGCGGCCCCCGTCGCGCTGCAACAGATTTCCTTGCAGCTCATCCGGCGGTCGATCAGGACCTGAAAGAGTCGTTCAAACTGGGCTGCATGGTAATGGCACGCGGGCTCGTCCGAAGTTGCCCCCTTTATGGCCGGGTTCCCTCTGAGCTGGAAATCCAGACGCCCGACGACTTTGAACTCTCCGCTTCCTGCAAACGTCCAAGAGTTTAGCTCCGTTGTGCGCCCGAGAAGCCAGGCTGCCGCCGCCCAAGGCATGCTCTGCAACATCGTTTGCGCGCGCTTAGACATACGGTGCTCCAGGACAAAATCCGAGGTCAGCTGACCGGCCCGCTGCGATATCCGCTTTGCCTGATCTGGTAGTTCTCGACGCAACGCATTGTGAAGGTCAGCCACACGTGCTTCACGCACAGGCTCATGCTCAGCGGGAAGTCGAAAGACCTGCGCTTTCCTAAGCAGCTCTTCTGCTGCTTGCTTACCGCAAAGCTCCTCTGTGGCCTCTGCGATCTTCAAAATGGACAGCGGTCCCATGAACCCCGGACCAGCCGGACGTTTCAAGTGACCTTTCGGCGGGGTGGCCATGTCCCTTCCCCCGAGCAGTGATCTCCTTAGGCCGGCTTCGTAGACTCCCCAAACGTCACACGCCCCAGAACGGGGGTAAAACTCGTGCCTAACATCAACAATCGAAATAGCGCTCGTTTTCTGTCAATCAAACTTGACACTCACTTTACGGGGCCTTGGAGGCACAATCAGCCTTGCACCCAAAAGCCCCATGCCTATAACGCCGACAATTTGCCAAGCAGGGGGACGGTCGACATGCCGAAACGGACGGATATCAAATCCATCATGATCATCGGTGCGGGCCCTATCGTGATTGGCCAAGCCTGCGAGTTTGATTACTCGGGTGCACAAGCCTGTAAGGCGCTGCGCGAAGAAGGCTACCGCGTCATCCTTGTGAACTCGAACCCGGCCACGATCATGACCGACCCGGGCCTCGCAGACGCCACCTACATCGAACCCATCACGCCTGAGATCGTCGCCAAGATTATCGAGAAAGAGCGCCCCGACGCTCTGCTGCCCACCATGGGCGGCCAAACGGGCCTTAACACCTCGCTGGCGCTTGAAGAAATGGGCGTCCTCGACAAGTTCGGCGTTGAGATGATCGGCGCCAAGCGCCCGGCCATCGAGATGGCCGAAGACCGCAAGCTTTTCCGCGAAGCCATGGACCGCATCGGCCTCGAGAACCCGCGCGCCACCATCGCCAACACGATGGAAGAATGCATGGACGCCCTCGAAGATATCGGCCTGCCCGCCATCATCCGTCCAGCCTTCACGCTCGGCGGCACCGGCGGCGGCGTGGCGTACAACCGCGAAGACTACGAATACTACTGCCGTACGGGCCTCGATGCCTCGCCCGTGAACCAGATCCTGATCGACGAGTCGCTTCTGGGCTGGAAAGAATACGAGATGGAGGTCGTCCGCGACCGCGCCGACAACGCCATCATCGTTTGCTCCATCGAAAACGTGGATCCGATGGGCGTGCACACGGGCGACTCGATCACCGTTGCGCCCGCGCTGACGCTCACCGACAAAGAATACCAGATCATGCGTAACGGCTCGATCGCCGTGCTTCGCGAGATCGGCGTTGAGACGGGCGGATCGAACGTTCAGTGGGCGATCAACCCCGAAGACGGGCGCATGGTTGTCATCGAGATGAACCCGCGCGTCTCGCGCTCCTCGGCGCTGGCCTCCAAGGCGACCGGTTTCCCGATCGCCAAGATCGCGGCCAAGCTCGCCGTAGGCTACACCCTCGATGAGCTCGACAACGACATCACCAAAGTGACGCCTGCCTCCTTCGAGCCCACGATCGACTACGTCGTAACCAAGATCCCGAAATTTGCCTTCGAGAAGTTCCCCGGCGCCGAGCCGCTCCTCTCCACCGCGATGAAATCCGTGGGCGAGGCAATGTCCATCGGCCGCACCTTCCACGAGTCGGTACAAAAAGCGTTGGCCTCGATGGAGTCGGGCCTCACGGGCTTTGACGATCTGATACCGGCGGACATCCCCGCCGATCAGCTTGAACGCAAAGACGGTGTCCTCGTGGGCGCCACCCCCGAGGTACAACAGACGATCGACAAAGTGCTTACCCGCGATCTGGCGCTGCAGACGCCTGACCGTTTGCGCCTCATCGCGCAAGCCATGCGCTTTGGCTTCTCCGATAGCGAGATCCAAGACATCACCGCGTTCGACCCGTGGTTCCTGTCCCGCATCCGCGAGATCGTCGATACCGAAGCAGCTGTCCTCGACGGCGGGCTTCCCACGGACGCCGCAGGCCTGCGCCAGCTTAAGATAATGGGCTTCACGGACGCCCGTCTCGCCAAACTGACCGGCCAGTCCGAGACCGCCGTGCGCAACGCTCGGGTCGCCGAAGGCGTCACCGCCGTTTTCAAACGCATCGACACCTGCGCTGCCGAATTCGAAGCGCAAACGCCCTACATGTATTCCACCTACGAGAGCCCCGTCATGGGCGACGTGGAATGCGAGGCACGCCCCTCTGACGCCAAGAAAGTCGTCATCCTCGGCGGCGGCCCGAACCGTATCGGCCAAGGCATCGAGTTCGACTATTGCTGCTGCCACGCCTGCTTTGCGCTAACCGATCAGGGCTATGAGACGATCATGGTCAACTGCAACCCAGAGACCGTCTCCACTGACTACGACACCTCCGACCGCCTCTATTTCGAGCCGCTCACCTTCGAGCACGTCATGGAAATCCTGCGCGTCGAACAAGAGGCCGGCACGCTCCACGGCGTCATCGTCCAGTTCGGCGGCCAGACGCCGCTCAAGCTTGCCAATGCGCTCGAAGAGGCCGGCATCCCGATCCTCGGCACCACGCCCGACGCCATCGACCTCGCCGAAGACCGCGAGCGGTTCCAGGCGCTCGTCAACGACCTGGGCCTCAAGCAGCCGCACAACGGCATCGCTCATACCGACGACGAAGCGCTTAGCATCGCAGGCGACATCGGCTTCCCGCTGGTGATCCGCCCGTCCTACGTCCTCGGCGGCCGCGCGATGGAAATCGTGCGCGATCAGGCAGGGCTTGAGCGCTACATCAACGAGGCCGTCGTCGTCTCCGGCGACAGCCCGGTTCTGCTGGATAGCTACCTCGACGGCGCGATCGAGCTCGACGTCGACGCGCTCTGCGACGGTGAGGCCGTCCATATCGCAGGCATCATGCAGCACATCGAAGAGGCGGGCGTGCACTCCGGCGACAGCGCCTGCTCGCTCCCGCCCTACTCGCTCAGCGCCGACATCATCGCCGAGGTCGAACGCCAAGCGCGCGCACTCGCCCTGGCGCTCAACGTCCGCGGCCTGATGAATGTCCAATTCGCTGTGAAAGACGGCGAAATATATCTTATTGAGGTCAATCCCCGCGCCTCCCGCACCGTGCCCTTCGTGGCCAAAGCGGTCGGCTCCCCCATCGCGGCCATCGCGGCGCGCGTCATGGCGGGCGAGAAACTCTCCGCCTTCGACCTCGTCGATCCGAACATCCCGAGCTTTGCCGTCAAGGAGGCCGTCCTCCCCTTCGCCCGCTTCCCGGGCGTCGACACGCTGCTCGGGCCAGAGATGCGCTCCACAGGCGAAGTCATGGGCTCTGACCCGAACTTCCACCGCGCCTTCCTCAAGGCCCAGCTCGGCGCAGGCGCGCAGCTGCCCACCTCGGGCAAGGTCTTCCTGTCGATCAAGGAGGCCGACAAAACCGACGTCCTCCTCGACACCGCGCGCACGCTCGTCGACTTGGGCTTCACGCTTGTGGCGACCTCCGGCACCGCATCTTTCCTCAGCACGGCCGGGCTTGAGAGCGAAGTGGTCAAGAAAGCCTACGAGGGGCGCCCCAACATCGTCGACACGATGAAAGACGGCGGCATCTCCCTGGTGATGAACACGACCGAGGGCGCGCAAGCGGTCGAAGACAGCCGCTCCATGCGCAACGTCGCGCTGATGGACCGCATCCCCTACTACACGACCCTAGCCGCCTCCCACGCCGCCGCCAAAGCTATGGCTGCGGGTGCCGAAGGCGATCTCGACGTCGAACGCCTTCAGGCCTAACGAAATTTCCACCACAGGCGGCCTGCATCGCCTGTGGTGTATTTGGCCCACATCGACACTTAGCGATCTAGGCCTTTGACCTCTTCGCAAACTTGAGACAATCTCAATTAAAACGCGCCGCGGCAGGCAAAAAATTGCGGCGCCCAGTCGAGAAGGCTCAAAATGGCCCTAGACGCAGAGCAGTACCCCGCCTTTGACGCGGATCCAGTCGAGGTGCTTTGGGCGCCTGGGCGTGATAATGGACTAGTGCTCCTTGCAGACCCCGGACAGCTGTGGACGCCCGTGAAGGGTGGCACCATTCGCGCACTCGGTCTGTCTGAGAACCCCGAGATCAACCAACGTTTCTTCGACGAGCGCATTCGCATCGCCGAACAAGCGATGTTCTCGTCGGTCATCGAGTTCGCGACGGTCCCAGCGCGTGTCAGCAACCTCCTGATCTACAAGAACTCTTTGGCCGTGGATGGCAAATGGGTCCTCTCAGGCCCAGCGGGCGATCGGATGAGTTCACGCTGTCAGACGGCGTGGCGCAGCGCGCAGAAGCGCCCCTATTGGGGCAAGCGCCTGACGCAGTATTTCGAGGATAACGCGCAACGCCCCCTCCCGATCGCGGCGCAAAGCGCGGACGACGTGCCCTTCGTGATCGAGGCTAAGAACCTCACGAATTACTATCACTTCACCAAGGAAGTGCTGGCCGCGCTGACGACGCTCGATGCCATTCCTGGTCACCATGCGCCCATCATCATCACCTACCACAAGCGCCCACCGGCCCCCTTCGTGACGGCCTTTATCGAGGCGCTCTTCCCCGAACACGCCGAACGCGTGCGCTTCGAGAAAGCGCCGCGCCGCTATGACGATGCGTTGATCTGCTGGTACGGCGATTACGCAGGGCTGAGGGAAGATGGGGGCCAGCACTACGGCACCCGCCACACGCTGGATGGGTCCCACATTGGGGCGGGCCTCTCGGTTCTCCTGCGCCATGCGGGCTATTCCCGCGCCCTGCGCCTGCTGCGGGAACGTGCACTGCGCGTCATCAAGCAAGGCGACTTCGATCACTTCCCGGCGAAGTTCTGGATCACCCGCAAAGGCGGTCACGACCGCGTACCCAAAGCTGAAGGTGCCCTGATCGCAGCCTTCGCCGAGCGCGGCTTCGAAACGCTGGCTTTTGAGGATCTGTCGCCTCTCGAACAGGTCGCAGCCATGAACCGCGCTGAGACTGTCGCCTCCTACCACGGGGCAGGCTTCACAAACATGATGTACGCAGGCCGCAAAACGCAGGTCTTCGAGCTAGGCACCCTTCAGACCGGCGCGCAGCGTGTGGGTGACTTCAGCGCCTTCTGCCATGTCTCGGAATGCTCCTACACACATGCTGTGGCGGACTTCGAATATGACGGCGATCGCGAGATCCCTCCCATGCGCGGCTATGGCCTTTATCCGGTCCGTATCTCGGAGGCTGGGATCGCGCGCCTCATGGACCGCGTGGACGCCTCGCTCCGCTGATAAGGTTGACCCTAGGCGCGCAAAGGCGTCTAACAACGGGCAAAAAAGGGCTCAGCCATGTTTCAGCCAGCTATCACCGGTTCAGGCGTCTTTACGCCTGAGAACGTCATCACCAATGACGAACTCGTCGCCGCGTTCAACGCATTTGCCGATCTCGAGAACGAGAAGCACGCGGCAGCCATTGCTGCGGGCGAACGCGAGGCTGTCCCGCATTCCTCGGCCGAGTTCATCGTGGCCGCAAGTGGCATCGAAAACCGCTATGTCGTTGATAAAACGGGCATCCTAGACCCGCATATGATGCACCCAAAGCTTGATGCGCGCCCCGATGACGCGCCCTCGCAGATGGCGGAAATGGGTGTCGATGCGGCGCGCCAAGCGCTCGAAATGGCGGGTATCGATGCCTCCGAGATCAACTGCATCCTGTGCGCGGCTTCCAACCACGAACGCGCCTACCCCGCCATCGCTGTCGAGATCCAAGACCTCCTGGGGGCCGGCGGCTTTGCCTATGACATGAACGTGGCCTGCTCTTCAGCGACGTTCGGCCTACAGTCCGCCTGCGACATGGTGCGTGCGGGCTCAGTCCGCAAGGCACTCGTTATCTGCCCGGAGATCTGCTCAGCTCATCTCGAATGGCGCGACCGCGACTGCCACTTCATCTTCGGCGACGTGGCCACCGCCCTCGTGATCGAGCGCGCGGATGACGCCAAAGGTGACAAGTTCCTGGTGAAATCCACCCGCTGCGCCACGCAATTTTCCAACAACATCCGCAATAACAACGGCTACTTGCGCCGCGCCCACGGCCAGCTGGAAGACCGCCGCGATATGCAGTTCATGCAAAACGGCCGCAAGGTCTTCAAAGAGGTGCTGCCTCTGGTGTCCCGCCACATCGCAGACCACCTCGCCGAGGAAGGCGTTGCGAACACTGATCTCACACGTCTCTGGCTGCACCAAGCCAACAAAACGATGAACGACTACATAGGCAAAAAGGTCCTTGGGCGCGAACCCGAAGCCGGCGAACAACCCAATATCCTGCAAGACTACGCCAATACCTCCTCGGCGGGCTCGGTCATCGCCTTCGCTCAAAACTCGGCCGACCTCGCGCCCGGCGACAAAGGCCTGATCTGTTCCTTTGGCGCAGGCTACTCAGTCGGCTCAGCGATCCTCGAACGCGCCTAGGCGAACGCGCCCGGCTTCTTCGTGCCCCGTACTTCCGCCGGAGGCATTCGGTGGCAGTCGTTCCGCGCAGGGTACGTTCAGGAAGAGCCCTACGAGCTCACCCGCTTATGGACGTCTTCGAGCGTCTCAACACGCTCAGAGTAGCGATCGACCAAGCTATCTGCCCGACCGCGTGTCATGACGGTAAAGCGCGCAAGCTCCTCCATCACATCCACCAGACGGTTGTAGTAGGAAGACGGCTTCATCCGGTCGCCGTCGAATTCCTTCCACGCCATCGCCACCGAGCTCTGGTTCGGGATCGTCAGCATCCGCATCCAGCGCCCAAGGATCCGCATCTGATTGACCGAGTTAAAGCTCTGAGAGCCGCCAGAAACCTGACAGAGGGCCAAAGTCTTGCCCTGCGTGGGACGGATGCCTCCCATGGCTGAAAGCGGGATCCAGTCTATCTGGGCCTTCATGATACCGGTCATGGCGCCATGTCTTTCAGGCGTCGACCAGACCATGCCCTCGCTCCACAGCGCCAGCTCGCGCAGCTCGGCCACTTTGGGATGATCCGCATCTACGCCATCGTCGGGCAAAGGCAGACCCGAGGGCGCAAAAAGCTTCGTCTCGCAGCCCAGCGCGCGCAGAACCCGCGCGCCTTCCTCGCAAACTTTGCGCGAATAGCTTTCATCGCGAAGCGAACCGTAGAGCAGCAAGATACGCGGCGGGTGGCGATCATCATCGGGCGAAGCAAGTGCGTCCCAATCGAGCGGCGTCAGCGCGCCCGCAACGACATTGGGCAGATCAGACAGATCGATTTCTTGATCAGACAAGGCCGCCTCAGCCAGTTTCTTCCTCGAGGTGCAGCTTCATCTCAAGGAGGACCTGTTGCAGCGCCGAGGTTTCCCGCAGCAAACGCTTGGCCTCGTTGATCGTGATGATGCCATCCTCAATGGATTGGTGGTACTCGCTCATAAGCATGGCAAATCTCTGTGACAGCGCCACGACATCCGCGTTCACACCGCCCGATCCCTGATCGGTGTTGCGCCGCTCTTTGTCATAGCTAACGGTTACGCCATTGAGCTCGGCAAGCGCCGTAGTGACGTGCGGAAAACCAGATGCTTCTTCAAGCTGGGCCACCGTGTCCACCGGCATGAAGCGGTCCGAGTGTTCGTCGCTGTCGGCGTAATAGCGACCCAAGGTCGCCTTCGACTTTCCCGTGATTTCGCAGGCGCGTTCAATGCCCACCGCTTTCACAAGGGCTTCAGTATGCTTCTTAAGGTAGCTTCCCTTACCGGCCATCGGCCCTTGCTCCTTCGCACTTTACTACACACGGCGTCCCCCTGTGTCACAATCGAGGGGAATGGTCCAAGTCTTTTCCCATCCCTGAACCGGCGGGGTTTTGCCATTTTCACCTCAGCCCTGGCAACGGGGTGTGTGTAAGTGTGCCGGCAGACCCCATGCCGGAATGGTTGAACCCGCTGTGTTGCGAACCGGGTGGGGTTCGGGGGCGCCAGAGCTTCTGGCTCATGCACAGCGGGTTTGCTGGTTGTCTGCTGCTTCTTTCATCCCCCGGGCGCACGCGCCCATGGAGGCAAAAGGCAACCAGCCAACCCGGACTTGCTCTGCAAACCTCGTGCGGGCCGGGGACTCGTGCAGGCCGGGGAAGTGTGTCGTGACGTTCTGTAACGTGGTCAAGGCACCGGCGGTATGGGGCCAACCACGACGCCCTGCCAGGTCGTATTGAGAACTGGCGATCGGCAGGGCGAGGTACCCTTGCATCGGCGACGGCGAGTTGGCACACGAGGCAAATGGCCAAGCTCTACTTCCATTATTCCACAATGAACGCTGGGAAATCGACGCTGCTTTTGCAGGCGTCCCACAACTATGTGGAACGCGGCATGGCGACCTACCTGCTGACCGCCAGCTTCGATGACCGCTCGGGCAAAGGGAAGATTGGCAGCCGCATTGGCATCGGCACCGAAGCGGACACCTACCTGCCTGACGAAGACCTATTCGCGAAGGTCGTAGCACGGCTCGATCAAGGGCCCTGTCACTGCATTTTCGTGGACGAGGCCCAGTGGCTTTCGCGCGATCAGGTCTGGCAATTGGCACGTGCTGTAGACGATCTGGGCGTGCCCATCATGTGCTACGGATTGCGGGTCGACTTCCGCGGTGAGCTCTTCCCCGGGTCAGCTGCTCTGTTGGCGTTGGCCGATGAAATGCGGGAGGTGCGTACGATTTGTCATTGTGGCAAGAAAGCCACCATGGTCGCGCGCATGGGCGCGGATGGCAAAGCGCTCATCGAAGGTCCGCAGGTTCAAGTGGGCGGTAACGAGACCTACGTGAGCCTCTGCCGCAAACATTTCCGCGAAGCGATCGGCGACGCTTAGTAGAGGCGCCCGCCGAGCGGTACATCGAGATCGGGGGCGAGAAGTACGACCTCGCCTTCCTCGTCAGGCACGCCAAGCACCAAAATCTCGGACATGAACTTGCCAATCTGGCGCGGGGGGAAGTTCACCACCGCCANTACACGTCGCCCGACGACGCTTTCGGGCGTGTAGTGCTTGNTGATCTGGGCCGAGCTTTTGCGCACGCCGAGCTCTTCGCCGAAATCGACCCAGAGCTTGATCGCAGGCTTCCTCGCCTCTGGGTAGGGCTGCGCATCGACAACCTTGCCGACCCGAACATCGACTTTCAGGAAATCATCGAAACTGATTTCAGCCGTCACGGGAAAGCTCCTTCGAGCGCTCGGTCGCCGCGCGCACAGTGGCGCGCATCAGCGATGGAAGGCTGTCCATCAGCACCTCAAGTCCCGCCTGTGTCGTGCCGTTCGGCGAGGTGACATTGATCCGCAGCTGCTCTGGCGTTTCATCGCCCAGCGCAAGCTGCCCTGCCCCGGCAACGGTGGCACGCGCCAGCTCCATCGCCATCTCAGGCGGGAGGCCCTGCGCCTGACCAGCCGCGGCCATGCATTCGATCATGTGGAAGACATACGCCGGGCCCGAGCCTGACAGCCCTGTGACCGCATCCATCTGCCCTTCGTGTGCCAGACGCACGGTCTTGCCGATCGCAGCAAGCAACCCTTCAGCGAGGTCCATATACGCGTCCGTTGACGCCTGAGAGCCCACAATCGCCGTGATCCCCTGCCCGATCGCGGCGGGCGTGTTGGGCATCGCGCGGATGACCGGTGTCTCAAGCCCGAGGATGTGCCCATAGGTGGCGAGCGATGTTCCTGCCGCCACGGAGACAAAGAGCGTCTCGCCGCCGCCGTAGCTTTGCAGCGCCGGCAGCGCTTCGGTCATCATCTGAGGTTTGACAGCGATCAGCACCAAGGCGGGCGCGTCAGGCAGCGCGCCGTTGACGTTAACGCCCGTGCTTTCAACCCAGTCTGACGGATAGGGATCCTGCACATGAACGGCCGTCGGGCTAAGCCCGCCGTCCAGCCAGCCCTTTAGCATGGCTGATCCCATTTTCCCGCAGCCCAGTATCACGAGGCCGCGGGCATCTATTTCCTTGAAATCCATAGTATCCCCCTTGGATCGGAGGAGACGTTAGGCGCGCCCGTAGGCCTCCGCAATAGCGACCTGCATCGCTTCTTCCAGTTCACGCTCGCCCCAGGTGACGAGCTGGAAGGCCGGATAGTAGCGCTCGGCGCTCAGCACGGCTGCCGAGATCATCGTGTCGATCTGGTCAGGCGTGGCCATCTGGCCGCCGCTCAGGATCAGACCGTAGCGGTAAACCATCAGCTTTTGCTGTGCCCAATACGTGAAGGAGCCTGCCCAGCAATTGTCGTTCACGCGGTTGAGCGCGGCGTTAAGCGCTTCGAGACGGTGCGTTGGAGGCTCCATGTCGAAGGTGCAGATCAGGCGCAGAGTCTCGTCATAGGCAGACCAAGCCAGTGTGATGGAATAGGTGCGCCATTGGCCCTCGACCGCCATTGCGATCTGCTCGTCAGAGATCCGATCAAACTCCCAATCCTGATGCTCGGCGATGTGCTCGACGATATCGATAGGATGGAGGTCTTCGATCTCGTGAAAGGTCTCGGAAACTGCCATGGCGTGCCCCCTTTTCGGGTCTATAGCTAGCGGAGCGTGACAGCGCCCCACCGCTTGGTGGCTGCTCTAGGGGGTGTGGGGTTCCCCAACCCCTATACCTCATATGGTGCGGGGAGGGACGCGTTCTGTAAAGCGCTATTTTAGGGGAGGACGCAATAAGTTGTGGATAGACCGCAGCGGCGCTCAACAGATGGTCTACAGGCTGTGATTATTTTCTATGAGACTTGATGACGATGAATGCAACGATCATCGCCAAGAAGCCAACCACGGAGAGGCCCAGGCCACCAAGAACAATGCGCTGCCCAGGTTCGGTTGTAAGAACCGCATCCGACGTATTGGCCGAGCGCGTCAGCCAACCCCACATACTGGGGAATACGCCAGCAACGCTGAGCACACCGAGCGCTGTGAGGACACACAGCATCTGTGACTGGCGACGCTCCTGAATGAGGAGCCTGCCAGCATGGGATGTCTGAATTAAATCAGATGCTTGAGACAGGGTATCTTGCACGTAATCCTTGTCTCGCTCGACCTGCCACGCCTCTTCGACCTGCACGACATAGCGTATGAGCTCGGGCTTGAGGTTGGCCTTGTATTCACGCAGCCGGTGCCGCCAGAGCCGGAACTACCGTTGGTGCAGCACGTTTTGACGCTCCTCGCGGACAAGATGCCCCACGCTTTGCGAGATATAGATTTGGCCGAAGGCACGAAGGCACGAAGGCAAAAGTCCCGGTTGATGCGCATCGTGAACCACTCGCACTGTAGACGGCACATCAGCCCCAGAATTTCCCAGCTGGCAGGACTGATGGAGGGCGCCTTGAGCACTGAGAAGCTCCATCCCGACTGAAACGTCCCCTCGGCCTCGCGATCATAGGCCAACCCTTCAGCATGGAAGCATTGATCGGTCACGAGATGCAAATGTTCACCCGGCGTATCTCGAAACAGCACGCAATGCGCGATCGTTTGGTCAAACTCGATGCGTATGTTGCCGCGCTTCAGGAGCGAGGCCATTTTGGCGGAGGCCTGCTTGAGTTACCCAGCGATCCCGTGGCGGGCAACTTCGATCGCGGCAAGTGCAGCGGGGGCTTCGTCGGGGAGGCGGTGCAATTCGACCAAGGCTGCATCACCGCTTTCAAAATTCAACAGGACGCTGTCGTCATCGAGCCATGTTGAGGCGAAGGCGTTGCGGCGAACGCGGTCCAACACAGCAAGCAGCCCCATCAGCGGGTGCTTTATGTCTTCGCAAGGGGCTTCATCCTGCGCCAAGGGGCCCGTGTCGGTGACGGCGTGGTAGCGATGCGCGGTGCCATCCACGACGTGCCAGTCAGGCCCCAAGGTATCTGCGGCTTCTCCGGCGAGATGGATGCGTGATACCAGGCTTGTCCATTCCACCCAATCGGCAGCCGTGACGCGCAGCGGGGCAATAAAGGCGGCTTTCATCGCAGGTAACGCCCGTGCTCCGAGCCCAGGTAAACCGCGGGCATACCGTGCTCTTTGTAGTCGAGCGTCAGCTCTTCCCCGGCTTCGATATCGCGGGCCGCGCGCAGCCCATAATCAGCAAGGCTTATGGTAAGATTTGCGGGACGCGCGCGGTTGATGAAACCGTAGGACGTCCATTCATCGCGCAAAAGGACCTCATCCGCGCTCACCGCATTCCATTCATGAGCGAACAGGAATCCATGTCACTCTGGTGCGCCACCAGGCGGCCCGAGAGGCTGTCAGCAGGTCTCCAGTTTGGCGAGGCACCACACTAAAGAGCCCCTGTCCGTGGATCGGACTTGGGCGCAACTCTGCGTTATGGATCGTCTCTTTGAAGGCAGTCACGGGATTTGCTGTCCTTACTTTGAGGCGAGTAAGGACCAGCTGCGGCTGCGGCGCAACCTACTTGGCTTCGAGCGCCTCGATGCGCGCTTTGAGCGCGTCGTTTTCTTCGCGGGCCTTTTGGGCAATGGCGCGCACGGCGTCGAATTCCTCGCGCGTGACGAGATCGCGGTCCGCGAGGAAACGGTCAACGAGGCTCTTCATGGCGGTTTCAGCCTCTTCGCGCGCGCCTTGGGCGACGCCCATGGCGTTGGTCATGAGCTGGCTGATATCGTCCATCATCTTGTTGCGGGTCTGCATTGGTGCCCTCCATTGGCTTGAGCCCTATATGGGGCGCGGAGCCGCGACGCTCAACTGTTGACTTGGCTGATGGGTCCGTCAAAACGCGGCCATGCATTTCGCGATCCCCTTCCCCGAAATCGATCCGGTGATCTTCACCATCCCTTACGTGGGCGACATTCGCTGGTACGCAATGGCCTATATCGTGGGCATTCTGATTGCCTGGTGGATGGCGGCGCGAGCTGTGCGCACGCCGAGCCTCTGGCCTGGTGAGCCGCCTGCGACGTCCGAGCAGATCGGCGATCTCATCACTTGGGTCATCATCGGGGTGATTGCGGGCGGACGGCTGGGTTTCGTCCTCTTCTACGAGCCTGCCTACTACCTCGCGAACCCGCTCGAGATCGTGATGATCAACCGCGGCGGCATGTCGTTCCACGGCGGTTTCCTCGGCGTGGTCATGGCGGCGCTGATCTACTGCCGCCGTCAGAATATCCCGCTGCTTCAGATCTCAGATGTCATGGCCTACACGACGCCACCGGCCATCGCATTGGGACGTTTGTCGAATTTCATCAATGGGGAGCTGTGGGGCCGCGAGACGGATGTGCCTTGGAGTGTGATCTTTCCGGGTCAGGCTGCTCAGCAATGCGCCAACGCCCTGCCTGGGCTCTGCGCGCGACATCCCTCGCAGCTCTATGAGGCACTGCTAGAAGGCGTGCTGTTGGGGCTGGTGCTTCTTTATCTTGTCCACCGCCGCAAAGTGTTCTTCCGCCCCGGCGTTGCCTTGGGCGTCTTTGTCGGCGGCTACGGGCTTGGGCGCTTTATCGTGGAGTTCTTTCGGCAGGCCGATGCGCAATTCATCACTGCGGACAATGCAGCCGGTTGGGTCGTCACCCTTGGCCCCTTGGGCGTCACCATGGGTCAGCTTCTGTCGCTGCCGATGATCCTTGTCGGGCTTGCTTTCATTCTCGCCTCAAAACCAAGTCATCCACAGCCATCTGCTTGACCCTCCCGCCCCGGATTGCGATTTTTGGGGCATGGGCGTCGAGATCATCACTTCCGACCTTCTCGCCGGGATCAACCACGGCTTCTTCACCCGTAAGGGAGGCGCCTCCTCCGGGGTGTTTGCTGGTTTGAATTGCGGCGCAGGTTCGTCCGATCAGGCAGAGATCGTGCAGCTGAACCGGGCGCGTGTCGCTGAGGCGATGTCTGTGCCGGCTGCATCGCTCATCACCCAGTACCAGGTGCATTCCGCGGACGTCGTTGTGGTGGAACGCGCCTCAGACATCGGTGAGACGGCCGATGCCATGGTCACCAACGTGCCGGGCCTCGCGCTTGGCATCCTCACGGCGGACTGCCAGCCCGTCCTCTTTGCAGACACTGAGGCAGGCGTCGTTGGGGCGGCCCATGCGGGCTGGAAAGGCTGTGCGGACGGCGTTCTCGAAGCGACAGTCGCCGCGATGGTCACGCTCGGCGCTGATCGCAGGCGCATCAAGGCAGTTATCGGCCCTTCTATCAGCCAGCGCGCCTATGAAGTCGGCCCTGAGTTCGTCGAACGGTTTCTCGACGAAGACCCAGACAACCAGCGCTTCTTTGTAGGTGGCGAAGGCGACCGCGCGCAATTTGACCTGCCCTCCTACGGGTTGCACCGCTTGCGCGACACAGGGCTGGGCGTCGCAGGCTGGACGGGGCACTGCACCTACACAGATGAAGAGCGCTTCTATTCCTACCGCCGCTCTGTTCATCGCAAAGAGGCCGACTACGGCCGCTTGATCGCAACGATCAGGCTCTAGCGAGCGCCTCGCGCCGGTTTCCAAGTCCGCCACAATCCGGCGGCATTGTTCCCAGATTTTTCACAAATGCAGCGTAACGGGGCCGCAATGCCCCGCGATACCTCGCATCAATCAGATGCAAAGGGGCATGCATATGAGCCGTAACCGTTGGATGAGCGCCGTGGTGCGCGAAGCTAAGAAAGCCGAGAACGACCTGAGCCAGACGCTCCCGTTCTCCCGCCAGGTACGCACTGCGAAGCGCGCCGTCAAAGAGGCGCAGGCACCGCTCAAGAAGGTGCGCGTTTCCTGAGGCGTAGAGGGCAATTGTGGCAGCCGCCGCAATCCACAAGAAACAAAATCAAAATTCAGGGGCGATTGGCTGCGGATCACGGCCAATCGCCCCTTCCTTTTGACACAGTGCTCCGATTCGAGGCGTATTTGCGACGTGAACGCGACATCGCCTCGGGGGCCGGTCTCGCACTTTGTGTTAGGTGTTTTATGAACCGCCCCCTGCACGCCGGTCTGACGGCGCGTCCTTATTCTACTGTGGCTTCGCTTCAGGATGCACGCCACACGGTCCAGTCCGACCACGCTCACCAGGACGGACATCCTCAGCGCTCACGGCCTCTGATGCGCAAATATGAGGTGTCCTACCTGGCCCCATCCGGGGAAGAACTCTCAGTTTCACGTATTGCTCCTGCAACGGCCCTCTTCGAGGCGCCGTTCATGGGCTTTGCGCGTGGCACATTGATCGCCACGCCCGAGGGACCCGTAGCCGTCGAGGATATCTATCCAGGCATGCCGGTCTCCACCGGGGATCACGGCCCGCGAACTGTTCTGTGGCGTGGCTCGACGACTATCGTACCCAACGCTGCCGGTCAAAGTGAGCAATCAGGTCGCCTGACTCGTATTCCGGCTGACGCGATGGGGCTTCAGCGCCCGTCGCATGACCTGCTACTTGGTCACGGCGCGCGCGTTTTCCGCGCAAATCGAGGCCACATGGTGCCCGCGGCGGATCTGATCGACGGCGAGACGGCGATTCCCGTGACGCCACCCAGCCCAGTCCACGTTTTCCACCTGTTGCTAGAGCGTCATTCCTGCATCAAGGCCTGCGGCGTCGAGGTGGAGAGCTTCCACCCGGGCGCCACGCTCGGATTGCTGGTTCAGCGTGAGTTGCGCGGCCTTTATCTGTCGCTCTTCCCGCATATGAGCGGGCTTGATGGCTTTGGACCGGTGAAAATCCCGCGCATCGACGAAGAAGAGGCGGGCGCGGCCTAGGCTCAGGCCTCTTTCGAGAGCCTGTCTGCCATGACATCAAAGGGGACGCCGGGGACATCCTTGGCGCCCCGGATCACCAGCGACGTCTTTACCTGAGCCACGTTTTCGGCCCGCAGAAGCTCCTCCGTCAGGAAGGTCTGGAAGGTCGACAGGTCAGGTGCCACGCATTTCAGGATGAAATCCACTTCGCCGTTGAGCATGTGGCATTCGCGAACCAGTGGCCATTCCCGGCAACGGTTCTCAAAGGCGCTCAGATCCGCTTCGGCCTGAGAGTTCAGCCCGACGTGGGCGAAGACCTTCACCTCGAACCCCAACGAACGCGCGTCGACTTCGGCGTGGTAGCCCGTGATGTAGCCTGCATCCTCAAGCGTGCGCACACGGCGCAGACACGGCGGCGCTGAGATTCCCACCCGCTTGGCGAGTTCCACGTTCGTCATGCGCCCGTCGCCCTGCAATTCGGCAAGGATCATTCGGTCGATGTCGTCTAAGCGATGTGCAGGCATGTGCGGTCCTTTTGCTTCGCGTTTCTTAGGCGAACGGCACCGGACGCGCAACAAAGTTTCAATCTCGCGCAATAATTCGCAACCACGTGAACACGCCTTTATCCCCTTTCAGTCACCTCAAGCCGCCCCTATATTCGCGTTCGGATACCTTTGGGGGATGCCATGGCAGAGCAAAAAAAGACGCGCGTTCTCATCGTTGGATCTGGCCCGGCAGGCTACACGGCAGGCGTTTATGCCGCCCGTGCGATGCTGGAGCCTGTACTGGTTCAAGGCCTCGAGCCCGGCGGCCAGCTGACAACGACGACGGAAGTGGAAAACTGGCCCGGTGACACCGAAGTTCAGGGACCCGAACTGATGATGCGCATGGAAGCCCATGCCAAGGCCGTGGGGTGCGAGGTGGTGCATGACATCATCTCCTCCGTTGATTTCTCGAAGCGTCCGTTTGTGTGCCAATCCGACAGCGGCACCGAATATATAGCCGACGCGCTGATCCTCGCGACGGGTGCCCGTGCCAAATGGCTGGGTCTCGAGAGCGAAGAGAAATACAAAGGCTTCGGCGTCAGCGCCTGCGCCACCTGTGACGGCTTCTTTTACCGCGGTGAGGAGATCGTGGTTGTGGGCGGCGGCAACACCGCCGTGGAAGAGGCACTGTTCCTCACGAATTTCGCCTCTAAGGTCACGCTGGTGCATCGCCGCGACGAGCTGCGCGCAGAAAAGATCCTGCAGGACCGCCTGTTCAAGAACCCCAAGATCGAGACGCTTTGGTTCCACGAAGTGGCCGAGGTCTACGGCAACGACACGCCCCTCGGCGTTGAGGGCGTGAAGGTGAAGCACACTCAAACGGGCGAGATCACCGAAATTCCTTGCAAAGGCTTCTTCGTGGCCATCGGTCACGCACCGGCAAACGAGCTCGTCAAAGATGTGCTCGAAACGCATATGGGCGGCTACGTCGTCACGCAGCCCGACAGCACGGCGACGTCGATCCCCGGCGTCTTTGCTGCGGGTGATCTGACCGACCACAAATACCGCCAGGCGATCACCAGCGCAGGCATGGGCTGCATGGCAGCGCTCGAGGCCGAACGCTTCCTTGCTGAGGACGAGAGCGCGCCCGAAGTTCAGGCCGCTGAATAAACCCTATTCATCTTTCCCAAAATACTCCTGCCCGCTGCCCGGCAGCGGACGGAGGTCCGCGAGAGGGGAGGCATTCGGCGGGAGCCACCCCCACCAAGACCCGCATCGGCTTGACAACGCCCGCCCAAAGTCGCACTTCGCCTGCGATTTAGGACGGGACGCAAAAGATGGCCGAGACCAAGCAGGTAAAATGGAACGGGGGCGTTCAGCCCGAAAGCATGGAGATCCTGACTGGTGAGGGTGGCGCAATCGTCAGCCCGACCAAGGTGGGCTACATCATCATGACGTCTGACCGCGCCGGGCTTGATCGCAAGTTCGACGCGAAAGAGCGTAACCTCAACAAGCCGGGCGTGGTTCTCTGCGGCTCCATGGAGCAGCTCAAGGCCCTGGCCGTCCTCAACGAGGAAATCGAGGCGTTCTACCAGTCGCACTGGGACAAAGACATCCTCCTCGGCTGCATCCTGCCATGGCGCGAAGATGCCGAACAGCACATCCCGCAGGACGGCTCGGCAGAGCTGATGCGCGATGGGCGCAAGACCTCCTGCTTCGTCATCAAGTTCGGCGTGCCGTCCGAGATGGTGTGCAAAGAGCTTTGGGAGCAGCACGGCAAGCTGGTGTTTGCGTCGTCTGCGAACCCATCGGGCAAAGGCAACCGCGGCCTCGTGGAAGGCATCGGGGAGCGTATCGCCTCCAAGGTCGACCTGATCGTCGAAGCCAACGACTACGTGGCCTCCATCCAGCCTGATGCGACGCTCGAGACGCGTTATGAGCAGGGCGTGATGGTCTCGATGGTGGACGCCGACGGCACGCTGGTGCCGATCCAGAACGGCAACCGTGACGTGACGCCCGGCCCGGTGCTGATCCGCAAAGGCCTCGCCTGCACAGAAATCATGGAATTGATGTCCGAGCACTTCATCAGCTGGGACTATCGCCACGGTCACTACTACTAAGAGCCAGCGCCCCAACATGACGAGAGCCCACCAAGCGTGGGCTCTTTTTTGTATTGGCTTTCTTCAACTGATATTGTCGTGCCTTTCAAAGGCTTCTTTGAGCCCAAGGCAGTCATTGCGAATTCGTTATTTGTGTACGCAGGCTCCAAATTGCGGCAACAGCGTGATTTTTGGCTGCTGTGCATCGGGAAAACCGGTCATTCTTGAAAAACCGGCTGCAACGACCGACCCACGGACCCACTAGCGTGCCAATCTGTGAAGTGGTCCCACCTTTTTGGACAGTTTTGCAGCTTTTCTAAGGTGTATCGGGTTTAGGTTTCATGCTGCTTTGTG
>JAKVCO010000030.1 GCA_022448245.1 Paracoccaceae bacterium
TGGAGACCGTGCCCTACCAGATCCACACGATCCTCACCGACAACGGTACCCAGTTTGCCGAGCAGCCCCGCAACCGAGACAGCATGAGGTTGATATGAATTAGCAGAATCCGCATGTATTCCGATGGTTACGCTTGTTGTGCCAACCCCGCCGACAGGAAAAGTAACGGCCCCACCGGAGTAAGTTGTCGACAGCGATGGATTCCAATTTCCAATTGACAGAATCTCCAATTATTTTCTCCTTCTTGGGCGCGCCTATCTTGGGGTCGTCCATAAAAAGACTTCGTATGAAAAACCCAAATACCATACTGAAAAAAGAACAACGAAAACTGACACGCGCCAGACTGCTAGAACTATAGATAGAGCAATGCCTTGAGGCAAAAGTCTTCGAGGGTATTTCCAAATCTCAGAAATCTTCATCAGGTTAAAATTCGGCGTCTAATATTTAGGTTCAATGAGGGCTGAGCGAAAAGACTTTTATATTTCAAGCCCTTTTTTCGTTTCGAGATCAGGCGGAGGACAATTTTAGGGCTTTTCCCCAAACGGGGACGTAGCGCCATGCTTTGAGCTTTGCTATGTTAGATAGCCATGCGGAAGTGCATCTAGGAGACGAAAGTGCGCAAGATTATCCCTTTGATTTTTATGTCGTTACTCTCAGGATACGCGCATGCTCAGAGCGCCGATTCATCCGCAGCAGCATGTCTCCCACCACCTCAAAATTCCAGCCAAAACGTAGGTACGTGTGATATTTTCTATCAACGTCCGCCACTTCTAAGGCAAGACGTCCTGATTCAGGATTGCCAGTTCGTCCCAGGCCAAGCTGCAGCAAGTGGTACGACTTACAGGATTTTGCAGTGTATAGTGTTTAACGGATCAAGCGAGCCAATAGAGTCACTTCGTTATGGAACACGCTATATGAGCAAAGACGACCAATCCATACTTGCCGAAGGCGGATTTGGTGAAACACATCGGTTCAGCACGCCAAATATTCCGGGTAACATTCAACCACAAATAGAAATGGCTATCAATTTTTTAGGTCCTGCCGTACCAGCCAATATCAATAAAGACGCTTTAGTATTAGTTGTAGATGTTATCGGAGTTTATGCGCCAGGTAGCCGTATGCTTCGCTAGTCGTGGGTGTAATTCTTATCCGACATTCCTCAAGTGGCGCGCCCGGCTTGATCCGCGAGGCGCATGAGGCTCAGCGCGATACGCTGGGCCACAGGACGCGTGGCCATTTCCACGATCGTGTCCTGCATCGCATGCATTCGCGCGCTCACCGCGCGGCGCGTGGCTTGCGCGAGCCCCGGCAGTGTCTCAGAGATGCCCGGCCATGCCCCGGCAGGCCAGACCAGTGCCTTTCCGTCAGAGGCCCATTTGGCCGTTAGCGAATACGCCGGGTTCTCGATAGCGGCGGCGATGCCGAAAAGGTCCCCCGGGGTTCCGTGGTGAATGACGATCTGATCGCCCTCTGGCGTGATCCGCATGAGGCGCACGAAGCCGGACAGGACCAAGAACAGATCCGTGGCGGGATCCTGTTCGCTAAAGATCGTCTCCCCCGCCGAGAAACGGCGGACCTTCGCCCCGTTCAGAACCGCGCTTTACTCGGCGACGGTCAATGCTCCGAAAGGTGCCATGGTCGCGAAGGCGTGGGCGTCAGATGATTGCAGGGAAGTTGACGAAGGATGATCCACTTGGGCTTTCGCTGTCCGGCATCGTTCTGGAGCGGTCGCTGTGCTGCCGGACGCGCGCGGGGACCAGGTGCGAGAAGACGGATATCTCCCTCACCTGCTCCATTCTTAGATCGTTTCGGCGTCGCGCAATTTGCGCTGGATCAAATTGCGACGTGATTTCGGGCCGGGCAGAAGGCCCCGCATCAGGGTCGAAAGCGCACGGGGCAGTATCAGATCGAAAGGAGGACCGATCCTGCGCGCGCGCCCTCGGCCACAATATCGTGCGCTTTGGCGCATTCGGTCAGATCAAAGCTCGCAGAGATCCGGAAATCGAGCGCGCCCGCTTCAAGGAGCGCTGTCAGATGCCCCTCCGCCGCGCGGCGTTCGTCAGAGTTCAGCAGATAGACGAGTACGAGGTCGATGGTTACAGCTTTGAACATGAGCGGATAGAACGGCATCGTGGGCGCCATGTCTTTCGCTGACCCAAAGGCCGCGATGGTGCCGCCCGGAGCGATGACTTGGGTGTTGGTGTCGGCGTTCATGCCGAACTCGACCTCCACGATGCGGTCTACCAGTGTGCCGCCGGTGGCCTCGAGGATTTGTTCCGCCAAGGCGTCGTCGCTGTAGTCGAAGACCTCGCTCGCGCCAGCGCTCTTGGCGGCTGCAAGGCCTTCTGCGCCGCGCGCCGTGGCCAGCACGCGCGCGCCAGAGGCTTTGGCGACCTGCACGGCGAGGTGTCCCACCGTCCCTGCCCCGCCACTCACCAGCACGGTTTTGCCCTTCACCAATCCGCCGCCCAGCACAGCATGGGTGGCCGTGAGGCCGGGAATGCCCAGGATCGCGCCTTCCTCGAAGGACGTGGCATCAGGCAAACGCACGGCTTGCTCAGTGGGGAGCGCGATGTAGTCCGCGGCGGTACCGAAGGCGCGCGCCCATTGGCCGTTCCAGATCCACACACGCTCGCCCACGCGGGCGGCATCGACGCCCTCGCCCACCGCCTCGATGACACCTGCGCCGTCGCTGTGGGGGATGATCTTCGGAAAAGGCGGTTCTGTGACCCCGGGGCGCCCACCTGCACGGGCTTTGACGTCGGATGGATTCACGCCAGAGGTTTTCAGCCGTACCAGCACCTCCCCGGCGGCGGGCGCCGGTGTGGGGAGATCATCCAGGGTCAGGACATCGGCGGCGGAGCCGAATTGAGTGTATGACATCGCGCGCATGACGGGCCTCCTGAGTGCGTTCCTCAAGAGGTAGCGAAAGCCGGGAGAGGCCAAAACCCTCAATCGACGATTATTCAGAGCTGGATGGGGGCAAAGCGCCCGCAGGCGAAGGCACCGGGCGCGACCCTCTCAGGCCGCGCCCGATGTTAGGATTTAGCTCGCTTGTACGGCGCGCTTGGCGAGCACGTTCACGACATGCGCGCGGTAGGCAGCAGAGGCATGGATGTCAGCCATCATGCCGTCTTCGTTCGCAGCCACGCCTTCCACCGCATCTGCGGAGAAATCGCCGCCGAGTGCCGCTTCAAGCGCCGCGTTGCGGTGCACGCCATCTTCGCCCGCACCTGTCACAGCGACACGGACTCCCGCGCCGGTGTCGGCCACGAATACGCCCGCGATCGCGTAGCGAGACGCCGGGTTTGGAAGCTTGGCGTAGCCTGCCTTTTTGGCGACCGGGAAGCGGATGGCGGTGATGATCTCGCCTTCGTCGAGGGCGGTGGTGAACATGCCCTGGAAGAAATCATCTGCTGCAATCTCGCGCTTGTCGGTCACGACCGTGGCGCCAAGGCCGAGCACAGCGGCGGGATAGTCCGCCGCCGGATCGTTGTTGGCGACAGAGCCGCCAATCGTGCCCATGGCCCGCACAGCCGGATCACCGATCCCGCCAGCGAGGCATGCAAGGCCCGGCAGATGCGCAAGCACATCTGCATTGCTCGCAACATCAGCGTGGGTTGTGGCAGCACCAATCGTCACCGTGCCATCGGCTGCGGTCACGCCGGACATGCCATCAATGCCCCGGACATCGACGAGGTCAGAGGGCGCGGCGAGGTGCTGCTTCATCGTGGGGATTAGCGTTTGCCCCCCAGAAAGCACTTTGCCTTCCTCTGCCCCGCTCAGCGCCGCGACGGCATCAGCTACAGAAGACGGCTTATGGTATTTTGCGTCATACATGGGTGCGTCTCCTATTCTGCCGCCATGGCGGTTTTGTTGGCCTGCAGTGCTGTCCAAACCGCGAGCGGGGTGGCGGGCATCTGCAGATCATTGCTGCCGATAGCGTCCGTGATCGCGTTGATCACAGCAGGCGGCGCGCCGATCGCTCCCGCCTCACCACAGCCCTTCACCCCAAGCGGGTTCAGCGGCGAAGGCGTGCAGGTGTGATCGAGCGTAAAGCTCGGCACATCGTCCGCGCGTGGCATGCAGTAGTCCATGTAGGAACCGGTGATCAGCTGACCTGTTTCGTCATAGACAACCTGTTCGAGCATGGCCTGACCAATGCCCTGCGTGACACCACCGTGGACTTGGCCCTCAACGATGTTGGGGTTGATGATCGTTCCAAAGTCGTCGACGGCCGTGAACTTCACGATGTCGGTGACGCCGGTATCGGGGTCAACTTCCACTTCGCAGATGAGTGCGCCGGACGGGAACGAGAAGTTCAGCGGATCATAAAACGCGGTCTCTTTGAGACCGGGTTCCATGCCCTCTGGCAGGTTGTGAGCGATGTAGGCCGCAAGACCCACTTCGTGCCAACCCATCTTCTTGTCGGTGCCTGCGACCTTCACCTCACCGTTCTCGATGACGATGTCGTCCTCAGAGGCCTCAAGCGTGTGAGCCGCGATCTTCTTGGCTTTCTCCTCGACTTTATCGAGAGCCTTCACGACCGCAGACATGCCCACCGGGCCCGAGCGTGAGCCATAGGTGCCCATGCCCATCTGCACCTTGTCGGTGTCGCCGTGGACGATCTGGACGTTGTCGATCGGAATGCCGAAGCGATCGGAGACGAGCTGCGCGAACGTCGTCTCGTGGCCTTGACCATGGCTGTGGGAGCCGGTGAGAACCTCGACGGTCCCTACAGGGTTCACGCGCACTTCGCAGCTTTCCCAAAGACCGACTGCCGCACCGAGCGAGCCGACTGCCGCCGACGGTGCGATGCCGCAGGCCTCAACGAAGGTCGAATAGCCGAGGCCACGCAGCTTGCCGCGCGCGGCGCTATCCGCCTTGCGGGCCGCAAAGCCTGCCACATCGGCGGCCTTCTCGCCCTCGTCGAGCATCTTGAAGTAATCGCCGCTGTCGTACTGCAGGATCACCTCCGTCTGGTACGGGAATTCTTTGACGAAGTTCCGGCGACGCAGCTCGGCAGGATGGATGCCCATCTCGCGCGAGGCGGTCTCCATCATGCGCTCGATCATATAGGTCGCCTCGGGGCGGCCTGCGCCGCGGTAGGCGTCAACGGGGACGGTATTGGTATGCACTGCACGCACCGTGCCGTAGATCGCGGGCATGGCGTAGGTGCCCGACCAGAGCGTGCCGTAGAGATACGTCGGCGTCGCTGTCGCAAAGAGCGACACATAGGCGCCAATGTTGGCGATGGTGTCGACATGGAAGGCCACGATGTTGCCGTCTGCGTCAAAGCCCATCTTGGCCTTCGTCACATGGTCACGACCATGGGCGTCGGTCATGAAGGCTTCCGAGCGATCAGACGTCCATTTGACGGAACGACCCGTCTTCATGGAGGCCCAAAGGCACGTCAGCTCTTCGGGATAGATGTAGATTTTGGAGCCGAAGCCACCGCCCACATCTGGCGCGATAACACGCAGCTTATGCTCCGGCGCCACGTTGTAGAACGCGCTGAGCACGAGCCGTGCCACATGCGGGTTCTGGCTGGTGGTGTAGAGCGTGTAGTGATCCTCGGCCTCGTCATAGGTGGCCACGGCGCTGCGCGGCTCCATCGGGTTGGGCGCGAGACGGTTGTTAGTGATGTCAAGCTCGGTGACGTGATGGGCACCGGCCATCGCCGCCTCGGTCTTGGCCTCATCCCCGATCTCCCAGTTAAAGATCAGGTTGCCGGGCACGTTCTCGTGCACCTGAGGAGCGCCATCTGTGAGGGCCACATCAGCCGCAGCCACAGCGGGGAGTTCTTCGTAGTCGAGCTCCACCACTTCGGCAGCCGCACGGGCGATGTCTTGGGTTTCTGCGACCACCACGGCGACTGCGTCGCCCACGTAACGACCATAGGTGGTGACCATCGGGTTCCAGACTCCGCATTGCATGGGAGAGCCGTCTTTAGATGTGATGGACCAGCCTGTGATGATATCGCCGATCTCGTCAGCCTTCATCTCAGGGCCGGTGTGGACGGCGATGACGCCTTCCATAGCCATAGCCGCCGAGCTATCGATGCCATTGATCTTCGCATGCGCCACAGGGCAGCGGACGAAAGCGGCGTAGGCCTGATTATCCATGCGGATATCGTCGGTGTACTTGCCCTTGCCGGTGATGAAACGTTTGTCTTCTTTGCGCTCTACGCGCGCGCCAATACCGTCGCTCATTCTCGTCCCCCTTATTCTGCTGCTTGCTTCTGGCCGGCCATGGTGCCAGCGGCTTCTTCGATCGCTTTCACGATATTGTGGTAGCCCGTGCACCGGCAGATGTTGCCTTCGAGCTCGTGGCGGATGGCCTCGGCGGTAAGCTCCTGACCTGCGGCATGGTAGCGCTCGACCATGTCGATGCCCGCCATGATCATGCCGGGCGTGCAGAAGCCGCACTGAAGGCCATGGTGCTTTTTGAAGGCCGCCTGCATCGGGTGCAGGTTGCTGGCCGATCCAACGCCCTCGACCGTCGTCAGGTCCGAGCCATTGAGCGACACGGCAAGCGCGGTGCATGATTTGATGGCCTTGCCATCCACATGCACGACGCAAGCGCCACATTGGCTGGTGTCGCAGCCCACATGGGTGCCCGTCAGGCGCAGGTCTTCACGTAGGAATTCTGAAAGCAATGTGGTTTCAGATACATCACAGCTCACGGATTTCCCGTTCACCGTCATAGAGACGTTGGTCATGCAATCCTCCCATTGGTTCGGGCGCATGGCCCGATGCATGTGATGGCCTTTGCGGCCTATGTCTGGCTCCCTTCGTCGGGAACGCTATTCCGCAGGTTTTGCTTCGGCCTCATTGAGGTAGGCCTGGAAATTATCGAAAAACTGCGCGGCCAGTTTTTTGGCCGTGGAATCGATCAACCGCGATCCGAGGCGTGCAAGTTTACCGCCCACTGTCGCTTGAACTTCGTAAGATAGGACGGTCTCGGCGCCGTCTTCAGAAAGCGATACATCAGCACCACCTTTCGCAAAGCCAGCCACCCCGCCAGAGCCTTCGCCCCGGATCGTGTAGCTGGCTGGAGCGTTGATATTGCTAAGCTCCACATCGCCGCGAAACTTGGCCTTTACGGGCCCAATTTTCTGGACGACGAGCGCGGAGAGTTCCGTGTCGGACTTCTTCTCGAGCTCTTCACAGCCCGGAATACAAGCACGCAGAACTTCAGCATCGTTGAGCGCAGCCCACACGGTTTCGCGCGGCGCGGAAATGCGATGTTCTCCGGTCATGTCCATGCTTGGTCTCCCATGTGAGGCCTGGCGTAACATTAACCTAGGCAGGAACTGGGTGATTCCAAAGAGTTTTTTGAGCGCCCTTCACGGCGCCGCAAAGATCAGCGCCGAAGACGCAGGTAATGGTCCCGCAAATCAGGGGTTCCGAGCGCTGATGAAAGCGCCTCCAGACTGTCGAGCGAGTGGCATGCATGGAAGCTGTCGACGTTGCCCAGAAGGCGCGAGACGCCAGAGGCAAGGGGCGCGAATCCATCGTAGCGCAGCAGGGGGTTGAGCCAGATCAGTTGCCGCGCCGTGCGCTGCAGGCGCGCGGCTTCCTGCTCAAGCAGATCAAGGTCACCGCGCTCGAGCCCGTCGGTGATCAGCAGCACGACTGCCCCACGCCCAAGCACCCGGCGCGTCCAGTCCCGGTTGAACCGCGCGAGTGCCTCACCGATCTTCGTGCCGCCTTCCCAGTCGCGCGCCTCTTGCCCGATGGCGCCCAGCGCGATGTCGGGGTCCGGCTTTTTCAGCGCTGTCGAGATGTTGGTGAGCTCCGTCCCAAAGGTGAAGGTATGCACGCGCCCCCAGATAGGCACCCTTGTGTGCGCCATGGCGTGCAGGTAGCGAAGGATGATGCGGCTGTAGACGGCCATCGAGCCCGAGATGTCACACAGCGCCACAAGATCGGGCGGGCGCACGCGCTTGGTCCGGTGCGCGAGGTTTTGAATGTCCCCGCCCCGCCGGGCCGCCTTGCGCAACGTGGCGCGGGCGTCGATGAGCGATCCACGCGCATCGGCTTTGGTCCGCCGGGTGACAAAGGGCTTCACCGGCAATTTTAAAGACCGGATCGCTACGCAGGCCTCCGCCAGCTCAGCGGCCGACATCTGCTCGAAGTCTTTCGTCTTGAGCACTCGCTTTGAGGACCATGTGAAGGCCGCAAAATCGACGACTTCAGTCTTGGGCTTCTCAGGCTGGCTTTCCTTGCGATCGCCCAGCGCGTCCTCGGCCCTACGGCGTGCTGCGGCCGCCGGCGGGGAGGTGTCGCTGCTTTCAAGCCGCGGCGACAGGCTGTGCATCAGGCTCTCCAGAAACTCCGGGTCGCGCCAGAACATGGAAAAGACCTGATGAAAGATCTCGAGATCCGTAACCCGCCGGATCAGCGTGGCCCGCAGGATGTGGTAGAAATCGAGCCGGTTCGAGAAGCCAACCGTGGAGACTGCACGCACCGCAGTCTCAACCTGTCCCGTGCCTACGGCGACACCCGCCTTGCGAAGGGCCTGCGTGAAGTGGACGACGTTGTCGACGAGACGCCCGTCTGTCTTGGGCAGTTCTGCGAGGGTCTCGCTCAACCGGCCCGCGCCAATTCAGCTTTCGCCTGGTCGAGAATGCGCGTCGTCTCAGCGCCAGCGACCTTGGCGATGTCGTCCTGATACTTGAGCAGCGCGCCGACCGTGTCCGTGATCAGCTCGGGCGAGAGCGCCACGGCATCGAGCGCCACGAGGCAGCGCGCCCAATCAATGCTCTCCGCGACACCCGGCGACTTGAAGAAATCCTGACCGCGCAGGGCGTGCACGAAAGCCACCACTTCTTTGGACAGTCGCTCTGCCGCGGCGGGCACGCGCGCACGCAGGATTTCGAGCTCGCGGTCGAAATCGGGGTAATCGACCCAATGGTAGAGGCAGCGGCGCTTGAGGGCGTCATGCACTTCACGGGTGCGGTTCGACGTCAGGATCACGATCGGAGGCTCTTGGGCCTTCACCTCGCCCAGCTCGGGGATGGTGACCTGAAAATCAGAGAGTATCTCGAGTAGGAACGCCTCGAACGGCTCATCGGTGCGGTCGATCTCGTCGATCAGCAGCACCGGCGGGCCAGCATCGTGAGGCTCCAGCGCCTCAAGCAGCGGGCGACGGATCAGGAAGTCATCGGAGAAGAGCTCGCTCTGCAGCGCCCCACGGTCGCTTTGGCCTGCCGCCTCAGCCGTGCGGATCGCGATCATCTGACCCGCGAAATTCCAATCATAGAGCGCGGAGGAAACATCGAGCCCCTCAAAACACTGCAACCGGATCAGGCGGCGCCCGAGCATCGTGGCCAGTGCCTTGGCGATCTCGGTCTTCCCGACGCCGGCCTCACCTTCGAGGAAAAGCGGCATACCAAGATCGAGGGCGAGGTAGCTTACCGTGCCCAAGTCACGCCCGCAGACATAGCCCTCTGATGCGAGCGTGCTAATCATCTCATCTATGCTTGTCGGACGTTCGGCCACGGGATCCTCGAATTGATACTACGTCCGGTGAACCTAGGTCTCGGGTACGGCACTGTCCATCAGATGAATAATCCCCTGCCCTTGCACCTCGCCTCACTAGAGCCCATCCTACCGATCCAATGAACGTTCAAATGCATAACCTGCTCACGGCCCAAGACCCGATCCAAGCCATATTGGACGGGCCAGAGGATGCCGTTTTGACCGTGATTGCGGGCGTCGAGGGCCCGTCTTATCGCCCGGTTGGCGCGATGATGGCGGTCTTTTCGGGTGGGGAGCGGACAGGCACGCTTTCATCGGGCTGCATCGAGGCTGACATCGCGCATCACGCCGAGACTGTGCTGAGCGAGGGCAAGACTACGCTGTTGCGATACGGGCGCGGATCCCCGTTCATTGACATCCAACTGCCCTGCGGCGGCGGGCTCGACATCCTGCTTGTGCCGCGCCCGGATCGGGCGGTTTTGAGGGCGGTTCTTGACCATCGCAGCCGCCGCCAGCCCTGTTCGCTATCTATCGATGTCACGACAGGCGCCATGTCCGTCGAAGCCGATGGAGAGACCGGGCTCGAAGGCGATGTGCTCAACGTGCTCTTCGAGCCGGAGATCAACTTTCTGGTGTTCGGCAAAGGCCCCGAAGCCACCACTTTCGCCTCTCTCGTTCAGGCCGCGGGTTACCCGAATACGCTGCTGTCGCCCGACGCGGAGACGCTCGATATCGCCAAGGCCGCAGGTTGCGCTACGAAGACCCTGCTGAGCCGTGCATTCCCAGACGACATCGAAGGCGATGACCGCACGGCAGTCGTTCTCTTCTTCCACGATCACGATTGGGAGCCGCCGCTGTTGGCCGGTGCCCTAGAGACCGGCGCTTTCTACATTGGCGCCCAGGGCAGCCAACGGGCACGAGATGCCCGGATGTTGGAGCTCGAAGGCATGGGTGTGAGCGCCGACCAACGTGCGCGACTGACGGGCCCGGTTGGCCTGATCCCCTCTGCCCGTGATCCCGGCACGCTGGCGGTCTCAGTCTTGGCCGAAATCCTCGCTACTGCGAAGGCTGCGTCGTGATCACGGTCGGCATATTGCTAGCTGCCGGTCATTCGCGGCGCTTTGGTGGCAACGACAAGCTTCTCGCTGACTTTCAAGGACAGCCCTTGGCGTGCCATGCGGCCCAGGCCCTCATCCGCGCAGATGTGACCCATCTGGTGGCCGTCGTGTCATCGAGTACTGTCGCAGACGTGCTCCCCGGTTTTGAGCGCACCTTCGTCGAAGATGGCCCGCGCGAGCAATCAGACAGTCTTAAAGCCGGGATCAGCCGCGCACGTGATCTTTCGGCGGACCGGGCCCTCGTTACGCTCGGCGATATGCCCTTGGTGGGGGCTGAGCTTGTGGACGCGATCCTAGCACGTGGCGGCACGAGGCAAGCCAGCGCGACGACAGATGGTGCACGCAGGATGCCACCTGCGTGCTTCCCCAAGAGCCTCTTTGACGCACTGCTGAACACGCAAGGCGACCGTGGCGCCGCGCCTATCTTGCGGGACCTGCCCGAGAGCCAACTCGTTCAGGCACCGGCGGGACAACTCACTGACATCGACAGTTTGGCAGACCTCGAGCGCCTTCAGAACATGCGCTGACGGGATCGCGGGCACGTGAACGGCCAGATCCGGACCAGTCTTGACCCACCGAAGGAACCAAGCTGCCCCACGCTCAGGCCACAGACGCCTGCCGTCCGCTGACATCCTGTCTTGATAAAGTTCTGTTTCCTACATGACCTGCGTCATCCTCGGCACATGTCGCGCGGATGGTAATGCGGACCCTGTCCTTTCCTGCGCGACGTTGCTTAAAGGAGCGCGGGGTTATGTCGTCCCACACCAAATTCTATCTCACCGGGCCGCTTGGCCCAATCTACGCGAAAACCGCGTTACCCATCATCTTTGTCATGGGCATGAATGGCCTGTTGGCGGTGGTCGATGCCTTGTTTCTGGGCCACTTTACCGGGTTGGAAGCGCTGGCGGCGGTAACGCTCATGTTTCCGCTCTACATGCTCATTGTGGCCCTCGCGACGCTGGTCTCTTCGGGGATGTCGAGCATCCTTGCCTGTCACATTGGCGCCGCACAGATTGCTGAGGCGCGCGGCGTATTTGCGGGCGCCCACGGTTTGGCGGCCTGCTTGGGCCTCATGCTGATCGCAGCCTTTGCCGTGTTTGGCGCCGACCGCGCCCTTCTCGTCGCGGGAGGTTCTGTCGTCTTGGCAGACCTTGAGTTGATCTACCTCAGGATCATGGTTCTCGCCTCGCCCCTCGCCTTCATCCTCGCGGTCCAATCGGACGCGCTGCGCAATGAGGGCTTTGTTCTATTCATGGCGGGGATGAGCCTTCTGGTCTCGCTCTCGAACATGGCCTTGAGCCACGTGTTCATCGGGCTTTTGGGATGGGGCGTGGCCGGATCGGCCTATGGCACCGCGCTGGCTCAAGCGATCGCTCTCGTGGGCATCTTGTGGTTTCGCCAACACCGTGGATCTAACCTTCGGGTGACGCTCCTGCGGCGGGTAGGCCTCGCGAAAGACTGGTCCGGCATCCTTGCTCTGGGTGCGCCTCAAAGCCTTAACTTTCTGGGCCTTGCCTTGGGGTCTGCGGCAATCATCGCCGCGCTGCAATGGGTCGAGACACCCGCATACGATGCGACGGTCTCGGCCTACGGGATCATCACCCGACTGATCACCTTCGCTTTCCTGCCGCTTCTCGGGCTGGCCCATGCGATGCAAACGATCACCGGGCACAATTTCGGCGCGGGAGCCTGGCAAAGATCAGATCAGAGCCTGCATATCGCCGCCATCGTGGCGCTGATCTATTGCCTCGTCCTGCAGGACGGGATGAGCCTGTTTGCCGGCGCCTTGGGGGCAAGTTTCGTGGATGACGCCCTCGTCATCGCCGAAGTCGCGCGCATCTTGCCCGTGATGTCAGCTGGCTTTTTCCTGGCCGGTCCGCTCATGATGCTGGCGATGCATTTCCAAGCAATCGGAGACGCACCACGCGCGGCGATACTGGGCCTCTCCAAGCCCTATCTCTTTGCGATTCATTTGACTTTTGTCTTGGCAACGCAAGTGGGAGAGATCGGCATCTGGATCGCTGCCCCCCTTGCAGAGGTGCTGCTCCTCGTCCTCACTGTGATTGTCTTGGCCCATCTGGCCAAGCAAAACACGCTCCGCTGGGGGCTGTTTCAAACGCGAAAGGAGACCATGGAATGACCCGCTCTCTTCCAAAGCTCGCTGAGGCAAAAGAACTGGCCAAAACCCTGCGCACGCAACGCGAAAGCGAAGGACAAAAGTTAGGCCATGCGCAAGCGCTCGAGCAAGACCATGGCTTCCGCGATTTGAATGCAATGCACGCAGCGATCACGGCGGCGGGCCAAGTGGGCTGGCAGGTGGGTGACCACGCGACCGGCAAGTATCTTGGGCAACCATTTGCGGCGACCGTGAAGTCGTCGGAGGCTAGGGGTTCAGGCTGGTTTAATGTCGTTCTTGATCTCGACGAAGCTGTCGACGCTGTGCGCTTCGAAAGCTTTTCGAACCTGCGCAAGCAAATCAGGGTCGAGCTTGGGCCCAAGGAGTTTTCGAGGGAGCAGACCTCTGATGGCTCGCCCCATGTCCAGATTGACCTTTGAGATCAGCGGCCTGCGGTCTCGAGCCGATACTGGCGAAAGAGCGTACCATCCAGCGTGATGTCGCTCGTAAAAACAGCCCCCATCCGGCCCAAAGCACCAAGCTTGATCCGGGTGGGTGGCAAAAGAAACGTGACCGAAGGAATGCGGTGATCCGCGCGGGCAAAGGCCAAAGCCTTACGCGTGATCTGCATGCCCAACCCAAAGGAGGAAGGTTTCAGCACCAAACCAAAATCCCAATCCTCTCCTTCGAGCTGGAAGCCCCCCCAGCCGACGTATTCACCGTCCGTCCGGAACGCTCAGTGCTCAAGACCGTCCTTGGCCCAGTGGGCCTCTTTCATGGCGACAAACTGCTCAACGCGGGGGATATCCCAAGTGCCAGACAACAGCGGCATATGCTCCACCAGCCTAGGATCAGACATGTGATCTGCGATCTCGGACGCCGGGATTTCCGGCAACCGGTGAAAGCTGATCTCGTTCAAGTTTTTATCCTAGTTGGCCCGGCCTCTAGGGTTTGGCCTGTGAGACGCCGTAAGCTGCACAGTAGGCGTTCGGATTGTCGACCGCATCAAGCAGGAACTTCGCCAAGCCGCGCCTCGATACCGACGTGCCCACGGCTGGCAAGGCCCCACACTGCGCGCGGTAGCTGTCTGCTTCGGCATCGGTCAAAAAGCCGGTCCGGGCAGTCGTCCACCGAAGGGAGGATTGCGCAAGGATTTCCTCCATCTTGGCGGCACTGCGCGTCACGTGCGGCACGACAAAGCGCAGCACCTCGCCCATGAGCGTTTGTGTCTCGTGAAGAAGCGACGTGGAGGTGACCAACACGCGCCGTACTCCGGTTGCATCGGCGACTTCGGTGATAGCGCCCGCGGAACGGTAGTAAACGGATGTCGCGGCCTTCGTGGGCGCACGTCCTCCGAGAGTGGAAATCAACGCGTCTTGGCCAGCCAAAGCCTGTTTCAAGAACTCAGCGTCACAGGGATCCCGAACTGCTAAAGAAAATTTTTAAAATTTAATTTCCGCATCTTAGCATCCTCTCGCACAACTGCGACAACCTCATGGCCATGCGCCAAAGCAGCGGTCACGACATGCTCTCCCGTGCGTCCGTTGGCGCCCAAAACTACCAGCTTCATAGTCAGATCCTCACTTGCAGAAACCGCCTGCAATCCAGGCTGAGCACAGCGATAAACCTCGCATTTTCGTATATGAATTTGGCAAATTCGTTGATTTGGTATTCAAGAATCCATGATTGGTTCTGGCTATGAATTGGAACGCAATCTCATTCGACTGGAACAAGGCTCGGTCTTTTTTGGCCGTCGCTGAAGAAGGCACGTTATCTGCCGCGGCGCTGGAAGAAGACCTCAAAGTCTCCCTGCTTGAGCGCTCTGGGCGCGCGGTTTCGCTGACCCCCGCGGGGCTCGATCTCTTGGAACATGTGCGCGCCATGGCCGCCGGCGCTAACCTGATGCCGCTGTCGGCCTCCGGCCAAGCGCAAGAGATCGACGGTCAGGTGCGGGTCACGGCGACTGAGAGGACGGCGGCCTACCTGCTGCCAGAAATGCTCGACAGCTTGGCCGAAGAGGCCCCTGATCTCAGGCTCGAGATCGCGGCCGACAACGTGGTGCGCGACCTTCTGTTGCGTGAGGCCGATATTGCCATTCGGCACACGCGTCCCGAGCAGCCAAACCTCGTCGCCAAGCTGGCAAGCGACGACACCATGCGCTTTTTTGCGCCGTCGACAAATATCTCGAGACCTATTGTATGCCCAAACAGGATGGGGACATGTCGGTGCGCCAGTTCGTCAGCTTCGGCGATTTCGAACGCATTGTCGGGTCTCTCAAGCTCGTCAGGCTCGATCTGGCGGAGCGCAACTTTCGCTACGCCTCGAACTCGCAACTTGTGGAATGGGAAATCGCGCGCAGCGGCCATGCCATCGCGATCATGAGCGACCGCATCGCGATGAAATTCCCCGAATTCCAATCGGTTTTGACCGAAATCGAACTATCGATCCCTGTGTGGCTTGTTGCCCATCGCGAACTGCGAACAAGCCGACGGATCCGGCTGGTCTTTGATCTGCTCGCACAGGAACTGTCTGCCCCGCCGCGAAGGGCGGCGAGCCATGAAAATTAAAGGAGGTGGCGCGATGCCCACGCCATTTGACGACCCAAATGTAGTGCGCGTCTTTAACGGTTTTCCGGACGATCAACGCGCGGGCCTGCTGCGTATCCGCGGCCTGATCTACGATGTGGCCTCGCGTACCGAGGGGGTGGGCCCAATCCATGAGACGCTGAAATGGGGTCAACCTGCCTATCGGACGCCAACGACGAAGTCCGGCGCAACCATACGGCTTGGTCTGCCGAAAACGGGTGGCTTCGCTGTCTAAGCCCATTGCCAGACAACAATCATCTCGGACTTCCAATCGCTCTTTCCCGATGATTTTTCCTATGAGGGAAATCGCGCGATCCACTTTGCGTCGTCTGAGGGGCTGCCGCTGGATCGGCTGGCGCTGCAGATACAGACAGCGCTGACCTACCATCAGAAGTGAAGCCTTCTGGGGCTTCGCCAGCTGCGTCAGGCTTCCCAAACAGTGTCGAGCAGCCCCTCACGCATCGCATAGGACATCAGCTCAGCCACTGAGTGGACGTTGATCTTACGCATCAGCTTGCTTCGGTGATTGTCGACGGTCTTCGCGCTGATGGCCAGCCTGTCGCCAATCTCCCGATTAGAGAGCCCTTGCGCCACGAGACCAAGAACCTGCCTTTCGCGGGCCGTCAGGTCGGTTTTCCCGGAATTCTCGATGAGGTCTTTGACACCGGGGCCGAAAGTGTGGCGGCCTTCCATGATAGCCGGTATCGAGGTGACGAGGGCTGTAAGGTCCTCGCGTTTCAAGAAAATCCCATCGGCACCCGCTTGGGCGAGCTCTCCGATCAGACCCGCAGAGGTCATCCCCGAAAAGACGATGACCCGGGTATCAGGTGACCACCGGCGCACTTCGCCAAAGACCTCAATCCCGCGCGCATAGGGCATAGCAATATCGAGGAGTAGGAGGTTGGGTTTGTGGCGCCGGACCATGGCAATCGCTTCGAGCCCGTCGCCTGCCTCGGCCGCAACTGTGCCCGCTGCCGTGTGCAGCATTTGCGCTAGCCCTTGGCGGATCATCGGATGATCGTCGGCGATGACAGCGGTGTTTTGGCCCATCTTCCTTCTCTACGCCCCCTGCAAGAGCGGTTTTGAAAGGATGTTGGCGATGCTGAGCCTTGCTTGCGTCTCCTGCCCGCGGCGGGAGTTCAACGAAAAATCCATACCTGCCTGGGCGGCCAATTCGGAGACGATGGCCAGCCCCAAACCCTGCCCGTCGGAGCCCTCCCCCTTCTCGCCCGCTCTGAGGGAGGTGGCGATTTTTGCTTCGGAGACGCCCTTGCCGTCGTCATATATCTCAAACCGCACGCCGCCCGAGCTGCGTCGGCACCCGACGAGCACGCGGCTGGGGTTCCCGTGCTGAAGCACGTTCGACACCAGATTGCCGAGAATGCGCAGCACGGCGAGCGGGTCGGCCACGAGGACGGCCGAACTATCGACCACACGCAGGTCCACGCCCCGCTGCTGAGCTTCGGCCGCAAACATGCCCTGAAGGTTGCGCAGCACCACGCTGACCTCAAACCGCTCTGCCGCGTGCCCCTCCGGCGGGTCGGCATCGCCGGTGCCCAAGGGGGATGCATCGATTTCGAGCCCGCGTTGAAGAATGTCCTTGAGGTAATCGAGGCTGCTTGTCAGGCGACCGGGCTCTGTCTCGCCGCCCTTCAGGACCAATTGCAGCGCCTCAAGGGGCTGGCGCATGTCATGGGCGGTGGTGGCCAGCGCGGCACGACTGCGCCCCGCCGCGTTAGAGGCCTCTTGCCGGTCCTCCTCCGCGCGCCGGAGGGCCTCAGAGAGCTTCAGACGGTCTTCAGAAATCTGCAGCTGCGCGGTCATCGAGGCATCGCGTTGCTTGCGCGTTGCCCGAACCCGCAATGCGATAGCAGCAGCGAACGCGGCGGCCTCGGCCAAGAAGCCAAATCGGATGGCACTTCCCGCAAGCTCCTGCTCGAAGAGCCCTTCCGTCAGGTAGCCCAGCACCCCGAAAGAGATCGAAGAAGCCAAGGCGCCAAAGCCAAGCAAAAGGGCACTAGACCCGGATTGCTTGCGCGAAAATGCAGCGACCGCCAGCAGGATCTGGGTCAGCGTGCCGAGCAAAATGCTGAAGAGGACGGCGTATTTGAACCAGTCAAAGCTCACGAGGAAGGGCGAAGCTGCCGCCATCCCCGTCAAGAGCGCAATAAGCGGTACAGCCCGCTTGTGGAGCCTTGGGTGAAAGCGTTCGCTCTGCGTGAAGCGGCTGACAAAATTGGTACCGAGGGCCACGAATAAGGTGCCGATAATAGGCAGCGCGATCTGGTTGAGCGCGGGCCAGTTCGGCCAGATGTACTGGAAGGCATACCCCTCCATGTGGACCAAGAGCCCAGCCCCCGAGAGGACATAGATGCCATAGGCAACACCCGGTCTTTCGGCCAAGCCATAGTGGTAGATCGTACTGATAACACCCATGCCCAGCACCAGCGCGGTAAGGGCCACGATCTCCACCGTCTCGGATTGTGTGCGGGAGAAGAACCGCGGCACAGCCTCAATGAACAGGGGCATCTCTTTTGCCTGTGCAGAGGTATAATCGACCAGAAGCGTGGCCTTCTCCGACGGGCCAAGGGTGATCTCGGACACGAGGTGACGATTTGCAATGCTTCTTTCCGAGAAGGGCGACCGGTCGGTGAGCGCCAGCAGCTGGCGCGGCAGCGCTCCGGGGCCTTCCGGGACGATCTGCACATGCAGACTTTCGGCCACGGGAATGTCGTGGGTCACCCACCATGTGCCGCTTATGTCGCTGGCGTTTTCAAGATCGACGTTGACCCAGAAACGACCGCTGCCAAATCCGAAGTCAATCAGCCCGCTGGGCACAGGCTCAAAGCGCGCGAGCGCCTCAGGTGCAAGGACGCCACCGAGCGCCAGCGCGCGGCCCTCATCCACCCATGCCTACGCGGCCTGACCGAGGTCCTGATGAAACTCACGATCTGCGGAAAGCGAGACGGTGGGGCACGCCGATTGCGCAGCAATCCCTCTGCCAAAAGACAGCAAAAGCAGCACGTGAATTGTCAGCAGAAGACGCCATGCGCTTCCCCGATGGCTATCCTGTCGCCTTTTCATCGTTCCCTAGTTCAGTCACTTGACCTAGGGGCAAGATTAGGGGTTGAGATCGAATTTTATCAAGTAAATCGGCAGGATGGCGCAAAATAGGGTGTTTCCCCTATATCGCTTTTCGCTGCTGCCCCGCTACTCAGGGCGTGGCGAGGCACATTCAAAGACCAGTTTTTCCGGCTCGACGATGCGCAGTGTTTTCTTCGCGAGAATACGAATTTCTTTGGAAACGCCACGGTTTGACAGAGCTGCCGCTTCCGCCATTGACTGTTGATTGTACCCCTGTGAACGCCGCTGGCGGCCTTCTGTCGCCCGACGATCTGAAGGCGGGAGACGTCCTTTTGCGCTGCCCCCGCGGGCAACTGTGGTATAAAAAAAGAGTATCGCGTTCTGCACGGGCAGCCCCTACACGCATGCTTCGATCTACCTCGGTAACAACATGATTGCTGAGTCGCGGCTACCCATGGTCAGGGTGTGCAATATCACCCGACCGAACCGGCGGGAGCGCGAGCTTTGTGTGCTGCGTCAGGCCGGGGGGCTCTCGGCCGACAAGGTGGTAGCGTTCCACACGTTTGTCGAAGAAGCGCTCGCGCGAGAAGCGCGCTTCGACTTCTTGTGTCCCTTCGTTTTCTACAGCAGCCGCATTTCGCGTCAGATCCTGCCAGCCCCGCGCTCCAAGGACGCGCTTTGACCACTGCCACCTGCTAACAGGGACAAGTACTTCTGCACGTCTTTCGTGATTGACGCCTTTCGCGCGATGGGCCTCATCGACCGGACCGAGGCCCGAAAATATCAGCTGAGCAACTTTTCCGCTGCCGACTTCCTGCAGAATGAAAAGTTTGGGGAGCCTGTGGGTCTATTACGATCGGACGCGTCGGTGGCGGGTGCTTACGCATGAGCGGCGCCCAGCACAACCCCAAGGTCACAAGCTACGATGTGACATCAGGCCTTGGGGTTGGCGCACCTCTGCGTATCGCTGTGCTGTCGGACATCCACGCCTGCGGTCGGTGGATGCCGCTCGATCGTATTGCCGCGATCGTGCGCCAAACAAATGCGCTGAAACCTGATCTGATCGCCTTGCCGGGTGACTTTCTTGTGGGCCGCCTGGTCGGCAAACGCCCAATCGCGCCGAGGCGATTGCTGACGTTTTGGCAGAGCTGCGCGCGCCGCTGGGTGTGTACGCCACGCTGGGCAATCACGATTGGTCAGACTGCCCTGAGGCGCGCACCAACGGATTTTCACAGTCGAGCATCAGGCGAGAACTCGCACGCGCGGGTCTTAGCGTTCTCAGCAATGAGGCGGTGCGTTTGCCAGGCGGGAGCTATGTCGTAGGCCTCGACAGTGCCATCGGGCACGGCAGCACGATGCGCCCGGCCCCCAAACACGACGCTGAGCGTGCGTTTGAAAATGTCCCAATAGACGCATCCGTGGTGCTTCTTGCCCACGAGCCGGACTTCTTCCTCGATGAAGATCGGCCCGTCGCCCTACAGCTCAGCGGACACACACATGGCGGCCAGATTGGCGCGCTAGGAGTACTGGCCTCCTACACCTCTCGCTACGGGAATCGATTGGGCTACGGCCACAAATCGGTCGGCGAGCGGCATCTCGTGGTCAGTGCAGGCCTCGGCTTTGACGGCGTCCCCATTCGTACGGGGCGCGTTAGCGTGATCACACTCGTCTCGTTAAAGTCCACTGCCAAGGCCTCATTTCTTCAGAAGGCCAACTAGTGCAGCAGGCCCTGCGGGACCCCGTGGTGCTGGCGATCACGTTCAGCCAATTGGTGATCTCGGCGGGTCTCTATTACGTCTTCCCGGCTCTCGTTCTGTTTTGGCAGACGGACTTCGGGTGGACTCTCACGCAGATCATGGGCGCCTTTTCTTTGGCGTTGATTATGCAGGGTCTGACCGCGAAGAGCATCGGTCGCCTGTTAGATCGTGGGTTCGACGCGTGGGCCATAGCGGCCGGTGGCGTGGTCGCGGCGCTTGGGCTGCTTGCGGTCACCTTGGTTGAAGGGCTCGCTTTCTTCTACGTCTGTTGGGCTGTGTTGAGGTTTGCCATGGGCCTCACGCTCTACGATGCCGTCTTTGCGCTGATTATCAGGGCACGAGGTGACAAGGCCATGGCCCCCATTGCAGTGGTGACACCGTTGGCGGGGCTCGCCTCGAGCATCGCTTCTGTCTTCGCGGGCGTGGTGGGAGAGCTCTTCGGGTGGCGCGCAGTTTTGTTGTTGATGGCAACTGCGATCCTTCTGGTGCACGTGCCCTTGGTTTTCTGGGCAACCAGCCGGCTTGAGGCGGCTGAGGCTCCGCCCGTTGAAAAGCGCCCTTCGGATGGGCTGACCAGGCGCTTAGGGTATCTGCCGCTTACCGCTGCGCTGACGCTGTCGGCCCTCGCACTTGGCATGGTGATCTCGCACATCATGCCGCTTTTGACATGGACGGGTGCAGCGGCTGGTCAGGTTCTTTTGGCGGCATCCATGATCGGGGTCGCGCAGGTCGCCGGGCGCCTGATAGTCGTGGCGATGGGCGGTATATGGAACCGACCGACATTGGCAGCTTTCTGTCTGTTTGGTTTGGCGCTCGGGCTCCTGACACTCTCGGTGGCACCGATCGCCAGCGCCTTGATCTTTGCCTTCGCGATTCTTCAGGGCGCTTGCGACGGCATTTCCAGCGCCCTTCGCCCCATGCTCATCCGCGACGTTCTTGGGCAGGCAAGCTTTGGCACCGCACAAGGCGCGGTCTTGGCGCCCGCGTTAATCGCCTTCGGGCTCGCGCCCATCATCGCCGCTCAGATCGCCCACATCGGGGGCTACACCGGTTTGATAACAGTGGGTATTTGCGTCCAACTGGCGAGCGCCGCTTTGCTGGCCAACCTCCTGCGCACGCCGGGGCTTAGCCCCAAAGCTGAGACCAGCTGCCTCCCAAAAGAAGGCTGCACCCCCCTTTCCATGAAACCGCTTGACAGAAATGGAACGTTCCAACAAATTAAATGGAACGTTCCAAATCTCGGGAGGGAGAGGCCGTGGAGTGGGCTCTGATTGGCGCAAGCACAATCGCGAAAGACTACGTGATCAATGCGATCCGCGCGCAGGACGGCCATAGTGTCCGAACGGTCATGTCGAGCTCGGCCGAACGCGGTGCTCAATACGCGCAGGAACAAAGCATCCCGCATTCCCACACTGACCTCGACGCCATACTCGCTGATCCCGATGTCGGCGCCGTGTACATTTCCACGACAAACGAAAAGCACTTCCCGCAAGCCATGGCCGCCATCGCCGCTGGCAAGCATGTGCTTTGCGAGAAACCCCTCGCCATGACGATCGAAGACGCAGTGACCATGGTCCGCGCCGCGGAAGCGGCAGGCGTCACCTTTGCGACCAACCATCACCTTCGTTGCTCGAGCTCACACAGAGCGATCCGGGACGTGGTCGCTGAGGGTCGGATTGGCCGCGTCCTGTCGATGCGCATTTTCCACGCCGTGCACCTGCCGCCCCACCTGCAAGGATGGCGCATCAACGATGCGGGCGCAGGCGGCGGTGTGATCCCAGATATCACCGTCCACGACGCCGATGTCACACGCTTCATTCTGGGTGAGGAGCCGGTGAACGTGGTCGCTCAGATGGCGGCGTCCGGTATGGGCAGCGGCGTCGAAGACAGCGCCATGTCCGTCTGGTCGATGCCCTCGGGCGCGATGGTCATGACCCATGAAAGCTTCACGCACCCCTTCGCCGGATCGGGGCTTGAGGTGCACGGCACCGAGGGCTCCATTTTCGCGTCCGGCGTCATGACCCAACAGCCCGTTGGCGAAATCACCCTCGTGAACGAGGAAGGGCGCACGGCGCTCCCCTACTCAAACCACGACCTCTACGTTCAAGGCCTTGCGGACTTCGCCGGCGCGATCCGCGGGGAGGGTCAGCCAGCTGGCACAGGCTGGGATGGAGTGAAAGCACTCGCTATCGCCCATGCCGTTCGCAAATCTGCCGAAACCGGCGCACGCGAGGCCGTGAACTACGGTGGCGCCGCATGAGCAAGATTATCTCGGCAGAGGGCGCGGTCGCGCAGATCAAGGACGAGGCGGTGATCACCGTATCCTCCTCCTCCGCGCTCGGCTGCCCGAACAAGGTGCTGAAAGCCATCGGCGCACGGTTCGAGGCGGAGGGGCATCCGAAGAACATCACGACGCTCCACCCGATCGCAGCGGGCGATATGTATGGTGTGGGCGGGATGGAATACCTCGCCCAGGATGGGCTGCTCAAGCGGGTGCTCGCGGGCTCCTACCCGTCTGGGCCCTCGAGCCTGCCCATGCCCGAAATTTGGCGCATGATCGTCGAGGATCGCGTCACGGCTTATAATGTGCCCTCGGGCATCATGTTCGACATGGCGCGCGAGACGGCAGCCCGCCGCCCGGGTGTGCTGACGAAAATCGGGCTCGATACCTTCGCCGATCCCATCCGCGAAGGCTGCGCGATGAACGCGCGCGGGGCTGCCGCGCCGATCGTCCAACGCGTCGAATTCGACGGCGATACCTGGCTGCATTTCCCCAACATCGTCCCGGACGTCTGCATCCTGCGCGCGACGACCGCGGATGAACACGGCAACCTGACCTATGAACACGAAGGCGCCTACCTTGGCGGCCTTGAGCAGGCAATTTGCGTGCGCAACCACGGCGGCATCGTCATCGCCCAGGTGAAACGCGTCACCAAGCGCGGCTCGCTGAGCCCGCATGACGTGCGCGTGCCCGGCCACCTCGTTGATCTCGTGGTTATCGACCCAGATCAAAAACAAACGACCGAGACGCCGTATGACCCCGCGATCTCGGGCGAGATCCAACGCCCGTGGGACAGCTTCTCCATCCCGGACTTCGGCGTAGAAAAGATCATCGCCCGTCGCGCCTCGATGGAGCTAAAGACCGGCATGACGGCCAACCTGGGCTTTGGCATTTCGGCCATGGTCCCGCGCATCCTGCTAGAAGCGGGCCAGCCCGAGGCCGTCACATGGGCCATCGAACAGGGGGCTGTCGGCGGCGTGCCGCTGACAGATTTCGCTTTTGGCTGCGCCTCGAACGCGGACGCTTTCGTCCCCTCACCCCAGCAGTTCATTTTCTTCCAAGGCGCGGGCTTCGACATCTCGTTCCTGTCCTTCCTTGAGGTGGACGTGGAAGGGAACGTCAACGTCTCAAAGCTCGGCAAAAAGCCCTACCTCACCGCAGGCTGCGGCGGCTTCGTCGACATCACGAGCCAAGCCAAGAAGATCGTCTTCTCCGGCTGGTTTGAAGCCGGCGCCAAGGTCGACCTCGACGAAAACGGTGTGAATATCGCCGCCCCGGGCAAGTTCGCGAAAATGGTCGATAAGGTCGAACACGTCACCTTCTCGGGCAACCGCGCGCGAGAGCTCGGCCAGGAAATCCTCTATATAACAGAGCGTTGCGTGATGCGCTTGGGCGAAACCGGTCTCGTCGCGACCGAGATCATGCCCGGCATCAATGTCGAACGCGATATCGTGGCCGCCTCCCAGGGCCGCGTCAGCGTGGCCGAGAACGCGGCGGGCATGCCCAAATGCCTCCTGAGCCAAGGCGCCATGGAGTGGGCGGGATGAGCGCGGTCACGCTACATATTTCCGAGGGGACGGCCCTCGTGCAGCTGGAAAACCCCGCCAAGCTGAACGCCTTCACGATCGAGATGCTCGACAATCTCGACGCGCATCTGACAACGATCGAGCGTGACCCGAGCGTGCGTGTGGTGATCGTCACAGGCAGCGGCGAGAAGGCCTTCTGCACTGGCGCAGATATCGGCGCTTGGGGCCACCTGAGCCCAGCTGAATTCGCGCGCCATTGGGTGCGCGACGGCCACCGGATCTTTGACAAGCTCGCCACGCTTTCCAAACCGACGATCGGTGCGCTGAACGGGCACACCTTCGGCGGCGGGCTAGAGCTGGCTGCCGCCTGCGACATCCGCCTGCTCACCCCCCGCGCCACGCTGGCTTTGCCAGAGGCACGTGTCGGCATCGTGCCTGGCTGGTCGGGCACCCAGCGTCTGACACGGTTGATCCCAGAGCCCATGATCAAGGAGATGACTCTATTCGGGCGCCGTCTCACGGCAGATCGTGCGCTGGCCTGCGGGTTCGCTGCCGCGATCGAAGAGGATGTGCTTACTGCCGCAGACGCCATCGCGGCTGAGGCCCCTGCCCTGTCGCCCCGCGCAACAGAGATCACCAAAAACATGATCCATGCCGCCGTTGGCGAAGACCGAGGCGCAAGTGTCGAGGCGCTGGGATCGGCCGCAATCGCGGCCACCGACGACAGGACCGAGGGCGTCGCCGCCTTTCAAGAAAAACGCAAACCCACCTTCGAGGGGAACTGATGAAAGACCTTAACGTCATCACCGAGGCAGAGATTGCCGTTCCAACTCACCCGGTCGAGTTGCGCCACTTCATCGACGGCGCTTGGGTAGACAGCGCGGATGGCGCGGTGTCGGAGCGTGTCTCGCCCTCCCACGGGGGGGTGGTGAGCCGCGCCGCCCAGGGTGGTGAGGCCGAGGCCAACGCCGCCATCGAGGCCGCGCGTAAGGCGTTCAACGATGGGCGTTGGTCCCGCATCTCCGGCAAGGAGCGTGCAGCGGTTCTGCTCAAGGTCGCGGACCTGATTGAAGAGCATACTGAGCGCCTTGCGCTGCTTGAGACGATGGAAAGCGGCAAGCCCATCAGCCAATCCCGCGGCGAAGTGGAAGGCGCGGCCGACCACTGGCGCTATGCGGCCTCGCTCGCGCGCACGACCTATGGCGACAGCCACAACACGCTGGGCGAAGACATGGTCGCCATGGTGCTGAAGGAGCCTATCGGCGTCGTTTCCCTCATCACACCATGGAACTTCCCGTTCTGGATCCTAAGCCAGAAGCTGCCCTACGCGCTCGCGGCGGGATGCACTTGCGTGGTGAAGCCGTCCGAGATGACGCCCTCCACAACGGCCCTCATAGCGGAGCTTTTGGTCGCTGCTGGCCTGCCTGCAGGCGTCTGCAACATCGTTCTTGGCTACGGCCTGCCCGTGGGTTCCACGATGACGTCCCACCCTGAGGTCGACATGATCTCCTTCACTGGCTCGACGGCGGTGGGCAAGAAAATCTCCGAAATCGCCGCAGCTTCGTTGAAGAAAGTGGCGCTCGAACTCGGCGGCAAGAACCCTCAAGTGATCTTCCCGGATGCCGACCTCGAAGATGCGGCTGACGCGGTGGCTTTCGGGGTGCATTTCAACGTGGGCCAATGCTGCAATTCCTCGAGCCGCATCATCGTACACGAAGACATCGCCGAAGAGTTCACTGCCCGCGTGGTGGAGCTTTCGCGCCAAGTGGCATTCGGCAATCCGCTGAACCCGGACACACAAGTGGGCGCGATCGTCACCGAGGATCATCAGGTGAAGATCGACGGCTATGTGACAGAAGCCGTCGCCGAAGGGGCTGACGTGAAACTGGGCGGTGCGGCGCTGAGCGTCGATGGCGTGGGGGAGCAATTCTACCAGCCCACGATCATCACCAAGCTCACCTCCTCCATGCGCATCGTGCAGGAAGAGGTCTTCGGGCCGGTCCTTTCCGTGCTCACGTTCAAAACGCTCGATGAGGCGATCGAGCTCGCCAACGATAGCATCTACGGCCTCTCCGCCGGGGTCTGGAGTAGCGATGTCCACACCTGCCTCGCCTTCGCGCGCCGCGCCGAGGCCGGGACCGTTTGGACGAACACCTGGATGGACGGCTTCCCGGAGGTCGCCTTCGGCGGCATGAAACAGTCCGGCCAAGGCCGCGAGATCGGGCGCTACGGTTTCGAAGAGTTCTTCGAGGTGAAATCCGTCGTGATGCGCGTGGGCAAAGGCAGCCGCGGCGCATGGGTTGGCGGCAAGTAATGCACGCCGTGGTGGGACATCAGGGCCTAGGCCTCGGGCGTCAGCAGGACGTGGAGATCATCGGGCGGCGTGCCGTCGATGCGCTCCAAAAGCAGGCGTCCGAGGTGTTTTCCCGTCTCGCGAAGGTCCTCGAAAACCGTCTGAATCTGCGGGCGCACATGCTCGAAGAGGGGCGAGGCTTGTTTGGTCAACACCGACACGTCGATTTCGGGCCGAACGCCGCAATCCTGAAGCGCCGAAGTCGTAGCCAGTGCGCTCGCCTCGCCGACGCAGATATGACCGTCAGGCGGGTTCGGGGCAGCTTGCCGTTTGCGAATGAAGGCAGCGATTTCGTCGGGCGTGCTATCGAGCGTGACCTCATCGGGCAGCTCGTACTCCACCCCGGCCGCACGCACTGCGCTGAGGAAGCCGTACCTGAGATGCTGCCCGAAGGTGTAGCGCGGGTCAGGCAAGATCATGCACAGGCGACTGCGCCCTTGGCTGACGAGGCGCTCGACCGCACCGCGGGCAAAAACCTCGTTATCGAAATCGACCCACGCATGGGGCGTGGTGAACTCGGTCCGACCGTGGGTGACAAACGGCATACCGGCCTCGCTGAGGACACGAACGCGGTCGTCGAAAGGCTCCGTCTGGGTCAGGATCACCCCGTCCGAGAGCTGCTGGCGAACGATCTTTTGAACCGTTTCAAATCGTTTTGGGCCCTGGGTTTCGGGCATAACGCTGATCGCGAAATCAGTGCCTTGGAGCGCGGACATAACGCCAAAGAGAATTTCGTCGGAGAAGCCGAGGAATTCGTGGTCGAGATTCAAAAGCACGCTGATGACCTTGGTGCGGCCCGTCCGCAGGCGCTGCGCAGCGCGGTCGGGAACGTAGTTCAAACGCGCCGCAACGCGAGCCACCTCATCGCGGGTTTTCTGAGCAATTTTAGGGTCATCGGCCAATGCACGCGACACTGTGGCCACTGCGAACCCCGTCTCTTCAGCGACTGTGCGCAAGGTGGGGCGCTTGCCGGTTGGCTTCGTGTTCATCGTGGCTCCACCGGGGGGTCTTCAGATCTCGACTCACACTACGAGAACACATTGAAACGTTGCAATGCTTTTGTGTTGCGGCGCCTTTTGACCAACGCAACGACCGGCAAAAGGCAAACTAAAGCGTTAGAAATCAGGGGTGAAACGCCGGATTCAACAGGGATGTTGACAAGGTGCCTACTTATAACGTTTTAAATTTGGCAGCCCGAACGGGCAATTCCCAGGGAGGAACCCAATGACTATCAAAAATACACTCAAAGCTTCGGTCGCGGTGCTTGCACTGTCCTCCGCCGCGGCACATGCCGAAGGCGTGGAAGTTCTGCATTGGTGGACGTCCGGCGGCGAAGCTGCGGCGCTGAACGTTCTCAAGGGCGACCTTGAAGGCCAGGGCATCGACTGGACCGATATGCCCGTGGCAGGTGGTGGCGGCTCCGACGCCATGACCGTTCTGCGCGCACGCGTCACTGCGGGTGACCCGCCTACCGCCGTCCAGATGCTGGGCTTTGCCATTCAGGACTGGGCCGCTGAAGGCGCGCTGGCAGACCTCAACGGCCTCGCCGCCGAGCAGAAGTGGGACGACGTTGTTCCCGCTGCTCTCCAGAACTTCTCCAAGCATGACGGCTCCTGGGTTTCGGCCCCGGTGAACGTGCACTCCACGAACTGGGTCTGGGCAAACTCGGCCATCATGGCAGAGCTCGACCTCGAGCAGCCCGGCTCCTGGGACGAGTTCGTTGCCGCCATGGAAGCGGCACAGGCAGCGGGCTACGTGGCCCTCGCCCACGGTGGTCAAGCTTGGCAGGAAGCGACCGTGTTTGACTCCATCGCCATGGGCGTTGGCGGCCCTGAGTTCTATCAGGCAGCCTTCGTTGACCTCGACCCTGAAGCCCTCGGTGGCGCTCAGATGGTTGAGGCGTTCCAGCGCATGGAAACGCTGCGCGGCTTCGTGGACGACAACTTCTCCGGCCGCGACTGGAACTTGGCATCCGCAATGGTCGTGAATGGCGAAGCGCTGTTCCAGATCATGGGTGACTGGGCAAAGGGCGAATTCGTGAACGCGGGCCAAACCGCTGGCGAAGAGTTCCAGTGCTTCCGCGTGCCGGGCTCCGAAGGCACCGTGACGTTCAACTCCGACCAATTCGCGATGTTCAACGTGACCGACACCGCAGCGATGGACGCACAGGTCACCATGGCCTCCTCCGTCATGAGCCCCTCCTTCCAGGTGGCATTCAACACGGTGAAGGGTTCTGTGCCTGCACGTACCGACATCTCTGACGCAGAGTTCGACGCGTGCGGCAAGCTGGGCATGGCTCAGCTGGCGGACGCAGCGGCATCTGGCGGCCTCTTCGGTTCCATGGCTCACGGCCACGCCAACCCGCCTGCCGTGCAGAACGCGATGTATGACGTCATCACCGCGCACTTCAACGGTGAGTACGACGCCGAAACCGCAGCTGCCGAAATGGTGACTGCAGTCGAGCTGGCTCAGTAATCGAGCCATCTTGCTGGCGCGCCCCTCACGCGGCGCGCCAGCATCAATTCCCAGATTTTCCCGAGACCAGGAGACCGGACCAATGGCCCGCGCCGCATCCGTTGATATGCGCACCCGTATGCAGGAACTCCTGCCGAAGATCGTGCTCGCGCCGTCCTTCGCGCTCGTTCTCCTCTTCGTCTACGGCTTCATCGCTTTCACGATCTACCTGAGCTTCACCGACAGTCGCATGTTGCCCAGCTACGGTTGGGAGGGGTGGACGAACTACTCCAAGCTCTTCCGTATCCGCGAGTGGGATACGGCGATCACGAACCTGGCGATCTTTGCATCGCTCTACATCGTGATTTGCACGATTATTGGCCTGATGCTCGCGATCTTCCTTGATCAGAAGATCCGCGGTGAGGGCCTCCTGCGCCCTATCTTCCTCTACCCGATGGCCCTGTCATTTATCGTGACCGGGACCGCGTGGAAATGGTTCCTCGATCCCGGCATTGGCATCGAGAACACCATGCATCTGTGGGGCTGGGAGAGCTTCGAGTTCGGCTGGATCAAAGACCGCAACATGGCGATCTACACCATCGTCATCGCCGCCGTCTGGCAGAGCTCGGGCTTCGTGATGGCCATGTTCCTCGCGGGCCTGCGTGGGATCGACAACGAGATCCTCAAGGCCGCGCAGATGGACGGCGCCTCGAATTGGCAGCTTTATCGTCGGATCATCATTCCGCTTTTGCGCCCCGCCTTCCTGTCAGCCTTCGTGATCTTGAGCCACCTGGCCATCAAATCCTACGACCTTGTCATCGCGCTGACAGGCGGGGGACCCGGCAACGCGACGGCGGTGCCCGCCACCTTCATGTATTCCTACACCTTCACGCGAAATCAGATGGGCATCGGCGCCGCGTCGGCCGTGATCATGCTGATGACAATTGCGGCGATCATGGTTCCTTATCTCTACGCTGAACTCCGGGAGAAGAAATAATGTCTGTCGCCTCCCAAGATAACGCCGCATCCGTCGGCCGCGTGGGTCGGACGTTCGTCTACCTGACGCTTCTTCTCTTCGCCCTTTTCTACCTTCTGCCGTTCTTCATCATGCTCGTGAACTCGTTGAAGCCACTGGGGGAGATCACCGGCGGCAACATGATCGCCCTGCCCCAGGACTGGACGATCGCGCCTTGGCTGTCGGCCTGGTCGACGGCCCAGATCGGGGTCGAACCCACCGGCCTGAAACCCTACTTCTGGAACTCCATCCGGATGGTCGTGCCCGCCGTGGTCATCTGCACCATGATCGGCGCGCTGAACGGCTACGTCCTGACCAAGTGGCGCTTCCGCGGGGATACGATCGTCTTCGGGCTGATGCTCTTTTCCTGCTTCATCCCGTTCCAGATCGTGCTCATCCCCATGGCCCGTATCTTGGGCATTCTGGAGATCAGCGGCACCACTGCGGGCCTCGTCCTCGTGCATGTGGTCTACGGCATCGGCTTTGCCACGCTCTACTACCGCAACTACTACGCGGCCTTCCCGACCGAGCTTGTGCGCGCAGCCCAGATCGACGGCGCAGGCTTCTTCCAGATCTTCTACCGGATTCTCCTGCCCTCTTCGGGGCCGATCACGGTGGTCTGCGTCATCTGGCTCTTCACCAATATCTGGAACGACTTCCTCTTTGGCGCCTCGTTCGCCTCAGGTGACGCCGCACCGATGACGGTGGCGCTGAACAACCTCGTCAACTCCTCAACAGGTGTGCGGGAATACAACGTCCACTTCGCTGGCGCGATCCTCGCTGCCCTGCCTACACTGCTCGTCTACATCGTTGCCGGGCGCTTCTTCGTCCGCGGCCTGATGGCCGGCTCCGTGAAAGGATAATCCAATGGGTTTTCTCGACATCAACAACGTCACTAAATCCTACGGGGCCGTCGAAGTCCTTCATAAGGTGGATATCAACGTCGAAGAGGGCGAGTTCCTCGTCCTCGTGGGTCCCTCGGGCTGCGGCAAGTCCACGCTTCTGAACATGATCGCGGGGCTCGAGGGTATCACCAGCGGTGAGATCTCGATCAAGGATCGGGTGATGAACGGGGTCCACCCGTCCAAGCGCAACATCGCGATGGTGTTCCAAAGCTACGCACTCTACCCCAACATGTCGGTGGGCAAGAACATCACCTTCGGGCTTGAGATGCATGGCACCCCGAAGGAGGAGCGTGAGAAGGCACTGAAAGACGTGGCCTCTCTCCTGCAGATCGATCACCTGCTCGATCGCAAGCCCGGTCAGCTGTCGGGCGGGCAGCGTCAGCGCGTCGCCATGGGGCGTGCCCTCGTGCGCGACCCCGATGTCTTCCTCTTTGACGAGCCTCTGTCGAACCTCGACGCCAAGCTGCGCGTCGACATGCGGACCGAGATCAAGAAGCTCCATCAGAACCTAAAGACGACCGTGGTTTACGTGACCCATGACCAGATCGAGGCGATGACGCTCTCCACCCGGATCGCGGTGATGTATGATGGCTATGTCCAGCAGCTCGGCACCCCGAAGGAGATCTATGACACGCCCGAGAACGTGTTCGTGGCCACCTTCATGGGATCGCCTGCAATGAACGTGATGCCCGCCACGGTCGAGATGATCGAGGGGGCGCCGCACGCCAAGATCTCCGATTCCGAGGGCAACCACGTCACCCTCGCCTTCGCGCAGGACAACCTTGCCGACTGGGCCGGGAAAGAGATCCTCCTGGGCATCCGTCCCGAGGCGATCACCGATCCCGAAGCTGCCGACCGCGACAGCAACCGCATCGAGAAACTCGCTAACCGCGTGGGCGTGACGGAGCCTTCGGGCGCAGACACCTTCGTGACCATGACGCTCGGCGGCAAGGACATCATCGCGCGCATGCGTGCCGACACCACTGTCGCCGCAGGCGAGATGTTCGACTTTGCGGTGAACATGGAAAAGGCCGTGGCCTTCGACCCCAAGACCGAGGCGCGCATCAAGCCGTAACCTCATGAGCGAGTGGGATGTCATCATCATCGGCTCTGGCATGGGTGGGGCAACCTTGGCTTCGGCCCTTGCCCCTTCCGGCGCGCGGGTCCTGATCCTGGAACGGGGGGAGCGTCTGGCCCCCTCGCCCAAGGATCGCGACGCCGATGCGATCTTTCGCACAGGGCATTTCCGCGATGATGAGATGTGGCTCGATGGCAGCGACACCGCCTTTAGCGCTGGCAATTATTACATGGTCGGCGGCAACTCGAAGTTCTACGGTGCCGCATTGATCCGCTACCGAGAGGAAGACTTTTCGCCCCTGCGCCACGCAGGCGGCACGACGCGCGGTTGGCCCCTGAGCTACGAGACCCTGGAGCCCTTCTACGGCGAGGCTGAGCAGCTCTATGCTGTGCGCGGCAAAGCGGGGGATGATCCGACGGAGCCTGCGCGTTCCTCAGCCTATCCCGAAGCTGCCGTGCCGCATGAGGCTGAGATCACCCGGCTTGAGACGTCTCTGCGTTCCCAAGGCCTGAACCCCTCCTCCATTCCCCTTGGCGTGGATCTGGAGCGATGGCTTCAGGCCGGTAAGGATGCCTGGGACGGTCATCCCAACACCTGCGGCGGCAAGACCGACGGGGAGACCGCGATTGATGCGGCTCTCAAGCACCCGAACGTCACGCTGAAAACCGGCACCCGCGTTGAGCGCATTCTCTCCGACGACACAGGCCAGATCACGGGTGTGGACACAAGCGGCCCTGAAGGCGACGCGCGCCTCACCGCCCGAACCTACGCCTTGGCCGCGGGCGCGGTGCAATCAGCCGCACTGTTGCTGCGGTCTGCGAGTGACGCGTTTCCGGGAGGCCTTGCCAACCGCTCCGACCAAGTGGGGCGGAACTTCATGAACCACAATTGCTCCGCCGTACTGGCGCTGCATCCGTTCCGCCGCAACCGAGCGATCTATCAAAAGACGCTGATGTTGAACGATTTTTATCTGCGTGGCGGACCGAGAGGCACCCCGCTGGGCAATATCCAAATGCTGGGCAAGATCACGGGGCCAATCCTGAAAGCCACCACGGGCCTCCCCCGCACTGTGGCCAATTGGATCGCGGCGCGGTCGCTTGATGTCTACGCAATGTCCGAGGATCTGCCGAACCCGGAGAGCCGTGTGACGCTCGCCGGGGATCAAATCCGCCTCGATTGGAAGCGCTCGAATTGGGAGACGCATGAGGCGCTCGTGGCCAAGCTAAAGTCCGTGCTGCGCCGTGCCGGCTACGCCATCGTGCTCAGCAAAGCTTTCGATCGCCGCACGCCGTCGCACCAATGCGGCACCGCGCGCATGGGCGACGATCCTGCGAGCAGCGTCACCGACACCTTTGGGCGCTGCCATGACCATCCGAACCTCTTCATCACCGATGCCTCTGTGCTACCGACCTCTGCCGCAGTGAACCCGGCGCTCACCATCGCCGCATTGGCGCTGCGCACCGGCCAGCACATCCTTCAGGAGCCCGCCTATGGATAGTTTTGATTTCATCATCATCGGTGCCGGCGCCGCGGGATCGGCGCTTGCCGCGCGGCTCACAGAAAACCCGGACATGCAGGTTCTGCTGCTTGAAGCAGGCGGCCGCGACCGTCACCCGTTTTACCATCTGCCCGCAGGTTTTGCGAAGATGACCAAGGGCATCGGTTCGTGGGGTTGGGACACGACGCCGCAAAAGCACATGCAAAACAAAGTCTTCCGCTACACTCAGGCCAAGGTCATTGGGGGCGGCTCGGCCATCAACGCGCAGATCTATACGCGCGGCAACGCGCAGGACTACGACGATTGGCGCCAGATGGGCTGCGAGGGTTGGGGCTACGACGACGTCCTCCCCTACTTCCGCCGATCCGAGGATAACGACACCTACAACAACGAATACCACGGCCAAGGCGGGCCACTGGGCGTGAGCCAACCCTCCGCGCCCCTGCCTATCTGCGAGGCCTATTTCGATGCCGCCAAAGAGATCGGCATCCCCCGCAATATGGACATCAACGGCGAAAAGCAGGACGGCGTTTGCTACTACCAGCTTACCCAACGCAACGCGCGCCGTTCGTCGGCTGCCATGGCCTATATCGCGCCGAATGAGGGCCGCCCGAACCTGACTGTGCGCACAGGCGTTCAAGTCAAACGCATCATCGTCGAGAAAGGCCGCGCCAAGGGTGTGGAGACGGCGGACGGCAAGCTGACGGCGCGCAATGAGGTCGTGCTGACCTCTGGCGCGATCGGCTCCCCACGGCTGCTGCAACTCTCGGGCATCGGACCTGCCGATGACCTCGCCGCGCTTGGGATCACGCCGGTCTATGATCAACCCAACGTGGGTGAGAACCTGCAAGATCACCTCGACCTTTACTGCATCACCGAGCTCTCCGGCCCCCACAGCTATGACCGCTATGCCAAGCCCCACTGGGCGGCCTGGGCGGCGCTGCAATACGCTTTTACGCGCAAGGGGCCTGTGGCCTCATCGCTCTTTGAAACGGGGGGCTTCTGGTACGCCGATCCTTCGGCGCGCAGCCCTGACATCCAGTTCCACCTGGGCCTCGGTACGGGGATCGAGCACGGCGTGGCGGCGATGCCTGACGGTGGCGTGACGCTCAACAGCTGCTATTTGCGCCCACGTTCGCGCGGCACCGTGCGCTTGCAATCAGCGGACCCCGCGAAAGCGCCGCTGATCGATCCGAATTACCTGCAGGACAGCCAGGATCGCGCGATGTCGATCCAAGGCCTCAAGATCACGCAAGAGATCATGGCCCAGGGTCCACTCAAGAAATACATCAAGGCCGAGCGTCTGCCTGGCCCCGACGTGAAAACGGATGAGGATTACTACAACTTCATCTGCGAGCACTCGAAGACATCGCACCATTGCGCGGGCACCTGCCGCATGGGCCCCGACGACGCAGCCGTCGTCGACATCCGCCTGCGCTTCAACGGGATCGAGGGACTCCGCATCGCCGATAACTCGATCATGCCCACCGTGATCTCATCCAACACAAATGCAGCAGCCATCATGATCGGCGAGAAAGCCTCCGACATGATCAAGGAGGAATACGCATGATCCGGCACATCGTTCTGGTAAAATTCAAACCCGACGTCAGCGAAGACACCATCGCACGCATCTTTGACGAGCTTCGCGAGATCAAGAACCACGTTGCAGGCGTGGGCGAGATCGTTGCCGGCCGCTCTGAGAGTCCTGAGCAGATCGAGCGTGGCTACATGCACGGCTTCACGGTGGACATGGAAAGCTGGGAGGCACTGCAAGCCTACCAGGACCATCCGGAGCACAAGAAGGTTGGCGGCCAACTGGTAGAAAACGCCATCGGCGGTATAGATGGCATTCTTGTACTGGATATTGAGGCCTGAGCATGGACCGCCGCCCCACCATCATCGACGTGGCCCGCCACTCCGGCGTGTCGAAATCGACGGTGAGCCTTGTGCTGCAAAACAGCCCGACGGTGAAGAAGGAGACGCGCGAGCAAGTGCGCGCCTCCATGGCGGCGATTGGATATGTCTATAATCGCGCGGCCGCGACGCTGCGCAGTGCCACGACGGGCCTCGTGGGCCTCGTCATCAACGATCTTCGCAACCCGTTCTTCGCGGAGTTCGCGACCTCAGTGCAAGAAGCGCTGTCCGAGCGGGGCTTTGCCGCCGTGGTGGCGAACACTGATGAGAGCATCGAGACCCAAGAGCAGGTCATCGGAGCCATGATCGAACACGGCGTGGCGGGCATCATCGTCTCCCCAGCTTATGGTGAGGGCGACGGCGGCTTTGACGCGATCGCCCGTGCGGGCATCCCCACGATGCAGGTCTTGCGCCGCGTCGACGAGCGCGACGACCAGTTCCCCTTTGCCTCGCCCGACTACCACGAAGGCAGTCGTTGCGCGGCCGCTCACCTGATCGAGGGCGGCGCCAAGCGCATCGCCTTTGCAGGCGGCCTTGCAGAAACCTCCGTCACCGCACGGCGCATGCAGGGCTATCTTGAGGTGCTCGAAGAGGCGGGCCTACCCAGCACCGTCCTGACCGGCCAATCCACGCGGGCCTTCGGGCAAGAGCTTGCGGCCAAGCTCGACGCCGATATCGATGCCGTCATCTGCTTCAACGACCTTGTGGCGCTCGGCCTCCTATCAGGGTGCCACCAGATGGGCAGACCTGTCGGCAAAGACGGCCTGCGCATCGTGGGTTTCGACGACATCGAAGAATGCGCGCATGCGTGGCCGCCGCTTACGTCGATCCGCTGCGATATCGCCAATTTCGGCACCGAAATCGCCACAGCTCTCCTGCGCTGGATCGAAGACGGGTCTGCGCCAAAGCCTGAATGGCTCAGCCCTGTTTCGCTGACGCCGCGCACCTCATCCGCAACCTGATATCGGAGCTTTTGCCGTGTTTACCCCGGTTCCCCAGGAAATCCTCGATGGGCTGACAGATGTGGCCATGCCCAAGATTGAGCCAGCCCCGGACGCCGAAGAGACGCTCGAAATCGACGGTCACCGGATCCCGGTTGTTGTAGCCGGTGCAGCCATCGTGGGCAGCGGGGCAGCCGGCCTGCGCGCGGCAGTGGAGGCCCAGCGGCGCGGCGTGGACGTGGTAATCCTGTCCCAGTCAGCGTGGGGCGGCACATCGGCTTGTTCGGGATCGGACAAGCAAACGCTTCACACCGCCAACACCGCTGACCAGGGCGACGATTTCAAAGACATGGCCCGCGCCATCCGCGCGGGCGGGGCCATGGATGAAGATACCGCCTATATCGAGGCGGTGGGCTCCACCCGGGCTATGGCGTCGCTCCAGTATCTTGGCTTGCCACTGCCTCAGGACCCGCTTGGCGGCACGCTGCGCTATCAGACCGACCACGACGAGGTGGGCCGCGCAACCAGCTGCGGGCCACGCACGTCGCGCCTGATGGTCAAGGTGCTCGCGGAAGAAGCGCTGCGTCTGAGGATCCCTTTCCACGATCGCACAACTGCCGTTGAGATCTTACGCGATGACGCTGAGCGCGTTTCCGGCCTTTTAGCCATGCGCAATCGCGAGCAGGGCGAGGCCAACCCCTACGGTCTGATCTACTTCAAAGTACCCACCATCGTGCTCGCCGCCGGTGGCCCGGGCGAGCTTTACCGCGACAGCGTCTTCCCTAATGGCTGCTTTGGTTCGCTTGGTCTGGCGCTTGAGGCCGGCGTAGAACTTGTGAACCTGACCGAGAGCCAGTTCGGCATCGGCACGCGCCGCGAAGGCTTCCCGTGGAACCTCTCGGGCACCTATGTGCAGGCGATGCCCCACATCTATTCAGTCGATGCGGACGGTAAGGAACATCACTTCCTTGCCGACTACTACAGGACCACGCAGGAGATGGCCTCGAACATCTTCCGCAAGGGATATCAGTGGCCATTTCACGCCTCGCGCATGCTCGATTTCGGGTCGAGCCTCGTTGATCTGGGCATCTTTCGCGAATGCGCGCTGGGGCGACGGGTGTTCATGGATTTCAACCGCAACCCCCTGCAGGTGCCCGGCGATGAACCCTTCAGCACGGACCGGCTGGACGATGACGTGGCCACCTATTTGGGCACCGCAGGCGCCACGCAAGAGCTACCCATAGATCGCCTGAGCCACATGAACCCGCTCGCGATCGAGCTTTACCGACGCTACAAAATCGATGTTGCGACCGAGCCTCTCGAGTTTGCAGTGAACAATCAGCACATGAACGGCGGCATCTCGGTCGATACGTGGGGCCAAAGCTCGGTTCCCGGCATCTATGCTGTGGGCGAAGCTGCTGGCACGCATGGCGTCACGCGGCCCGGCGGGTCTGCCCTGAACGCGGGCCAGGTCTTTGGTACGCGCGCCGCAGAACACATGGCCAAGCGACCTGCTCAGGCGCCTCAAGGCGACGGCAAGGCGCTCGTTGGCGCAGCGCTGGCCCGCATGGATGCCCTCTTCCGCGCAGACAGCCCCTTCAGCGTTGATGCGCTGCAATCCGAAATTCAGGCGCGGATGAGCGACGACGCTGGACCGTTTTGTTTCGCAGACCGCGTGAGCGCGGCGCTCAGTGAGGCGCGCGCCCTGACCGATGCGCTACGTGCGCAAGGCCTCGCCAAGCCACGGGGCAACCAGTTGTCACGTGCAATGCAATGGCGCCAGATGGCGCTGGCCTCTGAGGCTGTGCTGACGGCGCTCGACCACTTTATCGCCCGAGGAGGCGGCAGCCGAGGCGCGCGCGCGATTTGCGATCCCGAAGGCTCTGCGGTGCCCAACACGCGCATTGGTGCGGTCGAGGCATTCCGGTTCCGCGCCGAGACGCCGGAGTTCACTGACGAACAAATCCTTGTACGCTATGACGGCACCGGCATGGCCGTCAGCACCCGCAAGAACCGGAGCTTTGATGAGGGCGCCAAGACCTTTTTCGAACGCGATTGGCCAGCTTGGCTTACGGGCGCGATCTACGACACCGAAGACGCCTGAGGCCCAGCGCGCACAAAAAAGAGCGGAGGAAACCTCCGCCCTTTTTCATCTTTTAAAAAACTTCCGAAGAAGCCGTTGAAAGCTCTAACCGCTTAGGTGTTCAGTCCCGGCATCTGGTGGATCGGTTTGAGGATGAATCGCTCTGCCTGTGAAGTCCAGATTTTGCAG
>JAKVCO010000031.1 GCA_022448245.1 Paracoccaceae bacterium
CACATGGGTTGATCTCCCGCTCTAAACGCAGTGCGCAAAATTTTTCTACTTTGGCGCCGAAATGCGGCTTGACGCCCCCCACCGCTCACCGTATTCCCGCCGCTACGCGCGGTTGTAGCTCAGTTGGTTAGAGTACCGGCCTGTCACGCCGGGGGTCGCGGGTTCGAGCCCCGTCAACCGCGCCACTTCCCCCCTCTGCATCAAAACAATCACATGCTTTGCACAGTGGGCGTGGGCGTTGAACGCCGCGTAGCGGCGCCCCCTCATGTTCAAGCCCGTAGGGCGCGGAAGGGAGGCGGGCGGGCCCATTCTCCCTTCAGGAAAAAGCATCAGAGTGACGCGAGTTCGTCGATGATGCGGGCCCAGCTCCGGATGCCTTTGTGGAAGGACGAAAGATCGTACTTCTCGTTCGGCGAATGAATTTGATCGTCGTCCTTGCCGAAACCGATCAGCATTGCATCCATGCCCAGGACCTCTTTGAAGTGACCTGCGATAGGGATGCTTCCACCGCAGCCGACGTAGGCGGCAGGCTGCGGCCATTCACGGCTGAGAGCCGCGCGCGCGGCCTCAAAGGCGGGATGGTCGATCGACATCTGGGAGGCCGCGCCCGTCCCGTGCCCTTGCCATTCCACGCTGCAATCCGCCGGAAGCATGTCTTCCACCATCTTTCGGAAACTCGCCCGAATGGCGTCGGGATCTTGGGTGCCGACGAGGCGGAAGCTGACCTTTGCGTGGGCTTCAGCTGGCAGCACAGTTTTGAAACCCGCACCCGTATATCCACCCCAGATGCCGTTCACCTCGCAGGTGGGGCGCGACCAAATCATCTCGAGCGCTGTGCGACCGTCCTCGCCTGCAGGCTCGGACAGGCCCACGGCACCCAGAAACTCACCGTGGTCAAAGCCGAGGGCATCCCATTGGCCCTTCACCTGGCCTGGAAGCTCCGGCACGCCATCATAAAAGCCCGGGATCGTAATCCTACCCGTTTCGTCGTGTAGCGAGCCAAGGATGCGCGACAGCACGCGGACCGGGTTCATCGCTGCGCCACCGTACATGCCGGAGTGCAGGTCCTTGGACGGTCCGTGAATCGTGAGTTCTTCCCCCAGCAATCCGCGAAGCTGCGTGATGATCGTTGGCGTCTCTTCACCAAACAGCCCTGTGTCGCAGATCAATGCCACATCGGCGGTTAGCTCTGCCGCATTCTCTTTCATGAAGGGTACGAGTGAGGGCGACCCACTTTCCTCTTCGCCCTCAAAGAAAAGGGAGATTTTGCAGGGCAGGGTGCCATGTACGGCTTTCCAGGCTCGGCAGGCCTCTACAAAGGTCATCAGCTGTCCTTTGTCGTCCGATGATCCACGCCCGCGGAAGACCTTTCCCTTTGCCGTTTCTTCAAGGGCTGGGTCGAAGGGATCGCGATCCCAAAGATTCAACGGGTCTACGGGCTGCACGTCATAATGGCCGTAGAACATCACATGAGGCCCTTCACCATCCGCATGCGCCACCACCATCGGGTGGCCCGGCGTTGCCCGCTTGGAAGCATCGAACCCGAGCGATTTGAGGTCGGCCACAAGCCAATCTGCGGCGGCATCGCAGTCATCTTTGAAGGCGGGATCAGTGGAGATCGACTTGATCCGCAACAGTTCCAAAAGACGGTCCGTGGCGGCGGGCAAATCCGCGTCAATGCGGGCGAGAACAGGGTCGATCATGGCAAGCTCCAGCTTTGAGTATTGGCGACATGTTTGGAGTTTTGCAGGGGGAAGGCAATGCGTTGCACAGCATGCTGCAGCGATTAACCAAATTTGAAGTTCACCATGCGAAACCCGAGCGTGCCTGAAGCCGGAGCCCGCAGCCGAAAAGCGCGAAAGCGCGGCATTTTGGAACTTGGACTTGTTCTAAACTGCGACCTATATCCCAACGCAGGCATCGAAAGGACGTCCCTTGGACATCGACACCCATCTCGACCACGCGCTGCAGAAGCTCCACGACGAAGGCCGTTACCGTACGTTCATCGATATTGAACGTAAGAAGGGCCAGTACCCACGCGCCACTTGGGTCCGTGAAGACGGCACCGAATCTGAGATCACGGTGTGGTGCGGGAATGACTACCTCGGCATGGGTCAGCATCCGTCCGTGGTGCAGGCGATGCACGATGCGCTGGAGGCGACAGGGGCAGGGTCCGGTGGAACGCGCAACATCTCCGGCACGACGATTTACCACAAAGAGCTCGAGGCGGAGCTTGCCGATCTTCACCAGAAAGAGGCGGCGCTTCTCTTCACCTCTGCCTACATTGCCAATGACGCCACGTTATCGACGCTGCCGAAGCTCTTCCCGGGGCTCATCATCTATTCCGATGCGCTCAATCACGCCTCGATGATCGAAGGGGTGCGCCGCAACGGCGGGGCAAAACGTATCTTCCGCCACAACGATCTCGAGCACCTTCGCGAACTGCTCGCCGCCGACGATCCTGCCACGCCCAAGGTCATCGCTTTTGAGAGCGTCTATTCCATGGACGGCGATTTCGGTCCCATCGCAGAGATCTGTGATCTGGCCGACGAATTTGGCGCCATGACCTATATCGACGAGGTCCACGCCGTTGGCATGTATGGTCCGCGCGGCGGCGGTGTTGCTGAGCGTGACGGCCTCATGGACCGCATCGACATCATCAATGGCACGCTTGCGAAGGCCTATGGTGTCATGGGCGGCTACATCGCGGCCTCAGCAAAAATGGTCGACGCGATAAGATCTTACGCGCCGGGCTTCATCTTTACGACGTCGCTTGCACCTTCGGTTGCCGCGGGCTGTGCGGCGTCGGTTCGACACCTCAAGGAGGATCAGGCACGACGCGACCTGCATCATGAACGGGCGACCAGCCTTAAGATGCGTCTCAAGAGTCTCGGCCTGCCAATCATCGACCATGGATCGCATATCGTGCCAGTGCACGTGGGCGACCCGGTCAAGTGTAAGCGGATCTCGGACATGCTGCTCAGCGAGTTTGGCATTTACGTCCAGCCGATCAACTTTCCGACTGTGCCGCGTGGGACCGAGCGTCTTCGCTTCACGCCGAGTCCTGTCCACGCACCCGACGATCACGACCATCTGGTCCGATCGTTCGATGCATTGTGGAGCATGTGTGAGCTGAATCGCGCCCAACTAAGCGCGTAGCCCGCCTTCTGCGGGTGCAAACCCGGCCGAAGAATGCTATTCCGTTGCAAAAGGGACTCACGTCCACGAATCGTGGACAGTGTGCAAATTGGGGACATTGCGCAGAATGATTGGCCGGTGGGGACAATCTGAGCCTGACGAGGAAGCCGACGAGCTGAAAGGCTTTGACGACTTCGAACTTCGTTTGGGCGATATTATGCGGGGAGAACGTGCGACTCTCGGCAAATCACTCCTCGATGTCCAACGCGAACTCAAGATCAAGGCAGCCTACGTCGCCGCGATCGAAAACGCTGACCCCTCTGCATTTGAAACGCCCGGATTTATCGCGGGCTTTGTGCGTTCTTACGCGCGCTATCTCGGGCTGGATCCTGAGTGGGCCTTCGCGCGATTCAGCGAAGAAAGCGGGTTTACCACGGCGCACGGTATGTCTGCCGACGCTTTACCATTGCGCAAAGCGCGTGAGGATCGTCCGACGGGACGCCCGGCCTCCGAGGCGCTTGCAGCTCCTTCGGTTCCGTTCCGCCCCTCCGAGGTTAGCGCGTTTTCGGGCATTGAGCCGCGCGCCATTGGATCGAGCGCAGTTCTCGTCGCTTTGATCATGGGCCTCGGCTACGGCGCGTGGTCGGTCCTGCAGGAAGTCCAGCGCGTTGAACTTGCCCCCATCGATCAGGCGCCAAGCGTGTCGTCCGATGTGGCAGACCTCGCGACCGGCTTCGGCGCCGCACCCGAAGGTCCGGAGCTTGCAGCCACCGCGCCACCGCCTTCAACAGATGCTCTTGAACGTCTCTATCGTCCGGCCGCACTCGATGTGCCGGTGATGGTCGCGCGTGACGCCCCAATCGCCACGCTCGATCCTGATAGCCAGGGTCTCTTCGCCGCTGGACCGCGTCTCGCCGGGATCGTGCCTGATGGCAGCGTCCAGGTTGTCGACGGCACCACGCCCGAGATCACCTTGATTGCAACTAGCCCCACCTGGGTTCGCGTTCAGACGCCCGGCAACTCCGTCGTGTTTGAGAAGATCCTCGCCCCAGGCGAAGAATACGCAATTCCCGTCACCGAGGAGACCCCGGTCCTTCGCGCCGGAAATGCGGGGTCGCTCTATTTCCGTGTGAACGGCGAACTCGTCGGACCGGCAGGCGATGGTGGCACCGTGGTCGAAGACGTGCTCTTGGCCTCGACCGATCTGAGCGCAGCCTTTGCGCCCGCAAACCCTCTCGAGGACAGCGCGCTCTTTGATTTGCTGGAAGAGCTTGGATCCACCGCCGTTCTGCCGCGCCAAGCGGCGTTGCTGAACGACATTGGCGGGGACAGTGTTTCTCTCGTCACCACGAGCGAAAGCTGGGTGCGTATCCGCGACGAGAACGGCTCCGTCAGCTTCGAGGGAACGGTCTTGCGCGGCCAAATTCAGGATTTGCCTGAAGGTGCGGATGCTGCGCTGCTGTCGCGCGCTGGTAACTCTGGCGAGCTCTATTTCCGTGTCGGCGATCTATTCTTCGGCCCGGCAGGGGATGACGGCGCCATCGTCACCAATATTGGTCTTGGCGCGGACGATATCCGCGACAGATATCCGCTGGTCGATGCAGAAGCACTGGGCTTCACCGGCAACTGACCCTGCCGAAGCAGGGCCACCATTTATTCCTAAAGATTAACCGCGCTCTTCAGCGACGATGGCTGACATGCCTTCAAGCGGCAGGAAGCCCCGCACCATTTGGCCGCCAATGACGAACGTGGGCGTGCCACTGACGCGCAGCGTCTGGGCGAGGGAGCGGTTCTCGTTGATGACTTCTTCCACGGCGGGGGTGCCCATCGCCGCGATGATGGTGTCGACATCGAAGCCATTGTCATTCGCCACGCGCGCCAGCGCCCGCTCGCTGATTTGACCGCGGAATGTCATCAGTGTGTCGTGGACAGTCTTGTAGGCTTCCGGGCCCTCGGTCTGCAGCGTGGCGATGGCAAAGCGCGCAGCGAGCTCGCTCTGTGGGCCGAGAACGGGAAGTTCTTTGACGATGATGCGGATGTTGCCATCGGTGGAGACGAGCTCCTCAACAGCGGGGAAAGCACGACGGCAAAAGCCACAGCGGTAATCCAGAAACTCGATGATGGTGACGTCGCCGTCGGGATTGCCGCCAACCCATGAGTGATCGTCGCCCACGAGCTCCGCGTAGTTCGCATTGATCAGCGACGCGTCTGAGTTCTGCTCCTGATAGATGGTCAACGCCTCCACCAGAACCTGCGGGTTGTTGAGCAGGTACGATCTGATCTCGCTCTGAAACGTCTGACGCTCGGCGTCGGTCATGGCGTTGATGTCGAACGCCACCGCAGGCGCGGCTGCGATCGAAAAGGCGAGGGCGGGGAGGAGAGATTTAATCATTGGACTACAAGCTCTGCTGTTCGAATGATGTCTTGGGCGCGTTGCCAGCCCGCACTGCCGCGCGGGAGAAGACCCGCAGCACGGCGGGCGAGGGTGCCAGCATCTTGGATACGACCGCGAAGGGCCGCACGTTCGGCGCCGGATAGCGCCGCCATACCGTTGTTGCCAGCCCTTGAATACGCCAGTCCGAGGTCGCGCAGAATACGGGCGTCACGCCCATCGCGAGAGCGTGCCTTTATCAGCACGTCGAGCGCTTGGCGATTGGACGAGGCGGTGTTCTTGGCAAGGAGGGCGCGACCGTAGCTGCCGAGAATGAGCGCGTTGTTCGGCGCCAATTGCACCGCGCGGCTGTAGGCTTGGACCGCGCTGTCGAACTGGCGGTTCTCCAGCAGGATTTGTCCCTGCAGGTCGCGGAAATAGGGGTCGTTCGGGCGCGCACCGACGAGCGTTTGCACTTCGCTGATGGCGCGCTTGCTGTCGGCGTTGCGGTGGTGCGCGATGGCGCGTCGCATCCGGGCGACGTCCGAGGAGCCCGTGGCGCGGCGCAACGTCCAGCCGGGCGCGCGCTTAAAGCCCGAGAGCACGCCCTTGGCGCGGGCAAACCAATAATCCGCCTCGTCGCCGCCGTCGCCGCCGGGGTTTGCATCAACGAGGGATTGCAAAGTGCGGTAGCGGTCCGTCGTCAAAGGATGGCTGCGGTTGTAGGGGTCCTGGCGGGACGCGCTGAGCGCTTCCTGACCCCGGAAGAGGTCAACGACTTCCAGCGCGCCGCGTGTGTCGATGCCCGCGCGCAGAAGGTAGCGGATCGAAGATTGGTCGGCGGCAGCCTCTTCCGCGCGGGTATGGCCGAGGAAAACACGCTGTGCCGAGCCCGCGGTGCCAGCCGCGATACCCGCCACCGCCTGACCATCTGCGCCTGCAGCACCGGCGGCAGCCGCCAGTGCGATGCCAAGGGCTGCGGCACGCGATGCGTTGCGCATGTTGGCCATACGCCGCGAGATATGTCCGTTCGCAATATGCGCCGCCTCATGGGCAATAACGGCCTGCAACTGCTCCGCACGCCCAAGGCGCAAGATGAGGCCCGAGTGCAGGTAGATCGTATTCCCGTCGATGACAAAGGCGTTAAGGCTGTCCTCATCGACCACAAGAACACGCACCCGAGACGGCGAAAGCCCCGCTGCATTGAGAATGGGGCGGGCGAGTTCATCCAAGGCCCGCTCCATCCCGGCATCCCGAAGCAGGCTCACCGCTGACGCGGTAGAGGCACAGAAAAGCGCGATGAGGAAGACAAAGAGACGTGCCATTGACGGGCCGGGTTCCCTGTGAAAGCTCGGGGGCATACCCCGCCCACCGATAGTGGAGAATGCCCGTGAAAACCTCAACCCGCTCCGCCATTGATCCCTTCATCGTGATGGATGTCATGGAGGCCGCTCGGGCTGCCGAGGAGGGCGGGCGCCACATCATTCATATGGAGGTTGGGCAGCCATCGACCCCTGCGCCAAAGGCCGCGCGCGATGCGCTCAAGCGCGGCATGGACAAAGGCCCGCTGGGATATACGGTCGCTTTGGGCCTCCCGGAGCTTCGGCAAAAGATCGCTGAGCTCTATGACGATTGGTACGGGCTTTCGCTCGATCCGGCCCGCGTCGTCGTCACGGCAGGGGCCTCCGGTGGGTTTCTTCTGGCGTTCACCGCCCTCTTTGACGCCGGGGCGCGGGTAGGGCTCGCGGCCCCGGGATATCCGTCCTACCGCAAGATCCTGAGTGCCATGAGCCTTGAGGCTGTGAGCCTGCCGGGTGTGGCCGAGCACGGGTTCCAGCCCCAGCCCAGCGATGTAGCGGGCCTCAATGGCCTCATCGCGGCTTCGCCCGCCAACCCCACGGGCACCATGCTCAACGCGGGTGAAATCGGCGCCTTGGCCGAGGCCTGTACAGCAGCCGATTGCGCCTTCATCTCTGACGAGATCTACCACGGTATCTCCTACACCGACCGCTGCGTTTCGGCGCTCGAGGTGACGGATGATGTCTATGTGGTGAATTCCTTCTCCAAGTACTTCTCGATGACAGGCTGGCGCATCGGTTGGATGGTTGTCCCTGAAGACCACGTGCGCACGGTGGAGCGTATTGCTCAGAACATGTTCATCTGCCCGACCCATGCCAGCCAAGTGGCGGCTCTGGGCGCCTTGGACGCCCGGGAGGAACTCGACGGCCACCTGGCGACGTACAAGGCTAACCGCACGCTTTTGCTCGACGGGTTGTCGAAGGCCGGGCTCAAAGTGATCTCACCGGCTGATGGCGCATTCTACATCTATCTGGATGTCTCGGACGTAACGCAGGATTCGAAGGCGCTCGCCGCCGATATCCTCGATAAGGCAGGGGTTGCGGTCACGCCGGGGCTCGATTTCGACGCAGAACGCGGGCACGGCACGTTGCGGCTGTCTTATGCGCGGTCCTCCGCCGACATGGAGGAAGGCCTCGCACGGCTGGCGCGGTATTTCGCGGGCACGTGAGTGGCGCGGCGCCCGCGTATTTGCTAGAGTTCTGAAAAAAGCAGGCGCGGTATGCGAGCGGTATTTCTGGCAGTGATGATGTCCCTTTGGGCGGTCTGTGGCGTGGCGCAGGATCTGACGGCGCTTGCGCGTGTGCTGCCTGCTGAGACGAAGCTCGATCAGTCGCGCAACGAGATCACGCTGAACTTGGGCCTTAGCCAGGGCGTGCCTTACCGCGTCTACACGCTCGCGGATCCACCGCAGCTCGTGCTGGAGCTCAGTGAGGTCAATTGGGCCGGTCTCCCGTTAGATGAGATGACAATTCGCGATGCAGGCCCGCCAAAGGCCGGGTCTTTGGTGCAAGGGTGGTCGGGTTTCGTGCTGCCGCTCAACGACTTTTTCGCGCTGAACGAGGCGGAGCTCCGCCGCACCGAAACAGGCGCCGTTCTGTCCGTTCTTTTGTCACGCACGTCTGAAGAGGCATTCCGTGCGGCCTCCGGCGCCCCGGCGAGTTCCGTCGCGCTGCAACGTGCTGTGCCGGCGCGGCCTGCAGACGTGGGGGCCTTTGTGATTGTGATCGATCCGGGCCACGGTGGGGTTGATCCCGGCGCCGAACGGGGCGGGGTCAAGGAAGCCGACTTGATGCTCGTGATGGCGCGCGAGCTTAGGGATGCGCTGCGTCGTTCGACTGATTTCGACGTCCATCTAACGCGCGATGCTGATGATTTCGTCAGTCTTCCAGCTCGTGCGGGCCTCGCGCGGCAGCTCTCGGCCAATGCGTTTGTGTCGCTTCATGCTGATGCGCTTGAGGAAGGCTATGCGGAAGGAGCCACCATCTACACGCTGGCAGAAACGGCAACGGATGCCGCTTCCGCTTTGCTCGCTGAACGGCACAACAGGTCCGACATTATCGCAGGCGTCAATTTGGACGGCCAAGACGATGAAATCGCGCGGATTTTGCTTGAACTCGCCCGAGTGGAGACAACCCCTCGATCCGAGAATTTGGCGCGCGCGTTCGAGGCATCGCTGGCTGAGGGCGGCGCACGGCTGAACAACAACCCGCTGCGCGCGGCGGATTTTGCAGTATTGCGGTCGGCCGACGTGCCATCGGTGCTGATCGAAGTCGGGTTCCTGAGTTCCGAGAAGGACCGCCTCGAGCTGCAATCGCCCGAAAAGCGCGGAAAGATCATTCGGGGGTTGGTTGCGGGCCTGACCGCCTGGGCTGATCAGGACGCTGCGGAACGGGCGCTTTTGCGCCAATAGCGCCTATCTAACGCAAGGCTGTGATTTGAAAGCCGTGCCACTTTCTGCCAAATAAGACTGGCATTTCAGGGAGACTTTCCATGAGCCGCATGGCCATCAAGAAGGTGATTGACGCAGGTAGTTCCGGTGTGGGCGCGCTCACGACCGGGATGTTGTCCATTGTGGGCGGGCTGTTTTCGGCGCTGACGCTCGGTGTCTTTATGATGGGCCTCGGGATTGGCGCGGTCTTCTACCTCTTTGGGCGTGATCTGCCGTCCTATGATGAACTTGCGAGCTACACGCCGAAAACGATCAGCCGGATCTACTCGGGCGAAGGGCGTATCATCGACGAATTCGCGCTCGAGCGGCGCCTGTTTGCCAGCGCGGAAGAAATCCCGCCGATCGTGAAAGCGGCGTTCATTTCGGCGGAAGACAAGAACTTCTACGACCACGCAGGCTATGACCCGCGCGCCCTTGCGGCAGCCATCCGGGACGCTGTACTCAGCCGCGGTGAGAACCTGCGCGGCGCCTCGACGATCACCCAGCAAGTAATGAAGAACTTCATCCTCGACGGCTCCGTCACGGCCGAGCGTAAGATCAAAGAGATCATCCTTGCCTCGCGGATCGAGCAGACGCTTTCGAAGGACAAGATCCTCGAGCTCTATCTCAACGAGATTGACCTTGGTGTGCGCAGCTATGGGGTGGCCGCCGCCGCGCAGAGTTACTTCAACAAGCCGTTGACCGACCTGACGATTGCAGAGGCTGCGTTCCTCGCGATCCATCCGAAGGCGCCTTACAGCTACAATCCTGCCAATGATTACGAGGGGGCTGTGAACCGCCGCAACAACCTCGTGCTGCGTGAGATGCATGAGAACGGCTACATCACTGATCAGCAATATGAAGAGGCGAAGGCCGAGCCGATCCGCACCGTGCAAATGGGCCTGGTCGATAGCTTCAAATCCACCCTGCCGCCGCGCGATTACTTCACCGATGAGATCCGTCGCCAGTTGACGCGTGATTTCGGCGAGGCGGAGTTCTTCTCCGGTGGCTACAGCGTGCGCGCCACGATTGATCCGCAGATGCAGACCGAAGCCGCAAGCGCACTGCGCCGCCAGCTTGAAAGCTATGACCGCGAGCAGGGCGTCTGGCGCGGGACGGGCGTAACGCTCGCCGCTGAGGATCTCGCGGACGAAGAAACCTGGCGAAATGCTCTGAGCAACGCGACCGTGCCGCGTGACATCGCGCTGCCAACGAAGTGGTATACGGCCGTTGTGCTGAGCATCGGCAATAGCGCCGCCCGCATCGGCATCGAGGGCGTGCCGGAAGACGACGACGGCCATTTCATTACCGCTGACGACGTCACCTGGGCCCGCAAGGAGCTTGAGGACGGATCGCTCGCCAATCGCGCGCGGACGGCCGGTGACTTGCTTGAGGTGGGCGACGTGGTGCTCGTGCGCGCAGAAACGGCTAGCGACGGCGCCTTCGAGCGGTGGACGCTGCGCCAAGTGCCTGCGGTCCAGGGCGGCTTTGTCGCGATGGACGTCAACACGGGCCGCGTTCTGGCGATGCAGGGCGGCTTCTCCTACCAGCATTCGGTGTTCAATCGCACGACTCAGGCGCTGCGCCAGCCGGGATCTGCCTTTAAGCCCTTCGTCTATGCAGCGGCGCTCGACAGTGGGTATTCGCCCGCCACGATCGTCATCGACGCGCCGATCGAGATCAACACGCCTCAAGGTGTCTGGCGTCCGAAGAACGCAACGAACCAGTTCTATGGCCCCACGCCTGTGCGCACGGGGATTGAGCGTTCAAGGAACCTCATGACGATCCGCCTCGCGCAAGAGGTGGGCATGAACACGGTCGCCTCCTACGCCGAGCGTTTCGGCGTATATGACGAGATGAATGAAGTTTTAGCGGCGTCGCTTGGCTCGGACGAGACGACGCTCTACCGCATGGTGGCCGCCTACTCTATGTTCGCCAACGGTGGGGAGCGCGTTGAACCCACGCTCGTTGACCGCGTGCAGGACCGTTTCGGTAAGACCGTCTACCGACACGACAAGCGCGTTTGCGAAGACTGCGACGAACGCGAACTTCGCGTGGCCGCGGGACCCGACATCTGGTCAAACCGCGAGCGAGTGATGGATGCCATCACCGCCTACCAGCTGACCTCCATGATGAAAGGCGTCGTCGACCGCGGCACCGCGGCGCGGACCGTGAACTTGCCTGTGCCCGTGGCGGGCAAGACGGGCACAACTAACGACGCCAAGGATGTCTGGTTCGTGGGCTTCACCTCCAACATCGTGGCCGGCTGCTACATCGGCTTTGACGATCCCGCACCGCTGGGACGCGGGGCAGGCGGCGGATCGTTCTGCGGCCCGGTGTTCAACGACTTTATGGAAAAGGCGATCACCAAATACGGCGGCGGCCCCTTCGAAGTGCCCCCGGGCGGCATCTTCATCAACATCGACCGCTTCACCGGCGCGCGCCTGACGGGCGGGGCACTGGGCGAGAACGTCGTGGCTGAGTATTTCCGCGAGGGAGAAGAGCCTCTCTTCGGGATCACCTTCGACGGCGGCTTTGCCATGGGCGGCGATGTGCCTCTCTTTGATGCGGGCGAAGTGGAGACGGTACGCACCATCGAGAAATCTGATGGCACGAGCGCGACCGTTGGCGGTAAGGCCTCCGTTGGCTCGCTCGGCTCGGGCGGCCTCTACTAGCTTGAAAGCGTCTCGGGCCGGCGGTACATCTGCCGCCCTACGAGGAGACGACATCCATGCGCGCAGAAACTCAATCCCACGTGGAGGCGATCGAGAAATCCCTGGCTATGCTCGGCCAGCGGATGGATATCGAGACGGCCCCTCACCGGATGGAAGAATTCGACGCCATGATCGAAGATCCGAACCTCTGGGACGATCAGGCACGTGCGCAAAAGCTGATGCGCGACCGTCAAGCGCTGATGGACAAGCTTGCCGATTACAACGGTATCAAAGACGATATGACCGACAACATCGAACTCATTGAACTGGGGGAGATGGAGGACGACGCCGAGGTCGTGTCCGACGCAGAAGAAGCCCTGAAAGCGCTCGTGGCGAGAGCCGCCGATAAGGAGCTTGAGGCGCTTCTCGATGGCGAGGCCGACAGCAACGACACCTTCCTCGAGATCAACTCTGGCGCCGGTGGCACCGAGAGCTGCGACTGGGCGAGCATGCTGGCGCGGATGTATGTCCGCTGGGCCGAGAAGAAGGGCTACAAGGTCGAGCTTCAGTCCGAGAGCGCGGGCGAAGAGGCGGGCATCAAAAGCGCGGCTTACAAGATCACTGGGCACAACGCCTATGGATGGCTGAAATCTGAGAGCGGCGTGCACCGTCTGGTGCGCATCTCGCCCTTCGACAGCGCAGCCAAGCGCCACACGTCCTTTAGTTCGGTTTGGGTCTATCCGGTCGTGGATGACGATATTGACGTGGAGGTGAACCCCGCCGACATTCGCATCGACACCTATCGGTCGAGCGGTGCGGGCGGTCAGCACGTGAACACCACCGACTCGGCCGTGCGGATCACGCACATTCCCACGGGGATCGTCGTGACGTCGTCGGAGAAATCTCAGCACCAGAACCGCGACATCGCTATGAAGGCGCTGAAATCGCGGCTCTATCAGCAGGAGCTCGACCGCCGGAACGCGGCCATCAACGAGGCGCACGAGGCTAAGGGCGACGCGGGCTGGGGCAACCAGATCCGCTCTTACGTGCTGCAGCCCTATCAGATGGTCAAAGACCTGCGCACCTCGCACGAGACGTCTGACACCAAGGGCGTGCTTGATGGCGATCTCGACGGCTTCATGGCCGCTACGCTTGCTATGGATGTGTCTGGCAAGAGCCGCGCCGAGGCCAGCGCCGAGGACTAAGCCCTCTCTTAGTGTGGACAACGGGCCATGCGCGGGGCAACGATCCCGCCATGGATATTCTCTTTCAGAACGCGTCTGATCTTGCGGCGCAAATTGCGGTGGGCACGCTTGACCCGCGCGATCTGATGTCGGCGACCTACGACCGCATCCAAGCCGTGAATGGCGAAGTGAACGCGATCATCGAGCTTCTGCCACGCGAGGACGCGATCGCCCGCGCGGGTGCTGCTGCTGACGGGCTTTTGGCGGGCCTGCCGATCGCCGTGAAAGACCTCTCAAACGCGCGGGGCTTCCCTACGAGCATGGGCTCACCGCTCTTTGCAGGGCAGGGTCCTGCACAGGCGGAAGATCTCTTCGTGGAGCGTCTCAGGCAAGCGGGCGCCGTTTTCATCGGCAAGACCAACACTCCGGAATTCGGCTTGGGCTCGCACACCTACAACCCGGTCCATGGCATCACGGGCAACGCTTATGATCCGTCGCGTTCGGCTGGCGGGTCGTCGGGCGGGGCGACCGTGGCGTTGGCCACCGGGATGGTGCCGTTGGCGGATGGGTCGGACATGATGGGTTCGCTCCGCAATCCGGCGGGTTGGTCAAATACATATGGCCTGCGCCCGACATTCGGCCTCGTCCCGCTGGAGCCGAAGGGTGATACCTTCCTCCATCAACTCGCCACTGCGGGTCCCATGGCGCGGTCGCCAGAGGATATCGAGCTGATGCTGCAGGTGATGGCCGGGCCCGATCCACGCCAACCCCACGGCCGCCATATCGCGCCCCGAGGTGCCGCGCCCAAGCGCATTGGATGGCTCGGGGATTGGTCCGGCGCATACCCGACAGAGCGGGGCGTTCTCGAAGTGTGTGAAGGCGCGTTGAAGGTGCTTGAGGAGCTTGGGTGCAGTGTAGAGCCGGTGCAGGCCCCCTTTGACCGTGACGCGCTTTGGGAGGCTTGGACGACGTTGCGATCATGGATGGTTGCGGGCTCGCTCGGGCCAGCCATGGCCGACCCAAAGCTGCGTGCGTTGCTGAAACCCGAAGCCGTTTGGGAGGCAGAACGTGGCCTTGGATTCAGCGCAATGGACGTGCACCGCGCCAGCGTGATCCGCTCTGATTGGTACGCACGGGCGGGAGAGCTCTTTGAAGAATATGATTCGCTGATCATGCCGACGGCCCAGTGTTTCCCCTTTGCAGCAGAGCTCGATTGGCCCAAGGAGATCGGGGGCGTAGCGATGGATACCTATCACCGCTGGATGGAGATCACCGTCCCGGTAAACATCCTCGGGCTGCCGTCCCTTGCAATGCCTGCGGGTTTCTCAGCCATTGGGTTGCCCATGGGTATCCAGTTGATTGGGCCGCGCGACGCGGACCTCAGCCTGATCGATCTCGCGAAGCGCTACCATGAGGCGGCGCCGTGGATCGCTAAGCGGCCCTCTTTGGTGCCCGCGCCGCCAGCATCGTAACTGCCGAAATTCCAGCGAGCGTTGATGCCGCCCAAGCCACCCGAGAGAAGGCCCATGTAACGGCCTCCGCGTGACCGTCTCCTGTTCCCCCCGCGCCAAAGCTCAGCGGGCCGCTGGCATAGCCATAGGCCCACGCCGCTAGTGACCCTGCTGCAGCGATGCTCAGAAGGCTCGCCATTCGGCTGATAGCGTTGTTCACGCCGGATGCCGTGCCGGATTGGCTGTCTTCAACGGCGGCCATGACCGCCGTGGAGAGCGGCGCCACAACCTGCGCCATGCCCAAACCCGCCAGACACATGGCAGGTAGTGTTGCCCCCCAAAAGCTCTGTGCCGGTGCGGTCAACGCCACGAGTGCGTAGGCAACGCACACGAAGGACGCGCCAATGGCGATGACGGGCTCTGGCCCCCATTTGTCAGCGAGGCTCCCCGCGCGCGTCGAAAGGGTTGAGAGGAAGATGGAGAGCGGGGCGAAGGCCGCAGATGCCTCGATCGGGGTGACCTTCCACGCCGTGATGACCGATATGGGCAGAAAAAAGAGCATCGCGCCAAGCGCGCCATAGATGAGAAACGTGCAGATGTTCGCCGCGGCAAATCGTGCGTCGGCAAAGAGGCTGAGCGGCATCATGGAATGTGGGCTGCGCCCCTCATTAACCACGAAGAGGCCAAGCAGGCCGAGGCCCGCGCCGGTGGCCCAAAGCGCGTCGAGATCGGTGAGCCCCCAGGCAAGTGCGCCCAAGCCAAGCGTCGCCAGCGCGGCGCCGGTCCAGTCCACCGGCGCATCGTCCTTTGCCGGGTCGGATAGGACTGAGCGGTAGAGAACGACCAAAGCCAGCAACCCAAGGGGCAGATTGATTGCAAAGATCCAACGCCAGAACTCAGGTCCGCCGAGGGTCAGTACAAGACCGCCTATGATTGGTCCAAGGGCTGTCATCAGCGCTGAAGCTGCCGCCCAGATCCCAATGGCGCGACCGCGTTCCTCTTTTGGGTAAGCACGCGAAATCAGGGCGAGGGAGCCAGGAACCATCAGTGCTGCGCCGACGCCTTTCAGCGCACGGGCCACGATCATGAATGTAGGCGAGGGGGCCAAAGCGCAAGCGAGGGACGCCACTATGAAAACCGCGATACCCAACCCGAAGACACGGGCCAGCCCAAAGCGATCCCCCAGCGCGCCGCCTGCGAGGATCAGCGCCGAGAAAAAGAGCATGTAGGCGTTGGAGAACCACTGCGCCTCAGGAAGTGTGGCCCCCAGAGACGCGCGCATGGCGGGCAGCGCAATAGAGACGACGGTGGCGTCGATGAACCCAAGCGCGGAGGCGAGGATGGCTGCGAACAGGATGCCCTTGCGGTTTTCAGCAGCGCAAAAAGAAAGCGCCGCAGAGAGCTGCGGCGCTTCTTCCAAACTCATCTGTGAGCCTTAGCTTTCAGCTTTGGAAGTGGCCGCTGCCGGGACCGCTTTCTTGGCGCCGCCCGAGGAGAGCGGATCGTCCTGGCGCTGCACAGAGCCTTCAAAATGCGCACCGCTTTCGATGGCAATGGTCTTGTGAATGATGTCACCCTCAACGCGTGCGGTGGAGGTCAGGCGAACCTTAAGGCCACGGACACGGCCGATGATGCGGCCATTCACGACGACGTCGTCCGCGATGCACTCACCCTTGACGGTGGCGCCTTCGCCGACGGTCAGCAGGTGGGCGCGGATGTCGCCTTCGACCTGGCCCTCGATCTGGATGTCACCAGAGGTGCGCAGGTTGCCGCTGATGGTCAGGTCAGCGGACAGAACGGATGCCGGCGGCTTTGCCTTTGGCGTTGGGTTCACGCTGGATTTGAACTCGGTCTTGGGCTCGGGCATGGCCTCGGCTTTCGGTGTATCCGCTGCGGGCGCGGGCTCGTTGATTTTGCTTTTAGAAAACATCTCTTGCAGCCTTGATGTAGATCATTGGGTTCACCGGTTTGCCCCCGACACGCACCTCGTAGTGCAGGTGTGGCCCGGTCGAACGACCGGAATTGCCAAGGTCACCGATATGCTGTCCGCGGCTCACGCGTTCACCGACGCTCACCCGAATCTTCGATAGGTGCGCATACCGCGTTTCGATGCCGAATTCATGCTGAATTTTGATCAAACGCCCGTAACCGGAGGACCAGCCCGCGCTGACAACGACACCATCAGCCGTGGCTTTTATGTCCGTGCCAATAGGACCCGCCCAGTCGTGACCGTTGTGCATACGGCCCCAACGAGGCCCAAAGCCCGAGGTGGAGCGCACCTGTCCAAGGTTCACAGGCAGTGAGAAGGGCGCCTTCTGAGCCGCGAGCCGATAAAGGTTCATGCGGTCGAGATTGTTGAGAATGCGGTTCGCGCGGGTCGTATCGACACTCGCGGCCGGGTTCTTGGTCGAGACAATCATCGGCGTAAGCGGGCCACCTGTGCCCGAATAACCCCGGCGCACCTGCTCGAGTAAACGCTCTGTCGGCAAGCCTGCGGCCTGAAACATCTTGTCGAGAGGCTCCACCGAGATGGTCATCGCCTCTTCCAGACGGCGGAAGATTTGATCGTTGCGCGCTTCAAGGAGCTTGAGCTCCTCTTCCATCTGCGAAGCCAGCGCGAGCGCGAGGGCAGCGTCTGCCTCGGTCGTGTCCCGCTCAACAGCGGTGGTTTCGAGGGCCTCAGACATGAAGGCGAGGGTGCGTTCCACCTCTTCGGTACGCGCAGCTTCGGGCGCTGCCCCGCCGTTGGCGTCGAGTATTGCCGTAAGTTCAGTCAGCTCACCGCGAGCTTCGTCACGCTCCTCGGCTGTGCGGCGCAGCGTGGCCTGGACGACTTCGATCCCACGCTCAAGCTCCTTGCGGCGATCTTCGCTCGCCAAAAGCTCGGACTGCATCATGGAGATTTGTTCGAGGGCGGCGTTGAAGCGTTCTTGTGCGGCAGCGGCCTCTACGGCACGTGCATCGCGTTGGTCGGACAAGACGTTCAGACGATCTTCGTAGACGGCCTGTTCACGCTTGGCTTGTTCGCGGAAGTTACCGGCGCCGATGGAATCCATCAGCAAGATCGCGGTGGCAACGATCGCCCAAGCGACAATCGCCGTTGAACCGATCCATCCCATAAGCTGAGTGCCAGGCCCGAGGCGGACAAACCGCGTTTCGGTGTCTGTCCGAAGAAACAGGCGCTTCTCCGGTATTCGCCGTTCTAGCGCCACGTGCAATTTGTGCTTGAGCCTGCTGAGCAAGTTCTCTTTTCCCCACTGTCCCATCTGTCTCGGGCGGCCCCGCGCTCTTCCCCAGAGCACCGCCAGAGCCCCCAGCTCTTTAACGGCGCTGGGGGTGTCCTGCAATAAAGTCCCGCCAATCATGGCAAAACTTGGACAAAACCCCCGAAAAGTGGCGGGAATTTGCCGACGGTTCAGGGCCGATTCAAAGCCCGCGCGTGGCCTCGAGCACGGCGTCTGAATGGCCGGGCACTTTTACCTTGCGCCAGATCTGAGCGATCTTGCCGTCGGCACTGATCAGATATGTGGCGCGTTCGATGCCCATGTAGGTCTTTCCATACATGCTTTTCTCGACCCAGGTGCCGTAGCGCTCGCAGACGTCGCCTTCCTCGTCACTGACGAGAGCGACCTTCAGATCATGCTTGGCAATGAACTTGTCGTGCTTCTTCACCGGGTCCTTCGAGACGCCGATGATCACGGTATCGGCTGCGTCGAAATCGTCCACCGCACCAGAGAACGCGATCGCTTCCTTGGTGCAGCCAGGCGTGTCATCTTTGGGATAGAAGTAAAGAACGACCTTTTTGGGGACGAGCGAAGACAAGGTAACCTCGCCGCCACCGTCGCGGGGCAGGGTGAAATCAGGGGCAGTGTCGCCGATGGAAAGCATGGGTGTCCTCCGTGAGTGTTTAAGAAGGTTCTAGGCGCGTTGCGCGGGAGTTAAAGGGCAGGCATGACCGAGACTGAGCGGCAAGCACGGCACAGGTGGCCTTTTGTGCTGACCATCGTGGTCTTGGTGCTGTGCTTGGGTGTCGTTGCGGTGCTGACCCGGTTGCAGGCTCGGCCCATCAATGCAGGCGGGTGGATCACCCGCCAAGTGCAGGCGCAGGTCGAAAGCGTGGTGCCAGAGGCGCGGCTCAGTTTTCGCACGATCCGTGTCGGCATGGACCCCGACTATCACCCTCAGATTTATCTCGATGATGTGTCGCTGATCCGCACCGATGGACGCCCCTTGGCGCAAGTGCGCGCCGTTCAGGGCGATCTGGCGATTGGATCGCTCTTGCGCGGTGACGTGCAGCTGAGGCGTGTTGATTTGTCTGGGGCGGTGCTCAAATCCGAACGGCGCGCGGATGGAAGCTTCAATCTCTCATTCGGCGATGGCGATGGCGACGGCGCGGCGGAGGCTGAAGCCCAGGTGCCCGGCATTCGGGAACCGGGGGCGTTGATCGGGTTGATCGACGCCATCTTTGAGCGCCCTGCACTGGCCAAGCTCTCCGAAATCGGCGCCGAGGGGATCACCGTAAACTACTCGGACGCTGTTTCCGGGCGAGCGTGGACGGGCGATGGCGGCCAACTTCGTTTCTTCCGTGAGGGGGAGGGGCTGCTGCTTACGGCAGAGGCCGCGCTCCTGACCGGGCGGCAGGAGCTTGCGACCCTGTCCGCCACCTTGAGCCGGGAGGCGGTGGGCGCGGCGACGTTCTCGATTGTTCTCGAGGATGCTGCCGCGCAAGACATTGCGAGCCAGGCGCCCGCGCTTGCGTGGTTGTCGGTGATTGATGCGTCGGTGTCCGGCGCGCTCAAGATCGATATCGAAGACGGCAAAGCGGGCACGCTTCAAGGATCGCTCGAGCTGGGCGAGGGCGCGCTCAGACCCAATAGCTCCACACGGCCCATTCCGTTCTCGGAGGCGCGCATCGCTCTGAACTACGCACCCGAAGCGCAGAGGTTGACGTTCGAGGATTTCAGCCTCGATAGCGCTTGGGGCCGTGCGACGGCCCAAGGCACGGCGCAGTTGGGGGACATGCAGGGCGTGCTCCCAGGTGAAATCGTGGGCCAGTTCCAGGTCACCGACATCGCCGCTAACCCCGGCGGCCTCTATGACACCGAACGCTTTCTGGAGCAGGTCGCCCTAGATTTCCGCCTCCGGCTGGACCCGTTCACGCTCGATATCGGGCAGGCGGTCGTCCTCGATGGAGAAACGACGGCGCTGGCATCCGGCCGCATCAAAGCAAAGCGGGACGGGTGGCAAACCCGAATGGATCTGAGCTTCAACACGGTGGAGATCGACCGCGCGATGGAGCTTTGGCCTGTATCGGTGCGCCCAGGCATGCGTCGATGGTTTGCCAACAATATTGAGGCCGGCACCGCCACCGATTCCAGATGGGCGTTGCGAAGTGAGCCGAATGCCAAGACCTCGCTTTCGTTCACGAACCACTTTCACGACGCGGATGTGCGCGTTATGCGAACCCTGCCGCCGGTCACGGGCGCGCGCGGGTCAGTGGAACTCGTGGGCGACCGTTTGACGGTGATCGTCGAGGAAGGCGCGATGCGCGCGCCCCAGGGCGGGAGCCTCGATGCCACGGGGACACTCTTTCAGATTACCAACACGCGTGAAAAGCCTGCGCCTGCCTTGGTCACCATCGCCGCTGAGGGCACGATCACGGCGCTCCTATCGACGCTGGATCTTGAGCCCTTTGAGTTCATGACAAAGGCCGGGATGCCGGTGACGCTGGCAGATGGCCGCGCGAAGGTGCTGGGTACGTTGGGTTTTCCGCTGAAACCCAAGATTCGCGGTTCGGATGTCGCCATCGACATGGGCGCAGCCCTCGCCAATGTCCGCTCTGAAACGTTGGTGACAAACAAGACGCTAAGCCTGCCGAGGGCGCAGGTCCGTGTGAGCAATGATGGGCTCAGCATCGCTGGGCGCGGGGCGCTTGGGCGCGTGGGCATCAACGGTGTGTGGGAGCAGCCGCTCGGCCAGGGCCCCGCCGCCTCCGAATTCCAAGGCGAGATAGAGCTATCTCCTGCCGCACTCGACGAATTTCAGATTGCCCTGCCGCCCGGGTCAGTTTCCGGAGAAGGGGTCGGTGATCTGACGCTGACCTTCCCCCGTGGGGCGCCGCCGGAGTTCACGGTCGCCACCGATTTGCGCGGGCTGCGCGTGGCGGTGCCGCCTGTGGGCTGGGTGAAGCCCCCCTCGCAAAGCGGCGCCTTCAGCATTTCGGGCAGGCTCGGAGAGACGCCTGAGATTGACCGGATCAGCTTGGCAAGCCCCGGCCTTGAGGCTACGGGGCGTGTGGTGCTGGGCAGCGGTGGCGGCTTTGACAGGCTCGAGCTCGATGATCTGAATGTCGGGAACTGGCTGACGGGTGCCCTTACGCTGCGCAATCGCGGGGCTGGTGTGCCGCCCGAGGTGAACCTGCGCAACGCATCCATCGATTTGCGCGCCGCGACCTTTGCGGGCGGTGCCACCGGGGGCGGGGAAAGTGCCCCGTTGAACCTCGCGCTCGATCGCTTGGTGATCACCAGTGACATCGTGCTCACCGATGTGCGTGCAGAGCTTGAGACCACAGGAGGCCTCTCTGGCCGATTCCAGGCCCGCATGGGCCCAGATGGCACGGCACTTAATGGTCGCCTGACACGATCGCTCAATGGCTCTATGATCACGGTGCAGTCAGATGATGGCGGCGGTCTGATCCGGGATGCTGGCATCTTCCGGCAGGTACAGGGGGGGCAGTTGTCGTTGACGCTGATCCCGCAACCGGGCGAGGGCGTCTATGATGGCGAAGTGGCCCTTGAGGACATTCGCGTCACCAACGCGCCTGCGATGGCAGAGCTTCTCTCGGCGGTCTCGGTCGTTGGTCTGCTGGAGCAACTCAACGGAGGCGGCATCGTTTTCAGTGATGCGCAGGGCCGGTTCCGCGTTACGCCCGAACAAATCATAATCACGCAATCGAGTGCCGTGGGCGCCTCGCTGGGCATCTCGCTCGACGGGATCTTCAACACGCAGTCACGCGACATGGCGTTCCAAGGCGTCGTTTCCCCAATCTATCTGGTCAACGGCCTCGGATCCTTCCTGACGCGGCGGGGGGAAGGGCTGATCGGCTTCAATTTCACGCTCGATGGGGCCGCCGACCAGCCGCAAGTGTCAGTAAACCCACTCTCGGCCTTGACGCCGGGCCTCTTCCGAGAAATTTTCCGCCGTCCGCCCCCTCAGGTGAGCCAGTAAGCGTGAAACTTTCCGATTTTGACTTCGATCTTCCCGAGACGCTGATTGCGACGCGGCCTGAAAAGCCGCGATCTTCGGCCCGTCTTCTTGTCTCGACCGCAGCGGGTATCCGCGATGCGGTGGTCCGTGACCTCGCGGATCATCTGCGTCCGGGTGACAGGTTGGTCTTCAACAACACCAAAGTGATTCCGGCGCGGCTCTTCGGCGCGCGCCACCGCGACAGCGCGCAGGGGCCCGTTTCCTCCAAAATCGAGGTCACGCTTCTCGCACCGCTCGTGGGCGGGCAGTGGGAGGCGTTGATCAAACCGCTCCGCAAAGTGGCCGAGGGGGAGGAGATCGCCTTCTCCGACGCCCTCAAAGCGCGGCTTGTATCGAAGTCGGAGGGGCAGGCCGTGCTCGACTTCACGCTCACAGGCGATGATTTCGACGCGGCCCTGGCGGAGGCCGGGCATATGCCGCTCCCTCCCTATATCGCTGCCAAGCGTCCCGCAGACGCGCAAGACCACGACGACTACCAGCCCATCTTTGCAGAGCGCAAAGGGGCGGTCGCGGCGCCGACTGCGTCGCTGCATTTCGACGATGGGGTCATGGCATCGCTCCACCGCCGTGGGGTGGAGCATTCCTTCGTGACGCTCCATGTGGGCGCGGGCACGTTCTTGCCGGTGAAGGTCGATGATATCTCGGATCACAAGATGCACGCCGAATGGGGTGAAGTGACCGAAGAGGCCGCTGCCGAGATCGCGCAGACCAAGGCCATGGGCGGGCGCGTGATCCCCGTGGGGACGACCGCCTTGCGCCTGCTGGAGACCGCAGGGCGAGGGGGCGAGATCGCGCCTTGGGTCGGTGAAACCGATATCTTCATCACCCCGGGATTTAAGTTCCGCGTGGCTGATGCGTTGATGACAAATTTCCATTTGCCCAAGAGCACGTTGATGATGCTTGTCAGCGCGCTCACCGGAAAAGACCGCATCGACGCAGTTTACGCCCACGCCATTGCGCAGAAGTACCGTTTTTTCAGCTATGGCGACGCATCACTGCTGTGGCCGTGAGCAAAGCGGGCTCTCAGCCGCTTGACCCAACGTAAGAAAACGACATCGCTGGTCGTGGATGTGTGGACGCGGCGCTGAATCAGGCGTAGCGGCGAATTAGGACATCTATGAAAGGACCTGCGACATGGGTGGCGTGATTGCGAGCGCATGGGCGCTTTTGCTCGGCATGGGTCTCTTGATGATGGGCAACGGTCTGCAAGGCACGTTGCTTGGTGTGCGCGGTGACCTTGAGGGGTTCAGCACGCTCGAGATGTCGATTGTGATGTCGGCTTACTTTGCGGGCTTCCTCGGCGGATCGCGCGCGACGCCGGAACTCATTCGCCGCGTGGGCCACGTGCGGGTCTTTGCGGCGCTGGGATCTACGATCTCGGCGATCCTGATCCTTTATCCGGTGCTCACCGATCCGATCTCGTGGACTTTTGGCCGCGCGATCATCGGGTTCTGCTTCTCAGGCGTGTATGTCACGGCTGAAAGCTGGCTCAACAACGCCACCACGAAGGAGAACCGCGGCCAGGCGCTGTCGCTCTACATGATTGTTCAGATGGGCGGCATTGTTGCCGCGCAGGGCATCGTGGGCTTCGGTGACCCCTCAGGCTATGTCCTCTTCATCATCCCGTCGGTTCTGATCAGCCTCGCCTTTGCGCCGATCTTGCTCAGCATTGCGCCGACACCTGCGTTTGAAAGCACCAAGCCCATGACACTGCGCCAACTGGTGCAGACCTCACCGCTTGGATCTGTGGGCATGTTCCTGTTGGGCGGCGTCTTTGCTGCAAACTTTGGTATGTCGTCGGTCTTTGGCACGCTGGCCGGGCTGACGGTTCAGCAGATCTCGATCTTTGTGGCGACGATCTATGTGGGCGCGCTGGTGCTGCAATTCCCGATCGGTTGGCTGTCAGACCGCATGGACCGCCGTCGCCTGATCCTCATCTGCGCGGCACTGGGCGGGGCTGCATCGCTTGCCGCCTTCGTGCTGCCACTGAGCTTTCCGGTCATCTTGGTGGCAGGCTTCTTGATCGGCGGTACGTCGAACCCTCTCTATTCGCTCCTCGTGGCCTACACGAACGACTTCCTCGAATATGAGGATATGGCCTCGGCGTCGGGCGGCCTGATCTTCCTCAACGGGCTTGGGGCGATTGCGGGCCCGCTTATCACCGGTTGGGCCATGGGCGCTATTGGACCGAACGGCTATTTTGCATTCATCGCCATTCTCATGCTCGGCACGGCCTTTTACGCGCTCTATCGGATGACGCGCCGTGCCTCGCTATACGCGGAGGAGGACTACGAGGCAGTCTCCTACGCCCCGATTACACCGGTGAGCTCGCCCGTGTCGTTCGAGGCCGCGCAGGAGTATTATGCTGAGGCCACCGAAGAGACCGCGACCGAGGGCGAAGACGCACCTGAGGGCACGGCTTGAGCTTGACATTGGAGTGCCGCGTCCCTGTCATGCGCGCATGAAAAAGCACAGCCTGCCCTTTGAAGTCACACCCGAAGATGTCCTTGCCTATTGGCTGGACGAACTGGGCCCTGCCGATTGGTATCGCGGGGGGGAGGAGCTCGACGAGGACGTCCGCGACCGGTTCGAGCGTGCGTGGCGTGGCGCCATGGAGGGCGAGCGTGGCCTTTGGCTGACGTATCCCTCTGGCTCCTTGGCCTACATCCTGCTCATGGATCAGTTCCCGCGGAACATGTTCCGCAACACCGGCCAGGCCTTTGCGTCTGACCCGCACGCCTTGGCGGCAGCGAAAGCGGCCATCAAGAAGGGCTGGGACATGAAGATCGACGAACCGGCCCGTCAGTTCTTTTACATGCCGCTGATGCACGCAGAGAACCTGAGCCACCAAGACCGGGCTGTGCGCCTTTTTGCGACACGGATGCCCGAGAGCGGGGCGCTGAACTTGCCCCACGCCAAAGCGCATCGCGAGATCATTCGCCGCTACGGCCGTTTCCCGACCCGCAACGAAGCGCTGGGCCGCCGGATGACAGGGCCAGAGCGTGAGTACATCGATCTTGGCGGCTACGGCGCTGTCCTGCGCGAGATCCAAGGCAGCTAAATCCTCCCATGCACCTGGGGCATGGCAGGTGTGCGCCTGTGCCACTGGCCTGCCATGCAAAAATTTGTTTAACGTTAAACAAACTGACGCAAGGGAAGAGATATGGCCGCACAGTCTTTCGACATGATCGTCATCGGAGCGGGCCCAGGGGGCTACGTTTGCGCCATTCGCGGCGCACAGCTTGGTCTCAAGGTCGCCGTTGTAGAACGCGAACACATGGGCGGGATCTGCCTGAACTGGGGCTGCATCCCCACCAAGGCGATGCTGCGATCCTCGGAAGTGTTCCACCTGATGCACCGCGCCAAGGAATTCGGTCTCAAAGCCACGGGCATCGACTATGATCTCGATGCAGTCGTCGCGCGCAGCCGCGGCGTGGCCAAGCAACTGAACGGCGGCGTGGGCCACCTTCTCAAGAAGAACAAGGTCACGGCCATCATGGGCGAGGCCAAGCTCTCCGGTAAGGGCAAGGTCACGGTCAAGACGGACAAGGGCACCGAAGAGCTTACCGCCAAGAACATCATCGTGGCCACCGGCGCCCGCGCGCGGGAACTGCCGGGTCTTGAGGCGGACGCCGATCTCGTCTGGACCTACAAGCACGCACTGACGCCCAAGAAGATGCCGAAGAAACTGCTCGTCATCGGCTCCGGTGCGATCGGGATCGAGTTTGCGAGCTTCTACAACACGCTCGGGGCTGACACGACGGTCGTCGAGGTGATGGATCGCATCCTGCCCGTCGAGGACGAAGAAATCTCGAACTTCGCCAAGAAGGCCTTCGAGAAGCAAGGCATGAAGATCCGCGCCAAGGCGATGGTCAAACAGCTCGACCGCGGCAAAGGCAAGGTCACCGCCCATATCGAAGAGGGCGGCAAAATCTCTAAGGAGGAGTTCGACACCGTCATCTCCGCCGTGGGCATCGTTGCCAATATCGAGAATATCGGTCTCGAAGAGCAGGGCGTGAAGATCGACCGCTCCTTCGCTGTGACGGACGAATATTGCCGCACGGGCATCGAGGGCCTCTTCGTCATCGGGGATGCCACGAACGGCCCATGGCTCGCGCACAAAGCCTCCCACGAGGGGGTCATGGTGGCCGAGCTCATCGCCGGGAAGAACAACGTCCACCCCGTGAAGCCCGAAGCCATCGCCGGCTGCACCTACTGCCACCCGCAGGTGGCCTCAGTGGGTCTCACGGAGGCCAAGGCCAAGGAAACCGGTCGCGAGATCAAGGTTGGCCGCTTCCCGTTCATCGGCAACGGCAAGGCCATCGCACTGGGTGAGCCTGAAGGCCTCGTGAAAACGATCTTTGATGCAAAAACCGGTGAGCTCCTCGGGGCGCACATGGTTGGCGCAGAGGTCACCGAGATGATCCAGGGCTACGTTGTCGGTCAAAAGCTCGAAACGACGGAAGAGGACCTCATGGAGACGGTCTTCCCGCACCCGACGCTGTCGGAGATGATGCACGAAAGCGTGCTCGACGCCTGGGATCGCGCGATCCACTTCTAGGCCGCGCGCCAACACAAAGAAAAAGGGGCGCCTGACCGTACTGTCAGGCGCCCCATTCTTTTGTTTCGCCCTTATTGGGTGACGGTGATCGGGATCGACATCAGCCGCGTCGTGTCGAGGCCAAAGACGTATTCGATCACATAGTTGCCCGGTTCCTCCGGCATCGTGAGGCGCACAGTGCTGCCGTCTGCATCCGCGACGGTGGGCTTGGCGCGGTTCGCAAAGCGGTACGGGTAGCCGAGGTCTTCGTAGTCTGCCGGGGTGATACCCACGAAGTCGCTCGGGTAGGCGGGCCCTGTCCAGGCGACCTCGATTTCCGTGCCCACCTGGGCCGTCGCCGGCGCGGTGAGCGTGGCCGAGACAGGCGTGACCGTGAGCGGGACAGCGGTCAGACGGGTGTTGTCTTGACCCAGAGAGTATTCGACCACGTAGTCGCCTGGCACCGTCGGGAGCTGCACGCGCAGGGGCGAGCCTTCACTGGTGCCAGTGGTGCGCGTCACGAAGCGGTAGGGATAGCTCGTATCCTCAGAGCTTGCCGAGGTGATGCCGATCACATCACGCTCATAGGCCGGGCCGTTCCACGCAACTTCGATCACAGAGCCTGCCGGGGCAGACGAGGGCGCCGTGACAGAGGCCGACAGAGGGGTCACTTCCAAAGCGACCGCCACGAGGCGGGAATTGTCCTGACCGAGTGCGTATTCCACGACATAGCTGCCCGGCTCCGTCGGGGCCTGCACCTTGAGCACTGGCCCGCCTGAGACATCCACTTTGCGGGTGATAAAGCGATAGGGGTAGCTTGTGTCCTCGTAGTCGGCTGCGGTCACACCAACGGCGTCACGCTCATAACCGGGACCCGTCCAAGCGACCTCAAAGGTGGAGCCTGCAACGACGATCGACGGGGCGGTCAGCGTTGCGGCCACATCAGTGACGGTCAATGCAACGGCCACGAGGCGCGTGTCATCTTGGCCCAAGGCGTATTCGATGACGTAGCTGCCCGGTTCCGTCGGGGCCTCGATGGACACAACGTCTCCCTCAGAGACGCGGACCTTCTTGGATACGAAGCGATAGGGGTAGCTTGTGTCCTCGTAATCCGCGGCGGTGATGCCGATATAGTCGCGCTCATAGCCCGGGCCGGACCATGCCACTTCGAATGTCTGGCCTGCCGTTACCGTTTCCGGGGCTGTCAGCTTGGCGGATACAGGCACGACCTCCATCGCCACAGAGGTCAGGCGCGAGGAGTCTTGCCCGAACGCGTATTCCACAACGTAGGATCCCGGCTCCGTCGGCGCAGCAAGGCGGACAACCGGCACGTCGCCCACTTGCTCAGCGCTCGTGGAGAAACGGTAGGGATAGCTCGTATCTTCATAGCCCGCTGGCGTGATGCCGATGGCGTCGCGCTCATAGGCTGGGCCTGTCCATGCGACTTCCACGATTGCGCCAGCCTCAACACTCGACGGAGCAATAAGGGTGGCTGTGGCCGGGGTCAGGGTGATCGGCACGCTCGCGATGCGTTCGTTGCCGCCGCCGAGGCTGTATTCAACCACATAGCTGCCAGGCTGTGTCGGCATCAGGAGCTTCAGGGGGCTGCCGCTCTCAACGCTGGTCTTGTTGGCAAAGCGGTACGGGTAGGTGACGTCGGTACGGGTCCCATCCGTGATGGCCACGACGTCGCCCTTCATGCCAGGGCCTTCCCAGGCAACTTCGATGGTTGAGCCGACGACAGCCGTCTCAGGCGCCAATACCGTTGCGAGGGGCTTGGGTTCTTCAAAAACGACAACCACTTCGCGCCCGCCCGGGATGGCGATGAACTGAACGGGGTCAGACGTTGCCTCCTGCGCGAGCCAGTATGCGGTCACAATGTAAGAACCCTCAGCCATGTCAGCGGTCAAAGGATTGCCTGTGGCATTGCCAAGGTCTGTGACCGCCCACTCCACGGGGCCGTCCACAAGTGGGCCATGCTCGGCACCCAAAACGGCGCGGAAGGTCACGGGCACGATTTCTATTGGGGGCTCAAAGACAACCTCGACGGTGCCGCCTTCTGGGGCAACCTGAAATCCACCTTCGATGACCTGACCTGTGCGGGCCCATTGGACCTGAACGTTGTATGCGCCAAGCGGGAGCTCATAGGTCTGTTGACCGGTGAAATCGAGGCGCCCTTGAGCGTTCTGAGGAACGATGGCCCAGGCCGCGTCTTCGATAATCGGGCCTCCCGCGCCAGAGCGTGCCAGGAAGGCGACGCTGCCCAAGGCGGGCTCGGGCGCGACGGCGACTTGGGTTAGGGCGGAGGAAAGCTCAGACGCGTTCGCGGCGCTCAGGAACTGGCCGCCGGTGTTTCCGGCGATGCATTGCATCTGGGCCAGCGCTTCTGGGTCGGTGACGTCAAAGCCCACGACATGGGCCGTGAAATCAATGCCCGCCTGCTCAAGAGCGGCTGCCGCGGCGCAAGGATCTGGGTTGCAGGTTTCGATGCCGTCCGAGACGAGAATGACTGTTGCGGCTTCCTCGGTGAAGCGAAGCGCTTGGGCAGCCGCGACAAGCGCGTCCGTCATGGGCGTTTTGCCGCGCGGATTGATGTTGTTCACGGCGTCCCTGATTGCAGGCAGCGTGCCTGATCCGGGGGCCACAACCGTTTCAATATCGTTGCAATCCCCCCGGGTCCTGTGGCCGTAAACGGTCAGACCAAGGTTCTGGTCTTGGGGGAAGTCATCGAGAAGCGTCCCCACGACGTCCCGAGCGATAACGATCTTATTTACTCCGTCTATCTGCCCCCACATGGAGCCAGAGCCGTCGAGAACGAGAATCGTATTGGGAGCCCCTTGTGCCGATAGGGCAGCCGGAATGGATAGCAGAAGTGCTACGAGCCAATTTCGCATGGAAAATTCCTTAAGCAGTGCTGCTTAAAGCTAGCACAATGGGCCACCTCCCGGTCAACATGAAGTGTCGTCACGCAAGGGCGAAAATCGCAGCTCCAGTAGCAGCAGCCCAGATTAGGCCAATAAACACGAGTTGATACAATTGAGACACGGATGGCAGCCCTTAATCATTACAAACATTGGGTGAATTTGCCCGAGCATCGAGCAGGGGGGTAGTCCGGAAATCCCGCCCTAGAGGGCGGGTCTGCGGCCATTGTAGGCGACAGGCGCCGCCGAATCTTCTGAGCGAGCCCTTGCCATCTCCGCAGTGCTGCGAGATGGGAAACCATGACCGAAACAACGCGCACTTCATGGGGCCTTGTGGCCTTCCTTTTCGGCGTTGGGCTGCTTGCAGCCATGCAGTTCATCAAAGTGTCACTCACACTCGATCTTTTAGCCGAGCATTATGAACGACCGGTTGAGACGATCTCGTTTCTTGTGACGATGGTGTCGATTGTGGGTATGGCGCTGGGCGTCGTGGCCGGTGCGCTGGTAGCGTGGCTTGGGACGCGCCCCGTGGTGCTCGGGGCCTTGGTGCTTGGTGGTCTTGTAAGCTTTGCCGGGGCGCTTCTGCCGCCATTTCCCGTAATGCTCGGTCTCCGCGCTATTGAGGGGCTGTCTCACTTGGCGATCGTCGTGGCCGTGCCGCCCACCATGGCACTAGCGGCCACCCCGTCGGATCGCCCGGTCGTTATGTCGATCTGGGCGATGTTTTTTGGTGTGGCGTTCAGCCTTGGCGCCCTCATTTTCCCGCCGCTTCTGGCGATGGGGGGTGTGCCAGCGCTCTTTGTTGCGCATGGGATCGGCTTCGTGCTGCTGCTTAGCGCCCTCATGTTTCTGCTGCCGCCCGCACGGGGAGAGCCCACGAACATCGCTTTTTTCCGCGCCCATCGGGAAGCCTATAGCTCGGCGCCTCTCGCGGGGCCTGCGCTTGTGTTCTTGATCTACACCTTGCTCTTCGTGGCGTCCGTTACCTTCCTGCCGCCCGCGCTGGGCCGGCCGGAGCTTGCGGCAATTCTGCCGCTGATCTCGCTCGCAGGCACGCTCGCGGCAGGGTGGCTGTGTCGCACGATCCCACCTGGGCGCGTCATGGCGCTGGGCTATCTCTGCTTCGTTTTGGGCGCTTTGCCTTTGCCCTTCGGCGCGTGGTGGGCGAGCTATATCGTCTTTGTGGGCATGGGCCTCGTTCCTGGGGCCTGCTTTGCGGCGATCCCGGCCTGGAACAGCACATCTGGCGATCAGGCGCGTGCGACCGGCGCCATCGCGCAAATGGGTAATGTCGGCACGGGCACGGGCACACCTCTGTTTGCCTTCGCGCTGGCCATGATGGGCACAAGCGGCCTTTGGATCCTGCTAATTGCCTTTCCGATTGCTGCACTTCTGATCGTACGCGCGGTCTCCACGCGTATCTCCTAAATAGTTCACGCTTCGTTCGCACTTTCTGGTTGGCGGATGAGTTCGCGCGGCCTATCTGTGAAATTGCTGAATTGGGGGGCACCATGCCTGAGCAAAAGTTCATCGAAGTCCGCGGCGCGCGGGAGCACAATCTGAAGGGCGTGGATGTCGACATCCCGCGCGATGAACTCGTTGTCATCACTGGCCTTTCCGGCTCGGGCAAGTCCTCGTTGGCCTTCGACACGATCTACGCAGAAGGGCAGCGCCGCTACGTGGAATCGCTGTCCGCCTATGCGCGTCAGTTCCTCGATATGATGGAAAAGCCTGATGTAGATCACATCAGCGGCCTGAGCCCGGCAATCTCGATCGAGCAAAAGACAACCTCGAAGAACCCGCGCTCCACGGTGGGCACGGTGACCGAGATCTACGACTACATGCGCTTGCTCTTTGCCCGTGCCGGTACGCCGTATTCCCCGGCCACCGGTGAGCCGATCGAGGCTCAGCAGGTCCAGGACATGGTTGATATCATCATGCGGATGGAGGAGGGCACGCGCGGCTATCTCCTCGCGCCCATCGTGCGGGACCGGAAGGGGGAGTATCGCAAGGAATTCCTCGAGCTGCGCAAGCAAGGTTTCCAGCGCGTGAAGGTGGATGGAGAGTTCTATGAGCTCGACGAACCACCCACGCTCGACAAGAAATACCGCCACGACATCGACGTGGTGGTGGACCGCCTCGTGGTGCGCGAGGGGCTCGAGACGCGTCTGGCGGATTCGTTGCGCACTGCGCTCGACCTCGCCGACGGGATCGCAATCCTCGAGACGGCGCCCAAGGAGGGCGATCCTGAGCGTGTGACGTTCTCTGAGAACTTCGCCTGCCCAGTGTCAGGCTTTACGATCCCAGAGATCGAGCCGCGCCTTTTCTCGTTCAACGCTCCCTTCGGCGCGTGCCCGGATTGCGACGGCTTGGGCCATGAGCTCTTCTTTGATGAGCGTCTCGTGGTGCCGGATCAGGGGATTACGCTGGCGGATGGTGCCTTGGCACCATGGCGCAAGGGCAAGAGCCCTTACTTCCTGCAGACGATCGACGCCATCGCCAAGCACTACGAATTCGATAAAACCTCGAAGTGGAAGGACTTACCGGCCCACGTTCAACAAGTTTTCCTCTATGGATCCGGCAAAGAAGAGATCGCCTTCCGCTATGACGAAGGCGGGCGTGTGTATCAGGTCTCCCGGCCGTTTGAGGGTGTCGTTCCGAACATGGAGCGCCGCTACCGTGAGACGGATTCCAACTGGATCCGCGAAGAATTCGAGCGCTACCAGAACAACCGTCCGTGCGGCACCTGTGAGGGGTACCGCCTTCGCGCAGAGGCGCTCGCCGTCAAGATCGCGGGCATCCACGTGGGCCAAGTGGTGGAGATGTCGATCCGTGAAGCTGCCGATTGGTGCGCTTCGGTCCCCGACTCTCTCAGTCAGCAAAAGAACGAGATCGCGCGCGCTATTCTGAAAGAGATCCGTGAGCGGCTCGGATTCCTAAATAACGTGGGACTTGAGTATCTTACGCTGTCTCGTTCATCCGGAACACTGTCTGGCGGGGAAAGCCAGCGCATCCGGCTCGCCTCCCAGATTGGGTCGGGCCTTACGGGCGTTCTCTACGTGCTCGATGAGCCGTCGATTGGCCTTCACCAGCGCGACAACGACCGCCTTCTGACGACGCTGAAAAACCTGCGTGATCAGGGCAACACGGTGATCGTGGTCGAACACGACGAAGAAGCCATTCGTGAGGCCGACTATGTCTACGACATTGGCCCGGGTGCCGGTGTTCACGGGGGAACCGTGGTTGCCCACGGCACACCTGCTGACATCATGTCTCACGAAGGCTCGGTCACCGGTGACTACCTTGCGGGTCGGCGTGAGATCAGCGTCCCAGCTGAACGTCGTCCGGGCAAGAAGGGGAAGGAAAAGGTAACGATCGTAAAGGCTTCGGGGAATAACTTGAAAGACGTCACGGTGGACTTCCCGCTTGGAAAGTTCGTCTGCGTCACGGGTGTCTCTGGCGGTGGTAAATCCACGCTCACGATTGAGACACTCTTCAAATCGGCCTCGATGCGGTTGAACGGTGCCCGCCAGACGCCCGCGCCCTGTGAGACGATCAAAGGCCTCGAGCATCTCGATAAGGTCATCGATATCGATCAGCGCCCCATTGGTCGGACGCCACGGTCGAACCCGGCGACATACACCGGTGCCTTCACACCGATCCGCGATTGGTTTGCAGGGCTGCCCGAGTCCAAGGCGCGGGGATACAAGCCTGGCCGCTTTTCCTTCAACGTGAAGGGCGGCCGGTGCGAGGCGTGCCAGGGCGACGGCGTCATCAAGATCGAGATGCACTTCCTCCCAGACGTCTATGTCCAGTGTGAGACCTGCAAGGGTGCACGCTACAACCGTGAGACACTTGAAATTCAGTTTAAAGGCAAGAGCATAGCCGACGTTCTTGATATGACTGTCGAGGACGCGCAGGACTTCTTCAAGGCTGTCCCATCGATCCGCGAGAAGATGGACGCTCTGATGCGCGTGGGTCTGGGCTACATCAAGGTGGGCCAGCAAGCGACGACGCTTTCGGGCGGCGAGGCGCAGCGCGTGAAGTTGTCGAAGGAGCTTTCAAAACGCTCCACCGGACGAACGCTCTATATTCTCGATGAGCCGACGACCGGTCTTCATTTCGAAGATGTGCGCAAGCTTCTCGAAGTGCTGCATGAACTGGTGGATCAGGGGAACTCGGTCGTGGTGATCGAACACAACCTCGACGTCGTGAAGACGGCCGATCACATCATTGATGTGGGGCCCGAGGGCGGCGATGGAGGTGGGACGATCGTGGCCACTGGCACACCTGAAGAGGTGGCCGAGGCCGCAGAAAGCCACACCGGACGCTATTTGCGCCCGATGCTCGATGCCTCGAAACTGGCGGCTGAGTAGTGCTTAGTTGCCCGAACGGATGAGCCAGAGCGCGCCAAGCGCAGCAAATGCGAGGATGAATATAGCGACAACGCTGGTGGTGGCCATGAAAGCCTCCCTTAGTTTCTTGCGCGGACGCTGAACTCCTAGCACGGGCGCTTAGCCGCGTCCACGGCCCTCGAACCGGGGCAACATCGCGCTGAAGTCTTTGGCGCCTTGGCCTTCGTCTTCCACGAACATCCGGTAAAGCTCGGTCGCGGCCTCGCCAAGCGGCGTGTCTGCGTCTGCGTCACCTGCCGCCTCCTGGCTGAGGCGGAGATCTTTGAGCATGAGTGCTGCCGCGAAGCCCGGTGTATAGTCGTTGTCAGATGGGCTTTTCGGCCCAATACCGGGCGCCGGGCAATAGGCGTTCATGGACCAAGAATAGCCCGAAGAGGTGCTCACCACGTCAAACATCGCCTGACGGTTGAGGCCCAGCTTGTCGGCCAAGGCGAAGGCCTCGCAGGTGCCGATCATGGTGATCCCGAGGATCATGTTGTTGCAGATCTTGGCTGCTTGGCCGTTGCCCGCTGCGCCGCAATGCACGGCCTTTTGGCCCATGATGTCGAAGAGAGGCCCTGCTTTTTCAAAGGCTTCCGTGTCGCCGCCCACCATGAAGGTCAGCGTGCCGCCCTGAGCGCCTCCGATGCCGCCAGACACCGGCGCATCCAGCGTGGCGATGCCTTCCTTGGCAGCCACTTCAGCTACCGCCCGCGTGCTGGCCACGTCCACTGTCGAGCAATCGAGCAGGATCGAGCCCGTGCGCATAGCGGGCAGGATTTCGGCTGCTACATCGCGAAGGATTGCCCCGTTTGGAAGCATGGTGATGACGATCTCGGCGCCTTCAACGGCTTTGAGAGCGGTCTTGGCGAGGGTCAGGCCCTCAGGGGCAGCGACGGTGTCAAAACCGGTGACGTCGTAGCCGGCAGCAGCGAGGTTGGCCGCCATTGGCGCGCCCATGTTTCCCAGGCCAATAAATCCGATTTTCATTCCGGGTCCTCCAGGTTCAACGTGTCCGGGCCGAGTGGCCGCAGCATGCGGCTCACATCGGCGGCTGGCAACGCTGCAATGTCATGGCGCCACTTTGGCTGCCTGTCTTTGTCGATGATCTGGGCGCGGATGCCCTCGATAAAGTCACCGTGCTCCATGGCGCGGAAGGTAAAGCGGTACTCAAGCTCCAGCGCGCGGGTGATGTCTTGCGTTGAACGCAAACGCCGCAATGTCTCTAGCCCGCACGCCATGGCCAGAGGGGAATGGCGGCGCAGCTTCTTGGCCGTTGCCGCGGAAAAATCGCTCTCGCTACCCTCAAGGGAACGCAGGATGTCACCGGGCGTGTTGCCGTAGAAATGGTGCTTAAGCTCGTCCTGCAGGTCTGCAAGAGGGGCCGGCGGTGCCGCATGTTCCGGGATCTCGAGCGTCTCAGTGAGAGCGGCCTTGAGGGCAAGCCAGTCCGCCTCGGGCACATAGTGGTCCGCAAAACCAGCATAGATCGCATCGCCGGGGCCCATGCGCGCCGCAGTCGTCGCCAGATAGTCGCCCGTGTTGCCCGGCGCATGGGCCAGCATTAGTGAGCCGCCCACGTCCGGCACAAGACCGATTGAGACCTCGGGCATCGCGATCTGGGAGCTTTCGCCCACAATCCGATGCGAGGCGTGACACCCAAGACCCACGCCGCCGCCCATCGTGAAACCCTGCAGCAGTGTCACAATCGGTTTGGGGTAGAGCTTTAATTTGGCGTTCAGACGATATTCGTCCTGCCAAAACCGGCGACCATAGGCGAAATCACCGGCGGTTCCGGTGTCATACATCTCCTGAATGTCGCCGCCCGCGCAAAAGGCCCGATCGCCTTCAGCATCAATGACGATGTGATCGACGCCGTCGTCAGCGGCCCAAGCCGTGATAGCGGCCTCAATCTCCAGACACATGGCATGAGACAGCGCATTGAGCGCCTTTGGGCGTTGCAGCGTAATGCATCCCGCGCGCCCTTCGACGCGGATGTGGAGATCGTCAGAGTGTTTCAAGTCTTTTCCTCAGCCAGTCGTCTTTGCGGTCCAATGCTCCATAAGAGTTCATAAACCGCGCCGAAAACGCAATCACCCACCAAGAGACGAAGACGTAGAGTGCAGCAAAAACGGGAAATACGCACATAACCTCGAGAAGCGAGACGATGTTCTGTCCCAAGACGGATCCACTTACGGCAGGTGTGGCCTCCAGCCTGCTCGCCACATTGAGCAGAAGGAAAACCAGTGCTGCAGGCCAAATGATCAATGTCGATGCAACGAAGCTGCCCGAGATCGGTTCAAGACGAATTGAAGCGGCTGCAAAGAGTTCATGCTGGGTATAGGCCCGCCTCAGTGCGCGGATAATCACCTAAGCATCTCGCGAGCTGTGATCAGGCGCATGATCTCGTTGGTGCCTTCAAGGATCTGGTGGACCCGCAGATCGCGTACGATCTTTTCGATCCCATAGTCGGCGAGGTAGCCGTAGCCGCCGTGAAGCTGCAGGCACTGATCGGCCACGCGTGAGCCTACTTCGGTCACGTATTTCTTGGCCATTGCGCATTGCTTGGTGGCGTCAGGTGCGCCGCTGTCGAGTGCATTTGCTGCAGAGCGCAGGAAGGTCCGCGCGGCGGAGAGCTCGATCTCCATTTCGGCCAAGCGGAATTGCAAGGCTTGGAAATCAGTGAGCTTTTTGCCGAAAGCCGCGCGTTCTTTCATGTAGTCCAGCGTCGCGTTGAGAGCGGCCTGTGCGCCGCCGAGAGAGCATGCCGCGATGTTCAGGCGCCCGCCGTCGAGGCCTTTCATGGCGTAGGTGAAACCACTGCCTTCCTCGCCCAGAAGGTTGCTGGAAGGCACCTTGCATTCGTCGAGCTGGACCTGCCGCGTGGGCTGTGATCGCCAGCCCATCTTGTCCTCAAGCCCGCCGAAGCTGAGCCCGGCGGCGCCGTCATCCACGATGATCGAAGAGATGCCTTTCGGCCCGGCATCTCCGGTGCGCGACATGACGATGTAGGCGTCCGAGTAACCGCCGCCTGAAATGAAGGCCTTGGTGCCCGTCAGGGTGTAGCCTTCGTTGGTGCGTTCCGCGCGGGTTTTCAGGGCGGCCGCGTCCGAGCCTGAGCCGGGCTCGGTCAGGCAATAGCTGTAGAATGCTTGCATCGTCAGCGCATCTGGCAGCCGTGCGGCGCGCATCGCGTCGTCGCCAAAGCTATCAATCATCCAGGCGCACATGTTGTGGATCGACAGGAAGGCCGAGACCGACGGGCAGCCCATGGCAAGCGCTTCAAAGACGAGCGTTGCGTCGTGCCGCGTCAGCCCCGACCCGCCGCTTTCCTCACGGACGTAGAGGCCCCCGAACCCTAGCTCAGCAAGGGTTCCCCAAAGTTCTTTGGGGATGGTGCCTTGGGCTTCCCAGTCTCGCGCATGAGGCGCGATCGCATCGTTTGCTACGGCCAAAGCCATATCGAAAATGGCGGATTGCTCTTCTGTCAAAGCGGTCGTCACGGTGGCCTCCCAAGGAATTGAACGACCATTCAATTATGCGGTGGCCACGCCCGTGTGGCAAGGGTTCTGGTGCGTGTTTGTGATTCTGCGGCTTGGGCGCTTTTGCAGGCCTAAACGGTCAAAACCCGCGCATTGTTGGATGTGCCGAGACAATGGCTAAATTGTGTCAAAACTGTCCAAAACTATCCTAATTGTTTGCACATTTACCCAAAGGTATGGTCCGGTTTGGAAGGTCCGACTGGGCGGGGGCGCTTAGGCTCAGGACTCATAGCCAGTAAATTACGAGAGCTGCGAGGGCGATGGCGGACAGGAAGACCTTCGGGCATCT
>JAKVCO010000032.1 GCA_022448245.1 Paracoccaceae bacterium
TCTGCAAAATCTGGACTTCACAGGCAGAGCGATTCATCCTCAAACCGATCCACCAGATGCCGGGACTGAACACTTAGATGAGCAAGTGTGTTTTCTATACGGTTTTCAAAACCATGAAGTCCGATACGCTTTGTTTCGTGGATAATTGGGTTTCCCTGTTCGAGCCCACCGTGTGTGCCAAAAGGGTTTTGAGGCCCATGGCCCGCGCGTCAGCCAAACGAGCTTCAACAAGCGCCCGCCCGAGGCCAAGGCCACGCGCCTCGGGCCTCGGGCCTCGGGCCTCACGTAGAGATTCTTCATCTCACCGGTGTCTGGCGACACCCGCCGCAGGGATCCGGCGCCCAAGAGCTGTCCCACGATAGGTAGAAGTTCCCATCAGGCGGCAAGTACTCCTCAATGACCTCCCAGAAATGCTAGTTATGCAGTGGTGCGTCCACGTCATAGAGCCCGAGTTCTGTCAGTTTTCCGGCTTGGAGGTGGGCCTGCTCCAAAAGCAGCTCGTTGGCGAGGTGGAACGGCACATCCGCGAGGGAGGTGTAGCGCTCCGGCGTTACCGCAGGATAGGTGGACTTTTCCTTTTCAACGACGCTCCGTTCTGAGCGTTCGACGTCTTCACCCATGCTGGACGCATCCCCGACGCTGAATCAAGTTTTTCTATTAGACTTAGCATACCGAAAAGCTCTTGCGTTCAATCTGGTGCCTCTACAGGTAGCGGCAGATCACGGACGATGCGAGCCAGCGATAATATCAAAACAATAGCTGAACTATCATGACGCTCGATTGGCGCAACCTGCCACCTCTGACTGCCCTTCGGGCTTTCGACGCCACCGCGCGGCACGGCGGATTTGCGGAGGCGGCGCGATCGCTCAACGTCACCCATGCCGCCGTTGCGCAACAAGTACGCGGTCTCGAAGCGCATCTGGGTCTCAGCCTTGCCGTTCGCCAAGGGCGCAACGTCGTCTTCACGGATGCAAGCCAACAGCTCGCTCGGACGCTGGGGGAGAGCTTTCATGGCATCGCCCTCGGCGTCGAGAAGCGCAAAGACGCCAATGCCAACCGCGCGCTACGTGTCACGACGACCCCCTTCCTGACGGAGCGATTGATCATGCCGCGCCTCGCGGAGTTCTGGGCGGCTCATCCAGGGGCAGAAATCTCTATCTCGCGCACCCGCACCTATGCCGACATCATTGGAGAGGGCTTCGACCTCGCCATCAGATCACTCATAGATTTTCAGGTGCGCGGCCAGCCGGGACCGGGGATCGATCGCGAACCGGTGTCGGATTCCACGCTGACTGGCATCGTCGCCCCAAGCCTGCTCGCCAAAACTGGGCCGGACGTCAAAGATCTTCCCTGGGTGAGGCACGACGTCATGGATCCCAAAGCCGAAATCATGTCCCGCTGCGGCATCCCGGTAGACACCGTCAAACAAGTGCGGGTGGGCAGTACGAACCTGCTGCTCGAGGCAGTCCGGCAGGGCCTTGGCGCAACCATCTTCAACGAACCCATCGCGCGGGACGAGATCAAGGCCAGAGGCATCGTCGAATTGCCCCTGCCGCGCCCCTCGCACATCACCTATCATGCGCTAACGCCGAAGGGCCAAAAGCACCCGCTTGTGCGCCCCTTCGTGGACTGGGTCCGCTCACTCTTCTGAGGCCGTTTCATCCTTGCGCGATTGGCCAACGCGGCCTATACGCCCAGCATCACGGCCCTGAGGTGACTCGGGGCTTTGATCGTTTGTGGGGACGTGCCCTGCAGCAAACAAAAAATCATCCGCGGGCAAACCGCGTCGTCACAATGAAAGGAGAGGCCATATGGACCTCATCGCACAGCTCGAGGCCGAACAGGTCGCAGAGCTCGGAAAAGACATCCCGGACTTCAAAGCCGGTGACACCGTCCGAGTCGGTTACAAAGTGACCGAAGGCACCCGTTCCCGCGTTCAGAACTACGAAGGCGTCTGCATCGCGCGCAAGAACGGCGAAGGCATCGCCGGATCGTTCACCGTCCGCAAGATCAGCTTTGGTGAAGGCGTCGAGCGCGTTTTCCCTCTGCATTCCACCAACATCGAGAGCATCACCGTCGTGCGCCGTGGCCGCGTCCGTCGTGCCAAGCTCTACTACCTGCGTTCGCGCCGCGGTAAGTCCGCGCGTATCGCAGAAGACACCAACTACAAGCCGAAGAAAGGGTAAGTCTGATGAAAAAAGATACCCATCCCGACTACCACTTCATCGACGTTAAGATGACGAACGGCGACATCGTTAAGATGCGCTCCACCTACGGCAGCGAAGGTGACCAGATCGCCCTCGATATCGACCCCACCGTGCACCCTGCATGGACGGGCGGTAACACGCGCCTGATGGACACCGGCGGTCGCGTCTCTAAGTTCAAGAAAAAGTACGAGGGCCTCGGCTTCTAAGAAGCCCACCCCTTCAGAGACTTGCAAAAGGGCGGCCACATGGTCGCCCTTTTCTTTTGGTTAACCTCCGCAAAACGCCCAGCGGCTGCTCCATATCGGCCTCATTTCGCGACCAAAGTGTTTCCAGGCAGCAAACAAATGGAGCGCGAAACGCCCTTCAAGAAAGTCTCTATCGCAGCCCTCGTGGCTCTCTTCGTGGCCGGGTCTCCGTCCGCATCCGCACAAAGCTGTGGGCGAACTGATCTATCTCGAGGACGGCACGATGCTGATCGTCAGCGAGCAGGGCGTCTTTGCAACGCACCCCGACCTCGCAGCCGAGCTTGCAGCGGTCAACGCAACGTTCGTGCGCTTCGAGCCTACGCCGACGTTCGTGACGCGCGACGCCGTCGCGTTCTTCGACAACGAAGGCAAGATCGCAGCACCTACCCTGCACGGCGCATACCGCTAAGATATTCGCGCTAGCCCTCGCTCTGCAGGGCTGTCGCGCAAAAGCCAATGAAGTTGGCTGACGCCAAGGCGAGATGTGTCGCACGATCGACCACATCTCCGCTGGTCCAAGCCGACTTCAGCGCGTTCTGTACCACCACAAAGTTCTTCAGTTTGATGTAATCGGCGTGAACGTGGCCCGCATGGGCCTCGCACCCTTTCGCATGCGCGTGAGCGACGAGGCGCGATCCAGGTCAAGGTCGTGCAGTGCGAGGCTATCGAGCATCTGCTGGAACCGCTTTGAGTTCTCAAGAATGCGGTCCTGGATGAGCCCCAGCTTAGCTGTTGGGAACTGATAGAACCCGGTCACCATAAAGCCACCCGTGGCATCGAGGTGCAGGTGGAGAATGCCCGCACCCTCCTCCTTCACGCCTGACGGCGAAAGCAGCCCGGACAGGTTGTGTTTTGTAGAGGCTCTTGTCCTTTGAAAAGCGCACGTCTCGGTTTTGTCGGAACATCGTGCGTTTCGAGCCAATCAGCGGCGCAATGGACCCTTCTAAGCGCTCTGTGATGGCCTCCAGCATCTGAGCGAAAGGAACCCGAAGCTCGGCCTCGAATTCGGGCCTATTGGCGTCATACCAGGCCTTCTCGTTGTTAGCTGCGAGCGCGTCCAACAACTCAAACGCGCGCGGGTCGAATGCAATGAATTCGGTCATGGCAAGCTCCTCCCCGACGGGAACTGGAGTGAACGGTGCATATGTCACGCAAGAACCACGTGCCCCAAGGTCATCGAGGAATAAAGCTCATGAATTGGCAGCCTCGGGTCGAAGGGCGCTGTTCAAAGCACCAACCACAACATATTGTGCCCGAAACACGCAGAATAAGGGTAGCGACCCATGGCGCACATCATTGTGGTCGGCAACGAAAAGGGCGGTTCGGGCAAGTCCACGACCTCCATGCACCTTGCAACAGCTCTTGTCAGAATGGGCTATCGCGTCGGCGCGCTAGACCTCGACCTGCGTCAGCGCAGCCTTGGTCGCTACACGGAAAACCGGCGCGCCTTTGCTCAGCGCGAAGGCTTCGAGCTGCCAACACCGAACTACACGGACCTTCCTGAGATCGACGCATCGCAGCTGCGCGAAGGCGAGAACATCTTCGATCACCGGCTGTCAGCTGCAGTGGCGACCCTGGAAGAAGGAAGCGACTTCATCCTGATCGATTGCCCGGGCTCGCACACGCGTCTGAGCCAGGTCGCGCATTCGCTCGCTGACACGCTGGTGACCCCGCTCAACGACAGCTTCGTGGATTTTGACCTGCTCGCGAAGGTCGACAGCGATGGGCAGAACATCCTTGGGCCCTCGGTCTATTCTGAGATGGTCTGGCACGCGCGCCAGCTGCGCGCTCAGGCCGGTCTGGACCCGATCGATTGGATCGTGGTGCGCAACCGTCTCGGCGCCCAGCAGATGCTCAACAAGCAAAAGATGGGCAACGCCCTCGACAAGCTCGCGCGGCGCATTGGCTTCCGCCATGTCCCCGGCTTCTCGGAACGGGTGATCTTTCGTGAGCTCTTCCCGCGGGGTCTCACGCTGCTGGATCTGAGAGATATCGGCGTCACGCGCATGAACATCTCGAATGTTGCTGCACGGCAGGAACTGCGAGAGCTCATGAAAGCGCTCAACCTGCCGGGCGTAACGGTCGACTTTTAGCGGCCTAGTCCGGCTGCGCGGCCTTCCAGCCTGTCGCGGTCTCCCATGCGAAAACCGCCGTGGCGGATGCCCCTTTCGCCCCTCTGGTCAACACAACGCAAACAGCTTCGCCCATCTGCGCATCCAGCAACCCGCCTGCGCGGAGCACATCGACATGCACGAAGACATCTTCGCTCGTCCCAAAGACGTTCACGAAGCCATATCCTTTGGACTTGTCGAACCATTTGAGCCGCGCGGCTCTGAGCTCGTCTGAAATAGAGGGCTCGGGCGTATGAACCGCCGGATCCGGCGCTTCCTCAACAATCTCGAGTACCTCGCGCGCTTGCAGCCCCCGAGGCGTTTCTTCGTAACTTAAAGAAACAGTATCACCAACGGTCAACGCCGTACGCCCAAAACTGCGCACGACATTGACGTGAACTAAAATATCCTGCGCGACGCCGTCAGCTATAATGAAGCCGAAACCCTTTGAAAGATCGAACCATTTTACAACGCCGCGGACGATCTGCTCATCCGTCATTTTGTGGCCTTCGCCTTAGCTTTCCAAGCCACCCACAATTTCCTCACCGCCGTCAACGATACCCGCGACTGCCGCAAGGTCAACAAACCGTGAGGGTCAGAAGCGCTCAAACATCCCTCAGAAGCCCAACTTTTTTCGCAGAATGCTCGCTCTGATTGATAGGTATTGGGTCGCGCTCATCCTTCGCGAGAAGTCGCTTTAGACGCGCTAACTGTGTGCGCTTCAGGCTGTACCTGCAGATAAGAGTACGAAATCAGGGGTAAGTGGCGGACCGAGGAGGATTCGAACCCCCGACCCCTTGATTCGTAGTCAAGTACTCTATCCAGCTGAGCTATCGGTCCGTGGAGCCGCGAAATACGCCTAGCTTCCGGCCTTGGCAACCCCAATATTGCTCGTTTCGGTCAAGACAGGAGCAATAGATGTCGCAATCTCGGATTTGGGCAGAGAGATTGCGAAAACGGTGCCTTCGGGGCCCGTGCTCTCGAGGGTGAGTTCGCCGCCATGACCGCGAATAAGCTCAGCCGCGATGGCGAGGCCGAGGCCGGATCCGCCCGCGCGGGCGCCCCCTTCAAACGGCTTGAAGAGCTTTTCTTGCGCCTTGGAGGGCAGCCCGGGGCCGTCGTCCGCAATACGGATCCACCAATTGTCGGCGTCTTCGCTGGCGCAGACGGTGATCACGCCCGCCCGGTGCGCAGCCTGCAAGGCTTGGCGGGCATTGCGAGTGAGGTTGCCCACCACGCGGTAAAGCTGTTCTGGATCCACCCGCACGACCATGTCGTCGGGCACATCATGCGTCAGCTGCACGTCGCCCTGCGCGGCGAGCTGTTCGCTCTCAACCAGATCACTGATCAGCGGTGCGAGCTCGATCCGGTCGAGCTTAGGCGGTGCCTCGTCAGCCTTACCGAAGGTCAGTGTCGCCTCGCAGAGGTTCACCGCCCGGGAGATTGATTTCACGAGCTTGGGCGCGAGGCGTTTGACCAGCGGATCCTCTGAGGTCTCGATCCGGTCCGTGAAGAGCTGTGCTGACGTCAGAATGTTCCTAAGGTCGTGGTTCACCTTCGCAACCGCTGCGCCCAGCTGGGCCAAGCGTTCTTTCTGCTTAAGCGAGCTCGTAAGGTCGGTTTGCAGCGACAGAAGGGCATCTTCTGCCTGGCGCAGCTCCTTCACCCCTGCCCCAGGTTCAATAATGTTGCGCGCGTCTTCTGGCGCGCGGGAATAGCGCTTCATGGCTTGCACCACGTGCTGGATCGGCGTCACCAGAAGCCTTTGCACCGCGAAGAAGAGCAAAACAGCAGTGAAGATCGAGATTGCCGCCGACAGCGCAAGGATGGTCAAACCGTAGTCGATCATCGCGCGGCGCAGTTCCATCGTGCCGAGTGTGATCTCGATCAGGAGGCCTGCTTCCTGTGTCGGATTGCCGATCACACGAATGACCCGGTCCTGCGTGTCGAAAAGGCAGTCAAACGCATCGCGGATCAGCTCAAACGCCGTCGGGTCGCGAAGGTCGTATGTTGCGTGGATCGGCTGAATCACCGGCGAAGACAACACCAGCTGGCGTGCCTCGTCCCGGCGCAGGACGACGTTATAGACGCCCGCGTTCGCGAGAAGCTCGTCCTCGAGGTTGGGCGTGATCGTATCTTCGGCCAGCAGAACGAGAGACGCGATCTGCGATCTCTCGATCCGCTGAAGAAGAAAATCCTCGCGGAAACGCGCGATGGAGGGGACGAAGATGAACACCTCCGCCAGCATCACGAAGATGATGGTCAGGATCAGGAAGCGTCCCGAAAGGGTATTCACCGGACTTATCCTCTCTTACGGAAGCCACTTCTGAACGAAGCGCACCACTTTCTTGACTGTATCGCTCTGGAACAGCTTGGGGGAGAAATAGGCGCTCGCGGCGCGTTTGTTAATCTCTGAAAGCGTCGGATAGGGCAGCACGGTGTTAGAAATCGCCGTCATCTTCAGGTTGTTGGCGATGGCCATGGCCCACATGGCGATCATTTCGCCGGCTTGCTTACCCACGATCGAGGCGCCCACGGGGCGGCCTTTGACGACCATGACCTTGATCAGGCCCTTGCCGCCGCCTTCTGCGACGAGGCGGTCGTTCTCATCCGTTTCATAGCGCGCCACGAAGACAGCCATCTTGCCGTACTTCTTGATCGCTTGCTCTTCCGTCAGACCTACCTGCGCGATTTCGGGGTCGGTGTAGGTGGCCCAAGGGATGTGGTTGTAGCTGGCCTTCGCTGGCAGCCCCAGCACGGCAGAGCGGACGACGATGCCCGCGTGATAGCCCGCCAGATGCGTGAACTGGAGGCCACCTGCCGCGTCGCCGATCGCGTAGACCTTCTTGTTGGTCACCGACCGCAGCGTGGCATCCACCTTCACGCCCGTGCGATCGTAGGTTACGCCAGCCGCTTCGAGGTTCAGCTTGTCGACATTCACTTTACGGCCCACGGCCACCAGCAGATGCGTGCCGGTCACGTCGCCCTGCGACGTCTTCACTTTGATGGCGCCGTCCTTACCGGAGACTTCCTCCGCAGCTGCGCCTTCCATGATCACGACGCCCTCAGACGTCATCTTCTCTAGCGCAATGGCCGCGATCTCAGGGTCGTCCTTGCCCAGCGCCTTGCCCGCCTCGATGAGGGTGACTTTGCAGCCTAGGCGGCGGTGCGCCTGCGCCATCTCAAGGCCGATGGGCCCAGCGCCGATGATCACGAGGTGCTCAGGCTGTTCGCGCAGGTCAAAGATGTTCTCGTTGGTGTAATGCGGCGTGTCGGCGAGGCCGGGGATCGGCGGCACGAAGGGGCCAGAGCCGGTCGCTACGATGATACGGCGCGCGGTGATCTCATGCGGGCCCGCCTGCACCGTGTTCTTGCCAGTGAATTTGCCATACTCGCGGATAACTTTGGCGCCGAAGCCCTCAAAACGCTCCTGGCTGTCCATGGGTGCGATCTCGTCGATCACGTTGCGTACGTGGTCCTTGGCTGCGGCATAGGACACCTCGGGCATCACCGGGGTCACGCCGAAGGGTTTTCCCGCCTCCATTGCGTGGGCCTGTTTACCTGCCGCGAGGAGTGCTTTGGACGGCACACAGCCGAAGTTCAGACAATCCCCGCCCATTAGGTGACCTTCGAGGAGGACAACATCAGCCCCCATCTGAGCCGCGCCCGCAGCGACCGAGAGACCGCCAGAGCCGCCCCCGATGATCAGCAGATCCGTTTTGATCTTGGCAGGGAGAGAGGTGGCGGCGTCGATTTGGGATTGGTCGGTCATGGTTTTGGTCCTGGTCGGTCGGGAGGGCAGCTCCTGACCCTGGTTGGGGCCCTTTGAGCGTGCCTTGGGGCGAAGATAATACGGATGTCCCCGGGCTATCCGCAGAGTGGTGAGGGATGAGGTAGCCCCCTCCCGGGGGGAGGGTCGGGGGCTGCCCGGCGATGCCGGGCGTTAGAGGCTTTTGTTGCCGCGCACTGCTTTCACGATAATCGGCAGCAGGGCGAGCGCGGCCAGACCAAGGAGCGGTCCGAGGATCGGCCAGGTGAAGATGATGCCGAGGTCAGGCGTCTCACCGCGTGCAAACACATCCGACAGGCCAGCGCCGATGGAGGTGTAGACAACCGCGCCCGGCAGGATGCCGAAGAACGTGCCCACCACGTATTTCCAGAGCGGCACACCCACTACGGAGAGTGCGATGTTCGAGACGAAGAAGGGGAAAATCGGCAGCAGACGGACGAGCAAGAGCGTCTCCCACTGGTTCTCGTCGATGCCTTTCTTGATCTTGCCCATCACGCCTTTTGAGTCGGCGAGCTTCTTTTCAGCAACTTCACCAAATCCATAGCGCGCGGCCATGAAGGTGCCTGTCGCACCCAGGGTTGCTGCGATCATGTTAAAGAGCGTGCCGGGGAACATCGCAAAGAGGAAGCCACCGGTGATGGAGGCGATGGCCGCGCCTGGCAGCGCGAAGGCGATGATCGCGGCGTAGGCCAGAATGAAGATGACCGACATGAGGAAGAAGTTCTCATCCCGGAACGCCAGCAGCGCTTCCCGGTTGTCGCGGAGCGTCTCGAAGTTCAAGTAATCGCCAAGGAAGAAGATCCCTGCCACGGCGACAGCTGCAATGATCGCGAGCGGCGCGAAACGCTTGAGAGGGGATTTCTGCGGGCTGGGAGCGGTTGTCTCAGTCATCGTCGGGTGTGCCTTATGTCGGGTGGGGCGCTGGTCGGAGCCCGGTTTCGGTCGGTTGGTAGTGAAGTGCATGTCCCGGGGCTCGAAACCTACCCCCCTCACGCTGCATTGACCCTGCGCCTTGGAATGTTACAGAAATCACAACTTCCGCCGCCCAATACGGTGGCTTTTATTGCAAACAGGGCTGTAACGCATTTGACAGCACCGCGAGGTGCGTCTATTGCCCGGGCTTCGAATGCAGGGCTGAGTCCGTATCAGCCCCCCGAATGGAGACGATGAGATGAAGCGTACGTTTCAACCCTCGAACCTGGTGCGCAAGCGCCGCCATGGCTTCCGCGCTCGCATGGCGACCAAAGCCGGCCGCAAGGTCCTGAACGCCCGCCGCGCGCGTGGCCGTAAGAGCCTGAGCGCCTGATCAACGGTGCCGTGGGCCTGAGGCCCGCGCACCTGAATCTTATGGGAGGCCCTGCAAACGCGGGGCCTTTTGCTATGTCTGAGATCAGCATCCTCAAAAAACGCGCGGAGTTCCTCAAGGCCGCCAAGGCTGAGAGCGCCGGTGTGCGAGGTCTGCACTTGCAGGCCAGACAGCGCGATCCCCAAGAACCCTCGACCAGCCGCATCCGTCTCGGCATCACCTGTTCCAAGAAAGTCGGCAACGCAGTGATGCGCAATAGCGCGAAGCGCCGCCTTAGGGAAGCTGCACGCATGATTCTCCCAACCCACGGCAAAGAGGGGTGGGACTACGTCCTGATCGGGCGCCGGGGCGTCACGATTGATCGCCCCTGGGATGACCTGCTGTCAGACCTTCAAGAGGCACTTGCGAAGGTTCACTGAACCTAACGCCGCCGGGCCTTTTCTTTTGCGGTTGTTTCAGACACCGGGCTTGAGCCTATATGAAGTCAAGGTCTCCGCTCGCCCGTCTCTTTGCATTGCCCGTCAGGGCCTACAGGCTGATCTTCTCGCCGTGGGTCGGGTTCAACTGCCGTTACCATCCGACCTGTTCCGCTTATGCACTTGAGGCGCTGGAAAAGCACGGCGCCTTGAAAGGTGGCTGGCTCGCTGCACGCCGGATTGCGCGATGCCACCCCCTTGGCGGATCGGGCATCGACAACGTTCCGCCCAAGTAACGAGCATTCTCTACACAACTATTGGCAGAACGGCTTTTGGTCGCTATTCCCTACCCACCCGCAGATACCAGAGAAGGAGGCGGCACATGACCACGTATCGTTTCTCCCAATCTGCGGCATGGTTTGGCGCGGGCCTCGTACGCTCGTAGACCGACCGCTTTCCGTCCGGCCTGAAGCGCAAGCCAGCTCGGACGTTTTCACTAAAACCCAACAGTAAACACGCCACGCTTCGGTCAAATGCCGCGCTCGCGTCGTTTTCTCTTCATTCAACCAAGGAGTCGGTCAGTTCATTTGGCCGAAGATCACATGACACGTACGGAAGATCTCAGTCCCGCTGCTTTGTTAGAAGCAGCGCTCAATGCAAACAGCCCCGGTCGCGTATTGCGGGCTTTGGTCGCCAAGGTCCTGACACGTCGCAGACGTCTGACGTTCACACATGAGCTGCCCGCACATCTGCGGCGCGACATTGGCATGGCGCCGCACGCCCCTCCACCTATTCGGCCGGAGCTTATGCGGTGAGCACACGGGCCGTTCCCACCAGGGGGCGGCCCTACTCTTTTTCGAAGGTGATCGTCACGGCGCCGATATCGACGCCAAACCGCTTCATGTAGGCGATGTTGAGGAGACGGTCCTCGCTCAGCAGCCACATCCAATCATCAAACGTCACGCGCAGCATGTCGGTGCCTTCCGCGCTCACAATGGGCAGATCAATCGTGTAGCGCCAGTTGAAAGTATCTCCGCGCTCTTCACCAAGGGCCACACCGTCTACACCAGACGCGGTGCCTTGCCACGTCTGCTTTCCGGTCTTTTGCAGGGTCCAAATCCGCTGCTCGACCGACCCGTCTTCATAGATGAAATCCTCAACCAACCTCAGTGTCTCGCCATCCCACGTGCCATCGATCGTCACCTCAAAACGGCGGCGCACGGTGCCAAAAACGTCCTGGAACTGACCGTAGGCCACCGTCCGCCCCTCGAAGAACTCTTCGAGATTGAACTCCCGGTCCGAGAGCTTGGCGTCATCAAGGGAAGGCTTGCCCGTACAGGCAGCAAGAAGAAGGGCGGTTGCAAAGACGAGAATACGCATGTTTATCCTACGCATCCCGCACAGCTTTGGACCTCTTTTGCCATGCTCGATGACGCCGATGACATCCACCCGCTCTTCCATGGGGCGCCGAAAACGACTGAGTTCAAGAAGCTCCGCAAAAGAATCATCCGCGATACCCGCCAGGCGATTGAGCAATACGGCATGGTCGAAAAAGGCGGGAAGTGGCTCGTTTGCTTGTCCGGCGGCAAAGACAGCTACACCTTGCTGGCCGCGTTGACAGAACTCCAATGGCGCGGCCTGCTGCCCGTCGAAATCCTTGCCTGCAATCTGGATCAGGGCCAGCCGGGCTTTCCGGCGACAGTCCTGCCAGAGTTTCTGACCCAAATGGAAGTTCCGCACCGGATTGAGTACCAGGACACCTATTCCATCGTCATGGACAAGGTGCCCGCGGGGCGGACGTATTGTGCGCTTTGTTCACGTTTGCGGCGGGGGAATCTCTACAGGATCGCGCGGGAGGAAGGCTGTACGGCCGTCGTTTTGGGCCACCATCGCGACGATATCCTCGAGACGTTCTTCATGAACCTCTTCCACGGTTCGCGACTAGCTACAATGCCACCCAAACTTGTTAACGAAGAAGGTGATCTTTTTGTCTACCGCCCCTTGGCCCACGTATCTGAGGCGGATTGCGAGGCTTTCTCGAAAGCGATGAATTATCCGATCATTCCATGCGATCTGTGTGGATCTCAGGATGGCCTTCAAAGACAACAGGTTAAGGGGCTTTTGGACACTTGGGAAGCGAACCACCCCGGGCGTCGCCAGAAGATGTTCCGGGCGCTGATGAACACGCGGCCATCGCATCTTCTTGACCCAGAGCTATTCGATTTCGCGGGCCTTACGCTCAAGGACAAGAATTAACCGAGAACACTAAAGTGATTCTGGAAAATTCAGAAAAGTCTAGGGAACAGAGCCAGAACCCACCTTTTGTTAACCCGGCTCGACGATGTTCAGAACAAAGCGGGAATGGCGCGACTCGACCTTATCGCGTCAGCGTAACCGCATCGTTTTGAAGGAGACCTTTGGTCATGATCGCGCGCGTTGCAAACCGCCGGAAGAGCATTCTCGGAAAACTATCCTCCCTTCCGAAGTTTCTGACGGGTCCGCAGGCCCTCGCCTTCTTACCTGCTGTTTCGCTCGCCAGCTTTTGGCTGGGGGGTGAGCTTGCTCTGATAACGGCTGCCTTGGCTGTGCCTTTGGGTATCGCCCTCCTGGGCGTGTTTGACCGCGAAGGATCCGAGCATCTTGAAGTCAATCAGTCGCTGACAGACGTCAATATGCGCGACCGGTTGATCCAAGGCCTTGATGAGGCGCTGACTTCGGGTCTTTCAAAAACGCGCACCTCTGTCTGCTTTGCCGTAGAGCTCGACGAGTTCCGCTCGATTGAGGAACGCTATGGCCGCAAAGCCGGTGATGAACTGCTCGCCAAAACAGCTGAGCGCATTGCAGATAGCCTGCGCGACTATGACGTTATTGCGCGCGTGGATCCCGCAACCTTTGCGGTGGCCATGGCCCCGATGCGGCATTGCGATCTGGAAGTGGCAATTCAAATGGCCAGCCGGCTGCAAGCAGCGATTGAGACCCCGATCTCAGTGGATGGGGCAACTGTCTATGTGACGTCTTCCATCGGTTTTTGCCTTTCCTCGCGGTCGCCCTCGGATCGCGGCGAAGCAATGCTTGATGCGTCGCTCGTGGCAATGGTCGAAGCACGCCGCAATGGGCCCTCTGCAATCCGGGCCTTCACGCCAGAAATGCGCGCGCGTATTGAAGCACGGCATTCGTTGATCGAAGAAGTCGGTACAGCGCTTGATTCAGGTGATATTCACCCGTGGTTCCAGCCTCAGGTATCTACCGAGACGGGCCGCGTAACAGGCTTTGAAGCCTTGGCGCGCTGGAAGCATGCTGAACGCGGGCTTGTGTCACCTGCCGAATTCCTTCCCGCGATCGAACAGGCCGGTATGATGGAACGCTTGGGTGAGGCGATGCTCTATCACGCACTGACCGCTCTCAAAGCATGGGATGAAGCCGGGGTGCGGGTTCCGACTGTTGGTGTGAACTTCTCCCCCGATGAGCTCCGCAATCCGAAACTCGTGGACAAGGTGAGATGGGAGCTCGACCGGTTCGAGATCGAAGCAGAAAGGCTTTGTATCGAGGTGCTGGAATCGGTTGTCGCGAACTCCGATGACGATGTCGTCACACGCAACATCGCCGGGCTCGCCGAACTTGGCTGCATGATCGACCTCGATGACTTTGGCACGGGCCATGCGTCCATCTCCTCCATCCGCCGGTTCTCCGTGAGCCGCATCAAGATTGACCGCTCCTTTGTGATGAAAGTGGATGAAGATCCAGAACAGCAGCGCATGATCGCCGCGATCTTGATGATGGCGGAAAGGCTGGGGCTGGAAACGCTCGCAGAAGGCGTCGAAGGGCTTGGCGAGCATGCGGTTCTGTCACAACTCGGCTGTGGTCACGTTCAGGGATACGGGTTGGCACGTCCCATGCCCTTTGACGACACGGTCGGATGGATCGACCGCCATGAACAGAAACTAGCGGGCGCAAATACCGCAGCGAGACGCGCCGCGGGCTAAATACAGGCAAATGTTAAAAGAATGCCGGAGCATGGCCCCCATCACTGCAAAGCGACGGGGGCTTTCTGCTTGACCTCATGCACCGCGCAATGTTGAACAGCCCCAGTTTTTCAAGGGGGTTGGGCCCACAGGCGTGACCCCTTATCTTTCCATGAAAGAACAACTTGGACTTGGGTGGAGCGGCCGGAATGGACGAGCAGAACAAGAACCTTCTTCTAGCGACTGGACTGAGCTTCGTTGTGCTCCTTGTCTGGATGGCATTCTTCGCCCCAGAGCCTCCCGCTGAAGGTCCTGCAACAGAGCCGCAGATCGCCGGACAAACCGACGCGACGCTTCCGACGGCACAGCAAAGCAACGCGCCCGCAGCGCCCGGTTCCGTTGCAAACCCGGCCGAAACGCGCAGCGCAGCCCTCGCTGACGCACAGCGGGTGCAGATCGAGACGCCACGACTTGAAGGATCGATTTCGCTCTACGGCGGCCGGATCGATGATCTCAAACTCCGAGACTATCGCGAGACCACGGACGAAGACGCACCTATTGTGACGCTCCTGTCGCCAGAAGGCGCCACGGGCACCTACTACGCCGCCCATGGCTGGGCACAGGGCGCTGGGCTCTCGCCTGAAGACGTCCCTGGACCGGACACCACGTGGACACTGGCTTCCGGCGATACGCTGAGCCCGGAGTCACCCGTTATTTTGAGCTGGGATAGCCCCGCCGGCCTCACATTCCAGAAGACCATTTCGATCGACAGCGATTACATGTTCACGATCGAGCAATCGGTCACAAACACGACTGCCGAAACGAAGCGTCTTGCACCCTACGGCTTGATCCGCCGTCATGGCATTCCGGAAGATCTCAAGGGCTTCTTCATCCTGCATGAAGGCCTCGTGCGCATGACGGACGGCGAGCTCAACGAAGTGAACTACGACGATATCGCCGATCTCGAAGCCGATGGATCAAACTCCAGCGGCTCGCGCAACATGCGCGTCGAAAGCAACGGCTGGATCGGCTTCACGGACCACTACTGGATGACAACTCTCGTCCCAGCCCCGGGTGCGGCGTTCACCTCCACTGCGCAGATGAGCAACAACACCGGCATCATGCAGGCGCTCACGCTTTACCCGACGCGCGACCTAGCCGCCGGCGCCACGGAAACTGCCACGGCGCAGTTCTTTGCCGGCGCGAAAGAATGGGAAGCGATCCGCAATTACCAGAACGACGACGGCATCGACCGCTTCCTCGACTCCATCGACTGGGGTTGGTTCTTCTTCCTTACGAAGCCCATCTTCGCCGTCCTGCATTGGTTGAACGCAGCCATCGGCAACATGGGTTGGTCGATCATCGCGCTGACGCTTGTGATCAAGGCGGTTCTCTTCCCGCTGGCCTACCGCTCCTACGCGTCGATGGCGCGCATGAAAGAGCTGCAGCCAGAGATGGAAAAGCTGAAAGAAGCCGCGGGCGACGACCGTCAAAAGCTGCAGCAGGGCATGATGGAGCTCTACAAGAAGAACAAGGTGAACCCAGCCGCAGGCTGTTTGCCGATCCTTATGCAGATCCCGATCTTCTTCAGCCTCTACAAGGTGATTTTCGTGACGCTGGAATTGCGTCACGCGCCATGGTTCGGCGTCTTCCAAGACCTCAGCGCGCCTGACCCGACGTCCATCATGAACCTTTTTGGCCTCTTGCCCTTCGCAGGGCCGGAGCCTGGGTCGATTGTTGCCCTGCTCTTCCTTGGCATCCTGCCGCTGTTCCTCGGTATCTCGATGTGGCTGCAACAGAAGCTCAACCCAGCGCCCACAGATCCAACACAAGCAATGATCTTTGCCTGGATGCCTTGGGTCTTCATGTTCATGCTCGGCACTTTCGCCAGCGGCCTGATCGTCTACTGGATCGCAAACAACCTCATCACGTTTGCCCAGCAGTACCTCATCATGCGCAGCCAAGGGGTGAAGCCGGACGTGTTCGGAAACATTCGGGCGAGCTTCAAGAAAGCCACCACCTCATCTGAAAAGAAGTAGATGGGCACTCTCGCGGATATCTATCGGCACCCGATCAAGGCCCATGGCTCTGAGCTGCTGGAGTCTGTAACGTTGGCTGCCGACCATACGCTCCCTTGGGATCGCGTATGGGCCGTCGCCCATGAGAAATCGAAGTCTGATGGATCGGAGTGGGCACGTTGCGGAAACTTCTCGCGCGGTGCCCATGTTCCAACATTGATGGCCGTCACCTGCTCGCTTGATGAAGCGACAGGGACAGTCACGCTCCGCCACCCTGAACTGGCCGATTTGACCGCGGACCCAGACAGCGAAGGCAGCAAGATCATCGACTGGATTGCAGGCGTGATGCCGCCGGAAGCCCGGCGCTCAACTGCCGTGGTGCGTGCGCAAAGTGCCGCCCAAGGTCAGGGCATGACGGACAACCCGAACCCTTACGTCAGCATCCTGAGCCACGCATCGCTGCGCGCGCTGAGCCAGAAGGCGGGACGCGAGCTTTCGCCGCTTCGTTTCCGCGGCAACCTTTGGGTCGAAGGCCTCGCGCCATGGGAAGAGTTCGAGTGGGTCGGCAAGACAATCCGGATCGGCGCCATTGAGCTAGCCGTCGAGGACCGTATCGATCGCTGCCCTGCGACGACCGTTGATCCGGCGACGGGACGACGCGACACGCCTACCCTGGACCTTCTGCAAGAAGGTTGGGGCCATATCGATTTCGGCGTCTTTGCACGCGTTATCTCTGCAGGGCCGGTGAATGTGGGCGACGCTGTCGAAATGGTGGGTTAGTGCTCTCTTTTCCGGCCGCTCAGATCGATGAACCCGAAGTCCTCGAAAAGGGCAGACTGCTCTTCGCGCAGCACACGGAGTTCGTTAAGGGCGTCGTCGCAATGGACGGGCTGCCGGATGGAGATCGAGTTGAGGTCTGCTTTGCAGGCCGGTCAAATGTCGGCAAGTCGAGCCTTATCAACGCGCTCACACGCCAAAAGGGCCTTGCCCGCGCCTCCAACACGCCGGGCCGGACGCAAGAGATCAACTTCTTCTCCCTGGCAGATCGCTATCTCGTTGACCTGCCGGGTTATGGCTTTGCCAACGCGCCTGTCGCGGTGGTCGAGAAGTGGCAGCGCCTGCTGAAGGCCTACCTCGCCGGGCGCGTCAATCTTCGCAGGGCCTTTGTCCTGATCGACGCGCGACATGGGGTAAAACCGGTCGATGAAGAGATCATGCGCCTTCTCGACAGCTCAGCTGTGACGTTCCAAGCGGTCCTCACCAAGGTCGACAAGAATAAGACCAACCAGACCGACAAGGTGCTCGAACAGGTGCGCGCAAAGCTGTCAAAGCACCCCGCGGCTTTCCCAGAGCTCGTGCTTACATCGTCTGAAAAGGGCGATGGCATCGATACGCTGCGCGCAATTATCGCCAATCTGGACTGACGTCCGCGCTTAAACGTGCTGGCCCGCGTTCACTTCGATCTCGGTCCCGGTGACATAGCTCGACTGCTGCGTGCACAAGAACCAGATGACATCGGCAACTTCAGCCGGCTGACCGAGCCGCCGCAGCGGCAGCTTCTCAACGATCTTGTCTGTTCCGGGAGAGAGGATCGACGTTTCGACCTCACCGGGCGCTATCGCATTCACGCGCACCCCAAGAGGGCCGAAATCATGCGCCATCTCACGGGTAAGCGCCGCGAGCGCCGCCTTGGATGTCGCGTAGGCCGCGCCTGCAAAGGGATGGACCCGCGCGCCGGCAATGGACGTCACATTTACGATGGAACCTTCGGCGGCCGTCAGCTCCGCCTGCAAACCACGTGCGAGGATGACAGACGCAAAGAAGTTCACATGGAAGACCTGCCCCCAAGTCCTCAGATTGGTGTTGAGCGTATTGAGACGCTCACCTTCTTCTCCCTTGGGCGAAATCCCGGCGTTGTTGACCAGCGCATCCAGCTTGCCATTCACCTTCTCACGGACTTCTTCGATGGCTTTCACAGTCATGTTCGGATCAGACAGATCGACCTGGATGTGATTGTCTTCCCCCCCGGGCCAAGGACAGCGCGGGTCGAAGGCCATGCGCGAGCACGTCAGAACGCGCCACCCTTCTGCCGAAAACCTTTTGACTGTGGCGTGGCCGATTCCTCGACTTGCGCCCGTCAGAAGCAGTGTTTTCTGCCGGTCTGCCATGAATGCTCTCCTTCGATGGGAAAAGGCTAGCACGCTTGGCAAGGGCGCGGTAGCGGGCTAGACGAGCGCGATATGAAAGCTCGAGACGATATGAACCAAGACTGGATTGCCACCGCCCGCACACTGTCTCAGGCGCTGCCGTATATGCAGCGCTATGAGGGTGCGATTGTTGTCATCAAACTGGGCGGTCATGCCATGGGCTCAGCCGAGGCGATGGAGAGCTTTGCGCGCGACGTGGTGCTGATGCAGCAGGTCGGTGTGAACCCCGTGATCGTCCACGGCGGTGGCCCCATGATCAACGAGATGCTGGGCAAGCTGGGTGTGAAATCCGAGTTTGTGAACGGAAAGCGCGTCACCGATGAAGCCACAGTCGACGTGGTGGAGATGGTGCTATCCGGCACGGTCAACAAACGCATCGTGCAAGCGATCAACGCCCAAGGGGGCCGCGCGGTTGGCATCTCTGGCAAGGACGCGGGCCTCATTACCTGTGACGCGGCGGCGCCTGAACTTGGCCTCGTGGGCGAACCCGCGGAGGTGGATCCGCGCCTTCTGACGACCCTCTTTGCTGATGATATCGTGCCTGTAATCGCCCCGCTCGGTGTTGGCCGCGATGGCGAGACGATGAATATCAACGGCGATACGGCTGCCGGTGCAATCGCCGCGGCTTTGCAGGCCGACCGCCTCCTCCTGCTCACCGATGTGGATGGTGTGCAGAACAAGGACAAGGAGGTCATCACCGACCTCACCGTCGCCGATATCCACAACCTGATCGCCGACGGCACCATTGCCGGGGGCATGATCCCCAAAACAGAGACATGCATCGCCGCGCTAGAAGGCGGTGTTCGGGCCGTCGTCATCCTCGATGGACGCGCCCCACAGGCTTGCCTGCTCGAGCTTTTCACCGAACACGGGGCGGGCACGCTGATCCGATCCAAATAGTCGGGGAATACTTGCCAGACAGTCGAGAAAGGCCCTAGGCTTCTATCCGTAGGGTGGAAACTGTGGGCGCGTCATGTCTCCGGTCGATCAATCAGCACTACACGACAATCTGGCCGAACACGGTTTGGCTGCGAATGGAACAGTTTCGCCCGACGACGGCGGCACTATCGTTCTATTGAGCCCCTCTGCCGGCTTTTGGGACATCTTCACTGCCAGCCTCGAATACGGTGATGGCGCGGCGGACCCAATGGACCGCTGGAGCGCTCGCATTGTCTCGGCCATCGCGGCACAGCTCGGCGCGCACCCCCTTTTCCCCTTCGGTGACGAACCCGCCCCCTTCTTCAGATGGGCCCAAGAGAGCGGCCGCGCATGGCAAAGCCCTGTGCAGCTTCTTGTGGGCTCGGACATGGGGCTCAACGTGTCCTACCGCGGCGGCTTGAGATTCAAGGAGCGCTTTAGCCTCGTGGAGGAAACGCGCCCGTGCGAGACTTGTGCCCAACTGTGCACGTCTGCCTGCCCCGTCAGCGCGTTGACCGCAGACGGCTACGACGTCGCTGCCTGCAAGGCGTACCTCGCCTCAACCCTCGATGCCCCTTGCCTTGAGCATGGGTGCGCGGTGCGAAGGTCCTGCCCCGTCTCTCGGTTGCAGACCCCTGCGCATGCTCAATTTCACATGGAAGCGTTCCTCAGATGAAGACACTCATCGTCATGCGCCATGCGAAATCCAGTTGGGGCGACCCGGGTGTCAGCGATGTCGATCGCCCGCTCAATACGCGTGGGAAGACTTCGGCAAAGGCGATCGGCGAATGGCTGCGCTTCGGTGGGTTCGCACCGGATTTGGTGCTGTGCTCCAGCGCCCGTCGCACGGCTCAGACTTGGGAACTCATGGGCCTTGAGGCGGAGCTTCAGTTCAAACGTACGCTTTACCTCGCACCGCCTGAAACGATCCTTGCGGAGGTCCAGCAAGCTCATGGGGAGTGTCTGCTGGTGCTCGGGCACAACCCCGGCATCGCCGAATTCGCAGGCATGATACTAGGCACCCATCCGACGCATGAACGGTTTGAGCATTACCCGACCGCCGCCACCCTTGTCGCTCAGTTCGACGGCGCTTGGTCGGAGCTGCGCGCCGACATCGCCAGTCCACGCGCCTTTACGGTGCCACGCGATCTCTGACAGGCCAGGCCAGCGCTACAGACCATTTGGAAACGAGAAACCCCAGCCAAGCATGACGCCGGGCTGGGGTTTGATTTTGTATTTCGGTGCGCCCCAGAAGGGCGCAACCTGTTTAGTGGCCAAGAATCTGGCTGAGGAAAAGCTTCGTACGATCCGACTGCGGATTGTTGAAGAACTCTTCCGGCTCATTCTGTTCCACGATCTGACCGGCGTCCATGAAGATCACGCGGTTGGCGACCTGACGAGCAAAGCCCATCTCGTGGGTCACGCAGAGCATGGTCATGCCTTCCTCGGCGAGCTCGATCATGGTGTCGAGCACCTCTTTGATCATCTCGGGATCGAGGGCAGAGGTCGGCTCGTCAAAGAGCATGATCCGCGGCTTCATGCACAGCGAACGCGCGATCGCCACACGCTGCTGCTGACCACCGGAAAGCTGACCGGGGTACTTGTTTGCCTGATCGGGGATCTTCACCTTGCCGAGGTAGTGCATCGCCACCTCTTCGGCTTCCTTCTTCGGGGTCTTGCGGACCCAGATCGGTGCCAGCGTCAGGTTCTCAAGGATCGTCAGGTGCGGGAAGAGGTTGAAATGCTGGAAGCACATGCCAACCTCGGACCGGATCGTGTCGATGTTCTTGAGGTCCGACGACAGAAGCGTGCCATCCACAACGATGGAGCCTTGCTGATGCTCTTCCAATGCGTTGATGCAGCGGATGAGCGTCGACTTACCCGAACCCGAAGGGCCGCAGATAACGATCCGCTCGCCCCGGTTCACGGTCAGGTTGATATCGCGAAGCACGTGGAACGATCCGTACCACTTGTTCATGCCGTCGATGGTGATAGCGATCTCGTCAGAGACTTTCATTTCAGCTTGAGCCATGATGATTACCTATGGTCCGTTGCCAGCTGGCGTTCGAGCCACTGGGAATATTGAGAGATGCCGTAGCAGACGACAAAGAACAGAAGCGCGGCAAAGCCGAAGACTTCCCAATAGATGCCCGTCCACTGCGTGGAGCCAAGGATCGGGCCCCGGATGATGCCGACGAGGTCGAACATCGAGATAACCGAGACGAGCGTGGTGTCTTTGAAAAGACCCACAGCCACGTTCACGATCCCCGGGATCGAGATCTTCAGTGCCTGAGGCAGGATGATCAGACGCATCGACTGCGGGTAATCCAGCCCCAGCGAGTCACCCGCTTCGTACTGACCCCGCGGCAGAGCCGCCAGACCGCCCCGGATCACCTCGGCGATATAGGCCGCCGAAAACATGGTGATCATGATGATCACGCGCAGAATGAGGTCCGGGTTCGATTCCGCCGGGAAAAAGTAGGCCAGCATAACGTTCGCCACGAAGAGCAGCGTGATAAGAGGCACACCCCGGATGAACTCGATAAAGATCACGCAGAAGCCCTTGATGACCGGCAGGTTCGACTGACGACCAAGCGCAAGCACAATGCCCAGCGGGATCGAGAGCGACACACAGATCGTGCCGAGGATCATGTTGAGCATGAAGCCACCAACGTCACGCGTGGTGACCTCCGGCAGGGCAAGGCCAAGGAAAGATCCGTCCAGCCACCCTTGCAGATAACCAAAGAGGGGCATCAGATCCGATAGCCTCCGGTCGCCGATGATCAAATCCACGGTCACGTCACCGCCACCCAGCAGTTGCGAAAGCTGGGTCGCGACAAAGCTGACGAGTGACAGTAAACCGCCCAGCGGGTTAAGCATCAGGACCGAAAACGCGATGATAAAGACGGCTATCGCTCCGACGAAGCTGGACTTAACGAAACGCGCGTAAGCTAGATAGGAAAGGCAGAGGGCGACAAGTAGTAATATCGGAAACCAGATCGACCCGCCATAGACCAACCAGTAGGCCAGGAAGGGGTAGATCCCTGTGAAGTAGAGAAGCTGGCGAGGCAGTGTCCAGAAGAGGACGGGTGCCGCCGCGACCGCGAGAAGGATCAGGCCCACGATCGGGCGCCAGTATTCCTCGGACGGGTAGAAGCCAAAGAGCATCTGGTTCCAGCGTTCTTGCAGGATCGAGAAGCAGGCCCCGGTCGCGCCATCAAGGATCTCGCGACAGGCGGCAAGACCGTCCGTGCCCCAGACGCTGTTGGCGAACCAAGGGTAAACGCCCACCGCAATGCGGATGATGAAGTACAGAGCGATGACCGTGAGGATGGAGTTGAACCAGCTGGAGAACAGGTTGTCCTTTATCCACTTAACCGGACCACCAACCGCCATGGGCGGCTCAGATGGCTCGAGGAACTCGGTACGAACGTAGCTCACATCGTTGTTTGTGTTGTCGCTCATCTCAACGCTCCTTCAGCTTCATGGCGTTGTTGTAGATGTTCATGAAGAACGAGATCAGCAGCGAAACGCAGAGGTAGAAGAGCATAAGAAGAAGCACGCATTCGATCGCGCGTCCGGTCTGGTTCAGCGTGATGCCTCCCAGCGTACCGGTGATATCCATGTAACCCACGGCAATCGCCAGCGAGGAGTTCTTCGTAATGTTCAGATACTGCGAAATCAGCGGCGGGATGATGACCCGCAGGGCTTGCGGCAGAACCACAAGATTCATGATCCGACCTGGTCGCAGACCCAAGGAAGCCGCAGCTTCAGTCTGACCCTTGCTGATCGCCTGGATACCTGCGCGCACGTTCTCGGCGATGAAGGCGCCAGTGTAGATCGCCAAGGCAAACCAAAGCGCGATCAAGGACAAGCGAAGGTGCACACCACCCTGGAAGTTGAAGCCCTTAAGCTCAGGGTTTTCCAGTCCAACAGGTTGGCCGAGGATAAAGTACGCCAGCAGGCCAGGCACGATAAGAATGGCCAACGAAGGCCAGCCCGTCGGAAGCAACCGACCGGTATCGTAAAGCAGCTTCTTGGCATACCTGCGGTAGGCAAAGACGCCGACGATCGACGCGAGGATAACCAACCAGAAGATGGTCGCCATCGCGCCATCGTTGACGAATGAGGGCACATAGACGCCGCGGTTCGTGAACGCGAACATGCCCCACAACATCTCAGCGTCCGGGGTTTCTCCACGGAATGCGCGAGGTTGCGGGAAGGCGTTCGACATCGCCAAGAAGATGATGAGGATCCAGATCAGGACCGGCACGTTGCGGAACGCCTCAACATAGGCGCTCATCATCTTGGAGACGATCCAGTTGTTGGACAGCCGCGCGACACCGGCGAAGACGCCGATCACAGTCGCGGAGATACAGGCCAACACGGCCACGATGATCGTGTTGATCGCGCCAACGATAGAGGCCCGCAGGTGGGTACTCTGAGAGTTATATTCGATAGGCCGTTGGTTAATGTCGTACCCCGCCGGCTCCCAAAGGAAGAGCCACGAGATGTTCAGGTCAGCATCCGCGAAGTTTTGGCGGGCATTCCCGTACAATTGGTAAAGGCAGTAGGCCAGCACAGCCACGGCGATGACCTGAAAGGTCGTCGATCTATAGCGTGTGTCGTAGATTAGCTGGCTTAAACGGAACCCGCCCTCGGTCCCTGGGTCGGTGGTGGTCGACATCGACGTCCCCTGTTGGCCACCGGGCTCCCATTGGCGCTTTGCGCGCTCTCAAATTCCCGGCGTGTTGCAAAAGTAGAAAGGGCGCGGTTTGACCCGCGCCCTTCCCGTGCAGTTCTTAGCGGAACGGCGGGGAGTACAGCAGACCGCCGTCAGTCCACTGTGCGTTCAGGCCGCGTGCGAGGCCGATGTTGGTCGCCTCACCGATGTTGCCGTCGAACACTTCGCCGTAGTTGCCGCCCGCCATGATGGCGCGCTTGGCCCATTCGGCGTCGAGGCCGAGCATTTCGCCCAGCGTACCTTCGGAACCGAGCAGACGGTTGATTTCCGGGTTGTTGGTGCCGCCGGAAAGCTCTTCGATGTTCGCGGAGGTCACACCAAGCTCTTCTGCAGTGATCAGGGCGTTGAGCGTCCAGCGAACAACGTCACCCCACTCGTGGTCGCCGTGGCGAACAAGCGGGCCGAGCGGCTCTTTGGAAACCACTTCCGGCAGAACAACGTAGTCGTCCGGCGTCGGGAAGTTGGCGCGCTGAGCGGCCAGTGCGGAGCGGTCCGTCGTGTAAACGTCGCAGGAGCCTGCTAGGAACAGCTGAACAGCTTCGGAACCAGTTTCGATCGGCACGGGCTCGTAGGAGATGCCGTTCGCGCGGAAGAAGTCCGCGAGGTTCAGTTCGGTCGTGGTACCGGTCTGGATGCAGACGGTTGCGCCGTCGAGGTCGGCTGCGGAAGCAACGCCCAGATCAGCAGGAACCATGAAGCCCTGACCGTCGTAGTAGTTCACGCCGGTGAATTCGAATTTGAGGTCCACGTCGCGCGAGAACGTCCAAGTCGTGTTACGAGCAAGCATATCGATTTCGCCTGCGGCCAGCGCGGTGAAGCGCGTCTTGCCGGTCGTCGGAACGAATTCAACAGCCGTTGGGTCGTTGAGCACAGCAGCAGCAACAGCGCGGCACACAGCCACGTCGAAGCCCTGCCAAACGCCGTCGGCGTCAGGCTCTGCGAACCCCGGAACGCCAGTGGTCACGCCGCAGTTAAGCACGCCGCGTGCCTTCACGTCGTCCAGCGTAGCCGCGCCAGCGGTCCCGGCGGCCATGCCTGCGACGGTGAGTGCGCCCAGAATGACAGATTTTTTCATATTTACCTCTTCCTGATTGCCCGACCAATGTAGGCCGGTTCATGAAAGGTGACGTAGCACGCCACCCATCGCCAGCTAGTCTCCCTCCTGGCAATGGCGTAAACTTTGGGCAAAATCTTCGGCCATCGTCAACAGCTTGAAGTGCTTTTGGCGGCGAGAATCTCAATTTTTGGGCAACTGCACAGCCTGGTGCGGGCTCTGCCGCATTGTTGGGCGCTGATTCTGCGCCCTTGAGCAGGCACTACGCAGCCTATGAGGGGTCAGCTCGCGCGGCATGAATCTTATGTGGGCGAAACAGCCGCCCCAAACACGCGTTTAGCGGGAATCTGAACCCTTAATTGGACGGTTGAGACAACAAATAGAATCGGTGCGCGGCCTCAAAAGCCTCCCGTTTCGCCTCTGCCGCTTCCTGAGCTTCCTCGTCATAGCCCCACTCATCCGCTTGGAATGTTTCGTCCACGCGGCTGGCGTCCCAAAGCTCGCTCACGGTCGCCATCTCTCGGGCCTTCAACCCGATCACGAGCGAGCCTGAAAGCATGATCAGATCATGCAGCCCGGCGAGCTCGAACGGCGTGGCCTCTTCCAAAGGCGCGCGCAACGCAGACAAGGCTTCCGCTGGCTGAGCCGCGAACATCACACCGGTCGTCGTCGTAAGACCCGCACCGAGTTCGGTCTTGGCCCACTCCAGCAACGGATTCCAGGCTTCGTTCTGACGCGTCACGAGTTCGACCGGGCGTTCGGCCCGGTAGCAGATCAGGTCAGAACCGCCGTATTCGGCCAAGGCATCCACAACCACGCTTCGCTGCGGAACAATCTTTTCGATTGCAGAGTTCGCGGACCGGGTCACGGGCATGGTGAGGGGATTGATCTCCTCCTCCTGCGCGTCCCATTCAACCGCAATCGCTTGGGCGAGCGCCTCCGTCGGCACAATCAGTGGCGATTTCCCGGGCGTTTTCACGCTGCGACCGTCAAGGGTCACCGTAAAGCCGTCACCGGACGCAGACACATCCGCCGAGGTCCAAAATCGCTTCGTTTTCCATTCGCTCACGTAAGTGTCTCCGGACAAATCTCGTTCAGGGCTTCATGGATAGCGGGCACTTCTTGCACGACGACATCCGCATGTTCGGCCAATCGGGTCACAGGGTGATATCCCCACGCGACACCAAGCGTGGCCATACCAGCCGCGCGGCCCATGTCCATGTCGAACGTCGTATCCCCGACCATCACGCCACGTTCACAGCCCGCCTCGGCCAAAGCCGTGGTTGCCATGGACGGGTGAGGCTTCGAAGGATGCCCATCAGCATCCTGACGGGTCACAAAATAGCGCGCGATATCATGGACCTCGAGCACATGATCGAGACCGCGCCGGGACTTGCCCGTCGCCAAGCCAAGCAGCGTCTCAGGCTCCGCATGCAGAGCGCGCAGAAGGTCCATAATTCCCGGGTAGAGGGGGGAGGCTGACCTTTCGCCATGGCTCGTGCGCAGATCACCGTAGGCTTGCTTGTAGGCCGCCACCAAATCGTCCGTCGGGCCCTCCGGCGACAACACGGCCATGGCCCGCGGCAAGGAAAGGCCCACGATGGAAAGCGTTTCTGCCTGCGTAGGCGGGGTAAGCCCCTGAGAGGTGAACGCCGCCTCCATAGACCCCACGATGTGGGCCTGACTGTCGACCAGCGTGCCATCAAAATCAAAGAGGATGAGGCGCATTACAGCTCCTTGAAGGGATCGACGGGGGCCTCTTCAGGTTCCCACCCAAACTCCGCCCAGGTGCGGGCCATGTGCTCGGGCAAGGGCGCGGTTAGGTGAAGCGTCGCGCCTGTGACCGGATGCTCAAGCGTGAGGGACCGTGCGTGCAGGTGCAGTTTTTTGGAGAAGCTGCCGCCCAGCGCCGCCCCCCAGCCATCGCCAAGGTTTTCCTGCCCCGAGCCGCCATACTTTCCGTCGCCCACAATCGGATGGCCAAGCGCCCCCATATGAGCGCGCAGCTGGTGGGTACGACCGGTTACCGGAACCAAGGCCATCCATGCAGCCCTGCGGCCCAAGGCTTCGACGGTCGCAAATTCTGTCGTGGCGCGCTTGGCACCATCGGTGTTGGGCACATCGTCTGGATGCACCACGTGCATCTTCTCTCCCGCGCCGTCCTTGCCGTGGCCGGGGGCCTTCATGAGACCGTATTTGATCACGCCCGCCTTGGGCTGCGGCACACCTGCGACGGCGGCCCAATAGATCTTGCGGGTTGCGCGGTGGCGGAACGCCTCTGTAAGGCCCGCGGCCACCTGACGCGAGCGCGCCAGAAGCAAGACGCCCGAGGTATCCTTATCGAGCCGGTGTACGAGGCGCGGGTTCTCCTCGAGGCCGAACCGAAGCGCCGCGCCCAAGCCGTCCACATGACGCGTCTGCTTTGAGCCGCCCTGCACGGGAAGGCCCGGTGGTTTGTTCAAAGCGATGATGTGGTCATCGCGATAGATGACAGTGCGCCGGATCATTTCGGCGTCGCGGTCGTCTATGTAGCCTTCCTCGTGCTTGGGCTTCTCCCCCGTCGGCAACGGTGGAATTCTAAGCATCTGACCCGCTTCCACTCGGGCAGAGGCCTTCACTCGCCCACCATCCAAACGCAGCTCGCCCTTGCGGCACATCTTTTCAATACGGCCCTGCCCCAGCTGCGGGAACATGCGCTTCAGAAAGCGATCCAGCCGTTGCCCGCCGTCACCGGGCGCAATTTCGATTGTTTGAACTCTGCTCATGCGAACCGCCCCGCCACGAAGAAACCAAAGGCACATGCCCCAATGGAAAACAGGACGGATACAAGGACGTATCCGAACGCCGCTTGGCCTTGTCCGGCCTGCACGAGCTTGAGCACGTCCAATGAGAATGTGGAGAAGGTTGTGAACCCTCCCAGAAAGCCCAGCATGACAAAGGCATGGAGCGTAGACCGCTCTGCAAAGCCTGCTGCGAAGGCCACTCCGATTAGGAAAGATCCAAGCACGTTGACCGTCAACGTGCCGCCCGGAAAGGCGACAGCCATGCCAACGAGAGCCCGTGCAACAGACCCTAGCGCGCCACCGAGGGCTATATATGCAAGGTTTCCGACCACGCCGCGTCTTTCGCTATCATGGCCTTTGGAGTCAACCGAGGCCCACGGCACGTTGCCCGAATTTTCGCTCAGAGTTGCGCAATCATGCGGCTAGCGGCGCTGTCGAAGCTTGTCGAAATAGGCGATGCGTTTACCCAAGTCGCGCTCGAAACCGCGCTCAACGGGGTCGTACAGCTTCGGCCGGTCCAAGCCGTCAGGAAAGTAGTTCTGGCAAGAAAAACCATCTTCTGAATCGTGATCGTAGGCATAGTCTTTGCCGTACCCCTGATCCTTGAGAAGCGACGTTGCTGCATTCAGGATGTGCTTGGGCGGCGGCGTGGAGCCGCTTTCCTTGGCCAAGCGACGCGCGGATTTATAGGCCACGTAGGCCGCATTCGATTTCGGCGCAAGCGCCAGATAGATGACCGCTTGCGCCAGCGCTAATTCGCCCTCCGGGGAACCAAGCCTCTCGTAGGTTTCCCAAGACTGCAGGCAAACAGTTTGCGCCTGCGGGTCGGCGAGGCCGATGTCTTCCACAGCCATCCGCGTCAACCGACGCGCGAGATAGCGAGGATCCTCGCCGCCCTCGAGCATGCGCGCGAACCAGTAGATCGAAGCGTCCGGATCGCTGCCTCGGACCGACTTATGGAGCGCTGAAATGAGATTGTAGTGCCCGTCACCGGACTTGTCGTAAACGGCCGCGCGCCGCATCAAGCGGGCGCCTAGGGCTTCGGCGTCCAGCGGTTCTTCCACCTTCCAGGCGGCCACCTGCTCCACCAAGTTCAAGAGCGCCCGGCCATCGCCATCTGCCATCTCTCGCAGCGCTGCGCGGGCACTGCTCGTCAGCGGCAACGACGCCTCAAGCGTCCGCTCCGCCCGGGTGATCATCTCCTCCAGATCATCATCGGACAGCCGTTCGAGCACGAGCACCTGCGCACGGCTCAGCACAGCCGCGTTTAGCTCGAATGACGGGTTCTCGGTCGTCGCGCCAACAAGGAGGATGGTGCCGTCTTCCATATGCGGAAGAAAGCCATCCTGCTGCGCTTTGTTGAAGCGGTGGATTTCGTCCACGAACAAAAGCGTTCCGCGCCCTTGCTTACGACGCAGCTTGGCTTCGTCGAAGACACGGCGCAGCTCTGGCACGCCCGAAAAGATCGCCGAGATCTGGACAAAATGGCGGTCAGTCGCCTCCGCCAAAAGGCGGGCGATCGTGGTCTTACCGACGCCGGGCGGCCCCCAAAAGATAATGGAGCCCAGCGACCCAGCCGCCAGCATTACACCCAAAGGTGCCTCCGGTCCCAACACCTGCTGCTGACCGATGACTTCCTCCAGCCGCGCAGGCCGAAGCCTGTCAGCAAGAGGCCGTGCTGCATCATCAGACGCAGGCAGCTCGGTATCGAAGAGGTCAGCCATGGCCCCCACCATGGTCCATGGCAGCGAGAAGCAAAAGGGGTCGCTAGCGCTCAAGCAGGCGACACCCTCTGTCACTCACCCCCAATACCAACCGATTAGTGCAACTTCTCGGCGAGATTGAGCATGACACACTGGTTATCGATGCCATCGAGCGACATCACCGGTCCAGCCGCTGTCCCATCGAGCCCGCAACGGCGGGTCCAACGAGGCCAGTTGGCCGGGATGAGGCCCAGCACCTGCACAGCACCAAGCTCACGCGCGGCACGGGTCATTTCCATGATCAGCATGGCATGCACCCGGCGACGAATGCGCTGCGGCGTCGTGTGGCTCACGAAGACACGCGAGCTCTCCCAGATGTTCTCCTGAACGGGAGCCTCTTCGTAAAGAAGGTCCGTCGGAATGGAATCCAGAAGACCCAATTGAGCGTCGCGGATCATGTAGGAATATATCCCACACCGCGCCGTCGTGGGCGTCAAACGAATGCCGGCGTACACCTCGCCGAATTCATGAACTGCGACCCAGCGGCTCGCTGGCGTGTCGTACTGGTCGTACTCCATGCCCATGGCTTCGGGTAAGTCCCATTGGTTCTGAACAATAAACGATTGCCTACGTGCACGAAGCACGTTTGCAAAAAGCTCGCCATGGTTGTGTAGATTGGCGAAAGAGAGGGTGGTGGTTTGCATTTGTATCCCCAGGTTTACAGTGACAAACACCTTGCCCTCATCCCTAGGGTGGGCGGCGTGGATTACAGCAGACCATAATCTTTGGCACGCTGGATGGCTTCTGCAGTGGTGCGAGCGAACAGCTTCTCTCGCGCCGCTGTCAGGCGGGCCTTCAACGCACTTTCCGAAATGTTGAGCTTGGCTGCTGCAGCTGCGTGCCGTTCCCCTTCGGCGATGAAGCGCAAGGCAGTGAGTTGCGCCTCAGTGAGGCGCTCGGGCGGCTGCGTGAGTTCATGCAACCGCTCGACGTGGTGCGAGATCACAGCGATCTCGGCATCCGAAAATTCCCGATCTGAACGCGCGACAGAGCCAATAGTGCGGGAGCGAAGTTCACCCACCGGCACCACGACGCCGTATTGCAGCCCATAGGTGGCAGCCTCATCCAGAATTCCGAATGGATCGGGAATTTCAATTTCGCTCCAGCGGGAGGCAGTCTCCTGACCGAAGCCCCAAGCGATGATGGGATCCCTGAGGGCGTAACCTTTGGCCGTGTAGGCCTCGATCCACTCCCCGGGGTATGTCTGCAGCGTCATCAGAGGTGAGGTGAATCGAATATGGAGCCCGACGTAGTACCCCGCCGGCGCCAAGTAGGCGATCTCACCTAGAACCTCATCAAGACCTGATTTCCCGGACATTCCCGCTATCAACTTTTGATCAATCTCAACCTCCGGCTGAATGCTCGGTGAGAGAATCTCCAGAGGCGTTTGTTAAAAAGACAGTTAATTCGAGGCCACGGCAAGCCTTCTGATCGGAGTCAGCACATAACGTCGCGGGAAAAAGAAAAGCCCCACACGGAGTTACCGTGCGGGGCTTCAATCTTTGCAAGCGGTGAGGCTTACTCGTCAGCGGCCTCAGCAGCTTCGAGGCGTGCCTTGTCTGCAGCACCTTTTGCATCCGTGTCGCGATCGACGAATTCGATGATCGCCATCGGTGCCATGTCGCCGTAGCGGAAGCCCGCTTTCAGCACGCGAACGTAGCCGCCGTTGCGTTCTTTGTAGCGCGGGCCAAGCACGTCAAAAAGCTTGTCTACATGGGCGGATTGCTTGAGACGACCTGCTGCCAGACGCTTTGCGTGGGCGTCGCCGCGCTTGCCGAGCGTGACAAGCTTTTCGATGATGGAACGAAGTTCTTTTGCCTTAGGAAGCGTGGTCTTGATCTGCTCATGTTCAATGAGCGAGCCAGCCATGTTGGAGAACATCGCTTTGCGGTGTTCGTGGGTCCGGTTTAGGCGGCGGTATCCGCGAGCGTGACGCATATTTCATATCCTTCATTATGCTTTGTCTCGGAGCCCCCTGCGTTGGAGAGCTCTCGCTTTAGTGGGGCGGAATGCCCGGGGTTGGCGGGGCGGGCCTTAGCCCGCCACACCCTTAAAAGTTGTCTTCGAACTTCTTGGCGAGGTCCTCGATGTTGTCTGGCGGCCAGTCCTCGACATCCATCCCAAGGTGCAGACCCATGCCAGACAGCACTTCTTTGATCTCGTTCAGCGACTTGCGGCCGAAGTTCGGCGTGCGCAGCATTTCTGCTTCGGTCTTCTGGATGAGATCGCCGATGTAGACGATGTTGTCGTTCTTCAGGCAGTTCGCGGAACGCACCGAAAGCTCCAGCTCGTCGACCTTCTTCAGAAGAAGCGGGTTGAACTCGAGACCATCGTCTTCCTGGCTGGCCTGCGCGCTCTCCGGCTCGTCGAAGTTCACGAAGATGCTCAGTTGGTCCTGCAGGATGCGCGCGGCATATGCCACAGCGTCGTCCGGCGTGATGGAGCCATCTGTTTCAATCTTCATCGTCAGCTTGTCATAGTCCAGCACCTGGCCCTCACGGGTGGGCTGCACGTCATAGGACACGCGCTTGACCGGGGAGTAGATCGCGTCGATCGGCATCAGGCCGATAGGTGCGTCTTCCGGGCGGTTCTTGTCGGCGGCGACATACCCTTTGCCGGTGTTGACCGTCAGTTCCATGAACACGTCCGCGCCCTCGTCGAGGTGGCAGATCACGTGCTCTTTGTTGAGAACCTCGATGCCCGCGCTCTCCGAGATATCGGCCGCGGTCACAACGCCCGGGCCCTTCGCGGAGATCGACAGCCGCTTCGGCCCTTCCACTTCCATGCGGATGGCCACGCCCTTGAGGTTCAGCACGATGTCGGTGACGTCCTCGCGGACACCAGCAACGCTGGAGAACTCGTGGAGCACGTTGTCGATCTGCACAGACGTGATAGCCGCGCCCTGAAGCGACGACATCAACACGCGGCGCAGCGCGTTACCCATCGTCAGACCAAAGCCGCGCTCAAGCGGTTCTGCGACGACTGTGGCGTTTTTCATCGGGTCATTTCCCGGCTTAACTTCGAGCTGTGTCGGTTTGATCAGCTCGGCCCAGTTCTTGTGGATCATAGTGCCTCCATTCTTGCCCGCGCTGGATCCGATGCGTGGGCGTCCCGAGGGTCTTCGAAATGCTGCCCCGCGCTGTCACGCGGGGCGAAAAATCAAACGCGGCGGCGCTTTGGTGGGCGGCAGCCGTTATGGGCGATCGGCGTCACGTCGCGGATGGACGTCACCGTGAAGCCCAGCGCAGCAAACGCGCGCAGTGCGCTTTCGCGGCCAGAACCAGGGCCCTGCACCTCGACCTCAAGCGTTTTCACACCGTGGTCCTGCGCTTTCTTGCCCGCGTCCTCTGCAGCCATCTGAGCGGCATAGGGCGTAGACTTACGGGAGCCCTTGAAGCCCATCGTGCCGGAGGAGGACCATGCAATGGCGTTCCCCTGGACGTCGGAAATCAGGATCTTGGTGTTGTTGAAGGACGAATTCACATGGGCCACGCCCGACGCGATATTCTTGGAGACCTTCTTCTTCGGAGCGCGTTTATCGCGTGCCATATCTCAAGCCTCCCTTACTTCTTTTTGCCGGCAATGGCCTTCGCGGGGCCTTTGCGCGTGCGTGCGTTGGTGTGCGTGCGCTGACCGCGAACCGGCAGGTTGCGGCGGTGACGGAGGCCACGGTAGCAACCGAGGTCCATCAGGCGCTTGATGTTCATCTGAACTTCGCGGCGAAGGTCGCCTTCGACGGTCAGGTTGGCGTCGATGTGCTCGCGGATGGCGAGGACTTCGGCGTCAGAAAGCTCGTTCACGCGGCGCGTCATCTCGATGCCCGTGGCTTCGCAGATGCTCTTGGCCGTCGTGTGGCCAATTCCGGTGATGTAGGTAAGCGCGATAGGGACGCGCTTTGCGGTGGGGATGTTCACGCCGGCGATACGTGCCAAGGCCGTGTTCCTTTCAGCTGCGAGCCCGTAGTGCCAGGCCCTTTTTTCACAGACAAAGGCCCGCGTGTCGCACGGGCCTCGACGAATAGGTGATCAAGGTGCTTTTGCGGCGCACCAAATCTCCGGGATGAGAGCAGTTATGGCGAATCTCTGCCCACGTCAAGGGGCATGCTAGCAGCTTGTACAGCAGGGGCTGTGCGGATCAGGTAATCGCTCACCGCCAGGCCAATGAACGCGCCAATGACGAAGCCGATCATGACCCGTCCCAGAAACCCAAATACTCTTCTAACCAAGGTCACCATGATCCCCCCAAAGTCATGCGATGACCAATCGCGGGACCGAGTAACCCAATCAATGTCGTTCAGTTTTTGGCGCTACTACTCTTCTACCCATACAGTTCCTGCACAAGACCTACGTCTTTCGGCTTCATCAAAGATATATCGCTCGCCGGAAACCGCATTGCCGCAAAAGTCATAGATAACTGCATCGCGCACGAACTCGCCTATGAAGTAGAGTCCCAAGCACGCTGAGAGCATTAGTCCGACGAAAGCACCAAGGACGAAACCGATGCCTCCCCGGAACAAACGCATCATTACGCGTCGAGCACGCCAGCAATCGAGGCTTCAACAGCGTCCATGGACGCAAGACCGTCCACGGGCTTCAGATCACCCTTGGCATAGTAGTAGCCGATCAGGGGCGAGGTCTTCTTGTAGTATTCCATCAGACGCACCTTGAGGCTTTCCTCATTGTCGTCTGCTCGTGCGGTTCCGCCTGCGGCCACGGCCTCGCGGGCACGGCCAACGATGCGGTCAACCAGCACTTCGTCGTTCACCTGAAGCTCCACCACGCAATCGAGCGTCTCGCCCTTGGCAGAGAGCAGATCGCCCAGCGCGTCGGCCTGAGCCAGCGTGCGCGGGAAACCGTCAAATATGAAACCATTGCCGCCTTTGTCCAGCTGCTCTTCGATCAGACCGATCACGATCTCATCGGTGACGAGCTCTCCGGCGTCCATGATCGCGGCAACCTTGTTGCCCATCTCGGTTCCAGAGGTCCGTGCCGCGCGCAGCATGTCTCCGGTGGAAAGCTGCACCATGCCCAGTTTCTCAACGAGTTTAGCAGCTTGCGTTCCCTTGCCCGCTCCCGGCGGGCCAAGCAGAATGATATTCATCGGCGTTGCGGTCCCCTGTTCTTGCGCCCGCTCTTCCGGCGAAGCTGCGACTTTTCGAGCAGCCCTTCGTACTGATGCGCAAGAAGGTGCGACTGAATCTGTTGGATGGTGTCCATCCCGACGGAGACAACAATGAGCACAGCCGTACCGCCAAACACAAACGGAATATTCAGCTGCGTCCGAATGACCTCAGGCAGAAGCGCCACAAGCGCCAGGTAGCCGGAGCCCAGAACAAGGATGCGCGTCACCACATAGTCGAGGTATTGCGCCGTCTTCTGACCTGGGCGGATGCCCGGGATAAAGCCGTTCTGGTTCTTCAGGTTGTCGGCAACGTCGTCGACCTTAAAGCTCACTTCCTTCGTGTAAAAGTAGGTGAAGAAGATGATCATGCCGCCGAAGAACAGCAGGTAAAGCGGCTGGCCGGGGCCGAAGTAGGCGAGGATCGTCGACATCACGGGGCCGGATTGGCCGCCCGAGAAGGTTGAGATCGTGGTTGGCAGCAGAAGCAGCGCCGACGCAAAGATCGCCGGGATAACGCCTGCCGGGTTTACTTTGATCGGCAGGTGGGACGAACCACCCTCGTAGACCTTCATGCCTTGCTGACGGCGTGGGTACTGGATGTGGATCTTGCGGAGCGAGCGCTCCATGAAGACCACGAACGTTAGCACCACCGCGACCATCGCAAGCACGCCGAGGATCACCGGCAGCGAGATCGCGCCAGAACGGCCCTGTGCAAGGAAGCCTGCGAGCTGTGCGGGGATCTCAGCAATGATGCCCACGAAGATGATGAGCGAGATACCGTTGCCGATGCCGCGTGCGGTGATCTGCTCACCCAGCCACATCAGGAACATGGTGCCGCCCACAAGGCTGATCACACAGGCCGCACGGAAGAAGAGGCCCGGATCAGACGCCAAACCACCTGCTTCAAGCGACACAGCAAGGCCGTAGGCCTGGAATGTCGCGAGCAATACGGTGCCATAGCGCGTGTATTGGTTGATTTTCTTGCGGCCCTGTTCGCCCTCTTTCTTGAGCTGCTTGAGGGGCTCCCACATCGCAGAGAGAAGCTGCACGATGATGGACGCAGAAATATAGGGCATGATGCCCAGGGCAAAAAGACCCATGCGGGACAGCGCGCCACCTGTGAAGGCGCTCAGCAATCCGCCAATACCACCTGCTGCCTGCTCCATAAAGTTCTGGAGCGCTGCTGCGTCGATGCCCGGCACCGGGATATACGTCCCGATCCGGTACACGCACAAAAGCATGATGGTGAAGAAAATCCGCTGCCGAAGCTCAGTGGCCTTCCCGAGCGCTGCCCAGGACGTGTTGGACGCCATCTGTTCGAGTTGCGAAGCCATGTATCTCTCCCAGCAAAACGCCGCCCCCGGGTCCCCGTGGCGGCGTTAGGAACTTTCAGAAGGATTTAGGCAGGCCTGAGCCTGCCCACAACCTTATTCCGCAGCCGCTGCCGCACCTGTGACCGTAAGAGAGCCGCCAGCGGCCTCCACAGCCTGGACAGCCGAGGCAGATGCGCCGGTGACCGTAATGGACGCCTTCGCGGAGAAATCACCCTTTGCGAGAACGCGAACACCGTCGAGCTTGCGGCGCACGAGGCCCGCTTCGACGAGGCTATCCTCGGTGATGTCGCCCTTCAGCTTCTTGGCGTCGATGAATTTCTGGATCAGCCCGAGGTTCACCACGGCGTACTTCTTGCGGTTCGGCTTGTTGAAGCCGCGCTTCGGAAGACGCTGGTAGAGGGGCATCTGGCCACCTTCGTATCCATTGATCGCCACACCCGAACGGGATTTCTGACCTTTGATACCACGGCCAGCCGTTTTGCCCTTACCGGAGCCAGGGCCGCGGCCTTTGCGCATACGGGATTTCGTCGCGCCGGGATTGTCCCGCAGTTCATGCAGTTTCATATCGCTTCTCCTCGCCGGACCTCCGCCCCGAAGCGAACGAGAGCGGCACACGGCATTAGTGTTTTCGAGTCATGTGGCAGAGCCACCGGCGCCGTATACGCAGAGCCGCCCCCCTTCGCAAGGTCCCACGAAACAGGACACCAAAAGCCTCGGATCGTTGACAAGAGCCCCTGTCCTGACCCTCCCTACGGAGATAGCGCCAAAACAGCGGGGGCGAGACGATGAAACTCACCATTTTGGGCACCGGATCACCGGTGCCGATGACAACCCGCGCAAGCTCCGGCTACCTCGTGGAAATCGAAGATGAGATGCTCGTTTTCGATCACGGCGCGGGCGCGCACGAGAACTTTTTGCGCGCAGGAAAGCGCGCGGTCGATCTCAACAC
>JAKVCO010000033.1 GCA_022448245.1 Paracoccaceae bacterium
GCGCGCATCTATGAAGTGGCCAGCCATCCGCGCTGTGCGAATTGTCATACCGGCCCGTCTGATCGGCCCATGTGGTCTGGCCCCACTTATGGCAAAGCGCGCCCCCATGGCATGAACATACGTGCAGGTGAAAGCCGCATCGGCGCGGAAAGCCTGCTCTGTTCCACCTGCCACACGACAAAGGCAGAAGACTGGGAAAACGCCAACGAAATGCCCCATGCCGCGCCGCGTGTCGCCATGGGCTGGGCCTTGGCCCCGGTTGAAGCGCACTGGTTCGGGCGCACATCGGAAGAGATTTGCGCGCAATTGCGCGATCCCGATCTGAACGGCGGCCGGGACGTATTGGAAATTGCGGAGCATCTTGGTCACGATCTCATCCTCCACTGGGCCTGGGCGCCCGGCGGCGGTCGTGAACCAGCGCCCTACAGTCTGCAAGAGCATGTGGACGACATATTGATCTGGGGTGTGGCCGGTTACCCCTGCCCTGACACCTGAGGAGATATCACAATGTATGCAGGACTGGCGGGCGGCCTTCTCGTATTCACAGGCTTTTGGCATGTGACGGAGTGGCTGATGGACGGGCGGCGGCGCGATACGCTCCTGCTGGTGCCGGCAGGCCTGATTTATCTTGTTCTGGGCTACCTTCTGGTGACGATCACGGGGGGGACAGCCACTGTGATTGCCGCGCTCATATTGCCCGCGCTCGGCGGCACATTTGCATATCTGAACTTGGGCAAAATGGATGTGCGCCGATGGGTTTTGTGGGCGTTTATCCTTTTGGATGTGATCATCGTGCTGGCCCTGCTAATGGCCTTGATGTCGTCCTGACAACTGGCTTTCGGTGAAAACGCCACTTGGCTCAGCTTGTGCGCAATAAGCACAACCTTGCGGCGCGCAGCGCCAAGTCGTCTGCAGATACGCTCAGTTCGAAAACGGCGAACCGGAGCGGGGTGCAGACTTGGCAATGTCAGGAAAGTAAGAAGAGCCTCTAAGGCTTTTCATATTGGTCGGAGTGAGAGGATTCGAACCTCCGACCCCTGCCTCCCGAAGACAGTGCTCTACCAGGCTGAGCTACACTCCGACCGTGGCGGGGTGGTTAGCCTCAGGCCCTAATCTTGGCAAGGAGATTCGACGCCCTTAGTTGCGGCCGGGCAAACCCCTCATGGAGGGCGCGCGCGGCGCAACGCGGGGTGACGACGGCGGCGGCGACAAGGGCGGTTCATCGCCATTGGCGCGGATCATCGTGCTGACCCGCGGTGTCACACCGGTATCGAGACGCGTGCGTGTGCGCAGAACGGGCGAGGTTGTATCCTCGCCCTTCCTGCTTTCACGCAGCACGATGTAGATGCCCGAGGCAATGATGATACTGGCGCCAAGCGCCGTGTTGAGACCGGGCAGTTCCTCAAAGAAAAGCATGCCGTAGGCCGTCGCCCAGAGGATCTGACTGTACTGCATGGGCGCCACGATCGCGGCCTCGCCCAGCTTGTAGGCCGAGATCAGGCACATCGTTGCGATCATCGCGAGGACCGCCATCGCAAAGAATGCACCCAAGTGCTCAACGGGTGGGGCCGTATAGACGAAGGGCAACAAGACACCCATCAGCACGAAGTTGGCGACGAGCGGGTAAAGCATCAAAACGATGGAGCGTTCGTCCCGCCCGATCTTGCGCACGATGATCGACGCCAAGGCCCCGAAAACAGCGCAGCCGAGTGCCGCCAGATGCCCGAGCCCGAGCTCTGTATTCCCGGGCTGTAGAACCACCATCACGCCTGCGAGGCCCACAAGCACCGCAAGCGCACGGCGCAGGCCCACTTTCTCACCGAGGAAAGGAATGGCCAGAACGGTGATCAGTAACGGTGAAGCAAAGATGATCGCGTAGGTCTGAGCTAGGGGCAGCACGGCAAAGGCGTAAAACGCACAAGCGCCCGTCCCAATCGCTGCCACGGTCCGCAAAGCGACCCACCAGGGGTGCACGGGGATCAGCGTGTCCTTTGTCGCGTCACGCAGCAGGATGATCGTTGCCACCGGAAAGCTGAACAGCGCCGAGAAGAACACGATTTGGAAGGCCGAGTAGCTGCCGCCGAGCACCTTCACGATCACATCATGCGTGGCGAAGACACCAAAAGCACAAAGAGCAAGAAGGGCAGCGCGGAGATTAGTAGACATGGGGCACCTAAAGTCGCGCAAAGCATACGCCCGCTACATTCAGGTGCAATGACCTGGATTAGATCGAAAGGTGCGGCATGCTCCCGGAGGGCGCGTCACTTGGGTATCTTTGTCGCGCACTCAAAAAGGCTGGCGGCGGGAAGTGCTGCATCGAGATCCGCGCGGGTGGCCTGAGGGGGTACTATGGCGCGCGCCTCGGCACTTCTGAGCGCAGGGTCTGTTTCGGTAAGCGCTACGTGGACGGCTAACGCTTGGTCTGCCTGACGGCGCATGGTGTCGGTGACGATCACACGCATCACTGTATCAAAAGCCGCGTCGACCTTCGGCAAAACGCCCGTCTCAAACTGATAAAGCGCGCGGGATGTCTCCGTTTGCTCGCCCGGGCGGAGCCGCGTGAGGACGCGGGTGAAGTCAGTCATGGCGCGGCCCGCGCGGTGGCAAACGATCCGGTCCCCACTCGACAGGGCAATACCCGCCGGCACGAGCCTTTCGTCAAAGGAGGTGAGGAGCAAGCGGCACAGAGCTTCGGCCGCGTCGCGCCAGTTGGATATCTTGTCTTCCTCTCGTCGACCCATGGCGATCCGGCACAAAAGCGTCGGCGCGGAGACCATCACAGGTGTCAAATCCTGCTCAATGGTCACGACGGGATCGGAACGCCAATCGAGAGTGGAATCCATAGAATCGCCTCCGTTACGACTTACGTGCCAGAGGTTAGGCAGCTCTTGTTAAGCAGGAGTTAAGCCGGCCTTAGGATGAGGCCCTTTTGAAGGCTTCGAGCACCGCGTCGCCCATCTGCGACGTCGTGGCCGGCGTGCCCTCGCCAGATTGCATTAGGTCAGGCGTGCGTACGCCGTCTGCCAGGACCTTCTCGACGGAGGCTTCAAGGCGCGTTGCCTCCTCGCCCATGTCGAAGGAATAGCGCAGCGCCATGGCGAGGCTAAGGATACACGCGCAGGGGTTCGCTTTGCCTTGGCCTGCGATGTCCGGCGCGGAACCGTGCACCGGCTCGTAGAGCGCTTTCGGACGGCCATTCGCCATCGGTGCCCCGAGCGAGGCCGAGGGCAGCATGCCAAGCGAGCCGGTCAACATCGCCGCCGCGTCAGACAACAAATCACCAAAGAGGTTGTCGGTGACGATGACGTCGAATTGCTTTGGATTGCGGACGAGCTGCATCGCGCCGTTATCGGCATACATGTGCGTCAGCTCGATATCGGGATAATTGGCATGCTCTTCAGTGACGACATCGCGCCAGAGGATACCGCTTTCCATCACGTTGGCTTTCTCCATGGAGCAGACCTTACCGCCACGGCGTCGTGCGAGTTCGAAGGCCGAACGGGCAGCGCGCGCGATCTCGGATTCCGTGTAGCGCTGGGTGTTGATGCCCACACGCTCATTGCCTTCTTCGATGATGCCGCGCGGCTCACCAAAGTAGATGCCGGACGTCAGCTCGCGCACGATCATGATGTCGAGGCCCGCGACCACGTCGCGCTTGAGCGACGAGAAGTCCGCGAGGGCGTCAAAGCACTGTGCCGGGCGCAGGTTTGCGAAGAGGTCCATCTCCTTGCGCAGGCGCAGCAGGCCACGTTCCGGCTTCACGGAGAAATCGAGCTCGTCGTATTTGTAGCCACCCACGGCGCCGAGCAGGACGGCATCCACCTCCTGCGCCTTTTCCATGGTGGCGTCGCTCAGAGGAACGCCGTGCACATCGTAGGCCGCGCCCCCGACGAGATCTTCGCTGACTTCGAAGTCCTGACCTTGCTCGTTCATCCAGTCGATGATCTTGCGGACTTCGACCATCACCTCGGGGCCAATGCCATCACCGGGCAGAATAAGCAGAGATTTGGTCATCTTGGGCTCCATCTTCGACAGCGCGGCGGTACCGGGCGAGGTGTGGCACGTCAAGCAAGCTCGCGCGACATGATCTCCCAGATGGCGCGGATTCGCGGGGTGTGGCGCATGGCTTTCGAGGTCGTCAGCCACATCGGCAAGCCCGGCACATCGACTGGCAAAGGGATGCGTTCGACCAGCGGATCGGCATCACCTACAATACAGGGGGCAAAGCCCACGCCGCAGCCTTCCCGGATCAATTGCCATTGCGTCAGCGGCTCGTCGCAACGGGTCATGAACGCCAAGCGGTCGACCGTCAGCCCATAGCGGGCCAACCCCGCGATGATCCGTTCGTCTGCATCATAGCCCACCAGATCGAGGGCCATGATCTCGTCGATGTTGGACGGCCTGCCCTTTTTATCGAGGTAGCGTTTCGCCCCATAGAGCCCGATTTCAAAATCCCCCACGAACTTCGTGACGAGGTCATTTTGCGTGGGCCGGTACATCCGCACGGCGATGTCGCTTTCACCGTAGAGCAGGTTTTCACTGTCGTCGTTCGGCACAAGCTCCAACTGAATGCCCGGATAGGTACGGCGGGCCTCGGCGAGGACACGGGGCAAAAGCGCATGCGAAACGTTGACCGATGACGTGATCCGCACGGTGCCCGTCACCTCGGTTTCCTGCTGGGCGGCCGTTAGACGGATTTCATTCATGGCAGCGGCCATCATCCGCGCGGCGGGCAAGATGGCCTCGCCCATATCAGTCAGCGCCAGGCCGCGTGCATGGCGCGCAAAGAGCTTTGCCGACAATGCGTCTTCGATGGCTTTCACCTGACGGCCAAGCGTCGGCTGGCTCGCACGGAGGCGGCGGGCCGCACCGCTGAGCGATCCCTCCTCCGCCACAGCGAGGAACGCGCGGATGAGCGACCAATCGAGATTGCTGAGGTTCTGATCCATTCATTTATGAATATTCAGTCATCATTGATAGTCAATTTCGAATGCCCTTGGGAGGCATTATCTCTGCCTCAGGAAATGGAGGCTCACCATGGAAAAGACGGTTCTCATTCTCGGCGGCAATGGCCGCTTTGGACGCCACGCCACCGCCGCGTTTACCCGCGCGGGCTGGGACGTTCGCCAATACGATCGCAAGGGCGAAAGCCTTTGGGACGCAGCTTGGGGCGCAAGCGTCATCGTCAATGCGTGGAACCTGCCGCCCGCACAGTGGCGCACCCAGGCTGTCGCCGCGCACGAGAAGGTCATTGAGGTGGCCCAAGCCTCCGGTGCGACGGTGCTCGTGCCCGGCAATGTCTACAACTTCGGCTCCAATATGCCGGCGCTTCTTCGGGAGAACACGGTCAAACGGCCCAACCGGTCCTTCGGACGCATCCGTGAAGAGATCGAAGGCGCCTACCGCAAGGCGGGCGTGCGTACGATCATCCTGCGCGCAGGTGACTTCCTCGACACGGAGGCCTCCGGGAACTGGTTCGACAAGGTCATGATCACGACCCACGCCAAGGGTATTCTCACCTATCCGGGCCGCCACACCGATGTGCCCCACGCATGGGCCTTCCTGCCTGACATGGCACGCGCCGCTGTGGCGCTTGCCGAAAAACGCTCCGAGTTGCCGGTATTCGCCGACATTCCCTATGCCGGGCTGACATTGACGGCGCAGGACATGGCGACCGCGCTAGCCAAGGCATCCGGGAAACCGGTGAAAGTGCGGCATATGGCTTGGCTTCCGGTTGTACTGCTCAGCCCGTTTTGGGGCATGGCGCGCTACCTCACGGCGATGCGGTATCTCTGGGATCGTCCCCACAGCCTCGATGCAGAGCCCTTGCGGCAGCTGCTGCCCGATCACCGCGACACGAGCGCGGAGGCTGCTCTAGCCGCCGCTATCCAGCACCAGATCCACCCAGACGGGGTGATGGCGGGTGAACAGGACGTCACGGCTTGAGGGGGCTTCAGCCTCCGCAATTCCGGCGTCGATGACACGCCAATGGGGGGACGGCAGCACATAGCTCACACGGAGCTTGCCGGCGCTGTCCTCTCCAAAATCTGCAGTGTGGCGACCGGGCAGCGTGTCTTGCACGAGGCCAGAGCTCAGAAGGCCCGCCATTTCGTCCCGCCGCCCCTCGCCCCGCTCGGGGTCGAGATTGAGATCACCTGCGATGACGAAGGGGCCCTCGGCCCTCCCGGCCATCTGCATCAAAAGCTTGAGCTCGTCCGCGTTCCGCAGACCGTTGCGATCCTCTGGCCCATCAAAGACCGGTGTCGTGGGGTAGGCGGTTAGGAGCTCAAATGGTTCCGGTGCTTCGACCTGTATGCGCCAGTGGGCCGTGTGTGGCAGCCGAAGAACCGCCAGCGCCTCGGGTGTGTAGAAATCCTCTGGAAGTGTGGCCCAAGGAAGGTCTGCCCAGATCAGATCGCTCGCATCTTCGAGCATCGTCAGCGGGTAGCGTGACAAGATCGCGAGCCCCCCCTGCCCCGAAAACCAGCCATAGCCATGGGCATCGCGCGGGCCGCGCAGTTGGCCATCACCGTCGAGGTCGACACCCGTTTGCACGCCCGTGTTCGGGGCGGCCGCGAGGAAGTGTTCAAACCCGGCGCGCGCGGCGAAGGCACTTAGGGCGAGACTGTCAAAGTCGTAGTCAAAATCCTGCAGGACCCAAACATCCGCCTCGAGGTCGGCCATGCGGGCGAGCACCCAATCGATGTCTTCGGCGTCGCGGCCAAGGTCTCGCAACAGAAGGCCCGGCGTTCGGCGGTGGAGCTCGGTCTGGAAGGTAGCGATGCGGATGTTGTCAGCGATGGCGCTTGCGGCCAGCCAGCATAGGATCAGGCCAGCGCACCCTCTTCGCCAAATTCGGCGTAGCGCTGGCGGCGCTTGTCTTCGATCATTTGTGCGACCCGGCCCATGGCGATCCCGCGCATGAAGAGGGAGGCTGGAAGGAAGGCCCATGCCGTCATCATCCAAATCAGCGTTTGCGGCATCTGAAGGTCCACCGGGGCGAACGTCTCAGACGCAATCTTCAGTACTGCTGGAATGATGAATGGCAGAAGAAAGCCTAATGCAACGTTAAAGCGCGCATCGCGTTGCAAACGCTCTACCACGTCGCCGCCTGCTGTGGGGTCGAACGTGGGCAGGTTGATCCAGACATTGAAGGTGCTGTAGCGCCCCGGCCATTGGAAGATCCGGATGACGATCACAAACGCAGCAAGCGAGATCAGCGAGCTGAGATAGGAGAGGCCCGCCGCCGTGCGCACCGCGTGCACAAGCTCGCTGTCGGACCCCTGCGGGAGGGTCAGCACCATGTTGCGCACCGGCGAATAGGGGAAGTCGATGGCGTGGCCGATGACCGTACCGATGGCCGTGACGAATTCGGTGATCGCTGTGGGCTCAAAGGTGCCGCGCGAGATGATCGTCAGCAGAAATACCGTGATAAAGAGCGAGATGAAGCGTACGCGGTTGAAGGGCGGCGCGTGACGGAATTCGATGAGCGATGGGTAGTTCGAGGCGTATTCAACGAAGGTAATGAGCGCAGCGAAGATCGCGATCAGAGACACGACCTGCGTCGCATCCGGGCCCACACCCGGCAACAAAAGTGCTGGTGTCGCGATCATCCAGACCACGAGGAGCGCGCGCAAGAATGCGCCTGGAAGCCGTGAGACCACTGCCTAACCCTCAACCATGGATGGCTCCGATACGCTGCCGGCGCCTTATCCCATTTTTGATGCCGAAATCGCCCGTGATTACGTGACGTTCCGACTGCCTCATTGTTGCCCTGATTGTGCCTACTTTCGCTTCACCGGGCAAGCGGCTGTTTTTGATTGAGGAATCTTTTTGGGCATTGACCTTGGCTTGTTGCCTGATCGACGCGCCGAACCGCTTGGTTCTGCAGCGGTGCAGTGCCTTAAACGCTAGATATAGTGTGGCGAAATTGTGTCAGACCCCAGATCACACCCAAGGGCGTGCCACATCGGCCTGTGACTCGAATGCATCAATGGCGTCCGACTTTTCGAGCGACAGCCCGATATCGTCGAGCCCGTTCAACAGGCAGTGCTTGCGGAAAGGATCGATGTCGAATTCCACGACCGCACCATCCGACGACATCACTGTCTGCGCCTCGAGATCGATCGAAATCCGCGCGTTCGCCCCCTTCTCTGCGTCCGACATCAAAAGCTCCAGCTGCTCGGGCGTGACCACGACCGGCAGGATGCCGTTCTTGAAGCAGTTGTTGTAAAAGATGTCCGCAAAGCTCGTGGAGATCACGCAGCGGATGCCGAAGTCCAGGAGCGCCCAGGGGGCGTGTTCTCGGCTGGAGCCAGTGCCGAAGTTGTCCCCCGCCACGAGGATCTGAGCCTCCCGGTAGGCTGGCTTGTTCAGGACAAAATCGGGGTTCTCGTTCCCGTCGGTGTCATAGCGCATCTCGAAGAAGGCGCTGACGCCAAGGCCCGAGCGCTTGATCGTTTTCAGGAACTGTTTGGGCAGGATCATATCGGTGTCGATGTTGATCAGCGGCATGGGGGCAGCAATGCCGGTGAGGGTGGTGAACTTTTCCATCGTCTACTCCGCAGCTTCCAATTCGCTCAATTCGCGCACGTCGGTCAGACGCCCGGTCACCGCAGCGGCCGCGGCCATGGCGGGAGACATGAGGTGGGTTCGCGAACCGCGGCCCTGACGCCCTTCAAAGTTGCGGTTCGATGTCGAAGCGCAGCGCACCTCGGGGCCCAACTGGTCGGGGTTCATGCCCAGACACATGGAGCATCCCGCAAGACGCCACTCAAAGCCCGCCTCCTTAAATATCTCCGCGAGGCCTTCTTCCTCGGCTTGCAAACGCACGAGCCCGGAGCCCGGCACGACAATCGCCGTCGACAGACGGTCAGAGATGCGGCGCCCTTTCAGCACCGCCGCCGCTGCGCGCAGGTCTTCGATCCGGCCATTCGTGCACGACCCCAGAAAGACCGCATCGATCTCGATCTCCTGCAGCGGCGTGCCGGGTTCGAGGCCCATGTAGTCAAGCGACCGCTCTGCCGCTGCGACCTTGCCGCCTTCGAAATCCTCTGGCGCGGGAACGGCGCCGGTGATCGGCAGCACGTCCTCGGGCGAGGTGCCCCACGTCACGACCGGAGCGATATCAGCGGCATCTATTTCGAATACCTTGTCGAAATGGCCACCCTCGTCGCTTCTCAGCGTTTTCCACCAGGTGAGAGCAGCCTCCCACATCGCGCCCTTGGGCGCGTGGGTGCGACCCCGCACATAATCGAACGTCGTTTGATCTGGCGCGATCATCCCGGCACGCGCGCCGCCTTCGATCGCCAAGTTGCAGATGGTCATGCGGCCTTCCATCGAAAGCCCTTCGATCACCTCACCACAGTATTCGATGACGTGGCCGGTGCCGCCGCCTGTGCCCGTCACGCCGATCACGTGAAGCGCGATGTCCTTGGCCGTGACGCCCGGACGAAGCTGGCCTGTGACCTCCACCTTCATGTTCTTGGCTTTTTTCTGGATCAGCGTCTGGGTGGCGAGCACGTGCTCTACTTCCGACGTGCCAATGCCGTGGGCCAACGCGCCAAAAGCGCCGTGGGTGGGCGTGTGGGAGTCGCCGCAGACAATGGTCATGCCCGGCAACGTCCAGCCTTGCTCGGGTCCCACAATGTGGACGATGCCCTGACGGATATCGTTCATCTCGTAATAATTGGGCAGGTTGAACGCTTTTACGTTGGCGTGGAGCGCTTCGACCTGAATGCGACCTTCTTCGTTCTCGATGCCGTTTACGCGGTCCCACGTGGTGGGCACGTTGTGGTCGGGTACCACGACGGTCTTCTCCGGGGCGCGAACTTTGCGACCTGCCATGGCAAGCCCTTCGAAGGCCTGTGGAGACGTCACCTCGTGCACGAAGTGGCGGTCGATGTAGAGCAAGCTCATCCCGTCGTCGGACGTATTCACGACGTGCGCATCCCAGATTTTGTCATAGAGTGTCTTAGCGACCATCTTCTCGATCCTTCGTGGGGCTTTGGCCTTTCAGCCTGAGCTGGCAGGCGGCAAAAATAGGCGCCGCGCAGGACCTTCGCAAGCGTGGAGTGGTTCGTGTGATCCAAAGGCAGAAGCGGCGCGTAGAAGTTCCATGCGCTACGAAAACCGCGGAAATCTGAAAGTCGTTCATCTTGGGCTGATCATTGCGCTGATCGGTGCGGCCGTGGCTGCAGCGACGGAGACCGACATGTACAAAGGCTATGAGATGCCGCCCTACGAGGTGGTCGAAGCCGCAGGAGAGGTGGAGCTTCGCAGCTACGAGCCCCACATCCTCGCGCAGGTGCAGGTGTCCGGCAAACAGGGGCAAGCCGTTTCACGAGGCTTTCAAGTCCTGGCCAACTACATCTTTGGGGGCAATTCGGCGGGCGAGAAGATCGCCATGACGGTGCCAGTTGGTCAGGCTGCTACCGAAAGCGATACACGCCTTTGGACGGTGAGCTTCATGATGCCGGGGACCTTCGAGCTCGACACGCTGCCGGAGGCTAAGAGCGATAGCATCCAGTTCGTGGAGACCGGTCGCGAGGATCTCCTCGTGGTGCGGTTCTCCGGCTTCCGAAATCCGGCAGCCCTGTCCAAACGGACCGACCAAGTGGTCGCTGAGGCCCAGCGCCAAGGATATGAGGTCGCTGGCCCGCCCCGTTATTTCTTCTACGACGGACCGATGACCCCACCCTGGGCACGCCGCAACGAAGTGGCTTTGCCGGTCGTTCGCTGACGCCCTGTTAAGGAATCCTCGGTATGCGGATCAGATGACCCGCTATGATGCCGATTTCGAAGTCGATTTCCCGGAAAGCATTGGCCGAGATGCGTCCGACGATACTGCTCGGGCCGCGATGGCGACGCTGCCTGTGCTGCTCCGAACGCATTGCATTCGCGTTTGCATGTTTTCCAGTATCTACCTTTTGTCGTCTGACTCCGAAAACATCGCGTCCGCCACAAAAGGCGCGGCCAAGGCGCTGAGCGGGTACCAAAGGCTTCATATGGCGCTTGTGGGCCGCGGCCCACTGCCTGAACTCAACACCAAAGCCTTGGATTGGATGCGCGAGGTTGCCGACCAGCATCCAGAAACGCTCGCTACGCTGACGGAGTACGGCAAGAAGGCAAGCCGCGTCGTCAGCGCGCTCGAAAAAGAGGCCAAGCTGGAGGCCTCCCATATCGAAGACCTGATCAGCTACGTTTATCAGAAGTTCCATTATGCCGCCGTTGATCTGGCTGAAGCGATCACAAGCGCGCATCACGTGGTTCTGGCCGAAGAACGCCAGCGCGCCGAGGAAGCGAGAAACTCCGCCCAGGGCGCGGTTGATCGTATCGACACCATCAGCCGAACCGTCCGCCTGATCGCGCTGAACGCTGCCGTGGAGGCGGCGCGCGCTGGCGATGCAGGCCGTGGATTTTCCGTCATCGCGCAGGAGATCAAATCGCTCTCTGAGGCGACGGAGCTCGCCAGTAGCGATGTGCGGTCCAGCATCGACGGCATTATGGATAGCATCCGGAATTGAGCCTTTGCCGCCGCAGGCGGTGACCCTCCGCTGATCGCCGCACAATCGCAGACGGGATTGCCAAGCTTCGTGAGCGCAGTACGATTGGGGTATTGAGCCAACAACCGAGGTTTTTACGAGCGTCTTCGCTGAGCTTCTAGGCAGAACGGAGACGTTACTCTCTGGTATGATGCGGCCTTGAACGCTGTATCAGGTCGCGATTGCCGTCGGTCTCTTCCTGAACGCATGGCTTTTGGCCCGGGTATTCGGGCCCCGCATCCGGGCTTGGCTGTCGCGGCGCGAAAACTGGTCGCTATGGCGGACAAAAACGGTTCTCGTTCTGCTGCAGAGACTGCGCAGTATCCTGTTCATCTTTCTGATCTGGTCGGTCGTCTTTGTGATGCGCGAGGTCACGTGGCCCTCGCGCTCCTTCCTGCTGGGTGTGACTGCGACGCTTGCGCTGGCATGGCGGTTAGTGGCCTTCGCCACCCGAATGATCCGCAACAAGGCGCTGCGCCAAATCGTGCGGTACAGCGCAAGGGCTTACGTGACGCTTCAGATCACGGGGCTTCTTGAGCAAGCCACGACGCTTCTCGATGGCTTCGCCTTCTCACTTGGTGACTTCCGTCTATCGGCCCTCCTTGTGGTGCAGGCGCTGATCTCTTGGGGCATCCTGATCACCGGCGCGGGCCTCGTCACCCGCGTCTCTACTGAACGCATCCGCCAGTCGTTGGAGATCTCTCCCTCCATGCAGGTGCTGTTGGTGAAGGTGCTGCAGATCGTTTTCTACGGGATGGCGATCGTCATCGGACTGAACGCCGTGGGGGTCGACCTGACGGGCCTCGCCGTGCTCTCAGGTGCCATCGGCGTGGGTCTCGGCTTTGGCCTGCAAAAGGTGGTGTCGAACCTCGTGTCGAGCGTCATCATACTGCTCGATAAATCGATCAAGCCGGGCGACGTGATCTCGCTCGGGGAAACGTTCGGCTGGATCAATGCACTCGGCGCCCGGTACGTGTCGATCACCACGCGCGATGGCAAAGAATACCTAATTCCGAACGAAGACCTCATCACCGGACAGGTGGTCAACTGGTCCCAATCGAACGACTTCGTACGCCTCGATATCTACTTCGGCACGGCCTATGGCGACGATCCCCATGCGGTACGCAGCATCGCGATCGAAGCCGCGCAAAGCGTGGATCGCGTGCGGCGGAGCCGCCCGCCCGTCTGCCGCATCGTGGGTTTCGGAGACTCGAGCGTCGATTACATTCTACGCTTCTGGATCACGGATCCCACGGGCGGCCTGACCAACATTCGCGGCAATGTCTATCTGGCCCTTTGGGACGCATTCCGAGCAAACGGCATCTCCATCCCCTTCCCGCAACGGGAAGTTCGGATGCTCGAGGACGACGCTCAGAGCTCAAATTCCAACAAATCGCCAGGCTGACACTCCAAAGCCGCGCAGAGCTTTTCGAGCGTCTCGAACCGCACGCCCCGCGCCCGCCCGCTTTTCAGCACGCTCAGGTTCTGCTCTGAGAGCCCGATCTGCGCCGCCAGATCGCGCCCCGTCACCTTGCGCCGCGCCATCATCACGTCGAGCCTCACCACAATCGCCATCAGATGAAGCCTCGGTTCTCGTCTACGGCCGTTGCCCCGTGACCCAAGGCGCGCCCGGTGCAGATCAAGAGGCCGCCCGCGATGATCAGTGTCACCTCCGTGGACCCAAGGCTCACTGACAACTCCCGTTGCCCGACCTCATTGGCGAGGGTCAAAAGCACGCTCTCTGCCATCCGCACCAAGGGCGCGAGCAGAGCTTGAAGCAACAGCAACAGCCCGGTCACGTAGAGCCGCCGCGCCACATCGCGGGTGGGTTCGCCGCTCCGCGCGAAGGCAGCGAAAACCCCGCGCACCTGCCAGAGGATCGCGAGCGTCACCAAAATCTCCACCGTGTCGAGACCGAGCAGGGTCCAAAGCCGCCACCCTTCAGGCGGGGCGGCGATGTTCAGCGTTGGATTGGCCGCCACGTAAGCCTGGGACACATCGCCAGTCACCAGATTCCAAATCAGGAAAGCGGGAAAGGCAAAGAGCGCAAAGAGCGACAGCCAGGCGAGCGAGCCCGCAAGCCGAGGAGACAGTAGAGCGGCAGTGTGCGACATGAGGTGCTCCATTTATTCGATAAATCTTTCATGTTTTTAATTAAACGATTCGCTCGTGATTGGAACCCCACATGAAACATCTACTCGTCCTTGTCCTCACTTGCTGCCTCAGCGCATGCACCAGCATTGCAATCCCCACGGCGCTCAAACTCGATCGGTTGGACCCGCTTACCGCAAACCCAACCGGTTTTGTCGTGCAGGCAAGATTTGATCCCGAGCTGCGGGTGACGCCGGGGGCAGAGGAGCTCAGCTTCACCATCACGCGCGGGGCAACGGGGGAGGTGTTCGGCGGCCCACAACCGCTACGCATTCTGCATGGTGAGGACGGCATCGTAACCTATGCGCTGACGCGTGAGGCGGCTGAAACACTGCGCGACCTACAAGCCAAGGCAGCCACCTGGCCCAAGGACGGGCAGAACAGCCTGTCGATGAACTTCACTTTCGATGCGTGTCTCGCGACCGCGGACGCGGCGCCGGAATTCAGCGTGGCAATCAGGTTGGCCGAGGATGCAGCATTCCTGCTGCTCCTACGTTCGACGCCGATGGCGAAGGTTCTCGAAGAACCCCGCCTCTGCTCCTAGCGGCACCAGGTGTTCGGGCCCCGATCACGGGTGGCATCGAAGTGGAAGTGGTCTTGGTGGAAGCGGTCGCCATCCGGACCAATCGAGGTGTGCCAGATCCGACAGGACGCCCGGAAGACCCGTTTCATGAAGCCACCGTTGTTGTTGCGCCAATCGCCAAGCACGGTCAGCGTCTCTCCATCCGCCATCCGGAAGGCCGAGATGTCGATTGCGGTGCCTTTCGCGTGCTCCGAAATCCGCGCACCCCGGCGGCTATTGCGCGTGCGGCAGGAGTAATCAGCGGCGACCCGCATACTGTCCAAATCACGGCGAGCGTCACGGAAGGTGGGCAGCACCGCCTCGCTCATCCACGCGGACGTGATGCGCGCTGTGCGGCACTGCATCCGCGCCGGTGGATTGAGCGCTACTCCGCCGACAGCATAGACCCGCACCGCATCATTGAAGCCGCATGAGGCATTGGAAGAGCCCCTCCCAACCGGATCAATGCGCACACCAAGCACGCCCGGTGCATCACAAATTTCAACAATATCGGAAGAAAAGCCGAACTTCGCGCGGGTTTCGGCGGTGCTCGGCGTTTCCGAACGCCCTCCGAAACCACAAGAAATCAACAACATAAGAGACAAGAGGGCAAAGGTACGGGGCATAGAATCTCCTATTTGCCACAGGCGACGCGCGACAAAGCGTCTGGAACGGCTACGCGTTGATAAGCACCCTTTCCCTTGCTAACTTCAACCCATGCCCGGCGTCGGGGCTTGCGACGCATAAAAGAAGGAGGACTATGTCCTGTCTCTTTCGTCCGATGCGGCTCAAGCCGCGGATGCTGGGGTGAGCACGATGGCTGACCCGAAATCGATGAGCGAAGCCACACGCGCCCTTATCACCCAAACCCTCGACAGTGAGAAAGCCGAAGACATCGTGGAGATCGACCTCCGCGGAAAGTCTGAAATGGGTGATTTCATGGTCGTGGCAACTGGCCGTTCCACGCGCCAGGTCTCTGCGCTTGCCGAGAAATTGACCGACAAGCTCAAGCAAGAGCTGTCGATCCTGTGCAAGATCGAAGGCAAGGCCCAAGGCGACTGGGTGCTGATCGATGCAGGTGACGTGATCGTCCACCTGTTCCGTCCTGAGGTGCGCGAGTTCTATCAGCTCGAAAAGATGTGGCTGAGCCCCGGTGAGGGCAGCGCCGCAAGCTGATGCGTGTGACCGTTTGCGCGGTGGGCCGTCTGCGCGGCGGCCCGGAGCGCGACCTGATCGAAGACTATGTGCAGCGGTTCGAGCGAACCGGCCGCTCGCTTGGTCTTACTCAACTCCAGATCATCGAAGTCGAAGACCGCAAAGGCGGCGGCATGGCTGCCGAGGCCGTCTTGCTGCGCAAAGCGATCCCCAAAGGTGCCACGCTCTGCTGCCTTGATGAGCGGGGTAAGCTGATCTCCTCCCCCGATTTTTCGGGGAAGCTCGCCCAGTGGCGCGATAGCGGCGCCCAAGATGTGGCCTTCGTCATCGGCGGCGCCGATGGCATCGATCCTGCCTTCCGCGCCGAGGCGGATTTTGCGCTCAGCTTTGGCAAGATGGTCTGGCCCCACATGCTGGCGCGCTTGATGCTGACCGAACAGCTCTACCGCGCGGCCTCGATCCTCGCGGGCAGCCCCTATCACCGGGTTTAAGCAAGTTTTTTGAGAACTGGCGTTTCTGTGTCAGTCTCCCTCCCATTCGACCTAAAGGATATTTCGAATGGAAATTATGGATCTTGCAAAGAAGCCTTTCCGCGTCGACGCGATACCCAACAGATCAATGGTCACCCTGTCGAAGTACATCCGACCGGATATGAGGCTCACCTTCGTGCCCCTCGCGATGTCCTTTTGTGATCGCACCCCACAGCTCAAGGCCCTGCCCAGCCGCGTGACCGTCAGACCGTTGGCCTTCTACAACGGCACGGATGTGAAGGGCGTACGGGACGATCGCCGCCGCGCCCGCAACAAAGCCGGGATTCAAAGATACCTCGGGCTGAGAAACGAAAAGGAGCTGCGAGCTTTGGTCGCCAGTGAAATCGGCACTTCCCCTGTGGAGGTCCCCGTGCGGGAGATTAAGGCGCTCTTGCCGTCTCGCAACAGGCTTGTCTTCGGGATTTATACGTACCGCAGATACATAAAGTTCACCATTCAAGACGGGCCTTTAAAGCTTCACCATTTCGTCGTCGGCATCCCGGTTGCTTACGAGTGGTGCTACTTCGAAGTCGGCTCCTGCGGGGACCTTGTCGAAGACAAGACCGAGATGACGGAGCATGGCCCAATCACCGTGCCCCTCCCTAAACCCAAGCTCATTCCAAGGCCGTACAAGAAGCATAAGAAAGCGGTGCACCACACCATTTATCCCTACGGCTCTGTCGTGGGCGATCCGACCAAGGGGCCCACCTATCCCTATTACGGGGAGTTCCGCGTCGCGAGCTGGGAATGGCTAGGTCTGCGGCGTTTGGATAGGCCCCCAAAAGACGATACTGCAGCGGGGCGCATCTTCCTCACGGATCTGGAGCTCAAAGAAATGACGGAGCTTCGCAACGCGCGGGACCTCGAAAAGGACGGCGCGGCGGTGTTGGCCAAATACGGCTGAGCCCGCGCTCAGACCGTGGGCGGCAGACAGGCACTTCGCGCCGGACGGTTTTGTGTAATCGGATTCCTGTGGCAGGGTCGGGTCATTAACAGACCGGAATTTGACCAATGGATGTATTTACACTGAAAAACGGAAGGGTTCGGGTTGACCGGATCCCTGGGCAGCAAGTGCGCGCCTTCTCCAAATTCATCGGGCCGGAGCTTGGTCTGCCCTTCGTGCCGATGGAGGTCTATTACTGCGACCGCGTGCCCAACATCAAAAAGCTGCCGACGTCGATCAACTTTGCCCCCCGTGTGTTCTTCACGGGCATCACGCCGTCAGGCTTTAACGACGTTGGCCGCAAAAGGCGCAATCGCGCGGGCGTGCTGAGCGTTTATGGCTTCAATTCCACGCGACAACTGAGCGAGCTCATTGCAGGTAAGACCGGCAAAGCCGCCCTCAACGTCCCCGTTAAGGAGTTCGGCGGCCTCACACCCAGCGTCTTCCGCCTCGTCTTTGGCCTCTACATCTATCACACCTACTTCAAGATGACCGTGCTCGGCGGCCCCACCAAGGGGGCAAGCTTCATCTTGGGGATCCCCTACGGCGTCGAATGGGGCATGTGGCAGGTGGGCGCGTGCGGCACCTATGTCACCGAAAGGGTCATCGAAGGCGAAGACGGCCCGGTCAAAGTCCCCGTGAACCCGCCTGCCTTTGTCGGCGGGAAATACACAAAGAACAAAAAGGCGAAATACACCGCGCTGCGGAGCATCGGTGTCGGCCCCAAGCCGACCATGGGCTACCCTGACCCGCCTTTGGATGAGCGGTTCTCCCCCACAAAGGAATGGAAGGTCCTGCGCAATCTTCCTAAAAAGTTACCATCAAAAACTCTTCTGGCCCTGTCAGAAATGACGATCGAAGAGTCCCTCGATGCGGGCCAAATGCAGCTCACTTGGGATCGGGAGAAGGACGGCGCGGCGATGCTTGCCAAATACGGCTGACCCGCATCTCTCTCGCGCAGAACAAGCGATCAACCGCAGGGCCCCGCCAAGGGCGTGCGCCCTAACTTGTGGTCCTGCGCGGGTTTGTTAGAACCACCAAAAGACCGCGAGAGGCCCCCATGAGCATCCCCAAGCCCGTTGTTTTGTGCATCCTTGATGGTTGGGGCGATGGCGCATCGCGTGAGGCGAACGCGCCGGCGCTGGCCGAAACGCCAAACTTTGACAAGATCCGCGCCAGTTGCCCTTCGGCTCAGCTGATTACTCATGGACCGGATGCTGGCCTGCCTTCGGGACAGATGGGCAACTCGGAAGTCGGTCACACCAACATCGGTGCGGGCCGCGTGGTCGCCATGGACCTGGGTCAGATCGATCTGGCCATCGAGAATGAGAGCTTCTTTGGGAACGCGGCGATCCTCGAGTTTGGGGAAGCGCTCCTTGAAACGGGGGGTACGGCGCATCTGATGGGGGTGGTCTCGGATGGCGGGGTGCATGGGCACCTCAACCACATCCTCGCCGCTGCGAAATTGCTGACGTCCATGAACGTGCCGGTCGCGATCCATGCCATCACCGATGGCCGCGATGTGGGTCCCTCCACAGCAGATCACTTCGTGCCCGAGCTCGAGGCCAAGCTGCCCGAGGGCGCGCGCATCGTCACCGTGATCGGGCGCTACTACGCCATGGACCGTGACAACCGGTGGGAACGCGTGGAACAGGCCTATTGGGCGATGGTCAAAGGGCGCGGCGCTGAGGCTGGAACGCCGCTCGACGCCGTCACACAGAGCTACGCCGCATCTGAAACTGACGAATTCATAAAACCGACCGCGATTGCGGGATATCAGGGCATGGTTGATGGCGACGGGATGTTCTGTTTGAACTTCCGCTCGGACCGGGCGCGCGAGGTCCTCGCAGCGCTCTGCCAACCGGGGTTCGACGCCTTTGACCCGGGTGACCGGCCCGCCTTTGCCGCACAGCTTGGCATGGTGGAATACTCAGACGCGCATAACGCCTACCTGCAAACGGCCTATCCCAAGCGGGAGATCGTCAACACGCTGGGTGAGTGGGTCGCCAAGCAGGGCAAAACTCAGTTCCGTCTGGCCGAGACTGAGAAATACCCGCACGTGACCTTCTTCTTGAACGGTGGCGTGGAGACACCCTACGAGGGTGAAGAGCGTTTCATGCCCGCGTCGCCCAAGGTGGCCACCTACGATTTGCAGCCAGAGATGGCGTCCGCTCAGGTGACGGCAAAGTTCGTGGAGGCGATCCGCAAGGGTTATGACCTCATCGTCACGAACTACGCGAACCCGGACATGGTGGGTCATACCGGCGATCTGGAGGCCGCGATCAAGGCCTGTGAAGCCGTGGACCGTGGCTTGGGCGAAGTCCTCGCAGCCCTCACCGAGGTGGGCGGTGCCATGATTGTCACCGCGGACCATGGCAATTGCGAAATGATGGTGGATCCGGAGACAGGAGGACCTCACACCGCCCATACGGTGAACCCGGTGCCCGTGATGCTCTTTGGCGGCCCAGAGGGTGCCAAACTGCGCGAAGGGCGCCTTGCCGACCTCGCGCCGACACTGCTCGAGCTGATGGGCCTCGCGAAGCCGCCAGAAATGACGGGCTCCACTCTCTTGCAGAACGAGGCGTAATACGGACCCTTGCTGATGATGAAACGCCTGATCCTTGCCCTTCTTCTTGCGTCACCCCTTCATGCCAGCCCGGCGGAAGAGGCGCTTGAGGCGATGGCACAGATCGAGGCCGCCTCCGAAGCGCTCGCAGATGCAGACAGTGGCCGGGATCGGGTCAGCGCGCTGACACAGACGGTCCATGCTTTTGAGGACGGTCTTTCAGCTGTCCGGAGCAGCCTGCGCGGTGCCGTGCAGGAAGAAGCCCGACTGACGGCGGGACTGGCTGCAAAGGAGGCTGAGGTCGCGCAGCTTCTCAGTGTGCTACAGGTGATTGGCAAGCGCTCAACGCCTCAGATTTTGCTCCACCCTGAAGGGCCCACCGGTGCCGCGCGGTCGGGCATGATCCTGACGGACGTGACGCCTGCCCTGCAAGAGGAAGTTTCCGCCCTACGTGCAGAGCTCACCGATGTGACGGTCATTCGTCAGTTGCAACAGGACGCGGCGAAGCGGCTGCAAGAGGGGCTCGTGGGCATTCAGGAGGCGCGGTCTGCCCTCGCTACAGCGATCGCTGATCGCGAACCGTTGCCCAAACGATTCACTGAAGACCCCGTAAAGACTGCCGTGCTGATCGCGGCCTCTGAGACGCTGGAGGCTTTTGCCAGCGGGTTGAGCGAAATCGCGCAGAATGAGACGCCCGCAAGCCTGCCTAGTGCGCCAGATCTGCGCGGAACGCTTGCACTGCCGGCGCGTGGAACACTCCTGCGCGCCTTTCAGGAAGCGGATGCGGCAGGCATCACACGACCCGGAATTATCCTTGCCACAAGGCCGAATGCCCTTGTCACGGCGCCCTCGGCAGGGACTGTTCGCTTCCAAGGCCCGCTCCTCGACTACGGAAATGTGATGATCCTTGAGCCAGCTCGCGACGTATTGCTGGTGTTGGGAGGCCTTTCTGAGGTCTACGTTCAAGCAGGAGACGTGGTCGCACAAGGCGATCCGCTAGGCTTGATGGGAGATAGCCGAGACTCCGAGGCCGCTACGGCTTCGACAAATCGCTCAGAGACGCTCTATATCGAGGTCCGAGAGAATGAAGAAACCGCGAACCCGGAGGAGTGGTTCGCGATGCAGAGGAACTGACGAATGCGGAAATTCATCCTTGCTGCCGGGGTCGGGATCCTCGCGGGCGGCGTGACGACGACGCAACTGGCCGGGCCACTTCTGGCGCAACAGGCTCAGGAGCAGTCGAGCGTCTATGAGCAGCTCGATCTGTTTGGCGACATCTTCCAGCGCATTCGTGCGCAGTACGTGGAGGAGGTCGACGCAGAGGATCTGATCGAGGCGGCTATTGACGGGATGCTGACATCGCTCGATCCGCATTCGTCTTACCTGTCGCCGGACGATGCCGCTGACATGCGCATTCAAACGCGTGGTGAGTTTGGCGGTCTTGGTATCGAAGTGACCCAGGAAGAGGGCTTCGTGAAAGTCGTGGCGCCTATGGATGGCACGCCTGCTGATCAGGCTGGCGTCGAAGCTGGCGATTTCATCACTCATGTCGATGGCGAGGGTCTTCTGGGCCTGACGCTCGATGAAGCGGTTGAGCTGATGCGGGGGCCGGTGGGGTCCGAAATCATCATCACCGTGGTTCGCGAGGGCGAAGATGACCCCTTCGACATCACCATCATTCGCGACACGATCCGCCTGACGGCCGTGCGCACCCGCACCGAGGGTGACGCCGTGGTCCTGCGTGTCTCTACCTTCAATGATCAGACGTACCCGAACCTCCGTGACGGTCTTGCCGAGCAGATCGAAGAGGCTGGCGGCAAGGAGAATGTGTCGGGCGTGGTGATCGATCTTCGCAACAACCCGGGTGGCCTTTTGACCTCCGCGGTACGTGTCTCGGACGCGTTTCTGACAGCCGGCGAGATTGTCAGCACCCGTGGCCGCGAACCGCAAGATGCTGAACGTTTCAACGCGACGCCTGACGATTTGGCAGATGGCCTGCCAATCGTTGTGCTGATCAACGGTGGTTCTGCTTCGGCCTCCGAGATCGTCGCGGGCGCTCTTCAGGATCACCAGCGCGCCATCGTCGTTGGCACAAAGAGCTTCGGCAAGGGGTCTGTGCAATCGATCATGCCACTGCGCGGCTCGGGCGCTATGCGTCTGACTACAGCGCGCTATTATACGCCTTCGGGGCGCTCCATTCAGGCGCTGGGTATCTCGCCGGACATCATCGTAGAGCAGCCACGCCGCAGCGCCGCCACCGAGGAAGAAGAGGCAGCACGCAGCACGCGTTCCGAAGCCGATCTTCGTGGGTCACTCGACAATGACAGCCTGACCGAAGATCAGCGCCGTCAGATCGAAGAAGAGCGCGCCCTTGCAGAGGCGACAGCGGAGCTCCGTGAAGAGGATTACCAGTTGGCCTATGCTATCGACATCCTTAAGGGTTTGAACGCGCTGCAGCAGTAGCGCGTCTTATGCGGGCCCGGATGGGATTTGCCAGAGGGCCCGCCCGCCTCCCTCCTGCGCCTTTCAGGCTTGGACATGAGGAGGCCTCGCTTCGCTCGGGGCCCATGGTTTGAGAGCGCGCTATCAGAATTTCGAAGGACATCGTGATGACACCGGATCAGATCGAAAAGCTGCCCTATCGGCGCAATGTCGGCGTGATGCTGGTCAATGCGGATGGACTGGTCTTCGTCGGGCAACGGCGGGACAATCCGGAACCTGCCTGGCAGATGCCTCAGGGTGGGATCGACAAAGGCGAGGCGCCTGAGGCTGCGGCTTTGAGGGAGCTTGAGGAGGAAACCGGGGTTTCTCCTGAGCTCGTCGAAATCGTGGCGGAGACGTCGGACTGGATCCGTTACGAGCTGCCCGTAGATCTCATTACCAAGCTTTGGAAGGGCCGTTGGCGGGGGCAGGAGCAGAAGTACTTTCTGATGCGATTTAAGGGCTCGGATTCGGATGTGAATATCGAGACCGAAGAGCCAGAGTTCTCCGCGTGGCAGTGGATGAGCCCTGCCGATTTGCCTGGTGCGATCGTACCTTTCAAGCGAGAGGTTTACGAGAAGGTCGTGGCCGAGCTTGAGCCGTTGATCTGATTTTCCACGGCAGCGGGGCGCGTCTCGGCCGGTATCTTTCTTCTTTCCAGGTAGAGTTCCGACGCTCAAAAACTGGACTGGAAAAATAGAACAAAATGTGAACAAATGGCAGCCCGAGTCGTTTAGGGAGCTGCCACTTCATGACCGGACTACCTCAGACACAGGCCTTCGCAGAGCTGTCGGCCACATCGAACTTCACCTTTCTCACCGGGGGCTCGCACCCGGAGGAATACATGCGCCGCGCGGCACTGCTCGGGCAGCCAGCCATTGCCATTGCCGATGAGAACAGCGTGGCCGGCATTGTGCGTGCCCATACCGAGGCCAAGGAGATCGCGCGCAATGTCCGGCTAAGGCGGGAGCTTGAGGAAAAGCACGGCCTCATGGGGCCGCCTGCGCCTGCACATCTGCCCAAGCCGCCGAGCGCTGATATCTTCAATGCGCCGCGCCTGATCCCGGCAGCCAAGATCGTTTTGGAAGAGGGGCTGACGCTCACTGCCCTGCCCCGGCACCGGCAAGGATGGGGGCATCTGACACGCTTGATCTCGACAGGTCGGCTGCGGGCTCAGAAGGGCAGCTGCACCCTCGGCCTGTCCGATCTGGAAGACTTTGCGCAGGGGCTGACGCTGCTTCTCCATGTGCCACAAGGTACTCCCCCTCAGCGCGGCGGGAGCGGGTGGCATCAACACGTGCAGAGGTTGACCCGCCGCCTCCCCGGGCAATGTCACCTGCTGCTAGCCCCGCGTTATGACGGTCGCGATCCCGCACGCTTTCGCGCCCATGCCAGGCTGGCGGCCTTTCTCGACCTTCCGCTCGTGGCCTCGGCTTTGCCGGTCATGCACCACGGGCGCAGGCGCAAGCTGACAGATGTGCTCTGCGCGATCCGACTCGGTGTTCGGGTCGATAATCTCGGGCGCGATGCGCAGGCCAATGCGGAACAGCGCCTCCGTAGCGAGGCAGAGATGCGCCGGCTTTTCACCAGCTACCCAGAAGCCGTCGATAACGCGGCCAGGCTGGCGCATGACCACAACTTCTCTCTCGAAGAACTGCGGTACGAATACCCCAGGGAAATCATGGGCGGGGAAGAGCCGCCCGACCGTCTGCGTCGTCTCGCATACGAAGGGCTCGCATGGCGCTATCCCAAGGGCGCCACGCAGCGGGTCAAAGACCTGCTCGAACACGAGCTCGCCCTCATCGCCAAGCTGAAATACGACCCCTATTTCCTCACGGTCCATGACATCGTCTCCTTCGCGCGGTCGCAAGGGATCCTCTGCCAAGGGCGCGGGTCGGCGGCGAATTCGGTCGTGTGCTACTGCCTCGGCGTCACGTCAGTGAGCCCGGAACTCGGCACCATGGTCTTTGAGCGCTTCGTCTCAGAGGCGCGTAACGAGCCCCCCGATATCGATGTCGACTTCGAGCACGAGCGCCGCGAAGAAGTCATCCAGCACATCTACGAACGCTACGGCCGCCACCGGGCGGGCCTGTGCGCCACGGTTATCCACTACCGCGGCAAGCGTGCCGTGCGCGAGGTGGGCACGGCGATGGGCCTCTCAGAAGATACGATCGCGGCCATGTCCTCCCAACTCTGGGGCTTCTTCTCAGCCACCGGGCTTGAGGCGGAACGGATGCGGGAGATCGGACTCGATCCCACCGACCAGCACCTGATCCAGACGCTCACACTGATCTACGAGATCATCGGTTTCCCCCGCCACCTGTCGCAGCATGTGGGCGGTTTCATCGTCACCGAAGGGCGGCTTGATGAGCTCGTACCCATCGAAAATGCCACCATGGAAGACCGCACCGTCATCTGTTGGGACAAAGATGACATCGACAGTCTTGGCATCCTGAAGGTCGATATTCTGGCGTTGGGGATGCTGTCGTGCATCCGCAAAGCCTTCGATCTGATCGACATGCACCATGATGAGCGACTGACGCTCGCAACCGTGCCGGAGGATGACAAGCCGACCTATGACATGCTCTGCGCCTCCGACAGTCTCGGCGTCTTTCAGGTGGAGAGCCGCGCGCAGATGAACTTCCTGCCCCGCATGCGGCCGCAGAAGTTCTATGACCTCGTCATTCAGGTCGCCATCATCCGCCCCGGGCCCATTCAGGGTGACATGGTGCATCCCTTCATCCGGCGCCGGAACGGGGAGGAAGAGGTCTCCTTCCCCTCAGACGCTTTGGGGGAGGTGCTTGGCAAGACGCTGGGCGTGCCGCTCTTTCAGGAGCAAGCCATGCAGATCGCCATCGTGGGCGCGGGCTTTTCTCCGGAAGAGGCCGACCGTCTGCGGCGCGCGCTGGCCACGTTCAAAAAGCATGGCAATGTCTCGGCGTTGAAGACGCGCTTTCTGCGCGGCATGCGGGAGAACGGCTATGACGAGGAATTCTCGCAACGCTGTTTTTCGCAGATCGAAGGGTTCGGGAGCTATGGCTTCCCTGAATCCCATGCCGCGAGCTTTGCGCTTCTTGTCTATGTGTCTGCCTGGATGAAGCGTCATCACCCCGGCATCTTTGCCTGCGCCCTGCTGAATTCGCAGCCCATGGGGTTTTATGCGCCCGCGCAGATCGTGCGGGATGCGCGGGAACACGGCGTGGTCATGCTGCCGGTCTGTGTGAATGCGTCGAGCTGGGACAATATCATGGAGCCTCAACCCGACGGGTCGCTCGCGCTACGGCTGGGCTTTCGACAGCTGAAAGGCATGGCCGAGGAGGACGCGACCTGGCTCGAGGCGGCGCGGGGAAATGGCTATCAAACCGTGCGCGATGTGTGGCGCCGGGCGGGGATCATACCGTCGGCCGTGAAGGCCTTGGCGGAGGCGGATGCGTTTCATGTGATGGGGCTGAGCCGGCGCGAGGCACTTTGGGAAGCCAAGGCGCTGGTGGGGACGAAACCGCCCCCGCTCTTTGCCCATGACATGGACGATGAGGCGATTACCGAGGCCGCGCCTGATCTGCCAAAGATGACCGAGGGCGAAGAGGTGGTCGAGGATTACGTCGCCATGCGCCTGACGCTGCGCAAGCACCCACTCGCTTTCCTGCGCCATCGCCTGACGCCGGGCATGGGCGAGCGGCCGGAGCTGAGCGAGGTCGGTCTGGCCCGCGACCATTGGCACGCGTTGCAGGCAGGCCGCACGGAGCAATGGGAGCGCGCCAAGGCGGAACGCCGGGTAGAAGAGGTGGAGCCGATCCGAAAGTTCGCATCTGCCCGCGTTGGCCACCAGCATCCCCGGAATCAGGGTCTGCGCGTCGTCAACCGGTAGAGCCCGCCCGCCTCCCTTCTGCGCCTACGGCTTGAACCAGAGGGGGCGCGCTGCGCGCGGGGTGCGCTTTTTCGCGCCGCGTGCCGGTTGGAAAGTACGCCTGCCTCCGGCGGAAGTACGGGGCACGAAGACTGTGGGGCGACTCAAGAGAGGGCAGCGGTGACGGCCGTGTGACCTGTGACGAAGCCGCGCCAGTTGGTGATCGGGCCGAGGCGCGTTTGAGCCGCTGGGTGGGTTGCATCGAGCATGCCCAGACGCTGGAGCAGCGCGGTGATTGCAGCCTCGGCGGCGCGCGTGGTGCCGTCGCTGATCTTGAGAGCAATGCCCAAGCCCTTTTCCGGCACGATCGCGGTGAAAACGCCTTCGGCACCGGTCTTGAGTGCAACACCCGGAACGGCGCGCATGAGTTCCGTGCACGCGCGCGTTTCTCCTGCCACGAGATTAGGGTGCAACATCATCGCATCGCGCAGACGCACCATGGCTTTTGACGCCGCATCTTCGCGTTCATGGGCCGTGGCGAAGGCCGCCATCGCGCGGGCGAGGCCAGTCAACGACGTGGCAAAGTTCGGGGCAGAGCATCCGTCGATGGCCCATGTGGGGCTGTCTTCGCCTGTTGTTTCCTCGAAAGCCTCGCGGGACGCTTTCTGCACGGGGTGGGAGAGCTCAAGATACTCCGGTCCCGCGCCGAGATGTTTGCCCAGCGTCAAAAAGCCAGTGTGTTTGCCCGAGCAATTGTTATGGATCTGGCAAGGGCTCTCGGCGGCTGTGATCAGCCTGTCGCGTTCCTCGATATCAGCTGGCGCTTCGGGGCCACAGCGCAGCGCGCTTTCGCCAAGACCCAAATCAGAGAGCCAGGCCGTCACATGTTCCCGATGGATCGCCGCACCTTGGTGGGAGGCGCAGGACAGGGCGAGGTGTTCAGCCGTCAGCCCGTGGGCATCGGCTGCACCCGAAGTCAGAAGCGGCACTGCCTGGATCATCTTGCATGAGGAGCGCGGGAAGATCGTCAGATCAGGGTTGCCCCAGGCCTCCTGCACCTGCCCATCCGGGCTACAAATCACGATGTGACCGGAGTGCTGACTCTCCAACATATCGCCACGCCAGATTTCCACGAGCGGTGTACCGATATCCATTCCAAACTCCTTACCCGGCGAACTTTCGCAAATGTGACGCTGCCAGGGCTTTTCTCGCAGCGCCTTCCTGCGCTAAAGTTCAGTTAACGAGCAAGAAAGCGCTGGGCCAGAGCAAACAACGGGCCCGCGAGTTAACGAGGCTTCATCATGATCCGCACGTTCACCGCCCTACTCGCAGCAAGTTTCCTTGCCGCTCCCGTCATGGCGCAGGAATCGAGTGACAACCGCGTTGCCGCAAACACCGACTGGAGCGTCTTCACCGCCGCTGAACCGACCGAGTGCTGGGGCGTCACCGCGCCGAAGGAAACCGTCAACACACGTGACGGCCTCGTCGTCGCAGCGCGCCGCGGGGAGATCCTGTTGATGGTCTTCTACCGCCCCTCCGCCGGCGTCAGCGGGCAGCTGAACTTCACGGGCGGCTATCCCTTCGCGTCGGGCTCTACGGTGAACCTCAATATCGACGGCACCGAATTCGAGCTCTTTACCGAAGGCGAATGGGCCTGGGCCGCCTCCCCGGCAGAGGACGCCAAGATCATCACCGCCATGAAGCGTGGATCGCAGGCCGTGGCAACGGGCCGTTCTTCGCGTGGGACCACCACAAAGGACACATTCTCGCTCCTCGGGTTCACGGCGGCCGTGGAAGATGCGGAGCGGCGCTGCTCCAGCTAAGGGGCGACGCCCGACCCGAGTTCAACAGAGCGGGCTAGCGCCCAGCCGTTCACTTAAAGTGTGCCTCCAGGTCGATCCTGATGGCACTATCTCGGTTGAATACCATTCCAGACACAAAATATGGTAACTTCGGCTAGAAACTTTTTGAGTTAATTGCCCTCATGGCTCAGAACACACTGTAGACACTGGCCTCGGAAAGTCTTGTCGCGAAAATGGTTCAAAGGGCGGGAAGCAGACTTTCGCTGCGGTCGTCACCAAGCTCGGCAATGCGGGAAAAAGTGAGCTTTCGCTGCAATTGCGCCAATGGCTGCTTTCGGGACGCGCAGCATCACTTGGCAGGCTGGCATCCTGATCCGAAGTTGAGACACGCGCATAAGCGAATTTCATGCAGGCATTTTGCGACAGGGTTTTGCGACAGCCAACCCCTTGAAATCATTCACCCACAGAAAGCGTTGCAAAACCGTTCCGTTCTAAGACGGGGAGTCGTCACACTGAGCGGTAGCTTCAGCCACCAGTGATTTTAAAGTTTCAAATTGATCATCTGAAAGTGTCCACGGAAGGCAAGCGCGTTGGGCGTATCTTTCAAATCCTTCGTCAAACATTTCGACAACGTTTGCTTGAACTAAATTCGTTAATGCTTCAGCTACAGCACCTTTCAAAGATTCGTCTGGGAAGCGACCACTTCTATATCCATCTATTGCGACTTTTACACCGCTCTCATTGTCGAAATTACTTGATGTTATGACTTCGGACAAGAAGTCGTTCACTCCATCAAGAAGGCATACTTCATGACCACGTTCAGATTCGAACTTGGCAACACACAGAGCAAACACCATTTGCAATTTTGAGAGGTCGGTCATTGTTGGTTAGAACGGGTTGGGTATCACACCCACAATATGTGCCCCACCCCTGCCATGTCGAATACTGCCCGGATGTCTCAGGCCGATTGGAATAGATGGGTCTGGCGTCAAAACCGAGCGAAAACCTGAGTCCCCAGCAATGGAGACAATAAAGTCTCCGTGCCTACTTCTGTCGGGTCGGCCCAGAAACAAACTTTGGTGGGCAGCGCTTGGTGAAAGGTCATCTTGTGTCACGTAGACCCAGCCCCTTGAGTTTTGCCTGATCACTTGTGACTGAGCGATGGACGCAGCATTTTGGGCATTCGTGTAATGAAAGTGCCGTTCTCCCGGATATCCTCGCGCTGCATCCAGCAAAGCTCCTAAAAGCGCGCCGTATCCCCATCCTCTGCGAGTATTTGGGGCGGTTGGAGTTCTTACGGGCTCATTTACAACAGCGCCGTTGGCAGTGTACTCGACAGGAGAATTCCTAGAGACACCGAAATGGTTTCCATAGTTGTCCCTATGAGAGAAGCCGCTTCCCGTCCAATTTCCGTATTGGCCTCCAGTGAAATCTGAGAAATCATTTCTAAGCCCACCCCATTCGCTTGCCCAATCTCGATAGGAATCCCAGTTCCCATTCGCCAAGTCACTTCCGATTTGGCTATCTGGTGAAAAATATGTTGCGGTTTCATTTAGCCCAACGCCATCGCTATCCGAAAATACGGTCGCAAGGCCACTTGGATCGCTCATATTAATCGGATCGCCGTGGGAATATGCGTATCTGTTTGTACCGACACCGGGGTGCGTTGGGTTCATCGGGTCAGGCGAGATAAACATCGCAGAGGCTTGCGAAGCGAAAACCGCAAAGACGGCGGTCATAATGAATTGCTGTAAAATACGGAGCATAAGGTTCTCTCCAAACATGTAATTTCGGGTTGAAGCTAGCCTATCTTTCGACAGGGCGCCAACCTAAAGATTCCGCTCGGTCAAACATGCCCTGATTGACCCGCTGAAGGTATGCCAGATAGGGGCGTTGATCTTCGGGAACGTCTTGTGCCGTTGGATATTTTTCGTGAAACTCCGTGCGTAGAAGATGATAAGAGGCCGTTGCTTTCTTGACCATGATATAGGCGAACATCGGGTAATGCTCGATCAGGATATCAGCCACAGCCATAGCATCGTGATAGCGCTCTTGTGCGATCAACTCTTCCACGATCACGGCGGCGATCACTGCCACGGATTGTTCCGCATCCAAAGGCGTCAGGAAGACACCGTTTGAAATCGCGGCATCGGTGATGGGCAGCAGGTTGCGATAATGCTGATCCCGCGCCCGCCCTGCCCCGCTTGTGGCTTCCAGATTGTGCGTCACGCCATCATCATCGGTGAATTTCACAAAGACATGCAGCGGTGCCATGGCGGGGGTGACATCCAGCCCCAGCCTTTGGCCGAGGATGATGAACAGAAACGGCATGGTGATGCAGTTGCCGCGCCGATCCTGAATGTAATCCGACAGTAGCTTGTTGCGCACATCGAGGCCGTAAGGGTCGTCATGGTCATAGCTGAAGGCGCGGTCATCGTTCCAAGCCCCTGCCTGATAGATATAGCGGCGGATGGTTTCGATCTTGTCCCAGCTCGTGGCGTTTGGTGGCAGCATGGTGCGGATCGTGGCAACCATCTGGTCAATTTGGGCGAGCTGCGCATCCACATCGATGCTGGGATCAATCATGTGGTCCGCTTCGATCTTAATGCGAGCAAAATAGAGCCTGTCCATATCGCGTGTGAACAGCTCACGCACGTCGGCGCGGATATCGGCCAGTGCAGAGGTGGCGACCAAAAGGAGGGCAGACAAGATAAAGATGAAACGCATCAGGGGGGCCTCAAACAAATTCTCTCAGAGGTTGTTACAAACAAGAAATCCGAAAACCGGACATTCATGCGCCGCGCAGCATCAAGCACTTTGGGCTCGGACCGGTTATTCGCTGCACTCAGCATCAACGGCCGTTCTGCGGACTAAGCCGCCGGTCGCCGTGACTGTTTTCCCCGTCAAGCCTTCACAAGTTGCGTTGCGGCAAGCGTTTACCTGCAAATCTCCATAAGCCTCTGGAAGACGCAGGCTTTTTGGACGGGTACTATATGTTGATTTTGCTGGCTTGGTGTTCATTGTCGCCTGCCGAAAATTTCTCCGGCACACGAAGCAAACCGGGCAGGACGTCAACACACTGCCGGGATGAAATAAAACGTCAAGTGTTCACCCATAGTTCGACAAATTGGCACACTTTAAGTGACCGGCTGGGGGCTAGCGCTCCCCTTTTCTAATTGCGCTTGGGTGGCTATACGGCCCTGCAACCAGCCGAAAGCCAATGCCGTGACCGAACCTCTTGTGAAGGACTACACGACCATTCCCCGGAAGCGTCCGGAGGGTGACCGCGTGAACATCGTTGGTCTGACGCGGGATGAACTGCGCGCGGCGCTCATCGAGATAGGCACGCCTGAGAAGCAGGCGAAGATGCGCACGGGTCAGATTTGGCAATGGGTCTACCAGTGGGGGCGCCGCGATTTTGCGGAGATGACCAACCTTGCGAAGGCCTACCGCGCGCAGCTGGCCGAGCATTTCACGATTGAGCTGCCAGAGGTCGTGACGCATCAGGTGTCCGATGATGGCACGCGCAAGTATCTCGTCCGGATCGCGGGCGGGCACGAAGTTGAAGTCGTCTACATTCCGGAGACGGATCGCGGCACGCTGTGCATCTCCTCGCAGGTAGGCTGCACGCTAACCTGCACGTTCTGCCACACGGGCACGCAGAAGCTGGTGCGCAACCTCACGGCGGGCGAGATCATTGGCCAGGTGATGGTCGCGCGTGACGATTTGGGCGAGTGGCCTGTGCCCGGCGAGCCTAAGGATGAGACGCGACTTTTGTCGAACATCGTGCTGATGGGCATGGGCGAGCCGCTTTATAACTTTGACGAAGTCCGCAACGCGATGAAGATCGCCATGGACCCTGAAGGTATCAGCCTGAGCCGCCGTCGCATTACCCTATCGACCTCGGGGGTCGTCCCGGGCATCGCCAAGACGGCTGAGGAAATCGGCTGCCAGCTCGCTATTTCGTTCCACGCAACGACTGATGAAGTGCGCGATGTGCTCGTGCCCATCAACAAGAAGTGGAACATCAAGACACTGCTCGACTCGCTCAGGGAATACCCGCGCATCTCGAACAGTGAGCGGATCACCTTCGAATACGTGATGCTCAAGGGGGTCAATGACAGCAACGCCGACGCGCATCGTTTGATCGAACACCTCAAGGGCATCCCGTCCAAGGTGAACCTGATCCCGTTCAATCCGTGGCCCGGTTCGCCCTACGAGCGCTCCGACTGGTCGCGCATCAAGAAGTTCGCCGACATCATCTACAAGGCGGGCTATGCCTCGCCCATCCGCACCCCGCGCGGTGAGGACATCATGGCGGCCTGCGGTCAGCTGAAATCAGCGACCGAGAGGGAGCGGAAATCGCGCCGGCAAATCGCCGACGAAACGGGAATTTCCGTTAACTAAGCCCAAAGTAGGGCAGCTCTTTCCTTCTTTTCGGCAAACTGCCGCCTTGATCGGCGGATAGCTGCGTTTCTCATGGGAAATCTGTGTGCACTGATCACGTCTGCACCGAGCTGATCTAAGTTCTCCTCGAGGGAACAGGCAGCTCACCGTAGATCGCCAAATGCACAGCTCGTCGAGCCAGTTGGCATGCGTGGGGCATGTGACGCGGATTTAGAAAAATGCGCGATGGAGGTGAGACATGCTTCGCACTTTGACTATTCTTCTGGCTCTTGCAGCAGGCCCGGCAGTGGCTTGCCAAAACGATATGTCTGTTGCGCGCGAGGTTGTCGCAGCTACGAACAATTACCGCGCCAATCTGGGCCGAGGCGCCCTGAGCTTGGATAGCGAACTTACGCGGGCTGCTTTGCGCCACGCGTGTGAACTAAAGACCACTGGGCGTTTCTCGCACCGTGGCGTGAACGGCTCCCGCGTGGGTGACCGCGCATCGAGCGCAGGCTACCGCTGGCGCTACATCGCCGAGAACATCGCCAGCGGGCAGCGGAGCCCGTACGAAGTGATGGTCGCGTGGAAGAACTCCGCCGGTCACAACCGGACGCTGCTGAACACCAATGGGCAAGACATCGGCGTGGCCGCTGTCCGTTCCGGCCGCAGCATCATGTGGGTCATGGTTCTGGGCGCGCCACGCTAAGTTGAGGCGGCGTTAACGGATTAGGCAGAGGTTTGTGAGACCACTTAGGTAGTCTCACAACCGTAGGAGCTGCCGATGCACGCTTTGTCCAACAGATCCTCCCTTGATGCGACAAAGATCTCCCTTCTGGGCGTTCTGCTTGCCACTGACTTCATGAGGCTTTTGATCACACAGACCTGCGGCGCAGGTTGTGTTTCAAAGGCTTCGGCATAAAGGCCGGCAACCTTGTGACCCTGCCCCATGGCAAGGTGGCGTGCCCCTTGCACGCCGTGGGCGGCTAGAAGGCCAGGCCGCAGCGCGGGCCTTCTAACAGTTTTACGAAACTAGGATTCTAGGGCGGCTGACGCCCAATGAACCCAAACCATGAGGTCAGATGCCCAGCGCGGCGACGGCCTCTTCCGCTGTTTCCACGAAGGTGAACAGGTGCAGGTCCTCGTCCGAGATCGTGCCCGCATCGGCGAGCGCCTCCCAGTTGATGATCTTCTCCCAGAACTCGCGACCAAAGAGCAGGAAGGGCACTGGGTCCATCCGATTGGTCTGGATAAGCGTCAACGCCTCGAAGAGTTCGTCCATCGTGCCAAACCCACCCGGGAACACGGTGATCGCCCGCGCCCGCATCAGGAAGTGCATCTTCCGGATCGCGAAGTAGTGGAAGTTGAAGCACAGCTCGGGTGTCACATAGGAATTGGGCGCCTGTTCGTGCGGCAACACAATGTTGAGGCCAATGGAGCGACCGCCCGCATCCTCGGCACCACGGTTGCCCGCTTCCATGACGCCCGGCCCGCCACCTGTAACGATGACATTCTCACGCCCGCCGCTCTCAAGCGACTTTTCGGTCATCAACCGAGCGAACTTGCGTGCCTCTTCGTACTGGACGGAAAGATCCGACAGCGTCTGCGTCCGCGCGGTGTGCTTTTGCGAAGGTTCGGGAATACGGGCGCCGCCGAACATGACGATCGTGCTCTCCACGCCAGCTTCGTCCATCAGCATCTCGGGCTTCAACAGCTCCAGCTGAAGGCGAACGGGGCGCAATTCCTCGCGGCACAAGAACGCGTCGTCTGCAAATGCCAAGGCATAGGCCGGGGATTGGGTCTGGGGCGTAACCGGAGCTTTACCGGCGATTTCACGGTCCTGGTGAGACCGACGGAAACGCGTTTTGTGGTCGTCTTTCATGTACTCGCATCCTCTACTGTTCTCCTTGTCTACGGCGGCAGAAGCGATTGGCAAAGAAATTCATAGGCATGGGCGGTCCTGCTGTTATCAAAGGCGCGGGAGGACCACGTGATGAAATCACTGCGCAGATTTGCTGACGCCACTTTTGGTCGCTGGATGCGTCATTTCTTCTTCATCCTCTTGCGCAGCTATTACGGATTCTTCTTCAACATCTCGATCGCGGACAAATCCGTTCTGCAGGACTTGCCCGGCGGTCTGATCCTGTGTTCGCACGGCTCACGCCACGATGGCCCGATGATCGCCTGCATGCTCTACCCTACGCGCCGCGTGCGCCCGGCGGTGCTCTACAGCGAATACTACAGCCCGCTTCAGTGGTTCCCGCTGATGATCGCGGGCGCGGTGCCAATGTCATCGCCGAAGACATGGTCGAAAGAGCGGCGCGCGATCCAAAAGACCGTCGCACTACGCACGATGAGCGCGGTGATCGAGAACGGGAACATGGTCCTCCTCTACCCGGCGGGCCGCATCAAACAGCAAAAGCTGGAGCGGATCGAGCCGCATTTCTCAGGCGCTTATGAGACGTTGAAAACCTTGGGCGATATCCCGGTTGTGACAATCCGCATCCGCGGCCTTAGCCCGCATGATCCTCACAAATTCGATCTCTTCTACTCATTCCTCGGGCGTCAAAAGGGACGCAAGCACGTTCATGTCGACATTCGGCGCGAGGAGGGGCTCGACACCTCGATCCCGCTGGCAGAGTTCAACGCGCGCCTCGAGGATATCTTCAACGAAGGGCTCCATGACGCCCCCGATGAGGACTCAATCGCAGAACCTTCGCGCCAGTAGCCTTTTCCTTCTCGCCCGGCCACGCTACATGCCGCCCGGAATGCGCGAGGAGAAACCATGTCGAACGCTCAGCTAGAAACCGCCATCGAAGCCGCGTGGGACGCGCGCGACACGATCACACCTGCAACCACGGGTGAGATGCGTGAAGCCATTGAGGAGACGCTGAACGCGCTCGACGGCGGCACGCTCCGCGTGGCCGAGAAGCTCGACAGTGGCGATTGGCATGTGAACCAGTGGGCCAAGAAGGCCGTTCTTTTGGGCTTCCGCCTGAAGGACATGGAGATGCAGTCCGGCTCCCCGCAGGGCGGCTCCTGGTGGGACAAGGTCGACAGCAAATGGGCTGGCTGGGGCGAGCCTGAATGGAAAGAGGCGGGCTTCCGCGCGGTACCGAACTGTGTGGTCCGCCGATCTGCCTACATCGCGCCAGGCGTGGTACTGATGCCGTCCTTCGTGAACCTCGGCGCCTATGTCGACAGCGGCACGATGGTCGACACCTGGGCGACGGTTGGATCCTGCGCGCAGATCGGCAAGAACGTGCACCTGTCCGGTGGCGTCGGCATCGGCGGCGTGCTTGAGCCCATGCAGGCGGGCCCGACCATCATCGAAGACAACTGCTTCATCGGCGCCCGCTCCGAGGTCGTCGAAGGCTGCATCGTCCGCGAAGGCTCGGTTCTTGGCATGGGTGTGTTCATCGGCAAATCCACCAAGATCGTGGACCGCGAGACGGGCGAAGTGATGTACGGCGAAGTGCCGCCCTATTCCGTGGTCGTGGCGGGCTCCATGCCGTCAAAGAACAACGTGTCGCTCTACTGCGCTGTGATTGTGAAGCGCGTGGACGAGCAGACGCGCTCCAAGACCGGCATCAACGAGCTTCTGCGGGACTAAGACCATGGGTCTGGGATTTTTCATGTCGATCATTGTGGGCGGCCTCGCAGGATGGGCCGCCTCGAACATCATGAAGGCAAAGACCGGCGTGCTGGCCAATGTGCTTCTTGGCGTGATCGGCGCGGGTCTGTTGAATTGGGTTCTGGGCAAGGTTGGCATCTATGCTGAAACCAACCTGATCCCTCAGTTCATCGTGGCCTGTGCAGGCGCGGTCGGGCTGATTTGGCTGGGGCGTAAGCTCAGCGACTAGACACAATGAAACAGGGGCGCCCGACATGGGAGCGCCCCTGCTTTTAGCCCCCGGTCGCCTTAGCGCACCTAGATGCGCTGAAGGTCGGCCACCTGACCATCAACGATGATCTTGGCGAGGATGTCCTGCATCGGGCCGTTTGCGCCCAACGTGACGCGTACATTACTGTTAGCGCCGGCATTGATCATCGTCATGCCGAGCACTTTACCCCGAAGGTCTTCGATCTGAACGATCGCCGGTGCATCGGACCGAACGAGGTTCAGGTTGATCGTGTGATCGCCTTCCATGACACCATCAAGGTGACCGAAGTGCGCGTTCTGCGCCACGGCAACGGTGGAAGCCATAGCAAGTGAACCTGCAACTACGAGTGCCTTGAGCATTATGAGTTCCTTTTTCTCGGGTCGCCGTCTGGACACCATTTCCAGACGATCTAGCTGGAAACTGTAAAAGGAAGCGCGAGCGAGATATCCGCTAAGCCCTTAACTTTTATCACAAAAATGGCACCGTTCCTTAGCGCCCCCAAGCGGTCTCAAGCTGTTGAAAGCAGGCGGCTTTCCGGTCCAAACCGCGCGGCTGAGCGGGCGACGCGAACGCCGAAATGAAGCTTCCAAGAACACGGATGTGTCGCGAGATGATCGCAGCTCCTCTCCGCGGCTGACTGCGCGGGGCGAAACTTTAGCAATTCAGGCCGAAAAGGAGTCGCGACGGAATGAAAAGCCGCGCCCGTATCAAAGGCAAAGAATGCTAGGGTCAGGACCCATTGATTTCCGGCTGGTGACATGATTCACGGCTCGGAAAACGAGCGGTTAACATGTCTGATC
>JAKVCO010000034.1 GCA_022448245.1 Paracoccaceae bacterium
CAGGTGCCCGAAAGTATTCCTGTCCGACATCGCACTAGCGGCACTCGTCATTTACTGGTTATGAGTCCTGACCCTAGTCGCGGCAAATTTGCCTTAACGAAATCAGAGATTTTCCCAGACGTTGCCCACGGTGCGCCACTTTTCGTTGCGAATGTGGATCGCGAACGGGGAAACTCTATGGATCGTGTTGAGCTTTATACGTTGCGTGGCTGGTTGGTGACGAAGGTCGTTATCGGGCTTGGTCTGGTGGCTATTGGTGTTTGGGTTACCTTTGGGTCTCCGCCCCAAGGAGACACATCGTTTGCGGCCGCTGAATGGCTGCAAGTTCAACGTGTCGCTGCGGTTGTCACGCTGCTCCTGTGCCTCCCGCTGGCAGCAGCTCTCGAAGCGCTGATCTGGCCTTCGCCGGTTGTGACGATCGACCATCAGGGCATCACGCTTCGTGGAAACTTTATCCCTTGGGCTGATTATCGCGGCATGAGCACGGCCACGACCCGTGTGAATTTCGTAAAGGTTGCGACCACGCTGAAGGTGCTGACGCACAGCCGTCGGTCCTTCTTCTGGCGTTCGCGTTCGCTGGAGCACTCCTGGATGCCGGCTGGTGGCCGGAAGCGTGTTGCAGAAGAAATCGCGCGCGCGGCAGCTCGTTTTGCTGGCGATGGCGCGGACAAAGCTCCCGGGCGGTCCGTTGTTGTCCCGCGGCGCAATGTCTTTGACGCCTTGCGCAATGCAGGGGCCTCGCGGACCGCGCGTCCTAGCGCGCGACCCGCTGTCGCTTGATCCAAGCTCTTAGGCTGGCGTCATCTGATAGGTGACGGGCACCCAGTTAAAGCCGTTACCGCGCGTCTCAACGTAGCCTGCCGCGGGGAACGGCATGTGATAGCCGACCATCGGGACACGATCTGCGGCGAGCATGCCGAGCACGCTCCGGCGTGTGGCCGCTGCTGCGGCCTTGTCGGCGTCAAAGCGCACCTCCCAATCCGGATTGGCAAGCGACCAGACGTGGTGGTTGGCCATATCCGCCGTGATCATCAGCTGATCGTTCCCGGATGAGATCATGTAGCCCATGTGGCCCGGCGTGTGACCGAAGGCTGCCATGGCCGTGACGCCGCCGCGCACATCCTGACCGTCTTCGAGGAACGTCATCTTTTCGGCAAATGGCGTGACTTTCGCGGCGACGGCCTGACCGATGCGGTTGTCGGTGCCGGCCCAGGTGTCGTATTCAACCCGCCCCGTCACGTAAGCCGCGTTGGTATACACCTCGCCTGCATCATTGGTCATGCCGCCAATGTGGTCGGGGTGCATGTGGGTCAGCACTACGTGGGTGATGTCTGCGGGCGTGAGCCCCACCTCTGCCAGCGCGCTGGGAACGCCGTCGCCGGGCAGGCCCGTGTCGAAAAGGATCGTCTCGGACCCCGTCTGCACGAGTACTGGGGTGAAAGAGCCGACATAGCTTTCGGACGAAATAAAGCTCTGCTCAGAGACTTCGGCAAATTCTTCTGCGCTGACATTCATGCCAAAGGTGCCCTGCGGATTATCGCGGACGCCCGAACCCGCCAGGAGCGTTGTCACTACAAAGTCGCCTACCGCAAAGCTGCGCGCTTTGGAGCTTGGCGCCACAGAGGCGTGTCCTCCGGCAAGAGTTGAGCCAGCAATGGGCAGAAGGGGCGCGGCGGCGGCTGAGGCCAGTAGGGAGCGGCGAGAGAGCTTCATTTGGGGCAAACCTTCAAGTTGTGTTAGCTTGGATGGCACCAAATGGGGCGTTTTCAGGCGTCGACCAGAAAATATCGATATTTTTGAGCCATGGCTGATAACAAAACAATCATCACCCCCCGCGACCCGATGGAGTTCATCAACGCGGTCGAACATCCGACCCGTCGCGCGGACGCGATTGAGCTCGACAAGATGTTCCGTCGCATCACGGGGGGGAGCCGAAGATGTGGGGCCCCACGATTGTGGGCTACGGGTCGTATCACTACAAATACGAGAGCGGCCGCGAAGGCGATTGCAACGCCTCAGGCTTTTCACCACGCAAGGCCGCACAATCGATCTACGTCATGCCGGGATATCAGGATTACGGCGACATCCTCGCGCGGTTGGGCAAACACAAGATCGGCAAAGCCTGCCTTTATGTGACGAGGCTCGCCGACATCGACATGGACGTGCTCGAGGAGCTCGTCCGCGCTGGGCTGCACGATCTCGAGAAGATGTATCCGGTGACGCCGACTTAGCCGCGCGTGATCTCGGCCTGCGTAACAAGCATGATCTCGCAGCCTGCCGGGAAGCCATCGTCGCGCGTGACTGACGACCGCCAAGGCAACATCCCGTCCTGATAGACGTCCACAAGGAACCCCGTAAGGCGCACGGATTGTCCGGGCTTCATCTCCATCATCGCGTCACGCACAACGTTGTCGGCGGGGATGAGATGTGTGTTGGAGATGTTTATGCTCTGCTCCTCCATGGGCACCATCTCCACGGGAACGCGCCATTTCAGATACCTATGTCCTGCGGTGTAGCGGCTCGCTGCCAAAACCTCGCGCTGGGCCATTGGGCCCCAGGCGATACCAAGGTCGAGCGGTGCAATCTCGGACATACCGCCTGCCAAATGCGGACGGGCTGTGACCACCGTGCCCGCAATGTCATAGGTATGTTTAAGGGTGGCATGCGCTTCATATCCCAGCTCCACCCGTTGAGGATCCACGGGGCCCTGGCGGGGTGACAGTATGAGGTCCGCCCGCTCGATCTGCGGCAGCGCCGCGACATCCACTTGGGTCTCTTGCGGCGCGAGCGCATGGTTCGCTACGAGCAAACCCGCCACCACGCAGAAAATCACGGCGACAAAGCCCATGTTGATGCCATCATCTCTCATGGCCTCTGATTGCAGGGGCATTCTTGCGATTGTGTGACGCTTGCGGGGCCATTCTGGACAAGAGGCGCGCGGTGTGAAAAGCCCCCATCTGATCTGTTCTGGAGCTCGTGATGACCACAACCCGCTTCGCCCCGTCGCCCACCGGCTATTTGCACATCGGTAACCTGCGGCCCGCGCTGATGAACTACCTCATCGCCAAGCGTGAGGGAGGGACTTTTGTCCTGCGTATCGACGACACGGATCAGGAACGCTCCAAGCAGGAATACATCGACGGTATTCTCGAAGACATGGCCTGGATGGGCCTTGAGTATGACCGGATCGAATATCAGTCCAAGCGCCTAGACCGCTATGCTGAGGCCGCTGACAAGTGGCGCGAGATGGGGCGCCTTTACGAGGCGTTCGAAACGCCGACCGAGCTCGACCTCAAGCGCAAGAAGCAGCTAAATATGGGCAAACCGCCGGTCTACGACCGCTCGGCCCTAGACCTGAGCGAGGCTGAAAAGGACGCGCTGCGCGCTGAGCGTCCGGGCCACTGGCGCTTTAAGCTTGATCACGAGCGGATCGAGTGGACCGATGGCATCTTGAGCGACATCTCGATCGATGCGGCCTCTGTGTCTGACCCGGTTCTGATCCGGGGTGACGGTCAGGTGCTCTACACATTGGCCTCGGTTGTTGACGACACCGAGATGGGCATCACGCATGTTGTCCGCGGTTCAGACCATGTCACAAACACCGCCACGCAAATCCAGATGATCCGTGCGCTGGGCTACGAGCCGCCTGTCTTCGCGCACCATTCGCTGCTGACGGGCCCGCAGGGTGAGGCCCTGTCCAAGCGTCTGGGCACCCTAGCGCTGCGCGATCTGCGCGAGGCGGGTGTGCAGCCGTTCGCTTTGCTGTCCCTGATGGCGCGTCTTGGATCGTCTGATCCGGTAGAGCTTCGTAACTCACTCGACGAGCTGGCTGAGCACTTTGACCTCGGCAAGTTCGGTTCTGCACCAACGAAGTTCGACGCTAATGATCTTTACCCGCTGACCGCGCAGTTCCTGCACAAGCGCACCTTTGATGAGGTTGCAGCACCGATTGCCGACGCTGGCGTGCCCGCTGAGCTGGCCGAGCCCTTCTGGGCCGCGATCCACGAGAACATCACGACGCTCCACGACCTCAAGGGGTGGTGGGAGATGCTGCGTGACGGTGCTGAGCCTTTGATCGAAGATGAGGACCGCGAGTTCATCGCTGAAGCGATGACGATGCTGCCCGAAGAGCTGGGCCCTAAGACGTGGTCGGAATGGACCGCTGAAGTGAAGGCCAAAACGGGCCGCAAGGGCAAGGGCCTCTTCCAGCCGCTGAGGAAAGCGTTGACAGGCCAGACGTCTGGGCCTGACATGGGCGCATTCCTGCCCTTGATGCAGGTGATCCGCGCAAGAGGGTAAAGTGATGGCAGAAGGGGCAAAATTCCTCCAAGGTAGCCTCTTCAAGCACATCACGGTGATGTCCTTCATCTCGTCGGTGGGGCTGATCGCGGTCTTTGCCGTCGACTTTGTCGATATGATCTTTATCTCGATGCTCGGCAAAGACGAGCTTGCCGCAGCCATCGGCTATGCTGGCGCGATCCTCTTTTTCACTTCGAGTTTCGGGATTGGGATGGCGATCGCCTCCGGCGCCTTGGTGGCGCGACCGCTCGGAGCCGGGAATGAGGTGGAAGCGCGCGAGAAAGCGACGACATCCCTCGTTTGGGGGGTGATATTTGGATCAATATTCGCGGCATTAGTCTGGTTGAATATACCCTCGCTTGTGGCCCTCATGGGGGCGGCGGGCGAGACGCAGGCGCTCGCCACAAGTTACCTTCGCATCATCATTCCGTCGCTGCCGCTACTACTGATTGGCATGGTGGGTGGTGCGGTGCTGCGCGCCTACGGCGATGCGCGGCGATCCATGTTTGCGACCGTCGCGGGCGGTGTTGTGAATGCGGTGCTTGATCCGATCCTCATCTTCGGCCTTGATCTGGAGCTGACGGGGGCGGCTATTGCGAGCGTTTGCGCAAGGTTTGCCATTGCGTTCTGGGCGCTTAAACCGATCTTCCAGCACCATGGTGGGCTCCAGCCGCCAAGCGCGGCGACGATGTTCCGCGATCTGCCGCCGCTGGCTGTCATCGCCTTTCCGGCCATTCTTACGCAGCTCGCCACGCCCATCGGGCAGGCCTACGTCACACGCTCCATGGCAGAATACGGCGCGGATGCCGTGGCTGGCACGGCGATTGTCGGGCGTCTTGTGCCTGTGTCATTTGCCGTCCTGTTCGCACTGAGTGGCGCGATCGGTCCGATCATCGGGCAGAATTACGGGGCGCGCCAGTACGACCGCGTTGATCAGGCCTTCAAGGAGGGGCTGCTTTTCTGCGCCGCTGTGGTGATCATCGTCTCAGGCATTCTCTTTGGGTTGCGCGAACCGCTGGCGGCGCTTTTCCAGGCGGAAGGGTTGGTGCGCCAGCTCCTCTTCTTGTTCTGTGGCCCGCTGGCTCTGATGTGGTTCTTCAACGGCGTGATCTTCGTGACGAATGCGAGCTTCAACAACCTTGGGCATCCGTTCTATTCGACCTTGATCAATTGGGGGCGCCACACCCTGGGCACGATCCCCTTCGTCATTGTGGGCGCCTCGCTATATGGGGCGCCGGGCGTTCTGATCGGGCAAGCGCTGGGCGGTGCAATCTTTGCAGGCGTCGCCCTCTTCCTCGTGTTCCGTGTTCAGCGGGTTGCGCGCGCTGAGGCGCTTGAGACGGCCAAACCTGTTGAGCGCCAGATGCGGCTATTCCAGCTCTTCAACCACCGGCACTAGGGCTAGGAAGGCGTCGAAGAGCTCAGTCTCTTTGGCAGAAATGGGCTGCGCGCGGGGATAGATCGGCGCGGCGCGGTCATCGTAGAGCCCGTGCTCCCACCCGGATGTGGTCGTTATGAAGCGCGCCACCCCTTGCTGACCAAACTCCCGCAGGTAGCCCTGCAGCACAACGTCCAGATAGCTTCTGAGAATGGCGCAGGGGCGCTCAACCTGATTTCGGGCAGGAACCGAATAGACCACGCCCGTGTCATGGGGCACGCGATCGTACTGCGCTTCTCGCTGGTCGAGATCAGGCAGGTTTTGCGGCGGCACCGGGAAGGAGAGGCCTTCGATCGTGCTGTCGAAACGTTCCACCGATAGGAACGCTGCGGGACGTGCGGCAGTCGCCACCCAGACCCTGCGCCAGCCGTCCAGCGTCGTCCTTTCGCCCCCGAAGCTTTGTGTCTTGCGGTTCACGAGGGAGCCATAGCCAAAGACCTGGATCATTCGCGCGCCCTCAACACCTGCGCGGGGCGTGCCGCCAGCGGCCCGAGCGAGAATGCGAGGCCCGCGAGCAAGGTGGTCAGAATGCCTGCGCCGACGATGGCCAAAGCGTTGTCCCAGATCAGCGTGTATTCCGTCTCGAAAATGAACCGGCTCACGGCCCAGCCGCCCAGAGCCCCTGCGACAAGCGCCACGAGCCCCGCGCCGAGGCCCAAGATCATCGAGCGCCACGCAAAGCTTCGCAGGATTGCGCCGCGAGAGGCGCCGAGCGTTTTCAGGATGGCAGCTTCATAGGTCCGTGCGCGTTGGCCTGCCGCTGCGGCCCCGATTAGGACGAGAAAGCCCGTCACGAGCGTAGCGGAGGCGCCATAGGATGTCGCGGCCGCTAGACTTCCAAGAAGATCGGAGACGCGGTTGATGGCGTCACGGACGCGGATCGCGGTGATATTGGGGAACTGGCTGGCCAGATCGCGCAAAATAGGCGCCTCGGCCTGCTCAGAGGCGTAGACCGTGGCAATATGAGTGTGCGGGGCACCGGCCAACGCGGCCGGGTTCATCGACAGGATAAAACCGATGCCAGCGGTTGAGAAATCCACCTCGCGGAAGGACGTGATTTCGCCCGTGATATCGCGGCCCAGAATGTTGATCGTCAGCTCATCGCCCAGCGACAGACCCATCTCCATAGCCTCTTCAGCCGCGAAGGAAATCCGCGGCGCGCCGGTGTAATCGGCTTCCCACCAGGTGCCGTCGGTGAGGCGGGTGTTGTCTGGCACGTCGACGGAATAGGTCACCCCGCGGTCGCCCTCGAGTACCCAGTGGTTTCCGGCGACCTCGGCTGCAGGCTGGCCGTTGATGCGGGTGATGATCCCACGGAGCATGGGCGCGCTGTCGATGCGGGAGACCTCAGGGTCATTCTCCAGCCGGTCCATGAAGCCGGGCAGCTGATCATTTTGAATGTCGACAAAGAAATATGAGGGCGCGACATCCGGCAGCTCGCCCGTGATCGCACCTCGCAGGTTGCCATCGATTTGGCCCACGGCGGCGAGGACGGAGAGGCCCAGACCGAGCGACAAAACGACGGAGGCAGCTTCCTCCCTTGGTCCGCCAATCGCGCCGAGCGCGAGACGCAAGCTGGTCCGCCCCCTCGCGGCTTTCGCAGCTGCTAGGCGGCGTGCAAAGAAACGGATCACAATGGCCGAGAGCGCCAGCACGACCAGCGCGCCAAGGATGCCTCCAGCGGTCCAGAGCGTCAGGAAAACTGTCTCGGAAAAGAAGGCAGCCGTTCCAACGAGAGCCGCCGCAAGCACGGCCGTCGCAATCAGATAGCGCATCGTCGGTAGGAGGCCGCCGCTTGCAAGCGCATCTCGGAAGAGTGCGGCGGGCCTGATTTCCTCCGCGCGCGCCAAGGGCCAAAGCGTGAAGATAAGGGCGGTAAGCAACCCGTAGATTGCGGCCTCCAAGAGGGGGGCAGGATAGATCCCGAAGCTTGCCGGAATGGGGAGCCGCGCTTCAATGATGGGGGCAAAGACCAGGGGCAGCACAGCGCCGAGCGCCAACCCGATGCTGACGCCCAGCAGTGTCAAAATGCCGATCTGGATAAAGTAGGTCTGAAAGATCGTCGCGCGATCCGCGCCGAGGGTTCGAAGGGTCGCGATGACGGAGGTTTTGGTTGCCAGATAGGCCCGCACGGCCGCGCTGACGCCCACGCCGCCAACCGCCAGCCCGGAGAGGCCAACCAAGATCAGGAAGGCGCCTAAACGGTCGACAAATTCGCTGATACCCGGCGCGCCATTGCGTGCGTCGGTCCAGCGTAGCCCGTTTTCGGCAAAGCGGTCCTGCGCCTCGGCTTCGATCGCCGCGAGGTCCGTGCCTTCCGGCAGATCAAGGCGATACTTGGTGGAAAAGAGCGTCCCAGGCTCGAGGAGGGAGCTGTTGCGGAGATCTTCGCGCAGCACGATCGTGCGGGGGCCCAGCCCAAAGTTACCGGCGGAGCTGTCGGGCTCTTTCAAGATGAGGGCCATCAGCACGAACTCCTGTGTGCCGAGGCTGAAAGTGTCCCCGATCGCGAGGCCCATCCGGTCTGCCAAAACGCGCTCCATGATGGCGCCAGGACCTTTGAGAGCGTCCTTAAGCGAGATGTCGGGCGACAGCTCCAAAGCGCCGATAAGCGGGTAGGCGCTGTCGATGGCTTTCACTTGTGTGAGCCCTCGCTCCGTCACGCCGTCGACTTCCGCGACCGCGAGAGAGCGGAAATCAACGATCTCGCTTACCTGATCGGCTCGGCCATCCATCCATGCGCGTTCTTCTTCGGTGGCAAAGCGGTAGGTGAATTCGATTTCTGCGTCACCGCCGAGTAGAGCGGCTCCTTCCTCGGAAAGCCCGGCCTCAATAGAGGCCCTGACTGATCCCACGGCTGCAATGGCGGCGACACCCAAAGCGAGACAGGCAAGGAAAATACCAAAGCCGCGCAACCCTGCGCGCAGCTCACGCCGTGCGAAGGCCCATGCGAGTGTCACTGGGCCGCCTCGAGAGCTTCTGCACCATCAATGCGACCGTCGCGCAATTGAACCACGCGGGAGCACTTCTCGGCCAGGGATCGTGAATGCGTCACAAGCACGAGGGTCGCGCCGTGCCGCTCTTGCAGGCCAAAGAGTAGGTCCGTGATGGCAGCGCCATTAGTGCCGTCGAGGTTTCCGGTAGGTTCGTCCGCGAGCAGGAGTTGGGGGCGTGGCGCTGCGGCGCGGGCAAGCGCGACGCGCTGCTGCTCCCCGCCGGACATCTGGGCCGGGAAATGCCCCATCCTGTGCCCGAGGCCAACGGCTTCGAGCTCCGCCTCGGCACGTTGGAACGCGTCCTTGGCACCCGCAAGCTCCAACGGCACTGCGACGTTTTCCAGCGCCGTCATTGTGGGAATGAGGTGGAAGGACTGGAACACAACACCCATATGTGCCCGACGAAACCGTGCGAGATCGTCCTCTGACAGGTTGGTCAAATCCTGCCCCAGAGACTGAACTGACCCGCCCGTCGCCCGTTCGAGCCCGCCCATCACCATGAGGAGCGAAGACTTGCCTGATCCCGAGGGCCCGATGAGCGCCAATGTCTCCCCTTCATGGACATCCAAGGTGATGCCGTGGAGGATATCGACCATGCCAGCGTTTCCCTTGAGTGACAGCGAGACGTCGGCGAGGCTGAGAACAGGCATGAAGAGCTCCTTTGTTAGAGCGCGATATGGGGTGAATGTTAGAATGCGCAACATCATAGCCGCCGCTTTTGTGGCCTTTGGTGCACCTTTGGCGGCTGAGCCGGTCACAATTGCTGCTTTAGGCGACAGTTTAACCCAAGGCTTCGGTCTGCCCGAGGCCCAAGGCTTTGTCCCCCAGATGGAGGCATGGCTGATCGAGGCCGGTGCCGAGGTGGAACTGATAAACGCGGGCGTTTCCGGTGACACGACGCAAGGGGGGCTTTCCCGTGTAGGCTGGACGCTGACACCTGATGTGGATGCAATGATCGTAACGCTCGGGGGCAACGATCTTTTGCGGGGCATCGACCCCGCGCTGAGCCGGGCGAATATCGAAGGCATCTTGCAGGCCGCGTCCGAAGCGCAAGTCGCCGTTCTGCTCGTTGGGATGCAAGCGCCGGGCAATTATGGGCCCGAATACAAGGACGCCTTTGACGGGCTCTATCCCGAGCTTGCCGAACGCTACGGTGCGGTTTTCTACGACAGCTTCTTCGCGGTGTTTGCGGATCAAGGCGATGTGCCTGCGCAGTTGGGTGAGTTCATCCAACCAGATGGCATCCACCCTTCGGCCAAGGGTGTAGAGGCGATCGTCGGGCATATGGGACCAAGTGTACTCGAGCTTATCGAGACGTTGGACTAGTGCCGGGGCGCTTATTTCTTGCCGCTGATGCGGCAGAGATCGCGCACTGGGCAGGGGCCGCCTGCGAAGACCAACCGCCACGCTTGAATGTCTCCCCCGGCCAAGAAGTCCTGACGCTCACGGAGAACGGGTTCAGGATGATGCGTTGGGGCCTGATCCCTCAGGGCCGCAAGAACGCGCGGGGGCGACCGGTGATGGAAGTGCTCGTCAACGCTCGGTCAGAGACGGTATTCGACAAAAGTGCGTTTGAGGGTGTTAAACGCTGCATCTTGCCTGCGCAGGGCTGGTACGAATGGACCGGCGAAAAGCGCCGCAAGACAGCCTGGAGGATATCGCTCAACAACGGTGGTCTCATGGGATTTGCCGCGATCTACGATGTGTGGAAGGCGCCGGGCGGTCTCGAGGTGCTTCAGGTTGCGACGGTGACGTGCGAACCCAATGCGGACGTTGTGGAGATCCACCACCGAATGGGTGTCATTCTGCAGCCTAAAGACTTCCCAGCTTGGTTCGGAGCGGACCTCCACAAGGCCGCAGCCTTGATGCGCCCCTTGCCAGACGGCAGCCTTACCGTTGGCGTCGCCGATGGCGTTGATTGGGACGGTCCCTAGTCGGGATCCGAGTGCGCTTTGACTTGGCGCTCGCTTGAAAAACCAGCGCTGTGGCGAGGGCGCCAATGGCGAGCAATGAGGTGGTCAACAGCGTCAAATCAGGTCTCCCCCAATGGAACAGGGCAAAGCGCCCTTTGCACAATATTCGGCGCCAAACTCATTGATACCTGATTAAGCCTCCCGCTTGGGTCAGCCAGCGCGCGGAACTCCGCTCGCGCCCTGCAGCCTATTCCGACTCAATCAGCAGGAGCTCTTGATAGGTGTAAGACATCTCGATCACACCATCGTCGCCCGCCCGAAAGCGGGGGTCCTGGGGCAAGCAATTGAGGCCGCAGAGCTGGCGAACGATCATATCTTTAGTATCAACATACCAAAGTCGTCCGCCCGGCGTGGCCACAAACCCGTCTACGCCCTCGTCCTCATCAGCTTCGATATCACCCACAGAAGGAGACTCAGCCGGGACGTCCTGATCATAGCGCCCGTGCGTGTGGATCGAGGCCACCATCACGAGGCCGTCTTCTGGCCCGTCATACTGGCACGAGCTCTGCTCACCCTCGGAGATCGGCGTCGCCACAAGCGTGCCGTTCGCGTCATAGGCCAGATAGCCGCAATATTCGCGATCATTGTCGAAAGAGGGGCGCTGCATCTCGCTCAGCATCTCGGTGGCGAGACGGATCTCAGCTGCTGACTGAGCATGAGCTGCGCCGCTGAGCGCTAGGAGGGCAACACCAAACCGGATCATGACGCGTCTTCGATCATGCCCACGCGTGTGGCGTGTCGACCGCCTTCGAATTCGGTGCTCAGAAACGCATCCACGATCTCAAGGGCCAAACCTTCGCCCAACACCCGTGCGCCGAGGGAGAGCATGTTGGCATCATTATGTGCCCGGATCATCGCCGCCGAGAACGTGTCGGAGCACACGCCACAGCGGACCCCTGGCACCTTGTTGGCCGCCATCATGATGCCCTGACCGGTGCCGCAGAGGACGATCCCCAAGTCAGCCTCACCCGCGGAGACCGCTTCCGCCGCCGCGCGACCATGGAGCGGGTAATGCGTGCTCTCAGCCGTCTGGGGCCCGATGTCGATCACCTCATAGCCCTGCGCGCTTACGTGATCAGCCACGGCACGGCGCAGATCGATGGCCGCATGGTCAGAGGAAAGCACAACACGGGTCATTTCGGGTCCTTCTCGGTGGGCTTGGACTTCGGCTTCGTGTTCAGAAACCACGTGAGCGTCCCGATAACAGCTGCGGTCCCGATGCCAAGCCCCATCAGGTCCGTTTGCCCATCCCAAGCGACGAGATGGCCCAGAAAGATGACGCCCATGACGACGATCACAACCGCGATGAGCTTGGTCTTGAGATCGTCGAGCGTGTTGATCTCCAACCACTCGGGCAGGGTGATGTTCGTGTTGATAAAGAGCCGGTAGAGCCCCACCGCGATGATCAGAAAGACCGTGGCCATTAGGAAGAGATCGATGATCTCGATGAACTCGATGGCCATCGACTTCGCCCCCTTCCGCGTCACCTCTCCCGACTGGATGGTGGTGACGATAAGCTGCAGCGCTTCAAGGAAGCCGTAGACAAGCAGAGTAACCGCGGCCGCCATAGAGCCGAGCACAGCGATGATGATCATGTAGCGACTAGCGCCGAGGAGGTTTCTGAGCATGCTAGTCATATTCTCCTAGAACGGGATAAAGAACTCATCTTGGTCCACTCCGAGCGCGGTCGCAATTATGGTCTCATCTTCGGTAGGAACCCAATAGGCTTGTGGTTGCAGCCGGGTGAAAAACTGTTCCACGTCCCTGTCTTTCGCGATAGCCCGCACTTGCTTGTTGGCGACCAGGGCCGCAAAAAGGCGGACAACTTGCCCATTAGTGAAGCTCTCGAATTGATCGAGTTTAGCAATGGCTGCATGGGTAGATGTGAAACTTGGAGAATCCGCGAGTTGTTCAATCAACTCATTTTTCTGAGCATGCTCGCTCAACTTAATATCAGGGAACCTTGCTTCGAAGAAGTCCGAGATTGAGCGGAAAAGACGTACATTTCTACCGTTTTCACCTTTCTCACTTAGCCATTCCTTTTGCAGGAATGGTGAGAACGTATGTTCATCCAGCTTAGAGGCGAAATCAGCGTCCCGAGAAACAACGTCTATGGAGTAGCGGACCTCTTCCAGAATGACTTCCCAGTGAATCGCATCTCCAATGGAACCACTTTTGCCCGGCGGGTTACCGAGATCACAGCGTAACTTTGCTTTCCTAATGATGTCGCTCGTGACTTCTATGCAATCTCCCGAAGATAGCAGTTCCTCGACAAGATAGTCAGCTGGAAGGGTCCCGCCCTTAGCCATTTTCTCAAAGTCGTTGGCAAGTTCGCGAAAAGACTGATTGGACTTCTTCAGCGCTTTTTGAATTTCTTCGACCTGCGGGTTGCCTTCCAAAGCGCGGGGTGCACGGAAGTCAAGTCTGCCCTTTTTGAAATCCCTAAGTGTCTCAAACAGCACCTTTTCTCTATTTCTACGGACCTCGCTCTGTAGGTGCGTATTGGTTAGGATTTTCAGCTCTTTGTCCTCGACCAGGGCAACTAGTTTTCTGATTTGCCCAAGATCGTCTTCTCCAAATCGGAAGAACTCAAGAATGATGTTGGCATCAAGAAAGACGGTCCGCACCTTACCTCACAAACTTCTTGTGCTTGATCCGTTTGGGCTCGAGGGCGTCGGCGCCTAGGCGTCTCTTTTTATCTTCTTCGTAGTCTTCGAAGTTGCCTTCGAACCACTCCACGTGGGCTTCGCCTTCGAAGGCCAAAATATGCGTGCAAATCCGGTCGAGGAAGAAGCGGTCGTGGGAGATCACCACGGCGCAGCCGGCGAAGTCGACGAGGGCGTCTTCCAGCGCGCGGAGGGTTTCGACGTCGAGGTCGTTGGTGGGCTCGTCGAGGAGGAGCACGTTGCCACCCGAACGCAGGAGTTTGGCCATGTGCACGCGGTTGCGTTCACCGCCTGAGAGCATGCCCACTTTCTTCTGCTGATCGCCGCCTTTGAAGTTGAAGGCGGAGCAATAGGCGCGGGAGTTCATCTCCGCGTCGCCCAGTTGGATCACGTCGAGGCCGTCTCCGATCTCCTCCCAGACGGTCTTGTTGCCGTCGAGCGCGTCGCGGGACTGGTCGACATAGGCCAGCTCTACCGTGTCGCCGTAGGTCACGGAGCCTGCATCGGGCTCTTCCTGTCCAGTGAGCATTTTGAAGAGGGTCGATTTACCCGCGCCGTTCGGGCCGATGACGCCCACGATGCCGCCGGGGGGCAGGGCGAAGGTGAGGTCTTCGACGAGGAGCTTGTCGCCCATGGCTTTCTTGAGCCCGTCGACCTCGATCACCTTGCCGCCCAGACGCGGGCCATTCGGGATGATGATCTGCGCGCGCGAGAGCTTCTCCCGCTCTGACTGGTTGGCGAGTTCGTTGTAGCGGTCGATCCGGGCCTTGGATTTCGCCTGACGGGCTTTCTGGCCCTGACGCATCCACTCAAGCTCGCGCTCGAGCGTCTTTTGTTTGGAACGGTCTTCCTTGGCTTCCTGCTCGAGGCGCTTGGCCTTTTGCTCGAGCCAGCTGGAGTAGTTGCCCTCATAGGGGATGCCGCGGCCGCGATCGAGCTCGAGGATCCAGCCGGTGATGTCGTCGAGGAAGTAGCGGTCGTGGGTGACGACGAGGATCGTGCCTTTGTAGTCGATGAGGTGCTGCTGGAGCCAGGCGATCGTCTCGGCGTCGAGGTGGTTCGTCGGTTCGTCGAGGAGGAGCATCTCCGGCGCTTCCAGGAGCAGTTTGCAGAGCGCCACGCGGCGGGCCTCACCACCCGAGAGGTTTTCGACGGCCCAGTCATCTGGCGGGCAGCGGAGCGCCTCCATCGAGACGTCGATCTGGGCGTCGAGGTCCCAGAGGTTGGCGGCGTCGATTTCGTCCTGGAGTTTGGCCATCTCGTCAGCCGTCTCGTCGGAATAGTTCATGGCGAGCTCGTTGTAGCGATCGAGGATCGCCTTCTTGGCGGCCACGCCTTCCATCACGTTCTCACGCACGGTCTTGGTTGGGTCGAGCTGCGGCTCCTGCGGGAGGTAGCCCACACGCGCGCCCTCGGCGGCCCAGGCCTCACCGGAGAAATCCTTGTCGAGGCCAGCCATGATCTTCAGAAGCGTCGACTTACCGGCGCCGTTCACGCCGACCACACCGATCTTCACGCCGGGCAAGAAGCTTAGGCGGATGTTCTCAAAGGTCTTCTTCCCGCCGGGATAGGTCTTCGACACACCATCCATGTGGTAGACGTATTGATAGGCTGCCATGGTTCTTCTCCTGCCGGTCGGGTGTTGGCCCGATCTAGCCAGAAGGGCCGCGAGAGGCAATGCGCCAAGGCTCTTGGCGCCAGTTTCGTTCAGGGCCCCAGCGCGTGGTGGACGGTGGTGCGCAGGCTTTCTAGCTTTGGGCCATGAATGAGATGACGGACATGATGGCGCGGAATGCGCGTGATGGGCGGGTGGAATGGATCGGCATCCGGCCTGCGCGTCGCGAGCCGATGCGGGAGCTCTCGTCCGTTCTAATCGACGAGGCCGGTCTGAAGGGAGACCGCAGCCGTTGGGGCAAGCGCGCCGTAACCTTGATTCAGGCGGAGCATCTGCCGGTTGTTGCTGTAATGGTCGGACATGAGGTGGTGCCGGAGATATTGAGGCGTAACCTTTTGAACTAAGGCGTGAATATCTTCGCGCTCAAGGGTCGTGAGTTTCAGTTGGGCGGTGCCCTTCGGCGCGTGACAGGGCTTTGTCATCCGTGCTCGCGGATGGAAGAGGTGCTGGGGCATGGGGGATATTCGGCGATGCGGAGGCATGGGGGCATCTGCGCTGAAGTGCTTGAGCCGGGCACCGTTGCGCTTGGCGACGCACTGGTACCTGCTTGAGTTCTTGTGTCAGCCTGAACGCCCTGATTAGGTGCCGCCGATGACGAAGCGACCCACAGCACGCGCCGGGCAATGCATCGGCCTTTTGGGCGGGTCTTTCGATCCGGCCCACGCGGGGCATGTGCATATCACGAAGCAGGCGATGCGGCGGTTTGGTCTCGATGCTGTGTGGTGGCTGGTGACGCCCGGCAATCCGTTGAAGGCGCGAGGGCCAGCGGCGCTCGACCTGCGCCTCGAAGAAGCGCGGCGGGTTATCGATCATCCGCGCGTGACGGTCACCGGGATCGAGGAGGAGCTCGGCACGCGCTACACGGCGGAAACGTTGGGCGCGCTCTTGCGGATGTATCCGGGCGTGCAGTTCACTTGGTTGATGGGGGCGGACAACCTTGCCCAGTTTCATCACTGGCAGGATTGGCGGGCCATTCTGGACGCGGTGCGCGTTGGCGTCATCGCGCGACCGGGGGAGAGAACGGGCGCGCGGGTTTCACCTGCGGCGCGGCTCTATCGGGGGGCGAGGTTGCCAGGGCGGTATTCGCGGTTGCTCGCGCGGTCTGAGGCGCCAGCATGGTGCTTCATCAACGTTCCGATGACGGATGCGTCCTCAACGGCGATCCGCGCGCGTGGTGGTTGGAAGAGCTAGGCTCGCAAAGCCAGACGCAATCAGAAGACCCATCCCTGCAAGGGCCAGCATGTCAGGAAGCGTGCCGAACACGGCCCAACCGAGAACAGCAGCGGCCACGATTTGGAAATAGACGAACGGCGCAAGGCGCGTGGATTGCGCAAGGCCAAACGCCACGATCAGGAGCAGGTTGCCGCCCATGGAGGCGAAGGCGGAGCTGGCAATCATCGTCGCTGTCCAGCCGTCGATCTCTGGCACGTAAGCGAGGCCGAAGGGCGCGGTGAGCATCGCTGCGATTGCCAGCTGTGAGAAGAGCAGCGTGAGAGGGGGCGCCACATCCACCAGCCATTTCGAGGCGGTCAGGAAGGAGCCATAGAACACCCCGGCCAAGACAGCGAATAATAGCCCCACGCGCATCCCTGGCCCCGGTTGTACAACCATCAGTACGCCAATGAACCCGAGGATCAAAAGGATGCTACGCGGCCAGGTTGCCTCTTCCCCCAGTAGCCAAGCCGAAAGCACATAGGCGACGATGGGGCCGATGAAGAACGCGCCGAAAACGTTCGCCAGCGGCTCCGTAGAAAGCGCGGTCAGGATCGAGGAGATCCCGCCCGCGATGAGCGCCGCACGAAGCCAAAGGCGCCAATCGCGCAGGGCCCGCCACGCCCCACGGGGCAAAAATGGGATCAACGCAAGGGCGGCAATCGCAAAACGCGTGAAGGCGACAAATATCGGCGCGACACCCTGAGATGTCAGAGACTTACCGAACGTGTCCCCGAGCGGGATCAGCGCCATCCCGACGATCATGATGAGAACTGCGCGTGCCATGCCGTCGCGCTAGCAGGTTCGGCGGTGTCACACCACGTCGATTTTATTTGTCACTGGAAAGCCGTTTGTTACGGTCCGCCAATGACCAAGAGTTTCACGCGTCGTACAGCTCTCGCTGGCATTCTGGGTTCCCTTGCGGCGCCCGCCTTGGCGACTGCGCCTCTCACGTCGCTGCGCCCCCAGCCGCGGCCGGGCTCCGTCAGCCCGGGTTCTGCCAAGTCCATTGTGGCAGCGGCCAACCTCACCGGCACCACGACGCTGATTTGCACCAAGGCTGATGGCACTGTGGTGGACGCAATCGGCGCTGATGTGCCCTTGCCGCCTGCCAGTGTGGCGAAAGCTGTCACGGCGCTCTACGCCGTCGACAGCCTTGGGCGCGACTACAGGTTTGCAACTGCCCTGCTCGGGACTGGCCCTGTGGTGGAGGGCGTTCTTGAAGGAGACCTCATCCTAAAGGGCACGGGGGACCCGCTGCTCGACACCGACGCCCTTGGGCTTTTGGCAGACGAGCTGCGCCAAGCGGGGATCAAACGCATCTCCGGCAAGTTCTTCGTTGATGACCGCAGTTTGCCCGAAATCTATCAGATCGACGAAAGTCAGCTTCCTTGGGTGGGCTACAACCCGTCGGTCTCAGGGCTGAACTTGAACTACAACCGCGTGCATTTTGAATGGCGTAAGTCGGACTCCGAATACACGATTTCGATGGAAGCGCGGGCGCGCATCTATCAGCCGGCGGTGAGCAGCGCTGCGATGGGCCTCGCCGACGCAGCATGGCCCACATACACTCATCGCCTAAGCGACAAGAAGGAGCTCTGGACGGTTGCGCGGCCTGCTCTTGGTGGCGGTGGCGCGCGTTGGCTGCCGGTGCGCCGCCCCGCTGTATATGCTGGCGATGTGTTTCGGACGCTTGCCCGGTCGATGGGGGTCAACCTGCCGGAGGCTGAGGCCGACCAAGGCCCGGTGCGAGGTGTCGTACTCGCCACGCATATCTCGCCCTCAACGCGCGGCTTGTGCGGTGGAATGCTGAAATATTCGACCAATCTGACCGCCGAGGTCCTTGGGCTTCGGGCGACGCAGGCGCGGGGAATGGAACCAGAGAACCTAGCGGCGTCAGCTCGCCAGATGAACGCGTGGGCCGCACGTAAGTTCGGCTCCCCCATGGGATTGGTGGATCATTCTGGGTTGGGTGACGGCTCACGCGTCAGTGTCAGCGCTTTGGCCAAGATGTTGGGTAGCACGACCGAATTGGGCCCGATGCTCAAGGAGATCGTTGTCAAAAACGAACGTGGTGAGCCCGTGGAAGAGGCGCCCTATGGCATCCGCGCCAAGACAGGCACGCTGAATTTCGTGAATGCGTTGGCGGGCTACGTCATGGTGCCGGAGCGCGAGCCCCTGAATTTCGCGATCATCTCGTCAGATTTGCCCCGTAGAGCCTCGCTCAAAGAAGCGGAGAAGGAGCGCCCAACCGGCGCGAAGGGCTACGCGAGACGCGCCCGCGCGCTCCAACAGGCACTGATCGCCCGTTGGGTCGCTGTTGCCTACGAAGAAGTTTAGTCTGGTGTCGAAATCGTCATGAAACGCGCCCGCGCGCCGCGTTCAATCGCGGCGGTGTGGAGACGGTCCATGTCGAGCTCATCCCGAATCTCCTGCAGGAAACCTAGCTCTGCCTGACCTAGGATGCCGTCCGCGGCGGCCACGTCACAGGCCATCGCGTAGGCCGTTTCGTTCAGTTCGGGCGGCAGGTTGTTCCGGATCAGACCAAAGAACGCATCAAGTCCGTCTTCGACGCTGAAGAGGTCAAAAACCGTCTGCGCGATTTGATTCATGCGGTCTGTGTCATAATTGCCAAAGATCGGCAGATGATTGACGATGGACTGAATCGTGACGAGTTCTGACGTGCGAACTTCTTCGTCTGATGCGGAAACCGCGATCATCGTGGCCACCAGGCAATCTTGAGGGGTCATGGGGTGGAGTTCGTCTGACATCACCAAGGGGCCTTTCGGGGATTGAGCTTAGGCGGATTTTATGGCCCATGGGCCGTCACGGCAAGGATGCTCAAAGGGAAGTCAGATGACTAGTTTCAGAGATGCGGGAATGGCGTCGAAAGCATGGCCATTCGAGGAGGCCCGTCGAATCCTGAAGCGCTACGAGAAAGCGCCGCCCGAGAAGGGCTATGTTCTCTTTGAAACTGGATATGGGCCCAGTGGTTTGCCGCATATCGGGACGTTTGGTGAGGTCGCGCGTACGACGATGATCCGCCATGCTTTCGAGGTGATTTCGGACATTCCGACGAAGCTAATCTGCTTCTCCGACGACCTCGACGGGATGCGCAAGGTTCCCGGTAACGTGCCGAACTCTGAGTCGCTCGAAGCCTCGCTGCAGCTGCCACTGACGAAAGTGCCGGACCCGTTTGGCACGCATGAGAGCTTTGGCCACCACAACAACGCCATGTTGCGCCGGTTCCTCGATACCTTCGGGTTCGACTACGAGTTCTATTCGGCGACAGAGTTCTACGCGTCCGGCCGTTTCGACGAAATCTTGCTGCGTGCGTGTGAGCGTTACGGCGACATCATGAAGGTGATGCTGAAGTCGCTGCGTGAAGAGCGCCGACAGACCTATTCGATCTTCCTGCCGATGCACCCGGAAACGGGCCGCGTCCTTTATGTGCCGATGAAGCATGTGGACGCCAAGGAAGGCACCATCACCTTCGACGATGAGGATGGCCGCGAGTGGACGATCCCTGTCACGGGCGGCAACGTAAAGTTCCAGTGGAAGCCTGACTTTGGCGCGCGCTGGGCGGCTCTTGACGTTGATTTCGAGATGTATGGCAAGGATCACTCCACCAACACGCCGATCTATGACCGCATTTGCGAGATCCTCGGCGGCAAGAAGCCTGAGCACTTCACCTACGAGCTCTTCCTCGACGACCAGGGGCAGAAGATCTCGAAGACCTCGGGCAATGGTATTTCGATCGACGAGTGGCTAACCTACGCGGCGGACACCTCGCTGTCCTACTTCATGTATCAAAAGCCCAAGACGGCGAAGCGCCTCTTCTTCGATGTGATCCCCCGTGCGGTCGACGAATACCACCAGCAGCTGCGCGCCTATGGCGACCAGACGTCGGAGCAAAAGGCCAACAATCCCGTCTTCCACATCCACGGCCACAACGTGCCGGCCTCCACGCTGCTGGTGCCTTTTGGCATGCTCCTCAACGTGGCCAGCGTGTCGAATGCTGAGGATGCCGAAACGATGTGGGGCTTCATTCGTCAATATGCGCCGGATGCCTCCCCTGAGACGAACCCTGACCTCGATCAGGCCGCAGGTTTTGCGGTGCGGTATTTCCATGACTTCGTGAAGCCGACGCAGGTTAACCGCGCGCCCACAGAGGCCGAGGTTGAGGCGCTCGGTGTTCTCGCGAACGCGTTCCAGGACCCCGATCTCGCCATTGACCTCATCCGGCAAAAGCAGGAGATCAAAAGCCAGGAAGACCCGCTCCCTGAGGCGGACTTCACCGACGGTGAGTTCTTGCAGTCTGTCGCTGTATCCGTGGGCACCGTGCAGGGCTATGGCAATCTGCGCGAGTGGTTCAAAGTGCTTTACGAAGTGCTTTTGGGCACGTCGCAGGGGCCGCGGATCGGCTCTTTCGCCAAGCTTTACGGCATCGAGAATACGATCGCGCTGATCGAAAAGGGCGCTGCGGGCGAGTTGGTGAAAAGCACCTGACGCGTTGACCTAACCCGGGCGCGACTTAGGCTTCTCTGTGGAGAGGAGTTCAGTCATGGCACGCATATTCGGAATTTTCTTACTCGTTCTGGGTCTTTCGGGGCCTGCATCGGCTGAGCCTGCGGGCATTCAGGCCACGATAAACGGGCAAATGGAGGCCTTCCGGGCCGACGATTTTGACCGCGCGTTCAGCTTTGCGGCCCCCAACATCAAAGGTATGTTTGGCGATGCAGAGCGCTTCGGCTCCATGGTTCGCAACGGCTACCCGATGGTCTGGAAAAACCAGAACGTTCGCTATCTGGAACTACGCGAACTTGGCGGCCGTCTGTGGCAGATGGTACAGATCGAAGATCAGGACGGGTCATTCCATTACCTCGATTATCTGATGATCGAGACGCAGAACGGCTGGCAGATCGGGGCGGTCCAGTATCTTCCGGAACCCGGTGTAGGCGCGTAGGGCGCCTATCTGAGGCGGCTTAGAACCTTCTCGCTCTGAAGCTCTTTCCAGCATTTTCGACCGACTTTCGAGACATGCTTGTGGTCGGACGCCGACAGCCGCGCCGAGAATTGCGAGGCGGGGCGGTTGAGCGCTGCGTTCCGCTTTCCGATCGCGCGCAGGGCCATATCGGCGGCTTTCGATACGAGCGGGCGGGGATCTTTCGCGGCCTCTTCCAGCAGCGGGAAAGTCGCTGTGAACGTGCTGTGGTCAGCTGCTTTGTTGTGTCTCGTCATGGACCAGATCAGCGCGAAGGCTGTGCGTTTGACGAATTCCTCCTCTCGCCCGGCGTAGACGGCCACCTTCTCCTACCGGGGTGGGGCTTTGCAAAAGAGGGTCAAACAGCAGGTGTCGCAGATGGCCCAGTTGTCGAAATCCTCGGTCCCGGCGTCCATCAATTGGCCATCTACCTGCTTGGGGTCGGCAATATGGGCGGCGACAATGCGGGCTTCATAAAGCTCTGTGGGCCAAAGCTCCAAGGCAAGCATATGGTTCTTTCCCCACTTCTTTGCCTGCGATTTCATCTGCCCCATTGGGACACCCAGCATATTGCGATCTGGGATGTTGAACTTAGCAAGGGAGGCGCGATGCGCCTCTGACCCATGGGCTCTTAGCCAGTCGAGGGCGTCGTCGCGGGTCACTTGGCATGCATCTTCGAGACCATGCCGAGAACTCAGCGGCGCGGGAAAAGGGGCGTCACCCAGTTCAGCATGAAATCGAGCATCTTCTCATTCACCACAACGAGCTGCCCGCGACGCATGGCGTCGTAAACGCTCTTGGCGACAGAGCGCGCCGTTGCGCCTTTGCGCGCGACGAGCCCCGTGCTACCCAAATCCGCGACGTCGGCGAATTCCGTTTCAACGTAGCCGGGCGCAAGCACGGTGCAGGTGACACCTTTGGAGCGCAATTCTTCGTTTATGGCTTGCGAGAAGCTGTTCACGAAGGCCTTGGTCGCGAAGTAGGTGGCTTGTGATGGGCCGGGCATGAAGCCTGCGGTCGAGCCGACTTACAGGATTTTGCCGCGGCCACGCTCGGCCATTTTCTCGCCGAAATGGTGGGTCAGCGCCACGAGCGTTTGGACATTCAGTTCGATCATGGCCCGGTCATCGGGTGCGTCGCGCTCAATGATCGTGCCATGTCCGCCGAAGCCTGCGTTGTTGATGAGGATGTCGACATCGACGCCAAGCGCATCGACGTCCGCAATCAACTTTTCGGCCCCTGCTTGTGAGCCAAGATCTGCTGGTACGACGTAAATCGCGACCTTATGGGCGCTTTCGATCTCGGCTTTGAGGGCTTCCAGCGTTTCTTTTCGACGTGCGGCGATGATCAGATCCCCGCTCTCTTCAGCGTGGTAGCGGGCAAATTCCGTTCCAATCCCGGCAGATGCGCCGGTGATGAGGGTTTTATTGGGCGTGGGAGGGTCCTTTCGAGCAGATGAGAACCCACTCGATTTAAGGCCACCGTCACGGTGGTCCAAGACCGCGTTAACGCCGGAGGCCTAATTCTCGCGCCCTGTCGCGAACTCGCTGTTCGCACCATCACATGACGAGAGCCCGGCGCCCCTAATGCCGGGGCCCTTGCGGCACCCAATGAAAGGGGCACCAATGAACAAGGCGATTACCGACGGCGTGGTCTTCCAGCCGCCTTCATTTGCAGACGGCCTCGATGTCTGGTCGAGCGAGGATGGCACTCCGGGAACGGATACTTACGACAATGCGATCAACGCCCTGTTCGTGCCCGCCGACCAAGATTTCGGCGCCGCGCTCGAGATCCAGAAAGTCGATACAACGACGCGTGTGCGTTACATGGGCGAGACCCCCATTTTGCCCGGCTGCTATCTGCTGGTGACGGCCCGCGTTAAGTGTCTGTCCGGCATCTTCCCGAATGTGCGCATTGGCGCGTGGGCCGGCGGCGCTGGCGGCACCAACGTGCTTGGTGTGGTCCAGACCGGCACGACCAAAACGCTCGATACCTACGGTGAAGTCGTTGAGGTTTCGGCCATTATCGGCACCGGGGCGCGTGGCGGTGTTGATATGGTTTGGGGTACGGAGGCGCTCTACGGGCACTTCGGTCTCGACCTCACGGGTCCCAATGGTGGGGTCATCCGCATTGACGACATTCAGATCGAGGATGTCAGCAGCGCCTTTCTGGGTGATCGCTTGGGGTCGGTCGATGTGCTCGACTACGGTGCCATCCCAGACGGTGCCACCGACAGCTCTGCCGCCTTTGAGGCAGCTGACAGCGCAGCTCAGGGCCGCGAAGTCTATGTCCCCGAAGGCTCCTACTTCTTGGCCTCTGACGTCACCATCAACAACCGCGTTCGTTTCGTGGGCTCGGTCACGATGCCCGACGACAAACAGCTACTGCTGGCGAAAAACTATGGGCTTCCCGCCTACGAAGATGCTTTTGGTGATGAGGTCATTGGCTTCAAGAAGGCATTCCAAGTGCTCATGGGCTTCTCTGACCACGAGAGCCTCGACATGGGCGGGCGTCGCATTCGCCTGACCGAGCCGCTCGACATGCAAGCCGCCGTTGTCAATCGCACGACCTTTGCCACCCGTCGCGTTGTCCGCAATGGCCAGATCCAGTGCGACCCGTCCGCCGATTGGGATGACACCACCGTCACGTCTCCCGGCACTTATGTGACGAGCAATCCGCTGCAGCTGACAGACGTCACCAATGCCGCCTCCGTTGAGGTTGGGTCGCTTGTCGAAGGGGCCGGTGTGGGCCGCGAGGTATATGTGGCCGCAGTGAACAAGGTGGGGCGCATCGTGACGCTGACGCAGCCGCTCTACGGCGCTGCAGGCACGCAGAGCTACACCTTCCGCCGCTTCAAATACGCTCTTGATTTCAGCGGCTGGGACGAGCTTTCGCAGTTCGTGCTCGATAGCGTGGAGATCCAGTGCTCCAACCTCGCTTCGGGCATTCTATTGCCTAAGGCAGGCACTATCTTTCATGTGAAAGACTGCTTCATCACGCGTCCAAAGGATCGTGGCATCACCTCCGCTGGCACTGGCTGTCAGGGCATGATGATCGACCGCTGCAATTGGTTTGCGGGTGATGCCGATCTCGACGTCGAAAGTCGAACCACCATCGGTTTCAACACCAATGCCAACGACATCAAGATCCGCGACAACCGCATCGTGCGCTTCAAGCACTTCGGAATCATCGGCGGTGGCGGCAGCTCGATCAGCGGTAACCACTACTTCCTTGGCGATGGCACGACAGACGGCGTCCGCAAGGGCGGCATCGTCTTCGCCTCCACCAATGTGAAGGCCTACGTCACGGGCAACTACATCGATAACAACTTTATCGAGTGGACGAACGAATACGAGGCCGACCCCGACTTTGCCGATCAGCTTACCTTCGGGGGGCTCACGATCACGGGCAACACCTTCACGGTCAACGATGTGGCCCCGTGGTTCCGTTTTATCGTGGTGAAACCCTACGGGCCCGGTTTCTCGATCAATGGCCTCGCCGTCATCGGGAACGTGTTCAAGAGCCTCAACGGCTCCATCGACCGGGTTGAGGACGTGGACACCTCGTTCGCGGACCTCAACTACAACACCACGCGCAACATCACGTTTGAGGCCAACACCTTCGACGGAGTGACCGACGACACGTTCAACCCGATCCGTCAGACCCACGAGGAGCTTTCGCCTCAGCAAGACTGGTTCGTGGAGTTCGCGCCCAGGTTGCCATTCGGCGGGCGGCTGCGCCACGTCGAAGCTGTCGTGCCAGTTGGGCCGATCCGGGATGGGGCGGACGCCATACAGTACGACACGCCTTACGTGTCGCTGGGGCAGGGCGTTGGTGGATCGCAGGCGCGGGTATCCTGGCCTGCGCCCATGAAAGGCACGATCGCGATTATGGCGCGGATGGACCGGCCCGACTGAGGCGTTCCGACTTTATGAGGAACCTCGTCTTGGCGCTCTGACGTCATGAGGCGCCGTCCGGTCTTTGATCGGGCGGCGCTATTAATTGGGAAGATCGCCGGGCGCGATCTTGAACGCTTTGCCGAAGCCGCCGTTCAAGAGCCCCTTTTGGATGTCGAACCGGACAAGGCGAAAGTCAGTGAAGTCGAAATAGAGTTTCGTCTTGGGACGCGCGGCGATGTAGCGGTCGCGCCAGGCGGCTTTGTCTGCCACTTTGGCTCGCGCCTCGAGGCTCAACCGCGGGTGAGTGAGCGGATCCCCCTTCGCCTCGGGCGTGCCCAGCATCACCCCGCAGGCTGGGTTGGCATCCAGCGCGGCTGTATGAAGTGAAAGTGTCGAAATCAGCGTGAACGCCTGCCCCTCAAGCCACGCAAATCCGATGCGCGTCACCGAGGGCGCCCCGCTTTCAGGGTCAATGACGGCGAGCGCTGCGTGATCCACCGCGACGAGCGTGGCGAGCAGGGCGTGCGCCTCGTCATCAAGCGGCCGGAAAGGGTCCTTCTTTTCCATGACTGGACCCTACGCACCGAGGGGCGGCTGGCAAGTAGCGTAGTCTTGCGTCGGGCCCGCTGCCCCGTCAAGTGAGAAGGTGGCGGTTACATCGCCAAGCCGCGCCTGAGCCGCGCCACCGGCGATCAGCCCGGCAATCACATTACCAAACCCGCGGTCCGCCACTGAGACCGCGCGTCCGCTTTCGCTGAGCGCGTGAAGCGGCGTCGAGATCGTGGGGCCATTGGCAAACGCAATGCTGAAGACCGGCGCATCGGGCCAGGGCGTGTCACGGCGCAAAGTGATGGAATAGAGCGGCTGCGTGGGATCGTGGGTCAGCTCTACCTCGAGGCCCGGTTCCGCATGAGTGAGCACGCAAGGAAGACCGAGCGTGAATTCCCACGCGGCGGCGGGGCCGGCCAATATAAGAAGGATAATCCATCGCATGGGCGAGGAGATAGAGCGCCCTATGTCCCTGCCCATGCTACCGACCGAAGATGTTCAAACCTATCCCCGTCCACCTCTGCTCGAGTCCGCACCCTATCCAATCCGTGTGGAGGCGGAGGGCCAAATTATCATCAACACCCGCGATGCGTGGCGCGTGTGTGAGACTCATCACCCGCCCACCTACTACTTTCCACCCGAGAAGCTAAAATGCGAGCTTTTGCCCGCTAAGGGTGCCTCCGTGTGTGAATGGAAAGGGCAGGCCGCATATTGGAGCCTTAAGGTCGGCATAGAGATCCTGCCACGGGTGGCGTGGTCCTATCCGCGCCCCACGCGTCGGTTCGAACCGAGCCGGGGCTTCGTTGCGATCTATCCCACGGCGCTCGAAAGGGCGTTTGTGGATGGCCTCGAAGTGTCTGCTCAGCCCGGCGACTTCTACGGCGGATGGGTGACAGAAAACCTGAGCGGCATCGTGAAAGGCGGGCCGGGTACTCTGCATTGGTAACCCGCCATTAACTGGAATCGGCCCAGCGTAGAGCATGCATCCAGCCGATGAATACGTCCGCCTCAAAGATCAAATCCGCGCTCTGGAAGCCCGCGCCCATGCGTTGCGGTATAAGTTCATTTCGGGTCAGGCGCCGCTCGCCTCAAACGCGGTGGAGATATCAGTGCAACGGCAAAAGCGCCGGGTATTCATCCGCGACAGTCTGCCTGACTACATCCTCAAGGAGCCGTCCCTTTGGGAGGAAGACGTCAGCGATGTCGTCACCTACCAAGCAGCCAGCGCGGAAAAACGCGGCGGTGCGGCCAGTGAAGACGCCAACATGGTCATCGATGATTGGTAATCGCTTGACTTAGGGTCAAGCCGTACCACCCTGCTTTACATACACAAGAAGAGGAAAGACCAATGAAAGCACTAAAAGCAATCGCCGTGGCCACACTCTTCGCGGCCCCGATCTCCGCCAGCGCCATGTGCCAGTGGGGTGAACATGAAACATCGACCGTTGCAGTCTGCACTGCAGGTCAGGTGTTCGACGAAGTGAAGCAGGAATGCACTGACGTCGTAGGCTGATCAAAAGCGCTGCCAAAGGCCAAGCTTGAGTGTCGTCTCAGAGCTTGGCCCAAATCCCTGCCGAACGCCTCCCTCAAGCGTGGTTTCCCCCAAGGAATAGGCCGAGCCGACTTGCACGCTTTGTGAAGCTGTGCCGTCATAGTCTTGCAAAAAGACCTGCCCGATAACGGACAGCTTGTCTGACACGCGCCGACCGTAGGTCAGATCAAGCTTGACGCGCTGGATGTCTTCGTCCGGGCGCGGTGGGTTATCGAGGCTCAAGAGCTTGCCGATGTCATAGCTGAAATCAGCGGCCAGCCATCCGTTCTCGAGGCCCCGGCCGTAGTGCCCACCAATTCGCAAGAAAGCGCCCATGCGGGGTTGGTCGACCACGGTGATCGGGCCATCCGCAACCAACTGTTGCTCGCGCTCATCTATCCGGTATTCGCCGCCGAGCCCGCCTGAGACAGCCCAGACATTTGCTCCGGCGGAGGGGAACGTATAACGCGCGAAAGCCACCGCTGAGAGGGTCGTGTTATCTTCGCTCAGGAAGCCATCAACGCCGAGCGTTATCCGGTCTGAGTAGCCATACTCACCATAGAACGTCAGCGTTGCGCCAGACGACTTACCCTCAAGCCCCAGTGAGGCGAAGGTCTCGCCCTCGCCACGTGCCCATGCGCCCGCGTGAACAGAGGCCGGCAGCAGTAGAAGGAGCAGAAGCACGCGCATGGCTCAAACGCTCGTTCATAAAGGTTAATGCGAGGTTAACGTGGCTAGGGCGAAGAGTGGTCTAGCGCTTGCGTCGCTTGACGTTGCCGCCGCGTTGACCTGCGCGCCCGGCGGTGCTGCGGCCTGAGGCTTTTTGGGCGTCATCCACAGCTTTCTCCACAGCCTGCTGGCGTGCAAGAGGATCGTCGGACACCACCAAATCGACCGTCTCGAGGCGTTTCACCTCGTCGCGCAGACGGGCGGCTTCCTCGAACTCCAGATTTTCGGCCGCTTTGCGCATGTCAGCGCGCAACCCTTCGAGCACCGCTTGCAGGTTTGCGCCCGCTGGTTGGTGGTCGATCTTGGCCGTCACACGGTTCATGTCCACGTCGCCTTTGTAGAGGCCTGCGAGTACGTCCTCGACGTTCTTTTTGACCGTCTCTGGCGTGATGCCGTGGGCCTCGTTGTAGGCCATCTGCTTGGCGCGGCGGCGGTTAGTCTCGCCCATCGCGCGCTCCATGGAGCCGGTGATCTTGTCGGCATACATGATCACGCGCCCATCGGCGTTTCGAGCGGCACGGCCAATCGTCTGAATAAGCGAGGTCTCGGAGCGCAGGAAGCCTTCCTTGTCCGCGTCGAGAATAGCCACCAGCCCGCATTCCGGAATGTCGAGGCCTTCGCGCAGAAGGTTGATGCCCACAAGCACGTCAAACGCGCCTAGACGCAGATCGCGCAAGATCTCGATCCGTTCGATCGTGTCGATGTCGGAGTGCATGTAGCGCACTCGGATGCCCTGTTCGTGGAGGTATTCAGTCAGGTCCTCAGCCATGCGCTTGGTCAGCGTCGTGGCCAGCACGCGCATGCCTTTCTCGGCGACCTTGCGGATTTCGTCCAAAAGGTCGTCGACTTGCATGTCGATGGGGCGGATTTCGACTTCCGGGTCCAGAAGTCCGGTGGGCCGGATGACCTGTTCGGTGAAGACACCGCCCGATTGCTCGATCTCCCAAGAGGCGGGCGTGGCCGACACGAAAACCGATTGCGGGCGCATGGCGTCCCATTCCTCGAACTTGAGCGGGCGGTTGTCCATGCAGGACGGCAGGCGGAAGCCGTGCTCGGCCAGCGTGAACTTGCGTCGGTAGTCGCCGCGATACATGCCGCCGATCTGGGGCACGGACACGTGGCTTTCGTCGGCGAAGACGATGGCGTTGTCGGGAATAAATTCGAAAAGGGTAGGGGGCGGCTCCCCCGGGGCGCGGCCTGTCAGATAGCGGGAGTAATTTTCGATCCCGTTGCAGACGCCCGTTGCCTCCAGCATCTCGATGTCGAAGTTGGTCCGCTGCTCAAGGCGCTGGGCTTCCAGCAGCTTGCCTTCCCCCACGAGCTGGTCGAGGCGCTGACGCAGCTCCTTTTTGATGTTGATGACCGCCTGGTTCATCGTAGGGCGCGGCGTCACGTAGTGCGAGTTCGCGTAGAGGCGGATGCGATCGAAGGAATCTGTCTTCTCGCCCGTGAGCGGATCGAACTCCGTGATGCCCTCAAGCTCTTCGCCAAAGAACGACAGTTTCCAGGCGCGGTCTTCGAGGTGCGCGGGCCAGATTTCTAGGGAGTCCCCCCGGACGCGGAACGACCCGCGTTGGAACGCCTGATCGTTGCGGCGGTATTGCTGGGCCACGAGGTCTGCCATGACCTTGCGCTGATCGTATTCGCGGCCCGAGTAGAGATCTTGCGTCATCGCCCCATAGGTCTCGACAGAGCCGATACCGTAGATGCACGACACAGACGCCACGATCACCACGTCGTCACGCTCAAGTAGGGCCCGGGTGGCGGAGTGGCGCATCCGGTCGATCTGCTCGTTAATCTGACTTTCCTTCTCGATGTAGGTGTCAGACCGCGCGACATAGGCCTCGGGCTGGTAGTAGTCGTAGTAGGAGACGAAATATTCGACGGCGTTCTCCGGGAAGAAGCCTTTGAACTCACCGTAAAGCTGCGCAGCCAGTGTCTTGTTGGGCGCGAGGATGATCGCCGGGCGCTGCGTCTCTTCGATGACCTTGGCCATCGTAAAGGTTTTACCCGTGCCCGTAGCCCCCAGCAGAACCTGGTCGCGTTCGCCGCTATTGACCCCTTCGGTCAGCTCTTTGATGGCCGTCGGTTGGTCGCCGGCGGGGGAGAACTCGGTCTGCATCGTAAAGCGTTTTCCGCCTTCGAGCTTCTCACGTTCGCGCACTGGGCCACTGGGAGCGTGGCTCAACGCCGGCATCGCCTCGGGGGAGTTGTTGTGCATGGGTTCTCCTTGTTGAGACAGTAGGTGATCCCTTCTCGCCAAGGTTCAAGTGCCAAATTAATCGATGGAATTGCAACGTTCCCGATTTTGCCCCTCGCTATTTATGGGGAGGGTTAACAAAGGGTTAATTCGCAATTCACTGAAAACATTGAATTTGATGAATAATCATAACTATTGTGAAATTAATAACAACTTATGCGAGTATTTTATATTGATTCTTCTGAAGAATAGTCACTATTCTGATTGAGCAAGCAGCACAGGTGTCCGGGCCCGCCCCACTCACCCACCCCTCGCTCTGCGTGGCTCGGGCATCTGAAATAAGCTGTGGAGCTCAGTTCTCACATAATAAATATATCTTTGAGGATATCACTGGGCCCTACGGGGCCCTTTTATTTATGTGATTGCTTTGGCTCAATTTAATGGGCCGAGTATCGCTGGACGGAAAATCGCAGCCACTTCGTGCCAAAGGTCTTCGGACCCTGCAGCCAGCAAATAGCCTTCGCGCAACGTGGGGTCATAAGGCGATCCATCGAGCAAAGCCACATGGCCGCCCGCCTCGGTTAATGCCAGTGCACCCGCCGCATGATCCCACACGTTCAGGTAGTGGTTCAGGCAAAAGCCAACGCTTCCAGTCACCAGCGATCTGTAGTCCCAGAGCGAAGCCCTCAGCGACGTGATACGTCCAAATCGGCCGTGCAATGCGGCCGAGGCCTGCCATTGTTCGGCGCTAAGCCCATAAGCTGAATGGAGCCCGTTGATCTCGCTGAGCACGGGCAGGGCACCGAGCGTCAGCTTCTCGCGGTGATCGCCCGCGACGTACCACGCGCCCTGTCCGCGGCTCGCCTCGATCCAGTCATCGAGGACCGGATCATAGAGAAGCCCAAAGATCGTCTGCCCGTCCTCGATCACCGCCACGATGGTGCCAAAGACAGAGATGCCACGGGCGAAGTTCCATGTGCCATCCACGGGGTCGAGTACGACGGTCAGACCAGGTTGCGTCACGCCGTCGAGCTCCGTCGGATCGGCGGACACACCTTCTTCGCCAATGATGCGTGCGTCGGGCAAAAAGGATGGGATGGCGCGGCGCAGATGGGCCTCGGCCAGGGTATCCGCAAGCGTCACCAGATCCTGCGCATTCGTCTTCTCGGCGATGTCGTCAGCGCTCAGTCGCCTGAACCGTGGCAAGATCTCTGCGCGCGCGGCGGCACGGGTTGCTTCGATCAATGCCTGACGGGCTTCTTGGCTTAGGGGCATGTATTCTCCTCTTGAACGAACGTCGAAAACCACAGACAAGGTGCCCGCAGCGGTCCCTTAGCTCAACTGGATAGAGCAGCTGACTTCTAATCAGCAGGTTGAGGGTTCGAGTCCTTCAGGGATCGCCATTCACTTATAAATTTCAGAAACTTAGAACGTATCGGCGTCGCTTGAAAGGCTAGAGCGTGCCTGTCGGAAGCGCCGTTGAAGCATTCGTCGCACGGCTAAAGTGTGGCTACAAGGGCACAGCTGCATTGGGTTTGGAAGTACCATTGAAAACTACACCATCGCCGTGCAGTTGGCTATCGGCCCAGAGCTGCCGTTTGTCGTCAGTTCGTGCGCTGCAGTGCAGCGTCGCCTCCTAGCCATGCCCAATCCCCTTGTTAGCCCAGTGTAACGGCCCGGTCGTAAAGTGGAAGGACAGTGCGACCGCGGAAGTCATCGTCTAGATGGGCCCAAGGCCAGTCATGCACAAGCAATCAAATTGGATCACCAAGGTGGTGCTGATCACTGATCATCCTAACACTTAAGGGCTACCCAATATCGGCGAGTTTTGAACTCTTTGAGTAGCCCTCATCTTGGCAGAACGGCTGGAATTATACGCTTGTGTTACGCGCATCGGCTCCAGCGTGCGATCCCCAACTTGGGATTGATCGGAGGGGCACGTGAGTGGAACACTAGGGCGCATCAAAGCTGAAACTGACCATCAAGTGGTCTGTCATTGCCGAAGAGTGACCAAGTCCGAAATCCTGGATACGATCATCGAGTGTGGAGGTTGTCTAAACCAGGTTTCTGAGCTGACCGGCGCAGGCACAGTGTGTGGGGGCTGTACTCCGGCAATTAATCAAATCCTTGGTATAGAGACACTACGTCCCGCGCGGCTCGTTTCAAAGATTAGACTTGACGATTGCTATTGGTCTTTACAGTTCCGGCTTTCAGAAAGCTCACCTGCCCTCCTACCTGCATGTGATGTGGCTCTTGAGTGCCGAATTGGATCATCCTTTCACACCCGAAGCTATACGCTGACCCGCGCATCGCGATCGACCCTCGAGATTACAGTCCGTCGTGAGGCGTTGGGACTGGTTTCCCGCTGGCTTTGTGACGACGCGAATTTGGACAGCGAATTTCGCATCTCAGTGCCGTTCGGCGGCTTGGAATACGGCAAGCTCGACCGTCCGGTTTTTTTGGCGGCAGGGATTGGCATTACTCCTGCACTGGGGCTCGCGCTCGCGCGCCCAGACTTGAATGCCAGGATATTTTGGTGGGTGCGCGGATCTCAGGCATCGGGTCTGATAGACTACGTTCGCAGATGCGTCGCTGATACAGCCTCCACAATTGAAATATATGATACCTCAAAAGGTGATTTTTCGCTGCGCGATGAAGCCCAAGACTGGCTGCGAGCGCACGTAACACCGCAGCAGGACGTTCCTCATATTTGCGGGCCCCATGGCTTCATGGAAACCGCCTTGCAGGCTTTTAGCTCGCTCGAGTGGCACGAAGAGAGGATAAGACTTGCCAGCTTCGTCTATGCTCCTGGCGGGCTGCTAAAGAAAGAAGAGAAATCGCTTCATCGGATCGAGGAGTTCAAAATTCCGGAGGAAGCCACCGTCGCGCCAAGCTTCCATCTTCGACCCGCTGAAGGTTTCTTAACGAAACAGCGAGAAGCAAGATCTTTCTTGAAGCAGTTCTACCATGAGGTAGGTGCACAACGGCCATTTTCCGAGCGGTTCCTTGAGGTAACGAAAGAACTACGCCGAACAGGCACCTACACCCACACATTGGACGAGCTGGCCTATGGAAGCCGTCTGGCATGGCGTAATTCAAACCGCTGCATTGGCCGTTTCTTTTGGCAAAGCCTCACAGTTCGCGATCGCCGCAACTTGTCAGAGGACTTGTCAGGATGGGCTCTTGCTAAGGCAGTCTTCGATGAGCTGGTTGAACATCTAAGGTTTGGGACCAACGGCGGTGATCTCAGACCATCCATAACCGTCTTTCCGGCCGATCGGCGGGTCTTCATAGAAAACGGTCAGATCATACTTTATGCAGGGCATGAACAAAGTGATGGATCGGTGATCGGCGATCCCAAGAACGTTGACCTGACCAATCTTGCCACTTCATTGGGTTGGAAAGGGTCTGGCACCCCATTTGATGTACTCCCGGTGATGATCACGATTGATTCTCAGGAGACCTATTGCTTCGATCTGCCCAACGAAGCAGTACTAGAGGTAGAGCTTTGCCACCCTGAGATTGAAACCATTAGTCAGCTGGGTCTGAAGTGGTTTGCGGTGCCTGCGGTAGCAAACATGGCGCTAGACATTGGCGGTGTTGTCTATGGAGCAGCTCCGTCCAACGGCTTTTACATGGGAACTGAAATAGGGTCCTTCAACCTTGGCGATCCAAGACGATACAATCTGCTGCCCAAGCTGGCAGAAGCGATGGGACTATCCTGTGACGACGACAATCCGCTTTGGCGCGATCAGGCAATGGTTGAGCTCAATCGCGCGGTAATCTACAGCTTCAAGAATGCAGGCGTTCGTATGTTGGATCACCATGCCTTATCGGCTTGGTTCGAACGCTTCCGGAAGGATGAAACACGGCTCGGCCGTCCGGTATTTGGGCATTGGCCTTGGATAGTCCCGCCCATGAGTGCCAATCTATCAGAAGTATGGCACGATCCTTCGTTGAAAAATGTCATCCTGAAGCCTGGATACTTCTACCAATCCCAATGCACGTAAACGCGCCGGCGCTTTAGGGTCAGGACTCATAACCAGTAAATGACGAGTGCCGCTAGTGCGATGTCGGACAGGAATACTTTCGGGCACCTG
>JAKVCO010000035.1 GCA_022448245.1 Paracoccaceae bacterium
GACCGTTCCGGTCAGGCTACAGGGGCCCAAAGCCTGAGCCTGCCGATGATGACGGTGAGCGGGAGTGGTGCGATCCTCTTCATGAACGACGCGATGCGCCGTTTGGTAGGCGGCCGCGCGAAGTCTCTTGATCGCGTATTCCGAAACCTGCCCATACGTTCTGGTCAGCTGAACGAGGTGACTAGCGCGGACGGCCCAATCGGGTGCCTCGTCGCTGAGGTGGAAGGAACCGGCGGCCGGAGGGAGATCTTCCTGCTGCCAGGGTCCGACGATGCCGAAGAGGTGGCCAAGGATGGCTGGAGCTTCTTCGACGAAGTGCCCGTGGCCTTGCTGAAGATCGCGCCGGATGGTGAGATCCTTGCCTCCAACCGCCCGGCACGTGAGCTTTTGAATACGCCCGTGAAGATCGGCGCCAATGCCAGCGACATCCTTGAGAGCCTCGGTCGCTCGGTTCGGGATTGGATCGCCGAAGCGGCGCGAGGCAAAGGCCTGCGTCATGCGGAGTTTCTTCAGGTCGCTAACGTAGACGAAGACACCTTCGTTCAGGTGACGCTGAACCGCGTTAAGGAAAATGATGAGACATTGCTTGTGGCGGTGCTCAATGACGCGACCGAGCTCAAGAGCCTCGAGAAGCGGTTCGTTCATTCTCAGAAGATGCAGGCGATCGGCCAGCTTGCCGGTGGCGTCGCGCATGACTTCAATAACTTGCTGACGGCGATTGCGGGTCACTGCGATCTTTTGCTGCTGCGCCACGATAGCGCCGATGCCGACTACAGCGATCTGATGCAGATCCATCAGAACACCAATCGCGCGGCGAGCCTTGTTTCCCAGCTCCTCGCGTTCTCGCGGAAACAGAACCTGCGCCCGGAAGCTCTCGATATGCGCGAGACGCTCTCGGATATAGGACATCTCTTGAACCGGCTTGTGGGGGAGCGGGTGACGCTTGAGCAAGAGCATGTTGCGGCGCTACCACCCATCCGCGCGGACAAGCGACAGCTTGAGCAGGTTCTGATGAACCTGGTGGTGAACGCGCGCGATGCCATGCCAGACGGCGGCGCCATAACGATTTCCACCGAGGCGCGTACCCTGACAGAGCCGCTTGAGCGGGGTCGGGCGACGGTGCCTGCGGGCGATTACGTCCTCGTGCATGTCGAAGATCAGGGCCTCGGCATACCGCCCGAGAAGCAAAGCCAGATCTTTGAGCCTTTCTTCACGACGAAGAACGTGGGCGAGGGGACGGGACTCGGGCTGTCCACTGCGTATGGTATTGTCAAGCAGTCGGGCGGTTTCATCTTCGTTGAAAGCGCAGCCGGTGTTGGCACGACCTTCACGCTCTTCTTCCCTGTCGTTGAAGTGGATGAGAGCGAGGCCGTTGCGTCTGACGGCGGCGAACGCCCAGCACTTATGATGGACGCCCCAAGGGCAGAGGCCGCCTCCGAGGAGGGCAGCAAGGGGACGGTGTTGCTCGTAGAGGATGAAGCGCCGGTCCGGGCCTTCGCGTCCAGAGCGCTCAGGCTGCGAGGGTTTACGGTTCTCGAGGCAGATAGCGCTGAAGCCGCACTCGCCACGCTCGAAGACGGCACAGTGCAGGTCGATATCTTTGTCACGGACGTTGTGATGCCCGGCCAAGATGGCCCAAGCTGGGTACGCGAGGCCCTACGTGAACGGCCCGACACCAAGGTCGTATTCGTCTCGGGCTACGCGAAGGAGACATTCTCTGACCGCCAAAAGAGCATACCGAACTCCGTCTTCCTCCCAAAGCCGTTCTCTTTGAACGAACTCACGAGCGTGGTTCAGGAGGCCTTGCACTAAATCTGGTTGATCGGGTCAGGCGCAACATCCGTTAGCGCCGTTGCGCCTTCTCCCAAAGTTCAAATTCGACAGCACATTGATCGCGGAGCTTGTCCTCAAGCGCGGCGGACAAGTGCAGGGACTTCTTAGGCGAGACATTCATGGCCGGGAGATCGAAGCGAGTCTCGAGACGATCTTCAAGAAAGGCCTGTGCCTGATCTATCTGCTCGTACTGAAACAGGTGCTTCACCGCCACTTTTCCCTGGCCGTTTGAGACGAACTTCCTCGGGCTGCCAACGCTCGCAAAAGGCGGACGTGGATCCTGAAGATAGCCGGAAACGAAGTCATCGAAACTCAGCTTCGCGGTGGAATTGCGGTGGCCGGCGAGCGCATCCCGCCCACGATATCTGTACCAAGAACCGAGCCAACTGACGGGTTCACGAACAAGAGCCATCGTTTCAAAGCGCCGTGTCTCCTCGATCACACCGAAAAGAGGCCGCAAGAACCGGGTGAACCGGAACATCGGCATGTGCTTGAGCTCAGGGGGATTCTCGAAAACCGCATCCGCTCGATCACGCAATGCGGCCTCGAGCGCAGAGGTGCCCGTCTTAGGAGCCGCCAACAACACCAAATTTTCCTTCCAAAAAACAAGCATTTACTCGTTTCTCCAAGATTTTTTGCCGTTCACCAGGTCTTGGTAAGACCTCTTTAACCAGTTTGAACCAAAGGTGACATACGAAGAATTTGATTGAAATGTTCCTGTTTTGAGCGCATCAGGGTGAGAACAAGACATGAACGAAGCAGTCATTGCCGCCCCGTCCGGGGTGTGTGAAAGAAAGGGTGAACAGATGGCAACAGCGGATATCATCGGCATGGATTCAAAAAAGAACGCCGACCGGCAAAAGGCACTCGACAGCGCCCTTGCTCAGATCGAGCGGCAGTTCGGTAAAGGCTCAATCATGAAGCTTGGGGCGGATAATCCCGTCCAAGACATTGAGGCGACGTCGACCGGCTCGCTCGGGCTCGACATTGCGCTTGGTATCGGGGGCCTGCCAAAGGGACGGATCATCGAGATCTACGGCCCGGAAAGCTCGGGCAAGACGACCCTCACGCTTCATGCGGTTGCGGAGGAACAGAAAAAGGGCGGGGTTTGCGCCTTTGTGGACGCCGAGCACGCGCTTGATCCGCAATATGCCAAAAAGCTTGGCGTGGATCTGGACGAACTCCTGATTTCCCAGCCGGACACCGGTGAGCAAGCTCTCGAAATCACCGAAACCCTGGTGCGCTCCGGCGCTGTATCCATGGTCGTGGTGGACTCGGTTGCGGCTCTTACGCCGCAAAAGGAACTCGAAGGTGACATGGGCGACAGCGCACCCGGCCTGCAGGCCCGTTTGATGAGCCAAGCCATGCGCAAACTGACGGCCGCGATCAGCCGTTCCAAGTGCATGGTGATCTTCATCAACCAGATCCGCATGAAGATCGGCGTGATGTTTGGCTCGCCGGAGACGACCACGGGCGGCAACGCGCTTAAGTTCTATTCTTCCGTGCGCCTCGACATCCGCCGCATCGGCGCGATCAAGGACCGCGATGAAGTTGTCGGTAACCAGACCCGCGTGAAAATCGTGAAGAACAAAGTTGCCCCGCCATTCAAGCAGGTCGAGTTCGACATCATGTACGGCGAAGGCATCTCCAAAATGGGCGAGCTTCTAGACCTCGGCGTGAAAGCGGGGGTCGTCGAGAAATCGGGCGCCTGGTTCTCCTACGGGGACGAACGGATCGGACAGGGTCGCGAAAACGCCAAGTCCTTCCTGAAGGACAATTCCCGCGTCGCCTACGAGATCGAAGACAAGATCAGGGCATCGCATGGGCTCGATTTCGAGATGCCTCCGGGCAGCCATGACGAGGGCGACGACGACGTCCTCGAAGGTTAAACTTCGGAGTTAGACTAAAGGGCCGTCCTTGGGGCGGCCCTTTTTTGTGGCGAAGGGGACAACCAGAGCCCGTTGAGACGCCCGAACGACCGCTTCGCCCGTGGACACCCCCCTGAGGCAGAGATATGTCACCCGAAAGGTGAACAGGGGAGGCCAATCATGCCCAGTTTGAACGAGATCCGGGGTTCCTTTCTCGGCTTCTTCGAGAAGGAGGGGCATGCTGTCGTGGACAGCTCGCCTCTGGTGCCGCGCAACGATCCGACGCTGATGTTCACCGCGGCGGGGATGGTTCAGTTCAAGAATCTCTTCACCGGCGTTGAAACCCGCGACTACACGCGAGCTACTACGGCCCAGAAATGCGTCCGTGCTGGCGGCAAGCACAACGACCTCGACAACGTGGGCTACACCGCGCGCCACCACACGTTCTTCGAAATGCTCGGCAACTTCTCGTTTGGCGATTACTTCAAGGAAGATGCGATCCCCTTCGCTTGGGACCTCATCACCAAAGAACTCGGGATCGATAAGAGCAAGCTTTTGGTCACGGTCTACCACACTGATGACGAGGCCGTTGAGATCTGGAAGAAACACGCGGGCCTGAGCGACGACCGCATCATCCGTATCGCCACTGACGACAACTTCTGGTCGGCTGGTCCGACGGGGCCCTGCGGTCCGTGCACCGAGATTTTCTATGACCACGGCGACCACATCTGGGGCGGCCCTCCGGGATCGCCGGAAGAAGATGGCGACCGCTTCGTGGAGATCTGGAACCTCGTCTTCATGCAGTATGAGCAGTTTGAAGACGGCTCTCGCGTGGACCTGCCGAACAAATCGATCGACACCGGCATGGGGATCGAGCGGGTGGCGGCGCTCCTTCAAGGGACGAACGACAACTACTCCACCGACCTTATGCGCGCGCTCATCGAGGCCTCGGCGGACGCCTCCTCGACCGATCCGGACGGGCCGGGCAAGACGCACCACCGGGTGATTGCCGACCACATTCGCTCCACTTCGTTCCTGATCGCGGACGGGGTGATGCCGTCCAATGATGGCCGCGGCTACGTCCTGCGCCGCATCATGCGCCGCGCGATGCGTCATGCGCATCAGCTGGGCGTCTCGGACCCCTTGATGCACAAGCTTGTGCCCGCGCTCGTGAATCAGATGGGCGCGGCGTATCCCGAACTCGGCCAAGCCAAGACGCTGATCCAAGACACGCTTCTCTCCGAGGAAACGCGCTTCCGCCAAACGCTCGATCGCGGGCTGAAGCTGCTTGAGGATGAAGTATCGGACCTTCCTGAGGGGGCCGATTTGCCCGGCGAAGCCGCGTTCAAGCTCTATGACACCTACGGCTTCCCGCTCGACCTCACGCAGGACGCGCTTCGTGAAAAAGGCCGGGCGGTTGAGACGGACGGCTTCGATGCAGCCATGGCTGAACAGAAAGCCAAGGCACGGGCCGCTTGGGCCGGTTCTGGCGAAGCCGCTGACGCGACGGTCTGGTTTGACGTAGCCGACAAGAACGGCGCAACCGAATTCCTCGGCTACGAGCTAGAGGCCGCAGAAGGCCAGATCACGGCCCTGGTGCTGGGCAATGATGCCGCTGAAGAAGCCAAGGCCGGTGCAAAGGTGCAGGTCGCTCTGAACCAGACGCCTTTTTACGCAGAAAGCGGCGGACAGGTCGGCGACGCGGGTTTGCTGACAACAGCCACGGGCCGGGTCGAGATTTCAGACACCAAGAAGGCCGCAGGCGTCTTCATCCACATCGGTGAGGTCGTTGAAGGCGAGGTCTCCGTCGGACAGGGTGCGGCATTGACGGTCTATGCCGCTCGGCGCGCTCAGATCCGCGCGAACCACTCCGCCACACACCTTCTGCACGAAGCGCTGCGGCATGCTTTGGGCGACCATGTGGCGCAGCGGGGCTCTCTCAATGCGCCGGATCGTCTGCGCTTTGACTTCAGCCACAACCAAGCCCTCACGGGTGAGGAGCTGCAGCAGGTCCAGAAAGAGGTGAACGACTACATTCGCCAGAACGCTACCGTCGAGACGCGCCTGATGGCGCCCGATGATGCGCGGGTCCTGGGCGCTCAGGCGCTCTTTGGAGAGAAATACGGCGATGAGGTCCGCGTCGTCTCCATGGGCCGCGAAGAGGGCTCTGGCCGCGGGCCGGAGGGCGATACCTATTCGATAGAGCTTTGTGGCGGCACCCATGTGGCGCAGACCGGCGACATCGGCACCTTCGTGACGCTGGGCGACAGCGCGTCCTCGGCTGGCGTGCGCCGGATTGAGGCACTGACCGGCGCAGCAGCGTTCGCCTATCTCAACATCCAGGATCAGCGTCTTGCTGACACGGCGCTCGCGCTTAACACACAGGCCGCAGATGTGCCGGATCGCGTGGCACAGCTCCTCGCTGAGCGAAAGGCCATGCAGGCAGAGATCGCCGATCTGCGCCGTGCGGTAGCCATGGGCGGTGGTGCGAAGACGAACGCCCCGGAGGACGTGGGCGGCACGCCGTTCCTTGCCGTGGTGCTGGAAGGCGTCACTGGGAAGGATTTGCCCGCGCTGATCGATGCTCAGAAGGCGGAGCATGGCTCCCTTGCCTTGCTACTGATCGCGGAGGCGGATGGGAAGGCGGCTGTCGCTGCGGGTCTGACAGATGACCTCGCGGACAAGCTCAACGCCGTCGATATGGTTAAGGCCGCGGTCGAGGCCCTTGGTGGGCGTGGCGGCGGCGGTCGTCCGACGCTGGCTCAAGGTGGCGCGAAGGATGCGACTGAGGCTGATGCCGCCATCGCTGCAGTGAAGGCGCTGCTGGCGTAAACCGCCCGATAGAACGAATAAGGCCGCCCCTGTGGGCGGCCTTTTTTATTTCGTGGCGCCGTCCCTTAGGAAGCAGCGCGCGCCTGGCGCTTGCGCTCATGCGGGTCGAGGTAGCGCTTGCGGAGACGGATCGCGTTCGGAGTGACTTCGACCAGCTCGTCGTCGTCGATATACGCGATTGCTTCCTCGAGGCTCATTTTAATCGGCGTCGTGAGGCGTACGGCTTCGTCATTGCCCGATGCGCGGACGTTGGTGAGTTTCTTGCCCTTGAGCGGGTTCACCTCGAGGTCATTCTCGCGGCTGTGCTCACCCAGAATCATGCCCTGATAGACGGCTTCCTGCGCACCAATGAAGAAGCGGCCCCGGTCTTCGAGGTTCCAGATCGCGTAAGCAACGCTCGTCCCGTTCTCCATGGAGATCAGAACGCCTGCACGACGACCGGGGATCGAGCCCTTGTGGGGCGACCAGGTGTGGAAGACGCGGTTCAGCACGCCCGTACCGCGCGTATCAGTCAGGAATTCGCCGTGATAGCCGATGAGGCCGCGCGACGGGACGTGAGCGATGATACGGGTCTTGCCAGTGCCTGCGGGGCGCATCTCAACCAGTTCGCCTTTGCGCACACCGGTGAGCTTCTCGATCACGGTGCCAGAGAATTCGTCATCCACGTCGATCGTGACTTCCTCGACGGGTTCGACGCGCTGACCGTTCTCTTCGCGCAGGATCACCTGCGGGCGCGCGATGGAGAGCTCAAAACCCTCACGGCGCATGTTCTCGATCAGAACGCCCATCTGGAGTTCGCCGCGACCGGAGACGTTGAACGCCTCACCGCCGGGCGTGTCCTCAACGCGGATGGCCACGTTCTGCTCTGCCTCTTTCATCAGACGCTCACGAATGACGCGGGACTGAACCTTTTTGCCGTCACGGCCTGCGAGCGGGCTGTCGTTGATGCCAAAGGTGACAGAGATGGTCGGAGGATCGATCGGTTGCGCGGGCAACGGCGTGTCGATCTCTGGTGCGCAGATCGTGTCTGCCACCGTGGCCTTGGCCATGCCGGCCAACGAGACAATGTCGCCAGCTTCTGCGGTGTCGATCGGCTGCTGAGACAGCCCACGGAATGCGAGGATCTTGGTGACGCGGAACTGCTCAACGCGTTCGCCGGTGCGCGAAAGGGCCTTCACCGTCTCGCCGGCCTTGAGCGTACCGCTCTCTACGCGGCCCGTCAGGATACGCCCGATGAACGGGTCGGCGCCCAACGTTGTTGCCAGCATGCGGAACGGCTGATCTGCGTGGTCCTGCTGACGCGGGGCGGGCACATGCTTCACCACGAGGTCGAAGAGGGCGGAGAGATCCTTGCGCGGGCCATCAAGCTCAGAATCTGCCCAGCCGGAGCGGCCAGAGGCGTAGAGCACCGGGAAATCAAGCTGGTCGTCATCAGCACCGAGACCCACGAAGAGATCGAAACATTCGTCCAGTGCGCGATCAGGCTCGGCATCTGGCTTGTCTACTTTGTTGAGAACCACGATCGGGCGCAGACCAAGAGCCAGCGCCTTCGAGGTGACGAACTTCGTCTGTGGCATCGGGCCTTCAGCGGCATCCACCAGCAGCACAACGCCGTCCACCATGGACAAGATGCGCTCCACCTCGCCTCCGAAATCAGCGTGGCCGGGGGTGTCGACGATGTTGATGCGCGTCTCGCCCCATTCCACGGACGTGGCCTTGGCGAGGATCGTGATGCCACGCTCCCGCTCCAGATCGTTTGAGTCCATGGCCCGTTCGGCCACGGCCTGGTTCTCGCGAAACGCGCCGGACTGCTTGAGCAGCTCGTCCACGAGGGTTGTCTTGCCGTGGTCGACGTGCGCGATGATTGCGATATTTCGCAGATCCATAACAGGCTCTCCAATGAGTTCGCCCGCGCTTTAGGGGGCGCGGGCGGGAATTAAAAGCGGGTTTGCGTTGAGGTTCGCTTACGCTCTTAAGGAATGATACGAGTGTACTTAGTGCCTTCGAGCGTTGCGCCCACGCGGAAGCCAGCCTGGCCGAAGATTGCGGCCACGATCGGCGACAGCGATGTCGTTGTTTCTGCACGCAAGTTTTCGCCACGATCTTGGATCGCATATTCGATGTCTGCGCCTGCGGCCCAGCCATTTGACTGGCGGAAGTCGACCAAAGCGTCCTCGGTCATGAAGAAAAGGACATGGGCGAATTGCTGAGCGCCTATCTGGGGCCCGAAAGATGCCGACGCGGTGGAGTAGTAATCCACCGTGATATCGTTGACGCGCAGCGCGCCCTGACCGAAGGAGCCGCCGAAGCCAAAGCCCGCTTCCGTCACCACCGGCATCACCAGGATACCAGCTGCGTTTTGACCGAGACGTTGAGTGCCCGGGAACGTGCCGTAGAGAAAGTTGAGGGTTTGATCGACGCGCGCATCGATGCGCTGGTCATTCGTGTTGCCCACCCCGTTTGCACAGCCTGTAAGGGCCGCGCTGCCCGCAAGGAGGCCGAGGGAAAAAGTGCGACGTGTATATGTCATCTGTCTGCCTGATTACCGCTGCTCTGGCCGGGTTTGTCCCGGTCTCGCGTCAACGAATACGCGGAATTGCGCCCAGTGTCACGCGTTGGAACGCGATTAAGCGAGAGCTCGCGCAGCTGCCGGGGCAAAATACGTGAGGATCCCGTCGCATCCCGCGCGCTTGAAGGCCATGAGGCTCTCTAGCATCACTCGGTCGTGGTCGATCCAGCCGTTCTGAGCGGCAGCTTGGACCATCGCGTATTCGCCGCTGACTTGGTAGGCGAAGGTCGGGGCGCCAAAGGCCTCTTTCACGCGCCAGCAGATGTCGAGGTAGGCGAGGCCCGGCTTGACCATGACCATGTCGGCGCCCTCAGCGAGGTCGCGAGCGATCATGGTGAGCGCTTCATCCCCGTTTGCTGGGTCCATCTGATAGGTCTTCTTATCGCCGGTCAAAGCGCCGGACGCGCCCACCGCATCGCGGAACGGACCGTAGAAGGCCGAGGCATATTTGGCCGCGTAGCTCAGGATCGTGACGTTCTGGTGCCCCTCGGATTCCATCGCTTCGCGCAGCGCGCCAATGCGGCCATCCATCATGTCAGACGGGCCAAGGATATCAGCGCCAGCCTCAGCCTGAGCGAGGCCCATCTTCACGAGCGCGTCGACCGTGCGGTCGTTCACGATCTCGCCATTCTCAACAAAGCCGTCGTGTCCGTTGATGTTGTAGGGATCAAGCGCGATGTCCGTCATCACGGCGATCTCGGGGCAGGCGTTCTTGATCTCACGGATCGCGCGGTTCGACAGGTTGTCGGGGTTCCAGGCTTCCTCGCAGCCTTCGGTTTTCAACGCGGGGTCGGTGTAGGGAAAGATACAGATGGCCGGGATACCCAGCGACCGAGCCTCTTTCGCCGCAGCGCCCACACGGTCCACCGTGCGGCGCACAACGCCGGGCATGGAAGGCACAGCCTCCACCGCGTCCGTCCCATCCATCACAAAGATCGGCCAGATGAAATCGGCCGGCGTCAGCACGTTTTGCGACACCATGGATCGGATAGCAGCGCTCTGTCTCAGGCGGCGGGGGCGGGCGAGGGGATAGGGTGCGTGGGTCATAATAGTCGTCCTTCGTCGTGGCCTAGGTGCCACGGGCCGCTTGACGTCACAAGCTTTTCCGCGTTTTGCCTTACGCCGAGCGCGCGGGGCGCATAGGGTCCGCCAAGAAAAGAAGAGGGCAGACGGTTTGGACATCTACACCACCCTTTTTGAAGTAATCGACATGCGATCCTTCTCCAATCTGTGGTTCTGGATTGCGCTGGCCGTGGTATGGTCTTCGGCGTCCTACTGGGTGCTGGGTGTACCCTTCGACATGATCCAACGCGCCAAGCGCAGCAAGGGAGAGGCGCTCGCCGATCTCGAAGCGATCGTGGATGTCAAAGTGCGTCGAATGCTGACCATCGGCGAGGTTTCCGGCCTCTGGGTGCTTGGTTTCCTGAGCTTTGCGCTGACAGCCATGGGCGTCATGGCCTTCCTCTATTGGGTCGAATTCGCCCAGGCCGTCTTCTTGATGTTTTTACCTCTGACGTTCGTGGGGATGCAGACGCTGTCGACAGCAGTCAAAATCCGCGATCGGCAGCTCGCAGGCGATGATTTAATCCGCGCGTTGATGAAACAGCGCTTCTGGACGCAAGTCATTGGCATCATTGCGGTATTCGTAACAGCGATGTTCGGGATGTGGCAGAACCTCGAACTCGGCGCGCTCTAGGGCTTGACCGCTCGCTGCGGGCGCGTAAGTGAAGCCGCCTGATGGCTTCCCCCTCGCATATCACCATGTCTGGCGCCCCGGAGGGCTTTGACGCGCAGCTGATACTACGCGAAGCGGCCTCGAATGCCGTTCTCCATGTGGCGCGCGATGACAAAAGACTCGAGGCTGTACGTGCTGCTCTTGCGTTCCATGCGCCTGAGATGCCCGTGATTGTGTTCCCGAGCTGGGACTGCCTGCCATACGACCGCGTCTCACCCAACGCGGATGTCAGCGCCGCACGGATGGCCACGCTCGCAGGCCTCCTGCACGGCATGCCAGAGCGCTTCGTGATCCTCACCACGCTCAATGCGGCCACACAGCGGGTCCCGGCGCGCAGCGTGCTCACTGAAGCTGCTTTCACCGCCCGTGTGGGTGACCGGATCGACGAAAGCGCCTTGCGCAACTTCCTTGTCCGCATGGGTTTTACGCAGTCGCCCACGGTGATGGAGCCGGGTGACTACGCTATTCGCGGCGGCCTCATCGACATTTTCCCACCCGGGCAGGGCGGGCCGGTCCGGCTCGACCTCTTTGGTGACACGCTGGACGGCGCCCGGCGCTTTGATCCTGCCTCGCAGCGCACGACCGAGAAGCTCGAGGTCATTGAGCTTGCGCCGGTGTCCGAGGTGATCCTCGACGACGCAGCGGTCACGCGTTTCCGCCAGAACTACCGTTTGGAGTTTGGCGCCGCGGGCACCGATGATCCGCTCTATGAGGCGATCAGCGCTGGTCGCAAACATCAAGGTTTCGAACACTGGCTGCCTTTCTTTCACAAGGGGCTTGAGACACTCTTTGACTATCTGCCCAATGCGACGGTCACGCTTGATGATCAGGTGACGCCCGCTCGCGTCGCCCGATGGGAGGCGATCGAGGATCAATACGACGCCCGCAAAGAGGCGATGACGGCAAAAGGGCGGCTCGACAGCGTATACAAACCCGCGCCCCCGTCGCAGCTTTATCTCAGCGATGCGGATTGGGAGGCGGCGACCAAGGATCACCGCCTGGTGCAGTTCGCCCCCTTGCCCCAGCCGACTTGGCTCAACACGCTTGATGCGGACGGGCGCGTGGGCCGCAACTTCGCGCCCGAACGTCAGTCCGAGGCGCTGAGCCTCTTCGGGGCGCTTTCGGCCCATATCAAAGACAAACTCACTAAGCAGCCCGTGGTCATCGCGAGCTACTCGGAAGGCGCGCGGGAGCGTCTCAGTGGCCTCATCGAAGATGAGGGCATCCTCGAGGCTGTCTCCATCACCGATGCGCGCGGGATCAAGGGCAGGGGCGTCTACCTCGCCGTTTGGGCGTTGGAGCATGGTTTCGAGACACCCGACCTGTGCGTCATCTCCGAACAGGACGTGCTCGGCGACCGCCTGATCCGTCAGACCAAGCGCAAGCGTCGGGCCGAGAACTTCCTAACCGAGACGCAGAGCTTGGCGCCCGGCGATCTGGTCGTGCATGTCGATCATGGCGTGGGGCGCTTCAAAGGGCTGGAGATCGTGACGGCTGCGGGCGCGGCGCACGAGTGCATCCTGCTGGAATACGCTGAGAACGCGAAGCTTTATCTGCCCGTCGAGAATATCGAGCTGCTCAGCAAGTTCGGCCACGAAGAGGGCCTCCTTGATAAGCTTGGTGGCGGCGCGTGGCAGGCCAAGAAAGCCCGCTTGAAAGAGCGTATCCGCGAGATGGCGGAGCGTTTGATCCGCGTGGCTGCAGAACGTGCGCTCCGCAACGCGCCGATCCTCGATCCACCACCGGGCATGTGGGACGCCTTCTGCGCGCGCTTCCCTTATACCGAGACAGATGACCAGCTCGCCGCAATCGAGGCGACGCTTGAAGATATGACGGCAGGCCAGCCAATGGATCGCCTCGTCTGCGGCGACGTGGGCTTTGGCAAAACCGAGGTGGCCATGCGCGCGGCCTTTATCGCAGCCATGTCTGGCGTTCAGGTGGCTGTGGTCGCGCCCACAACGCTCCTTGCCCGTCAGCATGCGCAGAGCTTTGCCGAGCGCTTCCGTGGCTTCCCGATTAACGTGCGGCCTCTGTCGCGCTTTGTGGGCACGAAGGAGGCCAACGCGACCCGCGATGGCCTCGCAAAGGGATCGGTCGATATCGTCGTAGGCACTCATGCCGTGCTCGCAAAACAGGTGCGCTTCAACAACCTCGGCCTCCTCGTCATCGACGAAGAGCAGCGCTTTGGCGTGGGTCACAAGGAACGGCTTAAGCAGCTGCGCTCCAACATCCACGTGCTGACGCTGACGGCCACGCCGATCCCGCGGACACTACAGCTGAGCCTGAGCGGCGTGCGCGACCTTTCGATCATCGGCACGCCGCCGGTCGATCGCTTGGCGATCAGGACCTATGTGAGCGAATTCGACACCGTCACCCTGCGCGAAGCGCTCCTGCGTGAGCATTATCGCGGCGGGCAATCGTTCTTTGTGGTGCCCCGTATCTCTGACCTGCCGGAGATGGAGGAATGGCTGAAAGCGGAAGTGCCGGAGGTGTCCTACGTCATCGCCCATGGCCAGCTCGCCGCAGGTGAGCTCGATGATCGGATGAACGCCTTCTATGATGGCAAGTTCGACGTGCTTTTGGCGACGACCATCGTTGAATCCGGCCTCGACATCCCGACGGCCAACACCATGATCGTGCACCGCGCGGATATGTTTGGCCTCTCGCAGCTTTACCAGATCCGGGGGCGCGTGGGCCGCTCCAAAACGCGTGCCTATGCGTATCTGACGACGAAGCCCCGCATGAAACTGACCCCGGCGGCTGAGAAGCGCCTGCGCGTGCTGGGCTCGCTCGACAGCCTTGGGGCAGGCTTCACGCTGGCCAGCCAAGACCTCGACATTCGCGGCGCGGGCAACCTGCTGGGCGAAGAGCAATCTGGCCAGATGCGAGATGTGGGTTACGAACTTTACCAGCAGATGCTGGAGGAGGCGATCGCCAAGATCCGCTCGGGCGAGACCGAGATGCTTGAGGATAACGATCAATGGGCGCCTCAGATCAATCTCGGCGTGCCGGTTCTCATTCCCGAGGATTACGTGCCCGATCTCGACGTACGGCTTGGCCTTTACCGTCGCCTCTCGAGCCTCACGACCAAGGTGGAGCTCGAGGGCTTCGCAGCAGAGCTCATTGACCGCTTTGGCAAGCTGCCGAAGGAGGTGAACACGCTCCTCCTCGTCGTGCGGATCAAGGCGATGTGTAAGAAGGCCGGGATTGCCAAGCTCGATGGGGGCCCAAGGGGCGCCACCGTTCAGTTCCACAACGACAAGTTCGCGTCGCCCGAGGGCCTCGTGGCCTTCATCCAGGATCAGCGCGGATTGGCGAAGGTCAAAGATAACAAGATCGTCGTGCGCCGGGACTGGAAGAAAGACAGCGACAAGATCAAAGGTGCCTTCGCGATTGCGCGCGACCTGGCTGAGAAGGCCGGCACTTTCAAAGCAAAGACGGCGTCCTAGTCAGGCGCGAGGCGCATGGCCGCCCAAAGCGCGATGGCGCCAAAGACCGTTGTTCCCGCGATAAACGGCATGGGATCTGAGCCAAACATCAGCGGCAGCGGCGAAGCGAGGAGGCCCGCGCCAAGCGTGGCCACAGCCACCAGCGTTGCAGAAGCTGTACCTGCGATATGGCCCAATGGTTCCATGGCCAGAGCTTGAGCATTCCCGATTACGAAGCCCAGCACGAAAAAGCCAAAGAACATAGGCGCTACGAAGGACCAAAGCTCGGCCCCCGCGGCCATGGCAATGAGGCTCACCACATTGATCGCGGAATAGACCATGAGCGACACACGCGAGAGCACGACCATGCCCAGCCGTTTAACCAGCCGCGAGTTAGCAAACGCCGCGAAGGCGCCCAAAAGTGAGACCCCGCCAAAGATGTAGGGGTAGAGACCGGGGATCCCATAGCTCTCACTGAAGATGGCAGGACCAGCAGTGAGAAAGCCGTAGAGCGAAGCAAAGGTAAAAAGCTGGATCGTCATGGATTGCCTGAAGACAGGAAGGCGGAACGCATCCCTGATCTCACGGATCCAGACCCTGAAATTCAGCGGCTGTGGCTTGGTCAAGGTTTCTGGCTGCTGCCAGGCAAACCAAGCCGCGCCACCCGCCCCGAAGATGATGAAAACAAAGAAAACCGCACGCCAGCCAAAGGCGTCAGCAATCCAAGCCCCCATCACGGGCGCGATGCCGGGCACCAGGGTGAAGATCATCATCACGATGGAGATCGTCGCCGCCATCTGACGGCCCGAGTACCTGTCGCGGATAATAGCCTGAACGCCCACCCGCGGTGCCGCAGCGCCCACGCCCATGAGCGCACGCCCCAAGAGCATAAGCGTCAGTGACGGCGCCAGCCAACTCAGAAGCCCACCCAGAGCATAAAGCCCGAGCCCGCCCAGAATGACCGGCCGTCGCCCCCACGCGTCCAGAAGTGGCCCCACAAAGAACGTCGCCACGCCAAGCGCCATGAAGAACGATCCCATGACGAGAGTCGCGTTCTCCGGCGCGGCTGGCGACAGTTCCCGCCCGATTTGCACGAGGGAGGCGAGCATCAGATCGATGCCCAAAGCCACGCACGAAACGAGGAACGCCATAAGCGCCACGAACCGGAACGTCGGGCCTGAAACAGGGTTAGCGGTCACGACGCCACCAGAGGTAAAATGCAGTCATTATGATAGGCAGCTCTAAGGCGAAGAATGTCCAGTGAAGGATGAAGTTAAGAAGCCAGTTTTGGTGCCGCGCTGAGACTTCAATTAACGTGTACATGGTATCGCTGAAGGGCCAAAACCAGACGATCCCGCCGACGATACTATCCAAGGCGATATGGACGAAGATCGCCGTCAGAAAGGCAAGCCAAGGCAGTTTCCAAGCGCGGCTAATGAAGGGAGCCGTGATTGCGGCAACCAACACCCAAAAGCCCGGAATATGAACCCAGTAGCGATGGTGGTGAAAGGCGCGGTCGTCCCACAAGTAGAAGGCGAGCAGGTCAAAATCAGGGAGGATCCCACCGAGTACTGCCGCCGGTATGACCCACGGCGCGGCAGGCATCGCCCGCCCGACGAGGTACCCCGCTGGAAGGTGGGCTAAGATCATTCCGCGTCCAGTTGCTCCGAAAGTTCGGCAATGACCTTGGCCCAGAGGTCGGGCGGCTGAGCGCCTGGAACGGCGTGCTTTTGTGCGACGATGAACGTCGGCACGCCCGTGATACCCATCTGACGCGAATGTGCATCGCGGTCGCGGATCATCTGCGCGTCTTCCTCGGTCGCGAGAAGCTTTTGCACGACCGCCGCATCCATCCCGACGCTATCGGCAATATCAGCCAGCACTTCACTATCCCCAATATCGCGGTTGTCCACGAAGTAAGCCTTGAAGAGGGCATCGACCGCAAAGGTCTGCCGTTGCTCAAGTCCCGCCCAGTGGATGAGCCGGTGCGCGTTGAAGGTGTTCGGCGTCCGCGTGATGCCGCCGAGGTTCGCTTCAAGCCCGATCTCTTCTGCGTGCCGCGCGATCTGGCCGTAGACGCGCACGGCACCTTCTTTGCCGCCGAACTTCTTCTCTAGATATTCAGCGCGGTCCATGCCCTCGGCAGGCATATCGGGGTTCAGCTGGAACGGATGCCATTCGATGGTGAAGGGATGATCGGGATGCTCTGCCAAGGCGCGGTCAAGCTGTGTCTTGCCGATGTAGCACCACGGGCAAATCGGATCAGAGATGATGTCGAGCTTGATCATGAGGGGTCCTCGAATAGCGAAGGCAGCGCGTTGCGCAGGAGTTTGCCGTTGGTGCCGCGCGGCAAGGCGTCGACGTGGCGATAGAGACGTGGCTGCTTGTAGCGCGCCAGATTTTCCTCGGCATAGCCGTTGAGGCGGGAAGGGACCAGTGGCGCGGCGGCCGTATAGCACGCCGCAAGAAAAGTTGATGAGCCGATCGATAGCTCCGTCACCGCGATCTCCTCGACGCCGTCGCATCCCAGCAGGACGCCTTCGACCTCGTGCGGGCTGACTCTGTAGCCACCGGGGTTCAGCAGATCTGCGATGCGGCCCTCGTATTGGTAAGACCCGTCAGCGCGCATCACCGCGCGATCTGAGGTCAGGAAATGGTTGTCCGTGAGGGGCAAATTCAACTGCTCCCCTTCCACATAGCCAAGCATCAAGCCAGGCTCCGACCTGCAAATCTGGATCACGCCGTCTGCGGAAAGGCCCACTTGCCTACCGGGCTGCACCGTCAAGGATGGCGCCCCCGTGGGGCTCGCGCTGAGAAACGTCGAGCACTCCGTCATCCCAAAGGCGTCATAGAGGCCTTTCCCTGTCGCACCTTCCCAGGCCGCCCTCAGATCGGGCTGCAGATGCTCACCGGCAGTGAGTGTGTGCCTCAGTGTCGTTAACCGCAGCTGGTCGGGTGTCTTGAGGAGCTTCCGTAGAACGCCGGGAGCGGCGGCAAAAAGCGTCGCGCCATGGGCCCTGAGCAGATCGGGCAACGCATCGAGCGGTGTGCCATCTGCGGGGATCAGGGCGGTGGCGCCAACGCTCCACGGATCCAGGAGGCCCGTGCCCAGAGTAAAGGTCCAGTTCAGAGCGCCTGCATGCAAAAGGCGGTCGTCTGCGCGCAGACCATACCAGCCCTCATACATCATTTGGCGGGCCCAGATCGCCCGGTGCGCGTGGGCCACGGCTTTGGGCTGCCCGGAGGTACCAGAGGTGAACATGATGTAGCTCAGCCTGTTGGGATCCCCCCAATCAAACACGGCAGGTGTCTTCTGCGTCATGGCGAGGAGCGCGTCCTCGCTCACCGTCAGGACCTGTGCACTGGGAAGGGCCACACCGGCCCCTGCGACGACTGCCTTGGGCGAGACGAGCGGCCAAAGCCGGTCGAGCTCTGCCTGGGTCAGTTGCGATGATGTGGGGATGGGGACGATGCCAACCGAAATGGCGCCGAGATAGGCCAAAGGGAAGGCGATGCCGTTGCCCATCCGCAGCATCACGCGGTCACCGGGCGCTAAGCCCTGCTCAAGAAGCCCGGTTGCCACGCCAAGCACAGCCTGATGCAGCTCACCGTAGCTCCATGTCTCAGCCCTCGTCGGCCCCAAGATGGCCAGTGCCGTCTTCTCAGACAGCGCCTCAGCGCGTTGCAGCACATATTCGGCAAGATTGAAGGGAGAGGGGCAGGGCTCCATGGCGCATCGCTAGGCCGCAGGCGCGACGGTTGCAAGGCAGCTACCGGCTCAATAGAGACATTTACATGTCCGACGAGCTTAACGATCCGACCTCCATCATCCGCATCGCCCGCGAGAGCGGCGAGAACGAGATTGCTCAGCCCCTCGATTTGGGCCAGCGCGTCCGCGAGCTGCGCAAGGCGCGCGACTGGACGTTGGAGCAAGCCGCTCAACAGGCAGGGCTCGCCCGGTCAACGCTATCCAAGATCGAAAACGGCCAGATGTCGCCGACCTATGACGCGCTTAAGAAGCTGGCCGTTGGGCTGGAAATCAGCGTTCCGCAGCTCTTTACCGCGCCATCAAAGGGCCAGGTGAACGGGCGCATGGCTGTGACGGTCTCGGGCGAAGGCGGCGCGCATCCTACCGCGACCTACGAGCATGAAATCCTGGCCGGTGCGTTGACCAAAAAGCACATGCTGCCTTACCGCGCCCGTGTGCGCGCGCGCTCGATTGAGGAGTTTGACGGGTGGGTGCGCCACGACGGAGAGGAGTTCCTCTATGTCCTGACGGGCGTGGTGCGGCTCTACACGGAGTTCTACGAGCCCGTTGAAATGAAGCGTGGCGACAGCGCCTATTATGACGCCACCATGGGCCACAACGTCATCAGCATCTCTGCCGAAGACGCGACGATCCTCTGGGTGACATCGCTCAACTAAGGCCGCGCTACGCGTCGTTGAAAAGGCGGGTTAAGATCGGCGTGGCGATCACTGTTGCAATCAACTGGACGGCGATGAAGGCTGGCGCATGCCCGGGAAAGATGCCCGAGAACGTGTCCGTAAAGGTCCGTGCGATCGTGACTGCGGGATTGGCAAAGCTCGTGGAGCTGGTGAACCAATAGGCGCCGGTGATGTAGAACGCCACAAGCGCTGGTACCGCCTCAGGCCGTGCGCGCAGCCCGCCGAAGATCACAAAGAGCAGCCCGAACGTGGCAATCGCTTCTGACACCCAAAGGCCAAGCGATGCGCGTTCGGTCGTGGATTGCTGAAGGAGCGACTGGTCGAACATCGCATGCGCCGCAAAGACGCCGAAAATGCCGCCTACGATCTGACAGACCATGTAGATTGCCGCCGCGCCGCCCCCGATTTCGCCCCGCAACAGGAAGGCCAGCGTCACGGCCGGGTTGAAATGCGCGCCCGAGATGGGGCCAAGACAAGTGATGATGACAAAGAGCATCGCACCCGTCGCGAGAGCATTCGCCAAGAGAGCAAGGCCCACATCGTGGGTCAGCGTCTCAGCCATGATGCCGGAGGCCACCACCGAGATCAGCAGAAGCCCCGTTCCCAGCATCTCAGCTACGTAATTGCGGATCATCTCACCCTCAAAAGCTATGGCCCGCGGGTCGCGCGGGCCATGTGTTTTCTATCGCACTGGGTGTAAGGATCAACGCCCCGACAGGCGCTATTCCTCATACCACCAGACATCGGGCTGGAAACCGATCCAATCGCCATACATCGGCAGCCGGTCCGGGAACTTCAGCTCTTTCGCGTGGGCGATGCGCCCGATGGAGAAATGCTGGATCGGAATCACATAGCGCCCAGCCATGATAATCCGGTCGAGCGCTTTTACGCCCGCGCGGAAGTCATCCTGGCTCTCAGCGTTGAGGAAGGCGTCGATCATTGCCTCCGCAGCGGCCACGTCCATGCCCATCAGGTTGCGCGTGCCAGGCTCGGTCACGCCAGCTGCCCCCCAATAGAGGAACTGCTCGTTGCCCGGGCTCAGCGACACGCCACGGCGGTAGTAGGCCATGTCGAAGTCGTAGTTGGTGATCCGATCCTTGTGCTGCGCGGTGTCGACCTTCTCGATCGTGGGCGTGATGCCCAGACGACCCAGCATTTCGACATACATGTCGATCATGGTCTCGTTCTCAGTCGCGCCGACTTTGAGCAGGATCGTGAAGTCGAACTCCTCGCCGCCGTCGTTACGAAGTACACCGTCGTCGCCTGCCGTCCAGCCTGCGTCTTCAAGGAGGCGCGTCGCGTTGCGGATACCCGCGCGGTTCCTCTCGGAACCGTCCGAGACGGGCAGGGCGTAGCCTTCCAGCACGCCGGGTGGCAGATCAGCGGCGAAGGGTTCGAGGAGCTCAGCCACGCGCCCCTCAGCCGGACCGGTGGACATGCCCAGCACCGAGCCGCCGAAGACGCTGACGATGCGATCCTGACGCCCGCCGGTCATCGTCTCGTTGATGAACTCGAAATTGAACGCCTCGATCATCGCCTGGCGCACCCGCCAATCATCAAAGATCGGGTTCCGGGTATTCATGACGAAACCAGTCATACCGGAGGGGCGATCATTGGGGATCTCGCTCAGAACGACATCGCCCGCGCCCACGGCTGGGAAATCGAACTGGGTTGCCCATTTCTCGGCGTTGAACTCACGGTGGGTCATCAGCTCACCGGCTTTGAAGGCCTCAAACATCACCGCGCCATCGGCGTAGAACTCCATGCGGATTTCATCGAGGTTGTTGGTGCCGCGCCGGAAGTTGAGATCGTTGCCCCAGTAATCCGGGTTGCGCTGAAGCGACACGAAGCGACCGGGCTCATAGTCCGCGATCACATAGGGCGACGTGGAGATGGGCGGTTCAAGACCGCTCTCAGTAAAGTCGCGGCCTTCCCACTGAGCTTTCTTCAGGATCGGACGCATGCCCGTAATGAGCGCGAGTTCTCGGTCCTCCACGTTAAATGTAAAGCGGACGGATCGTGGTCCCGTCTGCTCCATCGTCTCCACCTTGGTCCAGAGACCTGCGTAGCGCGGGTGCCCCACGGTGCCTAAAGTCTCGTACGACCACATAACGTCTTCGACCGTGACCGGCGAGCCATCAGAGAATTGCGCTTCCTCCCGCAGGGTGAATTCGACCCAGGAGCGGTCCTCCGGCGTCTCAATCGATTCGGCGAGAAGACCATAGAGCGTGAACGGCTCGTCCCATGAACGGCCCATCAGGCTCTCGTACGCTAGGAAGCGAAGCTGCCACGGGACCGATCCCTTTCGGATGTGGGGATTGAGGCTGTCGAAGCTTCCACCTTCACCCTGAATGATGCGTCCGCCCTTGGGCGCATCCGGGTTCGCATAGGGCAAAGACACAAAATCCGGGGGCAGGGCGGGCTCGCCATACATAGCAATGCCATGCTTGGGGCCGCCGTGGCCGTCAGCGAAAGCGAATCCCGTCGCGAGGCTCAGCACTGCTCCTGCTGTAAGCGCCCTGACAGATGAGAAAAAATCTGGTCCCATATTGGCAACAATCCCTGTGATCCCTTGTTTTCTTTCAAGTCAGGTTACGGACCACCCGTCATCTTTTCAAACTCTTAGCTTTACCTGCGGCGCGTCATTGCCTATACAAATGACACTGCTCGATAGGTTTCTTGCCTGTATGAAACCTGCCTCAATGACTGGACGCCGGCCTTGTGCCGGCGTTTTTTTTTGGTCAATCGGCAAGGCGCGGTTTACGTGAGGTCCCAAGCAATATTGGGTGTTGAGCGCATCGTACAATCAAAGGGCGATTCGGGCGTTAAGATCACAACTGACACTGAGATTTCCGGTTCGCGACCGAGTCGCTCCCCAAGGCGAACCCAGCGCTTAACGGACCATTCGACGGCCCAAACCCCGAAAAGCCGCGTGATTTCAGGGGAAATATCGTCTGACTTTTGAGGTGACGGAAGCTCGCTGGCGTTAGCCAAGAGCGGGCGCTAGACCTTGAAGATTTTAACATTCTGTGTCAGATCAAGACCTTGGCGGAATGTCGGTAACGCGCTCTTAGTGTTTTTTTCGCATTACCGGATAGCATTGCGTCGCCCTTGGTTTTTGATTTACAGGTCAACAAATGAGTACGGTTGCCTTCCCTCTCGCTTCACATCTGTGGTGCGCCATTGTCCCAGTCGGATGGGACGTCTCCGCCGAGACGCCCGAGACGGCGTGCGCGGCCCCAATCTCCTTTTACTTCGGTGATGAGGAGGGCATCCAAGTGTCCTTCACTGAAGAGGGGCATGTGAGCTTCGCGAAAGAGGGTGAATACTTCGGCGACAAATACGGCGGCCGCGTTCTGACCGACGAACAATTCTTCGACGAAGAAGAAGAGGAAGTGCTCGTAGAAGAAGTCTTCCCTGAAGGCGATTTCATCGACGTGCCGGCAATCCCCGTAGGCCAGCCCGCCCCAGATGGTGGACCGTCGCCGATCACGCAGCCGCCCCCTACGGTCCCCGTGAATCCGAAGATCTTCCCGACCCCCAACGACCCGATCCTCTTCCCGGATGTGTTTGTGACAACACTCTCTCCGATTACGGACCCCTTCTTGCCGACGCCTCCTGCGCCAACGCCTGTGCCCCTTCCACCGGCGATTGCCATTGTCGCACTGACGATGGTCATAGCTGCCGCGGGTCGCTCGATTTTCAGGCGCCATATTCCAGGCGCGGCAGCCTGATCTGATCCTTAGATCGCTGAATAGCGCTTAGCTCCGATCCGTCTCGTGCCTGAGTAAGGCTCAGTGCGTCATAGGAAGGCGTGAGGGGCAGGAATGCCAGACTTGGCCGGTCCGTTTACCAAACGTAACCTGACTGCAATTAAATACGCATTTTTTGCACACACACATTTTTTTATGAACGAGAGATTTCACGACCATTACATCCTCGGACTGCCTCAAGCGGTCCCTTATTTGTAGGCGCCCGAATACCTCCCTCATCGACAATGAGATCCTCTCCACGGGCGATCACCTGCGCTACGACAACTCCAACTAGGTTCGGTGCTGGTATGACACCGACCACAAAGTCGATGACGACAAAGGCCAAATCCGCGCGCTTCGCGCGATCACTACCGAGGGGGAGCTGTTCTGGCTCGTCTACCACGAAGCCAAGAAATACCCGTTTCATGCCGATACCGAGGATGGCCGCGACGCGATTAAGATGGCGCGCCTCTACTGGGCGCGGCGCAGGATCACCCGAAGCCGCATGTCAGGCTTCAAGACGCTTCGCCGCGACATCCTCGCAGGCCGCCGGCGTGGGACAGTGCTGGTTGCAGACGCTGCACGCGCAGCTCTGTGCCGCATGGGCACGAACTGCTTCATGCGTCGCATGGGGCTGAAGGGCCGCAAAGCTGTGCCCGGTCGCATCGTGGCCCTCATGTCCCTTATCGAGCCTCAGGTCGGGCTTGTCCTGCAGGCCGCCTTTGACCGCATTGCGCAGGACGAAACCGAGGGCACGACCTACATGGCCCCGGCCGAATAACGCTATTGCGAGCCTTCCAAGGCGATCTGGACGTGCCCGGTGCTTTGCGTCACTGTGCACGTGCAGCATCAGTGCTTGAAAGGACCGCAACGCATGACACTTGAAGGAAAAACCGCCGTAATCACCGGATCCAATTCGGGGATTGGCTTGGGCATCGCCCGCCGCCTGGCGCGCGAAGGCGCAAATGTCGTGCTGAACTCCTACACAGACACGCCGGAAGACCACGCTCTCGCGGTAGATATCTCGGAAGCCACGGGCACGAAGGCGCGCTACATCCAGGCAGATCTTTCAAACGGCGACGCCGCACGCGATCTGATTGCCAAGGCAGGCACCTGCGACGTTCTCATAAACAACGCAGGTATCCAGCACGTGGCGCCGATCGACGAGTTTCCGACTGCCAAGTGGGAAGCGATCATCGCGATCATGTTGTCGTCCGCATTTCATACCACCGCTGCCGCATTGCCGATGATGCGCGCGGCAGGATGGGGCCGGGTGATCAACCTCGCCTCCGCCCACGGCCTGACCGCTTCCCCGTACAAATGCGCCTATGTCGCTGCCAAGCATGGTGTCGTCGGCATGACCAAGGTCGTAGCGCTCGAGACCGCGCAAGAGCCGATCACCGCCAACGCGATCTGCCCGGGCTATGTGAAGACCCCGCTGGTCGAGGCGCAGATCCCCGACACAGCCAAGAAGTACAACATGACCGAGGAGGAGGTGATCCAGAAGGTGATCCTCGAGCGCCAGCCCTCCAAGGAGTTCGCGACGACCGATCAGCTAGGCGGTGTGGCGGCGTTCCTGTGCTCTGATGATGCCGCCCAGATCACGGGCACCACGATCAGCGTCGATGGCGGCTGGACGGCGCTCTAAGTGGCCAAGCTGCGCATCAACCTCGCGCTACAAGGGGGTGGGGCTCACGGGTCCTTCACATGGGGCGTTCTCGACCGCTTACTCGAAGAACCTGATCTCGAAATCTCGGGTATTTCAGGAACTTCTGCGGGGGCGTTGAACGGGGCTGCTCTGAAGGCCGGCCTTGTTCAAGGCGGGCGTGAGGACGCGCGGGACCGTCTAACCGGGCTATGGGAAGATGTGGGCGCGGTGACACACCCGCTTGTCACCCAATGGTTTGCCCCCTTCATGCCGGGCGTCGTGTCCAAGAGCATCGAATACTCGCTGCCCTATGCAATCGGAGATGCCGCGACACGCATGATGTCGCCCTATGGCTACGGCCCGTTCTACCAGAACCCGCTCGCGAGGATCGTTGAAGAGTTCGACTTTTTAAAGATTTGCGCGGCACAAGGGCCCGAGCTTTTCGTGGGGGCGACAAACGTCCGCACGGGCAAGATCCGCCTGTTCTCAGGCCGTGAGATCACCACGGAAGCGATCATGGCTTCCGCCTGCTTGCCCACGCTCTTCCAAGCGATCGAGATCTATGACCCCGTGAGCCAGCGCGATGAGGCTTATTGGGACGGGGGCTACACCGGCAACCCCGCGCTTTATCCCCTCTACGAGCCCGAGTTCCCGGACGACATCGTGGTCGTGAATATCAACCCGCTGGTGCGCGAGGCAGTGCCGCGGACCGCACAAGAGATCCAGAACCGCATCAACGAGATCAGCTTCAATACCTCGCTCCTGCGGGAACTGCGCGCGATTGCTTTCGTGAAACGCCTGATCGACGAAGGCCGCATGCCTCAAGGGGCCATGAAGGACGTGAAGGTCCACATGATTGCCGATGATGCGTTGATGAATGAGCTGTCCGTGGCGACGAAAACCGTGCCGTCGCCGGTCGTGTTTCATAAGCTCAAAGAGGCAGGCCGTGCAGCGGCAGAGGCATTCCTGCGCGACGATATCGGCAATGTGGGCAAGAAGAGCTCGGTTAACCTGCGCGAGATGTTCGACTAGAGCTCAAATAACAGCTTCACGGCAAGCGCCCACATCACGATCCCGATGAGCACATCGAGGCGGCGCCACGCCACGGCGGACTGCATGATAGGCGCCAATGCACGGGCCCCGAACCCGAGCGAGAAGAAGAAAGTGAAAGACGCGACAGCGCCACCGATTGCGAATGAGCTCCGCAGCACAACCCCCCCATATTGTGTGGAAATAGCGCCCATCAGGCCAAGCGTATCGAGGTAGACATGCGGGTTCAGCCACGTGAAGGCCGCCGCGATGGCGAGCACCTTTGCCAACGACGTCTCGCCCTGATGGGCACCGATCTCGTACTGGCCCTGCCAAGCAGCCCAAAGCCTCATGGCGCCATAGGCAAACAGAAAGGCCGCCCCACCCAGAAGCATGACCAGCGGCAACCACGGCAGCATCGCCACGATGGCCGAGAACCCCGCCACACCCGCCGCGATCAGCAGGGCATCAGAGATCGAGCAAAAGAGGACCAAGGACAGCACGTGCTGCTTCAAGAGGCCCTGTCGAAGGATGAATGCGTTCTGGGCCCCTATGGCGAGGATCAGGGCAAAGCCCGTGACGAAACCTGTGACGCCAGCGGAGATCACTCCGACGCGTCGACCGTTTCGACGCCACCCTTGCCATTGGGATACACAAGCCCTGCAGAGATCACCAACTTGGCGGCGTCTTCTACGCTCATGTCCAGCTCAATAACGTCGTCCTTCGGGAAGAAGAGCAGGAAGCCCGAGGTCGGGTTAGGCGTGGTCGGCACGAAGATTGAGATAAGAGGGCTATCTGCCTGATTATTCTTGGCAATCTCGCCCTTCGCATCGGTGGAGATAAAGCCGATCGCCCAAATCCCCCGGCGTGGATATTCGATGAGGCAGGCCTTATCAAAGCTCGTATCGCTCTGGCTAAAGACCGTCTCGGCGATCTGCTTCACGCCACTGTAGATCGAGCGGACGACAGGGATGCTCTCCACCAAGCCTTCAGCCCAACGGAGGAGGGAGCGTCCAATAAAGCCCTTCGCGATCCAACCAACGAGGATCGTGAAGATGAGGAAGATGATGACGCCAATGCCCCGGATGGAGCGCGGCGTGAACGAGGGATCAATCGCGCCCTCAAGGCCCAAAAGCTCGCGCACCCATGGGCCAAGTAGGCGCCTGAGCAGGACGTCAGGCGTGTATCCGTCCGGAATAAGCGGCAGAACGAAGCCGTCGATCAAGCCTACCACGGCCCAGATCAGCCAAATGGTCAGACCAATCGGCGCAATGACCACGAGCCCCGTGAGGAAATTCGATCGTAGCCCAGCAAACAAGCTGGAGCGCCGCTTAGGCTTTAATTCGTCGAATGGCGTGGGCATGGCGCAGGTTCTCGAAGTCGTCGATGTTATCTAGAGGGAAGACTTGAGCTTCACAACATGCTGCCCCGCAGCGCGACCAATTCTGCGGCAATTCGTGCTGCAAGGCGCGCATTATTGAGCACCAATGCGATGTTGGCGCTCAGAGAGGCGCCCTCGGTGAGCTCGAATATGCGTGCCAGCAGGAACGGCGTCACCGCCTTCCCGGATACGCCCTGCGCCTTGGCCTCGCTGAGGGCCTGCTCGATGATTGGCACCAGCGTCTGTTGCGCGATCTCGGCGTCTACAGGGATCGGATTGGCCACGAGCTGCCCGCCCGGCAGCCCCATGGCCCCGCGCATGGCGTGGCTCTTGGCGATTTCCAGCGGTGTGTTTGCCCGCAGCGGGGCAGGGAGGCCGCTTTCGCGGGACCAGAACGCAGGGAATTGGTCCTGACAGAAAGCGATGACGGGCACGCCGTTTGTTTCAAGGACTTCGAGGGTCTTCGGCAGATCGAGGATCGCCTTGGCGCCAGCAGCCACGACCGTGACGGCGGTGGCTGCAAGTTCTGCCAGATCGGCTGAGATGTCGAAATCTTCCTCGGCCCCGCGATGAACGCCGCCAATGCCGCCTGTCGCGAAGACGTCGATGCCACCGAGACGCGCGCCGATCATCGTGGCGGCTACGGTCGTGGCGCCGGTCAGACCATTGGCCATGGCAAAGGCCATGTCCGCACGGGAAAGCTTCAGGGCATCCGGACGCTGCGCCAAGGTTTCTAGCTCAACAGCTTCGAGACCAATGTGCAGCCGCCCTTCAAGAACTGCGATCGTCGCGGGAACGGCGCCCTCGTTGCGCACGGTGGACTCCACCTTGCGCGCGGTTTCCGCGTTCTGGGGAAAGGGCATGCCGTGAGTGATGATCGTGCTCTCAAGGGCCACAAGTGGCGTACCGGCGGCGCGGGCAGCGGCCACTTCGGCACTGTAACGGATTTCGGGTGTCAAAACGGTGTTTCTCCTGAAACGTAGATTGCCGCCGCCTCGAGTGCGCGAGACAGGGCTTCGGGCGCCGCAGCGCCTCTTATTTCGGCAGCGATATGACCGGCCATGAAGGTATCCCCGGCGCCGGTGACCCGACTGACGAGCACCTCGGGCGGACGCTCGACGATCACATCTGTCTTGGTGGCCATGGCCGCTTCGCGGGCGCCATCGGTGACCAAAACGCGTTGCGCGCCACGCTCCACCAGAGCAGTGGCTGCCACGGCGGCGCTCTCAAATTCCGTCTTAGCCAACAGGCCCGCTTCTTCCTTGTTCACGTAAAGTGTCGCGCGGCCATGACGCAGGAAAGGGCTCAACCGTTCGGCTTTGCCCGGCGACGCAGGCGCCACGCGCAAATCAGCGGCATCAAAGAGAGGCGAGGTCGCGCATTCCGTGAGCAGCGGCAGCGTCAAGTTCCCATCGAGCGCGATCGTCCCAGGGTAGGGCGCGTCTTCCGATCCAAGGCTGCCGTCCGCGAGCGCTGCGAGGATCTTGGAGCCCGCCGCCTCAAGAGAATGCGCATCTGCGATGGCCGAGATCAGACCATTGGCACCTTCGATGGCCATGTAGCGATCCGTGGGCAGATCAGCGGAGCGGTAGGAGTATTCGGAGATGAGCCCGAGCTTCTCAAGTTCCCCCAGAAGCTCTTCGCCCTCGGCATCACGGCCTACGACCGATAGAACGGCCGTCGACAAGCCAAAGCCCTGCAGCGTCATTGCGATGTTCAGCGCCACGCCCCCGGGCAGGCGGGTGATGCGCCCCGGCACATCCGATCCTACCCGCATCGAAGACGCAGATCGCCCGATGATGTCCCAAAGAACGGCGCCTATACAGAGAATGTCTGGTTTCATGAAAGCGTCATGGCGCCCGGACGGGTCAGCGGCAAGAGTAGAAGCATATCGGACACCCAATTTATCGAGAGTCGAGCAAAGCGCTTGCCCTTTTCGTGCAGTTCTTATAACCGGCGCTCACTTCACAAACGGGGCTGGGCTCCGCGGGGAGACATCCCGCGTCAGTCCGCCGGTTGGGCATCTGCCCGAAACCCCGTTGAGGATAGAAACCGGAAAGGAAAACAGCATGGCTCTTCCTGAGTTCACCATGCGCCAGCTGCTCGAAGCAGGCGTTCACTTTGGCCACCAGACGCAGCGCTGGAACCCCCGTATGGGCGAGTTCATCTACGGCGACCGTAATGGCATTCACATCATGGATCTGACGCAGACCGTCCCAATGCTGGACGCTGCTCTGAACGTCATCCGCGAGACCGCCGCCAAGGGCGGCCGCATTCTCTTCGTTGGCACCAAGCGTCAGGCACAAACGCCGATCGCTGAAGCCGCAGAGAAATGCGCACAGTACTACATGAACCACCGCTGGCTCGGCGGCACGCTGACGAACTGGAAGACCGTCTCCCAGTCCATCAACCGCCTGCGCGCCATCGACGAGAAGATGGAAACCGGCGCCGACGGCCTCACCAAGAAAGAGCGTCTCGGCATGGAGCGTGACCAGGCGAAGCTTCAGGCATCGCTCGGCGGCATCCGCGAAATGGGCGGCGTGCCTGATCTTCTCTTCGTCATCGACGTGAACAAAGAAGACCTGGCCATCGCGGAAGCCAAGAAGCTCGGCATCCCAGTGGTTGCAGTCGTCGACACGAACTGCTCCCCCGATGGCGTTGACTACATCATCCCCGGCAACGACGACGCAGCCCGCGCAATCGCGCTTTACTGCGACCTCGCCGCACGCGCCGCTCTCGACGGCATGACCGCTCAGATGGGTGCCGCAGGCATCGATCTCGGCGAGATGGAAGAGGCCCCGGCTGAAGAGGTCGTGGAAGCTCCTGCCGAGGAAGCAGCCGCTGAGGCACCTGCAGAGGGCTAAACAGCTCTCGCAACATGACAGCAGCCGCCGTGGAAGGGTTCTGCGGCGGCTTCCAAATCCGATGAAAGAGGATCAGGCAGATGGCAATCACCGCTGCACTCGTAAAAGAACTGCGTGAGAAGTCCGGCGCAGGCATGATGGACGCCAAGAAGGCGCTCACCGAAAACGACGGCGACATGGAAGCAGCCATGGACTGGCTGCGCACGAAGGGCCTCGCAAAGGCCGCCAAGAAATCCGGCCGCACCGCTGCAGAAGGCCTCGTGGCCGTTGCAGTTGACGGTGGCACGGGCGTGGCTGTCGAAGTGAACTCCGAAACGGACTTCGTTGCTAAGAACGCAGACTTCCAGGGCATGGTTGGCAAGATCGCCACCGCCGGCCTCGGCGTGGCAGACACCGAAGCACTGGCCGGTGCAGACGTTGACGGCAAGCCGGTCTCCGAGCTGATCACCGACGCTGTTGCAACCATCGGTGAGAACATGGGCCTGCGCCGCATGGCACGCATCGAAGGCCAGAAGGTCGTCTCCTACGTGCATAACGCGGCCACCGACGGCATGGGCAAGATCGGCGTTCTCGTGGCGCTGAACGGTGACAACGAAGCTTTCGGCAAGCAGGTCGCGATGCACATCGCAGCTGTGAACCCTGCCGCTCTCGACGAAGGTGCGCTCGACCCGGCAGTGGTTGAGAAGGAAAAGCAGGTCCAGATGGACATCGCCCGCGAGTCCGGCAAGCCCGAGGCCGTGATCGAAAAGATGATCGTCGGCCGCATGAAGAAGTGGCTCGCCGAGTCCACGCTCATGGGTCAGGCATTTGTTGTGAACCCGGACCTCACCGTTGACGCAGCCGCCAAGGAAGCTGGTGTTGAGGTCACCGGTTTCGTTCGCCTCGAAGTGGGCGAGGGCATTGAGAAGGTCCAGGAAGACTTCGCAGCCGAGGTCGCAAAGACCGCACAGGGCGGCTAACCCCTGATACAATATTCAGAAAAGCTCCTCCCAGTGAGGGGCTTTTTTCTGGCCATCCTACAAAAGAAAAGCGGCGCCGCCGGGACAGGCAGCACCGCTTAATACGCACCCTCAATCGGGGAAGAGACGGGGACGTAAAAGCCGAGGTCGGGAATACCCCGGGTTTCGCGAATTTGTGTCTGGGAGCGCTTTCCCCGAAATCGCGCGGCGCCGCTCCCTCGTTCCTGGCCAAAGCCTCCACTCACGGAACAGGGGTACTATGTCCCGTTTACCGTGCGCAAAGGAAGTGCGGGATTCCTTACCGAACCTGCTTGGATAGGTTCGTGGCCCTGCTGCAAAGAGGGGTTGTGACCGGCTTAGGCAGTGCCGTCTTCAAGAATGAACATCTGGTTCTGGAACGACGCCTTAAGCACGGCCTGAGCTGTCGTGTCCACGTCGAGCGCCTCACGAGCAAGGCGCAGGTGCTTTTCAACCGTCGCCGGCGTGAGCCCGAGAAGCACCGCGATGTCCTGCGTAGTCTTGCCGTCACCAACCCATTCCAGAACTTCCCGCTGACGCTTGGTGAGCGGTCGGGCGCCGCTATAAGGCAGGGTGAGGAGCTTGAGGTGCATGACGTTGTTCATCAGCACGATTTCTTTGCCGTGGTTTGCCCAGATCACGTCTACGTCCGCCTGGCTCGAGCCCTTCGGCGCCGTCAGCGCAATGGCGCCCTTGGCCCGCGCCGAAACGGATTTGAACGAGACGGTATATCCCGCGAGAACGCCCATACGCTGGTTGAACTCAACCACCTTCTTTTCGGCAGGGGTCAGCGTCTTGGCTTCTTCCATCTGGCCGATAACACCCCAGCTCGCCGCGCCGTCGTGATTGCGCGACCACTGGACCATGGGCGCATGAAAATAGAGCCCCGACCCAATGAAAGTATTCACATATTCCGGATCGTGATTCGACAGCAACACCAGATCTTCAGGATCACCGAGGGAACTTGGCGTGAGATACTGGGTGTAGCCATAGAGCAGCCGATCGAAGCCATAGCTGGCCATGCGCTCGACGTGCATGTCCCAGATCTCTTCCATGGATTTGGCTTCTGTGATGGCCCAGAGATAATCCTGAACTCTCATTTCAAGCGCTCCGCCATAGCCCGAATGGCGAGCACGTAGCTCTGTGCGCCAAAGCCCGCAATGACTCCTAAAGCACCCTTGGCAAGGTAGCTGTTATGGCGAAAACCCTCGCGAGAATGGACATTTGAGAGGTGAACTTCAACTGCTGGAAGCTCCACCGACAGCACCGCATCAAGGATCGCGATGGAAGTATGCGTGTAGGCACCCGCGTTGATGATCAGGGCATCATGGGTGCCTTTGGCCCCGTGGATCGCATCGACGAGCGCACCTTCGTGGTTCGATTGCATGAATTCGCAGCCCAACCCAAAATCAGCCGCAGTCTGCGTGCAAAGCGCCTCAACATCGGCAAGCGTCGTCGTCCCATAGGTCTCGGGTTGGCGCTTGCCGAGCAAATTCAGATTTGGGCCATTCAGGACAAGTAGTGAAGCCATGACAGTTCCAAGTAAGCGACAAAGATACCGGTAGCATAGTGCTTGGCGGCTTGTCCTGTGTTTGTTGGAAATTGCCGATTAACAGCAGCTTAGACGCGCAAGAAAAACACACTTCCATGCCTTCTTGACGCTATTGCTCAGATATCCTACGCGCCTCTGTGATGCAGCCATCGCTACGTCATTGAAGCAAGAGTAGGCGCGCACATGAACATCCTCACATCCCGTATTGAAACCTCAAAAGCTCTGTTCACAGGCGTTTTCATCTCAGGATTAATCGCCTTGGCTGCCCAATTCATCTCGGAGCATTACGGCGCACCGGCGATGCTCATGGCGTTGCTATTCGGCATCGCATTGAACTTCCTCTCAGAGGACGGACCGGCCAAGGAAGGCATTGCTTTTGCTGCAAGAACCGTGCTGCGTTTTGGTGTGGCGCTCCTTGGAATGCGCATCAGCTTCGACATGGCCGCTGACTTGGGATGGCCCATCGTCGGCCTAATCCTATGTGTGGTTCTCGCGACAATCGTCTTCGGAATGTTGATCGCTCGCATCTTCGGTCACGGCCCACGTTTTGCTTTCCTTTCAGCAGGTTCCGTGGCGATCTGCGGTGCCTCGGCGGCCATTGCGATCTCCGCAATCTTGCCGCGCGACGAACGCTCGGAAGAACGGTTGGTCTTCACGGTTGTCGGCGTGACGCTGCTCTCAACGCTCGCGATGATCGTTTATCCGATCTTGGCCGACGCCATGGGCTTTGACGATCGCACGGCCGGTATCTTCATCGGCGCCACGATCCATGATGTGGCGCAGGTAGTAGGGGCGGGGTTCTCGGTCTCGCAAGAAACCGGCGACGTCGCCACTGTGGTCAAGCTGATCCGCGTCGCGCTGCTGGCGCCGGTGATCCTCGTCGCAGCGCTTGTCATACGCCAGATCGTCAAGACTGAGACGTCTGAGGAACGCCCACCAATCGTGCCGTTCTTTGTCGTGGCGTTCGCCGCGCTGGTTGCAATCAATTCCTATGGGCTCATCCCAGCGGCTGTTGCGGCGTTCTCGGCTGAGCTGTCTGGTTGGGCGCTGCTGACGGCAATCGCAGCGGTGGGCATGAAAACGTCGCTCAGGGACGTCGCTGACGTCGGTTTGCCCGCCATAGCGCTTCTGGTGGTGGAGACGCTGTTTATCGGAGGCCTAACGATTGCGGGGCTTTTCTGGCTTGCGGGCTAGGGTCAGGACTCATAGCCAAGATGACGGTTGCTGCGAGAGCGATGGCTGAGAGGAAGACCTTCGGGCAGCGGTC
>JAKVCO010000036.1 GCA_022448245.1 Paracoccaceae bacterium
ATCAGACATGTTAACCGCTCGTTTTCCGAGCCGTGAATCATGTCACCAGCCGGAAATCAATGGGTCCTGACCCTAGGCTCTAGCCCCGCCACCGGACAACAAAAAAGGCGGCCGCGAGGGCCGCCTTTTCAATTTCCAGGCTTGAGAGCCTTAGGCTTTCTTGCGGCGCACCATGGCGAGACCGCCGAGGCCAGCGAGAAGCAAGAGGCCGCCCGAAGGAAGCGGGACCGGCGCGAGGTCGACGCTCGTCAGGATGGCACCGATGTTGTCGCCACCGGCATTCTCGAAGGACAGCGCACCGCCCGTCGTCGAGAACGAGAAGCTCGTGGATGCGTCGTCGGCAGCACCGATGTTGGAGATCGTCGTCGTCCAGTCACCAAGCGTGATCGTCACGGTTTCGGTCGTGTCGCGGCCGCTGCCGAACAGGCCGATGTCCAGCGTGTAGCTGCCCGCATCGAACTCGATGCTGGAGAAGATGCCGGAGTTCGTGGTCGTACCATCAAGGTCGATACAGTTGCCGGTGCCTTGGCACAGACCGCCAAATATGTCGCCCTCGGCCAGATAGTCGACGGTGCCTTCGGTCGTGGACCAGGCGCCACCAAACAGCGAGTCCGGCGCGTTCAGCTCCGTCTTGGACCCGTAGGACGAGAAGTCGTCGCTGAACATTGTTGCGGCGCTGGCTGCGCCCGTAAAAATCAGAAGTGCGGCGGAAACCGCCGCAAGGTTTTTAAGCATAATTACATACCCCCTAGGGAACCCCAATAAAGTGTTACCGGACGGAGATGCATGAAAGCCCGCGCCAGTGTCAAAGGCTTTCTAGGAAACAATCCATTTTGAAACCTCGCGCTACAGGCAAAATGCCTCTTTCGCTGGCACCTTCGCCCGCTCCTCAAGGCGTTAACCATCTTCTCGGCCCCTGCGGTGCCACACTGCGGCTTGGGCCAATGTGAGGGCGCTGATCTACCGACCAATTCTCAAAACGAACGGGATGAATGCCACGGACGTTGAATATTGAGTGCCGCCGCCTTCGCCCAGCAGATCCATGCAGTCGCGAGAATCCTCGATGTAATTTGGCAAGACAGCTTTGGCCTCGGAGGCCATCACCTCCATCAGGCAGGTAAATCTCTCACCACTCACAACCCCGTCCACCGCGAGGTGCTTTGTCTGGACGTAGGCGACCTTCCTTTTCCTGCTCAGCACGCCGACCGTTGAAAAGGAGGCCGCAAAGGCGCTCTCGGGACATTCGTCTTCGCAAAGCTGCAGGTGCTACGGCAGTTCGCTAATGCGATCGAAGGTCGACAGAACAACGAGCAGCGTCTTTGCCATGTTCACCTCGTTGGGCCCGAATACGACGAATTCCTCGTCATTGGCATCGGCATACTTTTGCAGCTGTTCGGCGAGATTTGTGGCGCCCTCGCCAATCACTTGAACCTCGTGTGGACCAAAGGAGAGCTCGGTGAAGAGCGACGGGTTGTGGCGCGACGATGCATAGAAATTCTTTAGGGGCAGCGCGAGGACCGCAACAAGGACCAGGACAGCGCCAAGAATGATGTTGCGTCGTTTCATCGAAAGAAGTGCTCCTTTGCGCTTCGGGTCGCGCCGCTCCGCAAGGAGGTATCGTCTACGCTAGCCCCGTCCACCGTAAATCCAGCGCTCGCTACACTCTGGCTTTGTTTGTCTGATTGGGCCTGCCAAAATTCGACGCGAGGTTATGTTGACCAGAGCCCGCGGACGGATGAGGTTCCGCCCATGCTGCACGACCACACCAAGCAGAGGATACGTTCCATGAAAGTTGCCCCCATTGCCGCACTTGTGCTGGCGTTCGCCGCGAGCACGGCTTTCGCAGAGGGGATCCGGTGGAAACCCGAAACCCTGACGCCAGGCGACTACACCAGCATCGACCAAAGACAAGGCGGCCTGATCCATCACGTGTACCGCGGCAAGGTGGGCCGGTCTTACGCCATCGAGAGCTATCGCGGCCCTGCCCCGTCGGGGACGCCGGTGTTCACAACCTACATGGACAAAGATGGAAATCAGGTCCGCTGGGTCAGGCAGGACGGGTTTGAAGTGACCTTCCGCCCTCACGATTGCACGCGCACTCTGGGACGGTGCCAATACACGCTGACGGAATCCACCGGCAAAAAGGCAACCCGCTTGAGGATTACGGAAGCGACCCGAAAAGGCATCAAATTCACGGAATATGACTCTGATGGAAAGCGCCTGTTTAGTGGCCAGGTCGCGCTGGACGCGCGCGGCAATGCCGGGAGCGGCAGCTTGGACGGCACGCAAGGAAAGCAGCGATTTCGTTTGGTCGAAAGCGTCTATCAATAGCCGCTGTTGGCCGCAGGACCCACATTCGGCAGCACAGGAAAGCTAGCCGGATTTCTTGGCCTCATGCGCGTCCGTCCAGCCGAGGTTGGCGGCCATCTCGCGTGCCATCTGGGTGATTTCAGGGCCGAGCTTTTCGCGGAAGGCAGGGGTGAGGACGCGGACCGATCCCGTCGCCCCGATGGAGAGCGTGGCGCCTGGACCCTCGGGCGCGAGGGGGGCTGCGACGGAACACATGCCGCGCTCGATCTCTTCGACGCATTCAGCGAAGCCGCGCTGGCGGATCGTCTCAAACTCCGCCTCGAGATCCTCCACACTCGTCAGGGTGTATTCCGTGTAGGCGCGCAGGCGGCCCTCGATCTCGCTGGTCAAGAACAGGTCGGGCGCGTAGGCGGCCACCGCTTTTGAGCAGGAGCACGCGTGCAACGGGCGTTTGCCCAAGCCGGGGTGCAGGTATGAGACGCCGGTGTCAGGCGCCTCGACGTGGATGATCTCCACCGACTTGCCGCGCAGCCGGGACAGAAAGAACGCCGCGCCGTATTTGTCGGCCGCCTGCCGCAGCGCCGGGCCGATGATTTTGAGCAAAGCGCGGTCGGATTGTTCGCTATGAGTGATCTGCTTCAGGCGAAGCCCGATCGAGAAGACGCCCCGCGCGACCGGCTCCAGCAGACCGACAGCGACCAGATCCTGAACCAGGCGATACGCGGTGGGCTTGGGCAGGTCGGAATGCGCGCAGATATCGGCGACGGTGGCTTCCTTCTTCTGACCGACGATCTCCAATATCAGCGTGAGACGTTCGAGGTGCATCTTCTTACTTTGCGAGAATTCTATTATCATTTTATGAGCCTAGACAAGGGATCGCAAGGGAGGATGAAATGTCAGAATGCTGTGGGCCGGGCTATGCATCCCCGGCAGAGGCGATCAAAGCGCCGCGCGAAAAGCTCCTCTATACGATTGCGATCTACACCGGCACGGGCATCCAAAAACCCGACTATCTGGCCACAGTGGATGTGGATCCCGACAGCCCGACCTATTCGCAGGTGATCCACCGGCTGGAGATGCCGGGCATCGGGGACGAGCTGCATCACATGGGCTGGAACGCCTGTTCGTCTTGCTTTGATGACGGGTCGATGTCGCGCAAATATCTGCTGCTGCCGGGTGTCAGATCCAACAACATCCACGTGGTCGATACGGCCACCGACCCGCGCGCGCCGCGCCTGCACAAGGTGATCGACGGGGCCGAGATCAAGTCGAAGACGAACCTGTCGGGCCCCCACACCGTCCATTGTCTGGGATCCGAGATCATCATCTCGATGCTGGGCGATGCCAAGGGCGAGGCGCCGGGCGGGTATCTGCATCTGAACAAGGATTTCGAGATCCAGGGCCGATGGGAAAACTCCATGGGTGAGATCAAGTTCGGCTATGACTTCTGGTATCAGCCGCGCCACAACGTGATGGTCAGCTCGGAATGGGCGGCCCCCAACACCTTCATGCCGGGCTTCGATCTGGAGGAAGTGGGGCACCTGAAATACGGACGCGAGCTGCACTTCTGGGATTTCGAGAAGCGCGAACCGGTCGAGAGCTTTTATCTGGGCGAAGACGGCTTGCTGCCGCTGGAGGTGAAGTTCCACCACAATCCCGATAGCACCCATGGCTTTTGCGGCGCGGCACTGTCTACCAATGTGATCCACTGGTGGAAGGACGACGCCGGCAAATGGCAGTGGGAAAAGATCATCGACGTCGACAACGAGATGCATCCCGAATGGCCGATCCCGCTGCCCGGCGTGATGAGCGCGATCCTGATCTCGATGGATGACAAATACCTGTATCTCAACAACTGGCTGCACGGCGACATGCGCCAGTACGACATCTCTGATCCGCACAATCCGGTTCTGACCGGGCAGGTGTTCATGGGCGGGCTCTTGGGCAAGGCCCCACAGGTGAACGGCGTTGATGTGGCGGGCGGCCCGCAGATGTTCCAGCTGAGCCTCGATGGCAAACGGCTCTATGTCACCACATCGCTCTTCAGCACGTGGGACAACCAGTTCTATCCCGACATTCGCACCAAGGGCGGGGTCATGGTTCAGATCGATTGCGACCCGGTGAATGGCGGGATGACGATCAACCCCGACTTCATCGTCCACTTCGGGCAGGAGCCCAACGGCCCCAGCCGCTGCCATGAGGCGCGCTATCCCGGTGGCGATTGCACAAGCGATATCTGGCTATGACGACCACCCATACCGTCACCCTCGCCAACCGCGACGGCGCGACCTATGCGGTCAATGGGCACCGCCCGCTGCTGGAGCAGTTGCGCAGCCAGGGTGTCGATCTTCCCTATGGCTGTGAATACGGCGGCTGCATCACCTGCGCGGCCAAGCTGACAGCGGGCGAGATTGACCAACGCAGGCAGGTCGCGCTGAACAACCGGCAGATCGAAATAGGCTATGTGATCTTGTGCGTGGCGCGGGCCACCTCGGACATCACGCTGGAGATCGGGGTGGAGAGCCATGACCAGCTCTACCGGAACCCGTTTCTTGACCCGCTCAAACCCCATGAACTGAAGGCGGATATCGCCACCCCGAGGGAGGATTGACCCCGTGCCCGAAGCAGACGTTGATCGCATCTATGAATACGACCCGCAGTATCTGGCCGATATCCTGAAATCGGTCAAAACCATCGCCATGGTGGGCGCCAGCGCGGACAAGACCAAGTTCAGCTACGGCGTGCTGCGCCAGTTGAGCGAGATCGGCTATGACATCTTGCCGGTGAACCCCAACCCGCGCGTCACCGAAATCCGCGGGCTCAAGGTGTATCGTTCGCTGGAAGAGATCGACAAACCCGTCGACATGGTCGACGTCTTCCGCCCCAGCGCCGAGCTCTATGGCATGGCCGAAAAGGCGATTGCGATCGGCGCCAAGGTCTTGTGGGCGCAAATCGGGGTCTATGACGACCGGGCCGCCAAGCTCGCCGAAGATGCGGGCCTCAAGGTGGTCATGAACCGCTGCCCCAAAATCGAACTTTTCCGACCCTTCTGGAAACCACGACTAGATCTCAAGATCTGACGTTCGTTCCGACCCCCGCTGCGGAGACCTAAAAGCATGGCTCAAAAAATCACCAAGAGCGCCAAGGACATCGTGAAGGCCGCCCTGGCCGCTGTCCCGGCGATCAGCGCTGACGAGGCGATGGCGCTCGTCAATTCTCCCGACCACGTCTTTGTGGACCTGCGCGACGGGACCGAACAGGCAAAGACCGGCGTGATTGAGGGCGCTGTCGCCTCGTCCCGGGGGATGATGGAATTCCACATTGATCCCGAAAGCCCGGCCCACAAACCCGAATTCAATCAGGACAAGACCTACGTCTTTTACTGCGCGTCCGGCGGTCGGTCCGCCATGGCCGCGCAGGTTGCCATGGACATGGGGCTTTCGCCTGTCTTGAACATGTCGGGCGGTGTCGCGGCCTGGAAAATGGCCGGCGGCTCTTTGGCATAAATGCCCCTCGCAGGAAGGCTGGCCGAGACAGCCTCCCACGACCGATGCCCCCGATAGCTGGATGACAAACATGTCCACTGAACCAGACTTCGCCCAATACAGCTTTGGCACGCAGGTGCGAAAATCCCCCTTCTCCGACGCCGCCCTGCGGTGGGGGGCCAAGGGGTTTTCCGTCTACAACCACATGTACATCCCGCGCGATTTCGGTGACCCGGCGCAAAACTTCTGGAACTTGGTCAACGAGGCGATCCTGTGCGACGTCTCGGTCGAGCGTCAGGTCGAGATCAAGGGCCCCGATGCCGCGACGTTCACCCAGTTTCTAAGCTGCCGTGACCTGTCCACATGCCAGGTCGGGCAATGCAAATACGTGCTAATCACCGATCAGGCCGGGGGGATCATCAACGATCCGATCCTTTTGAAACTGGCCGAGGATCATTTCTGGCTGTCGATTGCCGACAGCGACGTGCTGCTTTGGGCGCGCGGCCTTGCGGTGCACGCGGGCATGGATGTGGAGATATCCGAGCCCGATGTCTCGCCCCTCCAGCTGCAAGGCCCCAAGTCCCGCGATATCCTGCGCGCCGCCTTTGGGGATGCCCCGTGCGCGCTGAAATACTACCGCTTCATGGAGTTCGACTGGGACGGCATGCCCTTGGTCATCTCGCGCACCGGATGGTCGAGCGAACTGGGCTACGAAATCTTTCTGCGCGACGGCACGCAGGGCGACAAGCTGTGGGAGCATCTGATGGCCGTGGGCGCGCCTATGGGTCTGAAGCCCGGCCACACCTCGAGCATCCGGCGCATCGAGGCGGGCATGTTGTCCTACCACGCAGATATGACGCTGGCGAACAACCCCTACGAGCTGGGCATGGATCGTCTCGTCGATCTCGACATGGAGGCGGATCTTGTCAGCAAGGCCGCGCTGACCAGAATCAAAGAAGAAGGCGTGTCGCAACGGCTCGTCGGGCTGGAGCTCGATGGCGATCCCTTCATAGGCTCCAACGACACCTTTTGGCCGGTGCTCAATGGTGGTGAGCGCGTCGGCGCCGTCACCTCGGCGGTCTACTCGCCGCGGCTGGAAAAGAACATCGCCCTTGCGATGAACCGTGTGGATAACGCGGCCCTGGGCACGGCGCTGGAGGTCGACAGGCAAAGCGACAAGCGCGCCTGCGTGGTCGTGCAGATGCCCTTCTTCGATCCGAAGAAATCGCTCGCGACGTCAAGCTAACGGACGCGCGCGCACCCAAGGCCGGGCGTCACGAATAGGCAGCTTCCACGATGAACTCCACCTTCAGTTCCGGGCGCGCCAGCTTGGCTTCGCCGCAGGCGCGGGCGGGCGCGTGGCCCTCGGGCACCCATGCGTTCCAGACCTCGTTCAACCCGGCGAAGTCCTTCATATCCGCCAGCCAGATCGTGACCCGCAGCATGTCGTTGCGGGACGACCCCGCCTGCACCAAAAGCGCGTCGATTTTGTCGAGACACCCCCGGACCTGGTCCTGAATGCTGTCGCCCTCCGCAACCTGGCCGGTCAGATAGGCCACGCGATTGTGCTTGACGATTTTCGAAGACCGTATGCCGGTGTCGATGCGTTCAATCATGGGATGTCCTTGCGATTGTGTTTGGGTGCTCACGTGCTGTGACTACATATGGGCACGCGGCAGAAATCGAGGCAAACTGGAATTCATTGAATTGAGTTCAGGCTGTCTTAACTTTGGCGATCAAGATCGACATGCTCCGGTGTTTCACCATGGTTGCCACCCACGGCAGCCTGTCCGAGGCCGCGGATGCCCTGGGGCGGACGCCCTCTGCCGTGTCGATGATGCTCAAGCAATTCGAGGATCACATCGGCTCGGCCCTCTTCGAGACGGCCCGAAAATCCCGGCTGACGCCGCTGGGAGAGCTCATTTTGAATGAGGCGCGCCGCGAGGTGGCGCATTTCGAAAACACGGTGGCGGTGATCGAAGGGCTGGCCCGGTCAGAGCTTGGGTATCTGAGGCTCGCGGTGACGCCATCTGTCGCCACGACGGTGCTGCCCACGGTCATTTTCAAATTCGCGGAGATGTATCCCAAGGTGCAGATCGACCTGCGCGACATGGATTCCGCAAACATCGCGCGCGAGCTGGACCGTGAACGGGCCGACATCGGGATCGGGTCCCTGCCCGAGGTGGAGGGGATGCAGCGGACCGAGCTCTTTAGCGATCCCTTTGGGCTGGTGTGCCGCAAAGATCATCCGCTTGCTGCGAACTGGGATCCGTCGTCCTGGCGCACGATGGGCGATCACACCCTCATCGCGAATGGCCTTTGCGCGCAGATCACCGATCCGGACTTCACCGCAATCCTGGCGCAGTCGCGGATGATGGTGCCAAACACGGCCTCCCTTCTCGGACTGGTTCGGCAAGGGCTGGGCATTACCGTGCTGCCGCGTCTGGCTGTGGCAGGGTCGCTTGATGCGCTGGCGTTTCTGCCGCTGGTGGATCTGGGGGCCCGCCGCACGGTGCAGCTGATGTCGCGGCCCAATGCGCTGTTGATGCCTGCCGCGCGCGCGTTCCTGAAACTGATCACCGACATGAAACGCGACGGGAGTTTGGTGCTGGCTGTCTGAATTCAGAAAGCTTGAAGAAAGCTACAGTTCTTTCTGGATGCCTGAAGCCGCGCGAGAGGGTATCCTGCGCGCGCGCCTGCCGCACCAGATCAAAGGGAACCATCATGCACGACACCAAACTGAACTACATCGCCGGCGAATGGGTGGCGGGTGCGTCCGAGATCGAAAACCGCAACCCCTCTGATCTGAGCGATCTGATCGGGATGTTCGCGCAGGCCTCGCCGGACCAGCTTGATGCAACGCTCGAGCAAGCGCACCGCGCGCAGGCCGAATGGGCCGCCTACGGAATCGAGCGGAAGTACAACGTGCTGATGGCGATCGGCACCGAGATGATGAGCCGCGCCGAAGAGCTGGGAACGCTCTTGGCCCGCGAGGAAGGCAAGCCGCTGGCCGAGGGCAAGGGCGAGGTCTACCGCGCCGGTCAGTTCTTCACCTACTACGCCGCTGAGACCCTGCGCCAAATGGGCGACACCGCCGACAGTGTGCGCGACGGGATCGAGATCGACGTGCGCCGCGAGCCTGTGGGCGTTGTGGCAGTCATCTCGCCCTGGAACTTCCCAACGGCCACGGCCTCTTGGAAGATCGCGCCTGCGCTTTGCTATGGCAACGCCGTGGTCTGGAAGCCTGCGAACGTGACCCCGGCCTCGGCTGTGGCCCTCGTGGAAATCATCGCGCGCCAGGACGTGCCCAAGGGCCTCGTGTCGCTGGTGATGGGCGCGGGCAGCGCCATTGGTCAGCGGCTTGTCGAAAGCCCCAAAGTGGGCGCGATCAGCTTCACCGGGTCGGTCCCCGTGGGCAAAGGCGTGGCCGCCAGCGCCATCCAAAACCTGACGCGCGTGCAGATGGAGATGGGCTCCAAGAACGCGCTCGCGGTGATGGATGACGCCGATCTCGATCTGGCCGTTTCGCTGGCATTGGGCGGCGCGTTTGGCGGATCGGGCCAGAAATGCACGGCCTCATCGCGTCTGGTGGTGCACCAGTCCATCCATGACCAATTCGTCGAAAAGCTCGTCGCCGGGGCGAAGACGATGAAGGTGGGGCACGCGCTCGAAGAAGGCACGCAGATGGGCCCTGTGGTGTCCGAGCAGCAACTGAACGAGAACCTGGCCTATGTCGATCTTGCGGCCTCTGAAGGGGCCGAACTGCTCTGCGGGGGGCAGCGGCTCGAGATGGCCACGGAGGGCTATTACATGTCGCCGGGCGTCTTTGTCGGCACCACCAATGACATGCGCATCAACCGGGAAGAGATGTTCGCCCCACTCGCCTGCGTCATCCCGGTGGCCAGTTATGATGAGGCGCTACACGTGGTCAACGACACGAACTTCGGCCTCACTGCAGGCATCGTCACCACCAATCTGGCACGCGCCACGCATTTCCGCCGCAACGCGCAATCGGGCTGCGTGATGGTCAACCTGCCCACGGCTGGCACCGATTACCACGTCCCCTTCGGCGGGCGCGGCGACAGCTCCTACGGGCCCCGCGAACAGGGCCGCACCGCAGCCGATTTCTATACGATCGTGAAGACCTCCTACATCTCGTCCGGCACGCCCGCATAATGCTGATCGACAATCTGCAATACGCCAACTGGTCGGAGAAGATCTTCCGCCAGATGCGCGAGGGCGGCGTGGATGCAGTGCACGTGACGATCGCCTATCACGAGAGCTTTCGCGAAACGGTTCTGAACTTTGAGCAGTGGAACCGCTGGTTCGAGCTCTACCCCGATCTGATCATGAAGGGTCAATGGGCCAGCGACGTGGACCGCGCCAAGGCGGAAGGGAAAACAGCGATCTTCTTTGGGTTCCAGAACCCCAGCCCCATCGAGGATGACATCGGCCTCGTGGAGATCGTGCACACGCTGGGCGCGCGCTTCATGCAGCTGACCTATAACAACCAATCCCTGCTCGCGACCGGCTGCTACGAGGCCGAAGATCGCGGCATCACCCGCATGGGCCGTCAGGTCATCAAAGAGATGAACCGCGTGGGCCTGGTGGTCGACATGAGCCATTCCGCCGACCGCTCCACCATCGAGGCGGCAGAGCTTTCCGAGCGGCCCATCGCGATCACCCACGCCAATCCCTATGAATGGTCGCCGGCGCTGCGCAACAAGAAGGACGACGTCATCCGCGCGGTCACGGAGAACGGCGGGATGCTGGGCTTTTCGATCTATCCGCACCACCTAGAGGATAAGTCCGACTGCACGCTGGAAAGCTTCTGCGAGATGATCGCGCGCACGGCCGAAAAATTCGGGGCCGAGCACCTCGGGATCGGGACGGACCTGTGCCAAGACCAGCCCGACAGCATCGTCGAATGGATGCGCGTGGGTCGCTGGAGCAAGGAGATCGACTACGGCGAAGGCTCCGCAGCCGCACCCGGATTTCCGACGATGCCAAGTTGGTTCAAGGACAATCGCGACTTCGGCAACGTCAAAGCGGGCCTGCGCGCGACGGGTCTCAACGACAGCGAAGTTGCGGGGATCATGGGCGACAATTGGCACCGGTTCTACGCGGAAAACTTCACGCCGCAGGCCGGCGCCTAGGCGATCGCCGTCACATCCCCCGGAAACGCTAAAAGCATCACGAGAACGCCAATTCGTGGAAACAGAATAGCCGCCGAGGCGACGGCGATCACCAGCACAAGGTGGCTGAATTTGATCGGGCGGGCGGGCCAAAAGCTCGCCCCTGCGAGCCGGTCCAAGAGGCTCTCACGCGGCTCGTCGCCCAGAAAGCCCAGCAAGGGTTCGCTGTCATCTTCCAGCCGGTCGCACAGGTTCTGGTTTGCCTCCCGCGCGGCCCCTCGAAAGCTGAAGAGCACGCCAGGGGCACCGTCGCAAAGAAGACCACCCTCACCGACACAGAGATCGCGCCAGACAGATTGCCCAGCACAGACCCTGTTTCTTCGACCGGGAAGAAATCCCCCAGCACCCCATTTGGGAAGCCGAGATCAGGAAAAGCGAACTGCAGGATATGGGCGTCGGGCGACCGGATATAGGCGTTCTGCAGGCCCACAAGGAAGAGCGAGGCCGCCAGCAAGATCAACGCTGAAACGGCGTTGCGGCTGAGCTGCTCGAACATCTCGAAACCGAGCCTGGGATCAGCGTTTTGGCGCCCGGCCTTTCGCTTCATATCAGGTACCAGCTGCACCGCCCCCGGCTGAGGTTGATCATCGTGGAGGCGTAGACGACGAGCGACACAAACGGCAGCCAGATCACCGCCGTTCCGAACCCGATTTGATAGACATGAAGGAGCAGCCCGAAGCTGTAGTTCAGCGCGCGGTCAGGTTGGATGTTGCCCTCTGACGGGGGCAGAAGCGCCGCCACCTACCAATCCCGCTCCAGATAGCGGTGATCTATGGGAACGTTATCAAGCGCGAAGGCGTCAGATTGGTACTGAACCCCGGCCACGGACTGAAACTCGAAAAATAGCGAATGTCCCGAGGGCCAGCACCAGCACGGCAAAGACCCGCAGCGTGATCCGCAAGGCGCGCCGTGTCCGCGCTTCGAGGTAGTCGCTCGTCACCACGCGAAAGTTGTCGTCGACGACCATGCAGCGCTTGTTCATCCGCTTTGCGATCTCGACCATCTCTTGCATCCCGTGCAGCCCGATCGTGATCAGAAGCGGAAGGATGATCACCATCGTCACCGTCCACCCGGGGGACCAGATAAAGCCCACCTCCTTGGCGATGACGGCGCCCTCAATCGTGAGGTTGTATTGATACTGGCCAAAGCCCATCACCGCCGAGACGAGCATGACCGCGATCCCCAAAACCGCAAAGACGAGCGCGGCCATCGGGGGCGCAACGCCGAGCACCGCGTCCACGATCCGGTCCGTGAACCCGGCGCTCTTTGGACCTGTCTGAAGCGGTGAGACCCGGACGCCGTCGATTTCGATGCGCCAGACATCCACGGGCGCGGGGATGTTCTTTAGACGCGTGGGACCAAGCGGGGTGAAATCGGCCGCGATCTTTTGCCCGACATAGTCATAGGCCGCTTGCGAGATGCAGATGCCCCCCGCGGCGCCAATGCCTCGAGCCATGCGGCGATGTTCACGTATTCGCCCAAGATATCTCCGCCATCGACGATGACCTCGCCGACATTGATACCCATCCGAAACACCATGCGTTCGTCACTGGGCAGATAGGCTTCGCGGCGCTGCATCTTGTTCTGGATTTCCAGCCCCGCGGTGACGCGGCCACGGCTGACGAGAACTCGATCAAAAGCCCGTCGCCCATGGTCTTCACGACATGCCCGCCCGCGGCCTCGATCGCGACGTCCACGATCTGGGCTTTGACGGCGCGAACCTTTTCGATGGTACGGTGCTCGTCCGCTGACATTACGCGTGAATAGCCAACCAAATCTAACGCGATAATGGCAGACATGCGGTTCATTGGGTGACCCTTCTGGAATGGCCCCCTGAAAGTGGTCCACCAACTGGGATAGTTTTGTCCCGCAAATTCTAGGATCAGCGATGGCTGGAGAACGCGAGAAGCCCGAAGAGCTTGTATCACAGCTTCGGCAAGTTGAAGTTCTGCAAGGGCAAGGGATGACGATAGCGGAGGCGGTGCGCCGGACCGGCGTGACGCAACAGACGTTTTACCGATGGCGGAAATTGTATGGCGGGATGGGTCGGTCTCAGCTCAAGCGTTTGAAGGAGCTTGAGAAGGAGAACCAACGGCTGCGGCGGGCGGTGTCCGATTTAACATTGGACAAGCTCATATTGACCGAAGCTGCGAGGGGAAACTTCTGAGTCCTTCGCGTCGTCGTAAGTGCATCGATCATGTGCGTCAGGAGTTGGGCGTGTCTGAGCGTCGTGCCTGCCGCGCCTTGGGTCAGCACCGTTCGACACTGAGAAAGGTTCCGCAAGGCCGGGCCGACGAAGAACAGCTGACCGACGATATCATTGAACTGGCCGACAAGTATGGCCGTTATAGCTATCGTATGGTGGCGGGTTTGCTGAACAACGCTGGCTGGGACGTGAACCACACGCGGGTCGAGCGTATCTGGCGACGCGAAGGGCTGAAGGTTCCGCAAAAGCAAAGAAAGAAGAGGCGGCTTTGGCTGAACGACGGGTCTTGCGTTCGGCTCAGGCCGGAGCGGCCCAACCATGTCTGGTCCTATGACTTTGTTCAGGATCGAACCCATGACAGGCGCGCCTATTGGACGCTCAACAGTATCGACGAATATACCAAGGAGGCGCTCATGATACGCATCGATCGCAAGCTCAACTCGACCGATGTGCTGGACGCTTTGACGGACCTGTTCATCCTGCGCGGGCCTCCAGAATACATCAGGTCCGACAACGGCCCGGAGTTCATCGCTCAGAAGGTGCGGGACTGGATCGCCGCGGTTGGAGCCAAGACTGCCTATATCGAAGCGGGCTCACCCTGGGAAAACGGGTATTGTAAAAGCTTCAACGCCAGGTTCCGCGACGAACTGCTGAACGGTGAAATCTTCTACAGTCTGAGGGAGGCCCAAATCCTAATCGAGCACTGGCGCATTCACTACAACACTGTCAGGCCGCACAGCTCATTGGGCTATCGTCCGCCTGCACCAGAAAGCATCGTTCCGATGGACCAGAGGCCCACGATGCACTAGCAATCAAACCGGACCACCTGATGGGGGTACGCCAGCGACACCGGGGATCATTCGGATTTCTATGTCATTCCAATCGCCGGCGGTGATGGGCGTTTCATGTTCGGCGTACCATCTCTCAGATTCTCCAATCTTGGAGCGATCCACCCAAAGGTACCCATCACGCAGATAGACGCGCACGCCGGGATTGGTGCCAGTTGCTTCGCAGCTACATTCGAAGTCAGCGATGATAATGGAATCGACAGGCGAGCCCTCGTGGATCATCAAGCCAAATTTGACTTGGATGAGCCTGGGGTCGGATTCAGTGACGGCAGCAATGCGGGTTGAGAGCGCGGATTAGCCAACGCCACCCTCGACGTGACCAGCCGTCAAGACCGGCGTCTCACCATCATCAGAAAGCGCAATAGACCCGCTTTAAAGCTGAGCCACGACTTCCGTAGACTCACCCTCATGGATCAGCGTGTATCCTGCTTGCATTTCTCGCCACCCGGTAAACCAGCTCCCACCGGGTCTCATCCCCGGAAAATCCAGCGAAAGCTGGGCACTGATACGTCCAGTATGCGACTGGTAAATCCTGCGAAGAAGGGAGGGGGGCTTGCGGCCGATCCTTCCCCCTTTTTTATCTCGTATTCAATGCCTTCCGCAGCGCACGGGTGGCTTTTCAGGTGCTGTTTTGAGGGGCGAATGACCCACGTCTTTTTACCTCTCCAAAGAAAAAGAGCGCCCCAGAAGGGGCGCCCAGGCAATGGCACTGGGGCCTCTTTAGCCGACGAGCGCGCCGTCATCTCGTTTGACAATCACGATCGCCGAGCGAGGCAGGGACCCCTCGCCATCCGGGAAGGGGGATCCCGGATGCTGGATGCCGACAAACATCGTACGCTTGTCAGCTGACCACGTCAGACCCGTCACCTCAGACCCATTGGGGCCCGTCAGGAAGCGGCGGATCTCACCCGTTACAGGATCACCGGCGAGCATCTGGTTGTTGCCCATGCCGGCGAACTCACCCTCGTTGTCGTCGTCGCCATCCGTCTGGATCCAGAGCAGACCTGTGGAGTCGATTTGCATGCCATCTGGCGAATTGAAGAGGTTGCCCGCGTTGATGTTGGCAGAGCCCGCATCGGGGCCGTCCGCGTGCACGGTCGGGTTTCCAGCCATTACGTAAAGGTCCCAATCGAAGGTCGCCGCCCCGTGGTCGTCGTTGTGCGGGCGCCAGCGGACGATCTGGCCATAGCGGTTGACCTCGCGCGGGTTGGGCGCGTTGGGGACCATGGGCTCACCAGCGGCATTCGTGCGCACGGTGCCGTCGTCATTCAGCGCCCCGCGGCGGGAGTTGTTGGTGAGGCAGCAATAGGCCTCCACCGCCGTGGGGTTCACCGCGATCCACTCTGGCCGGTCCATCGTCGTGGCGCTGACCTGCGTGGCGGCCATGCGCGTAAAGACCGCGATCTCCGCGTCGGACATGCCCGTGTCCTCTGGGGTCAGAGCGACCCAGGTGCCGGTGCCGTCGTCGTTGAACTTGGCCACAAAGAGCTGACCTTCGCTAAGCAACGTGGAGGTATCGCCACCCGGCACATAGACGTCGCGGCTGAGCCACTTGTACATGTACTCCCCGCGTTCATCATCGCCCATATAGACCACGACCTGACCCTCAGGGCTGAGCGCGTAGGCGGCGTTCTCGTGCTTGAAGCGGCCGAGCGCCGTGTGCTTGACGGGCGTAGCATCGGGGTTCCATGGATCGATCTCCACGATGTAGCCCGCGCGATGCGGCTCGTTGGGGTTCTTGGAGATGTCAAAACGTTCGTCAAAGCCGTGGTAGTTGTAACGGCCTTCATCGACGCTGGTGCGCACGCCATAGCGCTTGAACCCGGCGGCGGTGACCTCATTGAGCTCGGGCTCGACGGTGGCACCAAAGTAGCCGTTAAAGTTCTCTTCGCAGGTCAGGTAGGTGCCCCAAGGCGTGCGGCCCGACCCGCAGTTGTTGAACGTGCCAAGCGATTGCGCGCCAGTGGGATCAGCGGCGGTCTTGAGCAGGTCATGCCCCGCTGCGGGACCCGCAATCTGCATCGGGGTGCGGTGGTGGATGCGGCGGTTGTAGGGGCTATCGACCACGACTTGCCACCCGTTCGCGCCTTCAGCGACTTCCATGACAGTGACGCCCTGGAAGTTCTGCAGACGCACCACGTCATCGGCTGAGACTGGCTTGCCTTCCTGTTCGGCAGGCAGGTTGATCTTGCCGTTCACATACTCGCTGTTCACGACCAGAAGCTGCGTGCCGCCCTTGTGGAAAAGCTCCATGCCATCGGTGTTTTCACCGAAAACGCGGTCCGAGCCCGCCGTCGGGATGCCCGTCGCACTGTCGAACTCAGGCGCGTCGGAGAACAGCGGATCACCCCAGCGCACGAGCACGTCCCACTTGTAGCCTTCGGGCACATGCACCGTGCCGTCGGTCTGCGGGGCGAGCTGATCAAAGGCAAAACGGCTCATCTGCTGGGCCATCGCCGTGGAGCCCTGCAGCGCTCCGACGCCCATGACTGCGGCGCCAGAGCCGAAGGCCAAGACGCTTCCGAGGAAGCCGCGGCGCGAAATGGCACGCTCTACAACCTCGTCGAATCCGTGCTCGGATCCTCGTGGGGAAATGATCTCGTCTTCGTCGTCGAAAGAGAGAGCATCATAATCAATTTGGGACATTTGGACCTCCTGCTGGGTCAGTAACGATTCCTTGCAGGACGGACGCTAGTCGCCGGTTCACGACGCTATTGTGACAGCTGGCCCCTTTTCCGCGCTCAAATTTTGAGCGGCGAATTTTGGCGTGCCAAAAACGAAAAAGGGCGCCCCAAACGGGACGCCCTTCTCAAAGTAGATCCGAACCGGATTACTTGAGTTCGACCTCGGCGCCAGCTGCTTCCAGCTTGCCTTTGATCTCTTCGGCTTCGTCCTTGGACGCGCCTTCTTTGACGGCCTTGCCACCAGCTTCGACGAGCTCTTTAGCTTCTTTGAGGCCGAGACCCGTGATGCCGCGCACTTCCTTGATCACGTTGATCTTGGATGCGCCTGCGGAGACGAGAATGACGTCAAACTCGGTCTTTTCTTCTTCTGCTGCGCCGCCGGCGTCGCCAGCCGGGCCAGCCATCATAACCGCGCCACCAGCGGCGGGCTCGATGTCGTACTCATCCTTGAGGATGGTCTTGAGTTCCTGGGCTTCCAGGAGGGTGAGGCCAACGATTTGTTCGGCCAGTGCTTTAAGATCAGCCATTTTAGGCTCCGTTTCTCTAATGTGTTTCCAGCGTCGAGGTTAGGCCGCAGCCTTGTCCTCAATCGTCGACAGGATGCTTGCGATGTTGCTTGCAGGTGCGCCAATCGCGCCAGCGATGTTCGAAGCAGGTGCGCCGATACAGCCCACGATGGAAGCGATAAGCTCCTCACGGGATGGCATGTCAGCGACCGCATCGACACCTTTGGCGTCGAGTGCCGTCTCGCCCATTGCGCCGCCCAAGACTTCCAATTTCTTGTTGTCTTTGCAGAACGCCTTGACCGCCTTGGCTGCTGCCACGGGGTCTTCGGAGTAAGCGAGAAGGGTCATGCCCTCCAGGTATTCGCCGATGCTTTCGCTCGGCTTGCCCTGAAGCGCGATTTTGGCGAGCCTGTTCTTGGCAACACGCACGGCCCCGCCTGCTTCCCGAAGGCCAGCACGCAGGTCCTGCATTTCTGCGACGGTCATGCCTTCGTATTTTGCAACGACGACAACGCCAGAGCTTTCGAAGATCTGGCCGAGTTCCTCGACCACTTTCTCTTTCTGGGCTCTATCCACAGTTTTACTCCAAGTTTGGAAGGGTTGCCCCCTCCGGCTCAAGTCAGCCCCGGCTCATGCCGTGACCAGAGTCCGAACGGGCAACGATCCTTCAGCTCGGAGGAGCCTCAAGAGAGTTGTTCTTTCCCATCTCAGGCAGGACTTATGGTGTTCACGCACCACCCACCGTCTCGGACAGTTGCCGCCCCGGGAAACCCGGTAACGACGGATCGCGCGTATGCACCCGTGGCCCGATTCCGTCAACACCCCTTTTCATCGTGACGCCCAATCCCCACCATTGAGGAGAAGCAAAGGAGATCACCATGAAAACTGCCAAAGACTATATGGGCGAGGCGAATGCCGTCGTGGGCAAAGTGTCCCCCGAAGAAGGCATCGCGATCCACGCCGAAGGTGGTGCAACCTTCATCGACGTGCGCGACAGCGCCTCGATCGCGCAAACAGGCACGGTTGCCGGCGCCCAGCGCCTGCCCCGCGGCCTCCTTGAATTCGCCGCGGACCCGGCCACACCGCTCTTCAAAGACTGGCTCGACTTTGACGCCCCCTACATCCTCGTCTGTGGCGCGGGCGGCCAGGCGGCACTCGCAGGCAAGACCATGATCGACATGGGCTACAAGAACGTGCGCAACGGTGGCGGCGTGCCTGCGTGGAAAGACGCCGGCGGCCCTATGGAAGACGGCTGACCGCTAAACGGCGAGCTGCAACAAGACCGCACCAAAGACCGCGGCGATCGTCGCCGCGATCTTCCCGGGGGTAAGCCTTTCCCCAAGCCAGATGACCCCGATGAAAAGCGCTATGATGATGCTCGTCTCTCTCAACGCCGTCACCAAGGCAATGGGTGCCTGCGTGAAGGCCCAGGTCACGATGGCATAGGCGAGGAATGACACCCCTCCCCCCACGAAGAAGAGAACTTTCCCGTCACGCGGGATGGCACGGATGGTGCCCGGCGCCGCACAGGCCATGTAGGCCGTCATAGCCGCCCCATTGATGATGGAGAGCCACGAGTAATAAGCCACCGAGCTCCCCCCCACACGCGCTCCCATCCCATCGACCAGCGAATAGGATGCGATGAATACGCCTGTGCCCAGCGCGTAAAACACCGCTCGCGGGTTGCGAACGCCGTTCGAGCTCCGCAGAAGGCCGAGGCTGATGATCCCAACGGCAATGCAGGCCACAGCCGCCACTTGCAGACTGGAAAGCGCCACCCCGAGCGCCAAGAGCGAGACCACCGTCACAATCAGCGGCGCCACACCCCGCGCAATAGGGTAGACCTGCGTCAAGTCTCCATGCTTGTACGATTGAATGAGGAAGAGCTGATAGCCCATGTGGAGCGCCACACCAGCGGCGATATAGGGCCACGTCTCACCGCTCGGGAACGGCACAAAGAAGACCGCAATTACAGCAATCGGAATGTGACCCAACACCACCGCACCCATGGCCAGAGTCTTATCCGCCCCACTTTTGACGATGGCGTTCCAGCTCGCGTGCAGCGCGGCGGCAAATAGAATCGTGAGGAAGACACCCAAACTCATGGGCGCGACCTTTTACATAACTGTTACAAAGGACAAGCGCCTGGGTCAGGTGCTCTACTGCGCGTCGCACCGCACATAGGGGAAGTCGCCCTCGGCAATGTAGGCCTCCTCCGCAGGCGTAGAGACCCGGCCGTAGCAGACATTGCGGTGCGGGTGCCGCCCAAAGCGTTCGATGACTGATCTGCTCCGCGCGTTCTGCGCACGCAACTTTTCCCCAAGGGCGCAAGCTGCGGCGGCATGGCGGGGATAATCTGTTCCTCGCTCAACTCTTCGATCAGCGCCACGCGCGCCAGGTGGTCGGGCCCCTCACAATGGCCCAGCGCGATCATGCAAAAAACCTCCTCCCAGGGTTGGAGCTCTGCAAAACGCCCGTTCTCGATCCCTTTCAGCACAAGCAAGTTGGCTTTGATATCTTGCGCAAAGGCGGCTAGCGTATCTCGCCACAGCGAGCGCGGGAATTGGTCAAGTACAATAAGCAATGCCAATCGCCCACGCGCCGTCTGTGCCCAATGATCCAGCTCTCCGCGGGCAGCAGCGCGGGTCATATCCGCGTATTGTGCGCAAATGACAGCGTCCATGCCGCCATACATGCGCTCTCCGATCCACGCCTCGAAGGCCTCAGCACTTTCCCACAATCCGTTCTGTGGAATCCAAAGATCGAGGACCTCTTGTGCGTCCATGGCCCTGCTCTTTCGAGTTTTACCCATGCCTCTCGAGGTCAGTCTCCGCGATCCCAGCGACCCTTGGCAAACACTTCCTCCAGAGGCGCAAAGAAACAGGCCCGGCCAAAAGACCGAGCCCGCTCTCCAGAACAGACAATTTCACGATCCTTCGCCGGGGACGGTGGGCGGGACGAATTGGCGTGAGCCAAGAGTGCCGTCTCACCCGTCCGCAAACGCCTAGCGGCCGCTGAAAGAGGCCCGCAGCGCTTCAAACCGAACAATCCGGTAGGTGCCGAGAGACGCATCCTCCCCACCGTTCAAAACCGGGGACCGGTGCAGTTCGTTGATCGTGGCATAGACGTAACCATCCACACCCATCGAGAAGCCATCCGGGCAGGGCAGTTCTTCGTCAGATTGGAAGAGCACCTCGTAGGTCCCATCAGGCTTCGTCACCCCGATCGCGTTGTCCGTGATCGCGGTGATATAGACATTGCCTGCCGCATCCACCATGGCCCCGTCAGAGATCACCTTGTCCCCATAGCGCTCCACCCGCGCCGCGAGCTCCGCGTCGCTCAGGATCTCATCAAGCAAGTCCGCTGTCGCGACCCAGTACATCGCTGTGGCGGTCATCGGCGCGAAATAGACCCAGGTATTCGTTGGATCGACGGTGATCGGGTTCACACCAATTTTGGCGGGGTTACTGCCCAGCAGAACCTCTTTGCCGTCGATAATCATGGGAATGTCCTCGGGCGTGGTGAAGGCTGAGCCTTCAAGAACTCGGCGCGACCGCCCCGTATCAAGATCGAGCACGATCAAAGCCGAACTCGCCCCATCGCCCGTGTCAAAAATGTAGATCGCTTCATGATCGCGATCCACGGCCAGGTCATTCAGGAAGGACTTCGCCCGCGCCACCGGCTGCCCGATGTAGTGCACAGCATGCAGCGTCTCTGTGTTGGTATCCCAGCCAACGACTCGGCCTGTCTGGTTCTCGTCCTGCTCGTCGAGCATCCAAAGAATGCCCTCACGATCCGCGCGAAGGCCAAGAACACCGTTGAGGCCGTCACCATCATCAGAAGGCGCCCGCGCCCAATCTTCAGTCGGGTAAGGCACAGTCGATCCGTCAGGCTTCACCTCAACCACGCGCAGCTCTGGCCCGTAGAACTCGTGCACCGACATGAACATCCGACCATCCGGTCCGACGGCAAGATTGCCCGGCGGGACGTCAGGCTCAAACTCGAGAAAGACTTCGAAACCATCGGCCACAGCAGGCCCGCAAGGGCTCCGGCACAACAAACAGACAGCAGCAACTTCTTCATGATGATCTCCCATTCTTGATGCCGCCTGACATGCATCAATCGAACATTTCGAATGAACTGGCCAAAATTCGAAACCATCGTTCGGGGAATGCAAATGTATTCCATCCCGGATTTGCAGACCTTCGTGACAGTCGCCCGCCATGGCGGCATCACCGCAGGGGCCGCCCTACAGGGCATTTCAGCTGCCACCGCCAGCCACCGAGTTACGAAACTCGAGGTGCGGCTGGGCGTACAGCTTTTCCATCGCTCAAGTCGCAACTTCACGCTCTCGGACGAAGGCACTCTCTTCCTAGACAGGATCAAGCCTGCCCTTCGAGAGATCGAAGAGGCCGAATACGAAGCGGGCGGGCGTTCTACCACGCTGCGCGGCCATCTTAGGGTCACCATGTCCCCTTGGATCCTGTAACGTTTCATCCTGCCCCATCTAGGCGCCTTCCGGCAGCAGCACCCCGACCTCACCATCGAGTTTCTGACCGTGGACCGCTACGTCTCACTGGCGGAAGAAGGGCAGGACTGCGCGATCAGCGTGGGCAAGCTGGCCGACAGCGCCCTGATCTCTCGCAAGCTCAGCGATAATGAGCGGATCATCTGCGCGGCCCCACAATTCCTCGAGCAACTTGGCACGCCCAAGAACATCGATGACCTGCGCAAAGTCCTCTGGGTCTGCCTCCCTTGGCAAATGCAGATGGAGCTTGCGGGCAATGCACCCCGACTGGTTTTCGAACGCAATGTGTCGGTCTCGAATTCCGACATGCTGACCGCTGCCGCCGTCAACGGCCTCGGGCTCGCGATCAAGTCGCGCCTTGCTGTGGCCCGAGAGCTGCAAGAAGGCGCTCTTGTCGAGGTACTGCCCGGGGCGCTCGTACCAGAGCAGGCCCCTATCTGGTTCCTGAGCCCACCAGAGAGCCGCAACAGCCGCAAGACATTGGCCTTCCGCGATCTGGTAACTCAGGGCTTCAGCGCCGCGGCCTAGGGCCCGCTGGACGCCCAAACGAAAAAGAGCGCCACAAATGGCGCGCTTCATCGCCTCAGGCTGGACTGCGTTATTCCGCGTCCAGCAAACCTGACCGGAACAGAAGCCCAGCAGCCACCGCGCCGACAATTGGTGCCACGATGAAGAGCCAAAGCTGCGACAAGGCCGTACCCCCGGCAAAAAGCGCAGGACCGAAGGACCGAGCCGGGTTCACCGAGACTCCAGTCACATTGATTCCGACCAAGTGGATCACCACCAGGGTCAGACCAATCGCCAGCCCTGAAAAAGCCTTTGCTGCGCCTGCGCCAGTTGACCCGAGGACCACCACCATGAAGAGGAACGTTGCGACAATCTCGAAGATAAAGGCGGCAGGCATCACGTATTCGCCGAGATACCCTGTGCCCCAGCCGTTCTGGCCCAGCCCATTCGCGGCTACGCTGTAGTCCGCCTTGCCGGTTGCGATCATCATCAAGACGCCCGCTCCGACCGTCGCGCCAGCGACTTGGGCGAGGATATAGCGCAGTGCCTCGGGCGGGCTCATACGCCCGGCGGCGATCATTCCGAGCGACACCGCAGGGTTGATATGGCAGCCCGATACGGCGCCGATCCCATATGCCATGCCGATCAGCGCAAGGCCGAACGCGAAGCTGATCCCTGTGAGCCCGATATCGCCACCGGCGATCACTGCGGCCCCGCAGCCGACCAGAACCAATGTGAATGTACCAATAAACTCAGCGGCTTCTTTTTTCATTGCGACCTCTCCTCTCGTGTCGGGAGGACGCCTCGCACATGAACGGGTCCGGAAAATCGGGAAAAACGCGGAACCGCTCCCCGGAACGAAAAAGCGCGCCCGAAGGCGCGCTTTCCCAAAATCAGATGTGGGGCTGCTTACTCAGCGGCGTTCGCGCTATCCACAGCGATCGACACGCCCGGCCCCATCGTGGAGCTAACGGCGACCTTCTTCATGTAGGTGCCCTTGGCGCCCGACGGCTTTGCCTTAGCAACCGCGTCCACGAAGGCACGGATGTTCTCGACGAGCTTTGCTTCGTCGAAGGAGGCTTTGCCGACACCAGCGTGCACGACGCCAGCTTTCTCAGCTTTGAACTGAACCTGGCCGCCTTTTGCTGCAGCAACAGCTTCTTTGACGTCCATCGTCACCGTGCCGACCTTCGGGTTCGGCATCAGGTTACGCGGGCCAAGCACCTTACCCAGACGGCCAACGATGGGCATCATGTCCGGGGTTGCGATGCAGCGATCAAAGTCGATGGTGCCGCCCTGGACCACTTCCATCAGATCTTCTGCGCCGACGATGTCTGCGCCAGCTGCCTGAGCTTCTTCGGCCTTCGGGCCACGTGCAAAGACTGCCACGCGGACGTTCTTGCCGGTGCCGTTGGGCAGGTTCACCGTGCCACGGACCATCTGGTCAGCATGGCGCGGGTCAACGCCGAGGTTCATGGCGATCTCGATGGTCTCGTCGAACTTTGCCTTGGCGTTGCCCTTTACCAGAGCGACGGCCTCTTCCACGGTGACGTCCATTTTGTCTGCGAAGGCTTCATTGGCAGCCTTCATGCGCTTTCCAAGCTTTGCCATCTTACTTCACCTCGATGCCCATGGACTTCGCGGAGCCCATGATGATCTGCATTGCTGCTTCCACGGAGTTCGCGTTGAGGTCCTTCATCTTGGCCTCTGCAATCTCACGCACCTGCTTGGCGGACACGGAGCCGACCGTCTCGCGGGACGGGTTGTTGGCGCCGGATTTCACCTTGGCAGCTTTCTTCAGGTAGTAGGACGCCGGCGGCGTCTTGATGTCCATCGTAAAGGACTTGTCCTGATAGTAGGTGATCACGGTCGGGCACGGCGCACCGGGCTCCATTTCCTGCGTCTTGGCGTTGAACGCCTTACAGAATTCCATGATGTTGATCCCGCGCTGACCCAGGGCTGGGCCCACCGGCGGGGACGGGTTTGCTTGACCTGCAGGAACCTGCAGCTTCATCGTGCCAGCGACTTTCTTGGCCATCTGGTCTCTCCTCTTTCAACTCCCACACAGACGCGTCCGGGGGATATGTGTGACGTGGTCCGGTGCCTGCGCGCGTGCAGACGTGCCTCCCACGGGGATGTTCCATACGGAACAGACGCGACGCTTACAGGGGTTGGGTGGGGCTGGCAAGACCTCAGTGGCTGTCAGTTTCCTTCCCATCCGTTTGAGGGGTCCAACTTTGAGTCTTCCATCATCGCCAGAAACGCTTTTGATCGCGCTTCGAAAAATGCGCGTCGCCGGGACAAGTCTAGCCAGGCTTCGTAGACATGCTCCGATTGCTCGTGCCGCCCCAACATCTCCGCAGCATGTCCAAGCGTTTCTTCAACCCGCTTAAAACTAAGGGCACTCTGCAGGACATTGATGTTTTCAGCCGCCGCGGCACAGTTCTTTAGATCGGCTCTGTCAAAAATCGCGGGTGGCCCGCCGCCCTCCATAGGCGTCCATGGTTTGAAGAAAGGATTGGCCGTGTCATCATAAATCAGCGTCGAAATCCATTGCACATAGCTCACTGCATGCCCTGGCTCCGCGAAGCGCGACCACCGATCCCAAAAGCGCTCAGCAATTGGGAAGTGCCAAAGCATCGTGGCCAGGAGTTCCACCCACTCATACGGGCTCGCCCCCGAGCGATCGAAGAGGAGCCAATTTTCGTGCTCCATACGTTCCAGAAGAACATCCGAAAGAAAGTCTTCCATCGCGGCCGCTTCGTCTGTGTCAAGTATATCGGGATGCATCGGCTTGTCTGCTAATGCCCACCACATCCCTTCGAAATGCCAGTTGCCCGTGAACAGTCCTTTGATGTTCAGGAGGTTGCGTGCCCAGGCCTCGAGCGCGATAGGAAGAACAAAACGAACGAGGTCGCGTGGCAGCCTCATGTAGTGGTAGTCTTCCCAAAACACCGCGATATCGCCCAGGTCTGTTTGGCGGGACAGGTCCATCAAGCGGCGGTAAACCCCTCTTTCCCCGTCAACAGAAAGCGCCGGGAATTCCAACGGAAACTGGGGCCATCCCATCACGTTCTTTAGCACTTGGGACATCACTGATGGTTCGGTGTCCACTTATTCAAAGACTCCCAAAGTCCTTTCTATGCGACCCGGACATCGCTGCATCTGTTCAGTCAAACGGCGCTTCAAATCGCGTGCGGCCTTAGCTTTTCGACCTCGGGACCATAGGGCGTCGCTCCCTCTGGAAGATCAGGGACGATGACTGCGTCCTGATACCTGAGCTGCTTCCAAAGCACTGGCAACAGCCTCCGATAGGCCGCGAAGATGGACGGGTCAGGTTCGGGGAACTCGTGGCGCGTCAGCTCGTGCAACTCGGGCAGGTGATAATAGGGCACGGCCGTATAGACGTGATGCTCGATGTGGTAATTCATGTTCAGGTAGATGAAGCGCGAGATCGGGTTCATCAGCACCGTGCGCGTGTTCAAACGATGGTCCGTGACGTTCTCCGCCAGGCCGAGGTGCTGGAGCGCCCCTGTCATCACCATGTGCCACGTCCCGTAGATGCGCGGCCCACCGATCAAGAGCAGCGGGATCCAGCTCTGCAGGATGACGGCTGCAAAGATCGTCACCGCAAAGATCGCCACCCAGATGCGCGCCACGCGAATGGCGGCCTCAGGCTCCCCCTCGCGCATGAAGGTCGCCTCCTCGGGATGGACCTGGCCTGACGCATGCAGCGCCAGCCGCTTCAGGTGATCCCACATGTAAAGAAGGCCCACGAGGTTCAGAAAGAACATGCCCAAATCCGGCGGCCGCATCAGCTGGATCTCAGGGTCGCGGCCCACAATGATCGTGTCGGTATGATGGCGCAGATGCGAGGCACGCCAGACCACCGGGTTCCGGATCAGCATGAAAGAGGCGATCTGGTAGATCACCTCATTCATCCAATTCGTCTTGAACGCCGTCCGGTGCCCGCATTCATGCCAGCGCGCATCGGCGCCAGAGCCATTAAGTACGCCATAGGCCAACCAAAACGGCAGCGCCCACCATGACGGCATCAGCGCAATGGCAATGCCCGCAAAGAGCGCCATCAGCCCGAGCCAAAGCAGGGCATCCCGCCCCGCAATCGCGTCACTCTTCTGCGTAATGCGCCGCATATCCGCCGACGCAATCCGCGGGCGGAACCATTTGGGCGAGACGAGCTCTTCCGGCGGCCCCTCTCCAGTCAGGGTGTAATCGCGTGGCATGTGCGCCATGTCTCCTCGTGAAAAAGGATGACACCCGGGCCCGGGCTGTCAAGCGCGCCTAGCGATCGAAGGTGATGTAATACTCTGGCGCACAACGCGCAGCACGAGCACGGCCAACACAGGAGCGGACTTTTTCCACGTACCAATCCAAGAACGGCACCTCAGGCGTATTGAGCGCTTCAGCCGCCTCAAGGTTACGCCGCGCCATCCTGGGGTCCTTCAAATGGATCCGCGCGAAGGCCGCCGACGCATAGATCCACTTTTGATCGGCGGCACCCGCCGTCGGCAACCAAGCGCGCGCTGACTCTTGGAACGCCGCAAAGAACTCTGGGTCACCATAGGTGCGGGCCGCATCGTAAAAGTACCCTTCCTGGACCAACCGGAACCGCGACTCTGTGCTCCCCGCACCAAGGGCTTTTTCAATAAGATAGGCGCGCAGGTAGACAGGCTTTTCGCGGGCTTCTTGGTAAGACGCACTCTCCACTATTGCCGGAAGCTTAGCGACCTCATCGGCACTAAAGTCTCGGTAAACGGGAAAATCCTCGCGCTCGCAGAGCGGCAGAACGGCCCGTTCATCACAAGCATCCGCGCGCCGAAGGCTCATCTGGTATTTGCCGATAATTGCGCAGGAATGGGCCAACACCCGCACCACATCAGGTCCGCCTAAGGGACACGCGCGTTTGACGCCGACAGGCCAATGAGCTGTGGCGGGCGAGCTTAGCATCACCATCAAAAGGAGGAGGGGAACGAGTCTCATCAAAAGCAGGCTCTATAAAACTCTTGCTGCCCCACAATGTTAGGACATTCAGCCCCGGCCCGCAAATCGCGGGTTGTGAACACAAGGCAGGCACGTAACGCTGCACACGAAGGGGAGGATAGCATGGCTGACGAACACGATCGCTCAATGATGGAGAACCTGTATTGGTGGGGGATCCCAACGCTCTTTCGCGCGCCGCATGAGGCGCCCGATGGGCAAGATGTCGGCCTTGTGGGCGTGCCCCACTCCACCGGGAACGGCACGACGGAGCGTGACCAGCACTTAGGCCCCCGCGCCGTGCGCAATGTCTCGAGCGTGCAGCGCCGCGTGCACCTCGAATTCGGCATCGACCCGTGGGCGCGGGCGCGCGTCGCCGACCTCGGCGATGTTCCCTTCCCCCGCGCCAATGACAACGAACACTGCATCCAGCAGATCACCGATTTCTATAAACCCTTGGGGGAGGCCGGTATCCGCCCCGTCTCCATCGGCGGGGACCACTCCATCACCGGTGGCATCGTGCAGGGCATCGCGAACTCTAAACTGACGGGAGGGGAGCCTGTGAGCTTCCTTCACCTCGATGCCCACACGGATGTCTTCTCCAAGGTCGATCACTTCCTCGGCGCCAAGAAATCCGCCGCCCACTGGGGCGCCTACCTCGCTGATCAGGGGCAGGTGGACCCCACGACCTCCATGCAGATCGGGCTGCGCGGACACCCCAGGACGCTCGATTGGCTGCAGCCGAGCTATGACTACGGCTACAACGTCGTCACCATGACTGAGTACCGCAAACGCGGGGCCGCCGACGTGATCGCCCAAGCGCGCAAGGTGCTAGATGGCCGCCCCGTCTACATCACCTTCGACCTCGACTGCCTCGACCCCACCATCGCGCCCGCCGTGTCGAACATCGAACCCGGCGTCGGCGGGTTCTCCATGGATGAGGCCGTGGCGCTTCTTCATTCCGTCCGCGGGCTCAACATCGTCGGCGGCGACGTCGTGTGCCTGATGCCCACGAAAGACAGCCCCAACAACATCACCTCCATGGTCGCGGCCTCCGTCATGTACGAGATGATCGCCATGATCGCGGAGACCCTGCCGACAGCCAAATAGGAGGGCGCGCACTGGCCCAAACAGCATCAGATCACGCTCGGTTTCAGCAGGAGCAAAGCAAGAAACCGTGGTTTCGGCGCAAACCGACCCTCCGCTTCACGGCGACAGTCAATGCGCATATCGAGCTCACGCTGACCATTCGTGATGCAGCACCACTCGGGACTGCGAGACTGCGTGTGATGAGATGGCCGGGCAAGAACCCCCTGCAGGGTGTCTCAACAATCTCCAACGCAACCTTTGAAGACCCCTTTCGGCGCTTCGGCGGTCTCCTCGGCCGGACGGACCCGGCAACAGGCGCCGCGCTCCGACCACGCCTCAACCGCTACTGGCAGTGGAACAACGAACGGTCAGAGCTGCAGATCTCGGATCGGGATGGCAGGTCGTTTTTCCTCGCCCGCGACGAGGTGCGGGACATCGACGACGCCCTGCAAGAGCTGCGTTCACGGCACTTTCCAACCTGACCTAGGCCCTCCTCCAGACTGCCCAAAGCCCGACCGCGCGGGCCTAAGAGGGCACGACCCACTCGAACCCGCGTGGCGTCGTGATGTATTCGGGCCAGCGGAAACCGATGGGCGGGTCATAGTCGCAGAGCGGGGCGATATCCTCCTTGGCCTTGCGGGCGGCGAACTCCGCCTGCGCGGCCGACAGCATGCCTGCATCTGTGAGGCAATCGAGCGCTGTCATGGCGACCACTTGGGCGGCCACTTCGGTCATCGGGTCGATGCAGGCAGCGTGACCGCCCAGCGCGTTCATCGTCCATGCGGGATAGGTATAACCCTCCGGCGCCGTGAGCGCGGGCCGCCCGATATAGAGCCGCACCGTCGGCGCGTGCCATGTGTAGTCGGTGTAATCGTCCGAGGTGAAATGGCGCTGGGTGGCCGGGATCATCTGCCTGATCTGACGCTCCGCCTCTTCCGGCGCGATCAGCTCCCGCGTCATGGGCAGCCAAGGGTCCTCCATGGGCGTGAGGCCCAGCTCAGACTGGATCGCCTGCGCGAAGGCGGTGGCCTCCTGCCCCCACACCGGCGCGCCCACAGCCTCCAGATTGGCATAGCAGGACGCGGCCAAAGCGTGATTGACCAGCCCCGGACGCGACTTCGCGATCCAATGTTTCTTCCAAGTGCAATGGGTGAGAGCCGCTGCCGCTGCCGCGATGTGGTCGAGACCGCGGACGATATGCTCCGCCTCCGCCACCTCCGAGATGCGGATCATATACATGATCGCCGCCCGCGCAGGCGGGATGTTATCAGCCGTCGCCTGCCCATGCCCAAGGATCGCCTCGTTCATCGACCAGCTCTGACCACTGGCCACGATGTGCTCCCGCAGCGCCTTGGCGTTTTGATACATCTGCACCATGGCATCCGTCGCCCCCGGCGCGCGGGCCGCCGCGTGGGAGGCGGGAATGGGAGAGGCCTCCCCCCCGCTCAGCCATGTCTCAGGCGCGTCACAGGCAAATTCATAGAGCACCGCATAGCCAGCCCCGCAATGCGTGTCCCACCGCACCGTGTTGCAATAGGGCGCCATGTAGAACGGATGGAAGGAGATCGCGGCGTCGAGATCGTCGTAATAGCCCGCCGCCGCATGGATGGGTTTTGAGCCCCTCACCTTCTCCGCAGGTTCCCCAAAGAACTTGAGCCGCCCGGGGATGCCATGCGCCTCCATCACATGCTTGGCCGCAAGAAAGCCCCCGAGCGAGGACATGCCCAGCGCCGAATGCGGATCGGTATGGCCCCCCGCCTCCGCGCTGAGGCCCGCCCGCGGGCCCCGCTTGGGCTCAGCCGCCTGACACTGCCCGGGGATGCCATCGTATTCGGCATAACCCCCGATTGTGGGCCCCTCCCCATTCTCCCACGTCGCGCAGAAGGCCGTGGGCATCCCCGCGCTGCCCTCCTCGACGGAGAACCCCTCGCGGCGGAGCAGATCCACATAAAACGCCGCCGAGCGATACTCCCGCCAAGCAGTCTCCCCATAATCCCAGATGGTCCGGGTCCAGTCTGAGAGCTCCGGCATCCGGCGGGAGACATAGGCGCGGGCATCGTCTTTGATAGTCATGGCGCAAAGCTTGCCCGTCGCGCGCAAGGGGTCAACCTCGAACCTATGCGCCGCTCAGCGCGGAAGGTTACGGGCCTGCAGGGCGCCCTTGCAATGTGGAAAGCCAGCCAGGAACCCATCGCTAGCGTTTTGCTTTGTCCATCATTTGATGAAGCAAGCGCTCACTCTCCTTCCGATCGTTGGAAAGCCCTCTGCCATCGAGCCCGCGTAGCTTGCGATAATCCCGAGTACGGACTCTGCTAGCACGCGGTTCGCGGTTTCAGGATCTGAGGTTGGCAAGTTATCCATGAAGGCCAGAATGACGACTACCCGTCGATTGCCTTCATCGGTAATTGTCAGAGGTGTCGATTTCACCAACCCTCTGAAGTCAGCGTCCGATCGCATGGACGAAAGAGCGTATTGCCCTAAAGCTGTGATGTGCTGAACCGACTGGGGATTTGGCAGAAAGAAAACGGCAACGTCCGCGTTGTCGAGCTACGGCCAGTAATCGGCACTCACCAGCTGAAGTGTATCCCGCTCGAGCATTGCCTCCATGAAACCCCTGGGCTGTTGGTAGGTTACAACTTCAAATGCTTGCCTGGGTGCTTCATCTGAGAACGCAATTTGCGCGGGCAGTGATGGGATCATCAAAAGAGCTGCGGCGGTGAGCCTACGGAGTTATGCGACGTTCATTGCTGTGCGTCCCAACGGCGTTTTCGTCTGTCAGCGATAGGTACGTTTGCTCCTCTAGAGGCACAAGCTTTCTGAACGTCAAAGCGCGAAGCTTGCCCGTCGTGGGCAAGGGGTCAACCTCGAAGCTAAGGGCCCCTCTAGGGGCTCGCCACGACGAAAGTCAGCTTTGAGCCTATACTTGCCGAATGCTGCGCTTCGACCGCGTAAGCGCCAAAGGCTCAATGCTGCCATTCGCTGCGCATGTCCTGAAGGTCCGCTTTGGGCCCTCCTCTCGAACGACCCTCTGGGCCAGATTTCAGTTGCTTCAGCAATCGCCAAAGCGTCTTCGAGTTCAACACCCAGATATCTGATGGTGCTGTCCATCTTCGTATGTCCAAGTAGAAGCTGAACCGCTCGTGAGTCACCAGTCTTCTTGTAGATCTATGTGACTTTTGTCCTCGGCATCGACTGCGTTCGATATGCAGTCGCCTCTAGGCTGACCGACGTCTGAAGTGGTCCCACCTTTTTGGACAGTTTTGCAGCTTTTCTAAGGTGTATCGGGTTTAGGTTTCATGCTGCTTTGTG
>JAKVCO010000037.1 GCA_022448245.1 Paracoccaceae bacterium
ATCAGACATGTTAACCGCTCGTTTTCCGAGCCGTGAATCATGTCACCAGCCGGAAATCAATGGGTCCTGACCCTAGCGATCGCCGCAAATCTACATAACGATCCGAACACTGGCGTGCGCAGTAGAATAGAGTTTTTAAAAAAGTACAAACCGTGAGGACAAGTTGGTGGTATTCGCCAACTAACCCTGGTTCGGGCGTTCGGTCTGCTTAACCGTCCCTCTCCCCTTGCCGCTGCCAACTTCTCCTGTATGTATCTCCTCACCTCGGGGTGCTTGGAAACAAGCTGAGATGCATGATGCGAACCCGTTGAACCTGAACCGGCTCATACCGGCGGAGGGAAGGTAGCCATCAGCTCCCCTTACTCCGTCCGGCGTTTTGGAGGATATGATGAAAAAACACCTTCCCCTTCTCGCAGGACTACTCCTCGGCACCGCAGCGGCGGCCGAGACGCCTGTCCTTAACGTTTATGCACCCGATTACTTCGGCTCCGAATGGGGCCCCGGCCCCGGCATCGAAGCGGGCTTTGAAGAGATCTGCGCCTGCGATCTGAAGTTCGTCACCGGCGACGTGCTGCCCCGCCTTCTGCTCGAGGGTGAGCGCACCGAGGCCGACGTGGTCATCGGGCTCAACACCGATGTAACGAAGCGCGCGCGTGAGACGGGCCTCTTTGCAGGTCACGGCCAGGACAACGGCGCCCTCACTCTGCCGATTGAGTGGGCCGACGACACGTTCCTGCCCTTCAACTGGTCCTATGTGTCCTTCGTCTACGACACGACGAAGATCGCGAACCCGCCGTCGAGCTTTGAGGAGCTGGCCAACGCGCCTGAAGACCTCAAGATCGTCATCCAGGACCCGCGCACCTCGATCTCGGGGCTGGCTCTCATGCTTTGGGTGAAGTCGGTCTATGGCGATGAGGCCGAGGACTACTGGGCGCGCCTCGCCCCGCGCATCACGACCGTGACCAAGGGCTGGTCGGAGGCCTATGGCCTCTTCACCGATGGTGAGGTGCCGATGGTGCTGTCGTTCAACACCTCGCCCGCCTACCACATCGTGGCCGAAGAGGATCAGAGCAAAGCCTCCGCGATCTTCAGCGATGGCCACTACGCGTTCTTCGAGCTTGCAGGCAAAATCGCCAACACCGATCAGCCCGAGCTTGCCGATCAGTTCATGGCCTATGTGATGTCCTCGGATTTCCAGTCCATGATCCCTACGACGAACTGGTCCTATCCTGCTGCGCTGGCCGCAGCTGAATGGCCCCAGGCGTTCCAGGACCTGCCCGCACCGAACAAGGCGCTCTTCTACACTGAAGACGAAGCCGCCGCGATCCGGGACGAGGCGCTGGCTGAATGGCGCGCGGCGCTCTCGCAATAAGCTTCGGGGCGGTTTTCGCCGCCCTGATCGTCCTTTTGACCCTCGGCACGCTGGCCGCAGTCGCTGGTCGTGCCGAGGGTCTTTCTGAGCTTTCCGGGGATGACTGGAAGGCGATCCGCTTCACCCTTTGGCAGGCTTTGGTTTCGGCCACGCTATCGGTGGTGTTCGCGATCCCGGTGGCCCGCGCCCTTGCGCGGCGACGCTTCCCGGGGCGCTCGCTGATCATCGCACTTCTTGGCGCGCCGTTCATCCTACCCACCATCGTCGCCATCCTTGGCCTCATCGCGGTCTTCGGACAAAGCGGGTTCGTCAGCGCGTTCCTTGGCCTCTTCGGCATCCCGCCAGTGCAGATCTACGGCGCCCATGGCGTGATCTTGGCCCATGTCTTCTTCAACCTGCCGCTCGCGACGCGGCTCCTCGTGCAGGCCTGGCTCGCCGTACCGGCCGAGCAGCACCGCATTGCAGAGAGCCTCTCCCTCTCCCGCGCGGGAATGTGGCGCGCCATTGAGCTGCCGCTGCTGCGCGAGACGCTCCCCGGCGCGTTCCTCGTGATCTTTCTGCTCTGCACAACCTCTTTCGCCGTGGCGCTGGCCCTTGGCGGCGGTCCACGGGCCACGACGGTAGAGCTTGCCATCTACGAGGCGTTCCGTTTCGATTTCGACCTTGGGCGCGCGGCGCGGCTCGGCCTCATTCAGGTGGCCATTTGCGCTGTGATCGCGCTCCTGTCGATCTTCGTCACCGTGCCCCAAGCCCGCATGGGCGGGCTCGATGGAACCATCGAACGCTGGGACCGCCACAGGAGGGAGAAATGGGCCGACGGCGCCGCGATCACGTTCGCCATCCTCTTCCTGATCACGCCGCTCGCGATCCTGACCGCGCGCGGCGTGCCATTCCTTTTGGAGCTGCCAACTTCCATCTGGACGGCGGCGTTTACCTCGCTTTGGGTGGCGCTGGCCTCGACGCTGGTGGTAATCGTGGCCTCCCTGTCGCTGGCCATCTCGGCACAGCGGTTCCGCCGGGGAGAGGGGCTTGGAGACGCGCTCTCGACGCTTATTCTGGCCACCTCGCCGCTAGTGATGGGAACGGGCCTCTTTATCATGCTCTTTCCCTTCACGAACCCCATCGGGCTCGCATTACCTGTGACGATTGCGGTGAACGCAGTCCTGTCTATCCCCTTCGTGCTGCGTGTGCTCATGCCCGCGCTCCGTGGGGTGGAGGAGGCCTATGGGCCGCTGGCAGACTCCCTCGGCCTCACCGGCTGGGCGCGTCTGCGCTGGCTGCTCTTGCCGCGCCTCAGGCGGCCGCTCAGCTTTGCGGCGGGCCTCGCGGCGGCGTTGTCGATGGGGGACCTCGGGGTGATCGCGCTCTTCTCCAACCCGGACCAACAAACGCTGCCCTTGGCGATGTACCAGTTGATGGGCGCCTACCGGTTGGAGCAGGCTGCCAGCGCCGGGCTCGTCCTCGTGGCGCTTAGCTTCGGGATATTCTTTGCAATCGATCAGGGAGGACGCGCCGATGCTGACTTTTGATGACATCCGCTTCTCCTATGGGTCCTTCACCCTGAGCGCAGACATGAGTATCGCGCCCTGTTCGAGAACCGCCGTACTGGGCCCCTCGGGTGAGGGTAAGTCCACGCTCCTGTCGCTCGTGGCAGGGTTCATTTCGCCTGAGCAAGGTGCCGTCCGGTGGCAGGGAACGGATCTCACCCCGCAGAGACCCGGTGAACGGCCTGTCTCCATCGTTTTCCAGGACAGCAATCTTTTCCCGCATCTGACCGTGACCCAGAATGTAGGCATGGGGCTGAGCCCGAACCTGCGGCTGTCTCAGGCGCAATCAGCTCAGCTTGCCGCCGTCCTCGATCAGGTGGGCCTTGCAGACTACGGCGACCGCAAGCCCGGCGCGCTTTCAGGCGGGCAGCGGGCGCGCGCTGCCCTGGCACGGGTGCTTTTGCGGGAACGTCCGATCCTGCTCCTGGACGAAGCCTTCTCGGCGCTCGGACCGGCACTGAAGGCCGAGATGTTCGATCTGATGGAAGAGACGCTGCCGCCGGAGACGATCCTCCTGATGGTCACCCACGACCCCGATGAAGCCGCCCGTATGGACCAGATTATCGTGGTGAGCGGCGGACAGGCCGATGCCCCGCAAGACACCGCGCCGCTGCTCGCAAACCCGCCCCCAGCGCTCGCCAGCTATCTGGGCAAATAAAAAAAAGCCCCGCTCGAGGGCGGGGCTTCTTTTAGCTCTTGATCTGAGGCTTACTCAGCAGGAATAGCCCCCTTTTTCGCTGCGGACTTCACCGGCGCCCAGATGCGCTTGTTGGTGATGTACAGAAGCGCGGCGAGAACACCCAGGAATATGACGCCGCCCAGGCCAGACTGCTTGCGAGCCATCATCTTGGGCTCCGCCGTCCACATCAAGAAGGCCGCGACGTCTTGCGCCTGCTGCTCGATAGTGGCTTCCGTGCCGTCCTCATAGAAGACGTCGTCGCCGTAGAGCGGCTGAGACATCGACAGGTAACCACCCGAGTAGGCCTTGTTCTCGTAGAGAAACACGCCCGCCTCTTCCTTCGTCTCACCGGTGTAGCCGCTGAGGAGGGATGCGATGTACTCCGGGCCGCCCATGCCGTTCACGAACTGGCTAATGCCGGTGCCGTAAGGGCCAGAGAAACCTGCGCGGGCCTTCGCCATCAAAGACAGGTCAGGTGCGTTGGAGATCAGACCTTCCGGGAACTTGTCCGCGGGCGTTGCCGGACGGAAGTCACCTTCGCCGTCAAACAGGGTCGGATCCCAGACTTCATAGAGTTCCGCATAGGCGCGCACCTGATCTTCAGGAAGCTGTGGGCCACCGGGATCGCCGAGCGTCCGGAAAGCCACAAACTTCATGCCGTGGCAGGAAGAGCAGACCTCAGTGTAAACCTGAAGGCCGCGCTGCAGCTGCATCTGGTCAAAGGTGCCGAAAGGACCCTCAAAGGAGAAATCATAGTCGGTTACTTCTCCTGACCCGCCAGCCGCATGTGCGCCTGTCGCAAGCACGAGGGCGAGAGCAGCAGTAAGTGTAAGTCGCTTAAGCATTGGTGCGTCCTTACTCCGCCGGGGTGGCGACGCCTTCAGAGGCACCGCCGCCAGATTTGGCGTATTTAGCGTTGAAGTCATCCTCGATGGTCGCCGGCGGGGTCGTCGGCTTTTCGATGATGCCGAGAAGCGGCAGGATCACGAGGAAGTAAGCGAACCAGTAGGTTGAGCCGAGCAGCGACAGAGACGCATAGGGCTCTTCCGCAGGCATAGCACCCAGCCACATCAGGAACATGAAGTCCGCGCCGAGGATCAAGAAAGCGATCTTGAACATCGGACGGTAGCGACCGGAGCGCACCGTGGACGTGTCGAGCCAAGGTGCGATCGCCATCACGGCGATGGCGCCGAACATGGCAAGCACGCCGAAGAACTTCGCGTCGATGATGCCGCCGGTGATCCAGCTTGCGCCCATCACGATCCAGACGTCGGCCGTGAACGCACGCAGGATCGCGTAGAACGGTAGGAAGTACCATTCCGGAACGATGTGCGCCGGCGTCGCGAGCGGGTTCGCTTCGATGTAGTTATCCGGGTGACCCAGATAGTTTGGCATGAAGCCAACGATCGCAAAGAACACGAGCAAGATGATCGCGAGAGCGTAGAGATCCTTGATCACGAAGTAAGGCCAGAACGGCAGCGTGTCGCGCTCAGCTTCTTCCTTCGACGTGCGGCGCACTTCGACACCCGTCGGGTTGTTATTACCCGTCGTGTGGAAGGCCCAGATGTGCACGATCACAAGACCCGCAATCACGAACGGAAGCAGGTAGTGGAGCGAGAAGAAGCGGTTCAGCGCAGGCTGACCCACCGCAGATGCACCCAAAAGCCACGTCTGCAGCGCTTCACCCACGAAGGGCACAGCACCAAAAAGGCCAGTGATCACGGCAGTACCGTGAAACGACATCTGACCCCAGGGCAGAACGTAGCCCATGAAGGCCGTGCCCATCATCAAAAGGTAGATGAGCATGCCGATGATCCAGGTGACCTCGCGGGGCGCTTTGTAGGAGCCGTAATAGAGGCCACGGAAAATGTGCGCGTAGACTGCAATGAAGAACAGCGACGCGCCGTTCATGTGCAGATAGCGGATCATATGACCGCCGTTGACGTCGCGCATGATGTGCTCAACCGACGCGAACGCCATGTCCACGTGCGGCACGTAATGCATCACCAGGACAACGCCAGTGATGATCTGCAGTGCGAGCGTGAAGGTCAGCACGATACCCCAAATCCACATCCAGTTCAGGTTTTTGGGCGTGGGGATCATGATGGTGTCGTAGAGCAGCCCGATAATCGGCAGGCGCGCTTGCATGCCTTTCTCGAAGTTGCTCTTCGGTTCGTAGTGGTCGTGGGGAATGCCGGACATGGTCTCTCCTCTTAACCAAGTTCGATTGTACCGTCGTCCACGAAGGCCGCCGGTGGAATGGGAAGGTTCGTCGGTGCGGGTCCACGACGGATACGGCCCGCCGTGTCGTAGTGAGAACCGTGGCAGGGGCAGAACCAGCCGCCAAAGTCGCCAGCGTTGCCGAGCGGAACGCAGCCGAGGTGCGTGCAAACGCCCATCTGGACGAGCCACTCACCCGCTTCGTCGAGCGCGCGATTGGCGTCGGTCGCATCGACCTCGCCCGCAATGTTTTCATTCCGTGCGATCGGGTCCTGCAGGTCGCTCAGTGCGACGGCGCGGGCTTCTTCGATCTCTTCGACCGTGCGGCGGCGGATAAACACAGGCTTACCCTGCCACAGAACGGTGATCTGCGTACCTTCGTCAAGGCCGCTCACGTCAACACGGATCGATGCCAGCGCGAGAACGTCGGCTGACGGGTTCATCTGATTGATCAAGGGCCAAACTGCTGCACCAACACCAACTGCGCCTGCACCTGCAGTCGCGTAGTAGATGAAATCTCGGCGCCCCTCGTCGTGGCTGTCTTCTGTATTAGACAAGTATTCCTCCGTCGGCTGCGTGCCCCCCATTTGGACACGTGGCATCGCTGCGCGACGTAGAGCAAAGAATCCCTCGCGCAAGCTCGAACTCACTTACGGGAAGATAAATCCGGGTTCTACCGGACAATCGGGCGCAGGCTGAGTTCTGTGGGCCGCGCCTGCGCTATAGCGATTCCCTTAAGCCGGCGCTGTTGCCTGCATCGAGGGCCGCTCCGCGAATTTCTGATACCACGCCGCCAATCCAGGCCGCGTCTCACGCCAGGCGCGCGCATCGTGGCGCAGATCGATGTAGCCAAGGGCGCAGCCCACCGCGATGTGGCTGGCATCCAATGGCCCGTAAAGATGGGACATCCAGCGCGCCTCTATGGCATCAAGCGCCCGCGCGACCTTGGCCCATTGCGCCTCTATCCACTCGCTCGATTGCTTTTCCTCCGGGCGCAGGCGGCGCTCATAGGCCATGGAAACCGCGCAATCGCAGATGCCCTGAGCGGTCGCCTCAAGCGTCAAAACCTCCCAAAGGCGGGCTTCGGGATATAGACCAGCCGCCGCGCGCGCATCAAGGTAACGACAAATCACCCGACTATCATACAGCGCGCCGCCCTCAGGCCGGATCAGCGCAGGTATCTTTCCCAAGGGATTCGCAGCGGCCGCCTCGGCGGCGGTCTCAAAGGCGTTTGTGGTGATCGTCTTCAACGTGATTTGATCAATCAGCCCGGTTTCATGGGCCATCACCACAGTCATCCCAACGAAAGGCGAGGCGGGGGAATAGACCAGCTCCATTATTCAACACTCCGAATACGCACACGCGCCAGCGCCGTGGCATCAATCTCTACCGCGCGCCGTCCGACACGCAAAACGCGCCGATACCGCCCCGTCGCATTCACCTGCTCGGGATCGCGGCGCATCTCCACGCCCTCCTCAACAGTATCGAGACTGTCCTCCACGCTCTGATCACGCCTGAGCTTGGGGATAGACCGCGCCGCCGCATAGGTCGCCAAAGCCACCGCGCCATAGCGTAACGCCACACCAGAAATCGGAGCTAAAGGTAGGGCCATCACATCTCTCCTTTGTCCTAAAAGGTAGGAACGCAGCCCCACCCTTTCCAGAAGCCGCCCTTCTTCGTGCTCCATACTTCGGGGAGCGCGAGGGGCAGCGCCTCTCGCTTCCTAAACCGGCGGCTCGCGCATCAGCTGGGCCAGATCACCCAACCGTTCGCCCACGCCGCCCTCGATGGCATCAGCTGCACGCAGCCGCACCTCATCGAGCTTGTTCTGGTTCAGCTTGAAGGTGCTATCGATCTTCTCGATGTGCAGCCGGGCGGGAAGGATCCCGCGCATCATCGCCTCCATCACCCCGTCCGACATTTTGTCCGTAGTCCAAGGCTTCTTCGGCAAGAGCCCTTCGAAATGCGCTGACTGCCGCTCCAACATGTCGCGCATGTCCTCGGACGGCAGCATCTCGAGCGTGCCGCGAATATGCACGGCCACATAATTCCACGTCGGCACCTGGTCGGGCACCTCGTACCAATCGGGCGACACATAGCCATCAGGGCCCGTGACAGAGATCACCGCGGACCCCGGCGCCCGGCAAATCGGGTTCGAACGCACGAGATGCAGATCAAGCGTCGCGGCATCCTCGGCCAAAAGAAACGGCACATGGGCCAACAACGGCCCGGCCTCTCCGTTCACCGCGAGCGTCCCAAACGCCCGCGCACGAACCACATTCAGAGCCTCAAGCTCAGATGTTTTTCGAAAGGTGCGGTTTGGATGCATGGCGATGGCTCTCAGCTGTCGCGTTGCAGCCAAATCCCTCGCAGGGCTCTTTTCAAGTCCGCAATTGTACTGAGAACACTCGGTCCGAAGCGCTCTAGACAGTCAGCTGCGTACCCGCCTGCCCCGCAATCGTCACAGGCACGATCTCACCCACCGGCTGATCTTCCGCAAAGGCCACTTCGGTGAAATGCTCGGTGCGCCCCAAGCGCGGGCTCTCCATCAGCACCTGACGCGCCTCGCCGACCTGCGCGGCCAAATGCGCCGAAACAGCTCTGTCGCCCGCAGCCCTAAGCCGTGCCGCGCGCTCTTTGATCGCGGCGCCATTCACTTGCGGCATCCGCGCCGCAGGCGTGCCCGGACGCGCTGAATAGGGAAAGACATGGAGCCAGGTCAGCCCGCATTCCTCTACGAGCTTCATCGAGTTCTCGAAATGCGCCTCAGTTTCGGTGGGGAAGCCCGCGATGATATCTGCCCCGAAGGTCATGCCCGGGCGTAACCGGCGCGCGTCCTCACAAAAGCGGATGGCATCATCGCGCATATGCCGCCGCTTCATGCGCTTCAGGATCAGGTCGTCGCCGTGCTGCAAGCTCAGATGAAGATGCGGCATCAGGCGGGGCTCGGTGGCAATCGCCTCCAGCAGCGCCTCATCCACCTCAATGGAATCGATGGAGCTGATCCGCAGTCGCGGCAGATCGGGCACCAGCTTCAGGATGCGTCGCACCAGATCACCAAGCTTCGGCGCCGCAGGCAAATCTGCGCCCCAGCTCGTCATATCAACGCCGGTCAGCACCACCTCGTTGAACCCTTTATCTACCAACCGCTGCACCTGCTCGACGACCACTCCCGCCGGGACGGACCGCGAGTTCCCACGGCCATAGGGGATAATGCAGAAGGTGCAGCGGTGATCGCAGCCGTTCTGCACCTGTACATAGGCGCGCGCCCGTGTGCCAAAGCCATCGATCAAGTGCCCTGCCGTCTCCGTCACCGACATGATGTCGTTGACCTGCACCGGCTCACTGTCGCCCGTGCTCAGGAGCGACCAGGTGGCGGGCTGCATCTTCTCGGTGTTGCCGATCACATGATCGACCTCCCCCATGGACGCGAACCCTTCCGGGTCGACCTGCGCGCCACAGCCCGTGACGATGATCTTGGCATTAGGGTTATCGCGACGACGCTTGCGGATGTCCTTCTTGGCCTTGCGGATCGCTTCCTGCGTCACCGCGCAGGTGTTGATCACGACCGCATCGCTCAGTCCCGCCTGAGTGGCGAGCTCCGTCATGGCCGCCGTCTCATAGGCGTTCAGACGACACCCATGGTTCGAAAAGACCGGGGGTTTTCTCATAGCGCGGCCAGAAACTCGGGCGTCAGCGTGCCATCAAAGACATGGGCCGTGGGCCCCGACATCCACACACCATCCTCGCGCCAGTCAATCTGAAGGCTGCCACCGTCGAGCACGATCTCTACCTGACGGCCTGTCAGCCCCCGGCGCGCCGCCGCCACCGCCGTCGCGCAAGAGGAGGAGCCTGAGGCCAGTGTGATACCCGTCCCCCGCTCCCAAACGCGCATGCGGATGCGGCTGTTGCTCAGCACCGTGGCGAATTGAACATTGGTGCGCTCTGGGAAGAGCGGGTGATTCTCAACCTCGGGTCCGCGCGTGGCCAGATCGACGGCCTCGGCATCCTCTACGAAGAACGTGCAATGCGGGTTGCCCATACCAGTCGCAGAAGGCCCGCCCGCCAAAGGCAAGGTCAGCGTGTCCATCTCTTCCGCGAGCGGGACGTCCTGCCAGCTAAGCAAAGGGTGACCCATGTTCACCGCCACGACGCCAGTCGCGCGGCGCACCGCCGACAAGGCACCGCGCCCCGTCACTTCGATGGCGAGCGTCTCGTGGCCCGTGCGCGCAAGCTCACGCTCGGCGATACAGCGCGTGGCGTTACCACAGGCCGCCGAGGTGGAACCATCAGCATTGTAATAAGTGATCTCAAGATCCGCGCTGGCATGATCCGCGATGACCGCGAGCTGATCGAATCCCACACCGCGATGGCGATCTGCCAAGGCACAGACCAAACGCGTCGACGGCATCCGCCCCCCGTCACGGAGGTCGACGACAACGAAATCGTTGCCAAGGCCGTGCATTTTCATGAACGGCAGAGGTGTCAAAACGTCAGCCATGGAGCCGCGATATAGCTACACGGCAGGCTCATGGCCAGTGGAGGGGCCGTGTCTTGATTGTTCGACTCTGCGAAACGCGCCTCTTTTGTCCTTGACCCTCTCATTGGGTCTTTCTATGTGGGCGGCCTGAGTGGGCCGTTAGCTCAGTTGGTAGAGCAACTGACTTTTAATCAGTGGGTCGCAGGTTCGAACCCTGCACGGCTCACCACTCTCTCCCTCCTCTGGGTACTCGACGGCCTGTCAAAATTGACAGGTTGCGCGTGAAACTGCGCTTTCACGGCGTTCACAAGGCTTTCACGATCGTTAAGGTGACGGCGTGCGCGCCCTATAACTCATTGCTTTATATGCATTAATCTACCTCACGTTCGAAATCACGCTTTACTCACTCCGTGAAAGGGGGAAACCCGGCGCATTATTCCCCCAAGCTGCGGTGGCCTTGCCGCCGTGAAGAACAGGGAGAAAAGCCATGACCGCTTTCGCAACGATGTCCGACTTTCAGGCTGCTGCCCCTCGCCACGACTTCTGCTGGGCAGAAGTGGCGCAGGATGCGCGCTTTCAAACGGGTCCCGGCGTTATTTCAGCAACCGCAAGGGGCACCAGCGCTTCGATTTTCGCAACTTTCGGCAAATCACTGAGCGCTGTCGCAGATGACCCAGCCTTGCGCGAGTGGCTCTTGTCCGGGGGATTCGCGACTGTTGAGGTTCCCAAGTGCCCGGACGCTGATTTTGCGGCCTACCGCGATCTTTCAATGGCAATCCTGTCTGCGCTGCCTGACGCCGACCTCCTTTTCCCGGAAGCTGCCAATCAGCCCGGTCTCAGCAAGGCCGCACGTCTCTGGGCTGCCAACCCGCCTGCCACGGAGGCGCAGCCGCGCCCAAGTGCCTCGCGCCTTGAGACCGAGATGACGGCCCGCATGCAGGAAATCGAAGCGCCCGAAGATGCTGAGCGAATCGAAGCGCGCCTTGACCACATTCGCCGTCAAGCGGCCGCGCCCAACAGCGCCGCTAGTATTGAGGACGCCAAAGGCCATAGCCGCGAAGCCCATGTCCTCCGCCGTGGCGCGATTGCCGCCAACGCGGTTATTCCCGGCGCGGCCACGTGGTGTGGTGACGGCATCAACCTCGGCAGAGGCTACGTTCTACGCCGCTGGCAGGATCGCCGCATGACCCGTGACGGTCTCGGCTCCGAGCCACTGGGCTTTTACCTGGCCCGCACGGCCAATGAAGACGCGCTTTGCAATACCAACCGCATTGGTCTGCCCGGCGAAGTCCTCCTCGACCCCACACCTGGCGCCGTGCTCAAGCATGAACCGGTGCATGCGCTTTTTGTGGCCGCTGACGGGCAGGTTCGTGTGGCAATGGGTGCGCTCCGCATGGCCGGCCATGGCGACAAGCACCACTACATGATCTCGCAGACGGACGCGGCGTTCAGCGGAACGATCTTCTGCTTCAACGAAGGCTGGCAGTTCCTCGGGATGAGCGTCGAAACCTTCGACGAAGCAGCCCCCGGCGGCAAAGCGGTGATGGCCGTGCTCACACCCACCGCTATCTGGGACGATCTGGTCGCCCGCGCTGATCTGGGCTGCGGCGCTTCCGCCGACGCTCTGGCAACGCTCGCCGTCCGCAAGCGCGGGGAAAGCGCCTCCAAGGCCCAGCATCGCCGGAATAACCTGAGTTTGGCTTGAGGAATTTCTCCCTAACCCTCAAAGCCTATGAGGAGGCGGCCCAGTCCCGGGGCCGCCTCTTTCTTTATGTGCGCACCCCACGTCCGAGGCGTGGCGCATCCTTTTGCTCAACGGGGCCGAAGAGGCCCGTGGCCATCAAAGCAGCGGCATAGTTGTCACTGCTCGCACCCGCAGGCTGGGCTGCAATGATATCGCGCAGCGTGGCGCCAACGGCAGGCGACGAAACGGATGTGCCCGACAGGCGCACCCTACTGCCACTCCGAACCGTTAAGCTTAGCCGCCCGACCTCAGCCTCGGTAGCTGAGACCATGGCTGAAAGGTCCACCTCGCGCGCATCACCGGCGTAAGAGGCCGAGCCATACATCTCTGCCCGCGCGCTACGATCACGCGCGGCACCGACGATCAGGGGCGTGGCGCCCGTGGCCATGCCGTTCAGCGACCCCGCACGGCGGGTCATGGCATCCGGGCTGTCATCTTCAGACAGCCGGCCATCGCGCGTGACGCGCGCGTTGGCGGCCTCGTCGAAATAGCTCTGACGTGCGCCTGTTTCACCGTGGCCATAGCTGATGTCGCGCTGGATCCAGAAACGCAGAACCTGCGCCGCGGGGCCATTGTTCGTGACAGCAATCTTCCAAAGCCCCGCGGGCGCGTGCCCGTCGATCCCACTCTCGGTGGGTGCCAAGGCCACAAGATACCGCCATCGACCGGATCTATCCTGATCAAGGCTCAACTGACCGACCGTTTTGCCCTGCCAGAAGATGGGCGTCATGGTTGTCAGCCCGCCGGGATCGGCGACTGGCGCCGTGGCCGCCTCTGGCCCTGGCGGCCCATAGGTGGGACCGGGGCCGTGGACGCGAAAGCTCACCGTATCGGGCGAGAGGCCCTCTGGCAGCCAACACTCCATGAACGTCGATGTTCGGTCCGAGGGCTGAACCCGCCACGGGAGGGGGTCCATCTCGGCGCAGGAAGCGACCTCTGCGACAGCGTGCATCGCATCAAGTAACATGTTCCCCGATGGCAATGTCAGCCCCGTAGGCGCTTTGGCGCGACGGGCTTCGATCAGCTCATCAAAGGCTGCCTCAAGCGTGGATTGCCCGTCATGGGCCCCGCCCGAGTAGCCGTAGGAGATGTTCACCACCATCGGCAGCGTGGTCTTGCCGTAGGCCGCGGCCAGCTTGTCCGCCCGATCGAAGATGTAGTGCATCCCCGCCAGCATCAGCATGTCACGACCATAGCCCGAAGCGTCCCACGTGGAGGCCGGCGGCAGATCAACGGCGATGATGCGCACCTGCACATCGCTGCTTTCGGCCAAAGCTCCCAAAGTGTGGGCACCATGGGCGATGTCGCCTGAAAGGGAGGTGCCGTCGACGAGGGCACCCGCAGCGCGGTAGATCGCGTCCTCATCAACGCCATGGGCCTGCCGGAGCGATGTGATGTCGTCGCCCGTTACCTCGCGCCCAAACCGCACGCGGCCGGAGCCATCGTGGGCAGCACCCTGCACCCAGCACGCATCGACGCGCGTGCGTCTGCCCAGCCCATCAAAGGCGCGGTTCGCGAAGGGGATACCGTCGTCGATGATACCGATCACGACGAGCGGCTTTTTCGGATCGACTGCAGGGTCGGCGCTGAGTGTCGATGCCCCGCTGGCGGCCAGATCGACACTGTCTTCCCGAAGCGGGAAACCCGCGTTCATGAAAGTCTCGTCACCCGCCTTCGGCCCGAGCCCGCCTCCTCCTGGAAGCGCGACATCTGCCGGGCCAGCGGTACGCCACAGCGCATCCAGCAGGGCGCCTTCAGCGCTGCGCGCCTCGACACCGGACATCATGAAAGGAACAAAACATGGGGACGGCAAACCGTCCCACATCGTTGGTGCGTAAAGGGACGCAGTCACGCCCCCTGCGCTGATCGGCGTGCGACTTGAGGTGGGCACGTGACCGCCTGCGCGCCCCACCACACCGGACAGGACATGCGGCGCCCTCCCCCTGTCGGCGGCAAAGAAGTCATACGCGTTGCCAGGCCCGTACATCCAAGCGGTGTAAGGGCCCAAGGCCGTCGCAGTCGGCGGCGGGCTCATATCTGGGTTCATAGCTGTCATGGGAGCTCAAAAAGGAATTGGCCAGCTCAGATAAACTGACCAATTGCCTTCCCCCAAAGCCATGCAATCGGCCCAGACCGCGTCACGTCATAGGTGCCGTTCTGCCCGTCCGACATCGCCGCGAAGTCATCGTAGAAATAGTCGACATTCTCGGTCGCATTGTAGGACTGCCCGCCCAGCGCACTCGGCGTGGCCTGCGCAGAGGCTACGATGATCCGCGAAATTTCGCGGCCGAGATAGGCACCCGCGATACTGTCGATCGGGTAGTGCACGCCCGCTACGGTGCGGTTCTGCGCAATGCGCTCGGCCTGCTTGAAGAGGAGCTTCTTGCGCGCCTCACCATCGGGGAAATGCTCAGGCACCGCATCTACGACAGCGGCAAGCACCGTTGCAATCGCCATGGCCTGCGTCGCGTGGCCCGACGGGAAGGAGCCATGACCCGGCGTCTGGATCATCGGCATCAGGCGCCCGTCCAGTTGGTCAGGGCGGCGCACTGTCAGGTAGTGTTTTGGGATCGAGACCGCGAAGGAACACAGCGTCTGGGTCAGATCAATCAGCTCCAGCACGCGACCGTGGCGCGACGGGGTGAGCCCCATAATATAGGCGTAATCCCCGGCGAGCGATCCCATCTGGCCGATGATCTCACCGCCGCGATCCGCACGCAGATCCATGTAATTGTCGATGTAGTCCAGCTGCTTCACGAGAAGCTCGAGCGACGGGCGCCCAAGCTTGAGCATCGTCTTGCCGCCCCAGCTTAGCGTGATGTGGTCGTCTGCGGGCGTCCAGCCATAGTTCTTCAGGAAGTCGGCAACATAGATGAAGCCACGGATCGGATCGGCCCAATACTCCATCTGCTGGTCGTTGGTGCGGTCGTCTTCAGTGATCTTGGTCGGATCAATCGGATCCTGACCGGCCACGTGGCGGATTGAGACAGCAGATGTCTGGCTGTTAGCAGCGCCCGGGTGACCGGCCAGCCCTTGGAGGCCCTGCAGCCCCTGAAGCCCCTGCAAACCCTGAAGCCCTTGAAGGCCCTGCAAACCTTGTAACCCCTGTAGGCCCTGAAGCCCTTGTAACCCCTGCAAACCTTGAAGGCCCTGAAAACCGGACATGAAATCACCCTCCCAATTAGTGATGTGTTTTCTGTGTTAAGAAACGCGGTTGCGTGCAGCCTCCAAACCGCGAAGTGCCTCCACCACGAGCTTGCCGGTCTTGTAGGCAGCTGCCGGGTGGTGACGTGCATAAGACTCCACAGAAAATTCGGGATCCTTGCGCATCATGAGATCAAAAGCTTCCTGCGCCTCTTCGTTGCGATCGAGCATGTAGAGCGCCGCGATCTTGGCGCGCAGGGTGGAGGTGTGGCGATCGTTGCGGCTCAACGATTTGTCCGCGAATTCGAGCGCTCTCTCCCAGTTCTCTGCCGCAATGTAGGCAGTGGCCGTCATGGAATGATAAAAGTAGTCGAAGGGGTCTACGGGCGAAAGGCGGTTGGCCATCTCAACGGCATTCACGGCCTCGGCGCCCTTGTCGGTGAAGGCGTCCAGAACGCCTTGCTGCAGGTGACACATCGATTCATTGGGGTTGATGTCGATGGCCGCTGCAAAGCGATCTTGCGCGATATCACTGCGCCGGATCAGGGTGTTGTTCACGGCCCCGTCCATCGTCAGGCAGAACGCGTTCTCCGGATCGATATCGAGCGCGCGCGCTGACGCGTCCAGCGCCCGCTGCGCGTCTTCGGCGCGATTGGTCGTCCAGCCATTGAAAACGCATTTGACGTGCCAATGCGCCAGCCATGCGTGGGCCTCGGCAGTTTGCGGAGCCCGTCGGATCGCCTCGTTGATGATCTCGCGACTTTCCACGAACGAGCTCAGCCGCAACTGGTAGAGCTTGGAGACCCCCGACATCAGCAGATGGTGGTCCTCGATGTCTTTGACGCGGCGCCCGGAGGTATGCTGGATCGCCTCCGTCGCGATGGCCCGCCCGATATCGAGAACGATGCGATACTCCGCATCGCTCTCACCGCTGATAAAATCGGCAAAGGCGTGCGAGAAGTTCCGGGTAAACAGGATACGGCCCGTGCGCGCGTCCACGAAGTCTACGTCGAGGATGACCTTGTCGCTGATGGCTCGAATGGAGCCGGTCAGCAGGTAATCCACGCCCAGCGTGTTTCGCATCGAGGTCAGATCCAGCGTCCGCGACGCCATCTCGCGCGCGGAGAGATGCGAGATCACGGCGATCAGGCGGGACCGAGACATCGACCTGCAGATTTGTTCGGCCAGATAGTCACCCAAGGTGGTGTGGGTCTCGTCGCCGAGCACCACCCGGAAAGGCAGGATCGACACCGTCGGCACCACGGATTGCTCCGCAGCGGCATGGGTCGGACCATAGAGAGAGAAGATCTGATCGGGGTTCGACCGGATCTGATCACGCCACGCCTCATAGGCAGGCTCTTTGATGTCGAGGCCTTCCAGGAACTCCCCACGACCGGGCTGACCGATCATCTGAACCTGCGACATGTCGATTTTGATCTCGGCATTGGTTGGTGCGATCAGCTGATCGTAGGCCTCTTCCCCCAACGTCCTTTTGATATCGGAAAGCGCGCGGCGCAGGCTTTGCTGGCCGCCGTCGTAGGAGCTGTGCCCCCATAGCATCTGTTGCAGGTGCGTTCGCGTAGTCCGGCCATTGGGCGCGGTGACCAAAATAGCGAACAAGGCTTTCTGCTTGGCGCCGACAATTTCGACAGCACCACTTTGCAGCCCGCGTATCACGCAGGCACCAAACAAGGCGACCTCGACTGTTTTAGACACCACTTTTTAAGCGCTCCGCATCCCTCGGGCTGCTAAAGGGGTAGCAGCCGAACCGAGTTACGCAAAGTCTTTCACACTTTTTTCACGCGCACCTTTGGGGGGACCATCCCTATGTTGAACGCATGATGATTGATCGAAACATATCCAAAAGTCCTATTTCGGATTTGGCTGATTTTTACACGCGCTGGCCCAGCTTGCGGGGCATCGTTGATAAGGTAATCGCGTGCGACGGACTTTCCCCCGACGAACGCGAAGTCGTTGTTTGGCTTAAACGTTTGGCAGATCGAGTGGGGCCGCAAGACTTGGCGGGCCCAGACGACGACGCCTTCCCACACGATTAAGCGCCTCCGCCAGGCACAACGTGTATCAGCCTTTTCGGCCCGGGCAGCGTTTTGCCCGGGCCTATTTCTTTTCAGATCAGGGGGCGAGCCATTGCCCAGCCCATCCGTCCACACGACGGAACCGCGCGCGGCGATGTGGGTCGGGGGCAAGCGTCACCAGCTCGATCTCGTGCAGCGTGAGCGTCACGCACAGGAACTTGTCCGCGTTCGACGTACGCTCGAACGACAAAGGATCCTCGAGGGGCGTTCCCGGCGGGGGCTCCACGCCGTACACCTCGCGCGCGCCTTCGGGCATCTTTTCCCAAAGCTTCGGGTCCCCGGGCGCCAGTGACGCCGTCGCCGCCAGCCGCAGCTGGATTTGCGAGCGTTTGTCCCACACATGCAGCGACACGCGGGGGTCTGCGATGATCTCCCCCACCTTGGCGCTGGCCTTGTCGGTATAAAGGATGATGCGTCCGCCTTCTTTGTCGGTCTGGCGCAGTACGAGCGTCCGCTGCTGAGGCCCCGTGGCCGACATCGTGGCCAAAGTGGGGGTGCGGGCATCGTGTTTAGGGTCGTTGGTGCCCCGGATCAACAGTGACCACGCCCGTCCGTAGACGCCATCAAGGGTCTCGTACCATTCACTCATAGCCAGTCATCTCCAGATAGCCGGTCCCGTTGTGGGTGCCTGAAAAGCGGAAGGGACCCTCCCAATAGGCGAACACAAGATCATTCCACGCGTTTGGGTTGACAGCTGTCAACTCCACATCGACGCCCTGCGCCGGGTAGGTGAAGGACCAAGAGGTCGGAATGCGGCGCCCGTCGACGTCGGTCCAGGCGTTTGGTTCGGCCTCAAAATCACCCGGCTGGAGGGGCGTGACACGGCCATCCGGCGCAATCCAGCTGCCCGATTGGTAGTCGGCGTTCTGACTGTCGCGCAGCTCGAATGCCATGAGGCGGTGTCCGTCCGGGAAGGTGAAGGCAAACCAATCCCACCCAGATTGCGTGCGCCCCAGCGGTTGCGATGAATACTCTCGGTCGAGCCACGCGGTGCCGGTCACCTGCATCGGGCCGGCCAACGTCTCGATCTCGCCCGTCACCTCGTAGAAGGGCTGCGAGTAGTAGCGGGAGGCCTGCCCCTCCGCACTTTTGACCGAATGGCCGTCCTGTCCGTGGAAGACGAGCGGGCCCTGCGCGTCGAGGGTGAGGTCGTAGGCGAACCCCCCGGCCCGCGCAGTGAGGCGCAGTTCGCCCAACGTATCACTGCCCGACATCTCCCAATCGTCGATCCAGGCGGCGAATGGGCTGGCCACGGCACCCGCTTGCCCAGAGCCGCCCCGCGCAAAGCGTTCTGCGGCGTAATGCGCCTCGGGCGTCGTGAGCGCGGCATGACCCATCCAGGTTTGCGGGCTCTGCCATGTCGCGTCCGCGCGGGGTTCGCGCGCCGATCGGAAAAGCGTCCATTGCGCGCCGTAGTCGCGGCCATCGGCGCCAATGAGGTTCGCGGTGAGGTACCACCACTCAATCCGGAACGCTGGGTGGGGGCCGTGATCCTCAGGGAAGACGAACTGATCGCCCAGCACTGGCAGCGCGAACCCGTCCGCATCCTCGCCCAAACCGGCGAAGCTTTGCGCCTGTGAGAAGGAGCCAGCGACGAGGGTGAAGAGCAGGGTCAGGAGGGCCTTAACGTTCATCGGCAAAGACCTTCAGCAAACGGGACGGCGCCATACGCCCAAGCCGCCACGCTGGCAGCGCCGCCGCCAAAAGCGCGGCAAGCAGGGCCAGCGCAAGGAGCCGGAGCCACTCAACCGGGAAGGCCAGCATCGGCAGCTTCCACCCGAAGGCCTGCACGTTGACGACGCTGAGCAGCATCCACGCCACGGCGAGCCCCAAGGGCAGCGCGAAGAGGAACGTCAGGGCGGCAAAGAGGGCAGCGCGCAAAAGCTCCAACCGGGCAAGGCGGGCACGCGTCAGCCCCATGGCCCAAACAGGCGCGAGCTGCGGTAGGCGCATGGAGGCCAGTGTCGTCAGCGAGGCGAGGATCGCAATCGCCGCCACGCCGAGCGTCAACACATTGAGCGCGCCAGTGACGAGGAAAGTCCTCTCAAACACATCGAGCGAGAAGCGTTTGACGGAGGCCTGATCGAGGATGTTGCCCGCAGGTACGCCCAGCGCCTCGGCCGCTTTGCGCAGATCTTCGACCCTCTCCGGCGCCACCCGCGCGGCATAACGCAGGGGGGAGAGGTCGGGCACCCGGGCCAGAAGCTCCGGCTGGGCGACCATGGCTTGGCCCTCGGGGTTGCCGTAATCAGTGTAGACGCCCACGATGGGCAGCGACCAACCGGGCAAAAGCTCCAACCGATCGCCCATGGCAAGACCCGTCCGACGCCAAAGCTGCTCGTTAATAAAGGCGCCCTCGCCCGCATTCATGCGTGCCCAAGGATCGGGGGCCGCTTCGATGAGCGGCCAGCCCTGCTGATAGGTCACGTGATCGACAACGCCGAGGATCGCCGCCGGTGCGCCCACGAGCCGTGCTTGAGCCGTGCGCAGGGGTAGCGTGGCATCAGCCTCAGCATCCAAGAGCGCCTCCAACGCAGCGGCCTGCGCGGGCGTCTGCGCGGTCAGATATAGCTCGGAGGCGAGACGTTGATCGAGCCAGCCCGTGAAGGTTGCCCGAAAGGACGACACCATCGTCCCCACCCCGATATTCGCGGCCAGCGCGAGCAGCAGCGCCATGAGCGCGAGCGACATGCCCGGCACCTGTTGGCGCGTGTCAGCGACGACCCATTGGCCAAGCACACCCCGTACCACGAAGGCCGCTGCCCGCAGGCTGAGATCGAGGAAGAAAGGCAGCATCAGCGCAGCCCCAAAGAGCAACGCGCCCAGCATGGCAAAGCCAGCTACGAGCCCCTCGCCCTGCGCGATGATCACCGCAGAAATCACCAGCAACAGCGCGCCTGCGCCCGCTTGCAGCAGCCGTCCGCGGACCGACGCCATGGCCCAAGCGCGGGGCCGCGCGGGGGCGAGGATCGGCAGCGTCGCCACCCGCCAGAGCGAACTCGCCGCCGCCACAGAGGCACCCGCGAAGGTGATGGCAAAGCCGCTCAGAACCCAGCTGAGATCGAGCGTCAGGCTCCCCGGTACCGAGGCGCCGTAAAGGCCACGAAGCGTACCCGCCACCCCCGGCAGCAGCATCGACGCCACGCCGTAACCCAGCACCACGCCCAGCGCGCCGGCAAGCAGTGCGAAGACAGCCGTCTCCCCCGCCAAAAGCAACGTCAGATTGCGTGCGGGCAGGCCCAGGGCGCGCAAGGTCCGGAACATGCTGCGGCGCTGCTCAAACGCGAGCCCGATGGCCGCGTGCACGATGAAAAGACCGACCGCGAAGCTCAGAAGCCCGAAAGCCGTTAGGTTCAAGTGAAAGGAGCGCGTGAGGTTCGCAATGTCTCCAGCCGCCTCCTCCGTGACCTGAGTGAGCCCCGGAGCGACCTCCGTGAGGGGCGGAAGACCCATCGGCTGAGGCGATGTCACCACGAGGTAATCAAATCCCGTCTTGCCCAGCACCTCCCACGCGGTGGTCACATCCATCGTGGCTTGGGCGTCTGGGATGTTGGCGGCGGTCTCCACGTTGTAGCCAGCGAGCGCGGGCGCCGTATCCGCATTGGCGAGGATCAGGCCGTTATTCAAAAACGCGCCGAGCCTATCGCCCTGCAGATTGGGGCTCGCCGCCATGGGGGGCAGCGTGAAAGGGTCGACCCCTAGGAGCGTGACGCCGTTCACCTGCCCTTCGACGACAGGGCTCACCAACCACCCCGCACGGCGGAGCGCGATAAACGTCTCCCGTGGGATGGGTCCTTCTCCCGTCAGACGCTGCTCTGTTCCCTGGCCGAGGGCGGAGGCGGCGGCGTCATAGCTCGACCGCGCCTCCTGATTGATGGCCTGCACGCCTGTCCACAGCGCCGTGGCCGCCGCCAGCCCAAAGAGCAGCGCAATCAGCTGGAGCGGCTGGCGCCGCCAATGGGACAAAAGCGCGAGGAAGGCGGCGCGGTGCATCTAGCTCAAACGCCCGTGGGAGAGCGTGATTTGAGAGTCCAAGGCACCCGCGCGCGCTGGTGAGTGCGTGACCATGAGAAGGCCCGTACCCGCCTCGGCGGTAAGCGCTAGCATCAGCTCCATGACGCGGTCGCCGGTGTCTTCGTCGAGGTTGCCGGTGGGCTCGTCCGCGAGCATCAGCTTGGGCTTACCTGCCAACGCACGCGCAATGGCCACGCGCTGCTGCTGACCCCCGCTCAGCTGCTCGGGGTACCTGCGCAGCATCTCCGTAAGGCCCAACGCGCCTGCCATGTGATTTGTCCACGCATTGTCCTGCCGCCCAGCAAGGCGGGCGTGGAAGATGAGGTTGTCGTGCACATTCAGCGAAGGGATCAGATTGAATTGCTGAAAGACGACGCCGATGTGGCGGCGGCGCACGTCGGCAAGGTCGGCGTCTTTCATGCCGCTCAGCTCCACCCCGTCGAGGGTGACCGAGCCTGCGTCGGCACTCTCCAACCCGCCAATGATGTGCAGAAGTGTGGATTTGCCCGATCCCGACTCCCCCGTCAGCGCAAGGCTCTCGCCTGCGCGCAAGTCGAGCGACACGCCTTTGAGCACCTCAACAGGCGGCTCCCCCGGGAAGCTTTTCGAGACGTTGCGGACGTTTAACAGCATGGGCGGGAGATAGCGGTCAGGCGAGGCGCGTAAAGGACGCCATCATCGCAATTCCGGCATCTTTGCGCGCGGGGCCCTTAGCCCAGACCGCGGCGCAGCGTGTCGCCCGGGGCGATCTTGGGGCTGAGCTCCACAATCTCGGGCTCGGCTTCCGGGTTCTCCACGTGGTGGCGAATGATGTCGGCGGCCTTCGCGCCAATCTCGGCCCGGCAGCTATCCATGGTGGCGAGCATCCGGGGAAGGCCATCGAGCAGCTCCACCCCGTTGAAACCCGCAAGACCGACTTGGCCGGGCACATCGATGCCCTTTTCGAGCAGGTAGAGAAGCCCACCGGCGCCGATCATGTCGTTCGAGTAATATAGGAAATCGATCTCAGGATTCCGCTCAAGGAGCGTCATCGTCATCTCGCGCCCCTTCGCGAGTGCCGAGCCACCCTCGTAGAACTCCTGATCCATGACCTGAACGCCGCCTTTGGCCAGCGCCTCGGTGAAGCCTTCGAAGCGTTTCCGCGCGCGGTGATCAAGCGGCATCTTGGTTCCGAGGAACCCGATGTTCTGGTAGCCCGCCTTCAGGATCTGTTCGGCCATCTTGCGGCCCGCGCGGCGGTGAGAGATGCCCACGGCGTTATCAATCGGCGTGCCGTCCACATCCATGATTTGCACGACAGGGCAGCCTGCGTTCTTGAGCATCGCCTTGGCGGCCTCGGTCTGCTCAAGGCCTGCCACGATCACACCCGACGGACGCCAGGAGAGCATCTCGTAGAGCACCTGCTCTTCACGTTCGGGCAGGTAGTTTGTCACGCCCACAACGGGCTGGAGGCCGGAGCCATCGAGCGTGTTGGAGATCCCCGTCATCACCTCAGGAAAAACCATGTTCGACAGCGACGGGATCACGACGGCCACAAGGTTGACCCGCTGGGACGCCAGCGCACCGGCGATCTTGTTGGGGACATAGCCCAGCGTCTTGGCAGCACTGAGCACCTTGGCGCGGGTCGCCTCGCTGACATCACCGCGGTTCCGCAGCACGCGGCTGACCGTCATCTCGGAAACACCAGACGCCTCGGAGACATCACGCAGGGTCAGGGGGCGGCGGGGTGGAACGTTCACGATGGCTTATCTCCGTATTTCCCTAGTCTTATCGCCTTTCGGTCAGGATTTCCAAATCCTGAATTCAGCTAAAGGGTCTGGCCAGAGTCGCCGGGATGAAAGATAAGATGCTGCAGCGCGGTCCCGTGGCTCAACTGGATAGAGCAGCCCCCTCCTAAGGGGCAGGTTGCAGGTTCGAATCCTGCCGGGGTCGCCAAAAACACCTGAAAAATATGGCTTATTTTCAGGACGTTGTGCGGAAGCTTGCAAAAAGTCCCGCCAGCTTTCGCGGCGAAATCGGCTGAAACGGCCGATTTCTCGTACAAAACCTGTACAAAATTCACACGTTTGTGCGCATTTTGGGGGTCAATCATGAGCCGCCATAGCTTTGATCCCGAAATCGCCGGACGGGTCGGCCTGAACGCGGCAGTGATTTTTCCAGAACATGACCTTCTGGATCGAGAAGAACCAAGGCAATCGCCGCAACCTTCGAGACGGGCGGTATTAACCTACAATTCTATCTCGGCCTTCGGTGAGCTGTTCCCTTATCTGAGCGAAAAGCAGATCCGAACAGCCCTCGAAAAGTTGGTCAGCGCAGAACTGATCATCAAGGGCAATTTCAGCGATGATCGCTATGACCGAACCTGTTGGTATGCCCTGGACAACTCCATTTGCCCAAATAGGCAAATCGATCCGACCGAAAGGGAAAATGATGCATTTGCCCCTGAGGGCAAGCCATCTAACCCAGAGGGCAAATCCTATATGAACAGATATAAACCATATCAAAAACCACATCCTTCGCACGCGAAGGCGGCGGTGGAGGATGAAGTATCTGAGAAGATTCTGTCCGCCTATCCGGAGGATCGCATTCGCGGCAAAGCGGTTTGCCTTTCACAAATCCGCCAAGCGCTGGCCGACGGAGTGGATGCCAAAGACCTCGAGGAAGCCGTGCGGACTTACGCGAGCGAGAGCGAGGGTTTCACCCGATCAAAGGTGTGCTTCTCCGACAACTGGTTCACCTCTGGCCGTTGGTTGAAATACCTTCAGGACGTCGAGGAGGCGCGAGAAGCTGGCAAGGCAAAAGAGGTGGAATTGCTGAAAGGATTGGCCGACTGGGTCACAGACAAACATCCACTGTGCCGCCACATCACACCCGGCCAAGTGACGGCGTTGCTTGCCGCAAACCTGGTCAGCCCAGCGGAAATCGAGGCTGCGGGGCTCAGAGCATGAGTGCGACCGATCTCCACAAAGAGCAGAGAGCAAGGTTACCCACCGATTACATCGGCGGGACTTGTGAGGGGCGGCAAGCCTCGCCTTCAAACCCCAACCGGACGCCCGCAAGCGGCGTCAAAGAGGGATTTTCCGAGAGTGTGATCTTTCGATGCACACCGTCGGAAAAGGCAGCGCTTGTGGCCAAGGCGCGCGCCGCTGGCCTGCCCAATGCCAAACTGATGCGCGAGGCCTTGGGGCTGACCGAGGCACGTCGGCGCAAGCCCGTCCCCCGTGTTGACCCGAGGCTGACCTTTACGATTGCCCGTGTCGGCTGCAATCTCAATCAGCTTTCGCGTTGGATCAACGGCGCGGTCAAATCCGGCCGCGCAAGCCAGATCGAGGCGTTCAAGGTCTCGGCTCAGCTGGTGGTCATCGAACGGCAGTTGGCGCAGATCGTGGCGGCACACACAGGCGGTGGCGAATGACCATTACGCTCTTCGCAACCGGCACTGGCGGTGGGACGGCCCCCGTTGACTACCTGACAGCCAGCGAAGTTCTGGCCTATGACGAGAACCGCAATCTAATCCGCGACGACACCGGCCAGGCGTTAACTAAGATCTGCGACCCGTTGCCTGAAGTGCTACAGGGCAATCCCGATCAAACCCGCGACTTGATCGACGCGAGCCCCCACAAATGGAGCTACACGGCAGGCGTAATAAGCTTTGCCGAGAGCAAGAATCCCAGTCCCGACGCACAGCAAGAGGCCATTGAGCTATTTGAGGCTCTGGCCATTGCTGGGCTGGACAGGGATCAATACGACTGCCTTTGGGTGCGCCATACGCACGAGGGCAACGTCGAACTGCACTTCTGCACTCCACGCCTTGAGCTGAGCACCGGCAACGCACTGAACATCGCGCCGCCAGGCCATGAGAGCGCCTTTTTCAGCCTCCGCGATTTGATGAACAAGACGCACGGTTGGGCAGACCCTTTGGACCCGGACCGCGCCCGTGAAGTGAGGGCAACGATTGAAGCGCCGACGCGCGCGCAAGGTCGCGAAGAGCTGCACGATTGGATCCTCGATCAGATCAGCGTCGGCATCATCACTGACCGCGTCCAGGCGTTCTCGGTGCCCTTAATGCCGCGCTTGAAGATGGAGAAGTAGCCCTCGACCTGCATCCAACGGAGTTGGTCAGCCATCTGATGGCTGCACCGTGAGGCCGTTGAAGTCGTTCACCCCAGACGGGAGATAATAGTTCAACGGCTTGTATGATATTCGGTTATGCGGATGTTTCAACTTCGGATCGGGATACCAGCTTACAGCGTGGTACGCTCAAGCTAGCCGCTTAGGCTCAGGACCCATTACCGGCCTTGAGATTGGCTTTTCGGCATGAGTCACGGTTCCCATTGCTTTTGGGGACTGATGAGTAATCTCTACTGGCTGACTGAAGATCAGATGACCCGTTTACGGCCGTATTTTCCAAAGAGCCGAGGCAAGGCGCGTGTCGATGATCGACGGGTTCTGAGCGGCATTATCTTCATTAATCGCAATGGTTTGCGCTGGTGTGATGCGCCTGCGGCTTATGGCCCACCCACGACATTGTACAATCGCTGGAAGCGTTGGAGCGATATGGGTGTGTTTGCGCGGATCATGGCCGGACTGGCGGCAGAAGCGCCTGATAACAAGACCATCTCGATTGATGCGACATATCTCAAAGCACACCGCACGGCCTCAAGTCTGTGGGTGAAAAAGGGGGG
>JAKVCO010000038.1 GCA_022448245.1 Paracoccaceae bacterium
ACAAAGCAGCATGAAACCTAAACCCGATACACCTTAGAAAAGCTGCAAAACTGTCCAAAAAGGTGGGACCACTTCAGTGTAACGGTGCCGTTGACCCCTTCTCCCACAACATAAGCGAGACCAAGTGTGTTTCCTAAAACCTCTTGAGCCGGGGCCGAAATCGACGCATTGATTAGGGAGAGCTCAACTAGGTTGCCGTCCCTTGGAATTACGACAGTTCGGGTCCTTCGCGAGTCTAGCAGCGCTTCTTCGTTAAGGAAGGAGCCATCCCCGCGCTGGAGAGCATCGCGCCCGATACCTTCCTGGCATGTGTCTGACGTCAGCGCCTATGGGACCAAATAAGGTCATTTGCTAAGAGAGAGTTTGTTGCTCATCGTCACCACTGAGGAGTGGCCGATGAGAAAGACAACGAAGAGCCCTGGCGAGAAGATCGTCAAAGACATTAAGCGGGCGACCCGCAAGCAGTATTCCAGCGAAGAGAAGATCAGGATCGTGCTGGATGGCCTGCGCGGCGAGGACAGCATTGCTGAGCTCTGCCGCCGCGAGGGGATATCTCAGGGCATCTATTACAAATGGTCTAAGGACTTCATGGAAGCAGGCAAGCGCCGTCTGGCTGGCGATACGGCTCGCGCGGCGAACACAGATGAGGTCAAGGCGCTGCGCCGCGAGGCAAAAGATCTGAAGGAAGTTGTCGCTGAGCAGACGCTCGAACTTCGCCTTCTCAAAAACAGCATGACAGGCGATGGGGGCGACCACGAATGAGATATGCTGCATCCGAGAAGCTGGAGATCATCCGATTGGTTGAGGACAGCCACCTGTCGGCCCGCCGGACCTTGGCCAAGCTGGGTATTCCCCGCACCACATTTTACCGCTGGTACGACCGCTATCCGCAGCGTGGTGAGGTCGGGCTGCAGGGTCAATCTCCCGAGCCCAAACACGTCTGGAACCGTGTTCCCATCGAAGTGAAGCGCAAGGTTGTCGACCTCGCCCTGCAGGAAACGGAGCTGTCCCCGCGCGAGCTGGCGGTCACGTTCACGGATCAAGAACGCTACTTTGTCTCGGAATCCACTGTGTATCGCGTGCTGAAGGCCCATGACCTGATCACCAGTCCCGCCTTCATCGTCCTGAAAGCCGCCGATGAGTTCCAGCACAAGACAACTGGGATCAATCAGCTTTGGCAAACAGACTTTACCTACATCAAAGTGCTGGGATGGGGCTGGTTCTACCTCAGTACAGTCCTAGACGATTACAGCCGCTACATCGTCTCCTGGAAGCTCTGCACAAGTATGCGGGCGGAAGATGTGACCGATACGCTGGATCTCGCATTGCAGGCATCCGGCTGTGACCATATCCACGTCGTTCACAAGCCGCGCCTGCTCAGCGATAACGGCTCAAGTTATGTCTCGGGAGATCTCGCCGAGTGGCTGAAAGACAAGGGCATGAAGCATTCTCGTGGTGCGCCTTATCATCCGCAGACCCAGGGCAAGATCGAGCGTTGGCACCAGACATTGAAGAACCGCATCCTGCTCGAAAACTACTTCCTGCCAGGCGATCTTGAGGCGCAGATCACGGCCTTTGTCGATCACTACAACCATCAGCGCTTCCACGAGAGCATCAACAACGTCACGCCCGCCGACGTCTACTTCGGACGCGACAAAGCCGTTCTCAAACAACGCGAAAGGATCAAACAAAAGACACTCGAAGCGCGCCGCTTGCATCACCGCAAACACGCCGCATAATCAAATCAATCAGATGAGCCAAACTCACTCTTAGTTTTGGCCGCCTTTGGTGCCAAAAACCCTGACGACGGACATTCCAGAATTTAGGGAAATCGCCGCTTAACCGCCGGCATTGCACAGATATTTGGCAGGATCTCGTCTCTACAGGACCCTAGAGCACGACCGTTCCCTGTAAATTTCCTGTTCTTTGAAAAGCGCACCGCGGCTTTTGGCCTATTGAGACACGCAACGATGATCCTGTCGATTTGACGTGGTCGGTGAGTCTCAGGTGGGTAGGCCTTGGTGCAAGCGCCCGAAAAAGCGCAGCAATTCGCGGCGAAGTATTGGAGACTGAAATTAACAGGGGTGGCTGGCTGGGGTGGTAGGATTCGAACCTACGGTACACGGTACCAAAAACCGCTGCCTTACCGCTTGGCTACACCCCAACGCGAGGGCGTAGCTACGGCCTTAGCCGATCGGTTTCAAGCCCCGTTTTCAGACTATTCTTCAGCAGCGTCCTGACGAAGCAGATTTGGTTTGTCTGTGTCTTGTTGTTCTTCTGCCGTCATGCGTGCGAGGGCGTCGGGGGTCGTGTCGGTGATGTCGTCGGCGATAGGCCCAGCGGGCGCCTGCTTTGGTGGCGTGGCGACCGTCTCAACGCCTGCCACAGGCATGCCTGTTAGGGAGATCCGGTATGTGGTGTCTGGCACTTCGACACCCGCGGCCTCGATGGCGGCCTTCACCTTGCGAATGGCCTCAGACCGCGCTTGTTGGAGGCTGGTTTCCCGTTGGTCGATCCAGCCCGTCACATTCAGGATGATCGCACCGTCGCCGATCCTGGACGTCCAGACTGACGGCGCGGGTTCTGCGATGATGAAGGGCAGGGCGGCGACCGTCTCCTCCGCCAGATGGCGCATGGCTGCGAGGTCGGCATCGGCGGCCACGCCGATCTCGAACGTGAAGCGACGCTCCGGATTGGTCGAGAAGTTCACGATCCGGCTTTTGAAGACCGTCGCGTTCGGTATGCGGATGTGGTTGCCATCAAAGCTCAGCAGGATGGTCGCGCGGGAGGTCAGGCGGATCACGAGGCCCTGGTCGCCATTGATCTCAACAGCGTCATTGGGACGAAAAGGCTGACGGATGGATAGCATGATGGACGCGATGAAGTTCTCCACCGTGTCTCGGACCGCAAAGCCCACGGCCAGACCTATGATACCGGCCGCACCAAGGATCGTGGACAGAAGGGCCGTCGCATTCAGGATGTCGAGCGCGACCACGATGCCGATCACCATGAACGCAAGGCGGATTACCATCCGGTAGATGTCGGCAATGAAGGCGTTGGGCGCGAGACGGCCTAGAAAGCTGTGTCGCGCCAAAAGGAAGCCCAAGAAGACGATCAGCGCAAAGACCACGAGCGCGATACCCAGCAACGGCGCCATGGTGGCCAAGGCGGTGAGCCTTTCTTGCAGACGTTCCCGCACAGGATCGAGGCGCCGCATGACATCCCCGGTCTCGGTCACGTTGCTTTCTACCGCCACGACCCCTTCGAGGCGCGCTGCCATGCTTTCGAGGCGGGCGGTGTCCTCGGCCGATAGGGTCGTGCCCCGCAGCGTGACGATGCCTGAGGACACTGTCACGGTGATGTCTTCATAGCCTTCCAGTTCACCAAGAATTCCGCGCAGGCGTTGAGCCATTGCCGCATCAGTGGCTTGAGCGTCTTCGGCAGCTATGGAGCTTGTGGCGGTTGCTTCCTGGGCAGAAACGCCAAGCGGAAGTACGAGTAGAAATATAAGTAAAAGAATACGCATGCCGAAGCTTTGCCCCGGCATGGCGCGAGCGTCAAAGCCTGATTGGGTCCGCCTTGGCGATGCGGTCGATTTCCATCAACGTTGCCAAAACGCCCGGCATGTCTTTCAGGTAGATCATATTGGGGCCGTCCGACGGCGCGCGGTCAGGATCTTCATGCGTCTCGATGAAGACGCCAGCGATCCCGAGCGACACCGCCGCCCGGGCCATAACGGGGGCAAAGCGTCTGTCGCCACCGGAGGAACCGCCAAGCCCGCCAGGCTGTTGGACGGAATGCGTGGCATCCATCACCACCGGATAGCCGCTCTGCGCCATCGTGGGCAGGGATCGCATGTCCGCCACGAGCGTGTTGTAGCCAAAGCTGACGCCACGCTCAGTCAGGAGGATTTTCTCGTTCCCGGTGCTCTCTACTTTGGTGATAACGTTGGGCATGTCACCGGGCGCCATGAACTGACCCTTTTTGATGTTCACGACCGCGCCGGAGTTGCCGGCGGCCAAAAGCAGATCCGTCTGGCGAGAAAGAAACGCGGGGATTTGGATGACGTCGCAGACGGCACCCGCCTGAGAGGCTTGCTCGGGCGAATGCACATCGGTCAGGACCGGCAGACCCATTTCCTTGATCGACTGCAGAACCTTGAGGCCCTCATCGATCCCAAGGCCACGAACGCCTGACACGGAGGTGCGGTTGGCTTTGTCGTAGCTTGCTTTGAAGACGTAGCTTGCACCGACGGCGGCACAGGCATCTTTCATCGCGCCTGCGATCATCTGCGCGTGATCTTGGCTTTCAAGTTGGCACGGGCCAGCAATCACCGTGAGCGGCGCATCGTTGGAGACGCGCAACGCGCCGATAGGTACGGTTTTCATCAGTTGGATACCTGCTCTCTGAGGATCGAGGCGGTCAGTGAGACCATGAGATAGATGCCTGCGAAAATCAGAAAGGCCAAGAAGGTGTTCTCAAATACCCTTGGGTAGGTCGGCGTGTCCGGCGCTGTCGGCGGGGTGGAGATCGCGATGTAACGCACCTGACGGTCGGCCGCGATGCGCGCACCCTCGAGGGCCTGTAGCGCCTGCTGGAGCATCGCATCCCGCGTCTGGAAGTCGATCTGAGCGATCTGGATCTGAGCCTGAATGGACGGCAAGGACGCCCCGCCATCCGGGTTCTCGATCACCGCCTGTTTCTGCTGCGAGATACTGTCTTCAAGACGCGCGATTTCGGATTGCACGCCAGAGACACGCGCCTCATTCGGCCGGCGCACGGCAAGGAGGCCTTGCAGTTCGAGCTTCTTTTGCTCCAGCTCAGTTTCGAACTGCGCGATGCGGGCCTGTGCGCTTGCGATAACGCCGGTTGCATCCACGGTCTGGAGCTCTGTTTGCAGCTCGACCAGTCGTTCCGCTGCAGCTTGGCGTTTGACCTCGGCGTCGGCAAAGCTTTCGCGCGCACCGCGCATTTGGTCGTTCCGCAGGCGCAGGGACAGGTCCGAGACTTGGCCCTCAGCGTAGGAAATCAGAGCGTTGGAGAAGGCTTGTGACGCTTCTGGCGATCCTGCGATCACCTCCATATCGATGATCCCCTCAGTGGGATCGTAGCCGATTTTCACGTTCTTCTGGTACAGCTTGTAGGCTTCTTCGTTTGAGGAATCCTCGGCCAGTCGGGTGATGGCGTCGAACTCTCCATTCTGGAAATGCGCTTTGAAGCCCAGTTCCTCGTCTAGGCGCAGCATCGCTTCGCGAGACGTCAGATAACCCTGCACCGCAATGGAATCCTGCACGGTTGCGAGTTGGTTTGACCCGAACATGCTCGCCAGACCGCCGCTGCCGCCGGTGGAGCTTTCATTTTGCTGGATCAGGAACGCGCTTTTCGTGGCAAACAGCGGCGTGGCCATGAAGGCAAAGTAGTAGCCCATGATCAACGTCGGCAGCCCGACGAAAATGGCAAGGCGCGCAAAGAGGAGCGCCATCTTGCGTTTGCGGCGATTGGCGATGTCGCGCTGGATAGACAAGATCGCATCCGCGCGCTGTGCGGCTGGCGCTATCTCTTTGGCGGGAAGGTTGGTTTTGGCAGGTACCGTCTGCGGAAGCTGGACCTGATCGCCCGGCATGATCTGAGTGTCGCCGGTATTCGGGATCACAAGCTCAAGCGCGCCGGTGACCGCGAACGGATCGATCCCCTTTTCGCGCAGCAGCTTGACCGCCTCGAAATCCGAGGTCGCTGCGAGGCCGTTCTTTTGTGCAACGCGGCGCGCCATGCGCAGCTGGCGCCCGGTCAGGCCCTCTTTGCGGATCGCATCGATGTTCGTTTCGCCCTGCACCTGATCTGCCGAGGCAACTTGTCCGGCTCGCGGGGTGGGCTGCGCGGCCGTGCCTCGCGACTTGTCTTTTGCGGCAGCGATCTTTTCACGCAATGCCGCGTTCGGATCAGCTGCGGGCTGTTTGGGTGCACTTTCGCTGCCCTGCATCTTGAGCGGCACAGGACGACGCACGACCTTCTGCTGGCCCGCCGCTGGCGGATCATCGGCCTTCACGGCCTCAGTGCTACGCTGAGAGCTCAGCCCACTGGGCCCCCGCTTGATACGAAACTTACTCGCCCTGGGTTTGGTAGTCATAGAGCTGCTTAGCCTCTTCCAGAGTGTCAAACATCACGAACTGTCCATCGATCAGCACAGCGGCTGAGCGGACAAATTTTTCCAGGGTCTCGGCCTGGTGCGACACAATTACAACGGTGGTTGTCTCCAACCGTTCTTTCAGTACGGCACCTGCCTTCTTGTTGAAGGCGGTGTCGGTCGTCTGGGGCATCCCTTCATCGATCAGATACATGTCGAAATCGAGAGCCAAGAGAAGGGAGAACGTGAAGCGCGCACGCATCCCTGCGGAATAGGTGCCGATGGGCATATCGAAATATTCTTCGATACCGCACATCCAGCGACAGAACGCCTCCACGTAGTCGGGATCGAGCCCGTAAAGACGGGCGATATAGCGGCAGTTCTCAACGGCAGTGTGGCGCGTCACCACGCCCCCCATGAACCCAAGCGGGAACGAGATCTTGCAGTTGCGGTGAATTGCGCCTTCGTCAGGCTTCTCAAGCCCCGCCATCATGTTTATGACAGTCGTCTTGCCGGTGCCGTTCGGGGCTAGAATTCCAAGCGAATTGCCGAGCTCCACACGGAAAGAAGCGCGATCAAGGATGACCTTGCGCTGCTTGCCCGTCCAGAAGGACTTCGACACGTTCACGAATTCGAGCATCGTCGCTCCCCGGCATGCCCCTTAGCCGACTATGTACTGCGCTTAGCATGTGACGTCTTAAGGGCGTCTCAAGCACATTCTTATCCATATGCTAAGATTGTTTACAGGCTAACAATGAATTGAGGCAAAAATGGGGAGAGAAGGCGCGGGTTCGCGCCTGCTCCAAGGGCTGAAACGGCAGGTCTCTGCCGTTCGCAGATGCTTACTCGGCGGCAACCGCGCTGGGCGCTTGCTCGATCTCCTGCTTTTGAACGCGCAGCACTTTGCCAGCGATGATCGAGAGGATCGCAGCCCCGAAGGAGAAGAGCGCGCCCATCTTCGCGGCGTCCTGCACGGGGCCCGCATCGAATGCCACGGCCGCGACAAAGAGCGAGACGGTGAAACCGATGGCGGCCACGAAGCCGATAACGATCAGATCGACGATGCGCATCCCTTCAGGAATGCCGAGGCCCAGCGGACGCGCCGCGAACCAACCGAAGATCAGGATGCCAACGGGCTTACCGATGATCAGGCCAGCCAGAACCAGCCAAGTCGCATCGCCCATGGACGAGAATGCGACGCCCGCGTTCAGAAGGCCAAAGAAGAACAGAACTACTTCAACAGGCGCTTTGAGTGCGTGTTCGATCTGGTTGAGCAGGTCGGTCATATGCGTCTCTGCTTGCGCGAAGATGCCGAAATCACGATCCGCATGCGGGATCGTCGGCACGATCGGCAGGAGGCCGAGTGCAGGGTGAAGACCAGACATCATGAAGCCGTACCAGCTGAGGCAAGCGGCGATGAGGTATGGCCAGAAGTTCAGGGTCTTGCGGACCCAGGTGGACGTCGGGCGGTCTTGCTTGCCGCGGTCCATCCGGCGCGGCAGCCAGTTTGCGAGGACAAAGACACCCACAGCCGCAAAGACCGAGAGGAGCAGCCACACAGGCGCCAAATCACCAGACGGGTAGAAGATCGCCAGAATGATGAGGCCTGCCGCGTCATCGGCGATCGCCAAGAGCAGCAGGAAGCGCACAGCAGGGTGGCCCGCGCCAAAGACAAGGCGACCCACGAGGTAGGAGAATGCGATGTCGGTGGCGGTCGGAACTGCCCAGCCGTTGGCTACGGCGTCAAACGTGTCAGAACCAAGCAGGAGCGCCAGGCCGAGGTAGACAGAGATCGGGCCAATCATACCGCCGGCCGTTGCAAACAAGGGCGTTGCCGCCTTTTTGCCGCGCAGCGAGCCGTTCTTGAGAATGACCGCCTCCCAGACTTCCTTCGCCGCAATGGCAAAGAAGAAGGCCATGAGGATGTCATTGACCAGATAGTGCAGCGTCAGCGTCCGATGCCCGTGGTGGTAATGCCCAATCGGGGCGTGATCCCAGATCACGAACTCTTGGAAGTGGTGGTAGCTGTCGAAGTCGATGTTGGCCCACACCAGTGCGATCAAAGCACCAGCGATCAGCAGCAACGAATAGTTCGATACGAAGTTCCAGACGCGAGTCATGCCGGTCCCCTCTGCGGATTTTCGGTCCTCCTAGGATATGGGGGTCAGCGTTGCAACGGGTCAGCATGCAGATGTATGCGACACGTCCGCGCGCGGCTCCGGTTTATCTGGAAAAATCCTTTTCTTCGTGGTGCGAATTACTGGCTGACTTCGTCGGCCAATTGTCACAGCCAAGCATTCGCGGCCAGCCCAGCGAGGACGGCACCGACAAAGCCGTAGGCGATGTAGGCGACGAATACCCGTGGTTTGACGAGAGGCCAGACGGCCACCGCTGCTGGGATGCAGCTCACACCGCCGGCAATGATGAACGATATCGCGGCACCGGGTGCCATGCCCTGGTTCATCAGTTCTCCCACCAGTGGAACAGCCGCATAGCCGTTCAGATACGCAGGCCCGCCAATCAAAGCGCCGAGCAGGACCGGCCCAGCCCCTTCGCCACCGAGGAACCCAGCAATGCTCTCAGCCGGAACATAGGCGAGCATCGTACTTTCGATCAGATAAGCGAGCGTGAGCCAATTCAGGAGGAAAAGGCCGTTCTCGAGGGCGGTGTCTCTGAAGATTTCACGCCGGGAGTGCTCTTTCCAGAAAGCCCAGAGCGGCTGCCCGGAGAAGGGCGAGTGGCCACCGCCGCATCCACGCTTGGTGGCCACGTCGCGCAAGGGGTCCGCGAAGACGGACGTGTTCATTAAGGCCGTGGTGGCAAAGCCGCCCATGGCGCCGAGCGCAATGGCCGCGATCGCCTTTGCCACAGCAAATTCGAACGAAATGGCGCCCGCAGTGATCGTGAACATGGCTGGATCCATGAGCGGGGAGGACAACCAAAAGGCCATCACAGCGCTCAGCGGGGCACCGACAGCGAGAAGCCCGGCAATGAAAGGGATCACCTCGCAGGAGCAGAACGGTGAAAGCCCGCCCGCGAGCGACGCGAGAACGATCATACGGATTTGGTTGCCTTTAAAGGCCTCGGCCAACAGCGCTTCGGCTCCGGTGGCTTTGACATAGGCCACAGCCACCACGGCAAAGAGGATGAACGGTGCCGTCCCCGCCAAAGCACCCGCCGTGAAGACCAGCGTCTCCGGCAACTGCGGTGGGTCAAGAAGTGCCAGTGCAATGAGAATGACAATGCACGCCAGCCAAGCTTTCGGCAGATCGCGAAGCCGGGGGAGGTTCTGGGTGAGATCAGTCATGTTCGGAGCACCCGGTTTTGCTGTCGGCACAGCATTCGGAAAGAAGAAAGCTCGAGAGCGAGCGGACTTCGTCATACGCAACAGCTGCGCAGATGATCGAGCGGCCGCGCTTCACCTGCTGGACGAGCCCGGCTTGTGCGAGGATCCGGACATGGTGGGTCAGCGTGGAGCCTGTGATTCCCGTTCTTTCGCCAAGCTCACCGATGGAGAGCCCCTCACTTCCTGCGCGCACAAGGGTCCGCAGCACGCTCAGTCGTTGTTCAGAGCCCAGAGCAGCAAAGGTTGATGCCACTTCTGCGAGGCGCGAGTCAGAGAGATCAGTAATTTTCATAATCCTAATATGCTAGAAATATAGAAATACTGCAAGCCCCCTTGTCTCTATTGGCCTGGGGCGCGACCTTGAGCCCATGGAATTGTTGGAAGATATCCATGCGTGCCGGACATGTGAGGCGCGTTTTGCCGCCACGCATACCGCGCATGAGCCGCGTCCAGTGGCGTGGTTTCGACCCGGCGCACGCCTGCTCATCGCAGGGCAGGCGCCTGGGGCCCGCGTGCACGCGTCTGGCAAGCCCTTCACAGACCCGTCGGGCGACCGGCTGCGGGACTGGATGGGGGTCGATGAGGCCGCGTTCTACGATCTGGCTCGTGTTGCGATCGTGCCGATGGCGTTCTGCTTTCCGGGCTACAATGCCAAGGGCTCGGATCTGCCGCCGCCGCCAATCTGTGCGAAGACATGGCGCGCGAAGGTTTTGGAAGAGCTCCCCGACGTGTCGTGCACCTTGCTCATTGGCGGTGCCGCGCAGAGGTGGCACTTGGGCACGAAAAATGTGACAGATACCGTGACTGATTGGAGGGCACATGCGCCGAATGTCTTCCCGCTGCCGCATCCGTCTTGGCGCAATAATCACTGGCTCAAACGTCACCCCTGGTTCGAAACGGAGTTGATCCCCGCCTTGCAGACACATCTGAAAGCCATCCTATGACTGCACCCACGCCAATCGACCACGCTTTCGCGCAGATGGAGGCCACCGGATCGGATGCCGACCGGTTGCGCTACTATGAGCGTGTCGCGGATGCGGAGCTCTTTTTGATGGTTGAGGAGGAGCCCACCGATGATGACGTGCGCCCTCAGGTGTTCGAGCTCGAGGAAGGCACCTTTGTGCTGGCTTTCGACCGCGCTGAGCGTCTGACGGAGTTCACGGAGGGCGCAGCGCCGTATGTGGCCTTGTCGGGCAGGGCGCTCGTTCAGCTATTGGCGGAGCAGGGGCTTGGCCTCGGCTTGAACCTCGAAGTGGCGCCGTCGGCATATCTTTTGCCGAACGAGGCGCTGCGGTGGTTCTCAGGCGTGCTCGATCACGCACCCGAGGACGCCGAGATGACAATCAAGGAGGTCACGACGCCTGGTGCGCTTCCCGAGATGCTACTGACCTCGCTCGACGCAAAACTGGCCCTGATGGGAGCCGCCGCTGAAACGGCATTTCTCGCTCAGGCCAGTTATGACGATGGGAGCCGGGGCCACGTCCTCGCATTCGTCGGCGCGGCGCCGGGCGCAGAAGACGCCCTCAGCAAAGCGGCGAATGAGGCGCTGACTTTCTCGGGTCTGGATGCGGGCCAGCTTGATGTGATGTTCATCCGCGCCTCGGATGCGGTCGCGGGTCAGCTGGCCCGTGTCGCGCTGCGCTTTGACCTGCCGCAGCCCGCTGCGGTGAGCGAGGAACGCGCCCCACCGGGGATGGACCCAGATCAGCCACCAAAACTGAGATAAGGTTCGGGACGCGCCGCCCCTAGTAGCCCGCGCTCGGGTCTACGACATCAAGCATGGGCGTACCTGCTTCGTTGCGCACGATGTTCTCCACCACGCGCTTGCTCGCCAGATCAGGCCGGGTTGTTGAAGCGATGTGAGGCGTGACCGTCACGTTCGGATGCGCCCAGTAGGGATGATCCTGCGCCAAGGGTTCAACACGGAAGACATCGAGCGTCGCGCCGCCGATGTGGCCTGTCTCAAGCGCCGCAAGCAGAGCGTCGTCATCGATCAGGGGGCCGCGGCCCGGATTGATGATCCGCGCGCCCTTTGGCAGCCATGACAGGGTCTGAGCGTTGAGCGTATTCTCTGTATGAGGAGTGAACGGCATGAGCAGCGCGAGGATCTCAGATCTGCTCAAAACCTCTTTGAGGCCGTCTTGACCGGCATGACATTCCACTCCGGGGATGTTCTTTTGATGGCGGCTCCAGCCGAGCACATTGAACCCGAGGCCTGAGACGGCAAGGGCGCAGGCCCCACCCAACGCCCCGATGCCCAGAAAGCCAACGGTGCGGTGCCGCGCGAGCGGTGGCGGCGTGCCGTCCCAAATGCGGTCTGGGTTCACCACATGCGCATCAAGGCCCACGTGGTATCTGAGAACATGGGCTGTGACGTAGTCGATCATGCCCTCAGACATGCCTTCATCTGTCATTCTGGCCAGAGGCACCTTGAGCGTGGGATTGCCCACGATTGCCTCAACACCGGCCCAAAGGTTCAGAACGGCCTTCAAGCGCGTAAAGGGCGTGAAATCCTGCACGGTCGAGTTCGGCGCGTAGACGATATAATCGACGTCTTCGGCAGGAAGATCGTTTGCCAGCTTCGCTTCTACACCTGCGTCCCGCAGGGCTTCAGACAGCGGCGCCTCGTATTCCTCCCATTTCTCATTCAGGGCGGCAAAGAGGATATTCAACATGTTCGTAGCTCGCTACCGGGGACGATGGACATGCGCTGATTGCATCAATCCGAAGGCCCCAAGCAAGACTAACATCGCCGACCCGCCGTAGCTGACAAGAGGCAGCGGTACGCCCACGACCGGGGCGAGGCCCATGACCATCGCCATGTTCACGGCAAAGAAGAAAAAGAACGTCGCCGCGATGCCAAATGTCAGAAGCGCTGCGAAGCGGTCCTTGTTGGAAAGGGCGGACACAATGCAGAACCCGATAAGAAGCGCGTACAGCAGCAGCAGCGAGAAGGCGCCGATAAAGCCGAACTCCTCCGCAAGCGTCGTGAAGATGAAGTCAGTGTGCTTTTCCGGAAGGAAGTTCAGGCGGGACTGTGTGCCCTGCATGAAGCCGCGACCCGTCCAACCGCCAGAGCCAAGAGCGATCTTGGCCTGAGTGATATGGTAGCCCGCCCCGAGCGGGTCCTGGCTTGGGTCCAGAAAGGTATCGATGCGGCGATACTGGTAGTCTTTGAGGAGCTGCCATTCCGTCCCGCGAGATTGGAATACCGCTACTACGAGGCCCGCAGCGCCGCCAATGACGCTCGCGAAATAGGCCCAGTGGACACCTGCGATGAACATGACAGTGCCCCCGCCTGCCATAAGCAGGATCGATGTGCCGAGGTCAGGCTGCCGCAGAACCAAGAACACCGGCACCAGAATAAGCACGACAGGAATAAGCACCCAAAGGGGCCGCGATGTCTTCTGGATGGGAAGCCAGTCATAGTAGGCCGCCAGAAACATCACCATGGTGATTTTCATCAGCTCTGAGGGCTGTAAACGCATGAAACCAAGGTTGATCCAGCGCTGAGCCCCCATGCCTGTCACGCCGGCGACTTCGACGACCAAAAGCAGCACGATCGATAAAAGGTAAGCCAGCGCCGACATGTTTCGCCAGAACCAGATCGGCACCATCGCAATGATGAACATTGCCGTCAGACCCATCAGGAAGCGCTGCATTTGAGGTTCGGCCCAACGCGAGAGGTTTCCGCCGGCGACCGAGTAGAGCATCAAAAAGCCGACGCCTGCGATGGCGCAGATCAGCAGTATCACAGGCCAGTTCATTGCCAGGATCTTGCGAAGGCCGGACGGAACGGTCTGAAGGCGATACTCTAAATAGCTCATACCTGATCCCGGGTGGGGCGACGCTCTTCCACGCCATCCCATAGCTCCAGCTCTTCTTGCTGGGTGGTGATGCGCTGTCGATCTTTGGCCGGATACGCCGCCACGGGCGGGGTGCCATCGTAGAGCGCTTGCAGGAGGATATCTCGAGCCACTGGCGCTGCCGCCCGCGAGCCGGAGCCACCGTGTTCGACGACCACGGCCACCGCGTAGCGTGGATTGTCGTAGGGTGCGAAGCTGACATAAAGCGCGTGGTCGCGATGCTCCCACTTGCGATCTTCGTTGCGCGTGATGCCACGCGCGCGTTCTTCTGCGGTGATGCGGCGCACCTGTGTCGTGCCGGTCTTGCCCGCAATCCGGAAGTCATCGGCAATCACGCGGGAGCCATAGGCCGTCCCTTTGCGATCGTTGGTCACCTCATACATCGCTTCGCGAATGCGGCTGAGGTGGTTCGCGCTGATGTTCAAAGGCTCCCCGGCTCCGGATGGCTCCGGGCGGCCATCTACCTTCGAAATCATGCGAGGCGTCACCGAGCGACCTGTGGCGATCCGCGCGCACATCACGGCGAGTTGCAGCGGAGAGGCCAGAACATAGCCTTGGCCGATAGACGCGTTGACGGTGTCACCGATGCGCCAATCCGCGTTTTGTGTCCTCGTCTTCCACTCCTTGTCGGGTGCGAGCCCATCGGTCACGGCATTCATGGGCAGATTGAACCGGGTGCCGATGCCAAACATGCGCGCCATCTCGGCGATACGGTCTATGCCGGTGCGCTGCGAGATGTCGTAATAGTAAACGTCGCAGCTTTCGCGGAGGCTCTTCTTGAGGTCAACGTAGCCGTGGCCGCCGCGCTTCCAGCAGTGGAAGTTGAGGCCGGACACCTCGGTGCGCCCCCCGCAATAGACGGTCTCAGTGCTCGTGATATCCCCGTTCTCCAAGGCCGCGAGGGCCGTGATCATCTTGAACGTGGAGCCGGGAGGATAGTGGTCCTGAACCGCTTTATTCCTCAGCGGCCGGTACTTGTTTTCATTGAGCGCGCGGTAGTCGCTCACTGAAATGCCGCGGACAAAGAGGTTAGGGTCGAACGCAGGCGCAGACCCGAGCGCTTTAATATCCCCGTTCTCGCAGTCGATGACGACAGCACTGGCGCTTTCGTCTCCGAGGCGCGCCTGGACATAGTTTTGTAGCCGGGAGTCGATGGTCAGCTGTATGTCGCCGCCGGGGATGCCTTCCTGGCGTTCCAGCTCTCGCATGACGCGCCCGACTGCGTTCACTTCGATCTTGCGAGAGCCTGCCCGCCCGCGAAGGCTGCGCTCCAGTTTGTTTTCGACGCCCGTTTTGCCGATCTGGAAGCGCGGGATTTGCAGCAGCGGGTCCTGATCGTCGAGGCGGCTGAGATCATAGTCAGAGACAGGCCCAACGTAGCCCAAGACATGCGCGTAATCCGCCCCGCGCGGATAACGCCGCGATAGGCCAAAATCTGCGTGGATACCGGGCAGAGCAGGCGCGTTTGCGGACACCTTCGCGACGTCTTCCCAGCTGAGGCGGTCGGCGATGGTGACGGGCACAAAGGGCGGCCGGGCAAGGATATCGGCGCGTGCCTCTTCAATCTCTTCCGGGGTAAGGTTCACGAGCCTCGAAAGCTCTGCCAGTGCCTCGTCCACGTCGCCGGCATCTTCGCGAGTGATGACGATCCGGTAATTTTGTTCATTGTCCGCGATGATGCGGCCTTCTGCGTCAAAAACCATGCCGCGCGCAGGCGGCAGTAGACGTACGTTGATCCGGTTTTCCTCAGCGAGGAGCCTGAATTCATCCGCTTGTTCTATCTGAAGATACCGCATGCGCCAGCCCAGAAGGCCGATCAACCCAAGCTGGGCACCGCCAAAGACGAGACCGCGCCGTGAGATCAGGCGATACGACGTATCTAAATCCTTTGGCGAGGCTTTCATAGCTTCCTTCCTTGCGCGTCAGTCTGGCCCGGCGCCGCTTTTGAGATGCCCAAGACAGCTGCTGAGGCCCCGGCCACGAGCGGATACGCAAGTATCGTAAGGACCATCTGCAGCGCCAATAACGAATACGAGATGTCGTAGGTCATCGCGATCGACCACGCCAACATGTACGTCAAATAGAACCCAACGATGAAGGCGCCAACGATTGCCCATTCGGCTGAGAAGATCAGGTCGCGGAAATCCGACGCGCGTGCCCGAAGAAGCTCTGTCGTGACCAGCGCAAGCGCCGACCAGAGCCCCGGCGGGCGCTGCAACAGCAGGTCTGACAGAAAGAACAGAGCCGCCACCAGAAACACCGGTGCTATGTCCGGACGCCGCGCCACCCAGACCAGCGTGAAAGCCAAGATGAAGTCAGGCGCGACCCAGCCGCTTGGCGCCGTCTCCAGCGGCAAAAGCTGCAAGAAAAGCAAGAGCAGCCCCACCCCGATATAGGCCGCGCGCATCCCCCAGATGTAGCTCGAAGCAGCACTACCCATCGGTGGCCTCCGCGGCTGCGGTCTCCTCAGAGGGCGCAATGAGTGTGCCGGGATCTTCTATTGCTTCCAGTTCTTGGGTGCGGATCACGCGGAGAAATTCGAGCCGCTCGTAGTCGGCCACAGGGCGCACGCGCAGCCGACGGTCAGCATCCTGCACGACCTCGCCTACCAGAATGCCAGCCGGAAAGACCTTACCGTCGCCAGAGCTGAAGACACGGTCGCCGGGGCGCAGTGCGTCGAGATTTTCGACCAGATCAAGATGAGGGCGGGCGGAGTTGTCGCCTGCAAGGATCGCACGCACGCCAGCGGGCTGGATCGTGACAGGCACCCGTGACGAGGCATCGGTGAGCAAGATCACGCGACTCGTTGTTTGACCCACGCCCGAGATGCGACCGACAAGGCCCAAGCCGTCCATCGTGGCCCACCCATCGCGGATGCCGTCGCGTTCGCCGACATTGATGAGCACCGATTGCCGAAAGGGGGAGCCGCTGTCGGCGAGGACCACGCCCGTCACATGGGTGAACTTCGGATCGAGCCGCACGCGGTTGAGATCCAGCAGCCGCGCGTTCTCCTGCTCCAGCTGGAGCGCGGCTTCCTTCCATGCGCTCATTTGCTGAAGCTCGCGCTTAAGCTCCTGATTTTGCTCGTAGATGCGTTGGTAAGACCGGAAGTCCGAGCCGAGGTCCGCAAGGCCCGTGATGGGGGCCATGGCCCAATCCATGCTGGGGACAAGACGATCTGTGATCTCGGTCCGGAAGCGTTCCACCCTTGGGCTGTCGATGCGCCATGTGATGAAGACTGCGATCAGAAAAAGCGCCAAAACGGCAACAAGAAGCCGTCGGACAGGTCCGGTATATTCTTCGGCGCTGTGACGTTCCTTGGCCATAGCGGTCCCTCGGCCGGGGTCTCGTGTGGCGGTAAGTTTAGCTGTCGAAGTCGATGACGTGCAGCAATTGCTTTTCGTATTCTAGCGTTTTGCCGGTGCCGAGGGCCACACAATTCAGGCTCTCGTCGGCGACAGACACGGCAAGGCCCGTCTGTTCGCGTAGCGCGAGGTCAAGCTCGCCCAAAAGCGCGCCACCGCCGGTGAGCATGACGCCCCGGTCGACGATGTCAGCGGCAAGGTCGGGTGGGGTGGCTTCAAGCGCTGTCATCACTGCCTCGCAGATCTGCTGAACGGGCTCTGCAAGCGCCTCGGCGACCATGGCTTGCGTGATTTCGGCCTCTTTCGGGACACCATTGAGGAGGTCGCGACCACGGATCGGCATGGAGGAACCACGCCCATCGTCAGGCATGCGCGCGGTGCCGAGCGACGTCTTGATGCGCTCAGCAGTTGCTTCACCGATCAGAAGGTTATGCTGGCGACGCAGGTACGAGATGATTGCCTCGTCCATGCGGTCGCCACCTACGCGAACGGAACGTGCATAAACGATGTCGGCCAACGCCAGAATGGCAACCTCGGTTGTCCCGCCGCCGATGTCGACGACCATGGAGCCCGTGGGATCCTGGATAGGCATGCCCGCGCCGATGGCGGCGGCAATGGGTTCAGCAATGAGGCCCGCGCGGCGTGCGCCAGCAGACAGAACCGACTGGCGGATAGCGCGCTTTTCAACCGGGGTCGCGCCGTGGGGCACGCAAACAATGACCTTGGGTTTCGTGAAAGTCGTGCGACGGTGCACTTTGCGGATGAAGTGCTTGATCATCTCCTCGGCCACGTCGAAATCGGCGATAACACCATCGCGCATTGGGCGGATCGCTTGGATCGACCCCGGCGTACGGCCAAGCATCAGCTTGGCGTCCTCACCGAACGCGAGCGGTTTCTTCACGCCGTCCTTGACTTGATACGCCACCACGGACGGCTCGTTCAGGATAACGCCCTTGCCCTTCACGTAGACGAGCGTATTCGCCGTCCCCAGATCGATGGCCATGTCAGTCGAAAATAGGCTGCCAAACCCTGCCATGTCCGTAACCTTTGCCCGTATTCCAATTGGCGCTGAGTGCTGAGTCTACGCGACTCCTCTCGCGCGCTCAGTGCTTATAGGGCGAGTGGCTCGGAGGTGAAAGGGTCGCGACGCAGGGTCGGCAAAAGGCGGCCTTGCAAAAATCGCAAGGCGGGGCGGATTACGGTGGCTGGAGTTGAGGCTGCAGCCGCGGGGTAGGCGACCGAAATGGTGATTCCAGCCGCCCGCTCCGTTCGTTTGGTTAGCCAGCGTCCTTGTAGCTCACCATTTTGGCGTCCGTGCCCTCACGCTCACGACGCGCAATGAGCCTGTTGAGCGCGTTCACATAGGCTTTGGCCGAGGCCACGACCGTATCAGTGTCGGCAGACTGGCCGGTGGCCACGCGGCCATCTTCGTCAATCATGCGCACGCTGACCGTCGCCTGCGCATCGGTGCCCTGCGTCACGGCGTGCACCTGATAGAGGTCGAGACGCGCACCATGATCAAAGAGCGCCTTCACAGCGTTGAACGTAGCGTCCACCGGGCCATCACCCGAGGCCGAGGCCTCACGCTCTTCACCTTCCATGACCATCACGAGGTTGGCCTTTTGAGGGCCTTCCGTGCCGCAAACCACCTTGAGCGATTTGATCTGCATGAACTCGTTCTGATCTTCGGCGATCTCGTCACGCATCAGGGCGATCAGGTCGTCATCTTCGACTTCCTTTTTGCGGTCCGCGAGGTCTTTAAAGCGTACGAACAGATCGGCGAGTTGGTTGCCCTCCATCGGGTAACCCAGCTTTTCCATCTTGTCGCGCAGCGCCGCACGGCCCGAGTGCTTGCCCAGCGGCAGCGAGGTGCCGGAGAGGCCGATGTCTTCGGGCTTCATAATCTCGAAGTTTTCGCGGTTCTTGAGCATGCCGTCCTGGTGGATGCCGCTCTCGTGCGCGAAGGCGTTCTTGCCCACGATGGCTTTGTTGAATTGCACGGGGAAACCGGCGGCAGAGGCTACGCGGCGGCTCACAGCCATGATCTTTGTCGTATCGACGTTGGTGTGGAATGGCATGATGTCGGAGCGCGTGCGGAGCGCCATGACAACCTCTTCCAGCGCCGTGTTGCCCGCGCGTTCGCCCAAACCGTTGATCGTGCATTCGATCTGGCGCGCACCGCCTTCAACCGCGGCAAGCGAGTTCGCTGTCGCCATGCCCAGATCGTTGTGGCAATGCGTGGCAAAGATCACGTCCTGCCCGCCTTCGCATTCGGCAACGAGACGACGGATCAGATCCGCGCTCTCGATGGGGGCAGTGTAGCCCACGGTATCAGGTATGTTGATTGTGGTGGCGCCTGCGTTGATGGCGATCTCGACGACACGCTTGAGGTAATCCCACTCCGTACGGGTGGCATCCATGGGCGACCACTGAACGTTTTCACATAGGTTGCGCGCGTGGCTGACCGTATCGTGGATACGCTCGGCCATTTCGTCCTTCGTCAGGTTCGGGATTGCGCGGTGCAGGGGCGAGGTGCCGATGAACGTGTGAATGCGCGGGGATTGCGCGTGTTTCACGGCCTCCCAGCAGCGATCAATGTCTTTGTAGTTCGCGCGGGCGAGACCACAGATCGTGGCGCTTTTGGAGCGTTCGGCGATCTCTCTCACGGCCGCAAAGTCGCCCTCGGAGGCGATCGGAAAGCCCGCTTCGATGATGTCGACGCCCATTTCGTCGAGCATTTCGGCGATTTCGAGCTTTTCGTCGTGGGTCATGGTGGCGCCTGGCGATTGCTCGCCGTCGCGCAGGGTGGTGTCAAAGATAACGACGCGGTCAGTCATGTCGGTTGTCCTAGATATGATCTTTCGGCGCGGGCTCTACGCCGCTGTCGCCGGTATTGGCTTCGCCTTTCGGCTCGATCAGCAAGACCTTCACTTCTTCAGCGGCGCGCGGGCGATGTACGACACCCGCGGGCACGACGATGAACTCACCTGCGCCAACGCGGACGGGCGGGCCGTCCTCTTGGTCCATTTCCATCTTCCCTTCGAGCACGAGGAAGAAGTCATCCGTATCGTCGTGCTTGTGGTAGGGAAACTCGCCTTTGAACTTCACGACCATGATGTCGTTGTCATTGTAGCCTGCCACCACTTTCGGATCCCAATGGGTCGAAAACAGCGCGAGCTTTTCGGCGAGGTTGATGGCTTTCATGGTGATCTTTGGTCTTGTTGCTGGGTCGCTCTGTCTCGGCGCTGGTTCCTCCTGAGCGGTCGCGCCGAAAGGCACGCTCAGGAGCGGCTAAGGAGAAGGCCCAGAAGGGCGGCGCTGTGCGACGCAATCAACATGCGGGGCAACATACACAGGCTACGTGTCGTGTGAAGAGGAATTCTTAGAAGAGGGCGCAAGCATCCGAGGTGGCATCGGAGGCTTCTTCGCGCAGCGTGGGCAGGTAGTCGAACGTCGCCAGCGCGCCGCCATCGTCGAAACCAATCCACATTGTGCCTGTATCGGCCTGAATGGCGATGCCCTCGGGATCGCGGCCCCATTCACGAAGGCTGACCTGGGCAAGAAGCGTGCCGTCAGGCGCAAATTCAAAGAGCGAGTTTGAGCCTTCTTGGTCATCAACCACATAAAGCGCGCCCGTGCGGCGGTCGTAGGCGATGCCCTGCGGCTCCACCATGGGAGGAGTCATCGAGAACCCTTCGATCGCCCAGAGCTCTTTGCCATCTGTGTCGATCTCCCAAACGCGGGCGTCGTCTTCTTGCGTGATAACAAGGCCACCGCCTTCGCGCGCGATTATCCCTTCGACGTCCCAAACCGCGCCGGGGAGGCGGTAAGGTTCCACCAGTTGCTCGCCTTCGCGAGAACGCATCTCAAAACGGCCGGTTCCGTCCGAGATCAAGAGGCCCTCGGACGTCAGCGTCAGCGACTTTGCGGTGAAAAGGGCCGTGTCGAAACGGCGGATAATCTCGCCCTTCGGTCCCATAAAGGCCACCTCGCGCCCTTCGTTTGCAATCCAGACCCCGCACATCGTTGGGTCGAATTCCAGCGATGATGGTCCGCGCACGTTCAGCGTATGTCGGTGGAAAAGCTCAAGCGCGGTGGCAGCGCCTGGCAGAAGGCAAAGGAATACCAAGAGCAATCTCATACCAAAGACATGGGGCGATCCCGAAAGCCGGCAACTCTGAAGCCCTGCACCTAGGTCACGTGGCTTTGCCGCGCGCACGGGACGCACTATGTCCACGCTGCATGGACAGAGCATTGGTCATAGGCGCCTCGGGCGGCATCGGCAGCGCACTGGCGAACGAACTTGAGCAGCGGGGCAGTATTGTCTCCCGGCTTTCGCGGCGCGACGACGGTTTCGACATCACAGATGAGGCGATGGTGGATCAACTCCTTGCGGGCGTTGGCCCGTTCGAGGCCGTCTTTGTAGCCTCGGGCAAGCTTGCGGGGGCGGGCAACCCGCCCGAGAAGTCGCTTAGGGCCCTGACAGGCGAAGCAATGCTCGATCAGTTTCGGGTGAATGCGATTGGCCCCGCCTTGGTGCTTAAGCACCTGCCACGGTTGCTTCCACGTCAGGGCGACAGTTTCTGCGGGGTTTTGTCCGCGCGCGTCGGATCAATCGGGGATAACCGTTTGGGCGGTTGGTATTCCTATCGCGCGGCAAAGGCAGCGTTGAATCAATTAGTGCATGGCGCCGCGATCGAGCTTGCGCGGACCCACAAGAGCGCGCGTTTGATTGCCTTGCACCCTGGCACCGTAGCCACCTCTTTCACGGAAGGTTTTGAGGGGCGCGACAAGCTCACGCCCGAGCAATCAGCCTGCCATCTTGTCAATGTGATGCTTTCCCGAACTGCCGATCAGACCGGGACGTTCTGGGATTGGCAAGGGCAAGAGGTCCCTTGGTAGGTTAGCCGTCCGAGGCATCCTCGGATGCATCGCCTTCAACGACGATTTCGCGCGCCTCCTTTAGAGCGCCATCTTCCCACGTGCCGGAAGCGACAGTGCCGCTAGCGTAGCGAATTGTGCCCTCGCCCTGGCGGCGGCCATTGCGGAACATTCCCTCATAGACGTCGCCATTGGCGTATGTCGCAGTGCCTTGCCCGCTGATCTCGCCTGCGCTCCATTCGCCCATATACCGGAAGCCATCGGCCATGACGATTTCGCCTTCGCCGTCGCGCTGACCATCCTTGAAGGTGCCGGAATAGACAGTGCCGTCCGCATAGGTCACGACACCTTTTCCTTCGCGCTGGCCGGCAACCCAGTCGCCATCATAGCGATAGCCGTCGGCGTAGGTCATGACGCCTCGGCCATGATACTTGGCGTCCATAAAGCCGCCCTGATAGACCACACCGTTTGCGTAGGTCGCGATGCCTTCACCCTCGATAACGCCGGCGCGCCAGCCACCTTCGTAGGTTGAGCCGTCTGGGTAAGTGATGATCCCAAAGCCATCGGCGGCGTCATTTGCAAACTGTCCCGCATAAACGGAGCCATCAGGATAAGTAACATCGCCCGTGCCGTTGACTTCGCCGTTCAGCCAAGAGCCGACGTAGCCGTAGCCGTCCGTTCCGCTGAACGTGCCTTGCCCGTGGCGCAGGTCGTTGCGGAAGGCGCCGACATAGGTGTCGCCATTGGCGTAGGTCACTTTGCCTTCGCCTTCACGGCGGCCAGCAACGAGAGCGCCCTCGTAGACGTCGCCGTTGGGCTGGATCACCTTGCCCTGACCGTTGATCTGACCGTTTTCCCAAAGACCCTCATAGATGAGGCCATCGGGCATCGTGAGCATGCCGATCCCGTCGCGCACACCACGCAGCATGTCACCTTCGTAGATCCCGCCATCGGGATAGGTAATCTTGCCTTTGCCTTCTTTGACGCCGTTCACCCAATCGCCGGTGTAGACATAGCCCTCGGGTGTCGTCATGGCGCCTTGGCCGTGATGCATCGCTTGGCGGAAGCCGCCTTCGTAGCGCACGCCATTGGCGTAGAGCGCGATGCCCTCGCCAGTGATCTTGCCCTCTTCCCAGGTGCCCTCATAGGTGCCGCCGTCGGCGAAGGTGATCAGGCCCGGACCGTTGGGCTTACCTTTGTCGAAGTTGCCCACGTAAATTGAACCGTTCGGGAAACGGGCTTCGCCCTGGCCTTTGATTTCGCCATCAACCCAGGTGCCGGTGTAGCGGTATCCGTTGGGGAGCGTGTAGGTGCCCTCGCCGTGCTGGACGCCGTTGCGGAACTCACCCTCGTAGATACCACCTTCGTCGTACTGCTTGGTACTACGCTCCTGAGAAGACACGGCCGAAGCTGCGATTATCGCCAGTGCGCTAACTATCCACGAGTACTGCATCTTTTCATCCCCGGATTGCCCTATCCGGGAGCCAGAACGGCGAGGTACGGCCCCGCTCGCGTTTGCGACTCCCCAAGGTTGCGTTCGGAGGCTAATTGAGGTGGTCCCCCCGCACAACACCTATATATGGCATTGTGATCGCCCGCAGGCCCCGGATCGATTGGGGTTTTACCCGTCGAGGCGGAGCGCTATCAGCGGGGAATAGCCGCCGGAAATCTTCTTATGTCTCACACGTTCCGTCTCACGCTCGCGCAGCTCAATCCCACTGTGGGCGATCTTGCGGGCAATGCGCAAAAGGCCCGCGACGCTTGGGCTACCGCCAAAGAGGCGCGTGCCGACATGGTTGCGCTTCCTGAGATGTTCATCACGGGCTACCAGACGCAGGATCTGATCATGAAGCCCGCCTTCGCGGCGGCGGCGCTGGCCGAGATCGAGGCCCTTGCGCGTGATTGCGCCGATGGCCCTGCCATTGGCATCGGCGGCCCGGTCCGACAGGACGATCTGCTCTACAACGGCTATTTCATCCTGCAAAAGGGCGAGATCGTGCATCGCGTGCTCAAACGCGAACGCCCCAATGACGGCGTGTTCGACGAAGTACGCCTATACGCGCAGGGGGCGGTGCAGGGCCCCTACGAGATCAATGGCCTGCGTATCGGCACGCCTATCTGTGAAGATGCCTGGCACGCGGAGGTGAGCGAAGCACTCGCCGAAACCGGGGCGGAAATCCTGATCGTGCCGAACGGATCGCCTTATCACCGCAACAAGTCAGATGTGCGCATGAACCATATGGTCGCGCGTGTCACCGAAACGGAATTGCCTTTGGTGTACCTCAACATGGTCGGCGCTCAGGATGACCAGTGTTTCGATGGGGGCTCCTTTGCGCTGAATACCGGTGGGGCTTTGGCGGCGCGGCTGCCTGTTTTCGATGAAGCCATCGAGATGCTCGAATTCACGCAGACCAACACTGGTTGGGTTATTGCGGATGGCCCGCGTACACCGCACCCGGATGCTTGGGAGCAAGATTACCGCGTCATGGTCGAGACCTTGCGCGACTACATGGGCAAGACCAGCTTCAAGAAAGTGCTGTTGGGCCTTTCGGGCGGGATCGACAGCGCGATTGTGGCGACGATTGCCGTCGACGCGCTGGGCGCTGAGAACGTGCGCTGCGTGATGCTGCCTTCTGAATACACCTCCCAAGGCTCTCTCGATGACGCCAAGGACATCGCAGAGCGGTTGGGCGTGCACTACGATACCGTCCCAATCTCTGGCCCCCGCGCGGCCGTGACCGAGACGTTGGCGCCGGTCTTCAACGGCCTCGACGCAGATATCACCGAAGAAAACATCCAGTCCCGTCTGCGCGGGCTCCTTCTGATGGCGATGTCGAACAAGTTCGGGGAAATGCTGCTGACGACCGGGAACAAGTCTGAGGTCGCGGTGGGCTATGCCACGATCTATGGCGACATGTCCGGCGGCTACAATCCCATCAAGGACCTCTACAAAACGCGCGTTTTCGAGCAGTGTCGCTGGCGCAATGCCAACCACCGCTCGTGGATGATGGGGCCTGAAGGCGAGGTGATCCCCACTCCGATCATCGACAAACCCCCGTCTGCAGAACTGCGTGAGGATCAGAAGGACGAAGACAGCCTGCCGCCCTACGAAATCCTCGATGGGATCCTGACGATGCTCGTCGATGAGGAGGCTAGCGTCGCAGACTGCGTCGCCGCTGGATACGACCGCGATACGGTCAAACGTGTCGAGCATCTGCTCTATATCTCGGAGTACAAGCGCTTCCAGTCGGCCCCGGGAGCACGTCTGACCCACCGGGCCTTCTGGCTCGACCGGCGCTACCCCATCGTCAGCCATTGGCGCGATCCATCCTAAGGGTAGAGCTGCGCTAGGGTCAGGACCCATTGATTTCCGGCTGACAGCGTGATTCACGGTTCAAAAATCGAGCGGTGACCCTGTCTGATCTTTTCTGGTTGAG
>JAKVCO010000039.1 GCA_022448245.1 Paracoccaceae bacterium
CCACGGCATGGTTCTGGCGGACCGGCTTGGCATGGACCTGCGGATGCACGTGCATGACCAAGCGGTCGCCGTTGGTCCTGCCTCGCGCGCGGCCGACATGCTGTCGAAGATGATCGAGTGCCTGACGACGCTGCCTCCCTGGGCCGACGCGTCTCTGCCTCTCAAGGCTGCCGGTCTCACCACCCCCGTATTCATAAAGGACTAGGGCCATGCAGGATCGTGTTCAAATCGAAGCCGTGATCGAGAAGGCCGTCTGCGAGTACGCGCAGCGCCGAGGCTGGCGGCAACGCAAGATGATGTTCGTCGGCCGCCGCGGTTGCCCGGATCGCTGGTTCATGCGGGAAGACGGACAGCTTGTGATCATCGAGTTCAAGGACCCGAACGGCAAGCTGTCGGCGGCTCAGCGGAAAGAGGTCCGGTGGCTGGAGCAGAACGGCTTCAACGTCCACGTGATCGACAACGTCGAGGACGGCATGGCGGTCTTCGACGCTTGGGATCAGGAGTAGACCGTGCTCACGCTCGACAATCTTCGACCCTACCAGAAGAGCCTGGCTGAGCGTCTATTCTGGGAGATGGGCACGTCCCCCGGCGCGCTGCTCTCGGTGGACATGGGCCTGGGCAAGACCGTCACAACGGCCACGGTCGCGCGCTGGCTGCTCGACTGCCACCTCGTGAAGAAGGTGTTGATCGTGGCCCCGCTCCGCGTTGCTCAGAAGACCTGGCCCGATGAGTTCGAGGCCTGGGAACACCTTGAGCCGGTTCACTGGAAAAGCCTGGTCGGCAAGATCGGGCAGAAGCCGTCGCCCACGCAGCGCGCCCGCTGGCTCCGCGAGTTCCTAGACGATCCTCGATCCGAGGTCGCGATCATCAACCGTGAGAACGTCGTCTGGCTCTACAAGCAACTCCAGGCGTGGAACATCACCTGGCCCTTCGACATGCTGATCTATGACGAGTCCTCCCGGCTCAAAGAGGGCAGGAAGCGGACCGGCACGAAGAACCTCTCCGAGTTCGGCGTCTACGTGAAGGTCCGCAAGCACATGACCTACGTGGTCGAGTTGACCGGCACGCCGACACCGAAAGGGCTTATCGACCTCTGGGGCCAGATCAGCATCATCGACATGGGCGAGCGCCTGGGCACGACGAAGACAGCCTTCCTGCGGCGCTGGTTCAATTCGGTCCAGGTCGGCCAGCACGTCGGCGCGGTGAAATACACCGCGCGGCCCGAGGCAGAAGAGGAGATTATGGAACTGATCTCGGACCTCATGGTCTCGATGAAAGCCGAGGACTACCTGGAGCTTCCGCCGGTCGTGACCTCGAACATCTGGGTCGATCTCACCCAGAAGCAGGCGGCCGACTATCGCCGGTTCAAGAAGGAACTGGCGCTGGAGGAGCACGACATCGAAGCCGTGAACCAAGGCGTGCTGACGAACAAGCTTCTCCAGTACGCCAACGGCTCGGTCTACCGCCAGGATACCGACGATCCTGACTCCGAGCGCGAGGTGATCCACATCCACGATCACAAGCTCGCGGCGCTGGAGAGCATCGTGGCCGAGACCAACGGCGCGAACCTTCTGGTGGCCTGGGGTTTCCAGTTCGACCGGGATCGCATCAAGAAGAAGTTCCCGTTCGCCAAGGACGCCACTGATGAGGGCGTCTTGGATGACTGGAACAAGGGCAAGGTGCGGATGCTCCTGACCCACCCGGCAAGCATCGGGCACGGGATGAACATTCAGTTCGGCGGGCACCACATCGTCTGGTTCGGCCTGAACTCCTCTCTAGAGCTATATCAGCAGCTATCGGCGCGCCTGCCCAGATCAGGCCAGCCAGCCGAAAGAGTATTCCAATATCACATACTTACGCGCGATACCTTCGATGAACGTCTAATTGACATCCTCCAGGATCGGGAGGTCACGCAGGACAGAATCACGGATGCCGTCAAATGGGACGTGGACTGTCTCTAGGTGTGATCTATTTCCACCAAAAAGTGACTTTATTAACTCTGTGTCATTTTAAGTGACGCGAGGAAAAACCCCAATATTTAGCCGCTTCGGTAGCTTATTACCCCCTATATCATGGGGCCTTGCCAAAAATGGGGATGATTCCGAACTCCGCAGCTCACATTGAGATTGTTGACGCAAGTGGAGAATTCCACATATGGGTGAAACATCACAATGAGGTCATTGGTCCCGGGGTGGGGGCTGATTGAGCGAGGAGTAAAATAACAAATGTCACAAGACACCACACAAGAGTTCGCGAGACGTCTGCAACAGGCAATGGACGGGCATCCCGAAGCACCACCAGCACACGGTCGGCAGAAGTGGCTGATGGATCGTCTAGCTAAGAACGCCGGGCTGAAACTGAGCCCCAACACGCTGCACAAGTGGATCAACGGCACTGCAAAGCCGCGCGAAGACAACATCCGCAAGATCGCACTGGTGCTTTCGGTCGATGAGATATGGCTCGACAAAGGTCTGCGCCGCGACAGCGCTCGCAAGCGCCAGGACAATGAGGCTCGCGGCAGCCGTCCGATCTGGCACCTAGCAGCGCTGCTGTCGGGGCAGGGCCACACGGTGAGCTTCCCCGGGGTCGAGGAAGAGGCGGTTCACCTCTATGCGAACATTGGCGGTGATCGCATCGGTTTCATCGCCGTCGAAGCCTCCACGACGGACGCCCAGCGGAGCTACGTGATCCCCGAGCCGGTCGGCGACAACCGGGTGATAGCGGTGAGCGAAAACACGACGAGCAAGAACAACACCGTCTGTCTGACCTTCCACGATCTGACCGACGCGCCTCGTACCTGGATGGGCGGCTTCTCCGTCATCCAAGGCGAGATGAAGGGCAACGGCCAGTTCGAGGAGATGGGTTCGAAGGGCGTGTTCACGCCAGCGCCCAACCCGAAAGAACTGGTCACGACGGCCTAAACCGATCCTGCAACATGCCCATGCAACACTTTTCAGCAATAGGTGGAGAAATCCCTTTTAAGCTAAAAACGTTGCATGGGTGTTGTAACCTACCTGTAAGTGATTGTTTTGTAACGAAGCGACTCCGGCCTTGGGTACCAAGCATCCGCAAGTAAGACAGCCTGACGCTGCAGCAGCGCCTGTATAAGGATCGCACGCGCCTCCTTGCCAATGGTCTCGGTACCGGTACGGTGGCGTTACAGGAGGAGTATAATATTGCAGACACCCTAGAGCTATTTCGCCCGTGCGTGAATGCCCACTTGCAAGCAATTGAGGGTGTTCACGACGGCTTGGTGGCCTTGCAGCGTCCTGCTTTTCGAGAGGACGAGATCAAGGCGGAGCTGCAAAATCAGATCGTCATGTTTCTGTCGTATATCTCGTATGGTGCAGGGGATGCGGAAGCACGCTCTGCGTATGGGGCGGCGCGAGTTCACTGCCTCATAGCGGGGCTCCTTTGGCTATGGACCTGCACGTTGTGCTGGCGTCTCTCTTCACGGACGAAGCCTACTTGGAGGGGCTAAAGGCCCTTCATGAGGCAATCGAGTTTTTCCGCTGCCATCCTTTGATTAATCGTTCAAAAGATAAGGGTCTCCCAGAAACGATAGCCGAGGTATCCATAGAGATCGTCGATCTGTCTCTGGAGGAGCTCCGCCACCTTTGGGCTCGCCACGCAAGAAGCTATCACCCATCTGTCTTGTTTCGCGTTCGTTTGACCACGCAGGCCCCAGACGAAGCGAACCGGCCAGTTATTACTGGGATTGGATCGACAAAGCAGGATCTTTAAATCGCGCTTTGACACGCTGGTGCCAGAAATTTTCGTTTGCTTACCCCGGTTCCGGCGCCCCATTCTTTGGGTCGTCAATGAGTGGACGTCATTACCCCGCGCAGGGTACTTGTCGCACAACGACAATTGCCAGGTGGAAGCCCACCTGTTTCCGGCCGCGTAATTTTTCTACCGCGAAGGCCTAACCAGCTTTCGTGGCTAGCCTTTCGTTTGCCGGAAGACGAACAACGCCCTCGGGCAGCAGCGCATCTTCGTCCAGAACGGCGTCCGGCCCTGCAGAGCGCTGGCGAAAGCGCGTTTCCTTTTCGACGGCGGCTCGCAGGGCAGGGTTCATCGCACCCCCACCATGAGCGCGCGCGAGGGCATCAAGTGACAAGAGGCCCGTGAGTGTAGAAGACACAGTGGTTCTCCTCGAGGGAGGCCGAGCTTGTTGTAAATCTTGCAAGACTAGCTTGCGGGATCCTGCATCACGACCGGAGCATTGCGTGTAGTTGGTCTGGCAATGCACGAGGTCGCGCAGCTGGATTGAAGGACGGATAGCCCCAAAGGAAAGGCGTGTCCAGAGCCCTCTGTACGCCCGAAATTAGGGAGAGGCGATTGTGTGTCTTGGCTCAGTAAACAGCGCGGCAGGCGCATTTTTGTTTGTTTGAAATAAACGCCACGGGGGCGCTGGAGCCGGCAATCAACTCAGCTCGAAGAGCTTCCTTCAGCCCTCTGAGGCCGCGCGGTTGCGGTCCCGCGGGGGCGTCTGACGACCAAGGTAATCCGATGCCAGAAAGAGGCCGTCACGCGCGCCATCTCCTTCAGCGGACCTATGTAGGCAGTGTAAAGATCGGAGGATGGATGCGCTTCATTCTCGGTGAGGCCGAATTCCAGATCCGCTTCTCCCTCGCTCACGTGGAGCGAGCCAAACATCCAGTCCCAAATTGCCAGCGCCGCCCCAAAGTTCTTGTCGTAATGCTCTTCGGCGATGGAGTGATGGATCTGGTGCTGTGCTGGGGAGATGAAGACATGCTCGATCCAAGCAGGGTATTTGATGTCGACATGCGAGTGGCGCAAATTCGAGCCGGTTACGTGGAAGACAAAGACGATCACGTTGACGCCGACGATGGTGTACAGGTTCACAGAATCTCCAAAGAAGTAATAGAAGACCGCGATGACCGGGCCTTGTGCCATCACGCTGCGGGTCGCATAGAGCACGCCTTCCAGCGGGTGGACGCGGTATACCGTCATGGGTGTCATCGTCTCGGCCGCATGGTGGACCTTATGAATGGGCCACAAGATCGGCCATTTATGCATCCAGCGATGCATCAGATATTTCGTGAAATCATCTGCAACAAACATTGCCACAGAGAACATCCCTACAACGACGCCAATCGAGACGTCTGAATATACCCCCCACAGCGTGAGATCACTGCGCACCAGCGCCATGTAGATCGCCGTCGCAATCGCCACCTGGGTGAGCAAAAGGGGAGAGATAAAGCCTGTGAAAACGCGGTTGATCAGGAATATCTTGTAGTCCGTCTGGGCAGATCCTGAGAACCAGATCTTGCGATCAAAGATGCGGGCAATCGCACCACGTATGTTCGTCTTATGATAGAAAATTAGCCATGCGAAAGCGATCAGAAGGGAGATCCCGAGATACCCTAAAAAAACGCGTTTTTTCGGATTGGCAAAGTCGGAGAAGAGACCAATGACTTCGTTAAAGAATTCCATAGGGCCGTCCTCCTAAAGTAGATCGTTGGCGCCCCCGTGGGGGCGCCAACTGTAGATTTTAGTCGGTCTCCGCGCCGCCGGAGTCGCTGTCGAGAACCTTGATCAAGTTAGCGAGGTTTTCGGTGCCGTCGTTCTTGCGCGCTTCCACGCCAAACTCTTTGATCAGCAGGTCCTGAACCTTCAGCATGTTAAGCTGATAGGCGTTCCAGGACATCTTGCCATCTTTGACGAAGTTGCCGTCAGCGTCGATACCCGTAACTACGGACTCATCCTTCGTGGGCGGGCCGTAACCGATCAGGCGGTTGAGGCGCACCGCGGTGCCACCAAGGTTTTCGCGACCGGTCTGAAGCGCCATGGCGAAGCCTTTCAGCTCACCCCAGTGCTTGATGTAGTCACGATACAGCTCATCAGAGATGTTGTTCTTGTCCGCGCGGATCTTTTCGATGTCGCCGTACACGGAGCCCGCGTACTTGAACGTCGCCTCGGCGAGAACTCGGGTCATCTCGTCTTCGATGGTTGCGGCATAAGCCTGCACCTGTGCGAGCTCTGCTTCGCTCAGCGCCTCACCGTCTGCTGCAGTGATGACCTTGCGGCCTTCGATGAAGGCTGCCGTGATCGTCTGCAGGTAGTCGGTGCCGGACTTGTCCGCGTCTGCTGCGTAGTAGGCGTTGCCGAACGTCATCTCCGATTTGAGGTCGATCGTGCCGTCGCCGTTCGCATCACCCGCGTCGAAAGCGGTCTTTTTGGAGATGCCATAGGCGTCGCCCGCGCTCAGATCGAGGGCGTGCGCAGGAGCGCCGAAGTAGCCGAACGCCTCGTCCCAGCTATGTTCTTTACCCGTGTAAGCCGCACCATCAGAGTATGGCTTGTTGTTTGGCTTGTTGTCGGCGGTCATCTTCTCGTCGAGGTAGTTGTCGACGGCTTGGTTGTAGCTGACAGCACCGATGAGGAACTTCTGGATCAGTTGACCCCAGTCGTAGCCAAGGTCGTTGGACACGCCACCCTCGGACATGGCGGCGTGGTGGATCATGTGCTCGACGACTTCCGCGCCGGTCTTGTTGCCGGGCCAACCGGGCACGAGGCCGCCGTAGGTCTTGCCGACAAGGTTTGCACCGGAGGAGATCTCGTTGAGCATCGTCTGCGTGATCGGGAAGCCGTCTTTGCCTTTGTGAGACACAATAGCGAGGTCTTCTTTGTTGCCGCGAGCGAAGTACAGCATCATCGTGTCTTTGAGCTCTTCGGCGTTTGCACCGCCGTCGGCTTGGCCGGCCAGCTTCTTGAGGCTGTCGATCATGATGTTGCGGGCAACCTGGCCGGTGTAGGCCACGGAGTTCGTTTTATCACCCGAATAGCTTTTCTCGGTGATGGGGTAGGGACCATAGCTCTCTGCGAATGCGGCGCCCGAAAGGAGCGCAGCCACGAGAACGGAGGTGCCTAGCTTCAAGGAGCGGGTCATCATCTCTTCCTCACTGTTGAATAATTCCTGCCTACATTACTCAGGAATTTAGATGCCCTGTTGCACCGTAGTCAGGGTGCGTTGTCAAGTGGCTGACAAAAATAGTTATATTTGTAAGCGTATGATATTGAAGGGAAATCAAAAAAACCCGAGGTTGCAACCTCGGGTTTTGTTATTTCAACTTAACTGTCGCCGGGAAAACGAGGGTGATGACCTCAATACCAACCGACCTCGTTGAAGATTTCTTGAGCCAGAGGAACGTTCTCTGCCACGTTGCTTAGGTCCACCGCGTCTGGGCGGAAGAGACCGAGTTGAGCCACCGATGGACTTATGCCAACCCCGGGAACCGCAGGGTATTCATCGTTGCCGCCACTGAAGTACTTTTGGGCCTGGTCGCTGGCCAGATACTCAAGGAACTTGATAGCGTTTTCGCGGTTAGGTGCATTCGCTGCCACGCCGCCGCCAGAGAGGTTCATATGGGTGCCTTCGGCGTTTTGGGCCGGGAAAATCCAACCGATGTTGCCCAGCTCTTCTGCGGGCAATCCTTCCACGCCTTTACGCAGGGCTCGTGCGAAGTAGTAGGTATTCGAAACCGAGATATCGCATTCGCCAGAAACCAGCGCGCGCAGCTGGTCCGTGTCGCCGCCTTGTGGCTCGCGGGCGAAATTAATGACCACGCCATCGGCCCACTCCCGCGCGGCAGTTTCCCCGTGGTTCTCAATGATCGCGGACAGCAGAGTCTGGCTGTAAGCGTTCGACGAGGAACGGTGGCAGACCATGCCCTGATAGGCAGGATCTGCGAGGCTCAGATAGTCGAGGGGTGGGTTAGACACATCTTTCTTGTCGTAGAAGATGATGCGCGCGCGTTGGGAAAATCCGAACCACTGGTTGTCGCCATCCTGAATGCTCTCAGGCACACGGGCTTCAAGCACATCGCTGTCTATCGACTGCAAAAGGCCAGCGGCTTTTGCCCGCGCAAGGCGCGAAGTGTCCACGGTTAGAAGCACGTCTGCGGGCGAGTTCGCCCCTTCGGCCTGCATACGCGCAAGAAGCGCGTCACCGCCGGCTTCGATGCGGTTCACCCGGATGCCGGTCAGCTCGGTAAAGTCTGAATACAGCCGCTCGTCGGTATCGTAGTGGCGCGAGGAATAGAGGTTCACTTCCTGCGCTGCCGCATTTTCGGCGATCATCATGAACGCAAGGGCCGCGCTTAGGCATGTTGTGGTTTTCATCGATTCCTCCTCACCAGAAAATCGTGAGCACCACGCCATTACGCGGGCGAAGTTTCAACCTAAAACCCACAAAAAATGTCAGATTTTCTCATCCTGAGACGCACAATTTCGTCAGCTACGCCGTCGTCCCATGGAGCGGCACAGCAAAATCACAGGCAAAAGGCCAATGCCGACAAGGACCAGCGACGGCACCGCCGCCCCTTCCAGCCGTTCATCTGCGGCAAGCCGGTGGGCCTGAATAGCAAGAGTGTCCATGTTGAAGGGGCGCATGATGAGCGTTGCGGGAAGCTCTTTCATCACGTCCACAAAAACGATTAGCAACGAGGTGCCAAGGAAGGGCAGCAGTGCTGGGATGTAGAGCCGACCAAGAAGCGACGCAGGCCGCGCCCCGAGCGTTCGCGCGGCATTGTCGAGGTTTCGTGGCAGTTGTGTAAGACCTGCCTCATAGCCATTTAGGGCGGCTGCGAGAAAGCGGATGGTGTAGGCGGCAACAAGCAGCCAGATCGAACCAGTGAAGAGCAGCCCGGTATCCAAGCCAAAGCGTGCCTCCGCAAAGGCGTCGATGGCGTTGTCCAACGCGGCGAATGGCACCATCAATCCTACGGCAATAACTCCTCCAGGCACGGCATACCCCACCCGTGCGACATGGCCTGTCAGTGAAGTGAGCCGCGATGGTGCCATGCGGTGCGAGACCGCGATCAGGACGGCGCCGATTACCGTGACAACAGCGGCAGCTGAGGCAAAAGTCAGCGAGTTTTGCAGAAACAACAGATAGCGCACTGAGAACAGGTTTTGCTCTGATCGCATTGCCATTGAAGCAAGGATGATGACCGGCAACACAAAACCCAGCAGCACGGGCACCATACATGCGATGCCCGCCCATCGCGCATTCCCGCCCGTGAGCTGAACACGGCTAAGAACTTCTTGCCGGCGTGCGCTATTTTCTTGGCGTGCACGTCCGCGTTGGATGCGTTCGAGCAGCGCGATGAAAAGAGCAAAAGCCAATAGACAAAGTGCGAGCTGAGCAGCCGCACCACGGTCTGCAAAACTAATCCAGCTTCGGTAGATGCCCGTCGCGAATGTTTGCACGGCAAAGAAGGACACCGTGCCAAAGTCTGCAATCGTTTCCATAACCGCGAGAAGAACGCCCCCTACGATTGCCGGGCGGGCCAAGGGCAGGGATGTTGTCATAAACGCTCCCCAAGCCGTCCGCCCGAGCGATCGCGCGGCCAGATAGGAAGTAGCGCTTTGTTGGAGGAACGCAGCCCGCGCCAAGAGGTAGACGTAGGGGTAAAGCACGAGCGTCAGCATAAGTGCGGCACCGCCGAGCGAACGGATCTCAGGGAACCAGTAGTCGCGCGGACCCCAACCCGTAATCTCGCGCAGGGTCGTTTGCACAACTCCTGGATGGTCGAGCACGTCTGTGTAGGCGTATGCCAGCACATAGGCCGGGAAAGCAAAAGGCAGTGCCAACGCAATTTCGAGCCATTTGCGGCCCCGGAACTCGGTCATCGTGACCAGCCAAGCGGTGCCAGTGCCGATTATGGCGGAGCCTGCCGCCACCAAAATGACGAGGACGAGCGTAGTCCACGTATAGCGCCACAAAACCGTGTCGGCGAGTTTGCGAACGGTGTCGAAATCGCCAAAGAGCGCGGCCACCGTCACGGCAAGGATCGGTATCAGCGCTAGCAGTCCAAAGAGAAACGCGGCACCGCGCAGGCCCCTCGGGGCGGGAACGCTCATGAGGACGCGGAGGCCGCCGCTTCGAGCGCGTCGATGATCGGATTGAAATTGTCAGCCGTCAGAGAGGCACCGCCGACCAGTGCACCGTCTACATTGCCGAGGGCAAAGATCTCGGCAGCGTTGGCTGCTTTCACAGAGCCCCCATATAGAAGGCGCATCTCGCTTGCGTCACTGACGAGGCCTGCAAGCGTGGCGCGGAGGTCGGCGTGGACTTCTGCGATTTGCTCGGGGGTAGCGACTTTGCCTGTGCCAATGGCCCAGACGGGTTCGTAGGCCACCACGGTATTTGCCGCCGTTGCGCCCGCAGGCAGGGAGCCAGCTATCTGAGCGCGGGTTACGTCCAGCGTCCTGCCAGCTTCGCGTTCTTCCAGCGTCTCGCCGATGCAAACGATCGCCACGACGCCCGCGGCAATTGCGGCTTCGGCTTTGGCTTTGACGGTGGCGTCGCCTTCGCCGTGATCCGCGCGGCGCTCCGAATGGCCGACGATGATCGCTGACGCCCCACCTTCGACGAGCATGGACGCGGCGATGTCGCCCGTGTGAGCGCCGCAAGCCGCTGGATGGCAATCCTGCGCGCCAAGCGCCACCGAGGAATTCGCAAGGCTTTCCGCCATACGGCTGAGCAGCGTCGCAGGCGGGCACAGCAAGATGTCGACCGAAGGGTTGGGATGCGCGATCGAGACGGCCCGTGCCTCCGCGATGGAGGCGGTCATGCCGTTCATTTTCCAGTTTCCGGCGGCGAGTTTGCGCATCGTATCCTCCTCAGGTGCAAGGCAGTTTGCGGAACGCTATGCCTTCACGCTCTTCTGCGAAGAGCGGCGTCCAAGGTCAAGTTAACTTGGGGATATCCGATGTCACGGCAGGTTTTGGCACGTCTCCGAATTTGATCGACTCCCCGCAGCCGCAGGCGTCCACCACATTCGGGTTGTTGAACTTGAAACTAGACTCAAGAAGGGAGGTCTCAAAGTCGATCTGCGTGCCGAAAAGGAACATCTGCGCCATAGGTGCGATGAGCACGCGGGCGCCGTCTTGTTCGACCACTTCGTCCGTGGGCTCAGCCGCATCGACATATTCCATGGTGTATTCCATGCCCGCACAGCCGCCCTTTTTGACGCCAATCTTCAAGCCGAACTTGTCACCCTTCTCCATGAGACGGGTGATCTGCTTGACTGCAGAGGGGGTCATGGTCACGGCGGCTTGGCCGGGAATGCCGAACATTGGGGAGCTCCTTCGAATGCTATCAAGATAGGCGTTTGCGCAGGCCGCCTCAAGTGGGGGAGGTGTCTGGGCTGGACAAGACCCGGCCTTCGCCCATACTCCGCGTTAACACTTTCAAGGAGGCTGCCATGAAAACCCTGTTGCTCACCACCGTTCTCACCTTCGCCGCGGGCGCCGCGCTCGCTGGCGGGCACGCATGCTACGAGGGCAAGACGCTCACCGAAGGCAAGTTGACGGTCGCGACCGGCAACCCCGCCTATTACCCATGGGTGATGGACGACAACCCAGCCTCCGGCATGGGTTTTGAGGCCGCTGTGGCCTACGCTGTGGCTGAAGAGATGGGCATTGCCGCCGATGACGTAACCTGGGTACGCACCTCCTTCGACGAGGCGATCCAGCCCGGCGCCAAGAACTTCGACGTCAACATGCAGCAGTATTCAATCACTGCTGAGCGCGAAGAGATGGTGGATTTCTCCTCACCTTATTACTCCGCCGCCATGGCCGTTCTGGCCGTGGGCGACGCGACTTCGACGCCCGCCGAACTCAGCGCCCTGAAAGAGCTAAAGTGGGGCGCCGTGGGTTCCACCACCGCCGTGCCAAAGCTGATCGAGACGATCGCGCCGACCTCACAGCCTCTGCTTTACGGCGACAACGCCGACGTGACGGCGGCCATGCAGGCAGGCCAGATCGATGCGGCGTTGTTTGACCTTCCCACCGCGCTTTTCCTGTCAGCTGTGATGATCGAGGGCTCTAAGATCATCGGTCAATTCCCGGCCGCAAGCTCTGAGACTCCCGACCAGTTCGGCATGCTCATGGAAGAGGGCAGCGCGCTGAAGGAATGCGTGGATGCGGCGCTCGCGTCGCTCACCGAGAGCGGCAAGCTCGCCGAGATCGAGGCGCAGTGGCTGCAAGACACGACCGGCGTTCCGCTGATCGCTGAATGAGCCGCACTCGTCGGCAAATCTACGAAGACAAACTAAGACGACGCTCCCTGCTGATCGCGGGGGCGTCGAGCTTGGCTGTTTTCGCTGCCGTCATCATTCTTGTGCCCCTGGCGCCAGGGTGGGAGAAGGTGGCCAAATCCTTCTTCAACTGGTCTGTCTTTCAGCGCACGTTTCCGGGCCTGATCGAGGCCTTCCTGCAGAACATCATGATCTTTGCGTGGTCTGCGCCCATGATCGCCATCCTCGGGCTCATAATCGCGCTGATGCGCGATGTGCGCTCCCCGGTGCTCTTTCCGCTTCGGATCTTTGGAGCGGCCTATACGGATATCTTTCGGGGCCTTCCGGTCATCCTCACGGTCTATTTGATCGGCTTCGGCATTCCTGGGCTTGGGCTGCCGCGCCCGTGGAACAGTCCCTATATCTGGGGCACCGTGGCCCTTGTGCTGACCTATAGCGCCTATGTGGCTGAGATCTTTCGGGGCGGGATCGACAGCGTGCATACCTCACAGCGTGCAGCGGCGCAGTCGCTTGGGCTGAGTGAGCGCGATACGATGCGCTACGTGATCCTGCCACAGGCGATCCGGCGGGTGATCCCGGCCCAGATGAACATGCTGATCGCGCTGCAAAAGGACGTGGCGCTCTTGAGCTTTATCGGCCCGGTGGAAATTTTCCGACAGGCAGGGGTCTTTAAATCGCTCATGGCCAATTTTACGCCCTATGTGGGTGCTGCGATGATCTTTCTTGCCGTCACGATCCCCGCCACCCGTTACGCCGATTATCTGATGAGCCGTCAGGCCAAGGAGCGGTCGTGAAGCTGTCGTTGCGTGGGGTAGTCAAAGAGTTCGGCTCCAACAGGGTCTGCGACGGCATATCGCTCGATGTGGCCGAGGGGCAGATGGTGTGCCTAATCGGCGCGTCCGGTGGCGGCAAGTCGACGCTTCTGCGATGCATAAACCTGCTCGAACCCATTGAAGACGGTGAGATTTTTCTCGACGGTGAGGATATCTCCGTGCCGGGTCTTGACCCTGCGCCGGTGCGCCGTCGGATCGGGATGGTCTTTCAGAGTTATAACCTCTTCCCGCATATGACGGCTGAAGAGAACGCCATGCTCGCGCCGCGCCGCGTACGGGGCATGAGCTCTGAAGCGTTGCGGCCTGAAATCACAGCGCTTTTTGAGCGTTTCGGGCTAGCCGACCGTATGGGGCATTATCCGGACCAGCTGTCTGGTGGCCAGCAGCAGCGCGTGGCCATCGTGCGCGCTTTGGCGATGCGACCCGAGGTGATGCTCTTTGATGAGATTACCAGCGCGCTTGATCCCCAGCTCGTGGGTGAAGTGCTCGACGTGCTGCGGTTGCTGAAAGACGATGGCATGACAATGGTGCTTGCTACGCATGAGATGAACTTTGCCCGAGAAGCTGCTGATAAAGTGTGCTTTCTTGCGAATGGAAAAATTATTGAAGAAGGCTCGCCGTCACAGATCTTTGGCGCTCCTGAGCAGCCAGAGACAAAGGCCTTCTTGGCGCGCGCGCTCAAGTAATCACGGAAGACAGGCGAGGAATGCGCTGATCGCTTCGAGCGCCGCACGGATGCCCGGCTCGTGCCGTGTCTCATGATGGCAGACGAGCCAGCGTTGATGGCTTAGCTCGTCAATTTCATCTGATTGTCGCTTCAGGCTGGGCCGTGCATCGCCTGCAAATGTGGGCAAGACCACCTTGCCGATGCAAGCCTCGGCCATCGCAAGGAGGAGGCGGGGATCGTTGGCTGTTGTCACGATCTCAGCCTCATGATGCGCCCGCAGCCACGCGGAGGAGGCGGTGGCCGCAGCATCATAGGTTGCGCCGATCCAACCTTTGGCCCCGTCGCGCCCGTATGCCGCGAAACGCACATCCCCCACGGATCGCCCTGCGAGCCACGGGTGTTCTGGCCGTTTGTTTCGGACACCAATGTCGATCTCACGTCGCGCGATATCGAGCTCGATGTTGGCGTGTATAAACTCTGGCACCCAGGGGGCGCTCGGCTGCCAGATCTGAGCGATGTTCTCGGCCAGATGCAGCGCGCTCCATGTCCCGGCAGAGATACGGACGCGGGTAGGGCCGTCTTGCGCGGCCTGCCACTGCGCGATCTCTGCGGCGGCGATTTCCATGCGTTCCGTGCGCTCGAGAAGGGCGCGACCGGTGACGGTGGGCATGTAGCCTTGCGCGCCGTGCAGGAACAGGCGGCGGCCCATGCGCGCCTCAAGCGCTGTCATGCGGCGCGACAGGGTTGCGGCACTGACGCCCCGTTCCCGCGCCGCAGGAGCGAGGGCGCCATGGCGCGCCACAGCGCAGAAGAGTGCGAGATCTTCCCAAGGTATTTGCATATATGCAAGTGGGCTTCCTGTCTTGGCGGGATGCAAGTATGCCCGCGGGGCGTATCTCTATCCTCAGTAGTTACAGGAGATATGTCATGTTTTCATGGTTCATTGCTTGGTATGACCACCCGCTTGAAGCCCCCAGCGAAGCACAAAAGGAGAAGCAACTGTTTGCAAGAATGGTGGTCGAGGAGCGCCGCCAGCGCCGATCTGCGTTCTTCCGGAGGCTGCTGACGCGCTTGCGCCTAGTGTAGCGGGCGCGCCGGGTTTCCGGCCACGGTTTGGCCAGACGCCACGTCCCGCGTGATCACGGCGCCTGCGCCTATGATGGCGTCATCACCGATCGTAACCCCCGGCAGGATCAAGGCGCCCCCACCGATCCAGACATCTTTGCCAATGGTGATCGGTTGACCGAACTCCAAAAACGCCGCGCGGCTTGCAGCGTCGCGCGGGTGATCGGCGGCAAGGATTTGGGTCATCGGGCCGATCTGCGTTCGGTCCCCGATGCGGACCGGGCAAATGTCGAGAACCGTGCAACCGTAGTTGAAGAAGACGTCGTCGCCCAGGAAGATGTTTGTTCCGTAGTCGACGTAAAACGGCGCGCGGATTGCACAGTCTTTGCCCCGACCACCGAGCAAAGCGTCGAGGATGGGGCCGCGTGCCTCGCCATCTGCAACGGTTGTCACGTTATAGGCCGCCATGAGCTGCTGTGCGCGGGCGCGGGCGGCCACTAGCTCCGGATCGCCGGGGCGGTAGTTCTCGCCCGCGATCATCTTTTCCATCTCGGTCTTCATTGCGCGGCCATCAAAGCTTTGCGGCCCCAGTCCGCGGCCTCTTCGGGATCATCAAGCGCGCTTTCCGGCAGCGTCCAATATCCCATGGAGGCAATTTTGCCGTCCTTGCGCTCATGCGTGAAAATCTCAGACCCTTCTACTGCGAGTTCATCCGCCAGCGTGCCAGTGGCCTTTACGAAAACGCGGGCCTCGGCGCGCATGATGGCGAAGATCTGGCCTTCGGAGTAAAGCGACAGGCCGCCCATCATCTTGCGGTGGGTGAGATCAGGCAAGGCAGAGAAAAGGTCACGGAGGAAGGCGATATCTTCGTCCGTGACGGACATCACATGAAGCCGAGTTCGAGACGAGCCTCTTCGCTCATCATGTCCATGCCCCAGGGCGGATCCCAGGTGATTTCGACATCGACTTGCTTCACACCGGGCAGCGGCTCGACCGCGTCAGCCACCCAACCGGGCATGTCTTCGGCCACGGGGCAGCCCGGCGCCGTCAGCGTCATAATGACGAGGACCGCGTTATCGTCCGTGATCGAGATGGTATAGACGAGGCCCAAATCAAAGATATTTACAGGGATTTCAGGGTCATAGACGCTGCGTATCGCTTCCACGATCTGATCATAGAGCTGATGGTCCGTCGACGAGGGGCGGATTACCATATCACCTTCTGCGGGGGCCATGTCGTTCATCGAACTCTCCTTGCTGCCGAGCATATAGGCAGTGGTGCGCAGAGGGTAAACCTTTTCAATCAGGCTTTAGGAGCGGCCTGCGCGCGCAACATGTCCAAGCTGCGTTGCAATTCAGGGCGGGTCATATCCCGCGCGATCACCACGATTCGCGATCGACGGTCATCGCCGGTCCAGGTGGTCAGGGGGCGAGGCCTTTCGAAAATGGTCTGAACGCCATGAAATACGAAGGGAAGGTCAATGCCCTCGAGAAAGACAATGCCTTTGACGCGTAGCAAATCGCGGCCCTTGAGGGCTGTCAGTGTTTTGAGCCAACGGTCGAAGACCTCGTCTGTAAGGGGCGTGTCGAGCACAATGGAGGCGCTGCTGATGCGCCCATCGTGCGGTGTTGCGCCCGAACCTGTAAGCATTGAGGCGAGGTTGGCTGTCCCGCTGGCGCCGGGAAAATCTGGCAAGCCCGACGCAAGCCCGGCCAATGGGCCGAGCCCGACGGGCTCTGCGCGCTCTGTTGTCCACGCGATAGCCTCCTCCATGGGCGCCTCGGATCGGGTCTTGGTGAGGTCCCAGAGCGCTGATGGCTCAACCTCGCCCCTCGAGATGCGCCGGATCGGGGCAGTTGGATTGAGACCCTTCAGTCGCGCAACCATCGCGTCAGCCAGCGCCGGATGGGCGAGGTCCGTCTTCGACAGGATCAGCAGGTCGGCCATTGAGGCTTGTGAGACGGCCTCGAATTGGGTGTCGAGTGTTTGCGCTCCGTGGGCAGCGTCCACCACCGTGACGATCCCGTCCAAACGCACATGGCGGGCGAGCGACGGGTCCGTGGCGATCGTTTGAAAGATGGGGCTGGGGTCAGCCAGGCCAGTGGTCTCGATAACGATCCGTTCGAATTCGTAGTTTCCGGCTTCGCGTTTCTCGAGCAAACGCAGGACTGTTGCTGGTAGCTCGCCACGGACCGAACAGCACAAGCAGCCGGAGCTCATCAGGGTCACATCGCCGTCCACGGAGTGGATCAAGTCCTGGTCGAGGCCCGCTTCGCCGAATTCATTGACGATCACAGCCACGCGGCCGTTGGACGCGTCTTTTAGCACGCGGTCGAGGAGGGTGGTTTTCCCTGCTCCGAGAAAGCCTGTGAGGATTGTTAGGGGCAGACGTGGGTCAGTGCTCGATGACATTGCTTTTGGCGTGCTCATTTTTTCGGGGTGGACACTGTTATGTTATACTATAGCTAGTGCGGCCAGTGAGTGGAGTCCAACTATGGCCAGCAACCGCGGAGCAACAAGTTTGAAGTGTCGCCGGGCCAAAAACCCGATGCGAGATTTCGACCGGTTGCCTGCAGACTTGCGGCATTGGGTTGCCGGGGCGATGCTGCCGTGGCGCGCAGCCACGGTGCAAACGGCTTACGAAAAAGCGATGGCGCGGACGGGCGATTCGAAGCGCGCGCTCGAAGAGCTTGATGCGTTGCAGGCTCGTTTGGTTGCGAAAGATGCGGGCCGTATCTGGGGCGAAGCTTACCCTGCGGCCAAGATCTGATTAGCCGCAGCAGCCGCACGATTTCTGGGTTGTTGGCTGCGGATCACTCTCTGCGAGGTCGAATTCACCTGTCAGCGTAGGCAGTGGGACGTCGAGAGCCATCGCAAGGCGCAGGGCCGTCCCATGCTCGAGCGCCGTTTGAGCAGAGGCTGTCTCCATCTTCGTCCCCTAGCTTTCCGTGAGCCCGACGAGCTTGGCAAGCTTTGTGCGTCCGATCTTGCGCGCTTTGCGGGCTCTTGTGCGTGCGGAAGCGAGAGCGATTGTTGTCATGCCGGCCACCTGTGCTCCTAACAGGGCCAGTGGCAGCGCGGCGTCAAGTCCCGTCGTGGTTCTTGGCAAGGCAGCGGGGATGGACTAGCTGCGATGCCTAGGATCAAGACAGGACCTTCAGGCAGATGGCAGAGCGCTTTAGTTTCGAGCTCAAGGCGACCGATGGGCGGGCCCGGACGGGGGTCATCTCGACCCCTCGGGGCGAAGTGCGGACGCCTGCGTTCATGCCGGTTGGGACTGCGGCCACGGTTAAGGCGATGATGCCGGAGTCTTTGCGCGCGACGGGCGCCGACATTCTTCTTGGAAACACCTATCACCTGATGTTGCGGCCCACGGCCGAGCGCATTGATGCCCTTGGTGGGTTGCATGGGTTCATGAATTGGGATCGCCCGATCCTGACGGACTCGGGTGGGTTTCAGGTGATGTCGCTCGCGGGACTTCGAAGGCTGAATGAGAAGGGTGTGGAGTTCAAAAGTCACATCGATGGCTCCAAGCACTTTTTGAGCCCGGAGCGGTCGATGGAGATCCAGCGCCTTTTGGGGTCGGACATCGTCATGTGTTTCGACGAATGCCCGGCGTTGCCAGCAGACCGCGCGCGCATCGAGGAGAGCATGGAACTGTCGATGCGGTGGGCCGCCCGGTCACGTGACGCTTTCGGGGACCGACCGGGCCGTGCGCTGTTCGGGATCCAGCAAGGGGGTCTGGAAGAGGATTTGCGGGGGCGGTCGGCAGAGGCGCTGCAATCGATCGGTTTTGAAGGCTACGCGGTTGGCGGGCTTGCTGTGGGCGAGGGGCAGGAGGCCATGTTTGGGTGTCTTGACTACGCGCCTGAGCAGCTGCCCCGCGATAAGCCCCGTTACCTGATGGGCGTGGGAAAGCCCGACGATATCGTGGGCGCCGTGAAGCGCGGAATTGATATGATGGATTGTGTGCTGCCTTCGCGTTCGGGCCGAACGGGGCAGGCCTTTACGCGGCGCGGTGTGGTCAACATCAAGAATGCGCGGCACGCGAATGATCCGCGCCCTCTGGATGAAGATTGCACATGCCCGGCCTGCACGGGCTATAGCCGGGCTTATCTCCACCACGTCTACCGCGCGGGCGAGATGATCTCGGGCATGCTGCTGACCTGGCACAACCTGCACTACTTCCAGGAAATCATGGCCGGGATGCGGGGCGCGATCGCTGCTGGCACGTTTGAGGCGTGGGAAGCCGATTTCCATGCAGGGCGGGCCGCGGGCGATATCGAGCCGGTCTGAGGCAGGGCGGTTCGGACGCTATTTGCTTCGCAAAGGCGCACCCGCCCGCCCAGGTCCATGGGGGGGGGTCTAAATCAACAGGAGCGCCCAGGCGCAGAGGCCTAGTTGCATAAGCTGGATGCCGACCGAGGCGCCATGGAGCTTGCCGAAGAGCGACTTGTCTTCGCGGTCGGCGGCACTGTTAATCTGATGCATCAAGATTTGGCGTGCGTAGAGCGTTGACGCGCAGATGAGCGCGAGGAGGGCGGCAGGCAAAATGCCCGCGCCAAGTGCCAGCGCGGTGCAAAGCCCGCTCAGCCCGATGACCACGGCGTAGTAGTAAGGGAAGGTGCCACGCAGGATGGGGCGGACCTCCTCCATCGACAGAAGTTTGAAGAGCACTGGCGCGTAGCCGAAGCTGAAGAAGGTCATGCCGCCAAGGAGGATGGCGGTGGAGAGGAGGGCGATCTGGTCCATGAAAGTTCCCGCGGTTTTTGGGGGACATAGGACGAGATGCGCGGCTGACTAGCGGCGGAAAGTGAAGGTGGTGTTGGGATAGTCGAATTCGTCAAATCCCCGCGGGCCGCGCCGTCCGAAGCCAATGCTCAGAAGCACGCTCGTGCCCGAGGCGCCTTCTTCGCTGAGCTCTTCGATGGCTTCCTTGCGCGCCTCGCGTCGTTCCTGAGCGGATACGTTCGTTGCGGTCAGCGCGCGGGAGCGGGTTTCCCCGTCATATGCGCAAGAGAGCGAAAGTTGCGGAGCGGTGTTGCCGAAGAGGGGGAGCTCAAGGATCGCAGGCGTCTGGAAGGTGGCGCTGTAGCCCGGCCCGGACAAGCGGCACGGCACTGCGGCCACTTCTGCTGTATGGTCTGAGGTGGCCAAACGGGTGTGTACCGTGACGGTTTCTACGCCCGTGACTTTTCCGGCCCGATCGCTCGACTGGAAGGACATCTTGACGGGGGGTTGGGTTATGGGGGCAGTGGCCACGCATCCGGCAAGAAGAGCAGGGGCGGCGAGGAGCATCAGGCGCATGGCAGAAATCCTTTCAACATCGCACTCGTATATCACGTCGTAGCTTAAGCGTGATGCCGCACGATAAAGTGAGCGGCGCGCCGCTCGCGCGCGATCAACGATCAGTTATCCACACTATATATGGGCATATTAACATTGTGTTATCCAATATCAGTCCAAATCTAGTGGATAGCCCTTGCGGGGGCCGAATGGTCGAGGCAAGCTGGCCTCAGCAGTGTTGCGCCATTGAAAGCGCGCCGGGGGCGCATTAGTTGCCCCTAACCAAAGCCGGAAGGGGAAGTGGCAGCCGAAGTCGGGGCCTGGACCTCTTGCCAAGGATAAGGAAATCGACATGCACGAACCCATGAGAGAGCCACTCGCAGCCTCTTACCCCGTTCTGCCCCTGCGCGATATCGTGGTCTTCCCGCATATGATTGTGCCGCTCTTCGTGGGGCGTGAAAAATCGGTGCGCGCGCTCGAGGCTGTGATGCGCGATGACAAGCAGATTCTGCTGTCTTCGCAGGTGGACCCGGGTGAGGACGAGCCGGAAACAGGCGGAATTTACAAGGCAGGCGTGCTTGCCAATGTGCTGCAGCTGCTGAAGTTGCCAGACGGCACCGTGAAGGTGCTCGTTGAAGGACGCGCACGTGTCCGCATCACCGACTACATCGACAACCCGCAGTACTTCGAAGCAGGTGCCGAGTATCTCACCGAGATGCCAGGCGACGAGGAGGCGACGACCGCGCTTGTGCGTTCGGTCGCCAAGGAATTCGAACGCTACGCGAAGGTCAAAAAGAATATTCCTGAAGAGGCGCTGACGGCTGTGGCCGACACGCGCGAGCCGGCAAAGCTCGCGGACCTCGTGTCAGGCCATCTGGGCATCGAAGTGCACCAGAAGCAGGAGCTTCTTGAGACTCTTTCCGTGTCTGATCGTTTGGAGAAGGTCTTTGGCCTCATGCAGGGCGAAATGTCCGTCATGCAGGTCGAAAAGAAGATCAAGACCCGCGTGAAGAGCCAAATGGAGCGTACCCAGCGCGAGTACTATTTGAATGAGCAAATGAAGGCCATTCAGAAGGAGCTCGGCGACGGCGAGGATGGCGCGGGTGAAGTGGCGGAGCTTCAAGAGCGTATCGCTGGCACGAAACTTTCCAAAGAAGCGCGCGAGAAGGCGGATGCTGAGCTCAAGAAGCTCAAAAACATGTCGCCGATGAGCGCTGAGGCCACTGTTGTGCGCAACTACCTCGACTGGATGCTCTCCATTCCGTGGGGCACGCGTTCGCGTGTGAAGAAGGACCTGCCGCGTGCGCAGAAGGTTCTCGATGACGATCACTACGGCCTCGAGAAGGTCAAAGAGCGGATCGTGGAATATCTCGCGGTGCAGCAAAGGTCCAAGAAGCTCAAAGGGCCGATCATGTGCCTCGTGGGCCCTCCGGGCGTGGGCAAGACATCGCTGGGTAAATCGGTCGCCAAGGCCACAGGGCGCGAGTTCATTCGCATCTCATTGGGCGGCGTGCGCGATGAGAGCGAGATCCGCGGCCACCGCCGGACCTACATTGGCTCCATGCCCGGTAAGATCATCCAGGCGCTGAAAAAGGCGAAGACGACGAACCCGCTGATCCTTCTCGATGAGATCGACAAGATGGGCCAGGACTTCCGTGGAGATCCCGCGTCGGCGATGCTTGAGGTGCTCGACCCCGAGCAGAACTCGACCTTTGTCGATCACTACCTCGAGGTGGAATACGACCTCTCGGACGTGATGTTCCTGACGACGTCGAACTCCTACAACATGCCGGGGCCGCTTCTGGACCGGATGGAGATCATCCCGCTTGCTGGCTACACCGAGGACGAGAAGGCCGAGATCGCCCATCGTCACCTCATCCCCAAGCAGGTCAAGAACCACGGCCTGAAGAAGGGTGAGTTCACGTTGGAGCCCGAAGCGCTGCAGGACATCGTACGTGTCTACACGCGTGAGGCCGGTGTGCGGAACCTTGAGCGTGAGATTGGTAAGTTGGCGCGCAAAGCGGTGACGAAGATCATCAAGAAGGAAGCCGAGGAAGTGGTGGTGACGCCTGAAAACCTAGATGAATTCTTGGGGGTCAAGAAGTTCCGCTATGGCCTCGCAGAGGAGAAGGATCAGATCGGTGTCGTGACCGGGCTGGCCTACACTTCGGTGGGTGGCGATCTCTTGCACATCGAAGCGCTCAAGCTGCCTGGTAAGGGCCGCATGAAGACGACCGGTAAGCTCGGCGACGTGATGAAGGAGTCGATTGATGCGGCCTCTTCCTACGTACGCTCGATCGCGCCGGAGATCGGTGTGAGGCCTCCGCGCTTTGACGCGATGGATATCCACGTGCACGTGCCTGATGGTGCGACGCCGAAGGATGGCCCCTCGGCCGGTCTCGCGATGGTAACATCGATCGTGTCGGTTCTGACGGGCATTCCCGTAAAGCGCGACATCGCCATGACGGGCGAGGTTTCGTTGCGCGGTAACGCGATGCCTATCGGTGGCCTGAAAGAAAAGCTCCTTGCGGCTCTGCGGGGCGGGATCACGACGGTCCTTATCCCTCAAGAGAATGAGAAGGATCTGCGGGAGATTCCGGACAACGTGAAAGAGGGGCTCAGGATCATCCCTGTTTCGCATGTCTCGGAAGTTCTTGAGCATGCGCTCGTGGGTAAGCCGGAGGCGATTGAGTGGGATGAGGCTGCTGAAGAAGCGGCGGCCGCGTCTGCACTTGCTGCTCAGGCGGCGGCTGGCACGGGTGCTACGGCGCACTGATGTCAATCTGAAATGCGTCAGAAGGGGGCCCGTTGAAGCCCCCTTTTTCGTTGTGGCTGCCTGCGTGCCCGCAATTAAGACGTGAGATTGAACGGCAGCTGATGTACAATTTGGAAAAAGACAAAGAGGGCCCCATGGCACGAGCAACCAAGAAAAAGACAACGACGCGCAAGTCCGCTCCAAAGACCGCTGCGAAAGCCACAACCACAGCCAAGTCTGCCACTGCTGCACCCAAGCGGAAGGCCCCGGCAAAGACCGCGCCTGCCACAGCTGCCAGCAAAGGTGTCACCACGCCAGCCAAGCCCGTTTCGATCACGCGCGAGCTCAAGAAGAAGGAGCTCATTGACCGGGTGGCGGTGGCCTCCGGGTTGAAGAAGCCGCAGGCGAGGGCCGCGATTGAGGCGACGCTGGCCATTCTGGGCGAGGCCCTTGAGAAGGGCGAAGCGATGAACCTTGAGCCCCTTGGCAAAGTGAAGGTGCAAAAGGAAAAGGACGCGGGCGCGGCAAAGGTCTATTCGTGCCGGGTGCGTCGCAAAAAGGCGTCCGCGGAACCTGCGAAAGCGCCTCTTGCAGAGGCTGCAGAGTGACGCTATCAGGCACGCCACAGGGTCGAACCTGAGGGTGATTAGCTCAGTGGTAGAGCGCTTCGTTCACATCGAAGATGTCAGGAGTTCAAATCTCTTATCACCCACCACTCCTTTTTTGAAGTGAGACAACAACCCAGCCTCGCCCGTAAACGGTGAGGCTTCCTTTTGGCGAGCCGTCGTTGCGTTGTGACGGTTCGCACGGTTCGGACGCTCTTGGCTGACGCCAATTCGCACCAGCCCGCCCGAATCCACAGGAGCAATCAATGAAGTATCCTGAGATCTATGTGCTTCGTCATGGTCAGACAGAGTGGAACGCAGAGGGGCGGCTACAGGGCGCGTTGAATTCGCCGCTGACGGCGCTGGGGCGTCGTCAGGCCGAGGCGCAGCGAGACATTCTTGCGTCGCGGGATCTAGAGGGATTTCGCGCGCTTATGTCTCCGCAAGGGCGCGTGGTGGAAACGGCAGGACTGGCAGTTGCGCCCTTGATGGGGCGGTTGGAGATCGATGTCCGGCTTCGAGAAATCGAGGTTGGTGAATGGTCAGGACTGCATCGGGACACGCTGGGCGTTGAGTACGATCCCGCGGAGGTGCCCGGAGAGACCCTGGCCCTCTATGAAGCTGCACCCGGCGGAGAGGGGCTGGCGCGGCTTGAAAAGCGCTGCCAGGCGTTTCTTGACGATCTGACTGGTCCGTCAGTGCTCATAACGCATGGCATCACCGGGCGTATGCTGAGATCTTTGTGGCTTGGCATGGGACAAGAAGGTGTGTCGCGCATGCCTGGGGGGCAGGGGATCGTCTTTCACCTGCATGAAGGCGGCCAAGACGTGCTTGAGAACGTTTGAGGTTGCAGTCAGGGGCTTGCATCGCCCCCGCTGTGCGGGTTACGGACGGCGCAGACGGGTGGTTAGCTCAGCTGGTAGAGCGTCGTGTTTACACCGCGAATGTCGGGGGTTCGAACCCCTCACCACCCACCACTCCCTTTGTCGTGTCATTAACGCAAAAGAGTGCGTTTTGAACGCATAAGCGTGCAAGCGCCGTGTTTAGCGGTAGATGTCAGCGCAAAGCAGTGCGATCGTTTTGGACAAATTTCATAACAGGCGGGTTCAGTTTTAAGCTTTTTGTCAGGCAGTTTGCCCGAATCCAAGATAACTTGCCGGCACCTTATCTGTGAGCCAAACACCATTGTCTGAAGTGGTCCCAGGAAACTGGACAGTCATCTAAGGTGTATCCCAAACCTTTGAAGGGATACGAGAATGGCGA
>JAKVCO010000004.1 GCA_022448245.1 Paracoccaceae bacterium
AGGCCGGAGTTCATCGTCACAACCGGGATACCGTCAGCAACGGCGGCCTTGATTGCCGGGCCAAGCGCCGCGGCGTCAGGCAGGGAAACGATGATGCCATCGGGGTTCGATGCTGCAGCAGCTTCGATCAGCGCGGCCATTGCGGCCATGTCGCCGGATACGTCGAAGTTGTACTCGAGCGTGGCGCCGATTGCTTCAGCAGCGTCGCGGCCGCCCTTCTCAACCACAGGCCAGAACGGGTCCGTACCCTGCGTGTGCGTGATCATGACGTAGCGCTCGCCGTGGCCACCGGCCATTGCGCCACCCGCAACAATAGACGCGGCTGCAGCCGCGATCATCAACTTTTTCATGGAGTCCTCCCAGACAACTTTTTTGTAGCGCCACCCGTTTTTTGGCGGGGGCTGCCCGGGAAATGTTTGCGTTACCGGTGCCTATGTCAACGGAAAATTTCCCAGAACGCCCCCATGCCTAATTTTCTTGCAACCGGTTGCATTTCACGGCACCTCTGGCGCCGCACATATCGGCTCAGGAGCGCAAAATGGTACGAATCGGTATCTCTCCCATCTGCTGGCAGAACGACGATCTGCCCGACATCACCGCTGGCTTCACGATGAAGCAGGCGCTCAAGGAAGCGCGCCAGATCGGCTATACGGGCGTCGAGCGCGGCCAGCGCATGCCCCAGGACACCGCCGGTCTGAAAGCCTATCTCGACGCATATCAGATCGCGCTCTGTGGCGGCTGGTGCTCTGGCAACCTGCTCGTGAACGACGTCGAGGCCGAGAAAGCCGCAATGACCCAGCAGGTCGAACAGTTCCTCGCGCTGGGCGCGCCCTGCATCGTCTATGCTGAATGTTCGAACACCGTGCAGGGCGAGATCGGCACGCCCGTGAACAATCGCCCCAAGATGAGTGCCGACGAGATCAAGGCCTATGCTGCGCGTCTGACCGAGATCGCGGAATGGACCACGGCGCAGGGCATGCCGCTCGCCTATCACCACCACATGGGCTCCATTATCGAGGCGGAGGCCGACGTCGACGCGCTCATGGAGGGCTCGGGCGACGCGGTGCGGCTGTGCTTTGATACCGGGCACCTTCTTTTTGGCGGCGGCGATGTGATGGCCACGATGAAGCGTTGGGCCCACCGCATCCACCACGTGCACTTCAAAGACATCCGTCCGGAGATCGTCAAAGACATCCGCGAAAACGACCGCTCCTTCCTCGACGCGGTGATCGCGGGCTCCTTCACGGTGCCCGGTGACGGCTGCATCGATTTCCAAGCCGTGGCCGATCAGCTGGCCGCCATGGACTACGTCGGCTGGATCGTGGTGGAGGCCGAACAGGACCCCGCCAAGGCACCGCCCTACGAGTATTCCAAGATGGGCTACGAGCACATCCTCAAGGTCTGCGCCTCTGCAGGGCTCAAGATCGCCGACTAGGCGCAGACGCCCTGGCCCGCTAACCTCATATCAAAAGGGAGGAAGACCATGAGTTATTCCGATCAGATCTGGCTCGGCCAGGACGCCGCCGCGTTTGAGCGGTTCAAAGAGGAGGTCGGCCGGGTGACGAACCCCGCCGACTGGCCGCTCGCCTCCGAGATCGCCCAAAACGTGCCCATCTACGAGGCCACAGCCATCGCGCGCGCTGACCGCAAGGAGGTCATGGCCGAATGGGCGACCCTCTTCCTCTCGGGGCCGGGTGTGCTGGTGATCAAAGGCGCGCTGCCTGCCGATGTGGTCGATGAGGCCACCGAGGTGTTCGACCGCATCATCGCGGCAGAGAAAGCCAGCGGGGCAGGGGCCGGCGATCACTTCGCCAAGCCTGGTGCAAATGACCGCGTCTGGAATGCGCTTGAGAAACACTGCATCGCGGCGCCCGAGAACTTCGTGCGCTACTACGCCGCCGACGGGCTGGCCATGGCGTCCGAGGCCTGGCTTGGGCGCGGCTACCAAATGACCGCTCAGGTCAATCGCGTGAACCCGGGCGGCGCCGCACAGGTGCCCCATCGCGACTATCACCTTGGGTTCATGACCGCCGAAGACGCCGCGCGCTTCCCGGCCCATGTGCACGGCCTCTCGCCGCTGCTCACGCTCCAAGGCGCCGTCGCTCACGCCGATATGCCGGTGGAGACCGGCCCTACGATGCTCCTGCCGTACTCGCAGTCGCATTTCGAGGGCTACATGAACTACCGCCGCCACGATTATCAGGCCTACTTCGCCGATCACTACGTTCAGATGCCGCTAGAGAAAGGCGACGCCGTCTTCTTTAACCCCGCACTGATGCACGGTGCAGGTTCCAATCTGACGAAAAATCTTCAAAGAATGGCGAATTTGATTCAGGTGGGCTCCGCTTTCGGGCGCTCCATCGAAGCCGTGAACCGCAGCCGGATGGTCAAAACGATCTATCCTTTGCTGGGCGGCATGGAGGGCGCCGCCCGCGCCAACGTCATCGCGTCGAGCGCGGAGGGCTATGCCTATCCCACCAATCTCGATACCGACCTGCCGGTAGGGGGGCTCGCCCCGCTCACCCAAGCGCAGATCCTCGAGAACGCGCTGGCAGATGGTGTGTCACCCGCCGACTTCAACGCCCTGATCGACGCCGCCGACGCCCGCCGGGCACCCTAAAGCCAGCGGTTGAAAAGCGACTCGAGATTCACCCGCGCGCGGAGCTTGCTGGCCAGCAGGAACATCCCCGCCAGCTTGCGCTGCACATAAAGCGTCTCAACCGGCGGGACGTGGAGGAAGGCCTGATCCTCGGCCAGCTTCATGCCCGCCTCGGTCAGCTCCCGCCTCAGCGCGCCGGCTCCGAAATCGAAGACGCCATCCGGGCCGATCCCGCTTTTGCCGCGCACGATGAGGTTCAGGATCGCCTCGCGATGCACCTCCGCCGTGCCCGGCGCATAGACGCCCAGCACCAGCGCCGCCTCATCCATTGCCAAGCGATCCTCTGCCATCAGCGCGCGCAGCATAGCGCGGTAGCCCTCCGCCGTGGCCGGGTCCACCGCCCGCGCGGCACCGAAATCGAGAAGCAGCAGGCGCTGGTTCTCCGCGTCATAGCGGTAGTTCGCGAAATTCGGGTCCGACTGCATATGCCCCAGTTCAAAGAGCTCCCTGAGCGTTAGCTCAAAGAGCTCATGGGTCACGCGGTCGCGCTCCTCTTGCGGCGCGTTCTCGAGCACGTCGATATCCTTGCCGCGCAAGAAATCCATGGCGAGCACGCGGGGGCCGGAGAACTCCTCCATCAGTCCCGGCACCGCAAAGCGGGCGTCGCCTTCAAGCCACGCGCCAAAGCGCTGCAGCTCGGACGCCTCGCGGGCATAATCCGCCTCCTCATGAAGCTGCCGTTTGGCGACCTCCAAAAGCGGCGCGATATCGAGGCCTGAGGGCACAATGCCGGAGACCTTCACCAACGCGCCCACGTTCGAGACATCGCTGTCGATGCTCTCTTTCACGCCGGGGTATTGCACCTTGATCGCCAGCTCGCGCCCGTCGTGGGTGATCGCGCGGTGCACCTGCCCGATGGAGGCCGCCGCCACCGGCCGCACGTCGAATTTCTTGAAGCGCTTGATCCAGTTCTTGCCCCACTGAGCATCGAGCACGTCCCGCAGCTGTTTCGGTGGCATGAAGTCCGCGTCCGCGCGGAGGCGTGCCATGATCTGGGCGAGTTCTGGCGGCAGCACGTCGCCTGCGTCCATCGACACAAGCTGCCCCACCTTCATGGCCGCGCCGCGCATCCGCGCGAGCTCTGCCGTCAGGCGCCCGATATTGCCGGGGGTGAGCATGAGGCCGCGAAGCTCAGGCCTGCGGCCCTGTATCAGCTCGCGCGCGCCGCCAAGGGCCATGTTGCTTGCGATGCTCAGGCTCGCACCGCCCAAGCGGGCGGCACGGGTTGCGCGGCCCACGGGGATGGCGCGGGGTTGGGATCTGCTCTCTACCATGCCGTGCGAGCTAGGCTATTCCGCGGCGAGGTCCATCTCCCCTGATGCGGCCAATAGTTCCGCGTTACCGCCTGAGGCCGTCGTGTCGATGCAGGTGGTCTGCTCGACCGTCACCCAGCGCGCGATGTCGCGGGTGGTGACGAGAGGCACGATGGGCCCGTCGCGGCGCGCGCAGGCTTGGGCCCATGCGGCGTCCGCCTCATCCCAGAACAGGACGGCGCTCGCCTCGGCAGGGATGTCGGCGGGCGTGGCGTCGGGCGCCTCGATCACGGTGCATCCCAAGGCGCGCGCAGCTTTTGCCTGCGTGCGGGCGAGCGCTTCGCCCGGGCCCGCGCAATAGATGCCGTGGCGCGGCATGGTGCGGTAGGTGTTGGCCTCGCCCGTGGGGCCGGGCAGGGGGATGGGCTCGTCGTGAGTTTCTGCTTTCGCGCCGTGCATGAAGGCCGTGAGGTAGCGCGGCCCGCCCGCCTTTGGCCCCGTGCCCGAAAGCCCATGGCCGCCAAAGGGTTGCGAGGCCACGACCGCCCCGATCTGGTTGCGGTTCACGTAGATATTGCCCGCCTCGACCCGATCGAGGATGTGCTGAACGCGCCCGTCGATCCGGGTGTGGAGGCCGAATGTCAGCCCATAGCCCGTGGCGTTCACCGCATCGATGACGGCATCGAGCTCGGATGCTTTGAACGTTGCCACGTGGAGGACGGGGCCGAAGATCTCCTCCGTGACTTCATGGATGCCCGCCACACGGATGACGGCAGGGGCGCAGAAGGTGCCGCGTGTGGGGCCTTGGAGCTCTTTCAGCAGACGCCCCTCACGCTTGGCACTTTCGACGTAAGCGTCGATCTTGGCTTTGGCGCGGGCGTCGATGACGGGGCCGATATCGGTGCTGAAATCCGCCGGATCGCCCAGCGTGAGCGCGTCCATCGCGCCTTGGAGCATGGTGAGCAGGCCCTCGGCGATGTCCTCTTGCACGTATAGAACGCGGAGCGCTGAGCACCGCTGGCCAGCCGATTGGAAGGCCGAGGCCACGATGTCGGCCACGGCCTGTTCCGGCAGCGCGGTGGAATCGACGATCATCGCGTTGATGCCGCCGGTTTCCGCGACGAGAGGCGTGCCGGGCGGCTGATGGGCGGCGAGTTCGCGGTTGATGGCTTGGCCCGTGGCGGTGGAGCCTGTGAAGCAGACCCCCGCCGTGGCGGGGTGGCGTGTGAGCGCGGGGCCCACCTCGCCGCCGTAGCCGGGGATGAGGGCGAGCGCTGTGGTCGGCACGCCTGCCTCAGCGAGCAGCTCCACGGCGCGGGTGGCGATGAGCGATGTGGCCTCTGCCGGTTTGGCGAGGGCCCCGTTGCCTGCGGCGAGCGCAGCAGCGATCTGGCCCGTGAAAATCGCTAGAGGGAAGTTCCAGGGCGAGATGCAGAGTACGTTGCCTAAGGCCTGACCTTGATGCGCAAGGCTCTGGTCCGCGTAGTAGCGCAGGAAATCGGCGGCCTCGCGCACCTCACCGATGCAGTCGATGAGCGTCTTGCCGGCCTCATCCATCAGAAGAGCATAAAGCTCCGCCGCGTGGGCCTCGTAGAGATCGGCGGCCCGGCGCAGCGCCTCGGCGCGCTCGGGGGCAGGGGCCGACCAAAGGGAGATGTTGGCGGCTTTGGTGGTCGCTTCCTCGGCGGAGAGGTAGGCGATGCGACCCACTTCGGCGCCGGTGGCAGGGTTCAGCACGGGGGTGCCGTCGCCTGTCTTGCGCGCGGCGCGGGCGCCCTCGATAGCGGCGGCCAGTTGGGCAAGCTCAGCCGGGTCGCCGTGGAAGTGACCGGAGGAATTGCCATGGGCGAAGAGTGCCTCAGGTGCCACCACCGCCGGGTTTACACCCGTCAGCTGCATGAACGGATCTTGAGCCACCACTTCGGGCGGCACGTCCTCATCCACGATCTGGTTCACAAAGGACGAATTCGCACCGTTCTCGAGGAGCCGGCGCACGAGATAGGCGAGCAAATCGCGATGGGCGCCCACGGGTGCATAGATGCGGCAGCGGGTGCCTTGGGCGGCCATGACGTTGGTGTGGAGCGAATCTCCCATGCCATGGAGACGCTGGAACTCGTAAGCGGCCCCCTCAGGTGCCATTTCGAGGACGGCGGCCACGGTGTGGGCGTTGTGGGTGGCGAATTGCGGGTAGATGCGGTCGCCCATGCTGAGCAGTTTGCGGGCGCAGGAGATGTAGGCCACGTCTGTGGCGGCTTTCTGAGTGTAGACCGGGAAGCCGGGCCAGCCTTCGACCTGCGCCAGCTTCACTTCGCTGTCCCAATAGGCGCCTTTGACGAGGCGGACCATAATGCGGCGGTCTAGGACGCTGGCACGCTCGTAAAGCCAGTCGAGCACGGCGGGTGCGCGCTTGGAATAGGCCTGCACGACGACACCAAACCCGTCCCAGCCTTTGAGCGAAGAATGCGACAGCGCGGCATCGATTATGTCGAGCGACAGATCAAGACGCTCAGCCTCCTCGGCGTCGATGTTGAGCCCGATGCCTGCTGACTTCGCCAGTGAGGCCAGCGATAGCACGCGGGGGACGAGCTCCTCCATCACGCGGGCGGCTTGCAGCGGCTCGTAGCGGCAGTGGAGCGCGGAGAGCTTGATGGAGATACCGGGGTTCTCAGCGATGTCGTCTGAGGTGGCGGCCTTGGCGATCTCCGCGATCGCATCGGCATAGGCCATGTGATAGCGCCGCGCGTCGGCCTCGGTGCGGGCGGCCTCGCCCAGCATGTCGTAGGAATAGGTGAAGCCCTTGGCCTCCATCCCCGCCGCGCGGTTCATGGCGCCGTCGATCGTCTCGCCCAGCACGAATTGGCTGCCCATCTCGCGCATGGCGCGGCCGACGGCGGTGCGGATGACAGGTTCGCCCAAGCGCTTGATCGCGCCGCGCAACGTGGCCGACAGCCCGTCGCCTTCGTCGTTTAGAACACGGCCCGTGAGCATCAGCGCCCAGGTGGAGGCGTTGATGAGGGGTGAATGGGAGCGCCCCAGATGCTGGCCCCACTTCGAGGGCACGATCTTGTCTTCGATCAGGTCGTCGATGGTGGCCGCATCCGGCACGCGCAGGAGCGCCTCGGCCAGACACATGAGCGCCACGCCCTCATCGGTGCTGAGGCCGTATTCTTCGAGGAAAAGCTCCATCAGCGAGGGATCGGAATTATCGCGGATTTCGCGCACGAGGTCCGCCCCGTGCGCGGCGATGCGGGCGCGATCGGCCTCGCTCAGGTCCGCCGTCTGGCTCAGCGCGGCGAGGCAGTCCGCCTCGGGCGCAAAAGTCATCTCACGGATCAGACGGCGGCTTTCCATCTTAGGCAGCTCCCTCAACTGGCGCGGCCCGCATGACCATCCCAAAGAGGTCGCGCGGATCGTCGGGGTCGGCGATCATATCGAGCTGGGCGTAGTGGCCCATGTCTTCGAGACGTTGATGAACGTAGCGAAGCGCAGAGAAATCTTCGGTCGCAAAGCCCACTGAGTCAAAGAGTGTGATCTGGCGCGCGTCCGTGCGGCCTGTCGCCTGCCCGGTGATGACCTGCCAGAGCTCGGTCACCGGGTGGTCTTCATCGAGTTGCTGGATCTCGCCTTCGATGCGGGTTTGGGGCGGGTATTCGACGAATATGTCGGAGCGCAGGAGGATGTCCTTGTGAAGCTCCGTCTTGCCGGGGCAATCGCCGCCGATGGCGTTCAGGTGCACGCCTGCGCCCACCATGTTGTCGGTCAGGATCGTGGCGTATTGCTTGTCGGCGGTGCAGGTCGTGATGATCTCGGCGCCCTGTACGACCTCTTCGGCGGTCGTGCATTTGATGACGTTGAGGCCCGAGGCCGCGAGGTTCGCGGCGGCCTTGGCTGTGGCGCGGGCGTCGATGTCATAAAGGCGCACCGTCTCGATCCCGAGGCAGCGCTGGAAGCCCAGGGCCTGGAATTCGCATTGCGCGCCGTTGCCGATGATGGCGAGCGTCTTGGAACCCTTGGGCGCCAGATGCCGCGCGGCCACGACCGACATGGCCGCTGTGCGCAGTGCCGTCAGGATCGTCATCTCGGAGAGCAGGATCGGATAGCCGGTATCGACCCGTGCGAGCAGCCCGAAAGCTGTCACCGTCTGGTAGCCGCGCGCCATGTTGGCGGGGTGGCCGTTAACGTATTTGAAGCCGTAGGTTTCGCCGTCGGAGGTGGGCATAAGCTCGATCACGCCTTCCTCGGAATGGCTGGGCACGCGGGGCGTTTTGTCGAATTCGGGCCAGCGGCGGTAGTCGGCCTCGATCTCGTCGGCGATGCCCGCGATCATGTCGGCCACGCCGATCCCGTTGACGAGTTTCATCATGTCATCGACCGACACGAAGGGCACGTAGGCAAGGGCTGAAGGTTGCATGGTGATCTCCTTATGCGGCGGTGGGGCGGTCGAGGATGGTGCGCCCGAAAGCAGAGGCGCAGAGGTCGACCATGAGGCGCGCGGTTTGCCCGCGCGTGTCGAGAAAGGGGTTGAGCTCCACAAGGTCCATGGAGGTGAGGAGCCCGCTGTCGTGGAGGAGCTCCATGATCAGATGGGCTTCGCGGAAGGTGGCGCCGCCGGGCACGGTGGTGCCCACCGCGGGTGCGATGGAGGGGTCGAGGAAGTCGACGTCAAAGCTGACGTGGAGGTGGCCATTTGCGGCGGCTACGCGGTCGAGAAAGCGCGAGAGCGGCGCTTTGATCCCGTGTTCGTCGATGGCGCGCATGTCGTGGGCCTCGATGCCGGCCTCAGCGATGAAGGCCCGTTCCGCAGGGTCGACGGATCGCAAGCCCATGGCGCAGAAATTTGCGGGCTCCACGCGGGCGGGCAGGGCCGGGTAATGACCTGCAAAGCCATCGCGCCCGAGGAAGTAGGCCGCGGGCGTGCCGTGGAGATTGCCGGAGGATGTGGTGTCGAGCAGGTGCAGATCAGGGTGGGCGTCGAGCCAGAGGACAAAGAACGGGCGCCCTTCGCTGGCCGCACGCGCCGCAAGCGCGGGGACGGAGCCTGCGGCGAGGGAATGATCGCCGCCGAGGATGAGGGGCAGGGACGTCTCGCCCGCTTGGCGCGTGGCCTGCCCGATCTCGTTGATCCAGGCGGAGACCTCGGCGAGGTGGTGAACCGCGCCGTTGGGATGCGTGGCAGGGCAAAGCGGCGGCAGCGCGAGGTTGCCGCGATCCTCGACCCGGTGGCCCAGATCGCGGAGCGCTTGTGCGAGACCCGCTGCGCGGTAGGCGTCCGGCCCCATGAGGCAACCGGGCTGGTGGGTTCCCTCCTGAACGGGGGCGCCGATGAGAGTGATGTTTGTTGGTGTCATAGCTTCTGACCTGCTTCGTTGGCCTGTGATCAGGCTACGCCTGCGTGTGTTGCGGCAGGAGCCACCAAACCGTTCAAATCGCGTGTTGTGTTTTGCATAATGCAAAGTAGATTTGCGATATGATTGAACTCGATGCCACAGACCGCGCCCTCATCGCTTTGCTCAAAAGAGACGCGCGCGCCTCGGTGACGGAGCTCGCTGCCCATGCGGGCTTGAGCCGGGTCACTGTCACGGCCCGCCTGAAGGCGCTGAAGAAGAACGGCGTGATCCGGCGCTATACGGTAGAGCTCTCGACCCCGGTGGAAGAGGAAGGTGTGCGCGCCACCTCGCTTTTGGAGCTCGATCTGGCGAAGGCGGACCGGGTGCATCGCGCGCTGGGGCGGATGCCGGAGATCACGCATCTGAACACCACGAACGGAAAGTGGGCGCTCGTGGCGCAGCACGAGACCCCCAACCTCGCCGCTTTTGACGCCTTTCTGGGGCGGATGGGCAAGATGGACGGCGTTGTAAACGTTGAGACCTGTCTTCACCTGACGCGGCTGGTATGACGGGCGCCATGGAACGGATTTACCTTCACGGCGCGGGGCTCAACGGCGCGAGCTGGGGCGATGTGCCGGGGCGTGCGCTCGACCTGCCGGGGCACGGCGGGCAGCCGCGCGTGCGGGCGACGGCGGAGGCCTTTGCCGAGGCCATTGAGGGGCAGGTGCCGGAGGGCGCGGCTTTGATCGGGTATTCGCTGGGCGGCATGGTCGCCATGGCTTTCGCGGCGGCCTATCCAGAGCGTTTGTCGGCGCTGGTGCTGGTCGACACACCGATCCGCGCGCCTTTGAAGATCATCTCTTGGTACACGCCGTTTGTGGCGCCGGTGGTGACGCGGGTGCCGGGGCTTAAAACCATCGGCAAGGCCGTGGGCAGCCGAATCGAGAACCCGGAAGGACAAGCGCTCTTCCGGCGCACGATCGAGGCGGCGTCGCCTTCGGGTATGGCCGATGCTTTGGTCGTGGCCGCGCGGTTCGACGGGGTGACAGTGCTGCCAAAGCTTACGATGCCCACCCTTGTAATGTGTGGGAAACGCTCACTTTTGACGGGCGAGAGCTACCGCCAGATCGTCCGCGACGGCGCGCCCGCAGCGGAGATTGTGGAGATGGACACGGGCCATCACATCGCCCTCGATGACCCGGAGGCCACCGAGGCGGAGATCAGCGCTTTTTTGGCGCGGGTCGCTGGCTAGGGCGCGGTGGCGAAAAGCCAGACATTTCCATTGAAAGACGTCGCGGGGAGCCGCTGGTTTGGCCCTCTCTTGGCAGCGGCGGCCGTGGCTGCGGCTTTGGCCGCATTGAGGGCTGGGGCAGGGTGGTCGTTCCTTGAAGGGCCGTTTGGCCATGCATCTGGGACGCAAAACCTCATCTTGAATCTGTGGCTTGCGGCGGTGCTCTTGGCGGGTGGTCTTTGGGCCTTGCTGGCGGTTCGGCAAAACCCGCCCCGCGCGGTGGTGACCGTGTCGCCGGGGCGCATTGAGGCGCCGGGCGGGACGGTGGAGATGCAGGGTCTCACGCGCCTGCAAAAGCTCTCCGTAGATGGGGTTTGGGAGTTCAATATCTGGGCGGTCAAGACGCGCCTGCGCCTCTTGCCCGCGTCCTTTGTGGACCCTGAGGATTTTGAGCGGGTGGTCGCGGCGGTGAGCCGTCACGTGCCGCAGTGCCCGCTCGAGGTGGAGAGCCGGATCGACCCTCGCTCGCTTGGGGCCTAACCCAGAACGCTAAAGCTCGATTCCTCGTTGATCGGGCGTTTGCGGGAATAGAACCCCGCGTTCACTTTCTCGCCGATGTAGGGCAGATCGAAGACCAGCGGATCGGTGTCGTGATCGGCGCTCTCTTCATGGGCCACGAGAGCGGCCATGAGTTTGCCCGCGATGGGTGCGTTCTTGTACTGGTTGCCGGAGGTGCCGCAGGCCATGAAGAAGCCGCCGAGCGAGGATTTGTCGTAGATCGGGATCCAGTCGGTGGAGGCGTCGTAGAGGTCCACCACGCCCTTCATCCGCGACGGGATGCCGAGAGACGGCACACGCTGGGCGTAGCGCTGGGCCTGCGTTGTCCATTGGTCGGTGAAGTTCTCGTCATAGGCGGCGTCATTGACCCATTGGTGCGTGTCGCATTCTGGGTCCTCGGAGCCCACGAGAATGTTGTTGCCATGCTCGGGCCGGCAATAGAGCGAGATATCGCTGTCCGAGACGATCATGCCATTGGCCTCGAAATCAAAACCTGCGGGGGAGGGTACGTGCACGACCTCCTGCCTGAGCGGCTTTGTCTCGATCGTCATGTCATCCAGCACGCCTGCCATAGCGTTGATCTTGGCGGATGCGGGGCCTGCGACGTTGATGACCACGGGCGCATGAAGCTCTGAGCCGTCGCTGAGGCTGACACCCGTGACGCGGCCTGCGTTTTGCAGAACGCCCGTGACCTCATGGCCGAGCACGGCTTCTGCGCCCCAACGCTTGGCGGCCTCAAGGAGGTTTTGCGCGGAAAGGGCGGGGTCGGTGACATAGCCCGCGTTGGGCCAGAGCACGGCGCCCTCAAGCGCGCCGCCTGTGGGTTCGCCAAAGGACGGGTCATCGAGGCGCTTGGCGGGTGCGAAGCGGTCGAGGTTGTAGATCGGCAGCGCCTCGCAGATGCGCGCGGGGTCCCATTCCTCGAACGGGCAGCTGAGCTTGGCGGAGTTCTCCATATGCTTCACGAGGCCCTCATTCATGGCCGTTTTCATGACAAGGCAGCCCACTTCTTTGAACTGGGCGAGGGGTTCATCGCGCGCCTCCAGATAGTCGGCCCAGTCGCGCCAGTAGTGATAGCCCTCCCACGCAAAGGCGGTGCCATCGAAGGTGGAATAATGCATGCGGATAATGGCGCAGCTGCCTGCGGTGGAGCCGTGGCCTGCCTGGGTCAGCCGGTCCGCCACGATGACGCGGCGCCCCTCTTTGGCGAGTTCAAAGGCGGTGGCGGCGCCGATCACTCCGGCGCCAATGACGATGACATCTGCGGTGCGGGTCATGAGTTTTCTCCTGTGTGGGCGCGGGCGTAGGCGGCGAAATCGGCCACGACCTCGGGCCGGGGCGGGCGGCCTGTGAAGGCGAGAAGGTAGTGGGAGACGTTGGCGAGGCGTTCTTCCCAGCTCTCGTTCAGCTCGGCGGCGTCGTAGCCAAGTTGCATGTAATAAAGGACGCGGGCGCGGATCAGCGCCTCTTGCGGGTCGTAGTCGTGGTGGGTGAACATGGCCGCGAGTGCTGCGCAGGTGCGGGCGTCGGCGGCGGTCACGCGCGCCTTCACGGAGGCATCGCGGCGCGCCCAATCGCGCACGGCAAAATCGAGCGGGATGTCGAAGAGCGCCGGGTTCACCACGCATTTGTGGATGTTGCAGATCGCCTCGCAAATGCTCTGGGAAGGCAGCTCAGCCTGCGCGATCATGGCGGCGGGGTTATGCGCCTCCCACGCTGCCAGAAGCCCATCGAGGAGGTCCGCGCGGCTTTTGAAGTACCAGTAGAACGAGGACCGCGACACGCCCATGCGCGTGGCTAGCGTCAGCACCTTCACCTGCTCCACGCCCGTTTCAATGAGCGTGGACATGGCCGCATCGAGCCAGTCTTGCCGCGTGACTTTGGTATGGGCGAGCACCGTCATGAGACAGGTGGCGCGCCGCCCTCGGCGCTGCGTTTGGCGATGAAGTCTGTGAGCGCGCCGTAGCGGTCGGGGTCTACCGCCGGGCCCGATTCGCGGAGGATCTCCTGCCATTTCTCGGTGGCGCGTTCATGGGCGGTGAGGCCGCCTTTCTCCTCCCACGAGCCGTAGTTCGACCAGTCGGAGACGACGGGCTGATAGAACTCCGTTTGGTAGCGAGCCATGGTTTGGGTGGCGGCGAAGAAGTGGCCTTGGGGGGCGACCTCGGCGATGGCATCGAACCCGATGGCATCCTCGGTGGCCTCGGTGGGCGTGCAGAGGTCGGCCACGGCGTTCACCGCGTCCATATCGCAGACAAGTTTCTCGTAGCTCACCGTCAGCCCACCTTCGAGCCAGCCTGCCGCGTGGACGACGGTGGTGGCGCCCGCGAGGAGGCAGCCCCAAAGCGCCAGCTGGTTCTCATTGGCGCCTTGGCTGTCGTTGATGTTCGACGCCGACCCGCTCGCGCAGCGCCACGGCAGCCCGATGAGGCGGGCAAGCTGGCCTGCAAGGAGCGAGGCGCGAAAGTGTTCTGGCGTGCCGAAGGCGGGCGCGCCTGATTTCATATCCACATTCGAGGTGAAGGTGCCGTACATCTGCGGCGCGCCGGGGCGGGTGAGTTGGCCCAGCGTGATCGCGGCGAGCGCCTCTGCGTGGCTCAGCGTCACCGCACCCGCAGGTGTGATCGGGGCCATGGCGCCCATCAGCGTGAAGGGCGTGATGATCGAGATCTGGTTCGCGCGGGCGAAATCCATCACGCCTTGCGCCATGGGGATATCGAGGGTGCGCGGCGAGTTCGTGTTGATGATCGTGTAGCTATAGGGGGCGGCTTCGAATTCGTCCTGAGAGAGCCCGCGGTAGAGGCGCATCATCTCGAACGCGTCTTGGACCTGCGGTGTCCCGCGGGAGTAGATGAAGAAGGCGCGGTCCGAATGCACGAGCGCGGTTTTTACCATGTCGTAGTGGCGCAGTTGGATGGGGACGTCTTGTGCCTCCACCAGTGTCGGCACGAGGTGGAGCGCGTCGAAGTGATGGGTGATCTGCACAAGCTCGCGGAAATCCTCGGAGGTGCCCGGGCGGCGCCCCTTCACGCGGCAGGTGGCATGGGGTGCGCCCGCGCCTGGCTGGAAGGTGAGCGAGCCGAGCTCCATCGTCAGATCACGGGAGGCATGGGCGCCCTTAAGCGGGAAGCTCTTTGGGGCCACGGCAAGGGCGTCCTCCACCATGTCTCGGCCGATGAAGACCATATCGTCCTCAACCCGCGCGCCCTCGGCCTGAAAAAGCGCCCGCGCCTCGGGCAGGAGGACGCGCATGCCAAGCTCCTCAAGGATCCTCAGCGAGGTCTCGTGGATCGAGCGTGCCTCATCTTCTGAGACCGCGTTCATCGGCGGGAAGGGGTTCTTCAGTTGCTTGTAATTCACCTGCCGCCCCGCTGCGGGGGCTTTACGGGCCTGACGGCTGCGACGTCTGGGTTGGTCGGTCATGATGCGTCTTTAAGGCGTAGGGCACGGGCCCTGAGATGAAGTGCTGTGCCGATGGCGGCCCAGGGGAGCAGGTAGAGGGGCGTCTCGAGAATGAGGTTGATGACGAAGGAGGGTGCGACGAAGCCCTCAAACGCCGGCACAAAGAGATTGCCGCAAATCATCGCCGCGAGGCTTGTGGCGAGGCCAAAGCCCATGGCGGCGCTGAGGGCGCCAAGGCCGCCGCGATGCCCGTAGGTCAGCGCGAGAAGCCCGCCCGCGATGGCCGCGCCAATACCGCAGCTGCACAGGAGCCAGAGGTAGAGGCCCGTGTCAGTGCTGGCGCCTGCGGAATCGAGCCCGCGCGTTGCATAGATGATCCCACCGAAGGTGACACCGGCGAGCGCGTGCCAAAGCACCATCTCGACGACAAGCCTCATGTGTGGGATCTCCAGCTCACGACTTAACCGCGCATTGCCGCTCCGTTGGGGTCGTAAGGCGACGGTGTGAGCACCTTGGCCTCACGCTCCACACCCACGACATGGACGGAAAGCTCCGTCCCCGGTTCGGAGAATTCGGCGTCGACCATGGCCATGGCCACCGACGATCCGATCGTGTGCCCGTAGGCGCCCGAGGTCGTAAAGCCCACGCGGGTGCCGTTCGACCAGACGGGCTCATAGCCCGAGCAATCGGCGGCGGGGCTGTCGAGACCAAGGGTCACGAGGCGCTGGGCAGGGCCGGAGGCGCGCTCCTTCTCTGCGGCTTCTTTGCCGATGAAGGCGCCCTTCGACCAATCGATCCAGCGGTCCATGCCCGTCATCGCTGGCGTGCGGTCCTGGGTGAATTCCGCCGACCAGATGCCGAAACTCTTCTCGATGCGCGTTGACAGGAGCGCGTTGAAGCCCACTTCGCGGATGCCATGATCGGCGCCCGCTTCAAGGAGCATGCGGCGCAGCGCGATATGCTCATTCGCGGGGCAGTGGATTTCGTAGCCAAGCTCACCCGTAACCGAGAGGCGGCCCATCTTGCAGCGCAGAAGGCCCAGATCGTAGGTGCCGCAGCCCATGAACTTCAGATCGATGTCCGGGTTGATGGCCTGCATGATCTTCGTGGAATTCGGGCCGCTCACCGAGAAGCCGCAGATGTCGTCGGAGATATCGCGGATCATTACGCCGGGCATTTCGTGATCGTTGAACCAGCGTTTGTGCCATTGGCGCAGGTAGTAGGATCCCATGATCCACCACGTGCCATCGCCCCAGTTAAAGAGCGTGAGGTCACCTTTCAGCTTGCCCTCCTCAGAGAGCATCACCGCGAGGCGCGCGCGCCCGGGAGCGGGGAGTTTGGTGGCGAAGATGTTGTTGAGCCAGTCCTCGGTGCCCGGGCCGTAGATCTCGAACCGGGAGAAGCCGGTGATGTCGAGAAGGCCTGCTGCCTCGCGGATGGCCTTGTGTTCGGCCTCCACATAGGGCGTGGCGTCGGTGCGGTTGAGGCTCGGCGTCTCTTCGAACTCTTTCGGGGCGAAGTAGAGCGGGGTCTCGAGGCCCCAGGAGCAGCCCCAGCGTGCGCCGGCGTCTGTCATCTCGGAATAGGCGGGCGCCATGCGCAGCGGTCGGCCCGCGGGCAGCTGCTCGTTCGGGTAGCTCATCACGAAGCGGCGGGAGTAGAACTGGCCCGTCGTCTGCTTGATGTATTCCTTGTTGGAATGCTGCGGGCCGTAGCGCGCGATATCCATGGACCAGGCGTCTGTCTCGGCCTCGCCGTGGATCATCCATTCGGCGAGCGTTTTGCCCACGCCGCCGCCTTGCAGGAAGCCTGCCATCACACCGCATGCGAGCCAGTAGTTCGGCACAGAGCTTACTGGGCCCACGAGCGGGTTGCCGTCGGGCGAGAAAGTGAAGGCGCCGTTGACCCAGCTTTGGATGCCCACGTCATTGAGGCAGGGGTAGCGTTCGAAGGCCAGCATCAGCTCGCGCTCGATCCGGTCGGGGTCTTCCTGTAGAAGCTCGATCCCGTAGTTCCACGGTGCGCCGTCCATCATCCAGTGCTGGTGGTCGACTTCGTAGATGCCCACGAGGATGCCCTTCTTATCCTGGCGCATGTAGGTGAAGCCTTCGAGGTCCACGGTCATGGGCATCTCGAAGTCGAGCTTCTCGAGCTCGGGGATCGTCTCGGTCAGGAAGTAGTGGTGGGCGAGGGGGGAGACCGGAAGGTCGAGGCCCACCATGCGGCCGCATTGCTTGGCCCAGAGGCCGCCAGCGTTCACCACATGCTCGGCTTTGATCGTGCCTTTCTCGGTGATGACTTCCCAGTGGTCGCCTTTCCAGTTCAGCTCTTCGACTTTGTTGTGTTCGATGATGTCGGCGCCGCGCTTTTTGGCAGCGCGGGCGTAGGCGTGGACGGTGCCTGTGGTGTCGACATAGCCCTCGCGGTCGGCCCAGAGGCCGCCGATGACGCCTTCGGTGGACATGATCGGACAGGAGGCTTTGATCTCCTCCGCGGTCATCAGGTGGCAGTCTTCGATGCCGATGGTCTGGAAGGTGCGGTAGGCCGCTTGCAGCCATTCCCAGCGCTCAGGCGCGCAGGCCACGGTGACGCCGCCTGTCATGTGCAGGCCGATGTCGATGCCGCTTTCTTCTTCGATCTCGGTCAGGAGGTCGATCGTGTAGGCCTGAAGCGCGGCCATGTTGGGATCAGCATTGAGCGCGTGGATGCCGCCTGCCGCGTGCCAGGACGAGCCTGCCGTCAGCACGTTGCGTTCGAGGATGGCGACGTCGGTCCAGCCGAATTTGGTGAGGTGGTAGGCGACGGACGCGCCCACAACTCCACCACCGATGACGACAACGCGGTACTGATCTTTCATGGCTCTCTCCCTAGCGTAGTTGGGAGAGAGCCTAAGGGCCGTTCAGGTCGATTCTAGACAGAAGTGTCCAGAGGTTGGTCAGTTTGCGACACAAGTCTCCACCGCGGAGGCAATGGCGCCCACGATTTCAGCGTAGCTTTGGCCCTCAAGACCGGTGGGCGCGATAGACACAACCGTGACGCCCGTGTCGTTCTCGAGCGCTTCGATCATGGCCAAAGGTGCCTCAGGATCGGTCAGCAGGCAGGGGGTGCCTTCCTGGCTGTGGGCGGCCATGTCTTCGCGGATGTACTGGAGCGTGGAGGGCCCCGGTGCGTCGCCGTCATAGCCTGCGATCGTCTCTTCGATGTCGAGGCCGAGCTCGGCCATGTATCCCAGAGCGTTGTGGTAGGCGTATATCGTGCCGTCGATGGCCGCGAAGCGGCTCTCGAGGTCTTCCCCGAGCGCTTCCATCTCGGCGCCGAAGGCCACGGCGTTGGCGATGTAGTCGGCAGCGTGGGCCGGATCGATCTGGGCGAGCTCAACAGCCAGGGCCGTGGCCCAGATGGCCGCGTTCTCAGGGGCGAGCCAGACGTGGGGGTCTACGCCGCCGTGGTCGTGATCATCGTGACCGGCATGCTCGTCGCCGTGGTCATCGTGATCGCCATGGTCGTCGTGATCTTTGTCCATGGATGCCTCTTCAGAGCCGTGGTCATCATGGTCGTGATCGTGGTCGTCTTCCTTGGCGGCTTCATCCCCGTGATCATGATCGTCGTGGCCATCTTCGTCCTTATGATCGTCGTGATCGTGGTCGTCATGGCCGTCTTCGTCTTTGTGATCATCGTGATCGTGGTCGTCGTGATCTTTGTCTTCATCATGCCCGTGATCGTCATGATCATCATGGTCTTTGTCTTCATCGTGCCCGTGGTCATCATGATCGTCGTGGTCATCATGATCATCATGGTCGCCGTGGTCATGCTCGTCACCGCTGATGATGTGCACACCGGCCACTTCAATGAGCTCCACCGACACGCCAGAGCGGTTCTCTACGGGGCCCTCAAGCCAAGGCGTCATCACCTCACCGATCCATGCGAGCAGATCGCTATCCTGGATGGCGCGTGCCTGGGAGGGCCGCAGCTGGAAGTCGTGTGCGGATTGCGTGCCGTTCGTCAGGCTGGTGACCTCGCCATTTTCGCCCACAACAGCGCGCGCGATGGCAGCGGTTGCCGGAATGTCTGTGACAACGGTGACGTCTGCCATGGCTGGTGTTGCGAGGACACAGCAGGTAGCAAGGAGTGAGCGCATGAAACTTCCCATCATTGAATCATCAAGGTCGGTTGATAGGGGATACAATATAACATATCAATATGACGATGACGGACGCCCCAGATAGCACCCCCGAAACGCAGCAGCGGGTCCAAGACGGACTGGCCGCGGCGGAGGCCCTGTGCGCCAAGCGCAAGGTCCAGTTCACGCCTGCGCGGCGCTGTGCTCTCGAGGCGCTTTTGTCGCAGACGCAGGCGCTCGGTGCCTATGAGGTGCTCGACCGGATGCGCGAGGCGGGCGTTGGTGCGCAGCCACCTGCCGCCTACCGCGCGCTCGATTTCCTCGTGGCACAGGGTCTGGCGCACCGGATTGAACGTTTGAACGCCTATGTGGCCTGCAGCCATTCGTCCTGCGACCACTTCCCCGCCTTCTTCATTTGCAGCTCGTGCGACACGGTATCCGAGACGCCCTCCCGCCCCTCGGTGGACACGCTCAATAAGGCCGCCGAGGAAGCCGGGTTCGAGATCGATCATGTCCTTGTCGAGGCGCGTGGGATCTGCGGCAGCTGCAAAGAGGCGGCGGATGCCTGAACTCGTGCGCGTCGAGCGCCTGAAGATGGCCTACGGCGATGACGTGGTCCTTAGCGGCGTTGATATGTCCATCGAGGCCGGTGAGATCGTTACGATCGTGGGGCCCAATGGGTCCGGCAAATCCACTCTCTTAAAGGCCATGGTGGGCACAGAGCTTCCGCGCGGCGGTGAGGTTGTGCGCAAGCAAGGCCTGCGCATTGGTTACGTGCCGCAGCGCATGGCTGTGGATGCGCTTTTGCCTCTGGCGGTGTCTCGTTTTCTATCGCTGGCCCGGGTGCGCAAAGCCGATGCTATTGGCGCGTTGGAAAAGGTGGGGGCGGAGCGTTTGCTCAACCGCCAGCTCTCCGATCTCTCTGGCGGGCAGCTCCAGCGGGTGCTTCTTGCCCGCGCTTTGGCGAGCGAGCCAGAACTGTTGTTGCTGGACGAGCCAACGCAGGGCCTCGATCAGCCGGGATCAGCCGCTTTGTATCGCCTCATCGAGCAACTGCGCGATGATCTGGGCTGCGGGATCGTGATGGTGAGCCACGAGCTTCACGTCGTCATGAGCGCGTCTGACCGGGTGATCTGCCTCAATGGTCACGTGTGCTGTCAGGGTCACCCGGATGTGGTGGCCAGCGCGCCGGAATACCGCGCGCTCTTTGGCACAGGCACGCAAGGGGCGCTCGCGCTTTACCGGCACGAGCATACACATTCTCACGAGGGTCACGATCACGACCATCATCACCACGACCATGCTTGATGACTTTCTAATTCGCGCTGCCTTGGCCGCGCTGGGCGTGGCATTCGCGACAGCCCCCTTGGGCTGCTTCGTCGTGTGGCGGCGCATGGCCTATTTCAGCGACGCGACAGCCCATGTGAGCCTTCTTGGCGTAGCCATTGCCTTGGCACTGAACGCGCCGATCTTTCCGTCGGTCCTTTTGGTGGCGCTTGTGATGGGTGTCGTTGTGGTGCGCCTTTCGGGGCGAGGGCTGGCGACGGATACCTCGCTGGGGGTTCTGGCGCATTCGGGGCTGGCGCTGGGCCTCGTGGCGGTGGCTTTCATTCCCAATATTCGGATCAGTTTGGACTCGTTCCTTTTTGGCGATGTGCTGGCGGTCTCCCGCGGCGATCTGGCGGTGATCTGGCTGGGCGCGGCCGCGGTTGTGGCCCTGGTCATCTGGCGCTGGTCGGCGTGGCTTTTGGTGACATTGTCGCCCGAGCTTGCGCAGTCGCAGAACGTGAAGCCGCGTCTGGAGGAGCTGATCCTGACGCTGGCGCTGGCGCTGACGGTGGCAGTGGCGATCGAAGTGGTCGGTGCGCTTTTGATCGGGGCGCTTTTGATCATCCCCGCCGCCGCCGCACGGCCCTGGTCTGGCAGCCCGGAGCGCATGGCGATGATCGCGGTCATCTTTGGCGTGGCCTCGACATTGGGCGGGCTGCAAGTGGCCTTCTGGCTCGATACGCCTGCGGGGCCCACGATGGTGGTGGTGGCAGGCGCGATCTTCGCGCTCAGCACCCTTGGCGCAGGGCTGCGCTACGGTTGGTCGTAGACCACGCGAAAGCCCTGATGCGTCGTCGTGGACTCCGGTGAATTCCCTGANCGCGCCGCAATCCGATACCTAAAGCAATAGGACGCGTGGCACAGGAACGAGCCCCCTTTGAGGAGCTTGTAGCCCTTCATGGCCTGCTCCTGCGCGCGGGCGGCTTTCTTGAGTGAGCGGAGCTTGTAGGGCTCGGCCGTCCATTCCCAGACATTGCCCACCATGTGATGGAGCCCGTAGCCATTGGGTTCGAAACTGAGCGCGGGCGCGGTGGTGTCGTACCCGTCGGCGGCGGTGTTGTGATGCGGAAAGCGGCCCTGCCAGATGTTGCAGGGGTAGGGGCCCCCGTCGGTGGGGGCCTCTTCGCCCCAAGGGAAAGGCACGTCACCCAAGCCCCCGCGCGCGGCATGTTCCCATTCGATCTCGGTGGGCAGCCTGCCACCGGCCCACTTGGCGTAGGCCCGCGCATCCGACCAGGATATCTGCACGACCGGATGATCCGGCTCGGTCGTTGATCCGTGCCCGTGCGGGGCGGCCCATGTGGCGCCAAAGACCTGCCGCCACCATTGCGCTTCGAGCACGCCTTCGGTGGCGCCGACGCTGTCGGCCACGTGTGAGGCGAAGACGAAGGACCAGCCGAGCCGCTCGGCCTCAGTCACAAAGCCGGTCTCGGCCACGAAGGCTGCGAATTGGGCGTTGGTGACGGTGCCGCGCTCCATCCAGACGGATTTCACCTTAGTGCGTTTGAGGGGGGGGCTTCGCTGTCCTGAGGGAGATGTGGATGCGCGGTGCCAAGAAGCCCCGCGCCGCCCGGGATTTGCACGGCATCGCGCGCGGGCGCACCGCGCGGCATGTCCGCTGTCGCAGCTGGCGCTGTCCCCTCTTGCCGGGGCGGTGTGCAGCAGGTTCCCCCTCCCATCCCGCTATTCGACGCCGCGGCGCGCGCAGGCGCAACGGGCGAAATCCAAGGGGACGGGCATAATCGCCACCGATTTACGCGATATTCACCAGCCCACGCTAGGCTCAGGACCCATTGATTTCCGCTTATGGGCGTGATTCACGGTTCGAAAACGAGCGGTGACCATGTCTGATCTTTTCTGGCTGACAGATGCGCAGATGGCGCGCCTTGAG
>JAKVCO010000040.1 GCA_022448245.1 Paracoccaceae bacterium
GTGCCCGAAAGTATTCCTGTCCGACATCGCACTAGCGGCACTCGTCATTTACTGGTTATGAGTCCTGACCCTAGCGCCGGGCGCGGCTTATTTTCCGACAGACACGAAGAGGGCGCCGGTCTTGTCGACCCTGCGCTGCGGAGCGCTTGTGTCACGCTCTTCCACACAGCCAAAACGCCCGCCGCCGGCGACGCGCACGCTATTGTCGCGGCACGCCTGCTTTTGCGCGTTTGCCGTTGAAATTCTGGTCGGGGCCGCTTGGTCCTCGTCAGACGGCGTGTGCACCTCGGCGACAAACAGCGCCGGGGCCAGGACACAACACAGTCCAAGAACCAAAATGACCAATGGGTTGCTAGGCATAGCCACCCTCCAAACTCATGACTCACTCGAGCAATACTCAGGAACTTTGCCGAAAGTTTGGCTCATATGAGGTCATATCGATCCAATCACGGCGAAACTGGTCAGGCTCTTTCCCCCCCCGCTCAAATGCGTTAGCTCAACCGCGATCCGACACGAGGCCGAAAAAGGGGCCAACCTCATGAAGTTCACTCTCTCCTGGCTGAAAACGCACCTTGAGACAGACGCATCCGTGGCTGAAATCGCCGATGCGCTCACCGATCTCGGGCTCGAGGTGGAAGGCGTTGAAAACCCTGCCGAAAGATTGGGTGCCTTTACGATCGGCAAGGTGCGTGAGGCCGAGAAGCACCCCGATGCCGACAGGCTAAAGGTGTGTCAGGTGGAAACTGACGAGGGCATGTTGCAGATCATTTGTGGCGCCCCAAATGCGCGCGCGGGCATCACGGTCGTCATCGCAAAACCGGGAACCTACGTGCCCGGCATCGATACTACGATCAGCGTCGGCAAAATTCGCGGCGTCGAAAGCTACGGCATGATGTGTTCGGAGCGGGAGATGGAGCTGTCTGACGAACATGACGGCATCATCGAACTGCCTTCCGGCGAAGTGGGTCAAACGTTCACGAACTGGCTGGAAGAGAACGACCCAGGCAAAGTTGACCCGGTCATCGAAATCGCGATCACGCCGAACCGACCGGACGCGCTGGGCGTTCGCGGTGTCGCGCGCGATCTTGCTGCGCGCGGTGTGGGCATGCTGAAGCCCTTCGAAGAGGTCTCGATCCAGGGCACCTACCCGTGCCCTGTCTCCGTGACCATCGACGAAGATACCCTGCCGCAGGCGCCCGTTTTCTTCGGCCGCCTTGTGCGGGGCGTGAAGAATGGCCCGTCGCCGGACTGGCTGCAGCGCCAGCTCAAAGCAATCGGCCTGCGGCCGATTTCGTTCCTCGTGGATGTGACGAATTTCTTTACCTACGATCTGAACCGCCCGCTCCACGTGTTCGATGCGGACAAGATCGCAGGCAATGCGCTGCGCCTACATCGCGCCGAGGGTGGTGAGCAAATCGTCGGCCTCGACGAGAAGGAATACACCTTCCCCGAGGGCGCGACGATCATCTCGGACGACAATGGCCCCGAGAGCATCGGTGGCATCATGGGTGGTCTGGACAGCGGCGTGACCGACGAGACCACGAACGTCTTCATCGAAGCGGCCTATTTCGATCCGGTGCGCACGGCCTACACGGGCCGCGCCATGAAGATCAATACGGACGCGCGCTATCGCTTTGAGCGCGGGGCTGACCCCGCTTTCACGCCTCAGGGCGTCGAGCAAGCAACGAAGATGATCATGGACATCGCCGGTGGCGAGCCATCTGAGATGGTCTGCGCCGGCGAGATTCCCGATTTCTCTCGGGCCTACGAACTCGATACCGACCGCGTCGTCAGCCTCGTGGGTATGGAGATCCCTGCGGCGACTCAGCGCGCGACGCTGGAAGCACTGGGTTTCACGCTCGATGGCGACATGGCAAATGTGCCTTCGTGGCGCCCTGACGTTTTGGGCGAAGCGGACCTCGTGGAAGAGGTCGCGCGGATTGCGTCCCTCACCAAGCTTGAGGGTAAACCACTGCCGCCGGTGTCTGGTCAGGACTTTGGCGCCGGGCGTCCAATCCTCACGCCGACGCAGCGTCGCCAGTCTATCGCGCGCCGCACCGTGGCGGGCTTGGGTTACAACGAATGCGTCACGTACTCTTTCATTGACGAGGCTGCTGCTGCGCTTTTTGCGGGCGGTACATCGGCGACCGAGCTCGAGAACCCGATTTCGAGCGATATGAGCCACATGCGCCCGTCGCTGCTGCCGGGCCTGCTTCAGGCTGCAGCCCGCAATCAGGCCCGCGGTGCTTCCGATATCTGCCTCTTTGAGGTCGGTGCCACCTGGGCTGGTGGTGAACCGGAAGATCAGGGGGCATCGGTGTCGGCGCTCCTCGTGGGTCATACGGGGCCAAAAGACGTGCACGGTGAGCGCCGCGCGGTCGATGTCTATGACGTGAAAGCGGATGTTGAGGCCGCGCTTGCCGCTCTCGGCGCACCAGCACGGGCACAGATCCGCCGCGATGTGTCTGGCTGGTGGCACCCGGGTCGCTCTGGCGTGATTGCACTTGGCAAGAACGTTCTCGCGGAGTTCGGTGAGGTTCACCCCAAAGTGCTCAATGCGATGGACGTGAAGGGCCCCGCCATGGGCTTCACGATCTGGCCGGATGCAATCCCCGCAAAGCGCGCCACGGGTGCTGCACGCGGCGCCATGGGCGTGAGCGATCTTCAGGCGGTCGAGCGCGATTTCGCGTTCATCGTAGACGCGGACGTTGAGGCTTTGACGCTGGTGAACGCTGCCATGGGCGCGGAGAAGGCGCTGATCGATGAAGTCCGTGTCTTTGATGAATTCATCGGCGGCTCCCTCGGCGAGGGCAAGAAATCCATCGCGGTGACCGTGCGCCTCCAGCCGCGCGACGCCACGCTGAAAGATGCAGAGATCGAGGCCGTTGGTGCCAAGATCGTGGAGAAAGTTTCCAAGGCGACGGGCGGCACGCTGCGCGGCTAAGCCTGCTACTAAAGACTTTTCCAAAGGGCCCGTTTTCGCGGGCCCTTTGCGCATTAGGTACTCCGCCAACACGAAGACCGAGAAGGGCGAACATGAAGCTGAATGTCTACTTGAGCGGAGAAATCCACACGGATTGGCGCGATGAAATAAAGGAGGCCTGCGCAGGTCTCGATGTCACCTTCTCGGCGCCTGTGACCGATCATGCGGCGAGCGATGATTGCGGCGTGGCGATTATGGGCGCGGAGCCCGCCAAGTTCTGGCACGACAACAAGGGTGCCAAGCTCAACGCCATACGCACGCGTAAAGGAATCGCAGAAGCCGATATTGTCGTCGTGCGCTTTGGCGAGAAGTACAAACAGTGGAATGCTGCGTTCGACGCGGGTTATGCCTCGGCGCTTGGTAAGAGCCTCATCATCATCCACGGCGCTGACCATCAGCATGCGCTGAAGGAAGTGGATGCGGCGGCGCTGGCTGTGACCGACGACCCCAAGAAGGTCGCTGATATGCTGCGCTACGTCCTTGAGGGGACGTTGCCCGCATAAGGGCGGGGATGTTCTCGCCGCGAGGCATTGGCACGCGGCGAAAGCGATAAGTTAGTCGCGCGGTGGGATCATCACGCCGCGCTGCACTGCAGGACGCTCCATGAAGCGGTCCAGATAGGCCACCACGTTTTTGTAGTCGCCCCAGCCGAGGGTTCCTTTGGCGCCGTAGAAGTCGAGGGCGCGCAGCCACGGTGCGATGGCGATGTCGGCGATGGAGTATGCGCCCGCCACCCAGTCGCGGGCTTCAAGGTGCCCATCGAGCACGTTGAGCAGGCGTTTGCCCTCACCGATGTAGCGGTCGCGCGGGCGTGGGTCTTCGATCTCGGAACCCGCGAATTTGGTGAAGAAGCCCAGCTGACCAAACATCGGGCCAAGGCCGCCCATCTGCCACATCAGCCATTGCGTGACCTCTGCGCGCTCTGCGGCGCCATTTCCGCCCAGCTGGCCAGTCTTGTCTGCTAGGTAAAGCAGGATCGCCCCGCTCTCAAAAATGCCGATGGGTTTGCCGCCGGGGCCATTGGGGTCGATGATCGCCGGGATCTTGTTGTTGGGGTTCAGTGAGAGGAACTCCGCCGATTTCACGTCAGCATCTGAGAGCGTCACTTTATGCGCCTCATAGGGCAAGCCGAGCTCTTCCAGCGCGATGGACGCCTTCACGCCGTTGGCCGTCGGGAAGGAGAAAAGTTGAAGCACGCTGGGGTCTTGGGGGACCCATTTCGTCGTGATCGGGAAGGCGGAAAGATCGGCCATGGGGAGCATCCTTTTATTTCTCCCCTACACCTAGCGATGAGATCGCATCAAAAAAGGTGTGGTTTTGTGCGTCAGGGCAGGTAAGCCTGCGCGCGAGGGGCCATCCAAGAGCCCCCGTTTGTAGCCAAGGGACTAAAGTGGAGATCAGAGCATGATCCAAGAATTCAAAGATTTCATCGCCAAAGGCAATGTCATGGATATGGCCGTTGGTATCATCATCGGGGCGGCCTTCACGGCTATCGTTTCGAGCCTCGTGGCCGATTTGATCAACCCGTTCATCAGCCTTTTCATGGGTGGCGTGGACTTCGCAGGTCTTTATGTGCTGCTCGGCGAAGGTGATTACGCCTCGATCGGTGCCGCCGAAGAAGCAGGCGCCGCTGTCTTCGCATACGGCCGCTTCATCATGGCTGTCATCAATTTCCTCATCATCGCGTGGGTGGTGTTCCTCCTCGTGAAGGGCGTGAACCGCGCCAAAGCAAAAGAAGAGGAGGCTGCGCCTGAACCCGAAGAGCCCAAGGGTCCGACGCAGGAAGAGTTGCTGATGGAAATCCGCGACGCGCTGAAGAAGTAAGCGCTAGAGAACAAAAAAGGCCCTGCCGGACAGACAGCTTCCGGCGGGGCCAAGCACAGAAAACTCTTCGCAACTCCAATTTGAGGATGTGCGGATGAAGGGCTGATGAGTGCCAAAGTATTTCAAAGCTCACAAAGAAGATTCAGTTCTTGGGCGGACCGGCACAACGATTGATTGGCCTCGCTCGATAGGCAATTTTGATCCGAAATCTTGGAACAACTATGTCAATCGATCGCCTCGCGGGACGGATTGGCGAGACTTCCTGGAGGATAGACCTCACCTTGTAGCCAGAAGTGCTGTTAAACCATTCGGCATCTATTTCGAGTGGACCTGCAATTTAGTGATCATTTCGGAGGAACTGTATTCTCGTCAGATCTCTTGGAGCGGATCGGTCCAAAACATTGCTGAAGGGCAAATAAGCTTCGGGAAAAAACACTCCCTTACAGGTTTGGCAGTCTGGTTTTTCAAGACGTTTTGAAGACGTCTCCGTTTTCTGCGAAGAATCGTTTTTCAAGGTTTCCAACAGATCGCCTGCACATGCATGGCACTCAAGTTCAGCGGGGGGAGGCGTCTGTTGATCAAGGTCCAAAGCCTCTCGAGGAGAACCTTGCGTTTTCCAGCTACGATCAGTTCATCAAAGATAGGAATTCGCACGGTCTAACTTCTCTAGAACCAATACACCTCGAAATTAATGCAGAGCACTTACCGGAGATGCTTTCAATTGGGGCAGCCTTAATCGTTGCGGAGCGGTTGGTCGCCGAGCTCAAGGAGCTAAACACCCCAGGCCTTTCGTTTCCCTTCCAGCCGATCTTGGTGACTCTGCAGTAGTTGTGATCGGCGTAGAACTCACCACGGTGATATGTACGCAACCAAAAGAAAAACCCCGCTGCGGGTCCGCAACGGGGCATCGTTCTTTTAGGTTCGAAGTCGCTGCTTAGAGCAGCCCCTCGCGCTGGGCCTTCTTGCGTGCCAGTTTACGGGCACGGCGGATAGCCTCGGCCTTTTCACGGGCCTTCTTTTCGCTGGGCTTCTCGAAATGCTGCTTGAGCTTCATCTCACGGAAGACGCCCTCACGCTGCAGTTTCTTCTTCAGGGCACGAAGCGCCTGATCGACGTTGTTGTCGCGAACACTAACCTGCATGTGGTTTTCACCACCTTTCTAATCTGGTTGCAGTTAAGCAGGAGGTGGCGGAATAACAGCGAATGACTATGTTGTCCAGCAACGACAGCAGGAGTGCGCCATGAGCGATCCGAAGACACAATTGTTGGAAGCAGCCATCGATCACGTCGTGTTTGATGGCTGGTCCAAGACGACGTTCAAGGCCGCAATCGAAGACAGCGGCGTCGACCCCGCCATCGCGCGCGGCGTGTGCCCGCGGGGCGCTGTGGACCTCGCGGTGGCGTTTCATAAGGCCGGTGACGAGGCGATGATCGCTGCCATCGAGGGCCTCGACATGTCGGAGCTCCGCTATTCCGAGAAAGTCGCCCGTCTTGTGCGACTGCGTTTCGAGGTGATCCCAGACAAGGAAGCCGTGCGCCGTGCCGCCACGCTCTTTTCCCTGCCGCAATATGGGGCGGAGGGCTCGAAGCTCATTTGGGGCACGGCGGACGAGATCTGGAATGCGCTCGGGGACACCTCAGATGATCTGAACTGGTACTCGAAGCGGGCGATTCTGTCGGGCGTGTACTACTCAACGCTGCTCTATTGGTTGGGCGATGACAGTCTCGACGGACAGGCGACGTGGGATTTCCTCGACCGTCGGATCGACGACGTGATGCTGATCGAGAAGGTGAAGGGTAAGGTGAACTCCAACCCGCTGCTCAAGCCTTTGATGGCAGGGCCAAACATGCTGGCCTCGATGATCAAGGCGCCGAAGTCTGCGGATTTGCCAGGCGGCTAAAGCGCCATAGATGCGACCGCTGCGGTGTGGAATACCGCGATCCCGAGGTTCCAGCGGATCGCCACGTTGTGGGTGCTCACCGTGATTCCGGTCAGCGCCCTTTAGAAGATCTGCAAGGCCAACAGGCACACAATGGCCGGTGTTTCAGGCACACCAAGCGCGAGATCTATAAGCAGCGCCGCACTCGCGACGCTGATCCCGATATTGAGCGCTGTCATGATCCGGCGCGCGGCTTGGTCAGGCCCGTAAACCTCATCCATGCCGGGTGCATTTCGCAGCAGAGCCGCACAGACCGGGATCAGAACAGCGATGTTGAGGACGAGCGCGGCAGCGAGCATTCTGTTTCCTTCCCATTCGTCGCTTGGTACGCCTGAGCGAAGACAAGGGATGACTCTTCATGGCTGACACGATGCGCGCGATCGAAATCTCGGAACCCGGTGGCCCTGAGGTGTTGCAAGAAGCGACCCGCCCACGCCCCACGGCCGGCCACGGTCAGGTGGTGATCCGCGTCGCGTATGCGGGGGTCAATCGTCCCGACGCCTTGCAGCGTGCCGGCTCCTACGCGCCGCCACCAACAGCGAGCGATTTGCCTGGGCTTGAGGCCGCTGGAGAGGTCGTTGAAGTCGGCCCCGGCGCTGAAGGTGTGGCGCTAGGCGATCAGGTTTGTGCGCTTCTGCCCGGCGGTGGCTATGCGGAATATGTCGTCACGCCAGCCGCGCATTGCCTGCCTGTCCCCGATGGTATGGGGCTGAAGGAAGCGGCCTGCCTTCCAGAGACGTTCTTTACCGTCTGGTCCAATGTTTTCATGCGCGGCGGCCTCGAAGCGGGGGAGAGGTTCCTCGTTCACGGTGGCTCAAGCGGGATCGGCACAACAGCAATCCAACTTGCCAGCCACTTCGGAGCCCGCGTTTTCACAACCGCTGGTAACGCCGACAAATGCGTGGCTTGCGTGGCTCTCGGGGCCGAACGCGCGCTGAACTACCGCGAGGAAGATTTTGTGCATGTCGCCAAAGCGGAAGGCGGCATGAACCTCATCCTCGATATGGTTGGCGGCCCTTACATGGCGCGGAACCTGCGCGCCTTGGCCACGGAAGGGCGTCTCGTCCAGATTGCTTTCCTGCAGGGACCGAAGGCCGAAATCAACTTTGCGCCTCTGATGATGAAACGCCAAACCATCACCGGTTCCACCCTACGCCCGCAGTCCGATCTCGCCAAGGCGCGCATTGCAGCTGAGCTGCGTGAACAAGTCTGGCCATTGCTCTCAGCGGGCAAAATTGGCCCCGTCATGGATAGCGAGTTTCCCTTGGCCGATGCAGCCGAAGCCCATGCCCATATGGAGGCCTCCGGCCACATCGGGAAGATCGTGCTGAAGGTCAGCTAAGGCTGACAACACCTTTCGACGGCACCAATAGCTCCTAGCACAATCCAGCGGATTGGCAGGGCTATGTCTACAATGACAGATAATGAGCGCAGGTCTTCCACAAAGTCGCCTCATTTACGAATTCATCATGGCATCGATGTAGAAGAGCTAAAAAGGTTTGGAGTCGTCATGATCGGACATCTGTTCATCGCAATGATCGTAGGCACGCTTTCGAGCGTGGCTCTTCTGACTGCTGGGTACGGCTTCCTCGTGGCATTTCTCGCTTATTCTGCGATCGGATCCGGCACGATGCTGCTTTCCGCAGTGTTCGGCGTGCTGATGGAACCTTCGAAGCCTAACCACGATCTGCAGGCCGCCTAAGGCCGCAAGCCTACCCTAAATCCAAAGACTACCAGTTACCTGACCGGCTCGAGCAGCGCGCCCGTTGCCGTGCAATCGCGGATCACGTCGGCACCACATGCGCGCGGGACGAGACCTTTCGTCAGGCAAATGCGCGCCTCTTGGATATGGCCAGATTTGCAGGTGATCGTGATCATGTCGGGCCGAAGGTCAGGGTTCGACTGCAAGAACGCGTCCTCGATTACCTTGGCGCTGATCTGGAACGTGCGGTCCAGGCGCCGCAACACCGCAGGGCGCACGACCTCCTCATAGGCATAGCGCGATTGGGAGTAATACTCCTCCGCCGAGATGCCCGCGCAGGTCCCGTGTTTGTTCCATTGGTGCCAGGCCAGACCGCTCGATCCCATGATGTCTGCCATCAGGCTGGTCATGCGGCGCGACGGTTTCCGCTCGGTTGTCGGGCAATAGGATGGCCAGCCGCGTTCGTATTGCGGCCAGAGCCCGTGGAGCGACCACCCAAGGTCGCGGTCGCATTGCTCGGCCCCCCGCGCATCGCCCTCTAGCGCACACCAGTTCGGCGACCACGAGAGCGACAGAACGTAGTAGTCAAAGTCCCCAGTTTTCTCACCGCGGGCGAGGGCAGGGGTGGCGAGGCACATCAGCAGTAGAACGAGTACACGCATATCAGGGCTTTCTTCTTGCAAGCTCTGCGACTATATCCTTGGCAAGTTCCCCCACAAGGTAACCCGTTCCGGAGCCGGAACCGCCGTTTCAGGCGACAGGATAGATATGCACTACGGAGGCAGTGATGGCCGAAGGTAAACCGATCATGGCGAAAGCCACCGCCGTTTGGCTGGTGGACAACACGACGATGAGCTTCAAGCAAATCGCGGATTTCGTCGGGCTGCACGAGCTCGAGGTTCAGGGCATCGCGGATGGTGACGTGGCCGCAGGCGTGAAGGGCTTTGACCCCATCGCCAACAACCAGCTGACCCAAGAAGAGATCGACGCTGCGGAGAAAGACCCGGCGCACAAGCTCAGGCTGAAGTACTACGCCGCCGCTCAGGGCGAAGAGAAACGCCGTGGCCCGCGTTACACGCCGCTCTCCAAGCGCCAGGACCGTCCGGCCTCGATCTTGTGGCTCGTGAAGTTCCACCCGGAACTGACCGACGGTCAGATTGGCAAGCTTGTCGGCACAACGAAGCCCACCATTCAGGCGATCCGCGAGCGCACGCACTGGAACATCTCCAACATCCAGCCGATCGACCCGGTTGCGCTGGGCCTGTGTAAGCAGACCGAGCTTGATGCCGCCGTGCAAAAAGCCAACGCAAAGCGCGCTGCTGACGGCACGGCAATGTCTGACGATGAGCGTCGCAAGCTTGTCTCCACTGAGCAGAGCCTCGAGATGGAAGCAGAACCCAAGATCCCGACGGCGATCAGTGGTCTTGAGACGTTCACGCTCGCCGATACAGATGACGATGATGATCCGCGTGATGCCGACGTGCCGGACGCAGACAGCTTCTTCAACCTGCCTTCCGGTGGTGATGACGACGACGACGAGGACAACTGATCCGTTGTTTTTCAGGGCAGGCGCGGTGACATCCGCGCCGCCCCTTTCTTTCCCCTGACAATCTGGCCCGTTGTGCTCCGCGCGGGTGCGTGGTGATGTGCGCCCATGGAACGTGGAAGCACTCGATATGCCGTGATCGGCGCTGGCCTCATCGGATCAGCCGCAGCGCGCCACTTGGCGCAGATGGGCCATGACGTCACCCTGATCGGCCCAGGCGAGCCCGCTGACTGGGCGACCCATGAAGGCGTCTTCGCGAGTCATTACGACGAAGGGCGTATTACGCGCGGGCTCGATTCCATGCCGTTCTGGGCGCAGGCGAGCCGTGCCTCCATCGCGCGCTATGCGGAGATCGAGGCAGCTTCTGGCATTCCGTTTTTTCAAGAGGTCGGCGGTCTGATGGCGGGCCCCGATATGGAGGCGGCAGCCCAGGAAGGGCGCAAAGGGCAGGTCTCTTTTGAGGAGCTGACGCCAAGCAAAGCGCGCGGCGCCTTCGGCTTTGTCATCCCGGACGGTTTCGAAGTGCTCCATGAAGCGGCAGACGCGGGGCATATCAGTCCTCGGCGCCTTGTGGCGGCGCAGCAGCGCGCCGCGGCGGCCCTCGGGTGCAAACGCATCGAGGAGGTCGTGCGCCACACCGAAGACGGGAGGGTCACCACCGACAAGGCGGTGCATCATTTTGATCAGGTGCTTTGGGCCGCAGGCGGCTTTGGCGCGCCGCATCTGGATTTGCCGCTCGATGTTCAGGGGCGTACCGTGACCTTCTTCGAGGTTGCAGGGCCGATGCCGGACCTGCCCACCCTCATTTTTGCGAACGGTGTAGAGATCGACATCTACTTGCTGCCGCCCATCCAATACGCGGATGGCAAGCACTACTTCAAAATCGGCGGTGGCCCCCATGACAAGCCGCTGCGCACCGAGGGCGAGATGCGCGCGTGGTACCAGAGCGGGGGTGATCCTGCGGCGGCGCAGGCTTTGGATAAGACGTTCCGCGCGCTGGTGCCGGATGTGGAGGTGATCTCTACCCACTGGAAGCCATGCGTGACGATGTATGCCCCTGACGAGCTGCCCTTTATCGGGCGCCTCGATCCCGCGACTTGCGTGGCCACGGCGGGCAATGGGCGCGGGGCTAAATGTTCGGACGAACTGGGCAGGCTGGGGGCGATGGCGCTGCTTGGGGAAGAGGACCCTGCCCTCGCGCCCATGCGCTTCAGGCCGTAAAGCGGGCCACCACGCGGCGCGCAAAAGGCACGACGATTAACACGATGGGGAAGGCGACCGCCAAAGAGAACGACCAGTTCCCCATCCAGATCCCGAAGAACCCGTCGACCATGCCGAGCGCCCGGTATGTAGAGACACCGGACACCAGTAGCGACATGAGGCTGGACAGGATCAGACCAAAGACAACGGGGGCGAGGCGTGGTGGTATCATGACGTCCGCGTAAATTCTGCGCGGCCTCACCGCAATTCACGCTTGCTGAAAACCAGCCAGCTCCAGCGCACATGTTCTGTGCGGTTGGCCAGCTGAACCGACAATTTCCACTGTGTGCTGAGCCGTTTCAGCGTCGGGTGCCAGAGTTGGTGATCCCGGATTGGCCACAAGGGGCGGGGCCCGGGCCCATGGCGCGCCCCGAGGATGAGTTTGCCCCCCGGTGCCGTCAGCGCGGCCATCCGGGCCAACGCCATCTTTTGCGCGTCCGGTGGCAGATGGTGGATGATACCAACGCAGATGACCCGGTCATAGGTTCCGCCGACCCGCGACAAGCGGGGCAGGTGATCGGCGACGGGCGCAATCCCTGCGACGTCCCAAAGAGCTGTAACAGGCTCGACGGCGGTGACCCGGTGACCGCGGGCCTTAAGCATCGATGAGACCGTTCCTGATCCTGCACCTACATCAAGGACACGGGCGCCGGGGGCGGCCTTTAGGTGTCGCGCGACGGGCGCAAGCCAGGCGCCGAGGTCAAGCTTGCTCCATGCGATTTTCAGGTCAGGCGCTGCCGCGCAGTAGTCCGCATCAATTTCTCGGCGACGCATCACCGTATCCAGCGCAGGCCTTCTTGCGTGGTGGCTTTGGGCTCATATTCGCCAGAAACCCAACCTTCGTAGCCTTCAGCGTCGAGGCGCTTGAAGAAAGCCGGGTGATCAAAGGGGGCGGCAGCGGGTTCGTGACGGTCGTCGCCGTTGCCTACCTGGATGTGGCCAACGAGGGACGAATGCGCCTCCCAGACGGCCATAGCGTTGCCTGTGATCTGGTGGGCGTGGAATGTATCAAGCTGCAGCGCCAGGTTCGGCGCGCCCACGGCCTCGATGATCCGCGCGGCCTGATCATAGTCATGCAGGAAGTAGCCCGGCATCGTCTTGCGATTGATCACCTCGATGGTGATGGGCAGGCCCTTCGCTTCAGCGCAGGCCCACTGCAGGTTGCCGATAAAGCAGGCCTCAGCCTCCGGGCCCTCTGCGACACCTGACATGATGTGGAGCATCTGGGGCTTCAGCACGCCCGCGTAGCGCATCACGCGGGCCCAGTCGCGGCGGAAACGGCTCTCAAGTTCAGGCACGGCTGCCCAGCCTTGCTCCCCACCGGTATAGTTCGGGGGAGGCGAATTGATCAGCGCCATCTTCACCCCGTGGATGACGCAAGCATCGCGAAGCTCCTGCGCGTTAACATCATAGGGGAAGAGGATCTCGACCGCTGCAAAGCCCGCCTCTGACGCTGCGCGTACGCGTTCGATCATCGGCAGCTCCTTAAAGAGCCAGGTGAGGTTGGCGCAGAATTTGGGCATCCCTAAAGCTCCAGTTCGTCGGCTGGGATGATGGGGAAAAATTGCCCAGAGGACCAGACACCGAACCAGCCCTCATGCTCTACCCCAAGATCCACGAGGCGATAAAAGCTCTTGCGATCGATCAGTGCCTCAAGATTCGCGCGCATGAGGATATAGGGCGAAGGTTCGCCGGTCTCGGGGTCACGCACCACGCGGATCGGATTTTCGGGCCCGGCAGTGGCGCTGTCGTCGACATGTGTGGTGAAGGTGATCACCTGATCTTGGCCTGCTCCCGTGGCGGTGAAGTCCTGCGCCACAAAAGGGGCGTCTTCGACCCGGATGCCCACCTTTTCCACTGGCGTGACGAGGAAATACTTCCCATCCTCTTTCTTCAAAATGGATGAAAAAAGCTTCACGAGACCGGGTCGGCCGATGGGCGTTCCAAGGTAAAACCAGGTACCATCGCGGCGGATTTCCATATCGAGATCACCGCAGAACGGCGGGTTCCACAGATGAACCGGCGGATGCCCCTTTTCCTTGCGTGCTGCCTGCGCCGAGGCAGCGATGCTGTCTGCCGAGGGTTTCACGATGTTTTGTCCGCTCATGCTTTTTGCCATTCCTGCATCGAAGGTTAGGTTGGTTCATATAGCGGTGGCGAAGGAGAGACCATGACTGACGATATCGACCTCGTTGCCGAGATTGAGACACTTGGAGAGAAACTGGCCCAGGCGCGCGCATCGATCGGAGCGCGTTTCATTGGCCAAGACCGCGTGGTGGAGCTGGTGCTCGCCTCGCTGATCTCTGGCGGCCATGCGCTGCTCATTGGTTTGCCGGGCCTCGGCAAGACGCGGCTTGTCGATACTCTGGGGACTGTGATGGGGCTCGAGGATAACCGCGTGCAGTTCACGCCTGACCTGATGCCTGCCGATATTCTGGGTTCTGAAGTTTTGGAGACGGCGGCCGATGGCACGCGCTCTTTCCGCTTCATCGAGGGGCCTGTCTTCTGCCAGCTTCTCATGGCTGACGAAATCAACCGCGCCTCGCCACGCACGCAGTCAGCGCTTTTGCAGGCCATGCAGGAAAAGTCCGTAACCGTAGGCGGCGCGAACCGCCCGTTGGGGCGTCCGTTCCACGTGCTGGCCACGCAGAACCCCATCGAGCAAGAGGGGACGTACACCTTGCCCGAAGCACAGCTCGACCGCTTCCTCGTTGAGATCAATGTGCCTTACCCGGATCGTCAGACCGAGAAAGACATCCTGATCGCGACCACGGGTGTGAGCGAAGCGGAGTCTGTGAACGTCTTCACCACTGAGGAGCTTATGGCCGCCCAAACCCTCGTGCGCCGGATGCCGGTGGGCGATGCGGTCGTGGAAGCGATCCTCGATCTCGTCCGCGCCTTCCGCCCGGAGGAGCCTGACGCGCCCCAGGTTGTGAGTGACAACGTCTCTTGGGGGCCCGGCCCACGTGCCGCGCAGGCCTTGATGCTGACAGTGCGCGCAGATGCTTTGCTCAAGGGACGTCTCGCCCCCTCGATGGAGGATGTGATCTCCATGGCGAAACCCGTCCTGTCGCACCGCATGGCGCTGAGCTTCAGCGCCCGCGCGCGTGGTGAGGACCTCGGCGCCATCATCGACACGGTCGTCGAACAGGTAACCCGTGTTGAGGCCGCTGCGTGAGCGATCCGCTCACCCTCCGCGCTGACGCCGAGACGCTAGCTGCCCCTTTCCCGCGCCTTCTGGCCGCGGCCGAACAGCTCGCGTCAACGGTGCTCCTAGGCGACCACGGTCGCCGACGCGCGGGCACGGGTGACGATTTCTGGCAATACCGCCCAGCACAGGTGGGTGATGCCGCGCGGATGATTGACTGGCGGCGCTCCGCCATGGCCGACACTGAGTTCGTGCGCGAGCGTGAGTGGCAGATCGCGCAGTCTGTGATCCTTTGGGTCGACCACGCGGCCTCTATGCAATTCACGTCCCATGCCGTGACTAAGGCTGATCGCGCAAAGCTGCTGGCTTTGGCGATTTCGATCCTTCTCCTTCGGGGTGGGGAGCGAGTGGGGCTCACTGGTTTCTCGCTGCCCCCGAGGGCGGGTGAACATCAGATTGAGCGGCTCGCGGTCGCATTTTCGCTGCCTGACGACAGCGCCGATTTTGGGGAGCCTGAGGCGCGCGGGATGCTCCCGCATTCGCGTGCGCTCTTTGTGTCCGACTTCATGGGCGATCCGGCCCCGGTGGAAGCTGCGCTTCAGAAGGCGGCGGACCGTAACGTGGGTGGCGCGCTTTTGATGGTGCTCGACCCAGAGGAAGAGGCTTTCCCCTACGATGGTCGCACGATCTTCGAATCCATGGGGGGCGGTGTCCTACACGAGACACTGAAAGCCGGTGAGCTGAAAGACCGCTATCTCGACCGTCTGGCCGCTCGCAAGGACCTGCTGCAAGGCTGGGCACGTGCGGCGGGCTGGCAGTTCCACGTCCATCACACAGATCAATCCGCGCAACCGGCGCTGCTTTGGCTCTACGGCGCGATGGAGCGGCACTGATGTGGTCGATTGGTCCCTTGGGCTTTGCTGCCCCGCTGCTGCTGGTCACGCTGGCTGCGCTTCCGATCCTGTGGGTTCTTTTGCGCGCTGTGCCGCCAGCACCGATCCGGCGGCGGTTCCCGGGTGTGGCCCTGCTCTTGGGGCTCACGGATGACGAGACTCAAACCGACAAGACACCGTGGTGGCTTCTTCTTTTGCGCATGCTCGCGGTGGCTGCGGCGATCATCGGCTTTGCTGGCCCAGTCCTGAACCCTGAGGCTGATGATGCAGGCAACGGTCCGATCCTCGTTTTGATGGACGGAGGCTGGGCCGAGGCACCGGCGTGGAATGCCCGGTTGGAACGGATCGAGGCTCTGTTGGCGGACGCGTCCCGCGACGGGCGGCCTGTGGCCATTGCTCAATTGACCGAAGCCGATGCGAGCGAGATCACCTTCCAGGCTGCCGAAAGCTGGCAGCCCCGGCTTGCAGGTTTTGAACCGCAGCCATGGATGCCGGACGAAGCCGCGCACGAGGCTTTCGCCGCGCGGGTTGCCGATGTTGATGGCTTCGAGACCTTTTGGATGTCCGACGGCATCGCCCGCCCGGGGCGCGACGCGCTGCTTGGGGTGCTGGAAACCAAGGGCGAGGTGCGCGCGTTCGAGAGCCCTCGCGCCGTCTTTGCGTTGGAGCCCGTGCGCTTTGAGGAGGGCGAAATTCGCCTGACGGGTCACAGGCTCAGCGGGGCAGGCGATCAGACCGCAACGGTGAACGCATATGGCCGTGATCCCTCGGGTGTGGAGCGTGTGCTCGCGACCGCATCGCTGGAGTTCGTCGATGGTGCTGCTCAGGCCGGGACGGCGCTCGTTCTGCCGCCGGAACTGCGCAATCGGATCACCCGCTTGCAGGTGGCAGGTCAGCGCTCAGCCGGGGCCGTGGCGCTGACAGACGATGGTCTGAGGCGTCGCGAAGTGGCCCTTATGGCCGGACGGAGCGATCGTGAGGGGCTCGAGCTTCTTTCACCGCTGCATTACCTCGAACAGGCGCTGATCCCTACCGCTGATCTGATCGACGGCGGGATGGCGGATATTCTTCTCGCCAATCCCGACGTCATCGTGCTGGCCGATGTCGCTCAGGTCAGTGACGCGGCGGATGTTCTTGATTGGGTAGATCAGGGCGGCGTGCTCTTGCGCTTTGCGGGGCCGCGATTGGCGGCGGCTGATCTTGGGCGCGAGACCGAAGACGCCCTGTTGCCTGTGCGTCTACGCGCGGGCGGACGCTCTATCGGTGGCGCCATGAGCTGGGGGGAGCCTAAGACGTTGCGCCCCTTCTCTGCGGGCTCACCCTTCTTTGGGCTCGCCATCCCCGAGGATGTGTCGGTGAATGCCCAGGTCCTTGCGCAGCCTGATCCAGAGCTCGCAGAACGCACGATTGCCACCTTGGCCGATGGCACGCCGCTTGTGACGCGCAAGCGCATCGGGTCAGGGCAAGTGATCCTCTTCCATGTGACAGCCAATGCGGAGTGGTCGACGCTGCCGCTGTCCGGCCTCTTTGTGGAGATGCTGGAACGCATGGCGATTTCGTCGCGCCCGGCGGTGCCCACGGCTGAAGACCTCGCAGGGACGATCTGGAACCCAGAACAACGCGTGACGGGCTTTGGGGATGTCGAACCCGCCGGTGTGAGCGCAGGCGTTGCAGGCGAGGTGCTGGCCGAGGCCACTGTGGGCCCAGACTTGCCGCCCGGTCTCTATTCCGGCGAGGATCGCACCATCGCCATCAATGCCGTAGCGCGGGAGGCCTCCTTCGCTCCGCAGGCTTGGCCCGCGCGGATCGCGGTTGAGGGGCTCGATGTGGTCCGGGAAACGCCTCTGAAAGGATTTGTACTGATGGCGGGCCTCGCGCTTCTGCTGATTGATCTTTTGGCGTCGCTTTGGCTGTGCGGCCGTCTCACAGGGCCCCGGGCGCAGGTGGCAGGGCTCTTCCTCGCGGCGTCTCTCGTCGTGCCAGCGGGGGCAGATGCGCAGGATGGACTTGCGCTTGATGCGACCTCCGAGGTGGTGCTTGGCTATGTCATCACCGGCGACCGCCAGCTTGATGAGACGAGCCATGATGGCCTGCGCGGCATCTCCCGCACCCTTTTCCAGCGGACCTCGGTGGAGCCTGCCGAACCGCTCGGCGTGAATATTGAAACCGACGAACTGGCATTCTTCCCGTTCCTCTACTGGCCCATCACCGCCGAACAGACCCCGCTCAGTGCGGAGGCCTACGCCCGGCTGAACCGCTACCTGAGGGGCGGCGGGATGATCCTGTTCGATACGCGCGATGGCGATACTGCGCGCTACGGCACGACCTCGGCCGCGTCGCGCCGCCTTCAACAGATTGCGGCGCCTCTCGACATTCCGCCGCTGGAACCGATCCCAGACGACCACGTGCTGACCCGGGCGTTCTACCTGCTGCAGGATTTCCCGGGCCGTTCCATGGGCGCGCCGGTTTGGGTCGAGGCCGCGCCAGCGGATGCCGAGCAAGTGGAAGGCATGCCCTTCCGCAATCTCAACGACGGCGTCACACCGGTCGTCGTCGGTGGCAATGACTGGGCCTCGGCCTGGGCAATTGACCGCGTGGGCAACTGGAAGTTCCGCGTGGGATCAGGCTTTTCCGGCGAACGTCAGCGTGAGATTTCGCTCCGTTTCGGCGTGAACCTCGTCATGCACGTGCTGTCGGGCAATTATAAGTCCGATCAGGTCCATGTGCCGGCCTTGCTCGACAGGTTGGGGCAGTGATGCGGGGCGTTTCGTCATGAACGGAGAGATCATATTCGACCCGCTTCTGCCGTGGTCGGCAGTCTATGTGGCTTTGGCTGTTGCGGCAGCGTTGATCGCGTTTGGCGCCTTCCGGGGGCTTTCGGGCTGGTGGCTGCGGGGCCTGGCTGTGCTGGCGCTTGTGGGTGCCGTGGCCAACCCGGCCTTGCAGCGCGAGGATCGCGATACCCTGTCAGACATCGTTCTGGCTGTTGTGGATGAGACATCCTCCCAAGGGTTGTCTGACCGCACGGCGCAGACTGAAGAAGCGTTCGCTGATCTGCAGCGTCAGGTCGCTGCGCGTGAAAATACAGAGCTGCGCATCACCCGCCTCGCCGACGGGGAGGGGGACACAGGCTCCGCCATCATGGGCGCCGTCGCCCAGGCTTTGGCCGAGGCGCCCACGGCGCGGATCAGTGGGATCGTGGTGATCTCTGACGGGCGCGCGCATGATATCGAGGCATCACCGGACTTGCCGGCACCGCTCCATCTGCTGCAGACGGGCCGCGCAGATGATTGGGACAGGCGCCTGACTGTCAAGAATGCGCCGGCTTTCGCCATCTTGGGGGAGCCGGTCACGCTCACCTTGCGGATCGATGATTTGGGTGAAGGGCGCGGCAGCCCCACAGTGCCGCTCTTTGTCAGCGTTGATGGGAGCGAGCCACAGCAGTTCGATTTCCTCACCGGCGAAGACGTGGAAGTGCCGCTGACGCTGCCCCATGGCGGTATGAACGTGATCCAGTTCATGACCCCCGAAGCGGATGGCGAGCTTACCGACCGCAACAACACGGCGATCGTTCAGATCAACGGCGTGCGCGACCGATTGCGCGTGCTCCTCGTCTCGGGCGAGCCGCACCCCGGTCAGCGCACCTGGCGCAACCTTCTTAAATCCGACAGCTCTGTCGATCTCGTCCATTTCACTATTCTGCGCCCGCCGGAGAAGCAGGATGGCGTGCCCGTGACCGAGCTCTCGCTGATTGCCTTCCCTACGCGGGAGCTTTTTCAGGAGAAGATTGACGAGTTCGATCTGATTATCTTCGACCGCTACAAGCGCCGGGGCATCCTGCCGACAATCTATCTCGATAACATTCGCCAGTATGTTGAGGACGGTGGGGCAGTGCTCTTTGCCGCCGGTCCTGATTTTGCCTCGGCGGATTCGCTCTATCGATCACCCCTCGCAGCCGCGATCCCCGCGACACCGTCTGCGCGTGTCATCGAGGATGGCTTTCATCCGGAGGTGACTGATTTGGGCCAAAAGCACCCGGTGACCGAGGGGCTCGACCTTCTGGCGCCTGAGGGAGGCTGGGGCCGTTGGTTCCGGCTCGTCGATCTGATCCCCAAGCAGGGGCAGGTTGTGATGTCAGGCTATGAGGAGCGGCCGCTCCTCGTGCTTGATCGTGTGGGAGAGGGCCGTGTGGCGCTCTTGGCCTCGGATCAGGCGTGGCTTTGGGATCGCGGGTATGAGGGCGGTGGGCCGCAGCTCGAACTGCTCCGCCGCCTGGCACATTGGATGATGAAGGAGCCTGAGCTCGAAGAAGAGCAACTCACGGCCTCGGCTGAGGGCCAGGTGATGACGATCCTGCGCCGCACCCTTGGCGATGAAGTCGGGCCGGTGACCATCACGCTGCCTGATGGCAGTGAGGTCGTGATCGAGCTGGAGGAGATCTCGCCCGGGCGTTGGGAGGCCACGTACGAAGGGCCGGTTCTAGGGCTCTACCGTCTGATCGAGGGCGAGGAAGACGTGGTGATTGCGCTGGGCCCGGCTGCCCCGCGAGAGTTCATCGACACCTTGGCGACCGGTGAAGTGTTGGAGCCTGTCATCGCCCCTTTGCGTGGTGGTGTTCTGGCCTTGGAGGACGGATTGCCTGACCTGCGCAATGTGCGCGAGGGGCGTCCGGCGGCGGGCCGCGGCTGGATCGGGCTCACGCCTAAAGCCGCCTATGTCACGACGGATGTGCGCGTTGATACGCTGATCCCAGCATGGGCTTTCCTGCTGTTGGCGGCGGCGCTGATCGTCGGTGCGTGGTTGCGCGAGGGGCGCCGTTAGAGCGCGATCGACGAGACGCGGTACGGCGACCGATGGATCTCTTAATCACTTTATGGCTGATGAACGCCGTGCTGGGGGGCGCCCCGGCAATGGCGCGGCGGCTTCGCCTTGATCCCGCGCCTCTAGCTCCCGGGAAGCGAAAACGGATAGGCCTGAGCGCCGTAGCCGCCGACACTTTCGCTGACGAAAACTTCGACCTCTGTGACGCCAGACGGAACGGTGATTGTGGCAGAGCGCGTAAACGGCTGCTCGTTCACATGCGGATGCGCGAGCACGCGTTCGCCCAGTACTGTGCCATCAGGCAATCGCACTTCCCATCCGTCGGCGTAATCGTCCCATCCGGTGTCGCCATGGGCCACGGTGACCGAGAAGCGCCACGCATCACCCGAAGGGCTCGCTTCGATGGCGGTGATGGTCGCGGGGTCTGCTGCCGCAGCGGCGGGGGCGGTGAGCGCGAAAAGCGCAAGGATCATGGTTCTCATCGCCATGTCTTTAGCACGATTGGGCCCTGTCCGCTCGTAACCTTCGCGCGAGCCAGACGCCCCAATTTCGCCATGAAACGCAGGTATTCGGTAACCAAGTTGGAGGCTGTTTTGCGCGTTATTCTTGCATTCATGTTGGCTGTTTGGGCCACGACTGTCGCCGCGGAAGACACACGTCTGGAGACCCTCCAGACGGGAGATGCCGTGCGTCAGTGGGAAGCTGTCGGGCGTCTGGACATTGATGGGCAAGGCTTCTGCACGGGCGCTTTGATCTCAGACCGGCTTGTTTTGACGGCGGCGCATTGCCTCTACGATAAAGATACGGGCGGCCATATCGACCCGACAAAAATCGAATTTCGAGCGGCATGGCGCAACGGCCGCGCCGAGGCCTACCGCACGGTGCGCCGCGCTGTGGCCCACCCTGAGTATGATTTCGACAGCACCATCACGACCTCGCGCGTGAAAAATGACGTAGCCATTCTTGAGCTTGCTCAACCTATTCGCAACGGCCGCATCACGCCTTTCGCAATCGCTGCACGCCCGCGCAAAGGAGAGCGTGTCGGCGTGGTGAGCTACGCTGCAGGTCGCGCAGAAGCGCCCTCCCTGCAGGAGGGCTGCAGCGTCATGGCGCGCCAGTTTGGCATGCTCGTCCTGAGTTGCGACGTCGATTACGGCTCGTCCGGCGCGCCGGTTTTCGTCTTTTCCTCGGATCAGCCTCGCATCGCCTCCGTGATCTCGGCCAAAGCTGAGGTTCGCGGTCAGAGAGTGTCGCTTGGCACAGGCGTGGAAGCGCAGGTGGAGACGCTGAAAGCTGATCTCGCAGCCGGCAAAGGTGTCTTCCAAGGCCCAGCGCCCGAGCTGCGCCGCTTGGGTCAGACCGAGGGTGGCGCCAAGAGCACGGCAAAGTTCCTGCGTCCCTGAGGGCGCAGGCCCCCTTGAACGACCGAAAATCCCTTCCCACATGATTGATGTCGGAGGCCAAGACGGCTCCGGCGCATATCGCCTCGGGCCCATGTTGGGGCGGGGCATCGCACATACATCGCTTTAGGAAGGATGAGACATGCGTTCTCTTGATTTTGCACCGCTTTACCGCGCTACCGTTGGCTTCGACCAGATGGCAGACCTGATGGATCGAGTTCTGACCAACGACGCCGGCGCGCAGAGCTACCCCCCCTACAACATCGAAAAGACAGCAGATGATGCGTACCGCATCTCGATCGCTGTGGCTGGCTTCACGTCCGACGAGCTCGACGTGGAAGTGAAGGAAAACGCCCTTCATGTGTCGGCCAAGAAGGCTGACGATTCTGGCGAACGCAAGTTCCTGCATCGCGGCATCGCCACACGCGCATTCTCGCGTCGTTTCCACCTCGCAGATCATGTGAAGGTGACGGGCGCGGCCCATGAAAACGGCATGCTCCATATCGATCTGGCCCGCGAAGTGCCCGAGGCGCTGAAGCCGCGGAAGATCGAGATTGGCGGCGCGAAGGCCATCGAAGCTGAGGTCGTCGAGGTCTAAGCAACCTGAATATTCAAGAAAGGGCCGTCCGATTGGGCGGCCCTTTTTTGTTGGGTGGTGCGAGGGGCGCTGCCCCTCGCGCTCCCCGAAGTACGGGGCACAGAGAAGGCGGGCTGTTATCTCAGCCTGCAGCGCTGAAGGGTTCATAAACTCCGTAGAAGACGCCAGCGCTCACGTTGATCTGGTCGGCTTCGATGATGTTCTCGAGGGAAACGACAGTTCCGACTTCATCATTGTCATGGGCGCCGCCATTTGGCTGATCGGAGATGAAGTTGAGCACGGTGTCGATCGTGCCATCGCCGTCGAAGTCCACATGTTCAGCCGTATCGAGGCGCACGGTGTGGCCTGCGAACACAAAGCAATCGCCTTCGGACACATCGAAGTCGGTGACGATTTTCAGGCCGATGCTTTCCACCCAATGGTCATGGGTGTTGTTGAAGTGGTCCCACCTTTTTGGACAGTTTTGCAGCTTTTCTAAGGTGTATCGGGTTTAGGTTTCATGCTGCTTTGT
>JAKVCO010000041.1 GCA_022448245.1 Paracoccaceae bacterium
GAGATCTACACGCATGTGTTGGAAGAACGGCTGCGCGATCTCGTCCTTGATCACCATCCTTTGTCAGACACCTAAGCGCGCCGCAGGTGCCAAAGGCACCATTGCAGCCGTGCAGCGGTGCACGGGCGCTGTGCCGCGCCCCTCTTGCTCGAATTCCTCCCTTCCCTCATATGCACGCCATGACTGACCTAACGACACTCGATAGCGCCTTTTGGATAACGGCTGGCGCGATCCTATTCCTGCTCGTGCTGTCGGGCTTTTTCTCAGGTTCGGAGACGGCCCTAACGGCAGCGTCGCGCGGCAAGCTGCGCAGCCAGGCTGACAAGGGATCAAAGGGGGCCGCCCGCGCCCTGTCGATCACTCAGGATAATGAGCGTCTGATCGGGTCAGTTCTGCTGGGCAATAACCTGGTCAACATTCTCGCCACCTCGCTGGCGACAGCTCTCTTCACGCAGGCCTTCGGGGAAAGCGGCGTGGCGCTAGCGACGCTCGTCATGACACTCCTCGTGCTGATCTTTGCCGAGGTGCTGCCCAAAACCTACGCCATCACCAATGCGGAAACGGCGGCCTCGGCCGTGGCGCGGCCGATCTCGGTTGTCGTGACGGTCTTCTCACCAGTGGTGCGCGCGGTACGCGTTCTCGTGCGCGGTGTGCTGCGCCTCTTTGGCGTCAAGATCGATCCCGGAGCCAACGTTCTGGCCGTACGTGAAGAGATCGCGGGCGCGCTGTCGCTGGGCCAGCAGGAAGGCATCGTCGAAAAGGAAGATCGCGACCGTATCCTTGGCGCGCTCGACCTCGCTGACCGCACCGTGGAAGAGATCATGCTCCACCGTTCCTCCATCGAGATGATCGATGTGGCGCTTCCGCCGAGCGATATTCTGTCCGCGGCCCTCCAGTCGCGTCACACCCGCCTGCCCCTCTTCCGGGACGAGCCTGAGAACATCGTGGGCATCATCCACGCCAAAGACCTCGCCCGCGCGATGGACCGTCTTGTGCGCAAGGACATCGCAGAATTTGAAGTACTTGATGTGGCGATGGAGCCTTACTTCATCCCAGAGACGACGACGCTCGATGATCAGATGCGCGAGTTCCTGCGCCGCCGTGCGCACTTTGCGCTGGTCGTGGATGAATATGGCTCGCTCCAAGGTCTGCTGACGCTCGAAGACATTCTAGAAGAGATCGTGGGTGAGATCACCGACGAGTTCGACCACGAGGAAGACGAGGTTGCCAAAACGCCGGACGGCCAGTACCTTGTCGACGGGTCCATGACGATCCGCGACCTGAACCGCGCACACGATTGGACCCTGCCCGATGACGAGGCCAACACAGTCGCCGGTCTCGTCATTCACGAGGCGCAGATGATCCCAACCGTAGGTCAGGTTTTCTCTTTCCACGGCTTCCGTTTTGAAGTCATCGAGAAGGAAGCCAACCGGATCACCAAGTTAAAGGTTAGAGCGCTCTAGGTGTGACCCTTCCACTTTTGAGAAATTCCAAGGCGCCCGCGCAGGCGGTCGCGCGCGAGCTTCTGGAAGTGACGCGAAAAGCCTATATGGCCCGCGATTTCGAGGCGTTTGCAAAGCACGTTCAGTTGCCCAACCTGATCGAGACCAGCAACGGCGAAACCACGATGATCGATCATGCGACCCTCGTGAGCATCTTCGATGAAATGTGCGCGACCTTCGATGCGCTCGGTGTCGTTGACCTGCACCGCCGCTCCACGTCGGCCAGCTTCGTCGATGCCCATACGATCGAAACACATTACGTCACTCGTCACGTCCTGTCGGACGCCACCTTTGGCGCGGAAGTGACCGGTGTTGGGATAATCCGCTTTAATGGGGATCGCTGGCTCGTGGCCGAGCACCATTACACGACACCGTCCGCTCCAGTTCTGCGCGCACTAGCTCCAAAGTGAACAAAAGAGTCAGGTTTTTGCCTCAGCCTCTCTTGCCCGTTTAAGAATTATTCTAAATATTATCCGGACGATTAGACACGACCAGAATCTGGTCGCTTGCCACGATATTTTCGCAGCGAAAGGTCTCTTAGATGGACGGACAAAAACCCCCTCTCTCAGGTTGCCCGGTCGCCCACGGCTCCAACACATCGCTCACAAAACCCTCTGTGACGAAGTGGTGGCCGAAGGCGCTGAACCTCGACATTCTGCACCAGAAAGGTGCCCGCGTTGACCCGATGGACGAGGGTTTCTCGTACCGCGATGCTGTTCAGGATCTGGACTTTGACGGCCTCAAAGCTGACCTCAAAGCACTGATGACTGAAAGCCAGCCTTGGTGGCCGGCAGACTGGGGCCACTACGGCGGCCTCTTCATCCGTCTGGCATGGCACTCCGCAGGCTCCTATCGCACGACCGATGGTCGTGGTGGCGGTGCGGGCGGCAACATCCGCTTCGCGCCTCTGAACTCTTGGCCCGACAACGCGTCGCTCGACAAAGCGCGCCGCCTCTTGTGGCCGATCAAGAAGAAGTACGGCAACAAGCTGAGCTGGGCCGACCTGATTCTCCTGTCCGGCACGGTTGCCTACGAGAGCATGGGCCTGAAGACCTTTGGCTTCGGCTATGGCCGCGAAGACATCTGGGGCCCGGAGACGGACGTCTACTGGGGTGAAGAGAACGAGTGGCTCGCACCTTCCGAGAACCGCTATGACGACATCAATGATGCGGGCACGCTGGAAAACCCGCTCGCCGCTGTGCACATGGGCCTCATCTACGTGAATCCCGAAGGCATCAACGGCGTGCCGAACCCGGCGCATACCGCCATGCACGTGCGTGAGACTTTCGCCCGCATGGCCATGAACGACGAAGAAACCGCGGCGCTTACCTGCGGCGGCCATACCGTCGGCAAGGCGCACGGTAACGGCGATGGCAACCTCATTGGGTCCGAGCCCGAGGGCGAGAACCTCGAGGCACAAGGCTTTGGCTGGGCGAACCCAGGCTCCGACGGCACGGCCGCCAAGGCGTTCACCTCCGGCATCGAGGGCGCGTGGACGAAAGAGCCCACCAAGTGGGACATGGGTTACTTCGACTACCTCTTCGATTGGGAGTGGGAGCTGCAGAAATCCCCCGCTGGCGCATGGCAGTGGGAACCCAAGGACATGCCCGACGACGTCAAGCCGCTCGACCCGTCCGATCAGTCCAAACGCGCCCGCGTGATCATGACGGACGCCGACATGGCGATGCGCGTGGACCCGGTCTACAACGAGATCTGTCAGCGCTTCCGCGCCGATCCGGAGTACTTTGCCGACACCTTCGCCCGCGCGTGGTTCAAGCTGACGCACCGCGACATGGGTCCGCGCGTCAACTACCTCGGACCTGACGTGCCGAACGAAGACCTCATCTGGCAGGACCCGGTGCCCGCCGGTGCATCTGACTTCGACGCAGCCGCGCTGAAATCGGCCATCGCAGCCGCAGGCCTGCCCGCAGCAGAGCTTGTTGCCACCGCATGGGACAGCGCCCGCACCTACCGTGGCTCTGACCGCCGCGGCGGCGCCAACGGCGCACGTATCCGCCTGGCACCGCAGAAGGACTGGGAAGGCAACGAGCCTGAGCGCCTCGCACGCGTGCTGGCCGTCCTCGAACCGCTCGCCGCAGAGCACGGCGCGTCGCTTGCCGACACGATCGTTCTGGCCGGTAACGTGGGCGTTGAGGCTTGCCTGAGCGCGGCCGGTATCTCCATGAACGTGCCCTTTGCGGCTGGTCGCGGGGATGCAACCGACGAGATGACCGATGCCGCAAGCTTTGACGTGCTCGAGCCTCTCACCGACGGGTTCCGCAACTGGGCCAAGACCGAGTACGCGGTGAGCCCCGAAGAGATGATGCTCGACCGGGCACAGCTCATCGGCCTCACGGGGTGGGAGATGACAGCCCTTCTCGGCGGCATGCGCGTGATGGACACGAACTTCGGTGGCTCCAAGGACGGTGTCTTCACCGACCGCCCGGGCGCACTAACGAACGACTTCTTCGTGAACCTGACGGACATGAACAACTCCTGGCACCCTGTAAAAGGTGGCTACGAGATCCGTGACCGCGCCTCGGGTGACGTGAAGTGGACAGCCACGCGCTGCGACCTCGTCTTCGGCTCGAACTCCGTGCTGCGCAGCTACGCTGAGGTCTATGCTCAGGACGACAACGCCGAGAAATTCGCCCGCGACTTCGTCGCAGCATGGGCGAAGGTCATGCACGCAGATCGCTTCGACCTCGCGGCATAATCTGCAAAGGTCAGACGAACCTGAAAAAATGTGGGCGGCCTCCCGGGGCCGCCCTTATTATTCCACGCTCGCGTCGCGCTTTACCTTACGTAAGAAACTCCTAGGCAGCTCCCATAACTTCTGGGATTGTCAGGTGCGTTCAACCTAGGGTTGCCGATGACCATCAAAGACGTAGAAGATTACAAATTCTACGACGCGGAATCGTACGCCGCTTCGCGGATCGACCCAGATGCTCTAACCGCGAACTCCTTCACAGAGAAACAGAAGCAATACTTCCGCAAGCGGCTACCTAGGTTTTTGTCCACGTCACCCGTTGCGATCTGCGCGTATTGCGGCAAGGTAAAGGATCGACGGTCGATGCAAATCGATCACGTCATCCCACTGGGCTACTAAATCAAAGCCAAATGCCTGCTCGCTGCGGACTACCCGAGAACAGAGGCAAGTGATGTTCTGGAGGCTCACCGTGATCCGTTGATACTTGGTTTTGGCCTGCCAAAAGTGAAATAGCACCAAAGCTGAGAAGCTGCCCGCTGGATACATGTATGATCGGATCGCTGCGGTACAGGTTACGCCTTTCCAGATGCTGGCGCGGACACAGCAGCACTGCCATGGGCTCATCCACAAGATCCAAAATGCGACGCAGTTGGTCGCCAGAGTCGAGAGCCTGCTCGACGCCGATCTCAAGGGTTTCATTGAGGGCACCAGATCCGTCAGCGGCAACCGTTTCCACATGCGCAGTGCCGGCCCCGTACCACCTTCTGGCGACGTCCAGATGGAAGATGCCGAAGCGGGTGCGACCGCCGCCGGTGCTAATAGCGCAGCTGCCAGCGCAGCCACCTTCGCAAAAATCGCGGACTATATCCGCAGGGCGCAAAAAAGAGGTGCAATATGAGATTGTGAGCATTTTGCGGGATATTCGCGACCAGCTCTTCACGATACCTTTGAGACTCTGGAGCCCTATCAAAGCAGCGAAACGCCGACGACTGCCAAAGATCGGCGGATGTGTATTTATTGCTTTGGTTTCTTTACCATGCAGGGCTTTCAGATCGACCACATATCCCCGATCAATCGAACCGCGAACATGAGCTTCGAGAACACGACTGCCAACATCCAAGCCTTCAACGACCCTACGAACCTGATTGCGGTCTGCAGGACCTGCAACGCATCCAAAAACAACTACGCCATCACGCAAGACTGGCTCTATCGATGATGTGCGAAGCGGGTATTGCAAGGCTTACCGGGCATTGAGAACTCCGAGGATGGCCAGACTTTGCTGACACGCGCGGCAAATGCGCGAAACGACCTCTTTAATCTCCCAGCAGCCCCCTTCGACCATGACGCAACTTTGCAAGTCTACGGTGCGCCAGGAGGCGCTGCAGCGGGCGCAGCCGCCGCTGCTGGCCCCTGCTAAAGTGCCGCCAATCAGCGCCCTTTGAAAAGCCCACCCAGAACGCCTCGCACGAGGCGGCGGCCTGTGGTGCCATTGAGCTCTTTGATCAGAGCGGAACCGAGAGCTGAGCCAATGCTGTCATTGCGCACGCGCTTGGAGGTCGACCGGGACACGCGAGAACCTGAGTACCGACGCGCGGCGCGGTATTCGCGCTCAATCGCCTGGGCTTCTTCTTCCTGCGCTTCGGCCACTTCGGCCTCCTCGGCTGCTTTCTCAGCACGAGTCGAGAGCATCTCGAAGGCACTCTTGCGGTCGACCTTTGCCTCGTACTTGCCCGCCAGACCGCTCGCCGCAATCACCGCCTTGCGCTCGGCGGCTGTGATGGGCCCAAGCTGCGACGAGGGCGGGCGAATGAGCGTGCGCTCGACGATCCCGGGAATACCCTTCTTCTGAAGCATCGAGGTCACCGCCTCACCAACGCCCACCTCGCGGATCGCCTCTTCGGTGTCGAAGCGATCGTTCTCGCGGTAGGTCTCGGCAGCGAGCTTCAGCGCCTTCCGGTCACGAGCCGTGAAGGCGCGCAGGGCGTGCTGAATGCGGTTGCCGAGCTGGCCCAGAATGTCGTCGGGGATGTCGTCGGGGTTCTGCGTGATGAAGTAGACGCCCACGCCCTTGGAGCGGATCAGGCGCGCCACCTGCTCCACTTTGTCGACAAGCGCCTTAGGTGCGTCATCAAAGAGCAAATGCGCCTCGTCGAAGAAGAAGACCAGCTTGGGTTTGTCGGGATCACCAACCTCAGGAAGCTCCTCAAAGAGCTCTGAGAGCAGCCACAAAAGGAAGGTTGCATAGAGCCGGGGCGAGGCCATGAGCTTGTCTGCGGAGAGCACGTTCACCATCCCGCGCCCGTCTGCGCCTACGCGCATGAGATCGCTCAGCGTCAGCGCAGGCTCACCAAAGAGTTGCGCCGCCCCCTGGTTTTCGAGCACCAGCAACCGCCGCTGAATGGCGCCAATGGAGGCCGCGGACACATTACCGTAGCGCAGCGACAGGGCTTTGCCGTTTTCACCCACCCAGACCAGCAGAGATTGCAGGTCTTTGAGATCAAGGAGCGGCAGCCCCTGCTCGTCCGCCACACGGAACGCGATGTTGAGGATGCCTTCTTGCGCTTCAGAGAGCTCCAGCAGACGCGCGATCAGCAGCGGACCTATCTCGGCCACGGTCGTGCGCACGGGGTGGCCGTCTTCGCCGAAGAGATCCCAGAAGGTGACGGGGGCGGCGCCGTAGGCGTATTCATCGAACCCGATCTTTGCCGCGCGTGAGGTGAAAGACTCGTGTAGCTTGAAGTCCGCGCTGCCGGCCTTGGCCAGACCGGAAAGGTCGCCCTTCACGTCCGACACGAACACGGGCACGCCCGCCGCCGAGAAGCCTTCGGCAAGAATCTGCAGTGTGACAGTCTTGCCGGTGCCGGTGGCGCCCGCGACCAAACCGTGACGGTTTGCGTATTTCAGCGTGAGTTGTTGCCTGACGCCGTAGCCTTCGCCGCCACCGCCCACAAAAATGCTGTCGGACATTGTCCTCCCCCCTGCCTCGTTCGGCTGATAGAACCATGTCCCCTCCGGGCGCTCAAGATTGCGCGGTAATCCGAGCCCGTAGTGACACCCGCAAAGCATCCCAAAAGCCTGCCGCAGGCCGCAAAAGCAGGCCCGGGGGCCCCAAAGCCGAGCTTCAACGGCGCATTAAGGCTTCTGTGCAAGGCTATGCGCTGTCCAAGGGGCCTCGCATTCCTTGGACATACTTCCCCCCTGTCTGACTGCCCGTGCCGGGGTTCAACCCGAGCGCGGGTTTTTTTCTTTGGGGTTTCCCCGATATTGTTAGTTGACGCAGAGGCCTCAGATTCGTAGCGTTGCGCTCAATACGTCGGCCAGTCCGACAGGGAGAGAAAAATCGAAAGGGGTCTGCTCGCGCAGGCCCTTTTCTAATTTCGGGCTGGTGGGTCGCGCATAAAGGCGCCTCACTGCATTTTTTCCTGACACTGCAGCACAGCCATGGTAAGCGCCCGGCTATCGAGCTTAGAGGAGTATTCGATGATTACTCGCATTTTTGCATGCGCCGCCCTTGCTGCTGTTTTGGCCACGCCAACGCTCGCGCAAGAGGCAACCGCGGACAATGGCGCCGGCCTGAACCTGGGTGAACAGGTCGTGGACGGGCGCTCCGTGGGTGAAGAATACGTCAAAGAGGAATTTGGGGATTGGGCCCACCGTTGTGTGACGACGGCAGACGGCAACGATCCTTGCAACAGCTATCAGCTGCTCTTCGACGGATCCGGCAACTCGGTCGCCGAGATTTCGATCATTCCGTTGGCCGCAGGTGGCCAGGCTGTAGCCGGCGGCACGATCATCACGCCGCTTGAGACGCTGCTGACGCGTCAGATCACGCTGCAGATTGATGCCGGCGCAGGCCGTCGCTACCCGTTCACCTTCTGCTCGCGCGGCGGCTGTGTGGCCCGTGTCGGCTTTACGGGCGACGACATCAACGCCATGAAGCGCGGCGCCAACGCGACGATCACGATCGTGCCCGCAGGCTCGCCAGACAATCCGGTGTCGCTGCCTGTGTCGCTCTCCGGCTTCACTGCCGCCTTTGACGCGCTCGAGCCGCGCTAAGCCGCGCCGCAATGCACCAAAATTCAAAGGGCGTCCAAACGGGCGCCCTTTTTCGTTTAAGCTCAGCGAAGGTTTCAGACAGCGCGCAAGGCCAGCACAGCATTGAGGCCGCCAAAGGCGAAAGCGTTCGACAATGCGCCGGTCACCCGCGCTTCACGGGCCACGTTTGGCACGACATCAAGCGCGCATTCCGGGTCCGGCTCTTCATAGCCGATGGTGGGTGCGATGACGCCATCGCGTAGGGCCATGATGCAGGCCAAAAGCTCCACCGCGCCGGTGCCGCCGATGCAATGGCCGTGCATGCTCTTGGTAGACGAGATCATGAGCTGATCCGCATGGGCCCCAAATGCACCTGCGACAGCGGCGCATTCGGTTTTGTCGTTGGCGGCAGTGCCTGTGCCATGAGCGTTGATGTAGCCAATTTCGTCCGGTGCCATGCCGGCATCCTTGAGGGCGCCCGCGATGGCGCGGCCTGCGCCTTGTTGGGACGGCATGACGATATCGGCTGCGTCCGAGGTCATGGCAAAGCCTGACACCTCGGCCAGAATATCCGCGCCCCGCGCCTTGGCATGTTCCATCTCTTCAAAGACGAAGACGCCTGCGCCCTCGCCCTGCACCATTCCATTGCGGTTGCCTGAGAACGGACGGCAGGCATCACGCGACATCACGCGCAGCCCTTCCCACGCCTTGATGCCACCAAAGGTCAGCATCGCCTCAGAGCCACCGGTGACCATAGCCAGCGCGCCGCCTGCGCGGATCATCTCGAACGCTTGCCCCATGGCATGGTTCGAAGACGCGCACGCAGTGGAGACTGTGAAGGATGGACCCTTCAAATTGTATTCCATCGACACGTGCGAGGCTGCGGCGTTGTTCATCAGGCGTGGCACGACAAAGGGGTGAACGCGGTTCTTCCCTTCCTCATAGACGGCACGGTAGTTGTCTTCCCACGTGTTCATCCCGCCTGCGGCAGTGCCCAACACGACGCCTGCCCGGGCGGCAAGCTCACCACCGAAGGTCAGACCCGCCTGCCCAATCGCCTCACGCGCCGCCAGAAGCGTGAATTGCGTGAAACGGTCATAAAGCGCGATTTGCTGGCGGTTGAAATTCGCTGCCTCGTCATAGTCCCGAACCTGGGCGCCGATCTTGATCTGCAGCCGGTCCACGTTTGGAAACTCAAGCGGCCCGATCCCGAGCCGCCCCTCGCGCATGCCCTCGAGCGTGTCAGGCACGTTATTCCCCAGCGCGTTGATCGTTCCCGCCCCGGTGATCACCACCCGTTTCATGATTGTGCGGCGACCAAGCTTTCGACGGCCGTCACGATGCTGGCCACCGAGGAAATGTCGAAATCGCTCTTCTCAGGCTCGTTGGCGTTGAAGGGCACTTCGATGTCGAAGGCCTCTTCGATCCCAAAGATGCACTCCACCAGCCCGAGGCTGTCGAGGCCGAGATCTTCCAGTGTGCTTGCGTCAGTCACGTCTTCAGGCTCAAGCATGGCCTGTTCCGCGATGATCTTCTTGACGGTCTCGCTGACGCTCATCTCTTGGGCACCTTTCCGCATTCAAGGCGGATTTAGTCACTCCCAGAGAGCTTTGAAACCGCTTTTTTGAGCGACGCGAGGTCGCGCGGTAGGCGACGCAGCGCCTTGTAGCTCTCGATTTGCTGCTTCATCTGGGTTGCAGGGTAGCCCAGCATCACCCGGCCCGCGGGCACATTCGCCATGACAACAGAGGCCCCGCCCAGCACCACGCGGTCGCCCACGCTAAGGTTGTCGGAGACGCCGGACTGCCCACCAAGCACGCAGTGATTGCCAATGACAGAGCTTCCCGCCACGCCCGCTTGCGCGCACAAAAGACAGTGTTCGCCGATTTCGGCGTTGTGACCCACTTGCACGAGGCTATCGATCTTGGTGCCACTGCCCACACGCGTGGCACGGATCGTGCCCCGGTCGATGGAGCTGTTGGCCCCCACTTCAACGTCGTCGCCGATCTCCACCCCGCCGACGGAGTGGATGCGCGCCCAGGCCTGAGCCTCGCCCCCCGCTTCGCCGAGCGTCGAGCGGGCAGCTTCTGCGGCGGAGGGTTCGGGCGTGACAAAAGAAAAGCCGTCGCCGCCAATCACCGCGCCCGGTTGGATCACAACCCGCGCGCCGATGGTCACGCCGTGGCTGATACGCACGCCGTCCTTGATGGTTGCGCCGTCGCCAATGATGACGCCCGGGCCGATGCTCACATGGCTGCCGATGACGGCATCGGGGCCGATTTGGGCATTCTCAGCAATAACGGAGTAGGCGCCCACAGCACCGTCAAACCCGGCAGGGATGAGCGCCGTAGGATGAACGCCCAGCCCCGCGCGCCACTGCGCATCATAAAGAGCTGTAACCGACGACATAGCGTAGCGCGGCCGCCCGACGCAGATCGCGGCCTCAAGGCCCAAGGCTTGCCAATCGGCGTCGCCCCAAAGAAGCGCCGCCCGTGCCTGACCTTGGCCAAGCGCTTCGGCATATTTGGGATTGGACGCCAGTGCGAGGTCGTCAGGGCCAGCAGACGCAGGCTCCGAGAGGCGCGTGATCTCGAGGTCAGCCCCTTGGGCGGTAGCGCCAAGAGCCGCTGCAATGTCACTCATCTTCATGGCAAAGGCCCCCGTTCGTCGGGGCCCGGATTACCCTTGGATAGCGTTCAACGCCACCCCTTCGCGCTGAAGCGCCTGCCAGATGCGCGCATCCCGGCCATAGACGTCACGGCGGAAGTGCAGCTCACCTTCGGCCGTGGCGACGGCGGTCCGGTAAATCAGGTGCACTGGCACGTGCTGCTCAAGCTCCACCTTCGCTTCGCTTCCGGTGCGCAGGCGCTGCTGGAAGAAAGCCTCGGGATCATCGGTCTGCACAGCAAGCAGCGCATAGGCGAAATCGAACGGGTCATTCAGGCGGATGCACCCGTGGGAAAACGCGCGCACTTCCCGGGAAAACAGGCTCTTTTGAGGCGTGTCGTGCAGGTAGATATTGTAGCGGTTCGGGAACATGAACTTCACAAGGCCAAGCGCGTTCGACCGGCTCGGTGGCTGGCGCATGTCGAACGGGAAGGACGAGGTAGAGTACTGTGTGAAGTCCACCTCTTCGCGATTCACACGGCGCCCGCGGACGTCAGTGATCACGAGATGCTGTACGGCTTGAGGGTTCCGCTGAAGCTGCGGCAGGTATTCCTTCGTCGCAATCGAGCGTGGCACGTACCAGCTGGGATTGATCACCATATGCTCCATCACATCCGAAAACTCGGGCGACCGGCGGTCTCGGTCGTGGGCCCCGATGACCGACCGTGTTTGGAAAGTCACCACGCCCTTGTCGCGGATCTGAGCGGAAAAATCGGCGAGGTTCACCCAGATGTGGCGATCGCCAAGGCCCTCAGGCTTGTTCAGCCAGCGCTCGCGTTCAAGAGCCACAAGCACCGATGACAGACGCTCCTGCATAGAGGTGTTCAGAAACGCGATCGTCCCGCGCCCTGCCACACTGTCAGCTTCGAGCCCGCTGTCGCGCTGGAATTTCTCCACGGCGCCCGAGATTTCGGCGTCATAGGTGGTCGTTGTAGACCGGTCGAGATAGCCCATGGCGATCAACCGGTTGCGCAGAGCGACCACGTCATTGCCGGTGGCGCCGGGTTTGAGCGAATTGGCCTGAACCGTCGGGCCCCACCCACCGCGCTTGATGCCGCGCTCGAGGTCCAACTTGGCGCGCATCAGGCGCGTGTAGTCGTGGGTCTGCGGCGGAAGCGCGTCGATAAATGCCTCTGGCTGGGCCGATGCGAAAGTCGTCAGCGTCTCGAGACCATCGCGGACGGGAACCTCTCGGGCGATCTCTTCGTCGACGTTCGCGGGCGTCAGGACGCCTGTCTGTACGTCACGGGCATAGTTGAGGAAGGTGGCCGAAAGGTACACTTCAAGCGCCGCAAGCTCCTCCATGGTCCGCGCGGCCCCGAGACGGGCGGTTACCTCAGCCACGGAGTACTTAGTGCTTGGAAGCCCGTGCATGTGCGCCTCGGAAAGCGCCTGCAAAAGCGCGCCGCGACGGGCGCGATCGGCATCACTGGGACCCGTCCAGATCGGGGTGTAGCCCCGATTGCGGTAGAAAGCGCCAACAGAGGGATTCGCCGCCGCGGCCTCAGCCACCGCCTGTTTGAACGCCGTCACCTGCGCCACCGCCGGCGACGTCAGAGCGAAGAAAACAGTGCAAAGCGCTGCGAAAGCGCTAAATTTACCGGGTGCGCGGACAAAAGAACCCATGAAATAACCTTCCAAAACGCATGTATGTTGTGTCTTTGTCTCGCTATGCCACGACATGGGTCCATTCACAATTTCGGCACCCTCACCTAGGCGCCCAGAGTGTGGCCCGGACGCCGCACCAGCAGAGCAAAACCCGGCCCACCCGCCGATGCGCAAAAATTCGCCAATTTCCCCTAAAAACTATGATTGTCCACAATCCGACCTTGGGGGATGCGCCATGATGTGGCATAGACACTGGGCATCTAGGGAAAGCTGAGACCGGCAGAACGTCGGCTCGGTAGATGATAAAGACGATTAGAGGCGAACATGCACGACACAGGCACACGTCTTTCGAGACGCGGACTACTGCAAGCCTTCGCGGCATCCGCATTTGTCGCAGCACCGACCTACACCTCAGCAGCTGGATTTCTTCGTGGCGCAGGCGATGTGCGCAGGATCAAGATGTACTCGGGCCGTACGGGCGAGCACATCGACATGATCTACTGGATCGACGGCAAGTACATTCCTGACGCGCTGAAAGAAGTGAACTACTTCATGCGTGACTGGCGCCAAGATGCGGCCGCCAATATGGACACCCGTGCCGTCGACATCATCGCAGCCACCCGCAACCTTCTGGAAACAGACAACGCCTTCATGCTGCTGTCGGGCTACCGCACGCCGCAGACGAACGCGATGCTTCGGTCCCGCTCTTCGGGCGTGGCGCGCAAGTCGCTTCACATGGAAGGTAAAGCCGCAGACCTGCGCCTGAACGGTCGCACGGTTGGCCAGATCTCCCGCGCGGCAGCATCCGTGGCTGCAGGGGGCGTCGGCCGCTACTCCGGCTCCAATTTCGTGCATGTCGATTCCGGCGTGGTGCGGACCTGGGGCCGCTGAGACCCCTCTCCAACTCTATCTGGTAACTTGGTCGGGGCGGTTTTCTTCCGCCCTTTTTGCTTTCGGCAATGTGCCTGTCCACCGATGGTACCGCAGGCCCAACTCGGTCTCGCATATCTTGAAGGTGACCCAGCACGCCAGCGCAACCGATCCCCAGACAATGAGCTCGGCCACCTGCCAGAGCGCGCCATTTTCAACAGCCAGCCACCCGAACTTGCGGATGAAGTCCCGGCTGGCCATGGCGTGATCAAAGAGGTTCACCGTCACAAAGGCGAAACACGCCGCCGCCCCACCCGCAAGGAAGAAAACTAAGATACCGGCCCAGCGTTTGATGTCGAAAAGCGCCATGGGCCAAGCCTAGCGTCCCACGCGCCGCTGATCCACTGAGTATGTTGTGAGGACGACGTGCGCGCTTAATCCTGGATCAGCGCGTTTTCCCATTCCGTCAGGAACTTGTCGCGCTTGAGCGTATCCAGAAAGGCCAACAGCGCAGGTTCGAGACCGATCGTGGCCCGCTCAATCGCGTCCTCTTCGCTCAGCGGTGGAAGCGTCCTCGCCTCCCCATCGTCTTCCCATTGGTAGGACACGAGAAACTGAATGAATGCCTCGGCGGCACCGGCCTGCGTGGTTTCTTGGGATACGAGCGCCGTGCGCATCATCGTCGTTGGAAAATCAGAGGGCAGCACAATTTCGAGGACATCATCACGCGCCGCGCGCGGCTCAGCGTAGCTACCGAGCACATTGTAGGCGACGATGATGGTGCCATTGCTGAGGTCCTCGATCATCTGGCTCGAACTGCTGTAGAGCCGCGCATCAAGGGCGCCCATGACCTCCATCAAGCGCCAGAAGGTCTCAGAGGCGCGGGCATCTTGGGTGGCGAATAGGTAACCCAAACCTGACCTACGCACGTCGTAGGTGCCGATGCGATCATGGAAGATCTCGGGCCGCGCGCGGAGGGCTTCGATCAGTTCTTGGCGCGATTGCGGGATGGGGTGGCCATCAAAGGCCTCGCGATTGACCACGATGGCCGCCGGTTCCGAGGTGAAGGCGAAGAGGCTCTTGCGCCACTCCGCCCAGGCGGGATGCTCGATGTCCTCGAGAGGCAGCGCAAAGCCGTCATTGGCGAGCTTGAGCTGAAGGTCCATCGCGCTTGAGATTGCGATGTCGAAATCACCGGGGCTTGCGCGGAAGCGGCGGTCGATGTCAGCGGTCCCGGTCACGAGATACTCGACCGCCACATCAGGATTCCGCGTCACAAAGGTCTCAATGAGGGGCGCGAAGAGGTTGGTGTCCGTGCTGGAGATGATCCGCAGTGCACTGTCTCCACCGCCCTCGTTGAAGAGCTGGCGGTCCTCCCACTCCTGCGCGCCTGCTGCGGCGCTAAGCGAGATCAGTGCGAGAACGAGAGTGTAACGCATGCGCCGCCCTCCGGTTGGTTCGTCAGATGAAGCGCGCCGCCGTGGGCCAAGGCCACGTCCTGCGCAATAGTGAGGCCGAGACCCGAACCGATGGTCGTCGCGGCATTCGCCCCGCGCTGGAAACGGGCCGTGAGCGTCTCGATCTCGTTCGATGGGAAGCCCGGGCCTTGATCGCAGACCGTAATCCGCGGCGCAGGATCGGCGGCGACTGTGATTGTGATCGCGCTCTCGACCGGGCTGTACTTCATTGAATTGTCGATCAAATTCCGCACCGCGCTTTGGATCAGGATCGGGTCACCGGCATAGGGCACCTGGCCATCTCCGTTCTGCGTAAGCGTGAGGTCCTTCATGTCCACGATCGGTGTGAGACGCTGCACAAGCTCAGCCACAAGCTCCACCAAATCGATGTCGTCTCGCTCCAGATGGTCCGCACGGAAGGTAGTCATCGCGTGGTCGAGGAGCTGCCCCGCCGCGCGGGAGCTTTCGTCGATGGCCTTCACCATCGATCGCATCGCCTCGCGGTTTTCTTCCTTATCGACGCGCTGCAGGGTGGCTTCTGCGTAGGATCGCACGGTCGCCAGCGGCGTGCGCACGCGGTGCGCGGCCTCGGCGATGAAATCCTCCGATTGGCTGAGCGACTGATCGAGCCGCCCCATCAGAGAGTTCAGGGACTTCACCAGCGGCGCCATCTCCTGCGGGACGGGCTTGGCGAAAGGGCTGAGGTCTTGGGGGCCGCGCCGCGTGACCGAGATCGTGAGTTTATCAAGCTGACCGATGGTGGCCGAGGTGGCCCAAAATGACAGCGCTGCCGCCAGCGCAAAGAACCCGATCCCGAACAGCGCCACGTTCCTAGAGATCTGATCCAGCGTCTCCGAAAGCGCGTCCTGCGTCTGCGCCAACACGATCTGGATGTCCGTGCGCAGGTCTGCGCCAATCATCGTGCGGCTGGCACTCACCGTGCGCACGTCAGAACCGCGCATGAGCTGCGTCTCGAAGGGCTGGCCTTCTGAATACGCGAGATCCTCATAGCCCGACAAGAACGTCCCGTCCTGATAGATGGCATAGAACACCCGGTCGTCAGCCGAGGTGCTGAGCATGGAGAACGCGGAATACGGCAGATCGAGTTCCACCGCCCCGTCGCGGATCGTGGCGGCATCGAGCATCGAGGCAACCGAGGCCTCGAGGATACTGTCCTGCCCCTGCTGCGCGACCTGAACGGCGTAGCTTCGCACGGCGAAGAACAAGAGCATCGCCAGCACCGCTGCCCCACCGATGAGCGTCAGCACCAACCGGTTTCGCAGCGAGCCAGAGACTTCAACACTATTCGACATGATCCAGCCGATATCCAATGCCGCGGAGTGTGGTGATCTTCAAGTCCGAGCCAGAGAGGTGCTTGCGCAGTCGACCGATATAAACCTCGATCGCGTTCTCCGAGACGTCCTCATCAAAGGAAAACAGCCGGTCCGAGAGCTTGTTCTTCGAAAATATCTGCCCCGGCGCGTTGAGGAAGAGCTCTAGCAGTCGAAGCTCGCGATTGCGCATCTGCACGGCGCGGCCATCGACAGTCATCTGGCCTGAGACCGGATCGAAGGTGATCTTGCCCAGCTCGATAGTGGTCTTCGCGTTCCCTGAACGGCGCCTGAGAACGGCGCGGCAGCGGGCTTCAAGCTCCGCATGATCGAAGGGTTTGGTGACGTAATCATCGGCCCCCATATCTAGAGAGCTGATTCTGTCTGACACCTGACTGCGGGCCGTCAAAACGATCACGGGCGTATCGCGATCACTGGCACGGTGCTGCGCGAGGAAGGTCCGTCCGTCCCCGTCTGGCAGCATGATATCGAGCAATATCAGCTCATATTCTCCGACCTCGATAAAGGCCTGCGCGTCGCCCAAATTCTCAGCGTGATCAATGATATGCCCGTCCTGACGCATGCGCGAGGCAATCGCGTTCGCGAGGTCGAGGTTATCTTCCACCAGGAGGAACTTCATGGGTCAGTTTGCGGCTTTTTGAGGCGTGACAGGTCTGTGTCAGGTTGGCGTGTTCTGTTTCGGTTCAACTGATCCGGCACAAGGACAGTTGTCAAATGGGAGGACATAATGTCGAAATTCGTAATGGGCCGTCGCGCCCTCATCGCGGCTGTGGCCGCACTTGGCCTTGCTGGCCCTGCAGCAGCGGGCGGCCATCAGGTTCTGGACAGCATCCACTTTCTGATCCCCGGCGGCGCCGGCGGCGGCTGGGACGGCACGGCACGTGGCACCGGTGAGGCGCTGACAGAAGCGGGCCTCGTGGGCTCTGCATCTTATGAGAACATGTCTGGTGGCGGCGGCGGTAAGGCCATCGGCTACCTGATCGAGAACGCCGACAGCAACCACGGCACGCTCATGGTGAACTCCACCCCCATCGTGATCCGTTCGCTCACGGGTGTGTTCCCGCATAACTTCCGCGACCTGACGCTCGTCTCCGGCACCATCGGCGACTACGCGGCCATCGTCGTGGGCAAGGACAGCCCCATCAACTCCATGGCGGACCTGATCGCGGCCTATGACGCAGACCCAAGCGCCACGGCCATCGGCGGCGGCTCTGTGCCGGGCGGCATGGACCACCTAGTTGCAGCCATGGTCATGGAAGCGGCAGGCAAGGATGCGCTCGGCGTCAAGTACATCCCCTACGACGCAGGCGGCAAAGCTATGGCGGCGCTCCTGTCCGGCGAGATTGCCGCGCTCTCCACCGGTTTCTCCGAAGCCGTGGACCTCGCCAATGCGGGCGAAGTGAAGATCATCGGCGTCACCGCTGACGAGCGTGTGTCTGCAGCACCTGACGCGCAGACCATGATGGAGCAAGGCATCGACACCACCTTCGTCAACTGGCGTGGTTTCTTCGCAGCCCCGGGCCTGCCCGAGGACAAGCTGACCATGTACCAGGACGCAATCGCCAAGATGTATGAGACCGATGAGTGGGAAGCCGTGCGCGCGCGCAACGGCTGGGTCAACATCCACAACCCCGGCGATGAGTTCCTGACCTTCCTTGAGGCTCAGGAAACGGTCATCGGCGACCTCATGAAGAAGCTCGGCTTCCTCTGATCGCGACTAGGGTCAGAGCACAGGTCTGCTCTGACCCACACTTCATCCTTGGGGAGGGGATATCATGGCTTTGGACCGGTGGATCGCACTGGTGTTGCTCGGCATATGCCTGGCGTATGGGTACGCGGCTTGGTTCACGATGGACGGCAGCCTCGCCCCCTTCATGCGGCGCAACCCGATTTGGCCCAGCACTTTCCCAAAGATGCTCTCTGTTCTCGGCATCATCGCCACGCTCTTCATTCTGATCGGCGCGGAGAAGTCGGGGCCCAAAGAGGCCGACATCGATTACCGGCGTCTGCACGAATATCACCTGGGACAAGCCCTGATCCTGCTCGCGCTGATGGTCGTCTACGCGCTGAGCCTGCGTCCAATGGGTTTCCTCATCTCCACCTCGCTTTTTCTGATCCTCGGCTCCTTCACGCTGGGTGAGCGAAAGTGGCACATCATGGTCCCGGTCGCGCTCATTGCGACGGTCTTTGTCTGGTACCTCGTCCAAGAAGTTCTTGGCATCTACATGCGCCCGCTCCCGGGCTTTCTAGGAGGGTGACATGCTTGAAGGACTGCTGATCGGCCTTACTACGGCACTCTCTGTTCAGAACCTGCTGATGGTCATCGCGGGTTGTCTGATCGGGACATTCATCGGGATGCTGCCGGGCCTTGGGCCCATGTCCATCATCGCCATCATGATCCCTGTGGCGATCTCCATGGGCGATCCCTCTGCGGCGCTGATCCTGCTCGCAGGCGTCTACTACGGCGCGATCTTTGGGGGCTCGACCTCCTCGATCCTGCTCAACGCGCCGGGGGTCGCCGGCACCGTGGCCTCGAGCTTCGACGGCTATCCGATGGCGCGCCAAGGCAAGGCCGGCAAGGCGCTGACGATCGCAGCCATCGCGAGCTTTGCAGGCGGCACGCTGGGTGCGCTTCTGCTGATGATCTTCGCCCCTGCGCTGTCCTCTGTCGCACTCCTTTTCCACTCGGCGGAATACTTCGCGCTGATGGTCGTGGGCCTCTCGGCCATCGCGGCCTTCGCGGGAACCGGCCAAGTGGCCAAAGCGATGATCATGACGATCCTTGGCCTCATCATGGCAACCGTGGGCGAAGGCGCCCTCTTCAACCTGCCGCGCTTTACGATGGGCATCATGGACCTTCAGTCCGGCTTTGGCTTCATCACGCTCGCCATGGCGATGTTTGCCCTGCCCGAGGCCCTGTTCCTCGTCCTCAAGCCCAAGAACCTGCAAGGCGGCGACGGCGACATCAAAGACCTGCGCATCTCGCGGTCCGAAGCGCGGGCCATCGCCCCCGTTATCGGGCGCCAGTCGCTGCAGGGCTTCTTCATTGGCGTTCTGCCCGGCGCAGGTGCCACGATCGCGAGCTTCCTCGGCTACGCGGTGGAGCGCAACATCGCCCCGAAGGCCGAGCAGGACGAGTTCGGCAAAGGCTCCATCAAGGGCCTCGCCGCACCGGAGACGGCCAATAATGCGGCTTGCACCGGCTCCTTCGTGCCGCTGCTGACACTGGGCATCCCGGGCTCAGGCACCACGGCCATCCTGCTGGGCGCTCTCATCGCGCTTAACGTGACACCTGGCCCACGCTTGATGGTCGACGATCCGCAGATCTTCTGGGCCGTGATCATGTCGATGTTCATCGGAAACCTCGTGCTGCTGATCCTAAACCTGCCGCTCATTCCCTATATCGCCAAGGTCCTCGCGGTTCCGCGCAACTACCTGATCCCCTTCATTTTGTTCTTCACACTCATGGGCGCCTATATCGGGCAGAATAACGCGACCGAGCTGTTACTACTCGTGGGCTTCGGCATCTGCGCGACGGCGCTGAAATTCGCGGACTACCCCCTCGCGCCGCTGCTCATTGGCTTCATCCTTGGCGGGATGATGGAGGATAACTTCGCCCGCTCCATGCAGCTTTATGACGGTGTAGCCTTCATTTGGGAGCGTCCCATGACCCTCGCCCTGCTCGTCATCGCGGCCATTTTAGTCGTGCTGCCAAGCTACCGGGCCCGTCGTGCGCGCGCCCGGGATGCAGGGATCGCCGATGGCGACTGAGCCCCTCGCGGGCGTCAGGGTTCTTGACCTGACGAACGTCCTGGCGGGGCCCTTCGCCTGCTACCAGTTGGCGCTCATGGGGGCCGAGGTCATCAAGGTGGAGCGTCCGGGCTCTGGCGATCTAGCCCGGGTGCTGGGCGCCCACCCCGAACGCAACGCCGCCGGGATGGGGATCAGCTTTCTCGCGCAGAATGCCGGCAAGAAATCCGTCACGCTCAATATGAAGTCAGCGAAGGGCAAGGCGCTGCTCAAGCGGCTGATTCAAGGGGCAGACGTGCTGGTGGAGAACTTCCGCCCCGGCGTGATGGATCGGCTCGGGCTGGGTTATGAGGTGCTGAAGGCTGAAAACCCTCAGCTCATCTATTGCTCGATCAGCGGGTTTGGCCAGACGGGGCCGCGCAAGAACGATCCGGCCTATGACCAGATCGTGCAGGGCATCAGCGGTGTGATGTCGATCACCGGCGCGGCGGATACGGCCCCCTACCGCGTGGGGTATCCTCTGGCGGATACCGTGGGCGGCCTCACGGCGGCGTTCTCTGTGACCGCGGCGCTCAATGCGAGCCCGCGTGGCGCCTACCTTGATATCTCGATGACGGAATCTGTCATCGCGACCATGGGCTGGGTGGTCTCGAACTACCTCATCGGAGGCGTGGTGCCCGGCCCCAATGGCAATGAGAACACGACCTCCGCCCCGTCAGGGACGTTAGCGACGGCGGACCACCCGATCAACATCGCCGCCAACCGCGACACGCAATGGCAGGCGCTCGTGCGCCATCTGGGGCGTCCCGACCTTGAGGAACGCCCGGAGTACCGCACCCGCGAAGACCGCAAGCGCAACCGGGATGCCCTGCGCGAGGAGCTCGAGACACTGCTGCGCACCCGCCCCGCCGCTGAATGGGTGGCGGAGCTGAACGCAATCGGCGTCCCCTCGGGCCCGGTCCTCTCCGTGGCTGAGACACTCGCCGACGCGCAGATCAAAGAACGCGGCCTCATCGGGGACATCGCCGTCGGTGAAGAAGTTGTGCAGCTCGCCGGGAGCCCGGTGGTCATGAATGGCGCCCGCGCGTCGGCTGCCATCCCGCCGCCAGGCCTCGGCGCCCACAACACGGAAATCTGGTCAGAGCTCGGTCTCAGCGAGCAAGAGATCAACACGCTTCTCGAAGAGGGAGTGATATGAGCGACGTTGCCGATTGGTGGAAAACCGCAATCATCGATATGGAGCCCGGCCGGATCGAGCTGCGCGGCCAACCCATTCAAGAGCTCATCGGCTCAGTGAGCTTTACGGAGATGATCTGGCTCATGGTCCGGGGCGACCGACCCTCGCCCGAACAAGCGCGCCTCTTTGAGGCCGCGCTCGTGTCGGCCGTCGATCACGGACCCCAAGCTCCCTCGATCGCCGCCGCGCGCATGGCTGTGACTTGTGGCCTGCCCCTCAACAACGCGATGGCCACGGGCGTGAACATGCTGGGCGACGTGCACGGCGGCGCGGGCGAACAGGCGGTTGAGCTCTACCACCACGTTCAGGCCCATGACGGGGGCATCGACGCCGCGCTCGACACCTGGACCCAGGCACGCGGCAAGATCATCCCCGGTTTCGGACATCGCTTTCACACCCCCACAGACCCCCGCGCCCCCCGCTTGATGGAGATGGTGTCCGAAGCCGTCTCCGCAGGCTTATGCGGCGGGGAATTCATGCAGATCGCCACGGGGGTCGAAGCCGAACTGGCACAGCGTAAATCGCGCCCGATCCCTATGAATATCGATGGGGCCACGGCTGTCATCTACGCTGAACTCGGCTTCGCGCCCCCGCTCGCGCGCGGGCTTTTCTGCCTCTCCCGCTCCGTCGGGATCCTCGCCCATTCATGGGAGCAGACCACCCAAGGCGGCCGCAACAAGGGCCCAACGCCCCCCGGTTATCGGTGGACCTACCTCAAAGACTGAGGCCCAAGTGGAGGCGGGGAAACGGGTGAAAGTGGCGGAGGGGATGCGACCCGCGTCTAACCTTCTCTACCGATAACTCATTGATTTCATTTAACGTGAAGATCATTCCCCTTCCCTTCAAGCCGATGAGTGCGTTTCCCTCACCGCACGCTGCTATCTCAATACCGACTAGATCCTGTCTGCCCAAAAGCCAGCAGTTGGCCGCGTGGGATAAGGACAAGACTTTGCCGGACGTTGCCATTCGCTGCGCCCCGTCTCAAGGATAATGATGCGGAAAAACCCGACCTTGAATTTTCTGCCTTCGCTGACTCAGCATTTCCCTAACTGTGCAGCACCCATCTCGGCGTAGCGCTATACATGTCGCCAAACCAGCCATTGCAAATACGCTGCTGGTCATTCATCGCTTTGAAGTCGTTCTAAATCCCTGGGCGTGAT
>JAKVCO010000042.1 GCA_022448245.1 Paracoccaceae bacterium
CAGATGCCCGAAGGTCTTCCTGTCCGCCATCGCCCTCGCAGCTCTCGTAATTTACTGGCTATGAGTCCTGAGCCTAAAGATTGGCGATGACGGACGCACGGTTCAGATCTGGCAAAAGCAAGTCGATGAGCGCGAGCAGTTCAATAATCAAATCCTCAAAATGGGCACCTTAGGCCAAGGCGAATTCGCCTTTGATCGTTGAATAGATGTCAAAGTGCATGTGACGCTATCGAATGAGGCCAATGGCACGGTCACAACATACCTCAACGGTAGGCAGCGTGCGCGGCTGGTTGCCCGCACGATGACGCGATCCGGACGGTTGGAGTACGATTACGGCATCTACCAAAGCGGGGTAAGCAAATGGGAGACGGCCACGGGAAAGAACAAGGCCAACATCCCGCCACAGGTTGTCTACTATTCAGGCGTGGTTCTGGGCCGAGTTCAGTAACGCCCCATGCCTCTTTCCCTTGCGACACTGTTGTTCTATAGCCCAATCATAGCCACCTAAAGCCAAGAGCATAGAACAAGCCGCGAGGGGCAATGACTAACAAAAGCCACGACGGGGACGTCGAATTCATCCGCGCGCTCGCGGAACTTCTCAAAGAGAATGATCTGACCGAGCTAGAGGTCAAACGCGATTACGCTGAAGACGACAGCTTGAACGTGCGTGTGAGCCGTGCTGTCGCAGCCGCGCCCGCGCCGATCGCTGCACCAGCAGCCGTCGCCGTACCGGCCGCCGCAGCACCCGCCGCCGCAGTATCGGCTGCCGAGGCGCCCACAGCCGCAAGCGATGATCCCGCCGAACATCCCGGCGCCGTGACCTCGCCCATGGTCGGCACCGCTTACCTACAGTCCGAGCCCGGCGCACCGTCGTTCGTCTCCCAAGGCCAGCAGGTCAAAGAAGGCGACACGATCCTCATCATCGAAGCCATGAAAACCATGAACCAGATCCCTGCCCCACGCTCCGGCACGGTCACGCGGATCTTCGTGGAAGACGGCACGCCAGTTGAGTTTGGCGCGCCCCTGATGATCATCGAGTGATGTTCCAGAAGGTCCTGATCGCAAACCGGGGCGAGATCGCTCTGCGTGTCATCCGTGCTTGCCGCGAGATGGGAATTGCCTCGGTCGCCGTACACTCCACCGCCGATGCGGACGCAATGCACGTGCGCATGGCCGATGAAGCCATCTGCATCGGGCCCGCGCCCGGCCCAAAAAGCTATCTGAACGTCGCGGCCATTATCTCCGCAGCAGAGATTACTGGCGCAGACGCAATTCACCCAGGCTACGGCTTCCTCAGCGAGAATGAGGGCTTTGCCCAAGCGCTGGAAGACCATGGCATCACATTCATCGGCCCGACGGCCGAGCATATCCGTGTGATGGGTGACAAGATCACCGCCAAGGACACGATGAAGGAACTCGGCGTGCCTTGCGTGCCCGGCTCTGACGGCGGCGTCCCGGATGTGGAAGCCGCTCTGAAGGTCGGCGAAGAAGCAGGCTATCCTGTCATCGTCAAAGCGACCGCTGGCGGCGGTGGCCGCGGTATGAAGGTTGCGCGCTCCGCCGAGGAGCTCGAGATCGCCTTCAGGACCGCGCGTTCCGAGGCCAAGAACGCCTTCGGTAACGACGAAGTCTACATCGAGAAATACCTGACCACGCCGCGCCACATCGAGATCCAGGTCTTCGGTGACGGCAAAGGCAATGCGGTACACTTGGGCGAGCGCGACTGCTCGCTCCAGCGACGCCACCAGAAGGTCTTTGAGGAGGCCCCCGGCCCCGCGATCTCCCCTGAGGAGCGCGCCGCCATCGGCAAAACCTGCGCCGAGGCTGTGGCCAAGATCAACTACATCGGCGCGGGCACGATCGAGTTCCTCTATGAGAAGGGCGAGTTCTACTTCATCGAGATGAATACGCGCCTTCAGGTGGAACATCCGGTCACGGAAGCGATCTTTGGCGTGGACCTCGTCCGCGAACAAATCCGCGTCGCCGAGGGCAAGCCCCTGTCATTCTCGCAGGACGACCTGGAGATCAACGGCCACGCCATCGAAGTGCGCATCAACGCTGAGACCTTCCCCGACTTCGCACCTCGTCCGGGCAAGATCACGCAGTATCATGCGCCTGGCGGCCTTGGCGTTCGGATGGATAGCGCGCTCTATGCAGGCTACTCGATCCCGCCGCACTACGACTCGCTCATCGGCAAGCTGATCGTGCATGGTCGTGACCGGCCGGAGGCCCTCGCGCGTCTGAACCGGGCATTGGGTGAGCTCATCGTGGACGGCGTTGAGACGACGGTCCCTCTCTTCCATGCGCTCTTGGCTGAGGATGATGTTCACTCCGGCGACTACACGATCCACTGGTTGGAAACGTGGTTGGAGCGTCTCCAAACCGGATGAGTCGCTTTTTACATGCAAGTGCGCTAGGCTGGGTTTGTCCGTAAACCCTAAGTAGTTCATGCGAGATGACGTCCTCCTGACGCCGGAGCTTTTGCTTCGCGCCTATCAGGCCGGTATTTTTCCAATGTCCGAGGCGCGGCACTCGGAAACCCTCTTCTGGGTCGACCCGGAGAGGCGCGGAATCATGCCTCTTGATGGTCTGCATGTTTCAAGAAGCCTGCGTAAGGCCATCCGGCGCAACGACGACTACCACGTCAGCATCAATACTGAATTCAACGCCGTCGTCGAAGGGTGCGCAAACCGGGCCGAGACATGGATCAATGACGAGCTGCGACAGCTCTACTTTGAGCTTCACATCGCCGGGTTTGCCCATTCCCTCGAAATCTGGATGGACGGTCGGCTGGCTGGCGGCATCTTCGGCGTGGGAATTGGCGGCGCCTTCTTTGGGGAGAGCATGTTCAGCGCGCGGACAAATGGCTCAAAGCTCGCCATGGTCTTCCTCGTGGATCGCTTGCGCGAGGCGGGCTACACCCTATTCGACACGCAGTTCATCACGGACCACCTCGCGTCTCTGGGCGCAATTGAAGTGGCTCGTGCAGATTATCGTGCGGCGCTGGCACGCGCCTTGACGCAGCGGGCAAACTTCGCCGCCGCACCGTTAGCCGAACCTCACGACGTCTTGCAGCGGATCACCCAAACGTCGTAGCGCGGATGGTCGAGCGCGTTCAGCGCAGGCGACGACGCCACCATCCACCCCGCGAAGATCTGCGCCTCAGCGCTTCTGTCTTCGATTTCCAAATAGGCGTAGGCATCGCCTGCTGGATTGCCCGTTGGATAGCGGCATTCTTCCAAGTCGATATCGATCTGCCCCAAGCGCGCCGTCTGACCGGCAAATAGCTCCACATCCGTGAGCTGACCCGTCACCTTATCGAGCAGGCGGATCGTGGCGCCCTGCGCGTTGCTGGCCTCCTGCGCTGCCAAGGGCGTGGCAAGCAGCAAGGCTGCGAGCAGCAGCCTCATTCATCGCCTCCGACGAAGCGCAGCAAGAGGGTGATTAAGCTCACAGAGCTCTGCGTATCCACGATCTCGTCACCGGCTTCGAGGTTGAAGGGCGATCCGCCTGGCTGGACTTCCACGAAGTTTCCGCCCAGCAGGCCTTCAGACGAGATCAGCACAGTGCTGTCATCGGGGAGCTCGAACGTCTCAGCTACGGCCATAGACACATCCGCGCGGAACGTGGTGGGGTTCAGCTCCATCGAAGTGACGGACCCGATCTTGACGCCCGCCATGCGGACATCGGTCCCAACGGAAATACCTTCGACCGAGGTGAAGGACGCCGTCAGTTCATAATTGTCGCGGGATGCAGATGTACCGCCTGAGGTGGCGAAGACCACAAAGGCCGCCGCCACGACCAAAACGATCGCTCCGGTGAGGACTTCGATCCAGTTTTCGCGCATGATGCCCTGTTCTCCGATAAGGAGGCCTCAAGCGGCCCCCTTTCGCCTTTCGAGCGGACCCGAGCCTTACCCGGCTTCCGCTGGCTCCTTGCCGGCGTCGGCATGGATCATAAGCGGCTGAGCTTCGGCAGTGACGGCCTCTTCGTTCACAACGACCTCCGTCACGCTTTCAAGCCCTGGCAGATCGAACATGGTGTCGAGCAGAATACCCTCGAGGATCGACCGCAGACCACGTGCACCGGTTTTGCGCTCGATGGCTTTCTTGGCGATTGCTTTCAGCGCGTCATCGGTGAAGGTCAGCTGCGTGCTCTCCAGCTCAAAGAGACGCTGATACTGCTTGACCAGTGCGTTCTTGGGCTCGGTTAGGATCGTCACCAGAGCCGCTTCGTCGAGGTCTTCGAGCGTCGCGATGACCGGCAAACGACCGACGAATTCCGGGATCAGACCGAACTTCAACAGATCCTCTGGCTCAAGATCGCCAAAGAGCTCACCCGTGCCGCGTTCGTCATTGTCCTTAACATCGGCGCCAAAGCCGATGGACGTGCCCTTACCGCGCTGTGCGATGATCTTATCGAGGCCCGCGAATGCGCCGCCGACGATGAAGAGGATATTGGTCGTGTCAACTTGCAAGAACTCCTGCTGCGGATGCTTGCGGCCACCCTGCGGCGGCACAGAAGCGACAGTGCCTTCCATGATCTTGAGCAGCGCCTGCTGAACGCCCTCACCCGACACGTCACGCGTGATCGATGGGTTGTCAGACTTGCGCGTGATTTTGTCGACTTCGTCGATGTAGACGATGCCGCGCTGCGCACGCTCGACGTTGTACTCAGAGGCCTGCAGCAGCTTCAGGATGATGTTCTCAACATCCTCACCCACATAGCCCGCTTCAGTGAGCGTCGTGGCGTCTGCCATCGTGAACGGCACATCGAGAATGCGCGCCAGCGTCTGGGCGAGGAGCGTCTTACCGCAGCCTGTCGGCCCGACGAGCATGATGTTGGATTTCGACAGCTCGATATCCGCGCCCTTCTGGGCGTGGTTGAGGCGTTTGTAGTGGTTGTGGACAGCCACAGACAGCACGCGCTTAGCATGCCCTTGCCCGATGACGTAATCGTCCAGAACTTCGCAGATTTCCTTCGGCGTTGGTACCCCGTCGGAGCTCTTGAGACCCGAGGATTTTGTCTCCTCGCGAATGATGTCCATGCACAGCTCAACACACTCATCGCAGATGAAGACCGTGGGTCCTGCTATCAGCTTGCGCACCTCATGCTGCGACTTGCCGCAAAAGCTGCAATAAAGAGTGTTTTTGCTATCGCCCGAATTGCTGGCCATTGGTTTACCCTTTCAGGGCCGCGCGTGCCCCCACATGCGTTGCCTCGTACGTGATCCGGTGCCAAGCCTAGGGGCATTGGCGCCGGGTCACAATGGCTAAAGTCCGCGTTTACTCGTCACCTTCTTTGGCACGATTTTCCACGATCTCATCGATATGCCCCCAAGCTTTCGCTTCCTCTGGGGTCATCCACTTGTCACGGTCCAACGCCTTCTCGATTTCGGCGCGCTTTTGACCGGTGTGCTTTTCGTAAAGCTTGTACATCCGCTCCCGCGTGTTCTCGATGTGGTTGGCACGGATCAGGATGTCGGATGCCATACCCTGCGCACCACCAGAGGGCTGGTGCACCATCACCTCGGAATTCGGCAGCGCAAAACGCATGCCTGGCTCACCGCCCACTGCAATGACCGAGCCCATGGAGGCCGCCATGCCGCAGATGAGCGTGCTCACCTTCGGGCGGATGTACTGCATTGTGTCATAGATGCTCATGCCAGAGTGAACCGCGCCGCCGGGGCTGTTCACATACATGGAGATTTCTTTCTTCGGGTTCTCCGCCTCGAGGTGGAGCAACTGCGCCACGATCAGCTGGCTCATACCATCGTGGATCGGGCCGTTGACGAACACGATCCGCTCTTTGAGCAGGCGCGAGAAAATATCGTAGGCACGCTCCCCGCGGGAGGTCTGTTCCACGACCATGGGGACGAGGTTGTTATAGGTCTCAATCGGGTCTTGCATGGGGGCCTCAATGATGCGCGGCCTTTGTAGCCGCCGGGTGTAAACAGAGTCTTAGTATTCGGTCTGGGGGGCCACAAGGGGCGGCGCTTTCTCGCAGACCATGATTTAGGCCTTTGGCGATGTCCGGAAAGCCCACCTCGCCCAATTGAGAGACACTTTGGGCATCGGTGAAAAGATCTTCAGACGCTGGGATCAAAGCACGATCTTTCTTTGTTTCAAGGGGTTGCCCACCATTCTCTCCGCGTTTTTCACCGATTTCAGGCACTGCCTCCCCAGATCGAGCCCAAGCACTTTTTGACCAAAAGGCCCCTGCTTCACGCTGGACCACTTCCACCGGAGCTTTCCTAATTTTTCCTTAAGCGACAGTTCTCAACATCCCAGTTCATATCCGAGAAAGGTGAAATAGCGCTTCACTAGCCCATCATCCCGCGCGAGACCTTGACCACGGCGCCGCACAGCTACGTCGTGGCGCATGTTGAGATTTGAACCGACCCGCACCGCAGCTCTCGAGCGCTTGAACGACTTTCTCCCCAAGGCGGGCCGCGACTACGCGGCCAAGCGCAACTATGACCTGCCCGGTCATCCGCATGTTTCTGCGCTATCCCCTTACATCCGCCACCGGGCGATGACCGAGGCCGAAGTGCTAGAAGCAACACTTGCGCGCTTTGCCCCCTCCACCGCCGAGAAATTCATCCAGGAAGTCTACTGGCGTACCTATTGGAAAGGCTGGCTGGAACTGCGTCCCGAGGTTTGGGACCGCTATCAACACGAACTCGATGAAACGGTCGCAATCCTCGACAACGACCGCTCCCTTCGGCGCGCCTGGAAGGACGCCTGCGACGGCGAGACCGGGATCGACTGCTTCGACTACTGGGCCAATCAGCTGACCGACACGGGCTACATGCATAACCACGCCCGCATGTGGTTTGCCTCGATTTGGATCTTCACGCTTCGGCTGCCATGGGTATTGGGCGCCGATTTCTTCTTGCGCCACCTTCTTGATGGTGATCCCGCGTCTAACACGTTGGGCTGGCGCTGGGTGGGTGGCATCCAAACGCGCGGTCGGGTCTACGCGGCCAAGGCCGACAACATCACCCGTTACACTGAGGGCCGCTTTAAGCCGCAGGGGCTGGAACGCGATCCGCAGCCGCTCAATGACGCGCCTTTCGACCCGCCGCAGGCCGTCCCGACGACCGATCCAGCCGCCACGGGAAAACGGACGGCGGTTCTCCTCCATTGGGAAGATCTCAGCCCCACAACTCTGATGCGCCGCGAACATGAGCATGTGGTGGTGCTCAAACCTTTCGGCCAAGGCACGCCTTTTGATGTCTCCGAGCGGGTGCTGTCTTTCCGAACCCAACTGACCGAGGACGCCGCCAAGCGCTACGGCGCCGCTAACGCCCCTCTCCTGCTGTCCAGCGACCTTGCCCCTTGGGCGGAACGTCACAGGATTGAGCAATTCGTAACCGCCTACGCGCCTGTGGGACCGATCGCGACCGAGCTTGCCCAAGCAGAACGCGAACTGTCGAAACGCGATGTCACCCTGAAACGCCAGGTGCGGGCTTTCGACAGCGGTGCGTGGCCCTTCGCGACGAAAGGGTTCTTCAAGTTCAAAGAGAAGATCCCCACCCTGCTGAAGGCCCATCAATCACAATCCGCGGCGTGACCCGTCGAAGGCATGGCGCGCCGCAGTGCCATGGGTAATACGTGAGGTCACGTCACGGGAGACCACCATGCCCCACGCCCTGATCACCGGCGCCTCTGACGGCATTGGCCGCGCTTTGGTCGATGTCTATCACGCCAAGGAATGGGACATCACGGCCACCGCACGTCGCCCGGCTGAAGCCATCATGCCCGAACTGCCCTGTGCCTATGTGCCGCTCGACCTGACAACGGGCGCGGAAAGTCTCCTTGAGAAGCTCCCCCCAAAGCTAGACCTCGCGATCTTGAACGCAGGCGCAGGCAAGGTCGCTGCGCCCGCCGATCACAGTGCCGAAGACGTCGCGCAAATGATCGCCTTGAACACGACGGCGCCGCTCCTCTTGGCGCAAGCGCTCTTTCCGCGCCTCGAAGGCGGTACGCTGGCCTTCATCGGATCGACCGCAGCGCGCGGTGCCCACAAGGATTTTTCAGTGTATGCCGCAACCAAAGCCGCGCTGAGCGGCGCAGCCCGCAGCCTGGCCCTAGAATGGGAAGGTCTGGTGAAAGTACTCATGCTGCATCCCGGCCCAACGGCGACGACCATGCACGACAAGGCGGGCCTGGGTGACATAGCTGCACGGCGCTTCTTCACCCCGCCCGCCAAGGTCGCGGCATCACTGGCCGATGCCATTGATCGCGGCAAGAACCGCCGCCTCGGCGCAGCCTACACCGCCCGCCACGCGCTCGAAGGGCTCTTCAAATGATCACCGTGATTACAGGGGCCGCCAACGGCCTCGGACGCGCCCTTGCCCTTGCCAGCCACGAACGCGGCGAAGACGTACTGGCCATCGATCTCGACGCCCAGTCGCTCGAAACGCTGCCGACCAAATGGATTGCCCTCGATCTAACCTCCGCAGACGCCGCGGCCCGCATTGCTTCTGAGAGCCCGATCTCGCGCATCATCCACTCCGCCGGGATTTCAGGCACCGGACCTTTTGAGTCCATACCCGCAGAACACCATGCTCGTATCCTCGCGCTGAACTTAGAAGCCCCCGTTGCGATCACCTGTGCGCTTCTGCGTGCGCAGGCGATGGCGCCGGGCGCGACACACGCTTTCGTCGGCTCCCTGTCAACCTACACCGGCTATCCCGGCGCGGTCTCCTACGCTGCCTCAAAGGACGGCTTGGCGAGCTTTGCCGCGTCCTTGCGCAAATCCTTACCCGATGGAGATCACGCGGCCTGCATCTTCCCCGGCCCCATGGCCACGAATCACGCAGCCCGCTACGCCCCTGACAATTCTGAGAAAACCGTCGCCGCCCGCCAATCGACCGAGGAAGCCGCCGCTCTCATCCTAAAAGGGCTCGACGCTCGCAAAGCCGTCATCGTGCCCGGTGGGAAAGCAAGGCTCATGGCAACAGTTTGCAAGCTCGCTCCCGGATTGGCAGGGCGCCTTCTCAAAAAAGCTCTCTACGAAAAACTGACCGAACCGCGTCTCTAGGAGCAGGTTCCGGGTCGGTGGGCGGGCGCCTTTGACGCGCTTACGCGTCAAACAGTGCCGCGCGCAGACCCCAGCTCAATTGGCTGCCCATGAGGCGTGAGCCGCGCCGCTTCGTGCCAAGCGGCTGTCAGCTCTCGCAGACTGGCCTCGCTCGCATGCCCCTGTTCGACCAGAAAATCCTCAAAGGCCCGCAACCAAGCGGCATAATAGGCGTCATTACCCTCGGTTGCGACATCTTCGAGCTCGCGCCCGAAGCGCGCCGCCCAATCGCCCCAGCCGAAAAGTCCCGCCTCATTCATCGCAACCGTCATCGCAAAGAGCTGCACATGCCACGGCGCAGAGAACGGCACATCGGGCTCAAGCATGGTCGAGATAGGGCTCAAAGGCGTCAATCGTTACTTCGGTGCCGGGCTCTGCCCCCTCGCCCCAAAGCTCTTCACCTGTGAACGTCACCCCATAAAGCCAGCAAGGCGCCTCTCCGGTGCCGCGGGCGCTCGAGTCTGGATAGACGTGAAAGCCTCTGACACCCGTCACGACGCCTTCGCGCCCCATTGCATAGCTGGGCAAACGGGTGTGGCCCTTCATCGACCCCCGCCGGGTTTTGACCCGATCGCCCACCTTGAAGCCTTCCTCAGCGGTGACGCTGCGATCAACTGGCCCGCCCTTTGACAATACGCCAAAAACCGCGGCCGCATCCAGCTTTCGCTCCGGCCGCAACCCAGGGGCAAGAGCCTTGCCCTGAGCGCGCTCCGCTGCTGACACCTCACCATGGCGCGCCAAGAGAGTCTCCAGCGCCGTCAGCCAGATGTCGTAATAGGAACCCGACAAGTAGAACGTATGCGGCAAGCATTCTCGCGCATGTCTGCTTTCATCCAGGTTCCAATGACCCAGCACACCGGAACACAGCGTAAGCCCCAGCACGCGCCCTTCCCAATCGGCATGGAAGATGGGCTCATCCTGCTCGATCAATACCGGACCAAAGCCCGCGCGACCGCCAAGGTCCTGCGGGCCGTTCATGCGCCCGGGCTCCTGGCTAGGCCGGTGCCAATCATCGATTCCCGCGACACCAGCACCGCGAGGTCATCCTCAGACCAGCCCTCCGTGCCCTCGGGCCTCTCCGGAATGACGAGGTAGCGAACTTCAGCGGTGGAATCCCACACCTTCACCCGTGTTTCCTCAGGCAATTCAACGCCGAATTCGGCAAGAACCGCGCGCGGTTCGCTCACCGCACGCGCACGGTACGGCGCCGACTTGTACCAGACCGGCGGAAGGCCGAGCACCGCCCAAGGATAACAAGAGCAAAGCGTGCAAACGACGAGGTTGTGTACCCCGCCTCCATTCCAAAGCACCTCCATGTGCTCGGCCTGCCGCCCCTTGAAGCCCATGCTCTCGATCGTCGTCATGGCATCTGCCTTAAGAGCCTTCGCGAATGCCGGATCACTCCAGGCCCGCGCGACGACTTTGGCACCATTTTGAGGGCCCACCTTCTCAGAATAGGTCTCGATAATCGCGTCGATAGCACCGGGATCCACCAGATCCTTTTCGACGAGGATCGTCTCAAGGGCACGCACGCGCGCCTCTTGATCGCTCAATTCATTGTCGTGTGCATGATCATGCATAAGCATATCATGCCGCGTTCAGCCGGGCGCGGGAAGCCCCAAAGCGGCCCGGCCCTCTGGCGTTTTCATCGAGAAATCACCCCCTGCATATTCCGCGCCCGCAGGCCCGCTGAGGTAGGTAATGGCCTGTGCCACCCATTCCGCTGGGATATGCACGCTGGGGTCCAGCTGGCTCACCGGATTGATCCCAGATGCTTTGATCTGCACCTGCATCTCGGTCGCGACCGTTCCCGGCGACAGGCCCACAACAGTGATGCCCTGCTCGCCATGCTCCTTGTGCCCGCACTTCGTCAGCGACAAGACCGCGGCCTTCGTGGCGCAGTAATGCGACCACCCTTCAAGCGCGCCCGTTGCAGCTCCAGACGAGATGTTGATCACCGTGCCCGCCTCCGCCATCGCGGGAATGGCAAAACGCATCCCGTAGTAGACCCCTTTGAGGTTCACATCGACGATGGTGGACCATGCTACCGGGTCGCTGTCTTCGAGCCGCGCGATTGGATCAATGAGGCCCGCATTGTTCACAAGAACATCAAGGCCACCGAACTCCGCCACCGCACGATCAATCAGGGCCTTGACCTGAGAGGCATCGGCAACATCGCAGGCCTGAGCGATTGCCTGGCCCCCAGCGGCCGAAATCTCGTCGGCAATACGCGCGATGGGACCCTCGGATCGCGCAGCAAGAACCACGCGCGCACCTGCCTGAGCCAGATGGCGGGCCGCAGCCTCCCCAATCCCGCGGCTCGCGCCCGTGATAATAATGGTCTTTCCGCTAACGTCGCTCATGGCAGTCTCCTTTGATCTGTGGCTACCGCGCTTCAGGCGGTGCGAAAAGAGGTCAATTTGAGGTGAAATTCCCAATAAAAATCGCCTGAACCCCAACAATCATGCAAAAAACGCATGAATTGATATCAAGACGTACGAGACACTACTGCGAGTCCGCGAACTCGGTTCCTTTGCCGCTGTGGCGCGGGAACAAAACGCCGATCCGTCGACGCTGTCACGGATCGTGGCGCAAGCTGAGACAGAACTGGGCATGCGGCTCTTTCAGCGCTCGACCCGCTCTCTCAATGTGAGCCCTGAAGGCGCGGCCTACCTTGATCGCATCGAGCCTCTGATTGAAGAGCTTCGGGACGCTTCCGAGACCGCAAAGAAAGATCCCGCCGCCCGTCAGGATCCTTGCGCATCGGCTGCTCTGTGGCCTTAGGCACCTTATGTCTGACGCCGCACCTCACGGAGTTCAGTCAAACCTATCCGGAAATCACGCTCGATCTGGTCTTGGAGGATAAACCGACGGACCTTGTCTCCTCCGGCCTCGACATCGCGCTTCGCCTCGCGCCTGAGGTGCAGGGCTATCTGATATGCTCAAAGCTCACATCAACGACCTACCACGTTTGCGCCACCCCGGAGGTCGCCAGAACACTCCAATCCCCAGAGAGCTTGGCCACAACGCCCGTGCTTCGGCAAAACCTGACGGGTTACCATGACGCATGGATGGTCAAATCCCGGGATGGAGCAACGACGCACTACCCAGTGCACGGGCCCATTTTGATGTCGAACCCTCTGGCCCTCCTCGAGGCGGCTTGCCTTGGCGCGGGGGCGGCGCTCCTCGCAGATTGGGTGAGCGAGGCGGCCGTGCGCGACGGAAGGCTCGTCCGGTTGTGGCCAGACCATCAAGTCACGGCGACCAATTTTGATACGGCCCTTTGGCTTTTGTACTCGTCGCGATTCTATCTCCCCGCCCGCACACGGGCTGGGATCGACTTTCTTCGGGCCAAGCTGGCGCCTTAGAGCTCCCGCCCTGCACGGAATTCGTTCCAGCGCAGAACGGCGCGCGCGCCCAGCGTGGCGATTGGCTTCGGCGGCAGCTTCCGCGGCGCGGCCTCCGCCAAAACTTGGCGCGCAATTGGGGAAACCTGCCCTGCGGCCGCTTCAGCAGCGACGAGGCCAGATAGGATGCCGCGCACTGTACCCAGACCGTTCTGAACACACGCCGCCCATAGGCCGGGCGCGACTTCCTCGGTGACGCCCACACCGTTTCGCGTCAGGCAAAGCCGCCCGCCCCAGCGATACTCCATCTCAACGCCGGACAGCATGGGAAAACGCGCCACGAAGCTGCGGTCGTGGGTCTTCACGATCCGCGCCAGCGCGGCATCCGACACTTCCATATCGGGCTCGTAGGTGAAACGGTTGCGCACTACCAACCTGTCGCCCACGCGCCGCACAGTGGTGCCCATAGGGTCCGCAGGCGTGAGCCCCCAATGCGCTCGTCCTCCGAGCGCGGTCTGCTCTTTCTCGCTCAGCGCGCGCGTCATCGAGGCGTAAGTAAAGACGTGCATCAACTGCCGCGCCTTGAAGCCAAAGCTCTCCAAATGGCCATTCACGGCAAGGATCACCTTTGGCGCGCGCACCTCGCCCTTGGGCGTCACCGCCCGCCATCCGTCCCCACATTCATGGAGCCCAGTGACCGGGCTTTCTTCGTAGAGCGTCACACGGTTTGACACGAGCCGTGCCGCCACGCCGCGCACGAAAGCCGCTGGCTGGATCATCACGGTTCCGGGCGTGAAAAGACCGCTCTGATAGTAATCTATCCCCGTCACCTCGCGCATGTCAGCAGTATCCAGAAAGGAATGCGCCTCGCCCAAGGCTTTGAGATGATTTGCATAATCGAGGTTATGTTGATGCCCCTTCGCACCCGCCGCCGCATTGATCTTTCCACATTGATCAAAGGCCTCTTTTGAGAGACCGGCATCCTCCGCCAGACGACGGGCCATCTCGATCGCATGTCTGTTTGCCGCGACCTGTGCGCGATCGTGGTCCAGGTCCCCGCCATAATCCTCACTGGTCAGATCGTGAGGAAGATCGATCATAAGGCCGGAGTTTCTACCCGCCGGTCCTGAGCCCACCCGCGCGGCCTCGAGCCAGACGATGCGCCCTGTAGGATCAAGCTCTGACAGGCGTCTCACGGCGCCGATACCTGCAAAACCGGCTCCGATGACGATCCAATCAGCCTCGATATTGCTCGTCAGCGGTTTTGCAGGCGGCGGCCGCTCCAGCAGTTGCTCCCAGCCCGCAGGTCCGGGATCACGTGGCAAGCGGGCGACCTGCATACTCAGACGGCTCCGCCGCCGAAGCTGAGCAGGATCACCAAGCCGAGGAGCACGGCGTAGGACGCCATGATCGCCCAATAGATGAGAGGCTGGTCCGCCCAGCTGACATCTTCAAAGAGATAGGTGCGCTTGCGTTTGAACCCGTCGAGCATCCACGCGCCAAGGAAGATCGCCCAAGGCCAGATCACTCGCGAGAAGCTGAGGATTAGGACCATCGCAAGCCCCGCCCAAGCCCGCCACGGCACGCCCGCCTTGGGTTGCACGCTACCCTGAGCGCTATCGGAGCCCGCTAGCACGAAAAACGCAGCCCCATCGGGATCGGTGACCAGGGTTGCCTGCCCCTTAGGCAAGGTCACATTCGCAAGGACATGGCCGCCTTCGGCTTGCAAGTTCTGCTCAAAATCACCCGCCGGGGCATGGAACAGGACGGCGCAATATTCCTCTTTCCCACGGACGTTTGGATCGGCGATGGAGTGGGCGTGGAAGATCACCTGCCCGCCCAGATTGACACGCTGAACGCCCGCATCACTGGGCCCAAACTCCCACCCGAAAAGAGCCTCGTTGAACTGCGCCACCTGAGAAATATCTGAGACGAGGAGGCCGTGCCCCGCACGCGCGCCATCGACGACGGTGACATCGCCGATCGCTGCCCCCTCATAGACCGTGAAACCCGCTCCAAGCGGATCCCGGATCAGCGCGATCTTTCCTTGCTCGTAAGGCGTAGGCCCAAGCTCGACCTTCCCACCCAGAGCGCGCGCCTTTTCTATAACGTCGGTCAGGCGATCTAACGCGATGTAGCTTATCCAAAAAGACGGCATGCCAATGGCCTGAAACTTCTCAGGCATCGTATAGATCAAAACCGTCGCGCCGCCGCCCACATGGGCCACGCCGTTCGAGAGCTGCCAGCCCATCACACGGGAATAATAGCGCTCGGTGACGTCGATCCGGAAGGTCGACAGGTCCGCCCAGACAAAGCTTCCATGCATGGCTAGTGGTCCTGGTTGAGGGCCTCCGCCGCAGGGATCTCCCGCTCGCGTCTGGCAATGTAGTCGCGCAAGGCCTCGTCCACGGCGACATCGAGTTTGGGCTCCTGATAGTCGTTGAGGAGCTCTTTGGTGTACGCCAGCGCCCGCTCATTCACTTCGACCGCCCCTTCAGCCTGCCACTGCTCGATGGAGTTGTTGTCAAAAAGCTCCGGCATGAAGAACGCCCGCTGGAAGTTCTCCAACGTATGCGGATGGCCAAGATAATGCCCCCCCGGCCCCACATCGCGCACTGCGGCGATGGCCTCGTCAAAGTCGTCCCAGCGCACGCCCTCAGCCATGCGGTAACCCATGGCGCATTGTTCAGCGTCCACAACGAATTTGGCCATAGAGCAATGCATGCCAGCCTCGTTCCATCCGGCCGAGTGCCAGATGAAATTGCAGCCCGCGTGGAGCACAGCCATGAGCGTCGTCGCGCTCTCGTAGCCTGCCTGCGCGTCAAAGGTCTTGGCCCCGCCCAGCGTGTTAGAAGACCGCCACGGCACGTCGTAGTAACGTGCCATCTGACCAATCATGTAGTTCATCAGGCTGATCTCAGGCATAACGGCCATAGGCGCGCCGGACTTCATGCTCACCGTGCTGAGGTAGTGGCCATAGATCGCCGGTGCGCCTTTGCGGATGACCTGAGTGTAGGCCAACGCCGATAAGGCTTCCGCGTTCAGCTGAGCAACAGTGGGCGCTACGCTCGCCGGCGTGTTCGCCCCGCCCAAAACGAAGGGCGAGCACAAGACAGGCTGGTTCGCCCGGCTGAAGGCCCGCATCGCCCCAAGCATCGTTTCGTCCCACACGAGGGGTGAATTTCCGTTGCAGTTTCCGGTGACGACCTGGTTCTTCTCAAGGAAGTCTGCACCGAACAAAATGCGACACATATCAATGACATCCTCGGCGTTCTTCGGGCTCGTCATCATGCCCATGAACGTCTTGTCGGAATGCTTCATCGAGGAATAGGTGATGCGCAGGTGCCGGTGCGAGATCGGGTGATCCATCGGCTCCACAATGTGATGTGCCGAGGAATGGATTGCTGGCAGCATGTGCGAGAGCTTGTGGAAATTGGCCAGATCATCGAGAGTCGGCCCCCGCCGCACATCATCGAGGTCGCGCAGATAAGGCGCGCCTGTCATCGGCACAAAGATCGAGTGGTGGCCCCCAAAAGGCAGATTGTTCGCCGGATTGCGCGCGCAGAAGGTGAAATCTGACGGGATCGTCGCGATGAGCCCCTTCACCAGACCACGGTCGAGGTGAACGGTTTCCCCCTTCACATCGGCCCCTGCCTTCTTCCAATCCTCCAGCGCGATCGGGTCCCGGAAAACGACGCCCACATCCTCGAGGATGCCCATGGAGGCCACATCGATCTTCTCGACTTGCTCTTGGTCCATCACCTCGGTGAGCGGCAGCCTGCGTTTGAGCGCGGGCAGCATCGTTAAGTCACGTGCCTGGCGCGCCGCTTTGCGTGCCCCGCGACCGCGGCGGCTGGTTCCTGTGGCCTCTACACTCATCCCACGTCATCGCCGTCAGCAGGATCGCTCAGGTCGATCCAGATTGTCTTGGTTTCCGTGAACTGGTCGTGGGCGGCGATGCCGTTGTCCCGCCCGCCGAAACCGGAGAGCCCGTAACCCCCAAATGGGGTGGCCGCAGAGCCTTCGCCGTAGCAATTCACCGTCACAGTGCCCGCGCGGATCGCCCGCGCCGCGCGAATGGCTTTGCGTGTATTTTCTGTAAAGACAGAGGCTTGCAGGCCGTATTTTGTGTCATTTGCCAGCTCAATTGCCTCATCATCTGAGGCGACCGTGATGACCGACAAGACAGGGCCAAAAATCTCCTCCCGCGCACGCGGGTCATCCTTGGCAACCTCGTAGATCGTGGGCGGGATGTAGGGGCCGTCTGCCGTGCCCCCGACCAGAGCGTCCCCTCCCAGATAGGCAGTGACCTTTGCGCAGTGTTCGCCATCGACAAGGGCGCCAAGATGGTTTGACGGGTCGAGCGGATCGCCAGTCTTCCAGTCGCGCACGCGTGCCACGATGCGCTCCAGAAGCGCCTCTTTCACATCATCATGAACGATCAACCTACTGTTTGCATTGCAGTTTTCGCCCATATTCCAGAACGCTGCGTTCACCACATGCTCGGCTACATGATCGAGGTTTTCTGCGTCCCGCAGCACCACAGCCGGGTTCTTGCCCCCGCATTCCAGAACTACTTTCTTCAGGTTACTCTCAGCGGCGTAGGTCAGGAAGCGGCGGCCTGTCTCGGTGGAGCCGGTGAAGCTCACCATGTCGACGTCCTCATGGCGGCCCAAAGGCTCGCCCACGGTGGGGCCGTCCCCCGGTAGCACCTGCAGCACTCCTCTTGGCAGTCCGGCCTCCATGGCGAGCTCTGCCATGCGCAGCGCGGTCAGGGTCGTCTGCTCAGCCGGCTTCACGATCACGGAGTTCCCTGCCGCAAGCGCCGGGCCGATCTTCCATGCCAGCATAAGGAGCGGGAAGTTCCAGGGCAGCACGCAGGCCACCACGCCAATCGGCTCGCGCACGATCAGGCCCATGGCATCGTCCTGCGCAGGTGCCACCTGATCGTAAATTTTGTCAGCAGTTTCAGCGTGCCACTTGATGCAGTTGATGCTCTCAGGAAGATCAATTTCTTCGCAATCGCGGATGGGTTTGCCGCCATCGAGGCTCTCCATAATCGCCAGTTCGCGGCGGTTGCGAGTCATCAGCTTGCACAGGCGTATGAGCACATCCTTGCGATCCGAGGGATGCATCGTGGCCCAACGCCCTTGTTCAAAGGCTTCCCGTGCCTTCTCGACCGCCCGATCGACATCTTCTGCTGTGGCAGACACGATCTCCGCGAGGCCATCCCCCGTGGCCGGGTTCACCGTCTGGAAAGTCGCGCCTTTGCCGGGGTGGAACTTGCCGTCAATGAAGGCCGTTCGGGGCAGCGTTAGGCCGTCGGCAATAGCAGCGTATTCAGCGCGGGTGAGCAGGTCTGTCATCTCACTTTCCCTCAATTGCGGCGATGGCTCGGTCGAGGGTACGGATCACCTCGGCAAGCTCGCGTTTATCATCTTTATTTAGCGATTTCAGCGGCCTACGCGGCGGCCCTACATCAATCCCTCGGAGCGTCAGCCCGTATTTGATGCACTGAATGAATTTTCCACCCTGCTCGAGCACGCGCATCAACGGCAGCATGGCCGACATGATCGCGCGACCCTTCGAGAAGTCCCCTTCTAGGGCACACGCCCGGTAGAGTGCGATGTGCGCCTCAGGCGCGAAATTCGACCCTGCACAGACCCAGCTGCGCGCGCCCCAAGCGAAGAACTCAAGTGCCTGATCATCCATCCCGCAGCTGAGCGCGATATGCGGGTAGTCGCGGGCCAGTATATGCACGCGATTGATATCGCCAGAGCTCTCTTTGATCGCTAGGAAGTTGGGGGACCGCCCCAACCGGTTGAGCGTCTCTTCGTCCATATTCACGCTCATCCGCCCGGGGTAGTTGTAGAGCATCACCGGCAGGTCCGCGGCGCGGTCTATCGCCAAAGCATGAAGCGCAATCTCGCGGCCCGTGGGATAGGCATAGGGGGGCGTGGCAATCAGCAGGGCGTCGGCGTCATGCTCAACGGCCGCCTCAGCGTAGATGATCGAATCCTCCGTGCGCATGGCGCCCGTGCCCACGATCATGGGCACCCTGCCCGCGATCAAGCCCTTGATCTGTGCGATCAGCGTGAGGCGCTCCTCCATGGACTGAGCGTAGTACTCACCCGTCGTGCCTGCGACGATGATGCCGTGCACACCTGCCCCCACCAGATGCTCCACGGCCGCTGCCAAGGCGACATCATTAACCGAGAAATCCTCGAAATACGGCGTGACGATGGGGGTATAGATACATTCAAACTGCATCTCGCAGCTCCTTGAGATCGTGAGGGAGAGGATCGGGCCGCACGAACCGTTCAAGGCTGTCACGGCTGAGATCCCAATGCCTAAGGGTGACATCTGTGGCGGCGTCGGCGTCTCTGGCCTCGAACGCCACGATCATTTCATCATGCTGATCCGAAGCTTCTCGGATTCGTTCAGCCTCTGGCGCCGAGGTGGGCCGGTAGAACGTTTGAGACAGACGAGTGTGGTCGATCAACATCCGGCCCAGCGCGGCCTCCAAATATGGGTTCCGCGCCGCCTGCCCGATCTGTCCATGGAACTGGTGGTTGAGCAGGGCAAGCTCTCCTCCGTCGCGCGTTTTCGAAAAAGCGAGCTGCGTTGCCTTCAGCGCATTGATCTCTGCCACGGTCGCGTTTTCAGCCGCCATGCGTGCGATGCCCGCGTACACAAGTGGCGCCGTCTGAAAGAACGTGCGCATGCGCGGCAGGTCCATGGATGACACCTTCGCTCCGCGGTTTGCCGCCAACGTCACAAACCCTTCGCCCGCCAACCGCTGGAGCACCTCGCGCAAGGGTGTCCGGGACAAGCCATACGCATCGGAAAGCGAGGCCTCGTCCATGTCCGAGCCCGGGGCGATATCGAGGCTGAGAATGCGAGAGCGCAGCGCCTCGTAACACTCATTTTTGGCTGACAATGCAGGCGACTCCCTTTTCGTATACAATGTGTATACACCGATCTTTTGGGACGCCTATATCTTTTCCGCGCACCCAAGCGCCGGCCTCATGCGCCCCGCCAAGAAGCGCGTGTGACTAAGAGAGCCCAGCGGCGCCGGGTTCCGATCTTGCTAGCAATGGGCTGAGTTTAGTTCTGAAGCGGCTCGGTCGACGAAAAGAACATCGCCTGCGAGATCGCCGAGCGGATCTGCGCTTCGGTATAGGGTTTGGCGATGAGGAACGCAGGTTCCGGCCCCATCCCTGTAAGCAGCTGCTCTGGATACGCGCTCACGAAGATCACCGGCACTTGGCCCGCGTCTTTGAGGATCGAACGCACCGCATCCACGCCGCTCGAGCCATCCGCCAACCGAATGTCGGACAAAATGAGGTCCGGGCGGTCCCGCGCAAAAAGGTCGATGGCCCCGGTCTCGGTGCGCGCAACACCAGTTGCGCGGTGCCCCATGTCCGAAATGATCGCCTCAAGATCCAAGGCAATGATGGCCTCGTCCTCGATAATCAGGATCGAGCCGCTCACCGCCTCGCCCATCTCCTTATAGGCGACATCGATCAGCTCCTGCGCTTCCTTTTCGGACAAGGACAGCACATGGGCCACCTCCGCGACGGAGAAATCCTCGATCGTCGACAACAACAAAGCCTCACGCGTGCCATCGGTGAGCCGCTCAAGATGGCCCTGAGCCTTGGCTTTCAGGCCAGTCTCATCGCCCTCGATCTTCCCGCCTTCCTTGGTCCAGATACCGTGGAAGACCGCGAACAGCGCGGTTTTGGGATCGAGGGACTGATCAAAAAGCTCCGGCGCCTCCACAAGCGCCTCTATGGTCGCCGCGGCGTAGGAATCCCCCCGCTCTTGTGAGCCGCTCAGAGCACGCGCATAGCGCCTCAAAAAGGAAATGTTGGGGCCAATAATCTCGGACAACTGGTTGGCATGCGCATCGTTCATGCGGTTTTGTCCTCTTTAGTACCATTGAGGGAACTTACCGCGTAGTGCTGCGTTAATTTCTTACTCAGAGCCACACCTACGCTTATGGTTGATGAAATGACTGACGATCAGCAATCAGACAAGGCGCAAGCCGACATCGACCGAAGCCTTCTTCGTGCCTACGATGAGATGATCAATGAGGATTTGCCCGATCGTTTCAAGGTTCTTTTGGAAATGCTAAGATCTGGTGAAGCCATCGTTGCCGACAACGAGGATGAAAAACCCTCGGAGCCCAAAGAGTAAATGGGGCAGCGGCAGAAGATGGCAGTCACGACAGATCCTCGAGAACAGATAGTCGACCATCTTGGCCCGATGCGCGCCTTTGCGCTGAACTTGACGCGCAATGCAGCCCTCGCCGATGACATGGTCCAGGATGCCGTAGTCAAGGCGTGGACGAACATCGACACCTTCGAGGCCGGCACCAACATGCGCGCCTGGCTCTTCACCATTTTGCGCAACACCTACTACTCCCATCACCGTAAGGCGCGTCGTGAGGTTGAGGACGTGGACGGTGTCTATTCCAGCGGTCTTTCGCAAAAGCCGGATCACGATGGCAGACTGCAACTCATGGATTTTCAGGATGCTTTCAGCCAACTGACTGACGAGCAACGCGAAGCGCTGACCCTCGTTGGCGCCGAGGGCTTCTCCTATGAAGACGCCGCCAAGATGTGCAACGTCGCCGTCGGCACCATCAAAAGCCGTGTGAACCGAGGTCGCGCACGATTGGCCGAGCTGATGTTCCTCGAAAAGGACGAAGAGCTCGAAATGACGGACGCCGTAACATCGGGCATCGTCTCGTCCCACTAGGGTCAGGACTCATAGCCAATAGATGACGGTTGCTGCGAGGGCGATGGCTGAGAGGAAGACCTTCGGGCAGCGGTCATATCGTGTTGCTACACGCCGCCAATCCTTGAGTCTGCCGAA
>JAKVCO010000043.1 GCA_022448245.1 Paracoccaceae bacterium
TTTCGCCATTCTCGTATCCCTTCAAAGGTTTGGGATACACCTTAGATGACTGTCCAGTTTCCTGGGACCACTTCACTGAAACGCCTGCAATGCGCACTCCGCCTGTTGTGAACTTCGCTTGGTTTTAAGTTTGCGCGCGGGACCCTATCTTGTATATGAGGCGACCCAAGATAGGGAGGGCCCCATGGCTGTCACCGACCAAATACTCACAACCGTTGATCCTGTTTGGGATCGGATTTGTTCGGAGGCCGAAGAGGTGGTTCGCCAAGAACCGATCCTTGGAGGTCTGGTTCATTCCAGCATTCTTCACCACAAGACGCTCGAGCAGGCGCTCGCATACCGTATCTGTCTAAAGCTTGCTGCTGGAGAGATGTCGGAACAAATTCTGCGAGAGATTGCGGACGAAGCTTATGAGAGCAATCCCGAACTAGTTGAGGCCGCTCGCGCGGATCTCGTCGCTGTCTTCGAGCGCGATCCCGCATGCCTGCGACTGATGCAGCCAATCCTCTACTTCAAAGGCTTCCAAGCCATGCAGGCCCATCGGGTTGGTCATTGGCTGTGGTCTCAGGGCCGTCGCGATCTTGCGCATTTCGTGCAGGCACGCGTGTCAGAAGTATTCGGCGTCGACATTCATCCTGCCGCCCGGATTGGCAAAGGCATCATGATTGACCATGCCCATTCCATCGTAATCGGCGAAACGGCTGTCGTTGGTGACAACGTTTCCATGCTGCATTCCGTGACGCTTGGCGGCACGGGCAAGGAAGATGATGACCGTCATCCGAAGATTGGTGACGGGGTTCTCATCGGTGCGGGCGCACATGTGTTGGGCAACATCAAAGTCGGCCATTGCAGCCGCGTTGCAGCCGGCTCGGTCGTGCTTCACGCAGTGCCACCGTGTAAGACAGTGGCGGGCGTGCCAGCAAAGATCGTGGGCGAGGCAGGCTGTGATCAGCCGTCCGTCCTAATGGACCAGATCCTCGCATCGGCTGGCCCCGACGTCTAACGGTGCTGCCCCCTCCGGGAAGGGGGCAGACCACTTTATGCGAGCATTGTCAGCGGGTTCTCGAGATTGCTGACGATCGCTTCTAGCAACTCAGCACCTAGCGCGCCGTCGATCACCCGGTGATCCACGGAGAGAGTGACCGACATCACTGTCGCGACGCTGACATTCCCTTCGCGATCAATCACGGGCCTTTTCTTGCCCGCGCCGACCGCAAGGATTGCACCGTGCGGCGGGTTGATTACAGCGTCGAAGTTGTCTATCCCGAACATCCCCAGATTTGAAATCGCGAAGCTACCGCCTTGGTATTCATGGGGCGCAAGCTTGCGATCGCGGGCGCGCGTGGCGAGGTCCTTCATCTCAGCGCTGAGCGCCGACAAGGACTTCATATCCGCGTCTTTGAGGACCGGCGTGAAGAGGCCGCCCTCGATTGCCACAGCCACTGCAACGTCTGAGGGCTTCAGCTCCAGCACTTTGTCACCAGCCCAAACAGCATTTGCCGCAGGAACAGCCTGAAGCGCGTTTGCGCAGGCCTTGATGATGAAGTCGTTGACCGACAGCTTCACACCGCGTGCTTCGAGCTGCTTGTTAAGCTGCGCGCGGAAGCTCATGAGAGCGTCGAGCTTGATATCCCGGCGAAGATAGAAGTGCGGGATAGTCTGCTTGGCCTCGGTTAGACGTGCTGCAATCGTCTTGCGCATGCCGTCGAGCGGTTTGGCTTCGTATTCGCGATCCTCGTACATCTTCTCGATCGCGCCCGGTGCTGAGCCAGCGGGCGTGGCGGAAGCAGCCGCTGCTGCCGGGGTCGCTGCAGCCGCCGCTGGTGCGGTCACTGTTGCGCTTTGCGCATTCTCCACATCCGCCTTGATGATCCGACCGTGAGGGCCAGACCCTTTGATTGCAGTCAGGTCGAGGCCTTTGTCTTTGGCGATGCGCCGTGCCAGTGGGGTTGCGAAGACGCGTTCGCCAGAGGCTGCAGCGGGGGCAGGGGCTGCGGGCGCTGCGGTTGGTGCGGGCGCTGTAGCAGCGGGAGACGCTTCGGCCGCCGCGGGGGCAGGTGCCGCCGGGGCCGCATCGCCTACTTCCTCGCCTTCCTCGACAAGGATGGCGATCGGGCTGTTGACCTTTACGCCTTCACTGCCTTCCGCAACGAGGATCTTGCCAACAATACCCTCGTCAACTGCTTCGAATTCCATCGTCGCCTTGTCGGTCTCGATTTCAGCGAGCAGATCGCCGGAGGAAACGGTGTCGCCTTCCTTGACGAGCCATTTGGCGAGCGTGCCTTCCTCCATCGTGGGAGAAAGTGCGGGCATGAGAATTTCTGTAGCCATGTGAGATTCTCCCTATTGGTTCATGCTGTGAGCGCGGCCCTCGGTGGGGGTGCGCAGCTCGGCATCAAAGACCCGCGTGATTTCTGCGAGCGCTTCAGTTTCAGTGACGTCAGCATAGGTACGGTCGAAGCTCTTCGCCATCTCGCGAGCAATGTCTGCGAGCATGACACCCGCTTCACCCGGCATCCCGAGTTGTTCGCAATCGATGTGAAGCGCCAACGTCCGTTCCTTGCTTTCCTCTTTGACGGCCACCAACATCGGATCTTGGATGTTAAGTTGGCCGTCCTGCTTTTTCTTCCAGAACATGCCCAGTGCCTCAGCGATAGGTCACTTGCTTCACGGCGTCGATGACCTCGGCCGTGCTCGTGAGCGCGTGCTTCTCGAGGTTCGCGGCGTAAGGCATGAGGACGTCTTTGCCGGTGCAGTTCAGAACCGGTGCGTCGAGATAATCGAATGCGTGGGTCATGATATAGGCGGAGATGTGGTTGCCCATGGAAGCGACTGGGAAGCCTTCTTCTACGGTCACAACGCGGTTCGTCTTCTGGACGCTTGCGATGATCGCACCGTAGTCGATCGGACGCAGCGTGCGAAGATCGAGAACTTCGGCGCTAATGCCTTCTTCTGCGAGCTTATCAGCTGCTTCGAGAGCGTACTTCATGCCGATACCGAAGCTGATGATCGTCACGTCGGAGCCTTCGCGCCAGATCCGTGCCTTGCCGAAGGGGATCGTGAAGTCATCGAGTACGGGCACGTCGAACGACTGGCCGTAGAGGATTTCGTTCTCGAGGAAGATCACCGGGTTTGGGTCACGAATGGCGGTCTTGAGGAGGCCCTTGGCGTCCATCGCCGAGTAGGGTTGAACCACTTTGAGGCCCGGAATGTGGGAGTACCAAGCGGCGTAATCCTGGGAGTGCTGAGCGCCTACGCGGGCGGCGGCACCGTTCGGACCACGGAACACCATGGGCGCGCCCATCTGACCACCGGACATGTAAAGCGTCTTGGCTGCGGAGTTGATGATCTGGTCAATCGCCTGCATGGCGAAGTTGAAGGTCATGAACTCCACGATCGGACGCAGGCCGCCGAAGGAGGCGCCAACCGCGATGCCAGCGAAGCCATGCTCGGTGATCGGCGTGTCGATGACGCGCTTTGCGCCGAACTCGTCGAGAAGCCCTTGGGAGACCTTGTACGCCCCCTGGTATTCAGCAACTTCCTCACCCATGAGGTAGACGGTTTCGTCGTTGCGCATCTCTTCAGCCATCGCGTCACGTAGCGCTTCGCGCACGGTCTGCTGTTTGAACTCGGTGCCCTCTGGCACGTCAGGTTCGACGGCTTTGCTTTCGATCGGCGCGGCGGGGACGGATGCTGGGGCAGGGGCGCTCCCGTCGGAGCTCCCTGCGGGAGCCGCCTCCTCGACCGCGGCCGCTTGCGCGGCGGGCACGGCGGACGCGTCTTCGCCTTCTTCGAGCAGCACGGCGATGGGCGAGTTCACCTTCACACCTTCGCTGCCTTCGGCGACGATGAATTTACCCATCACGCCTTCGTCGACCGCTTCGAATTCCATCGTCGCTTTGTCGGTTTCGATTTCCGCAAGGATCATGCCGGATGTGATCGTATCGCCTTCTTTCACCAGCCATTTAGCCAGCGTGCCTTCTTCCATCGTGGGGGAGAGGGCGGGCATCAGAATTTCGGTAGCCATATCGCTCAAGCCTCCGCGTAGATGTCGGTCCAGAGCTCTTCGAGAGCGGGCTCCGGGCTTTCTTTGGAGAATTCTGCGGCCTCGTTCACGATGGCCTTGATCTCCTTGTCGATGCTCTTGAGATCCTCTTCGGAGGCATGTTTGCCGGTCAGAAGCATCTGGCGGACGCTTTCGATCGGGTCACGCTCGTCGCGCATCTTTTGGACTTCGTCGCGGGTCCGGTACTTGGCGGGGTCCGACATGGAGTGGCCGCGGTAGCGGTAGGTCATGACTTCGAGGATATAAGGGCCTTTGCCCGCGCGGCAGTGCGCGATGGCCTTTTCGCCTGCCGCTTTGACCTTCAGCACATCCATGCCGTCAACTTCTTCACCCGGGATGCCGTAGGCAGCGCCGCGCTCCCACAGCGATGGGGATTTGGTGGAGCGTTTGACGCTCGTGCCCATGGCGTACTGGTTATTCTCGATGACGAAGATCACCGGAAGGTCCCAGAGCTCTGCCATGTTGTAGGTCTCGTAGACCTGGCCTTGGTTGGCTGCACCGTCGCCGAAGTAGGCGAAGGTGACACGGTCGTTGCCGAGATACTTGTCTGCGAAGGCGAGGCCCGCGCCAATCGGGACCTGCGCTGCGACGATGCCGTGGCCGCCGTAGAAGTGCTTCTCTTTCGAGAACATGTGCATCGAGCCGCCCTTACCCTTAGAAAAGCCGCCTTCGCGGCCGGTAAGTTCTGCCATGATGCCTTTGGGGTCCATGCCGCATGCCAGCATGTGGCCATGGTCGCGGTAAGAGGTGACGCGCTTGTCGCCCTCTTCGGCGGCGGCCTCGAGGCCTACCACCACGGCTTCTTGGCCGATATAGAGGTGACAGAAGCCGCCGATGAGGCCCATGCCATAAAGCTGGCCGGCCTTCTCTTCGAACCGGCGGATCAGAAGCATCTCGCGGTAATGATACAGTAGCTCGTCTTTAGAGACGTTGGGCTTCGCGGACTTTTTCGCGGCCATCGGCTCCTCCCAGATGGTTTAACGTTAAACTATCCCTTAACCGATTCATGCCGCCACGGTAACCCACGTCATGTCGCAGGCTGCAATGCGCTGTGCGCATGGCTCGAAAAGCACAGATTGTGGGCTCGATGAGGGAGGTTTGGCTACTGAACGACGATTTCGTCAGCGCGCATGAGACCGAGGACGTCGCGGGCTTGCTGATCGAGCAGATCAAGATCGAGGTAGTCGTCGGACAGTCGCTTGGTCTTGTTTTCCAGCGCCGCGATGTCGACCGCGAGAGCCTCTAGTTCAGCGGAGAGACGCGTGGCTTCAGCCTCGACCTCAGCTCGTTTGAACAAGCCAAAGTCGCCCTGCACAGCGGCAAAGGTGAAGTAGGCGCCGAGCGCAAGACAAACCGTCACAAAAGCCAGCGCGCCCAAAGCGGGGCGGGTTGCGGAAGATACCATTCGTGCCTCGTTGGGCCTCTTGATCGGGCCGTGCGAGGATTATGACACAAGCGCTGGACTCTGTGAATCCCTAATCGAATCAGCTGCCAGCAATTGATGCGCGGTAAATGCTGTCGATCGTGTCTGCGATGGTGGCGTTGAATTCATCGTCGCTTTGCTGGGCGGAAAGGCCTTCGGTCAGCGCGCGGGAGAAGCTGGCGATCATGCCTGCGTTCTTGGACAGGCGACCATTCGCTTCGGCGCGAGAATAGCCGCCCGAGAGGGCCACGACGCTCATCACGCGATCATGGGAAATGAGCGGCGCGTAGTGGTTCGCGGCCTCAGGAAGCGTTAGCTTAAGCATAATGTCATGATCGAGACCGTCGAGTTTCGCCGCGATGGCGTCGCGCAGCATGTCCTCGGCCGCGGACTTATCGGCGATGGAGATTGTCACCTCAGGCTCGAGGATCGGAACAAGTCCGTGCGCCGCGATCTGGGCGCCCACGGCGAATTGTTGATCCACGATGGCCTGAATGCCCTCAGCATTAGCCGCCGAGACGACAGACCGCATCTTGGTGCCAAACACACCGTTACCCACAGCGCGCGCGCAGAGCGCATCAAGCTCCGGCATCGGCTTCATGACCTGTACGCCATTCGCCTCACCTTCGAGGCCTTTGTCGACCTTCAGGAACGGCACAACGCCCTGATCTTCCCAGAGATACGCGGCAGAAGATTTGCCCCCCATCTCACGGTCCATCGTTTTTTCAAAAAGGATCGCGCCAACTACCTTGTCGCCGCTGAACGCAGGGGCATCGACAATGCGCGAGCGCATCTGATGGATGAGATCATACATCTCATCTTCGCCCGAATAGGCGTTTTCCTCGATGCCATAGAGCCGGAGCGCCTTGGGCGTCGATCCACCGGACTGGTCAAGTGCGGCGATAAAGCCTTGTCCGGCGCGGATCTGATCTGCTTGGGCTTGGTTGGGCATCTAGGCGTCTCCTGATCTTAGTTAACGACAGCCCTAGAGAGGCCAAGTTAAGGAAGCAATAATGTGTGCGCTAACAGGCGCGAAGATGAGAACGGAAGTCTCATTCCCGCGCTATTGTTGCTAGCCCAAGGCCGCCACACCGGGCAGTGTTTTGCCTTCCATCCATTCAAGGAACGCGCCACCCGCGGTGGAGATGTAGGAGAACCGCTCTGACGCGCCTGCTTGGTTGAGCGCGCTGACTGTATCGCCGCCACCTGCGACCGAGGTCAGCTTACCCATCGCGGTAAGCGTTGCGGCAGCCTCTGCGGCGGCGTTTGTCGCAGCGTCAAAAGGCTCGATCTCGAAGGCACCGAGGGGACCGTTCCAGATGAGGGTTTTGCACTGGGCGAAAACCTCTCCGATTTTGGCCACGCTTTCGGGTCCAGCATCGAGGATCATCGCGTCTGTTGGGCAGGCGTCTGCGGCGACGGTCTCGCTCGCCGCACTGGCTTTGAACTCACGGGCGACAATGACGTCGACAGGCAGGTGGATGTGGCAGCCCGCTGCTTCGGCCTTGGCGAGGATCTCTCTGGCGGTATCGGCCATCTCGTGCTCGGCGAGGCTTTTGCCCACGTCGATGCCTTGAGCGGCGAGGAAGGTGTTGGCCATTCCACCGCCGATGACTAGGTGATCAACGCGGCCTACAAGGTTGCCCAAAAGCTCCAGCTTGGTGGAGACTTTCGCGCCGCCCACCACAGCCGCTACCGGCCGCACGGGATTGCTCAGCGCGCCTTCAAGGGCGTTGAGTTCTGCGGCCATCAGAAGACCTGCGCAGGAGGGCAGGAGGTGCGCCACGCCTTCGGTCGAGGCATGCGCCCGGTGCGCGGCCGAGAACGCGTCGTTGCAGTAGATGTCGCCCAAGCTGGCCAGAAAACCCGCCATGCGCTCGTCGTTGGCCTCTTCCATGGAGGTGAAGCGCGTGTTCTCGACCAAGATGACATCAGCGAGGTTTTCCTCGATGAACTCGCGAGAGGGGCGATCGACGAAGGTGACATCATGCCCGATGTGCTCAGCCAACACTGGCGCGAGGGGCCGAAGCGACATCTCAGGGTTTGGCTGGCCCTTTGGGCGGCCAAAGTGCGCCAGCAGCACAGGCGTGGCCCCTTGAGAAAGGATGTGGCGGATGGTCGGCACAATGCGCTCAATCCGCGTTGCATCTGTCAGCACGCCGTCCTGCATTGGCACGTTGATATCAACGCGTGTCAGAACGATTTTGCCAGCGATGTCCATTTCGGCGAGCGATTTCCAGGCCATGGTGTCCTCCTAAGTTGCGCGACTTACGCCGCAGATCGGCGAATTTATCAAGGGGCCTTTCCCTTCCGGTGCCCGCACCATAGGGTCCGCGCAAACGGATAAGGAGGGCCCCATGGCCGAAATTAAAGATCCCGAAAACACGATCCTCATGGAACTCAAAGGTGGCATGGTCACGATCGAGCTTTTGCCCGACGTCGCACCCGAGCACTCCAACCGAATGAAAGAGCTCGCGCGCGAAGGTGCCTATGACAACGTGGCCTTCCACCGTGTGATCGACGGCTTCATGGCGCAGACCGGCGACGTGGCCAACGGCAACATGGAGAAGGATTTCAACATCCGCATGGCCGGCACGGGCGGCTCTGACAAGCCGGACCTCCCGGCAGAGTTCTCCAAGCTGCCGCACGCGCGCGGCACGCTGGGCGCAGCGCGCAGCCAGAACCCGAACTCGGCCAACTCCCAGTTCTTCATCAACTTCAAAGACAACGACTTCCTCAATGGGCAGTACACCGTCTATGGCCGCGTTATCGAGGGCATGGAGCATGTGGACGCCATTTTGCGGGGCGAGCCGCCGATGAACCCGGATCGCATGATCTCGGTCAAGGTGGCTGCAGATGCGTAAGCTTCTGGTTTTAAGCGCGTTTTTCGCAGGTCCGGCCATGGGTTCGGGCCTCGAGATCGACGTGGCAGGCGCCCATACCGAGGGCACGATCACCATCGATCTGCTCGAGGATGTGGCGCCGGCGCATGTGGAACAGATCACCGCGCTAGCCGCTGAAGGCTTTTACGATGGGGTCTACTTTCACCGCGTGATCGATGGCTTCATGGCCCAGACCGGTGACGGCGAAAACGCGAAGATCACCGATGACTTCCGCGCCGCCGTCGAAAGCGGCATGGCGCGGCGCTACGGCACCGGCGGCTCTGCGCTGGCGGACATCGATGCAGAGTTCTCGGACCTGCCGTTCGAGCGTGGCGTCGTGGGCATGGCCCGCAGCCAGAGCCCAAACAGCGCCAACAGCCAGTTCTTCATCATGTTCGACGACGGCCCGTTCCTGAATGGCAACTACACCGTCGTGGGTCGGGTGACCTCTGGCCTTGAAGTGCTCGACGACATCAAGCGCGGCGACAGCTCCACCTTCCAAGTGACGGGCGAGCCTGATCACATGGCCGCTGTGCGCGTGACCGAATAACGATCCTGCAAAACCCGGTCGGACAGGGCGTCTGGTCGGGTTTTGCCACCTCCCACAGCCTCTCACCATGTTGTGAGAGCCGATGGGCCGGCGCCTCCGTTTCTGTCATAGATAGGGTGACCCCTTATTCAGGAGCTCCCAATGCGTCACCTTCTCGCTGCCGGCCTCATCTCTTTGCTGCCCTTGACGGCGGTCGCACAGGTATCGCCTGATGCCGCACCGCAATTCTGGGACGTGGAGTGGGGCGAGACGGATTTCACCAAGAACGCGATCGATAGCTGGACGGAAGTGCTGTCTGGCGGACCGCCGAAAGATGGCATCCCCTCCATCGAGAGCCCGCAATTCTTGCGTGTGGCGGATGAGACGGAGATCGGTGACCGGGAACCCGTCATCACGCTGGAGCTCGAGGGCGAGGTGCCACGCGCCTATCCGATCCGCTACCTGACGTGGCATGAGATCGTGAATGACGAGGTGGGCGGCATCCCCGTGGCCGTTACTTTTTGCCCGCTCTGCAACTCCGGCATCACCTTCGATCGCCGCGTCGCAGGGCAGGTGCTGGAATTCGGCGTCTCCGGCAAGCTGCGTAACTCCGATATGATCATGTACGACCGCCAAACGCAGAGCTGGTGGCAGCAGGCCATCGGTGAAGGCATCGTGGGGGAGATGACGGGCGTTCAGCTCACCAAGCTGCCAACGTGGATGGAAAGCTGGGCGGAGTTCAAAGCCCGCAACCCCGAAGGCGCCGTCATGGCTCAGCCTACCGAGCATCCACGCCCTTACGGCCAGAACCCATATGTGAACTACGATAGCTCCGCGCGGCCGTTTCTGTACTCGGGGGAGAACCCACCCCACGGCATCAGCCCGCTTGTCCGCGTCGTCCGTGTGGGTGACCGTGCCTGGCCACTAACGCGCCTTGCAGAGCTCGAAGAGGTCACAGAGGCAGGCGTCCGCATCACCTGGCGCGCGGGGCAGGCCTCGGCACTCGACGGGCGCGACATTGGTAATTCGAAAGACGTCGGCTCCGTTCGCGTCTTTGACGCCGAGACCGGTGAAAACCTGCCCCACGATGTCATGTTCGCCTTCGCCTACCACGCGTTTTGGCCCGATGGAGAGTGGATGCTGGGTTCCTGAGGCCTTGCAGTCCCCATGATCTCCGTTAGCTCTGGACCCCAAACGAATAGGAGCCTCCCATGAGAGATCTCGCCAGATACGCCAGCCTTTCCGGCCAAACTGTTTTCATGACTGGGGGTGCCTCGGGCATCGGAGCGGAGATCGTGCGCGGCTTTGTCCAGCAAGGCGCGCGTGTAGGCTTTGTCGATTTCGATGAAGCAGGCTCCGCGGAAATGAAGGAAGAAACGGGCGCGAGCTATCAGGTTGCAGACCTGCGCGACATCGCCGCGCTCAAGACCGCCTTCGCCAATCTGATTGACGAGGTCGGTGCGCCGAAGGTCCTCGTCAATAACGCCGCCCGCGACGACCGCCACGGTTGGGAGAGCGTGACCGAAGAATATTACGACGAACGTATCGCCTCTAACCTGCGCCATATGTTCTTTGCAACGCAGGCCTGCGCACCCGCGATGATCGAAGCCGGGCAGGGCGGGTCCATTATCAACATGGGCTCCAACAGCTGGTGGGAGAAATCAGGTGGCATGCCCGTCTACACAACCTCCAAAGCCGCCGTGCACGGCATGACGCGCAGCTTTGCCCGCGATCTTGGGCCCCACCGCATTCGCGTGAACACAGTCGTGCCCGGCTGGATCATGACCGAACGCCAGAAGGAGCTCTGGGTCACGGAAGAGGCGCTGAATGCGCATCTGTCGAACCAGTGCACGCCCGATCCGATCGAACCTGACGAAGTGGCGCAGATGGTCCTCTTCCTCGCCTCGGATGCCGCCAGCGCCTGCACGGCGTCGAACTTCTTTGTCGAGGCAGGTTCCATCTAATGGACGTTTCGCCGTCACTCGCTGGGTTTGGGCTGACGCTGGACCCCTTCGCGAGGATGACTTTGACGCTTTGAGCCGCGCGGCGAGCGATCCGCTGATTTGGGAACAGCATCTCAACAAGGAACGCGGCACGCCCGAAGGCTTTGCGCCTTATATCGCGGACATGCTCCAGGGTGGTGGCATGCTCGTGGCGCGTCGTGGTGATGCTGTCATTGGGATGAGCCGGTTCTCCGAATGCCCGGAGGCGCCGGGGCGCTGGGCCACTGGCTATTCCTTTCTCGTCCGAGCTGAGTGGGGAGGGACGACTAACAAGGCGATGAAGTCCTTGATGCTCAAACCTGCCTTTCAAACAGAGCCTGCTGTCTACTTTCACATCGCAGAAGACAACCTGCGAACCCAACACGCGACGGCCAAGCTTGGCGCGGTGAGGGTGTCAGGGAGAGGGCCTGGCAACGCTGCCCAACGGTGGGAGCTCACGAAATCCGGATGGTCGGGTGCGTCCTGACGCTACGGCGTTCTGGTCAGAGCGTCGGGTAGCGGCTAGGTGACGTGAAGGTAATCTTTGGGAGGAAGCCCCATGGCAGGCAAGGCCACATTCGATTTCACTGGCAAGAACGTGTTCGTCGTTGGCGGCACATCTGGCATCAACCTAGGCATTGCAGAGGCTTTCGCAGCTGCTGGCGCCCGGATGGGTGTCGCCTCCCGCAAGCAGGACAAGGTGGACGCCGCCGTTGCCAAGCTGGGCGAGGGCGCGCTGGGCTACGCCTATGACGTGCGCAATTACGACGACGTCGCCGCCGCTTTCGCGGCCTTCGAGGAAACGGTCGGCAAGATCGACGTTCTGGTTTCTGGCGCCGCTGGTAACTTCCCGGCCCCGGCCGTGGGCCTCAGCCCCAATGGCTTCAAGTCGGTTGTAGATATCGACCTCATCGGTACGTTCCACGTGATGCGCGCGGCGCACAAGCACATGGCGCGCCCGGGGTCGATCATCAACATCTCCGCCCCACAAGCGGTCCAAGCGATGCCATTCCAGATCCACGTCTGTGCGGCCAAAGCCGGCGTCGACATGATCACCAAGTGTCTGGCGATCGAGTGGGGCGCTGAAGGCCTCCGCGTGAACTCCGTGATCCCGGGCCCAATCGATGGGACCGAAGGGATGGAGCGTCTTGCACCGACTGAGAAGATGCGCACCGCCGTCGAGAAGTCGGTTCCGATGCAGCGCATGGGCACGCCTGATGACGTGGCCGACCTTTGCCTCTTCCTCGGCTCTGATGCGGGTCGCTATGTCTCTGGCTCCATCGTGGGCGCAGACGGCGGCTGGTCGATTGCGGGTGCACGGCTCGACATGATGATGAGCTGATTGCCCGCTCTCATGAGCGAAGATCAGCTTATAAGGAATTCCTGACTTCCGGCACAACTGGGGGTCGAGTATCTTCCAAGGCGCGGCAATTTTTATGCCGCGCCTTCCTATTGTACGACCAAGACATTTTTATTGGAGATTTTTCATGCCGAATGATCGGAAAGAAGAGGCGTTCCGTGTGCGCGTTGAAGCCGCACAGCATGCCAAAAACCGTACCCATCCAGACCACCGAGCAAACCCTGATGAGGCTCGCTTTGCCTCGGCTAACTTCGCGATGAGCTTCACCAAAGGCCTCGATCACGACTACGCCTCTGGCACGGTTCTGCTGCGCGATCACTTTGACGCCTTCCGGAGCTGCATCAACTCGGGCTTCGTGGCGCCGTTCACGACCGCGGTGCCTGTGCCGCGCGATGACAGCGCGCGTACCGTGGACGCCAATGGCGTAGTGAAGGAAGTACGCGCGCCATCAGGGGATCCGTCCACCCGCCGCCAGTGGGAAGCTCCCACAGCCGGCACCGCGTTCGACCTTGAGGGGCCTGACGCTCAAGCCGTCACGATGCCACCCGCGCCTGCGGCCTGCACGAACGAGCTCGCCTATGAGATGGCGGAAGTCTATGAACTCGCCCTTCTGCGCGACGAGCCGTTCCATGCGTTTGACGCCCATGGCGGATCGGCAGCGCTGACCCAGTCCATCGCGCGCCTCAATGCGCTGCCGTATTGCACGGAGGACAATTTCAACGAGCGCCCTCGGATGACGGATGCAAGCGGCAAGCTTGATAGTCAGACGGCCTTCCGTGGCTCGGCACCGGGCGCCGCTGACGGGCCTTATGTCTCGCAGCTCCTGCACATCGGGAACGCGGATCGCAACGGCACGACCGATGCGGTGGATGGCTACATCGCCTACGGCGCACAGCGGATCGATCAACGCGTGGCCGAGGCCAAGGCAGGCGACGATTACATGATGCGCTGGGATGATTGGTTCGAGGTTCAGCAGGGCTTTGCGCCGGATGCGAGCCAGGATTTCTCGCCCGCCAACCGGCGCTTCATCCACACGCCGCGCGATCTGGCGACCTATGTGCATTTCGACGCGCTCTATCAGGCCTATCTGAATGCGACGCTGATCCTTTGGAGCAACGGTACGCCGCTTGATCCGAACTTCGATCATCTGTCCGGCGCCTCTCAGCATGCATTCATGACGAACGCCGTGACGGGTGAGAAGGCGGCCGCAAACGCGGGTGGCTTTGCGCTCTACGGTGGTCCGCACATCCTGACGCTCGTGACAGAAGTCGCAACGCGAGCGCTCAAGGCGGTGCGCTACCAGAAGTTCAACACTCATCTGCGGCTGCGCCCTGAGGCGCTGGCGGCGCGTCTCGAGAAGGCGGATTGGTTCGACAAAGAGGTGCCCAGCACCTGCAAGTGCTTTGGCGAGATGCGCGAGCAGATCGTGGAGACCGTCGAGGCCATCCGTGCCCATAACCAAGGCCACCCGAATGGGGGCGACGCCACAGCCCTTCTGCCCATGGCCTTTGGTGAAGGCTCCCCCATGCATCCGACCTATGGCGCGGGCCATGCGACGGTTGCGGGAGCGTGTACGACGATCGTAAAGGCATTCTTCGACACCTCCGCGCTCTTTGGTCTGCACAAGGACACGGATCAGCCCGGCTTTTACGCCAGCAGCGACATCAAGTCCTTCGTGCAGTACGAGAGCATGGAGCATGGCTGTAAGCTCAAGCCCAAGGAGCCGCATTGCCCGCTGACGCTCGAAGGGGAGCTCAACAAGCTCGCCGCTAACATTTCCATCGGGCGCAACATGGCCGGGGTGCACTACTTCTCCGACTACTACGACAGCCTCCGCATGGGCGAGGCCATCGCCATCGGCATGCTCGAGGAGCAGGCGCTATGCTATCCGACCGATGAGTTCGTGATGTCGATCCCGACCTTCGACGGCGACATCGTCCGCATCGGCGCCCGGTAAAAGCGCTCCTTGAGACCCTGGGGGCGGGCGGTCAGGCTTTTAGCGTGGCCGCCCGGACCCACACGAGCGCAAGAGCAAAGCTCAAGATCGCGTTCCAGGTTGGCATGGAGAGGCCTGCAAAGGCCCAGCTGATCTCGTCGCACATGACAACGCGGTCGATCACATCGGTGCTGAGAAGATCATTACCCGTGAGGCCACCGAGCCCTGCACCGCCGCCCGAACAGCTCGCCGGGCCGTCCCACCATTTTTGCTCAACGCCAGAATGAAAGGCACCGATGGCGCCCGTTGTGGCCGCCGCGAGCGCGCCCAACCAGATGACGATCTTTGCCGGGAAGACGAGGAAGAGCGCGCCTAGAGCGGCTGCCACCACGTGCGGGTAGCGCTGCCAGTAGCACATCTTGCAGGGCGCGTAGCCGAGTGCCTGAAAGAGGAAGGCGCCAATTAGGAGAGCGGCCGAACCAAGGGCAGCCAGAATGACGAGGCGTTTCATAGGCTAAATCCCTAACCAGGTGCGCAGGAGACTCACTAACGTGGCGCCTGCAAAGATGAGAGACGCGATCCAAGCAGTGCCTAAGATCGCGCCCAGAATAACGAGGATGCCATCGCGTTGAAGTATGCCCATAGCGACAACGACGACCGCAAAACCCGGCACCGTGTTAGTGGCCGGCAAGGGCACAAGAATTGAGGCGCTGAAGAGCACGAGGGCGAGGCCCACGACGCGGTCGAGCGGCGCGCGGGTCAGCGCGGTCAGGCGAGGGCGGCTCAGCGCCTCGATCCGGCGAAGCCAAGGGCCCGCCCGCGCGGCGAGGTTATCAAGGCTGCTGCGTGCAACTTCGCGGGCGGCTAGTTTTGTCGGGAGCCAGGGTGTCTTTCTGGCTAATGCGACCTGGGCCGCGATGAACATCAGCGGCAGCGCGACGATTTGAGGGACGCCGTAGAGAAAAGGAATGCAGCAGGGAAGCGCTAGGATCAGCAGGAAGAGGCCAAAGGCGCGTTCTTGGAGTTGGCTTAAGATCCACGCCAGGGTGACAGCGTCGTCGGGCGCTTCCTCGGCAAGGTGTTTGAGCCTTGCGGAGATAGCCATATCGGAGTGTTCTGCGGTCATCGCGGCCATTGGGCACGCTGGTTCGCTGTCGTCAAGATGTCGGCATGGGCTGTGTGGTCACAGGGTAGTCAGTGGACGGCACTGTTTCTGCGCGCGCCTTGCGGCGTGCTCAAGAGGCGCCCGCCCACCGACCCGGGGCAGGAAGTTCGGGGTTGGCGCAGGTTTTACTTGCGAGTGCTTGGCACGCGCGCTCTACTTCGCGCAGGGCGTGGAACACCAAGGGAGAACACGATGAAACAATTTCTAAAGGCGAGCCTTGCTGGCACGTTGGCGGCGGGCGTCATGGCCACCGCGAGCTTTGCACAGGATGTGACGTTGCGCTTTCAGCACTTCCTGCCGCCGCAGGGATCTGTCCCGTCCTTCTTCATGGCGCCGTGGGCGGAAAAGGTTGAGGCAGACAGCAACGGCCGCATCAAGGTTGAGCTTTACCCGGCGATGCAGCTCGGTGGCGCTCCGCCCGCGCTTTATGACCAGATCCGCGATGGCGTGATCGACGGTGGTTGGGCGCTTCCTGCCTACACGCCGGGCCGTTTCCCTGAGACGGAAGTCTTTGAGCTGCCGTTCATGTCGTCCATGAGCGCCGAGGCGACGTCGAAAGCCGCGTGGGAATTCACCGAGAAGTATCTGATGGAGCGTCTGGGTGACATCAAGGTGCTTGCCGTTCACGTGCATGGCCCGGGCGTCGTTCATAAGAAAGGCGCGCCGATTGAGAGCCTTGCGGACTTTGATGGTCTCAAGCTTCGCGGCCCATCTCGTCAGGCAAACAAGCTGCTGGAAACACTGGGGGCCACGCCCGTGGGCATGCCCGTTCCGGCATTCCCGGAGCAGCTTTCCAAAGGTGTCGTTGATGGCGGCGTGATCCCTTACGAGGTGGTTCCGGGCCTGAAAGTGCACGAGCTTGCTGACAGCCACACGCAGATCGGCGGCGACCGCGCGCTCTACAACACGTTCTTCATCTGGGGCATGAACCTTGATGCCTACAACAACCTGCCAGATGACCTGAAAGCGGTCATCGACGCGAACTCAGGCCTTGAGGTTTCGGGTGCAGCAGGTGCGGCGATGGACAAAGGTGACATCATCGCGGTCGATATCATCAGTGGCACCGACAACACCGTGGCAACGCTGAGCGATTCCGACGTAGCGCAGCTGCGCGAGATCGGCGCGGCGCAGACCGAAGCCTGGATCGAAGAGGTGACCTCCAAAGGCCTCGCAGGTCAGGAGATGGTCGACTTCGCCCGTGAAGCCATCGCGCGCTACACCGACGCGATGTAAGCATCACATGTGATCAGAGCGGCGCGGGGGCATCCTCTCGCGCCGCTTTTTTTTATTTGGGGGTTGGGCATGACGGTTCTCATTGCAGGCGGCGGGATTGCGGGGCTTTCGCTGGGGCTTTCGCTCCACGCGCTGGGCGTGCCGTTTCGCGTGTTTGAGGCAGTGGGCGAGGTCAAACCGCTGGGCGTGGGGATCAACTTGCAGCCCCATGCTGCCCGAGAGCTTTTCGAAATGGGGCTCGAGAGCGGGCTGGATCAGATCGGTTTGCGCACGGAAGAGGTGGCTTACTTCAGCGCGCAAGGGCAGTTGATCTGGGCTGAGCCTAGGGGCTCAGAAGCGGGCTATGGATGGCCGCAGTTCTCGCTCAATCGCGGCAAGCTGCAGATGCTCCTTTACGATACGTTGATTGAGAGGGCAGGGCCCGAGGCTGTGACCACCGGCACCATGGTGTCGGGCTGGGAGGGGTCGATCACCGCGCGTCTGAACGATCGCAAGACCGGCGCAGCGCTTGGGACGGCTGAGGGCGATCTACTTATCGCGTGTGACGGCATCAACTCCACGCTCAGGCAGGCCATGGTCTCTGGCGAGGGGCCTGCGCATTGGGGGGGAACGATGATGTGGCGCGGGATCACGCGCGGGCCGCGCTTCCGCACGGGGCGCACGGTGGCCATGGCGGGCCGCAAGGATGTGAAGTTCGTCTGCTACCCGATTGCCGATGATGGGGAGGGCGGCAGCATCCTCAACTGGATCGCCGATCTCACCATGCCAGAGGGCTATGATTGGCGGCAGCAGGATTGGAACCGGCAAGGCACGCTAGAGGACTTCCTCCCGGCCTTTGACGGATGGAACTTTGATTGGCTCGATATCCCGCAGGTGATCCGCGGCGCCGAACAGATCTATGAGTACCCGATGGTGGACCGCGACCCGCTGCCAAGCTGGCGCGATGGTCCCGTGGCGCTCATGGGCGACGCGGCACATGCGATGTACCCCATCGGATCAAACGGCGCCTCGCAGTGCATTTTGGACGCCCGCCACCTGGCCCGCGCAATCCGGGCTCATGGAGCGAACGAGGCCGCGCTCGAGGTCTACGAGAACGAACGCCGCGAGAAGATGAACGCGCTCGTGCTCGCCAATCGGGGCGATGGCCCGGACAAAATTCTGGATATCGTGGCTGAGCGCGCGCCAGATGGATTTGACGACATCGAAACGGTCATGCCTCTCGCCGAACGACAGAGTTTCGCAGATGGCTACAAGGCCATTGCAGGTATGGATATCGCCGCGCTAAACGCCTCTCCACCGGTGTTGGGAGGCTAGCGTGCAGATTGCCGCAAAAGCAGAAGCTCGCGTGGGCGTGGGCGTTGAAGCCTTGGCACGCATCCTGGCCTATGCGGGCGGGGCGATCCTCGTTGCTTTGGCCTTCATGACGATGGTTTCGATCTTTGGCCGCTGGATCAACACGGGGCCGATCCGGTCGATCCCGGGGGACTATGAGCTTGTTGAGGCCGGCGTCGGCATCGCCGTTTTCGCGTTCCTGCCGTGGTGCCAACTCAACCGCGGGCACGTGACAGTCGACATCTTCACCAATGCACTTCCCGCGCGAGGACGGGCGCTGACCGCGCTTATTGGCGACATCCTGATCGCCATCCTCGCCTATGTCGTGATGTGGCGCTTCTACCTGGGTTTCGGGGAGAAGTTTCCCTTCTTCTCCGACCCGTGGCGCGATCGTCTTTCCATGGGCTACAAACCTTTCTTTCCAGAGACGACTTACGAGCTCGAGATCCCCGTTTGGAATGTCTACGGGCTGGCGCTGATTGGCGCCGTCGTCTTCTTCATCGTCGCGGCCTATACGGTCTGGCGCAGCTGGAACCGATTTGCACGAGGTGAAGCGCAGTGAGCGGGATTGAACTGGCTCTGGCAGGCTTTGGCCTGATGCTCGTGGCCATTTTTGCGCGGGTGCCGATTGCGGTGGCCATGGCGCTGACGGGCTTCATTGGCGTTTGGATCGTGCGGGGCTCGCCCACCGCACCGCTCGCGCAGATGAAGACGCTGACATTTGACACGTTCTCAAGCTACTCGCTCTCTATCGTGCCGCTCTTCCTGCTCATGGGGCAGTTTGCGACGAAGTCGGGCATGTCGAGCGCGCTCTTTAAGGCCGCGCAGGACTGGTTGGGGCACCGTAAGGGCGGGGTGGCCATGGCCGCCGTGGGCGCCTGTGCGGGCTTTGGCGCGGTCTGTGGGTCGTCGCTCGCCACGGCGTCGACCATGGGGCAGGTGGCGCTGCCTGAGATGCGCAAGCGCGGCTACTCGGATGCACTCAGCACCGGGGTGCTGGCGGCGGGCGGTACGCTGGGCATTCTGATCCCACCGTCGATCATCCTCGTGATCTACGCGATCCTGACCGAGCAGAATATTGTGAAGATGTTCGTCGCGGCTCTGCTGCCGGGCATCCTCGCGGCTATCGGCTATATGCTCACCGTTGCGATCTATGTGCGTGTGCGTCCCGGGGCAGGGACGGTCGCCGAACGCGTCCCCTACGCCGAGCGCGCCAAGAGTTTCCTCTCCACCTTCCCGGTGATCTTCATCTTCGTAATCGTCATGTACGGCATCGCGGGCGATTGGGATTGGTCGAACCCGGGGCCAGACGCGCTGTTCACGCCGACTGAGGGGGCTGCCGTCGGTGCCGTCCTCACCATGCTCTACGGCCTCTACACGCGGGAGCTCGACTGGGCCGGCATCAAGGACTCGATCCTCGCCACCGCTCAGGCCACGGCGATGATCTTCCTCATCGTCTTCGGTGCCGCGCTCTTCAATTCCTTCCTCGCCATCACCCAGGCGCCGCAGTCACTGGCCGAATGGGTGTCGACCCAAGGCTTCGGGCCCTATACCGTGCTTATGGCGATGCTCGTGGCCTATCTGATCTTTGGCTGCGTGATGGACTCGCTCTCCATGATCCTGCTGACAATCCCGATCTTCTTCCCGATCGTCACCGTGCTCGATTTCGGCATGACGCCCGAGGAGACGGCGATCTGGTTCGGCATCCTCGCGCTCATCGTCGTGGAAGTCGGTCTCATCACACCGCCCGTTGGCATGAACCTCTTCATCATCAACTCCATGGCCAAAGACATTCCCATGGTCCGCACCTATGCCGGTGTGACGCCTTTCGTGGCCTCGGACCTCGTACGCGTTGTGATCTTGGTCAGCTTCCCGGCCATCACGCTCTGGCTCGTTGGGATAATGTTCCCCGGCTGACGGTGAGGAGGTCACTTTGGCTTGACCCCCTCGTCGGCGGGGTCTACCCGAGAGCACGTGCCCAAGTGGCGGAATGGTAGACGCAGCGGATTCAAAATCCGCCGGTAGTGATACCGTGCCGGTTCGAGTCCGGCCTTGGGTACCAGGCACACCTTTAAGTAAAAAAATCCTCTTTTGGGGGATGGGATTATCAAGCAAAAACAATGTCTTGAAACTCCCGCTTTTCCGATTGTTGCGCCAATTCACCCTCATCTCGGAATTAATGCGTTGCAGAACCGTTGCAGGATATGTCACCTTTTGGTGGAATAATTCACTTATGCAACGGCGAAAGGTGAACAGTGATTCAGTCACCGGAGCCCGGGAGTTCAGCGATGATAACCGAGAAACAGATCAAGGCCGCTGCTGCGTCCGATAAGGCGTACAGCCTGCGCGATGGAAACGGGCTCTTCTTGGAAGTGCGTCCGTCGGGGACGAAGGTCTTCGTCAGAAAGTACCGATGGCGCGGAACGCAGCGGTCCGACACCCTGGGGAGCTTCCCCGATCTGAAACTCGTGGAGGCTCGATCACGGGCCGTGGAGATAGGGCTCCAAGTGAAGCAGAAGATTGACCCGCGCGGCGAGCGAGTTGAGCGCAGCCGTGGCGGCCCCAAGCCCAAGGCGAAGGTTCAAGAGGTCGTCCCGGTCGAGCGGCGCTACGAGACCTTGGCCGGGCGCTTCATGGAGAAGCGGATCGCGGAAGGCATGGCTCTGCCGACTGTGAAAAAGGTCCGGCGTCACATCTACAAATGGGAACTGGAGAAGCGCCGCGCAGACGGCACGGTCGAGACGATCTGGATGCGCTCCGAGGCGATGCGTGTTTTCGAGGGGAGGGACGTCGGCAGCATCAAGCCGCCGGAAGTTCTGAACCTAGTCGAACGCATCCAGCAACAGGGGCACCTGGAGAAGGCGAAGGACGTACATCGAAAGCTCGGTGAGATTTTCGATCTCGCAATCGCTCTCGGCTACATCGAGTGGAACCCGGCCCGGCAGGTGAAGCGCGCTATCGTGAGAACGAAGTCCGGCGGTCTGCCCGGCCTGACGGATGCTGCGGACGTCGGGGCGCTGATGCGCGCGGTCGAGGAATACGACGGCTCGATC
>JAKVCO010000044.1 GCA_022448245.1 Paracoccaceae bacterium
TCTCCAAGGGTCTGCTGCTGGAACAGGAAAAAAACGCCTCCGCGCTCTCGCCGAATGGTCCTTTGGCGGGGGCGAGCGATACTGCGGAGCCTGCGCGCAAACCTGCCCCGACTGCCCGGCGCGGCTGACCAAGCCCCTGACGCATGAAGGCTGGCAGGTCTGGGATCTGGTCGGGCGTCTTGGTGGTCAGCTCCGCGTGTCACCGGGCGCGGTGATTGGCTGGGACATGTCGGCGGTGCTAGCCCTCGGCGACGCGCTAGGTGTGCCGCCCCTCGCCATGGCGGAACTGGTGCCCGTCATCGAAGCGGTGATGGTCACTAAACTCAACGAACAGATGGAAGGACGCCGGGATGGCAGAGAAACGGGTTAGCGTCCGCCTTGCGGCCGTGGGCGGACGGCAGGTTCGTGCCGAGCTGGAAGGTGTTGGCGAGGCCGGGGCGCGTGGGCTTGGACGGCTTAGCCGAGAGATGGAAGCAGCCAACCGTCGGCTGGCAGGCTTCGCGCGGCGGGTGAAGGTCGCCTCGGCAGCAGCCGTCGCCGCCACGACCGCTGCCGGAGTCGCCATGGTCCGCTCCGGACTGCAGACGGTCGACGCGCAGGCAAAGCTAGCACAGTCCCTCGGCACCACTGTTGCCTCGGTCCAGACGCTGGAGCGTGCGGGCGAGCTGGCGGGCGTCTCGATGTCCGGCCTCGAGCAGGCGACCAAGGATCTGACGCGCCGTCTCAGCCAGGCCGCGGCCGGAACCGGCCCCGCAGCAGACGCGCTTGATCGGCTGGGGCTTTCCGCCACCGAGCTGATCGCCCTTCCGCTGGACCAGCGCGTGGCTGCTATCAACGCCGCTATCAAGGACTTCGTGCCTGCGGCCGAGCGCGCCGCCGTCGCAGGCCAGCTCTTCGGCGAGGAAGGCTCGATCGCCATGTCGCGCATCGACACCGCGACGCTGCGCCAGGCGACGGAGGACGTGCGCGCCTTCGGGGTCGTGGTCTCCGAGCAGGACGCCGACCAGATCGAGCGGACGAACGACGCCATCTCGCGCCTCGGGCTCATCTGGCGCGGGCTGTCGAACCAGTTGGCCGTTGCGGCGGCCCCCGCGCTGGAAGCCGTCGCCAACGCCATGGCGGCGGTCGCTAGCCGGACCGGCCCGCTTGGCATCGCAATTCGCGGTCTCTTCGACAACATCGGCCGCCTGACCACCTACGCCGCCACCTTCGCGGCCTTCCTCGCGGGCCGCTGGGTGGCGGGGATGGCCGCTGCCGCGCTCTCGGTCCGTGGCCTTGCCACGGCGCTGGTCGTGCTGCGCGGCGCGCTGATCCGGACCGGCATCGGTGCGCTGATCGTGGGCGCGGGCGAGCTGGTCTACCAGTTCACCCGCCTTGCGTCGGGAGCCGGCGGGTTCGGAGAAGCGATGTCGCTCCTGAAGGACCTGGCGGTCGAGGTCTGGGAGCGGATCAAGATGGGCGCCGCTGCGGCAGGCGCGGCCGCCACGGCGATGTTCTTCGACCTGAAGGCTGACGCCGCGTCGGGCATGCAGAGCGCCATCGGGAGCGTCGTGGCATTCGGAAATACGGCGGCGAACACCTTCGAGGGCGCCTACGAGGCGATCAAGGCGATCTGGGGTCTGCTGCCCGCCGCCATAGGCGATCTGGCGTTCCAGGCCGCCAACAGCCTGATCGACGGCGTCGAAGCGATGCTGAACGGGGTGGTCTCGCGCATCAACGGCTTCATCGGCGGGATCAATCAGGGGCTGGAAGCGCTCGGGTCCGAACGAAGGATCTCGATTGTCCCGGATCTTGATCTGGGCCAGGTTGAGAACCGGTTTGAGGGGGCAGCGACGGCCGCGACCAACGCCGCGCAGACGGCGTTCGACCGGGCCTTCGAAGACAACCCGCTGACCGCGCCCGATCTCGGGCTTACGCAAGCGGCCAATTCTGCATTGGCCACAGCCAACAGGTATCGTGGCGCGGCGCAGGATTTGGCCGAAGGCGCGCGTGCGCCACTCGCGAGCTGGCAGGCTCTCCGTGATGCGGTGCAGGGCAGCGGCGAGGGTGGCGCAGACGCGCTGACTGAGGCCACGACCGCGGCGGAGCGGTTCGAGACCGCGCTTGATGGTGCCGGACAGGCGGCGACCGATGCCGGTGCGGCCGCCGGTGCTGCGGCTGCTGCGGCCGGGCCCAACGTCGAGACGGCAGTGACCGGCTGGCAGGCGGTCACGGAGGCGCTGTCTGACTACGCCAGCAAGGCCCGCAACATCAGCGGCGATATCGGCCAGAGCCTCGTCGGTGCCTTTCAGTCGGCCGAGAACGCCGTCGGCGAGTTCGTGAAGACCGGCAAGCTGAACTTCCGCGATCTGGTGACCTCATTCATCGCCGACCTGGCCAAACTGGCCGCGCGACGGTTCATCCTCGGCCCCATCGCCAATGCGCTCTCGGGCGTGTTCTCCGGCGCGGGCGGGATCTTCGCCAACGTCCTGCACACGGGCGGCATGGTAGGTGCCTCCGCGCCAGGCCGGATGGTTCCGGCGATGGCCTTTGTGGACGCGCCCCGGATGCATGGCGGCGGCATGGCCGGACTTCGCCACGACGAGGTTCCTGCGATCCTGCAGCGCGGCGAGCGGGTACTGTCTCGGCGCGAGACGCAGAGCTACGGTGCAGGCGGAGGGGTCAACGTCACCATCATGGCTCGCGACGCCGAGAGCTTTCGGCAGTCGCGCACGCAGGTCGCGGCTGACATCGCCCGCGCCGTGTCGATGGGTCGGAGGGGCATGTGATGGCTTTTCATGAGGTCCGATTTCCGGACAACATCAGCCGGGGCGCACGCGGCGGGCCTGAACGCCGCACTCAGATCGTCGAACTGGCCAGCGGCGACGAGGAACGCAATGCCAGCTGGGCCAATTCCAGACGCCGCTACGATGTGGCTTACGGCATCCGCCGCGCGGACGATCTTGCAGCGGTCGTCGCCTTCTTCGAGGCGCGCAACGGTCGCCTCCATGGCTTCCGCTTCAAGGATTGGGGCGACCACAAATCCTGCCTGCCCTCGGGCCAGCTTTCGCCGATGGATCAGGCGATCGGCACCGGCGATAGCACGACGACCGCCTTCCAGCTGGTGAAGCACTACGCCTCGGGCGCGCAATCCTGGACTCGCGCCATCGCGAAGCCAGTGGCGGGAACTGTGCGCATCGCGTTCGGTGGGGTGGAGCAGCCCTCCGGCTGGTCGGTCGATACGACCGCTGGCCTCGTCACCTTTAGCTCCGCGCCCGGCGCTGGCGTCGCGATCACGGCGGGCTTCGAATTCGACGTGCCGGTCCGCTTTGATAGCGACGCGCTCGATGTAACGCACGACATTGAGCGACTGGGCTCGATCACCTCAATCCCGCTTCTGGAACTCCGCCGATGAAAAGCATCAACCCCGACCTGCAGGCCCATCTCGACGAGGGCACGACGACGCTGTCCTGGTGCTGGCGGATTGCGCGCGCAGACGGCGTGAGCTTTGGCTTCACCGATCATGATCGGACGCTGAACTTCGACGGCACCACCTTTGAGCCGGAGAGCGGGTTGACGGCCTCCGAGGTGAGATCGGGGTCTGACCTGTCGGTCGATGCGCAGGACGCGGAGGGCGTGCTGACCTCGGACCGGATCACCGAGACCGACATCCTGGACGGCCGCTGGGACAACGCGGAGGTCGAGGTCTGGCGGGTGAACTGGGCGGACACGGGTCAGCGCGTCCTGATGCGCCGCGGGGCCATCGGCCAGATCCGGCGTGGGCTTCTGGCGTTCGTCGCGGAGGTGCGCTCGCTCGCCCATGTCCTCGGCCAGACGGTCGGGCGGACGTTTCAGGCAACTTGCGATGCGGCACTCGGGGATGCCCGCTGCGGCGTCGATCTCGAGGATCCCGCATTCAAGGGCACGGGTACCGTCATCGATCTCCTGCGCGACCGAGCATTCACCGCCTCAGGACTCAGCGGCTTCAACGCTGGCTGGTTCACCTTTGGCACCGTCGAATGGACTGGCGGCGCGAACGCGGGGCGGCGCACCGAGGTGCTGGGCCATGACGAAACGGACGGTATCGCGGTGCTGACTCTGCTTGAACCGCCAGTGCGGTCCATCGCTGGCGGCGATGCCTTCACCGTCCGCGCGGGATGCGACAAGCGGATCGAGACCTGTGGCACGAAGTTCGCCAATACCGCCAATTTCCGGGGCTTCCCGCACATCCCCGGCCAGGATGCCTTCCTGCGCTACGCCACCAAGGATGGCGGCCACGAGGGAGGCGTGCTGTGACGCAACCCCTCGCATTGGCCGACCCCGCGCGCGTCATCACCATCGCGCGGGCCTGGCTGGGGACGCCGTATCACGACCAGGCGAGCCTGCGCGGCGTCGGCTGCGACTGCCTCGGCCTCGCGCGGGGCGTCTGGCGCGAGGTCGTCGGCCCCGAGCCGTTCCCGATCCCGCCCTACAGCCGGGATTGGGGCGAGACCGGGCCCTGCGAGGTTCTTGCGGATGGTGCTCGGCGCATGATGCCGGAAATCGCACCTTCTGAGGCTAATCCCGGCGCGTTGGTCCTGTTCCGCATGACACCCCGCGCCATCGCCAAGCATGTCGGGATCCTCACAGGGGCCGACACCTTCCTCCACGCCTACGAGCGGCTCGGCGTCGTCGAGGAACCGCTAACCCCGTCCTGGCGGCGGCGTATCGCCTTCGCCTTCCTGTTTCCGCAACGCTGAGATCCCCACATGGCCACCCTCGTTCTCGGTGCCGCTGGCGCTGCCATTGGCGGCAGCATCGGCGGCGCGATCCTCGGCGTCAGCGCCGCCACCATCGGTGGCTTCATCGGCTCCACCATCGGCTCGGTCGTCGACAGCTGGATCATCTCGTCGCTCGCGCCGACCCAGCGGATCGAAGGCGCGCGGCTGGACAATCTGCGCATCACCTCGGCCACCGAAGGGGCGGTGATCCCACGCCTCTATGGCCGCATGCGGATCGGGGGTAATATCGTCTGGGCGACGGATTTTCGCGAGGAGACAAAGACCACCACGCAAGGCGGCGGCAAGGGCGGTGGGGGTGGCGGCAAGGTCAAGACGACTGAGTATTTCTACTATGCCAGTTTCGCGGTCGCGCTCTGCGAGGGCCCGATCACCGGCATTGGCCGCATCTGGGCCGACGGCAAGCTTCTGGACACCACCGGGATTACATGGCGCTGGTATCCGGGCGATGAGAGCCAGGCGGCCGATCCGTTCATCACAGCCAAGATGGGCGCGGCCAATACGCCCGCCTATCGCGGCACCGCCTATGTCGTTTTCGAGGACCTGCCGCTCGGGAATTACGGTAACCGCATCCCGCAGATGAGTTTTGAGGTGTTTCGCCCGCTCGCCGATCCGGACACCGCGGAGGGTCTCACACAAGCGGTCACCATGATCCCGGCATCCGGCGAGTTCGCCTATGCCACGCAGGGCATCCGGAAGGGCAGCGGCGGGTCGTCCGAGCCCGAGAACCTCAACGCGCTGACCGATACCGCCGACATGGTGGTGGCGCTGGATCGGCTGCAGGCGATGGCCCCGAAAATCGAAAGCGTGTCGCTGGTGGTTGCCTGGTTCGGTGATGATCTGCGTGCAGGCAATTGCAAGGCGCGGCCCGGGGTCGAGGTCACCGCCAAAACCACCACGCCGTCGGCCTGGTCGGTCAATGGCATCAGCCGCGCCAATGCCTTTCTGGTCAGCCGCGATGATCAGGATCGCCCGGTTTATGGCGGCACGCCCGCCGATTTCGCGGTGGTGCAGGCGATCCAGGAGATGAAGGCGCGTGGGCTGCGCGTCACCTTCTACCCGTTCATCCTGATGGATGTCCCGCCGGACAATATGCTGCCGAACCCGTATTCCAACAACGCCGCTGAGACGGGCCAGCCCGCTTTTCCCTGGCGGGGGCGGATCTCCTGTTCTCCGGCAGCGGGGTATGACGGGACGGCAGATCAGACCGCCACGGCCGCAACCCAAGTCGCGGCGCTTTTCGGCGCGGCCACGCCCGCCAGCTTCAGCGTCTCGGGTCAGTCGGTTTCGTGGACCGGGGCATCCGGCGACTGGGGCCTGCGGCGGATGGTGCTGCACTACGCGCATCTCTGCGCTACAGCGGGCGGGGTCGATGCGTTCCTGATCGGGACCGAGATGCCCGGGCTTACGACGATCCGCTCGGGCCCATCCACCTATCCGGCGGTGCAGGCCTATCGGGATATGCTGGCCGACGTGCGCTCGATCCTCGGGTCCGGCACCAAGATCGGATACGCGGCGGACTGGTCGGAGTATTTCGGGCACCAGCCGGGTGATGGCAGCGGCGACGTGTTCTTCCACCTCGATCCACTCTGGGCCGACGCGAACACCGACTTCATCGGGATCGACAACTACATGCCGCTCTCCGACTGGCGCGACGGCTTCGAGCATGCTGACGCGGCCGAGGGCTGGCCTGCGATCTACGACCGGACCTACCTGCAGGGGAACATCGCGGGCGGCGAAGGCTTCGACTGGTTCTATGCCAGCGCGGCCGATCGCTCCGCACAGGTGCGCACTCCGATCACGGACGGCGCGGCGGCCAAGCCATGGGTCTTCCGCTACAAGGATCTGAGCAGCTGGTGGTCGAACGCGCATTACGATCGCCCGGGCGGGGTGGAGAGCGGCACGCCGACGGCGTGGGCGCCCGAGTCCAAGCCGATCTGGTTCACCGAGTTGGGCTGTCCCGCCATCGACCGGGGCACAAACCAGCCGAATGTTTTCTTCGATCCAAAATCGTCCGAGAGCTTCACGCCGCATTTCTCGCGGGGCTGGCGCGATGACGCGATCCAGCGGGCTTATCTTGAGGCGACCTATCTCTGGTGGGGTGAGGCCGCGAATAACCCTCTGTCATCGGTCTATGGCGGCCGCATGGTGCATGTGCCGGAATGCGCCGCATGGACCTGGGACGCGCGGCCCTATCCCTTTTTCCCGGCGCTGACCGACGTCTGGACGGACGGGGCGAACTGGCGGCTCGGGCACTGGCTGACCGGGCGGCTGGGCGCGGTGTCGCTGGCGGCGCTGGTCCGGCACCTCTGCTTGCGCGCGGGCCTGCCCGAGGATCGCATCGACGTCACCGGCCTCTGGGGCGCGGTCGAGGGCTACGCCATCGGCGCGCTGGAGAGCCCGCGCGCCTCAATTACAACGTTGTCGCGGCATTTCGGCTTCGACGCGGTCGAGACCGAGGGCGTCATCCGCTTCGTCATGCGCGGCCGGGCGCAAGTGGCGAGCGTCGCGCCGGACGATTTGGTCGCCGCGCGCGAGGGCGACCTGCTGGAGCTGACGCGTGGCCAGGAGACCGAACTGCCGCAGGCCCTGAAGTGGCAGGTTGCCCGTGCCGACGAGGACTACGACGCGGCCCTCGTTGAGGCGCGCCGCATCACCGTGGACACGACCCGGATTGCGTCGGAGTCGTTCCCGATGGCGGTGCCGCCCGAGGAGGCCGAGCGCCGCTGCCGCCGCGCGCTTATGGAAGCCTGGACCGGGCGGGAAACGGCCGCGTTTAGCCTGCCGCACTCGCGGCTGGCGCTCGATCCGGCCGATGTCGTCACACTCGCCCATGACGGTCACTCCGTGCCGCTGCGGCTCGTTTCTATTGCAGATGCAGGCGCGCGCGGCATCGAAGCAGTCCGACAGGATCGAGAGGCCTATGACTTGCCGCCGGGTGCCCCGCGCCCCTCGGCGCTTTCGCAGGCCGTCGTCTTTGGTGCGCCCGAGGCGGTTATACTCGATCTCCCGCAGCTGACCGAGGACCAGCCGCCGCATCGCCCTTTCGCGGCAGCCCATGCCGTGCCGTGGCCGGGCGAGATGGCGGTGTTCCGCAGCCCATCGACGGACGGCTTCGAGCTGCTCACCACGTTTGGCACGCGGGCTCGGATCGGGACGCTGGTGTCTGATCTCTATGCTGGACCGACATCGCGCTTCGACCTCGGCAATGTGCTGGTGGTCGATCTACTCTCGGGCACGTTGGAGAGTGTCACCGACCTGACGCTCTTCGGCGGTGCCAATGCGCTCGCCATCGAGAGCGCGCCCGGGGTCTGGGAGATCGTTCAGGCGGGCGTGGCCGAATTGCTGGCGCCGGGCCGCTATCGTCTGACGCGCCTCCTGCGCGGCCAGCGCGGCACCGAGAACGCGATGGGCAATCCGGCTCCGGCAGGCGCCCGGGTCGTGGCGCTCGACGACAGCCTCGCCTCGCTGCCCATCGCCGAGGCCGATCTCGGCATCCCTTGGAACTGGCGCATCGGCCCCGCGAGCCGCCCGGTGAGCGACGAGATCTATGTCGCGCAGGCCTTCACGCCCGCTGGCGTCGGGCTGCGGCCGTTCTCCGTCGCGCATTTCGAGCAGCCCTTGCGCAGGCCGCGCACTGCCGGGGACCTGACCATCCGCTGGACGCGCCGGTCCCGGTCGCTCGCGGCCGACAACTGGGGCGCGGTCGATGTACCGCTCGCCGAGGAAACCGAGGCCTACGAGATCGAGATCCTCGATGGCGTTGCCGTGAAACGGGTGCTGAGCGCGAACACGACCAGTGCGATCTACGAAGCCGCCCAGCAGACCGCTGACTGGGGCGCGCCACTCGGCCCCGGTGACACGCTCGACATCCGCATTTTCCAGCTCTCCGCCCTCGTGGGGCGGGGCGCGCCCAAGACCGTCACGCTCACATTCTGAGGGCCCCATGTCCGACACCACGACGCATCTGCTGCTGCCATACATCCTAGCGGCGCAGGCCCAGAAACATGTCACCCACAACGAGGCGCTGCGGCTGCTCGACGGGCTGATCCAGCTCGCCGTACTCGACCGCGACCTGACCGCTCCGCCTGGCAGCCCCGCCGATGGCGACCGATACATCATCGCATCAGGCGCGACGGGAGACTGGGCGGGGTGGGACCAGAACGTCGCGCTCTGGACCGACGGCGCCTGGATGCGCCTTCAACCACGGACCGGCTGGCGAGCGTGGGTCGAGGATGAGGGGCTGCTGCTGGTCTACGACGGCGCGGGCTGGGTCGGCACCACGCCCAGCGAGTTGCAGAATATGGCGCTGCTCGGGGTCGGCACGACGGCGGATGCGTCTAACCCGTTCTCGGCCAAGCTGAACGCCGCGCTCTGGACCGCCAAGACGGTCGCCGAAGGCGGCACGGGCGACCTGTTCTACACCATGAACAAGGAGGCGGCGGGCTACGATCTCGGCCTGACGCTGCAGACCAACTTCGTGACCAAGGCGCTGGTTGGGCTGTTCGGTTCGGACAGGTTCCGCTTGGCGGTCTCGGGCGACGGCAGCACCTTCTTCGACGGGCTCAGCGTCGACAACGCCACCGGCATTGTCGATCAACCGCGGCTCCCGCGCTTCAAGGCCTACACGAACTACGACAACTATGTCGGCGTCGGGACCTGGACGAAGATCGGTCTCAACAACACCGATTATGACGATCAAGGCGTCTTCGATGCCGGGACCAACCTGTTCACCGCGCCTGTGGATGGGACCTACCTCTTCGGCGCAACGCTGCTCTACAAGGTCAATTCCAGCACCTTGGCCCGGATGCGCGGGCGGCTTGTTCTGAACGGCGCGACCGAAATCCGGGGCTCCTACGGCGAGATCAGTGGCGCGCATGTCTCGGAAGCCACGGCCCTCTGGCTGCAGACGATGGTGCCGCTGACGGCAGGTGATACCGTCGAGCTGCAGGGGTATTTCCGCGCGCAGGATGGGTATTTCGCGGCCGATCACACGTCCCTTTGGGGCTGCAAGATCGGCTGATCGGAGAGAGGATTACCTCATGACACCACCCCGATCCGATCAGGGTTTCGTGCGCATGCCCGACGCCGAGTTCGAGGCGATGCTGGCACGGGCCGCCGAGAAAGGCGCCAAGCGCGCGCTCGCCGATGTTGGTCTCGACGGTGAAGAAGCGGCGCTCGATATACGGGATCTGCGATCATTGCTCGACTGCGTCCGGCTGGTGCGCCGCACCGCGATGCAGACCGCCGTCCGCATGATCACCACCGGCGTGATGCTGGCGCTGCTCGCGGGCATCGCGATCAAGCTCAAAATCTTCGGTGGCGGTCCATAGCCGCTCGCCACTCCAAACTGTCAGTCCAATCGACCCGCCTCCGAGGCGGGTCTTTTCGTTTCTTGAGGATACCATGACGACGACCTTTTACGACCATTGGCGCGATGTGCCGGAGAAAGCCTGGCGCTGGCCGAATTTCAGCCCGGCCGAAATTGCTTGCCGCGGCACTGGCAAGCTGCTTGTCAACGAACCCGCACTCGACAAGCTGCAGGCACTGCGCGACCGGCTGGGCAAGCCGCTGATCGTCCGTTCTGCCTTTCGCAGTCCCGAACACAACCGCTCCGTCGGCGGCGCAACCCGGTCGAAGCACATGGACGGTGCGGCCTTCGACATCGCCATGACGAACCACGATCCGGCGGCGTTCGAGACGGCCGCACGTGCGGTTGGTTTCCTCGGGTTTGGATTTTATCCGCGCTCGGGGTTCATACACGTCGACCTTGGCCCATCGCGGCAGTGGGGCGAGCGCTTCCCGGTACGGGCGACGGCATATGCATCTGAAACCACGCCTGCGCGCGAGGTTTTGGCGCAGAGCCGCACCATGAAAGGCGGTGGCGCAGCGGGGGCGGCGACGCTGGGCGCGGCCGGTGTGGAAGTGGCTCAGGCGGTGCTGACCGACACCCAGACAGCGATCATACCGCTCGTCCCGTATCTCGACACGCTGCGTTGGGTGTTCATCGCTGTCGCGCTCGGGGGGATTGCGGTCACAATCTACGCGCGGCTCGACGACTGGAAACGGGGTCGGCGGTGATCGGCGAGCTCCTCGCCGCACTCACCGGCTCGGCATGGGCGCGCACGGCGCTCCGCTACGGCGTCACAGCCATCGCGATCCTTCTGTTCCTGCTTTCCCTGCGCCGCTCCGGCGAGCGCGCTGGTCGCCTCGCGGAACGCCTAGAATCCAGGGAGAAAGCCAGTGAAGTTCAGCGAAGGATGCTGGAGGCGGCGGCACATCGTCCTCGCGATCGCGACGACCTGGTTGATAGGCTGCGCGACGGTCGGTTCTGAGACGGACGCTTTCGGGACGTGCGCGCCCGTCGTAGAGTACAGCCCGGAGTTTCAGAACCGCGCGGCCCGTTAGCCGGTGCTTTTGCCGGACGGATCGGCGGTTGTCGAGATGATGGCGGGAATATGCTATTATGAGGGATCAAGCGCGCGTGCCTCCCGAACCCATCGCTGTAATACGCTCTTGACAAACTCTAGATCGCTGCACGCCTGGGCGACAGTCACGCCCCGCTCAATCACAAGCTTCACCGCCTCGATCTTGAACGAGTGGCTGAAATTCCGTCTCAACATCTCCACTCTCTGCTTCCATCGTCACAAACTTATCGTCGTGTCCACGAAACCGACAACAGGCCAACGACCGGATCGAGGGGCTAGATGGGCTTGAAAGCCATCAACTTGTGGCGCACGATCAAATCAGAACTGCCCGGAAAGCAGCGGAGGTGTATCAACTGTGGTGAGGCGTACGTATGAAAAGACGTGATTTTATCAAGTGCACCTCAGCCCTAACTGCTGGCCATAGTATTAGACACGCCATCCCATTGAGTGCGCTTTTGACCGTTTTGAACGCATCAAGCACGCGTGCCTGGGAGGGGTTACACTTTACGGCGGAAAAGTCGATCACAGCCAAGAGGCGCATTCGCGCGGTACTGTCCGCCAGTGCGAACGCCAAGCTTTTGTCGCACAGCGGTGATCCAGAGGCTGAATTCAAGAAACTTGCATTGACCTTTTATCGTTTTGCAGCATGGAAAGGCGGAAATGCCACTCCAGACCTGTCGGATATAGGACTCGTGGAGTTTTATAACGGTGAAGGCCTGCCTCAATACCTCGCGGGCTCGTCAGAGAAAGAAAATGGCCGCAGCAACCGCATGTTGGAGCTCGCCGATGATTTCTTCTATCTTGTGCCCGCGTACGGCACCGTTGGCCTTGGCCTGTTGACGGTAGCAGGCGCGCCGCTTGCCGTTGCCGGTGCTATAACCGTCGGGATCGGAGTCTCGATGCTTGGGTATTACGCAACCCATAACATTTTGCCCGACATTCTAGATGATCTGGAACCGACTACGGCCGATGCCGGTCGCGTCGAAAATGGAGCAAACGGGCTTTTTTTCCTGATTGAAATGGAGGCATCAGACAACCCAAGCGAGTTGGATCAGTTCTTTCAATCCAACCCGGATGTTCAAATCCCATATGCTCGCGAGATCGCGGATAGCACCAGCATTATAGGCGATACTGCGGTCATCACACCTAGCGAAGCGGATGAGCTGTCGGACACGCCAGATCAAGATCGAGCGCAGGAAATCTATAGCAGTGTTCAACAGCGGCTCCTCCATGAAATCGATCAGCGTGCACAAGCGATTGATGATCGTCTGGATGAATTACAAACATTGTCCGATGACCAAGCACGGGTGAGGGGCCTGCAAGCGACTATACAAAAATTGGAACGAGACTCCCGCGAAATCCAAGGGGCTATTCAGGTCACTAGTTTTATTGTCGGAGCCTTTTGGGGACCCAAGGTCGGCAACCAGATCGCTACCATTGCCAATGCTGCCCATCGTGTGTGGTTCGCAGCCAAGCAATATTCCCTGGGTGTTATAGGTGGTTGGGCCATGGCGGGGACCGCTGTCGGAGCCTTCAGCGCCATCGCGGCACTGTCCCAGCGCAGTAATCAGCAAATGGTTCTATCGTCCCTGCGTATGATGTCTGAGCAGATAGCCAATGTGCGTAAGGAAATGCACTTGCGATTTGATCGTTTGGAGCAGATACTGGGCAGCCTTTCCGAAACCCTTCAGAACGCTTTGGGGCGGATCGCGGCCAATCAACAATATCAAATATTTCTGATCCAGCAGTCCGAACTTATCCTGCGTAACTTCCGGTCAACCTATGTTGCTCAAGAGCGAGAAGCAGCGATTGGCGCGCTTCTGGTCGCAGTCGACACGTTCGAAGCTTACGCGGCCAGTAGTACGCCCCTGAGTGAAACCCAATTTATCGACATTCTTGTGCGTGCGCGCAACCACGCCAACCGCGTTGCCCGCCAGCCGATCTTTAACAGTTTTGTTGAGGATATTGCTGGCGAAGATCTATGGCGGCGCGTCGAAGAAAGCGGGACCTTTGATTCGGTTTTTGGTCTCGTGGGCGGTATCGCCCAAGATTTAGGTGTCGAAGGGGTGCCTTCTGATCTGCCCAACCCGACCGAATGGGCGCGCGGGGCTACTATTGCTACAGGTGCAGAACTGTTAGGGAGAACATACGCGAATCCGACGTTCCCGCGCATGCTCAAAAGCTTGGCTGCGGATGGCGAACAAATTGTCAGCGCACTCACAAAGCTCGGCGACAGCGGCATTTTGTTAAGAGTGCTGCAAAACATGCAAGTGCACTCCAACGAGCTTATCGAGGCGATTGACCAACGAATCCGCGACACGGTTCAAAATGAGTGGAAGATTGGGGACCCATTCACCTACAGCGTACCCGACTATGGTCTTTATCGTGGTAGTAATGCAGATTCATGGATTGTACCCAATGTGAACAACCAAATCAGCAACAACCCATTTTTGATTGCGCAGAGCATTGGATTTATTGAATTTGTTGAAGTGCCCAGTCCCTTGGACGTCCCGCCCGATCTCGATAATATTGTACCGAAGTCGAACAAGGGCACCGATAAAAACGGAGGCACTAAGCTCGTACCCAAGTCCCTAACTCTTCCCGGATTTTGGGAGGAAAACCGCTACTTCCGCGTCAAAATTATCAAGGGCAGGGCTAAGGGAAATTTCATCGGCGATGCCTATGACTACTTCGCGGTTCTTCGTAATGGTTGGACTAATCGTGGTCCATTCCGAACGCGCGGCTGGCTGCGCTTTGACCCTGACAATCCAGGAATTTTCCGCGGAGGGGCAGATGCTACCCGATTTGCCTACCTTTACAATCAGATGCGTGCTGATATTTCGGACTATCAAAGATGGTTGGTTCAGGCGGGAATAAAAGAACATATCGAAAACGAAATTGGTCATGAGAAATTTCCGCAATTTGCAGCTGAATACCGGAGGTTCCGCTTTCTTGCGACCTTGCGCAGTTGGACGCGCTCTTTTGATGCAGATCAACCGGACAATGTGATTATTGATGACGGCTATAAAATCGGCCCTTACAACATGTTTCGCTTTGCCGCAGATTACTTGCACGAAGAGTTGGGTGTTATTGGGGAACGTGACCTTGATGAAACAATCCGATTGCTTAAACTTGAGGTGAGTGGCGAAATTAAAAACCGCTTTATCTACGTACTGGCCGCGGTTGAGAATGAAGAGGCTTATACACCGCCTACATTCGTCACGGACATGACCAACGTGCTTAACAGCCGATCCTTATCGTAAGCCATGTACCACGGCAGACGTTTTCTTAAGCGAATAGATAGGATGGGTAACTTGAAGAAACCTTCAAGAGTGACGTAGCGCGAACCGCGTAGTGAAACCGCGAAAAGTGAAGGACCACCGGCTGACGCCGGAGGCATCACTTGGAGGAATGTAATTCCAGGTATTGTCTGATCACGTCATCGGTCACGTTACCGGAGGTCGTGGAGAAATATCCACGCGCCCAAAAGCGCCTTCCCCAGTAGCGCTTGCGCAGATCGGGGAATTCCATCTGGATCCGGCGCGATGATCGGCGGCCTCCTCGCTGCGCTCGCGGGATCGGCATGGGCAAGCGCAGCGCTCCGCTACGGCGTCACAGCCTTCGCGATCCTTCTTTTCCTGCTTGCCCTGCGCCGCTCCGGCGAACGCGCTGGTCGCCTCGCGGAACGCCTCGACACCAGGGAGAAAGCCAATGAAGTTCAGAGAAGGATGCTGGAGGCGGCGGCTCGCCGTCCTCGTAATCGCGACGAGCTTGTTGACCGGTTGCGCGACGGCAGGTTTTGAAGCTGGCGGCGTGGCAGCGTGTCCGCCGGTCGTGGAATACAGCAGGGAGTTTCAGGCACGGGCGGCCGAGGAGATGGCGATGCTGCCTGACGGGTCGGCTCTCGTCGAGATGATGGGTGACTATGCCGTAATGCGAGGTCAGGCGCAGGGGGGTGAGTAACCAAAGAGTCATATCGCCTGAGAGCATCCGGCGCACCGTCGCAACTCGAACAGAAACTGAGCCAGTGCGTCCGTTGCGAAATACTCCATGCTCTCCATAAAGCTATGACAACCGACAGAACCCCTCTCTGGCCCAGTCATTTCACGCTTGAAAATCTATGCAAAATAAAGTTCGAAGCCCGCGATTCATCGGAGAGCTTAACGGTTACACTCGTTTCCCGGAAGTCATCGAAGGACTGGCTGATCAGTTGGCCGTCCCAGACGTAATCGACGTCTCCTGCGCGCGGTGACATCAGGCAGCTATAAAGGGTGCCGAAGCCTCGGTCGTAGGCATAAGACCGCAAGGGAGGCTTTTGGAAGCTCGCGAAGAGGTCATGCGTTGTCGGCGGATGCGCTGCCTTGGACATATCTTCGAGAACCGACGCACGCTCTTCTGAGCGCGCCAGCGCCACATAGGCCTCCCACCGTTTTCCGGACTGGTGATTGGTGGCATAGGGACGCTCCAACACCTTCGCGCGCGCGTCGGGCGCAATCTCGACGGTCCTTGCATCACCTGAGCAATCGTTGAGCGTGATGTTGTAGGCCATATGGCAGGGTACATGGTTCAAGGCTTCGACAGCCTGCTGGGTGGTGTCGCAGGTCTGAAGGACATACCGCAGGATGATCGGCACCCCGAAGCCGATGCCAGTAGCCCGGCTGCCTCCAAACGCGAGGCTGACGGCCAGTCCGAATTCGTTGATGCCATCAAGACACCCCCAAATGCTGTCAATCGTCGAGATAACCCGCGTATTGCCCCAGTTTGTCAGGGCGACGGTCCCCTCAAAAAGCCGCGGACTGTAGTCATAGCTGCGAAAAAGCACGGGCTGTCCGCTCGACCAAAGTCCGATCTGACTGCAGCCGGTCACATAGGCCGGTGGACAATACAACGACAGAAACCTTGCTGCGGTATCGTCCAGGCCTCGGACGGAGATCAGGTCCTGATAGATCGCAAAGAGTTCCGGCATATGTGTGCGGACGGACTTCTCACAGGCCGCGAAAGTTGGCCGGTGAGCGATCCCTTCAGAGAGAAACCAACGCCTGTACGCGGGCCAGAACTTGTCGAACGTTGCTTTCCAACGCGTATCCGCCCTGTCGTACTTGACGAAATTGAAGCTCAGGTTGCGGGACATCAGATGAACTTGAACGCACCCGGTTCCTGAATCTGCGCAGAGGTGTCTTCGAAGGGTGCCAAAGGACGCGCGCTATAACCGGACCGAATGGCCTTGACCCAGTCCTTTGCCCGCTTCGTGAGCTTGTGGTTCTTCGACATCAACCGACCCTTGGTGATCAGGATGCCGAGATCCGCACCCTCATAACAATAGTCACCCTTGCCCGCGACGCGCAGGAAGAAGCCTTCGGTCGCATTATCCACGTTCGAACGACGCAGATCGAAGCGGTCAAGCTGTAATTGGCCCTTGGCATCAACGCGGTAGATGCCACTCTCCGGGGCGTCTTCGATCACGCCAACATCGTCCTTGGTGTATTTGATGACCAATTGTGACCAGGTGTCGATGTTCTCGGGGTTGCTCCAACGCTGGTTCACCTCTGCGATATTGATGTCAAACTCCTGGCCACTGAATTCTAGGAGATGGAAGAGGAACAGCGGCATGTCAGCGAAGGCAAAAGAGGCGATGTTTGTCATGGCCGACGCGCCGGTCACACGGGGATTGAGCTCACCGAGCCAAACTTCACCGGTGTCCTCGTCGATTAGGAAATCCAGTTCGAAATATCCACGATAGCCGGTTTTGTGCAGCTCCTCGCCGAACTTGAAAGTGAGGTCTCGGGCCTGCTCGGAGATCTCGAGCGGGAAGGCATCTGGCGAGATTTCATTGCCTGCCCAGCCCCCCCGGTAGGGCGTCAGTTCCTTGAAACCGACGATCTCGGTCATGAGCGGGCCAACCACGGTACCGCAACGCGTGGTGCAGGCCTCAATCGCGGCCTGACGGCATTTGATCCGCTTCATGATCTTGACAGTGCCGCCTGAGACGATTTCGCCGGCGTGTTTGTCCCAGGTGCTTTTGCTGGAGACGAAAAAGGTGGTGTGACCAGAGTCCCCGAAAGCGGTCTGGATGACGAGGTCGGTTCCAAGGTGCTGGGCCTTCTTGCAAAGATCCTCATAGGAGGAAACGCGTGCCAGGATATTTGGAACGCTGGGCACACCCGCACGCTCTCCGATCTTCACGGTCTCGATCTTGTCATCGAGCTTGTTACGCAGGCGCGCTTTGGGGAAAGGGATCTTGAGCTTCGCTGCCCTGGCGAGCTGTTCTGTCTCCTCATCGAACATAAGAAAAACGCCATGGCCGCACTTCTTCGAGCGAACGAAGTCGAGGACGTCCTTGTTCGCGAGAAGATGGTTGTTGATCTCTTCCATGCTTTCGAATTCCTGCGCGGCATCACGCGGGGGCACGAAAACATTGGGATGGCGCCCGTCAAAACAGTCGATCAGGTTGATGAACTTGAAGTTGCTGACCCAAGTATCGATTCCGAGGAGATTGAACGGGCTGGCCCCGATGAAATAGATCGGTTGTTCGTTCCGGTGAAAAAACAATCTTGCATCTGCAACCGAAGTCAACATGACGAGTTCCTTTCTGGAGCATTGGACCCACGGTTCAGCGTGGATAAAGGTCCCGTAGAGGCATCTGCAGCGGGCCAAGCCCCCGAAGATAGGTTGTGGTGGGACCCGGTCTGTAAATGTTGAAGTCGACCGACTTGTCGCGATAGGACTTGAGGGTCTGGCCCAATCCATTGGCCCCGCGTTTGCGGCAACGCTTAACAAGGTCGAGATCAAGTTCGAGCGGGAAGACGGAATCTGCATGTCCTGCATCGTGCAGGATGCGGCCGGTGGGGTCCGCGACAACCGAGTGCCCGATCCCCCCAGCATCAAGGCCGTTTACGTCGACTACGTAGCATTGAAACATGACGGCCGTGGCGCGGGCGATGGCCAATTCTGCATCGCGGTCGGTCGTGCCCGTCAGGACCGGATGCAACAGCACTTCGACCCCTTGAGACACAAGCGTTCGGGTCGTTTCCGGAAACCAGATGTCATAGCAAATGCTCAGACCAAAGCGCCCGACGTTGGGCACGTCGAAAATGAGGAAGTTCTCGCCTGCCTTGACCCTGTGCTCATAGGGGCGGAAGGGAAACATCTTATCATATTCTCCAACGACCTCGCCTTCGGGGTTGATCACCACTGTATGGTTGAAGATTTCCTCTCTGCGTTTCAGAAAATATGACCCCGGGCAGACCCAGACCCGGTGCTTGGCTGCAAATTCACGAAAGGGTGCCTCGATGCTTTCTGCATCATCGGTGGCAAAACCGATGGCCGGACCATGCGGCGCAAGCTCGCTGAAGAGGATCATGTCGGTCCAGGGATGGACGTGAACGATCTTGTGCGCTCGCTGCAGCATTGCCGGGATATTGTTCCCCGCCACTGAAACGGGCATCTGCACACCGGCCACTGAGAAATGAGTCATTCACCACACCCTTGAGACTAGAAGCCAGGCCGTTCAGCGCCTTGCCGTTCCTAGTTTATTAGGGGTGTGGAGAACCCAAAATATAGTTCAATTTCGTGATAGAGCCTCATCGGAAGAACCGATGTCAAGCTTGTCTGACAAGGCCGGATCACTTTCGTCCGCTGAACTGCGCCATCTGCGGTGAGACAAAACTTGCCTTGAAGTAGTCCACCAGGAGGTTCATTGTCGGCGAAAACTCCACGCCGCTTCGCCATGCGATCCCGACGTCCATCGTTGGGATTTCGATATCGGTGGACACGGTCTCCAGGCGTTTGCCTTCCAAAGACCACGGGCGATAGACCATGTCGGACAAGATGGCCACGCCT
>JAKVCO010000045.1 GCA_022448245.1 Paracoccaceae bacterium
GGATCTGTTTAAGCAGGTCGGGTAACACCGACGCATCGCCGATGTGGCTCCCTGTGATCTCCACGGCTCGAACCTCCAGCGTTTCCTCATCAATCCCCAGATGGATCTTGCGCCAGACGCGCCGTTTCGGGCCGCCATGCTTGCGGGCGTGCCACTCGCCTTCGCCCTCGACCTTGATGCCAGTGCTGTCGATCAGCAGGTGCAGCGGTCCCTTGGACCCGCGATACGGTATGTTCACAGCCAGGGTCTTCTGGCGGCGGAACAGGGGGCTGAAGTCAGGCACCGTCCCGTCGAGGCTAACCAACTGCAGCAAGCTCTCAACGAGCCCGGTCGTTTGCCTGAGCGCCATGCCGAATAGACCTTTCACCGAAAGGCACGTCTGGATAGCGGCGTCGCTATAGTTCTGCTGGCGGCCATGCTTGCCTGACGGCGCGGCATCCCAGCTCATCTCGGAGTCGAACCAGATCGTGAGCGAGTCCCGGCGCTTGAGCACTTCGTTATAGGCTGGCCAGTGCCTGGTCTGGTAGGTGGGGGGGGGCGGTCTGCTCTTGCATCCCAGCTACCTCGCTGGATTCACGAGATGAATCCCTCACAGGGTGTGTGAAACAGAGCCGAATAGGCTAGCAGCCAGCAGCCGTGCTCTTTGCATAGCTCCCTCCGATCAAACTAAAATCAGCGCGTTTCGCAAACTTATGAGCTCGCTCAAGATCCACGCCGGAAGTTACATGAAAAAGTAGTTCATCAGCCTTTGCAGCCTTCGCCCAGCTTTCAAGGCCTTTAAGTAAGCCCAATGCAATTCTACCACCTGAGAGCGTCATTCGAAAATCGCTCAGGACATTCAAGTTATGCACGGTGGTTAGCAAGGCTTCGTTAGCTATATGGTATTGCCTAAGAGAAGCATAAGAGAAACCAGCCGGCAGATCTTTCTTGCGAGCGAGCAGAACAATGCGCTGAGTTGGCTTGTCTATCGCCTCACAGTCCAGGCTGCACGTCCAGACGTTTGCCGTCGATGGAGAGCGGATCTTCATCGGGTTGTTCAATTTTGATCCGCGGTCTGCTGCGCTGAATACAGAGATTGGGTTCCTTGCCGACAGCCCAACGATCGCCCGCTCCTTGTCCGCAGCACTTGACAAGTCACAGGTATTCTACTGCGTGTTTGAGGACGAGGATGGCAAAATCCGCTGGTCCGGGACAGGGGATGACTTGCCTAAAGAATGGATGAATGAGCCAAACACAAGGTTACTCCAACGCGCCATCGTCAAAATCATGAGCTATCTTCCGCTTGCATGGGCTTTGCAAAAAAATGGTCAAAATGACTATGAAACAGTGGCTTAAGTGCTTTCCCGGGGGCCGGATTCTTGCAGCCCTCACGCAAGCCGGGGTGTTTTCAAAGCGGAAAGTATGCCTGTGAGCAGGATTTAGCTTAGCAGAAATGACCTTATGTCACGCAATATTGTACGGGGGAAAATCGCGCACAATATACTTTTGGTGTTACCGAGGAGTTAAGAACGTGATGTTGCGAAACTTGGTCTATGTCGCCCTTGTGTGCTGGTGCACGCCTGCGTTTGCGATAATTGATGGCGTCAAAGCGGACGTGGATGCGTTTCGTTCGTATGTATCGATCCGGGCTACCAGTCCCTTCCCCAGCCAGAACGGCAAGGAAATCAACGCCTGCGGGGGTACGTTGATTGCCCCGCACTGGGTTCTGACCGCAGCCCATTGCTGGCCTTCCTACGAAGCGGCCCTCACAGGAGATGAGCCCGTCTTTGTCGGCGTGAACCTTGGCCCGGACGGGCTTTTTGAACAGAAGCTGCGCATCGTGGACTATGTTCTGGCGCCCACCAAACCCGGCCATGAACGGCTCGACGCAGCGCTTTTGAAGCTGGGAGAAGATGCAACGCTATACGGTGCACAGATCGCCAGCATTTTTGAAGGCAACCTTGCGATTGGAACAGCAACAACCACCGTCGGTCTTGGACAAGGCCACGAAGGTGACCCGCTTTTGTACTATGGGTCCCAAGTGACCGACTCCGATCTATGCGATTCACCGCGGGTAGATTACGATGGCCGACATGACTTTTGCGTAGGCATTCCCGGGTCGACCCAACGCGCCGGCTATGGCGACTCCGGGGGGCCATTGTTTGTCCTTGGGGGGGGCAATGGTGATGAATACCAACTGGCCGGCATCGTCAAAGGCGGCGTTAAAGCGAATGCAACCGGCATCGAAGAGACGGAGAATATCAGGTATACAGATGTCAACAAATTGCAGGATTGGATCAGTGCGACGACCGGCTGCACATTTGGAGCAAGCCAAAATGGTTCCTCGTCGGGGCATGAAGTGATCTGCGCCAGTTCCACACCCGATGCGCCATTGACCGGGACATACTGGAAAATCAACACGATCTTTGGAAATGAGATTGGCGTGGTTAATAACAACCGTGAACCACAGATCATTTTCCGCGGTGGCGATGCCAATACACTGATGGCCACTGTCGGATGCAACAAGATCTCGGCCAGTTTCACGCAAGGCGAGGCAACCCTGTCCATCGGCCCTGTGCGAGCAACCAGGATGGCTTGCTTCGGCGCTGTGGCAAAGGCAGAAAACGACCTGCTTGACCTGCTGGAGCGCGTCGCAGGCTATGAGATCAATGGCGATAGCCTTGTGCTCATCGGCCCTGACGGCACCGTGCTGGCCGAACTGTCCGCAGTTTACCTTTAGCAGTCCGCAAGGAACTCATAAGGTCCGCAGCGTCTGGGACGGCGCCGCCATCTACTCTGGTCTGAACGGCGGGGCGATATTCGGCTAGCCATACCATCTTCACAGTGTGAAGCTCTACACTACGCAGCGAAAAGCAGATGCCCGAAGTCTCGCTCGACCGCTATGATTTTCCGCCCCTTGGAACGTATTCGGCGAATTGAGCCCGCAGAATGTGATCGGATTTCCGCACCTGCTGCGTTTCGCTGCAGGTGCAGTATTTGAAGAACGGTCGTTAACCTCGCGGAGGGCAATGTCGGGTTTGTCCGCACCATTATCCTTGAGATGGGATGCAGAGCGAATGGTCGAATACGGCAAAGTCTCGTCCTAATCCCACGCCGCCAACTACAGGCTCTTGGGCCGACAGAAACTGGTCGGCATTGAGATAGCAGCTTGCGGTGAGGAAGGCGTACTCATCGGCTTGCAGGGTAGGGGGCCAATCTTGATGCTAAATGAATTCAATTAGTTAGCGGTAGAGAAGGTTCAATGCCAGTCCCCCCGCCACCTATGCATCTTTCCCACTTCGATCCGTTGGCGTGCAGGGGCTCAGAGGACTCGTGACATTGACCTTTGAGCGTGGGACCGCTCGCCTTCCCGCCGCGCCATGCCGCGACTTTCGCCATCCGCCGCCGCGACCGGCCCATGGGAAAGGTGATGACTGCCATCTAGACGGCCATTAAAGCGCGCGGGATGTCCGGTGTCGAAACTTCGACAGACAAGTTGGAGACTGCGCTAAGGCTCATGTCTTCGAGAGCGCCTCCCGGCGTTGTGGCGATGCCCACGCCCGTGCTTGGGGGGAATCGCCCGTGCGGCCTCAGGCGCGATGTCCGGGGGAGGTGGGGCTGTCGATGCCGCGACGCGCTGCCTTATGCCGCGACGGCCACATCGCGTCGACCTTGTTGCCAGCGGAGGGCCGCTTCGTCCACGCGCTTGGCCAGATGCTCTGCTGTGCGCAGATCCGATCCCGCCGGGGCGACCTGAGGCGGTACGTCAGTATCCGCCTGCGCCATTGCGCCCAAAAACCCACCAAGTCGGTTCAAATCCTAAGGCGAGTCTGTGCTGGTGTTGTTCTCGGGGGCGAGCCCCAAGCCGACCCAGATCGTGCCATTTTGCAGCGCGAGATGGTTAATCTGCTGCAGCGTCGCCAGCTGGTCGCCACTCATCCCCGTCGAGACCGTGAAGGAAGGCGCAAGTTTGTTGGACCAACGGGCTTCGAACCCTCGTGCAGACGTCGCATCAAGGAACGCTTTGAACTGTGCCGATGCGCTGCCGAAGTAGGTGGGGGAGCCGAAGATAATCGCGTCTGCGGCATCGATCACATCCCAGTTCTCCTCGAAGTCTTCGACGGGGATCAGGGCTGCGTCCTGCTCCACGACGTCCTTTGCGCCGCAGTGGACGTCTTCGGCCTGAACAGCTGTGTGTCCGAATCCGCTGTGATAAACGATCGCGATCTTTGCCAGGGCGGTCTCCAGTTCGTGTCTGCATGCCCGGCGGGCGGAATTGGGGGTGATTGCTTTGGGCGAGAAGGGGGCGCCTTCAGACGGTTTTGGCCGCGTCAGGAAGGCCGTGCGGCATTCGAAAACCGATGGCGATCCTGTTCCATGCGTTGATCGCGCTGATCGCGAGGCGGAGCGCGACTTGCACACGCGGGCTGAACTGCGCCTCGATTTTGGCATGGACGTTATCAGGTGCCCCAGAGGTTTCGATCCGCGTCAGTGCTTCCGTCCAAGCAAGTGCGGCGGCCTCGCGCGCGGAATGGACCGACGCCCCGCGCCAGGCATTCAGCAGGTAAAGGCGTTCCTCAGCTTCACCGTTTGCGCGCGCGTCTTGCCAATGCATGTTGATGCAGCACGCGCAGCCATTGATCTGCGAAGCGCGCAGGTTCACCGATTCAACCAAGCTGTGCTGAGCCCGCTGTTTTCGAGCAGCTTTTCCTGTGCAAGCATCGGCTGAAACAACTCGGGCGCGACGGCGAAATGATCGACGCGTTGGTTGTGATTTTGGGGCATTCCTAACTCCTTCGGCTTGCGATCGGGCAGAGGCGGCCCGCCGGCCAGATCTCGGTGTCATGCGGTGTTCAGGAGTGGGAGAATGCCTTCATCCGTCGTCCCGAAGCAGTGACACGACAGAAGTCGGGGGTGAGGGGGGGCGCATTGATAATATCGAGTTCTCATCCCGACGATCTAAAATGATGATCGTCTTTGGGCGGGCGTCCTGTAGCGCTACCCGTGGAAGCGTTGGACCCCGCCGCCACAGGGGGCGCGCCCTCGTCGCACTTCCACGAAGAATGGGTACTGTGGCTCGGGATTTCGGCAGAAAGCACCCCACGGCCGCGAATTTCTCCTGAATCTGCGGGGTATACATCCGCTGCAAATGTCACTATCGCCCAAGCCTTCCTTGGAATTTGGTGACACATGCAAGACTTCTCGAGCCTCCCGTCGACCCTGTCGGCTGCTCTGCTGCGCAAGGGGTATAGTGACCTCACGCCCGTTCAAGCCGCGGTGCTGGATGAGGCGTTGAGCGGTAAGGACTTGCTCGTGTCCGCCCAGACGGGCTCCGGCAAGACGGTGGGGTTTGGTCTGGCCATTGCGCAGGACCTGCTTGATGAGGAGGGGCGTTTTGGTCGCCCCGCGACACCGATCGCCGTCATCATTGCGCCCACGCGGGAACTGGCGTTGCAGGTGCGGCGAGAGTTCGATTGGCTGTTCGCAGACGCGGGGATCGTGACGACCTCAGCGGTGGGCGGTATGGATATGCGCACCGAGCGTCGCGCGCTCGAACGCGGCGCGCATGTCGTGGTGGCAACGCCAGGGCGCCTCCGCGACCACGCAATGCGCGAAGTCATCGATCTCAGTGCTGTGCAGGCTGTCGTCCTCGATGAAGCGGACGAAATGCTCGATATGGGCTTTGCCGAAGACCTCGAGTTCATTCTGGATCAAACGCCGGAAGACCGGCGCACGCTGATGTTCTCGGCCACGGTTCCGAAAGGCATCACCAAGCTCGCGCAGACCTATCAGAAAGATGATGCCGAGCGTCTCAAGATCGGCAGCGCCGAGGCGCAGCACGCAGATATCTCCTATAGCGCGCTGAACGTTGCGCCCTCGGATATCGAAAAGGCGATCATCAACCTCCTGTGCTACCACGACGCTCACACCGCGATCGTGTTTGCCAACACGCGGACCATGGTTGCACGGCTGACGGCAAAGCTGTCGAACCGTGGATTTCGGGTGGTGTCGCTGTCGGGGGAGCTTAGCCAGGCCGAGCGCAGCAATGCGATGCAGGCGCTGCGCGATGGGCGCGCGAATGTTTGTGTGGCCACAGATGTTGCCGCCCGCGGGATCGATTTGCCGGGGCTCGAGCTCGTGATCCACGCGGACTTGCCCTCGAATTCCGAGACCCTGCTGCACCGCTCCGGCCGCACCGGCCGCGCGGGGCGCAAGGGCCAGTCTATCCTGATCGTCCCAGGACGCTTCCGGTCCAAAGCTCAACGGCTTTTGAAAGGCGCCAAGCTCGACGCGGCTTGGGGCGCTGCGCCCTCGGCCGAAGAGGTGCTTGAGCGAGAAGAGGCGCGTATTATCGCCGATCCGGCCCTGCTTGAACCGCTGACCACCGAAGAGGCCTCCTTCGCCGAAAAGCTTCTTGAAGGCCGCACGCCCGATCAAATCGCAGCAGCCTATTTGCGGCTTCACCGTGAACATCGTTCTGCGCCCGAGATTCTGGGCGCTGTGCCTGAGCCCGGCAAGCGCCCCACGGCGGACCGCTCGGACTTTGGGCCCAGCACGTGGTTTTCGCTATCGCTCGGGCGCAAGCACAGGGCCGAGCCGCGCTGGCTTTTGCCGATGCTGTGTCGCAACGCAGGCCTCGACAAAAGCGCGATCGGCGCGATCCGCGTTCAGTATCAGGAGACTTTCGTCGAAATCTCCAGCGCCGCGGTCGACAAGATGAAACAGGAGCTGGGCGCCGAACTCTCCCTCGAACAAGGGGCGAGACTGACCGAGCTGCCCGGCGTCCCAGACTTTTCAGCGTCGCCAACGGGCCCCGCACCGGATGCCCCATGGTCGAAAGACGGGCCTAAGGGACCAAAGAAGCACAAAGATGGTCCGAGCAAATACAAGCCTCGGTCCACAGATACCGAAGACGGTGCGAAGCCCTGGAAGAAGAAACCTAAGGGTGCCGCTAAGACTTCGGAGGCCGGGGAGGGGGAGAAGCCCTGGAAGAAGAAGTCCAAGGACGGTGCCAAGTCCTCTGAAGGGGACAAGCCTTGGAAGAAGAAATCCAAGGATGACCCAAAGGCCGCCGGTAAGGGCAAGGGCAAGCGGGATGGCGGGCCAAAGGGTGATTTCGCCGGTGGGTCCAAGGACGCCAAACGCGGGCCGAAAAGCGCAAAGCCAAAGAAGGCCGCCCCGAGTGCTGCCGACACGTCCACCTCATTTCGCGCAGGCAAGGGGCAAGGGAATTTCAAAAAGAACCCTGGTACGAAGCGGCCCGCAGGGCCAGCAAAAGGCAAGGGCGGTGAGGCGAGACCTACCCGCAAGCCTTCAAAGCCATCCTAAGCCGCACGAGGCTCAAATTTCCTCCTAGCTTCCGAAGACTGGCCCTATGCACTGTGCCAAAGCGCGACTAGGCTGCGCGCCAGGGAGAGGCAATGGAAGCGATGGCACTAACCTATGAGATGATGGTGGTCTTAGGACTGCTGGCTTTCACGATTTTCCTGTTTGTCTCAGAGCTCATTAGAATCGATCTGGCGGCCATCCTCGTGATGGTGATGCTAGGCGCGTTGAGCGCCTTGCCCGGCCTTGAAAACCTCGCCGACCGATCAGAGCTTTTTACTGGTTTCTCCTCAAACGCAGTCATCTCAATCATCGCGGTGATGATCATTGGCGCGGGCTTGGACAAAACGGGTCTGATGTCGAAGGTCGCGGCGCTGATTTTGAAACGCGGGGGCACGACGGAGCCTCGGATCATTCCGATTGTCTCAGGCACGGTTGGTATCATCAGCTCGTTCATGCAAAATGTGGGCGCAGCTGCACTCTTTTTGCCGGTTATCAGCCGGATTTCGGCGCGGACCGAGATCCCGATGAGCCGTTTGGCCATGCCCATGGGCTTTTGCGCCATTCTTGGCGGCACCATCACCATGGTGGGATCATCACCGCTGATTCTGCTCAACGACTTGCTGATCTCGGCCAACCGGTCGCTGCCTGAGGCGCATCAGATGGAGACGTTCAGCCTGTTTTCGGTGACGCCCATCGGGATCATGCTTTTGCTGACGGGCCTTTGCTACTTCGTGCTCTTGGGCCGTTGGATTTTGCCCGGTCAGCGCGATCGCGGCGCGGACGGCGGTAAGGCGCGGACGGTTCAGACCTATATCGAGAACACCTACGGGCTTCGCGCCGATATGTTCGAAGTGAACGTGCCGGAAGGATCGATCCTGATCGGTCAGACGCTTTCGGACGTTATGGTGGCACATCACCTCTACATTCTTGGCACGTCCTACAGGGGCAACAAGGTTATTGCGCCTATGGCGGACACGACCATCGAAGCGCCTGCGCGGCTCGCGATCCTGGGTCTGCGTCGCGTCTTGAAGGACGAGCTGTGCGACCCCTACGGGATCGAAATTCTCCCGGGTCTCGATGTCTTCGCGGACGATTTCGCGGCAACAGAATCCGGCGTGGCCGAGATTGTTATTCCGCCGGGCTCGAGCGTGATCGGGCAGTCTCCAATGGAGCTTCGGTTACGATCCACCCATGGTCTTTCCATCCTCGCGATCCACCGCGGTGAAGAAACGCTCAGCCACGTTGAGACCGAAGACCACGCAGCCACTCATATCGGCGTCGTAAAGCTGCAGGCTGGCGATACGCTGGTGGCCCATGTGCAGTGGGATCGGCTGACGCGCCTCAAGTCCGATCAGGATTTTGTCGTGGTGACGTCGGATTTCCCGCAGGAGGAGCTGCGTCCGCACAAGGTGAATTGGGCGCTGGGCTTCTTTGCGCTGACGCTGTCGCTCATCCTGTTCACGGATCTGCTGTTGTCGCTTGCCCTTTTGGTTGGCGCGATAGGGATGATCCTGTCGCGCGTGCTGTCGATTGACGAGGCCTATGACGCGGTCAGTTGGAGCACGGTCTTCCTCTTAGCCTCGCTCATACCGCTCGGGATGGCGGTGCAGAACACGGGCACCGCCGCGTGGATTGCAGAGCAAATTCTGCGATTACTCGACGGCTGGCCACTTTGGGCCCTGCAGGCAGGCTGCGCGGTTTTGGCGACGATGTTCACGCTGATGATGTCGAACGTCGGGGCCACTGTTTTGCTGGTGCCTTTGGCCATCTCTATCGCCATATCAGCAGGCGGGAACCCGGCGGTCTTTGCGCTCACCGTGGCAATCTCGACCTCGAACTCCTTCCTGATACCAACCCATCAGGTCAACGCCCTGATCATGGGCCCTGCTGGCTACCGCGTGATGGATTTCGTGCGCTCCGGCGGGATCATGACGATCCTCTTCTTGATCACGTCGATGGTCGGACTGACGATCTTCTTCTAGCGATCCCGCGGGAGCCACATTCAGGCTGTTGCATCTCCAAAACCGCCACCGCCGGGTGTCTTCATGATGAAGACGTCGCCGGGGGTGAGCTCCACCTGATCGTTGCCTGCAAGCTTTTCGAGCGCGCCGGAGGACCGCAGGACAGAGTTCTCGCCGGCCGCGGCCGGTTCGCCATCCTGCGCACCGTGGGGCAGGACCGTGCGGTGAGAGCTGAGCGTCGTTACCGTCATCGCCTCGTTGAAGACGAGCTTGCGGACAATGCCGTTGCCGCCGGTGAACTTGCCATGCCCTCCCGATCCGCGACGGATGGAGAATTCGTCCACGCGAACCGGGAAGCGGGCTTCCAGCACCTCCGGGTCCGTCATGCGAGTGTTGGTCATGTGGCTATGAACGGCATCGGTGCCATCAAAGCCATCGCCCGCGCCTGTGCCCCCACAGATCGTCTCGTAGTTCTGATATTTGTCGTTGCCGTAGACGAAGTTGTTCATCGTTCCCTGGCTGCCTGCGATCACCCCAAGCGCGCCATAGAGCGCGTCTGCAATGGACTGGCTGACCTCGGTATTGCCCGAGATCACAGCCGCAGGGGGGAGGGGGTTAATCATCGAGCCTTCCGGCACGATGAGCTTGAGCGGTTTCAGGCATCCTTCGTTCATCGGGATGTCGCGGCCGACGAGAGTTCGGAACACGTAAAGGACGACTGCGCGGCAGATCGCCAAGGGGGCGTTGTAGTTCAGCGGACTTTGGGCCGAGGTGCCGGTGAAATCGATCGTGGCCGACCGGTTTGCGGCATCGACCCGGATTTCCACATTGATCTTGGCGCCGCTGTCCATGGGATAGCTGAACTTGCTGTCTTTCAGGACCTCCAGGACGCGCCGAACGCTTTCCTCGGCATTGTCCTGGACGTGGCCCATGTAGGCGTGCACGGCCCCAATCCCGAAGTGCCGCGTGATCTTGGAGAGCTCTGCCACGCCCGTGGCATTGGCTGCGATCTGGGCGGCGAGGTCGGCCATGTTCTGATCGACGTTCCGGCAGGGATACTTTCCAGAGGACAGGAGGGCGCGTGTCTCAGCATCGCGCAGCTGCCCTTGCTCGACCAAAAGGAAGTTGTCGATGACGACGCCTTCTTCTTCAATGAAACGGCTGTCTGGCGGGGCCGAACCAGGGGTCTTGCCGCCAATGTCGGCGTGGTGCCCTCGGGACGCCACGGTGAAGAGGATATCTGTTCCTTCAGCGTCAAAGACCGGCGTAATGACGGTGACATCGGGCAGGTGGGTGCCGCCATTGAACGGGTTGTTCATCATGAAGACGTCGCCCGGCCTGATCTTGCCTTCGTTGGTCTTTAGGATCGTGCGGACGCTTTCGGACATGGAACCAAGGTGCACAGGTACATGGGGCGCATTCGCGACGAGATCGCCGTGCTGGTCAAAGATCGCGCAGGAGAAATCGAGCCGCTCTTTGATGTTCACCGAATACGCCGTGTTGGCTAGCGTGGCGCCCATCTGATCGGCGATGGACATGAAAAGGTTGTTGAAGACCTCAAGCATCACCGGGTCGACCTGTGTGCCAATGGCCGTGTCGCGGGCGAGGGGGACGGCCCGTTCGAGGATGAGGTTTCCACCCGGCGCGCATCTGGCGCGCCAGCCGGGTTCGATTACGTTTGTGCCCGTGGGCTCGGTCAGGATCGCAGGCCCTTCAATGGATTGACCGACGGCAAGGCTGCCGCGGTCGATGAAGGGGACATCGCGCCAAGTGCCGTCAAAGCAGACCGGCACAGATGCCTTGTCGGTCGTGCCTGCAAGGGGATCGGGGAGGTTCACCGTCTCGCCCGTTCGGCCAATGGCCTCCACGACCAGTACATCGAGGATCAGGTCGCCGGTATCGGGTGCGAAGCCAAATCGCTGGCGGTGGGCTTCGACAAAGGCTGCCTCCATCGCGTCAGGGGGCCCAAAGGTGACTTCGAGGCTCTGTTGCGCGCCTCGGGGGCGGATCTGCACCCGTTGCTGGATTTCGATATCCGCGTCATCGATACCCTGAATCGCGACTTCGTCGCGCGCGCTTTGGGCGAGGGCCGCAAGCTGACCGGCGGCGTCTGCATCGCTCAGCGGACGTTCGAACTGCTTTTCGCGCATGGCCCGCACGTCGGCCAACCCCATCCCGAAGGCGGATAGAACGCCCGCGAAGGGGTGGATAAAAATGCTTTCCATGCCCAAAGCATCGGCCACGAGGCAGGCATGCTGTCCGCCCGCGCCGCCAAAGCAGTTCATCGTGTATTTGGTCACATCATAACCGCGCTGAACGCTGATCTTCTTGATCGCGTTGGCCATGTTTTCCACGGCGATCCGCAGGAAACCTTCGGCGACTTCGTCAGGCGTTTTTCCGTCGCCGATTTCCTTCGCCAGTTCCTCGAACTTTGCACGCACGACGCTTGTGTCCAGCGGCTCATTCGCATCGGGTCCGAAGACGTGGGGGAAGTGATCGGGGTTCAGTTTGCCAAGGAGGACATTGCAATCCGTGACCGTGAGGGGGCCACCCCGGCGGTAGGCAGCAGGGCCGGGATTGGCGCCAGCGCTTTCCGGCCCCACCTGCATGCGTCCGTCGCGATACGACAGGATCGATCCGCCGCCCGCAGCAACAGTATGGATGGACATCATGGGCGCGCGCATGCGCACGCCAGCGACCTCGGTCTCGAATGAACGTTCGAACTCGCCAGCGTAGTGGCAGACATCCGTCGAGGTGCCGCCCATATCAAAGCCGATGAGGCGATCATAGCCGAGCTCAGCTGCGGAACGCACCATGCCCACCACCCCGCCAGCTGGGCCGGACAAGATCGCGTCGCGGCCGTGGAAAAGGCGCGCGTCCGTGAGGCCGCCGTTCGACTGCATGAACATCAACCGGTCGCAGCCGCCGGTATGGGCGCCTAAAGCGCCCGCGACCTGATCCACGTAGCGCCGCAAAATGGGAGAGAGGTAGGCATCGACGACGGCGGTATCCCCGCGTCCGACCAGTTTGATGAGGGGGCTGACCTCGTGACTGAGAGAGACCTGCGTGAACCCGGTTTGCTGGGCCATCGTCCCCAACCATTTCTCGTGGTCGGGGAAACGGTAGGAATGCATCAGCGCAATGGCCAAGGAACGGTAACCGCGTCCATAGGCGCGGGACAGGGCCTCACGGGCCGATTGGGTATCGAGGGGCGTGATCACGGTGCCGTCCGCGCTCAAGCGTTCTTCGACCTCGATAACTTCGTCATAAAGCAGCTCCGGCAGCTCAATGTTCAACTCAAAGAGCTTGGGCCGGTTCTGGTAGCCAATGCGCAGGAGGTCCTTCATGCCCTTGGTGATGAAGAGGACAGTCGGCTCGCCTTTACGCTCCAAAAGCGCGTTGGTGGCCACAGTTGTCCCCATCTTCACGGCTTTGATCTGACCGGCGGGCATCGGATCGCTGGGGGCGAGCCCCAACAGCTCCCGAATGCCATGGACAGCGGCGTCTGCGTAGACTTCTGGGTTCTCGGACAGAAGCTTGTGGGTGCGCAGCGCGCCCTCCGGTGATTTCGCGACGATGTCGGTGAAAGTGCCACCGCGATCTACCCAAAATTGCCACATGGCAAAGCTCCTCTGATTGCAGGCGGCGCCTGCATGACGTTGACTAAGGGGTGACGGTTATCTGCCGCGCGTCAGTAGACGAGCGACGGCAACCAAAGCGCCAGTTGCGGGAAGGCCAGCAAAAGCGCGAGCATGACAAACATGGTGACAACGAACGGCAGGGCGCCGCGAATGACGTCGATCATCGGCCCCGCTTTTCGAATGCCTTGCACCACGTAAAGATTGATCCCGATAGGCGGCGTGATGAGCGCTGTTTCCAGCAGAACCATCAACAGGATGCCAAACCAGACGGGATCGAACCCGAGGGCTACCACGATGGGCGTGATGAGCGGCGCCATCGTCAGCAGCATTGACAGCGTCTCCATGAAGCAGCCGATCAGGATCAGCACAGCTACGATCATCAGCATGGTCTGCATCGGGGTCCACCCGAGACCGGTGACAAAATCGGTGAGCGCTTGGGTCAGCCCGATGATGGACAGCACAAAGTTCAAAAAGACCGCAGCGATGATGATGAGCATGATCATCGCCGTCGTTCGCATCGTGCCCTCGATGGCCTGCCGCATCATGTCGATAGACATCTTGCCGTTGAGCACCGCCAGGAACATGGATGCCACGACGCCGAGGGCTGCGGCCTCTGTCGGGGTGGCAAGGCCCGCATAGATCGAGCCGACGACCACCATGAAGATGCCGAGCGGCGGGATCAGGGCAGGGAGGGCCCGAAGGCGCTCGCCCCAGGTGTGGCGCAGCTTTTCGCCGCCCCATTCGGGTTTGATCATGCAGGCTACAACCACGGTCGCCATAAAGAGCAGCGCCAGAAGGAAGCCCGGCAGGAAACCAGCGAGGTAAAGCTCCGGCACGGAAGTGTTCGTCAGGAGACCATAGAGGATCAGATTGATCGACGGTGGGATCAGGATACCCAGCGTCCCCCCTGCGGCCACGGTGCCGAGAAAGAGGCTCTCGTTATAGCCGCGCTTTTTGATCTGGGGCACAGCCACTGTGCCGATGGTGGCCGCCGTGGCCACGGAGGAGCCGGAGGTCGCCGCAAAGAGGGCGGACGAGCCGATGTTGGAGTGCATCAGCCCCCCCGGCAGCCAGCCCAGCCATTTAACGATGCCGTCATACATCCGCTCGGTGATGCCGGCGCGCAGCAGGATCTCACCCATCATCACGAACATCGGGATCGCGACGAGCAGGAAGTCCGTGCTGGTCTGCCACGCCATGTCCGAGATGGCGCGGTGAAGCGGCATCGGGCTGTCGGTCCACTGCAGGATCAGGCCAAGCCAGCCGAGGGACGCGGCGATAGGAACGGCAAGGCCGATCAGCGCCAGAAGGATCAGAAGCGTCTTAGTGAGCATCAGACGGTCTCATCTTCGATTTGCTCGTCGAGCGATTTCACCCCGATAAGGTTCTGCACCCCGGTCTCGTCGCCGCGGAAATATTGGCGGATCGCCATCAGCGCGATGAGCACGCCCGAGAAGACAAAGAACATCCAGCCGATCAGCCAGGGGATTTGCGGGATCGCGAGAGGCACACGCATCGGCGTGATTGAGCGCGAGCCGTTGTCGAGCGTGTCGCCCACCATGCTCCACACCATCACCACCACCACGAGGGCAAAGCCGGTCAGAAGCAGAACGCCCAAGAGGTTGATGAACGGGTGTAGCACCTTTGGGATGGCACCCAGCAGGGCGTCCACGCGGATGTGGGCGCGCTCAAAGAGGGCGTAAGAGAAGGCCAGTGCCGTGGCCACACCAAACGCGTAGCCCGAGATCTCGTCAGCGCCGCCAAGCGAGATATTGAAGGCGCGTCGCAGGAAGACTTCCAGTGTGACGAGGAAGGCTGAGAGCACGATCAGCGTGCCGCCAAGCCATGTCATCCACAGGCTCAGCTTCCGGGAGCCGTTGAAGAGCTTATCAAGCATGATGTGAAACCTGAATTAGAGGCAGTGGGGCGGCAGGAGAGATCCGCCCCACCAGTAGGTCCGTAGCTTACTTCGCAGCAGCCGTCAGACCAAGGATCGGACCAACGGTCTCGTTCCAGTTGGCTGCGCATTCTTCGCCGCAGCGCTCGGCCCAGCGGGCAAGAACAACGTCGGTTGCGATCTTGTCGCGCTGGGCGAGGTCGTCGGCGGAAGGCTCGACAAGCACCATGGATCCAGGCTCACCCACTTCGCAGGCACCGCCGGTGATGCAGGAGATGGCCACGTCATCCTCGGTGGCGGTCTCGGCCCACATCGCGTCCGTCAGCGTTGCGATCTCGGTCTGCAGCAGCGCTTGCTGATCGGCAGAGAGCTCGTTCCACTTGTCCATGTTCATGGCGCCGAAGGCGAGGCCCCAGCCCACGCGCAGCGTGTAGGCATGCGTTGCGACCTGGTTCCACTTGGCCGTGTAGGCCGACATCGTGCCGGTGATCGCGCAGTCCACAACGCCCTTTTCCAGCGCAGGGATCACTTCGGAGAAGGCCACGGTGACGGACGTGCCGCCCACGCCTTCGACGAAATCACCAAGCGTCGTGGAATAGACGCGGATTTTCTTGCCATCGAGATCGCCGATACCGTTGACCTCGCCGTTGCACCAGAGCGTCTGGCTCGGGAACGGGTAGAGCATCAGAAGCTTAGCGTTGTAGATGTCCTCAAAGGCGCTTTCGAGCGTTGCGAAATAGGCCTCAGACACTTGGCGTTGCGTGTCGATGTCCTGCGTCAGGGAAGAAAGGTCCGCCCCTTCAAAGATCGCATTCTCGGCAGCGACATAGCCCGGCAGGCCGAAGGCGAAATCAAAGACGCCGTTCTTGACCAGACGCATGATCTCGAAGCCCTTGAGGCCGAGGCCCGATTGCGACTGGATCTTGCCCACGATGTCGCCACCGGAGGCCTCGTTCAGGCGCTCGTTAAAAAACGGCTCTTCGTGCTTTTGGAAGTTCGTGAGGCTCGACCAGGTGCCCACGGCGTTCAGTACGACGGGGCCGTCTGCCATAGCGGACGTGGCCGTCAGGGCCAAAGCGCCAAGAGTTGTTGCGAGTTTTCTCATTTATTCACTCCGAGTTGGTTTGCTTGTTGGTAAATCGTGGTTTCCGCGTCTTCGGCGATATCGGTGATCAGCATATGGCCGGGCGCGTGTGTTATGCAGATCGGAAGCTTTGCGGATTTCAGAACGTTCTGTGGTGTCACGCCGCATGCCCAAAAGACGGGCGTCTCGGTTGATCTGACATCGACCGCCTCGCCGTAGTCTGGCGCGTTGAGGTTGCTGATCCCGATGGAGGCGGGGCTGCCGCTGGAGATCGGGGCGCCATGTGCTTGCGGGAAGCGCGCGCTGATCGTTGCGGCGTCTTCGATGTGGTCTTGCGTTAAGGGGCGCATGCTCACCACCATCTCACCGGAAAACGGGCCCGCGGGCACGAGTGGGATGTTGGTGCGATACATCGGGACATTGCAGCCCATCTCGATGTGACGAACCGGGATGTCGGCGCGCTGCAAGGCGCTCTCAAAGGTAAAAGAGCACCCCAGTGCGACCGTGACCAGATCATCGGCCCACAGGTCGGCGATATCGGTGACTTCCTCGGTCATCACGCCGTCGCGGAATACGTGATACCGGGGGACGTCCGTGCGGATATCAATGTCCTGGCCCAGCGTCGGCAACATGGGATCGCCGGTCTCGCTCACGCCCACGACGGGGCAGGGTTTTGGGTTGCGCTGGCAGAATCGCAGAAAGTCCAGCGCGTATCTCTCAGGCATGATCGCCAGATTGCATTGCAGCTTGCCCGGCGCGAGGCCTGCGGTGTGGCTGTGATGCTCGCCAGTGCGAATGCGCTGCCGGATCGCAATGTGCGATAGCTCTTCGTTCCCGAGTTCTTGGGTGTCCGTCGATGACATGATTTCCCCCAGCGCCAAGTGGGGAAACCCTCCCACAGCCGAGGCATCCATTCAAATTATCATTATTTATCTAGAGTGATAGATTTTGTGAAACTATTGAGGGTGCGCTTCATGCCATTCCAGGGCGACCTCACGCGCAAGTTTTGCACTGTTTCCAATAAGAAAGCTCTGCGGCTCGGCCAAATAGGACGCGGTGAAGTCCAGAGGCGACGGCACAAAGCCCGGGTCGAACTCTTCCACCTCGTTGGTGTCGAGGTGCGGCGCTGCAAGGACGCGGGGGTAGGGCCCCACGGCGATTCCCGCCGCGATCATCTTGAGACTGGCGGACAAAGATGCAGACGAAAACACCCGTGATTTCGGGCCAACCCGGCGGGCAAGTTCGGATGTTAGCTCTCGGTAGGGCCGCGTCTGGCTCGAATAAGAGATGATCGGGATTTCAGAGAGATCGACGTCGCCGAGCTGCTTTGACTTAAACCAGCGCAGCTTGAACTGAGGCAGTTCCACGTTGTTGACCGAGTACTCCGAGACCGGCCCCATAAGGAATGCGAGATCAAGACGACGCTCAAGGATCGCGGCGCGCAAGTTCAGCGATATGTCGACCGTCAGATCGACATTTACCCTTGGATACTGAGCGCTGAACGCTTCGATGAATGAGGGCAGCCACGCCTGTGCGATCGTCTCTGACGCTCCGAGGCGGAAGAGGCCCTCGGTCTCGGACGGGTTCGCGACCCGTTGCTTAATCTCCTCTTCCACGAAGAGCATCTGTTCGGCGTAGCCCAATAGCTGCTGACCCTTCTTGGTCAGCACCAGCTCACCGGGGCCGCGCTCAAAGAGCTTGGCCTTCAGTTCGCTTTCGAGATTGGAGATCCGCGTGGACACGGCCGGCTGCGACAGATGCAAACGCTCGGACGCTTTTCGAAAGCCACCAAGGCGGGCCACCCACAAGAAAGTTCGGAGTTGTTCGAAGGTCATGCACATTCAAAACATCTATCGACATGGCATTCAATTGATAGGCTAGGCCGTGCGCTCAACGCCGAAGCCGGTCAGCGAGACCCGAGGAAGCACAACGCGCAAAGGAAAAGGCGGGCCTAAAAGCCCGCCTCTTTGCCTTAGTGATTTTTGGCTTAGGCCAGAGCTTTGATGTTCTTGAGGCCCAGCTCGTAGGTCTTGCCCAGCATGCGGTCCATGAAGAGCCCGAAGATGCGGAAGATGGGGTTGAAGCCCATGTCGAACGTGACGGTCCAGGTGATGCGGGCGCCTTTTTCGCTGGCCTCGGCCTCGATCGTCTGCACCGGCTTGCCTATGGCGCCGAGGTCGCTCAGGTGCGTGACACGCCCGGCGGTCACCTCGGTCACGGTCTGCGTGCCTTTGCCTTCCTTGCCCTCAAACCGAAAGCCGGAGCCCACGCCATTTGCAGGACCGAAGGGCGTGATTTTGAGGTCGGGGTCAGTGGTGCAGTAGGGGTTGAACGTCTGAAAGCCTTCGGTGCTGGCGACGCGGGCAATGACGTCTTCGGGGCGCATGGCGACTTCGGTCTGGCGCGTCATGACGACGTTGCGGGGCAGGAGGAGGGCCACCAGAGCGATGGCGGCGACGATGGCGAGAGCGGTGTAGAGAATGGTCATTTGTTTGGTCCTTTCCGACTGTTGGGAGAAGAGTTTTTCTTCCCTTCTGCCCACACGACGAACGCCAACGGCGCCAATCGACACCTCAGGACATACTTTTCGTAATTCCGAATCTTTTTTCTCAAGCCACCGTTTGGACGGGGCGTCGGTCCACAGCGCGATGGCTGTATTGTAGGCCTCCGCGGCCTCTGCGACGCGTCCAACGCCTGAAAGACAATGCGCATGGACCGCATGGTAGGGCTGGTATCCGTCAACGTCACTTGGTTCGATGAAGGTGAGCATCTTTAGCCCTTCGGCGGGGCCTGCATCTTCGGCCACAGCAGCGGCACGCCCTATAGCGGCCCCGATGGAGGGGTAGGCCGTCACTAGGTTCAGGACCCATTGATTTCCGCTTATGGGCGAGATTCACGGTTCGAAAACGAGCGGTGACCATGTCTGATCTTTTCTG
>JAKVCO010000046.1 GCA_022448245.1 Paracoccaceae bacterium
GTGACCGATCGTGCCGATGTTCACATGCGGCTTCGTCCGCTCAAACTTTTCCTTCGCCATAATGGCCTCCTTTACGGGTCGGTGCGTATGTCACGCACCCTACTGGTGGTGGGTAGGGCCGGTGGTCCCGGCCGCCCCGGTTATGCGTATTTCTCTTGGATTTCCTGGCTGATGTTCGCCGGAACCGGTTCGTAGTGATCGAACTGCATCGTGAACTGCGCGCGGCCCGAAGACATGGAACGCAGCGTGTTGATGTAGCCGAACATGTTGGCGAGCGGTACGAAAGAGTCGATGGCAATCGCGTTGCCACGTGGCTCCTGACCGGACACCTGCCCACGGCGGGAGGTGAGATCGCCGATGATGCCACCCGTGTATTCTTCCGGCGTGATCACTTCGACCTTCATGATTGGCTCGAGCAGCTTCGCGCCGGCCTTCTTCATGCCTTCACGCATGCCCATGCGGGATGCGATTTCGAAGGCGAGGACCGAGGAGTCCACGTCGTGGAACTTACCGTCGATGAGGGCCACCTTGAAGTCGATCACAGGGAAGCCAGCGAGAGGGCCGGAGTCCATGACCGACTGGATGCCCTTTTCGACGCCCGGGATGTATTCCTTAGGCACCGCACCACCGACGATACGGCTCTCGAAGGAGTAACCTTCGCCCGGCTCGGTCGGCGTGATGATAAGCTTGACCTCAGCGAACTGACCCGAACCACCCGACTGCTTCTTGTGGGTGTAGGTGTGCTCCACCTCGTGGCCGATCGTTTCACGATATGCCACCTGCGGCGCGCCGATGTTCGCCTCGACCTTGAATTCCCGCTTGAGGCGGTCGACGAGGATGTCGAGGTGAAGTTCGCCCATGCCCTTCATGATGGTCTGGCCGCTTTCCTGGTCGGTCTCGACGCGGAAGGACGGATCCTCTGCTGCGAGACGTGCAAGACCTGCGGACATCTTCTCTTGGTCACCCTTCGTCTTCGGCTCCACGGCAATCTCGATCACCGGGTCCGGGAAGGTCATCGTTTCCAGAACAACAGGGTCATTCTTGGCACAGAGCGTGTCACCGGTCGTGGTGTCCTTGAGGCCACCAAGCGCGATGATGTCGCCGGCAAATGCCTCTTCGATCTCTTCGCGGTTGTTGGAGTGCATCATCATCATGCGGCCAACACGCTCGTTCCGCTCCTTGGTGGAGTTCAGCATGCTGTCGCCCTTGTTGAGCGTACCAGAGTAGATACGCACGAAGGTGAGCGAGCCCACGAAGGGGTCGTTCATGATTTTGAATGCCAGGCCTGAGAACGCCATGTCGTCGTCAGCGCGGCGGGGGATGTTACGCTCTTCCGTCTCGTCGCCGGGCTTGAAGCCCATGTAATCAACCACGTCGAGCGGGCTCGGCAGGTAGTCGATCACAGCGTTGAGGAGCGGCTGAACGCCCTTGTTCTTGAACGCGGAGCCGCCGAGGACTGGCACGAACGACATGTTCAGCGTGCCCTTGCGCAGCAGAGCGCGGAGCGTGTTCACGTCAGGCTCGTTGCCCTCGAGATAGGCTTCCATGGCGTCATCGTCCTGCTCAACAGCAGCTTCGATCATCTTCTCGCGCCATTCGGCCGCCATGTCCTGAAGCTCTGCGCGGATCGGGCGCTTGTCCCAGGTCGCGCCGAGGTCTTCGCCTTCGTAAACCCACTCTTGCATGGTCACGAGGTCGACAAGGCCCTCAAGCTCGGTCTCTGCACCGATCGGGATACCCACGGGCACGGCCGTTGCGCCGGTGCGGCTTTCGATCATCTCAACGCAGTTGAAGAAGTCGGCGCCGATCTTGTCCATTTTGTTGACGAAGACGATGCGCGGAACGCTGTAGCGGTCGGCCTGACGCCAAACCGTCTCGGTCTGAGGCTCAACACCGGCGTTTGCGTCGAGCACGCAAACAGCACCGTCGAGAACGGCGAGCGAACGCTCAACTTCGATAGTGAAGTCAACGTGTCCGGGCGTGTCGATTATATTCAGGCGGTGCTTCTCGGTGTCGGCAGTCTTGCCGTCCTCGGTGCGCTCCCAGAACGTGGTGGTTGCCGCGGAGGTAATCGTGATGCCACGCTCCTGCTCTTGCTCCATCCAGTCCATGGTTGCGGCGCCGTCGTGGACTTCGCCGATGTTGTGGGACTTACCGGTGTAGTACAGGATCCGCTCCGAGCAGGTGGTCTTACCTGCATCGATGTGAGCCATGATGCCGAAGTTACGGTAGCGTTCGAGAGGATAATCGCGTGCCATGGGGCTGCTCCTGGGCCTGATCTATTACCAGCGGTAGTGGCTGAACGCTTTGTTTGCGTCTGCCATCTTGTGCGTGTCTTCGCGCTTCTTCACGGCCGTGCCGCGGGACTGAACAGCGTCCAGAAGCTCGCCTGCGAGGCGCTCTTCCATCGTGTTCTCGTTACGCTTGCGGGATGCGTCGATGAGCCAGCGGATCGCGAGGGCCTCACGGCGCTCAGGGCGGACTTCGACGGGCACCTGGTACGTGGCACCACCCACACGACGGGACCGCACTTCGACCGCCGGTTTGATGTTGTCGAGAGCCTCGTGGAAGATTTCCACGGGCGCGCGCTTCACCTTGTTCTCAACGCGATCGAGCGCGCCGTAGACAATGGATTCAGCGGCAGATTTCTTGCCGTCCTTCATGAGGTTGTTCATGAACTTCGAGAGCACCTTATCGCCGTATTTGGCGTCAGGCAGGACTTCGCGTTTTTCAGCAGCGTGGCGGCGAGACATATCAGGTAATCCTTCTTACTTAGGACGCTTCGCGCCGTACTTGGAGCGGCGCTGCCTACGGTCTTTGACGCCCTGCGTATCCAGCACACCACGCAGGATGTGATAGCGCACACCCGGAAGGTCTTTCACACGACCGCCGCGGATAAGCACAACGGAGTGCTCCTGGAGGTTGTGGCTTTCACCTGGGATGTAGCTGATCACCTCGAAACCGTTCGTCAGGCGCACCTTTGCAACCTTCCGCATAGCCGAGTTCGGCTTCTTCGGGGTCGTGGTGTAGACGCGCGTGCAAACGCCGCGCTTCTGTGGGCACTGCTCCAGGTGCATGGACTTAGAGCGTTTGACTTTCGGCTGCCGGGGCTTCCGGATCAGCTGCTGAATCGTTGGCATGGGGCGTTCTTCCCGTTCTTCACATGTGCTGGCGGGCGGCCCGCCGGGTTCGTATTCCAAGCTCGCGTGGGCGTCCCCAAACAAGCGCAAAAGCCGCAGACCACCCCGGTTCCGGAGCGGCGCGGTGGTATCCAGAGGATCGGGGCTGCAAGCGGCCCGGATCGTGACCAATCCAAATCTGTAGTTCCTCGGATGAACCTAAAGCTCGCGAGGGTGTGCGCGCTCTACGCAGAGTCGCGTTCCTTGTCAACAGCCGCGAATGCCTTGCACGTCAGGCGGCGGCTTTCGACTTCACGTCAGCCCAAGCCTTAACCAAGACGGGCCAATCGAGCCCGAAACGGTCGAGAAGGACCTTCTCAGCCCCGGCGGGATCAAAGTCCCACGAATGCGGAGCGAAGTGGGTTTCACCAATGCTGGAATCATTGCCGCCGTGCACTCCACGGATAAAGGCAACATGGCCCGGCAATTCAAGGGAGGGCATGGCCTTCCAGACTGCCTTGTGTGGGTAGTCGATGAGGCTGCGGATGTGATCAGGAGGATAGATAAGCGCGAGTGCTGGCACCCAGAACTGCGCGAGCACAGGATGAAGCTGGGCCGCATCGGTGCGCGTATCCAGGATGAGGCCCTGCGTGAAGTCGATCGCAAAGCGCCCCTTCCCGTCCGCAATGGTCTTGTGGCGGCGGTAGGTGCGTCGAACGAGCTCCACAAAGTCGCGGCAGATCGCATCGTCATCATCGAGCCTGAACTCAGCCACGGCATTTGCACGCGGGTTGCGATGCTCCATCATTGCCGCCCGGCACACAAGGCGGTGCTTCTGCCCCTCGTGCTCAAAAACAGGAACGACCTGCGGCACGGTGCTGATCGCATTCAGCACCCGTTCCTTCCACGGATCAGGGAGGTTCTCCCCCATCAGCATCACAACCTTGAATTTCGCATCACTCTGCGCTGCCAAACAGGGCAGGATCACGTGCTCCAGATAGAAAAGGCGCTCTTCCAGGCGGGCGTCGTCATAGAGCTCGGCGCGAAGCTCCTCGAGCGTTTCGGCCCCCTTGTTGAAGGCCGAAGGATCCGATGGGTAGGACCAGCGGAGGAGACCTAAAACCTGTAGAAAACCGTCTGCCATCGCGTGCCTCAAGCGCCGTTGTCGCTGTCAGTCGATAACCGATTTTCGCGGAACATTGTATAGAGGCCCGTCGCGGTGATCAGACCAGCGCCCAAGAGCACAAGGGTGGAGGGCACCTCATCAAAGATCGCGATCCCGAGGATCAGCGCCACAACGAGCGAGCTGTATCGATAGGGCGCCACGAAGCCGATATCGCCGGAGCGCATGGCCGCCACCGAAAAGAAATAGGCCAGACCAATGGTGCAGATGGCCCCTGCGAGTCCGATCACGGCTGTCATGGTGAGTGGCTGCCAGACCTCCGTGGTCGACCCAAGCCCGCCAATAATCATCACGCCAATGGCCCCCACAAGCGCTGCGAGGAATGAGGGCATGGCATCCGACATCTGCCGCGCGGCCATGTCTCGGAAAGTGATGAGGATTACGGCGCCGACCGCGAGGAGCGCGTAGCTGCTGAAACCGTCGGTGCCCGGCTGCACGATAAGGAGAACCCCTACGAACCCTACAAGGATCGCCATCCACCGTCGCCATCCCACCTTCTCGCCGAGAAAAAGCGCGCCAGAGAGCGTCACCGTCAAAGGAAGCGTCTGAAGGATGGCCGTGGCCTCCGCGAGCGGCATGTTGAAGATCGCTGTGATGAAGAGTGCCGCCGCCAGTGCCTCGCAGCCCGTGCGGATCATCACGAGGCGCCAATCCCGCTTGGGGATGCCCCGCCGAATGTGCCCCAGCGCAAAGGCGAAGGCGGCCATCAGTGCGACGGCAAAGATCCCGCGAATGAAAATCGACTGAAACACCGGCCATTCAGACCCGACCGCCTTCATGAACGCATCGTTGACCGTGAACGCGGTCATAGAGCCCACCATCAGGGCCGCTCCACGCCGGTTGGCGCTGCCGCTTGGAATGTCTGTTGCCATGAACGTAGTTAGAATCCGTGTCTCGCAGAGTTGCAAGGGGCCGCGCGGGGGCTACTCTCCCCTGCCATGATCGAGCTGCCCTCTATTGCCCTTTCTGTGCGCCAACCCTGGGCGTGGGCGATCGTGGCCGGGTTCAAAAAGATCGAAAACCGATCGGCCGGGTCGGTTGCAGCAGGTGCAATGGACTGCAGGCGTATCGCGATCCACGCTGCCACTGGCCTCAAGCAAGACGAGTTCCAATGGGGGCACTGGCGGCTCCATCGTCATGGCGTGCGCTGTCCCCACCCAACGGAGCTACCCCGCGGCGCCATTATCGGCGCGGTCGACGTGGTCGATATCGTCTCGGAAAGTGACAGCGAATGGTTTGGCGGACAATGCGGACTGGTCCTGGAGAACGCAGCGGCCTGTGAGCCAATCCCGTGTGTGGGCGCACTCGGCTATTTCGAGTGGCGCGAGGCGGGCGCTCTCGCACCATTGGCACCTTGGATGAAGCGCTACGACCTTCCTAGCGGCGACGCTGACACTCTCAGCCTCTTCCCCGATCTCGCACCCGGCTTCGAGAGCGACCCGGCGCGTCCCGGCCGATCCAAGGCTCCGGCCCGCAAGAAGAACTGACGTCGCTGCGCAAGCTTTCCCACCACAGGTCGAATTTTCTGCTATCACGGTACCGGATATGACTACCGGAGATTGCCTATGTTGCGCCGCCCTTTGACCGCTACCCTGCTCTTGATGAGCCTCACCCTGCCCGCTTCGGCGCAGTCTATCAGCTTCGGCGACGATTCCGGCGAATACACCAATGACGGCGAATGCGATGACCGTCGCTTCTATGGGCCGGGCACCGCGCCCGACATCGACAGCGACCACATCGGACGCGACGCCACGGACTGCCGCCGTGGCTGGGAAGCTGGCACCATCGCTCTTTGGGACCACAATTCTGCACGGCTCGCCACCGCATGCGAGGCCATCGATTTTGGCGCAGATGTCAGCGAATACGCAAATGATAACTCGTGCGATGACCCTCGGTTCGAGGGTATGGGCTCGGCCTCGATCCTGCTGAGCGAAGACCGCGGGCGCGATGCCAGCGATTGTCGCCAGCTTTGCGAGATGGGCGCGATTTTCCTGCGAGATATCGGCTCCCGCTAAGCCACGCAGACCGCAAAGGAAAAAGGCCGCGCCCTCGGGCGCGGCCTTCCTTTTTTCTTCTACCGCAGAGCGCAGTGCTTATTCGCGGCTCTCTGGCGTATCAACGATGATGTTGTCGAACTCATCGCCACCCACGACATCGTCGCTCGGTGCCGGCACGGCGAGCGCTGCGGCGGCCTCGGCCTCCTCACGGCGCGCTTCAATGACCACGTTGTCACGCGTTGCCGCGATACGGCGCACACGCTGCGTGGCACCACCGGTACCTGCCGGGATCAGACGACCCACGATCACGTTCTCCTTGAGACCGACGAGGGTGTCTCGCTTACCCTGCACAGAGGCCTCCGTGAGAACACGCGTCGTCTCCTGGAAGGAAGCTGCCGAGATGAACGACCGGGTCTGGAGCGACGCCTTGGTGATCCCGAGGAGGATCGGCTCGCCCTGTGCCGGACGCTTGCCCTTGGCCAGTGCCTTCTCGTTGGCGGTATCGAACTCGACCTTATCGACGTGTTCGCCCTTCAGGAGCGTCGTCTCACCGCTGTCCTGGATCTCCCACTTCTGGAGCATCTGACGCACGATGACTTCGATGTGCTTGTCGTTAATCTTCACACCTTGGAGACGATAAACGGCCTGCACCTCGTCGATCATATAGTCAGCAAGCGCTTCGACACCCATGATGGCAAGGATGTCATGCGGCGCCGGGTTGCCGTCCATGATGTAGTCACCCTTCTGCACGAAGTCGCCTTCCTGCACCGGGATGTGCTTGCCCTTGGGCACCATGTACTCCGCCGGCTCGAGGGTCTCGTCCGCAGGAACAATCGCGATACGGCGCTTGTTCTTGTAGTCGCGGCCGAACTTCACGTAGCCGTCGATCTCGGCGATGATGGCGTGATCCTTCGGACGCCGCGCTTCAAAGAGCTCGGCCACCCGCGGCAGACCGCCGGTGATGTCCTTGGTGCCGCCACCTTCACGCGGGATACGCGCAAGGATGTCACCCGGCTGAACTTCCGTCTGGTCCTCCACTGAGAGGATCGCGTCCACCGACATCGCGTAAGCGAGCGGATTGCCATCCTCACGTTTCATCGGCTCGCCATCGGCGCCCGCGATGATGATCTTCGGTGCCAGCTCGTTACCCTTAGGCGCGGTGCGCCAGTCAGATACGATCTTCTGGGTCATGCCGGTGGCCTCGTCGGTTTCCTCACGGACGGAGATACCCGCCGTAAGGTCCACGTGCTTGGCCATACCTGCCTTCTCAGCAATGATCGGAAGCGTGAACGGATCCCATTCGAACAGCTTATCACCGCGCTCCACTTCGGAGCCGTCGGTCACGTGCAGCTTGGAGCCGTAGCCCACCTTGTAGGAGGCAAGCTCTGCGCCGTGCTCGTTCTCGACCGCGATGACCATGTTGCGAGACATGGAGATCGTGTCACCGGAAGCCGCATCGAGCGTGTTCGCGTTGCGGAACACGATCTTACCTGCCTGGCTGGTCTCCTGAACGGACTGCTGACCACCGCCTTGGGCAACACCGCCGATGTGGAAAGTCCGCATCGTCAGCTGCGTGCCAGGTTCACCGATGGACTGCGCCGCGATGATACCCACCGCTTCGCCCTGGTTCACTTGCGTACCACGCGCGAGGTCGCGGCCGTAGCAGGCGGCACAGATGCCGTCTTCGGTTTCACAGGTCAGCGGCGAGCGGATGAGCATCGTCTGCACGCCCGCTTCCTCGATCGTGTCGGCCTTGCGCTCGTCAATGAGCTCACCCTTCTCGACGAGGATCTCGTCGGTGCCCGGACGCATCACATCCTCCGCCGCCGTACGGCCCAGAATACGCTCAGAGAGGGACGCCACGACTTCGCCGTCGTTCACCGCGGCCTGGGCCGTAATGGAACGCTCGGTGCCGCAGTCCTTCTCGCGCACGATGCAGTCCTGTGCGACGTCCACGAGACGACGCGTCAGGTAACCGGAGTTCGCGGTCTTCAGAGCCGTATCCGACAGACCCTTCCGGGCACCGTGGGTGGAGTTGAAGTACTCAAGAACCGTCAGGCCTTCTTTAAAGTTCGAGATGATGGGCGTCTCGATGATCTCGCCATTCGGCTTGGCCATCAGGCCGCGCATGGCGCCGAGCTGCTTCATCTGCGTCACAGAGCCACGAGCCTTGGAGTCGGCCATCATGAAGACCGAGTTCGGCTCCATATCAGCGCCGTTGTCGTCCTTACGCGTGGCGCGGATGGTGTCCATCATCGCCTCGGTGACCTTGTCGTTACATACCGACCAGGCGTCCGTGACTTTGTTGTACTTTTCGCCCTGAGTGATCAGGCCGTCCATGTACTGCTGTTCGAACTCTTTGACCTGCTCGCGGACGTCGTTGACGATGTCCCACTTGCTGTCGGGGATGACCATGTCGTCCTTGCCGAAGGAGATGCCGCCCTTGAAGGCTTCGCGGAAGCCGAGCGTCATGATGTGGTCGCAGAAGATGACCGACTCTTTCTGGCCGCAGTAGCGGTAGACGGTGTCGATGACGTTCTGAACTTCACCCTTCTTGAGGAGCTTGTTGACGATGTCGAACGGCGCCTTGGCGTTGAGCGGCAGGAGCGCGCCAACACGCAGACGGCCAGGGGTCGTCTCGTAGCGCTTCCAGACCTCTTGGCCTTCGTCGTCGATCTGCTTGACGCGCGCGGTCACCTTGGCGTGCAGGTGCACGCTTCCGCTAGCAAGCGCATGCTCAACTTCGTCCATGGAGGCGAAGAACATGCCTTCGCCCGTCATGCCCTCACGCATGAGCGTGGTGTAGTAGAGGCCAAGGATCATGTCCTGCGACGGCACGATGATCGGTGCGCCGTTCGCAGGCGACAGAACGTTGTTCGTGGACATCATCAGAACGCGTGCTTCCAGCTGGGCTTCCAGCGAGAGCGGCACGTGAACAGCCATCTGGTCACCGTCGAAGTCAGCGTTGAACGCCGAACACACGAGCGGGTGCAGCTGGATCGCCTTACCTTCGATGAGCACCGGCTCGAACGCCTGAATACCCAGACGGTGCAGCGTCGGCGCGCGGTTCAGAAGCACGGGGTGCTCGCGGATCACCTCATCGAGGATATCCCACACCTCGGGACGTTCTTTCTCAACGAGCTTCTTGGCCTGCTTCACGGTGCTGGAAAGGCCCTTGGCCTCCAGACGCGAGTAGATAAACGGCTTGAAGAGCTCGAGCGCCATCTTCTTAGGAAGACCACACTGATGCAGCTTGAGTTCCGGGCCGGTCACAATCACCGAACGGCCAGAGAAGTCGACGCGCTTACCCAGAAGGTTCTGACGGAAGCGACCCTGCTTACCTTTGAGCATGTCCGACAGCGACTTCAGCGGGCGCTTGTTGGCCCCCGTGATGACGCGGCCACGGCGGCCGTTGTCAAACAGAGCATCGACCGATTCCTGAAGCATCCGCTTTTCGTTGCGGACGATGATGTCCGGCGCGCGCAGCTCGATGAGGCGCTTGAGGCGGTTGTTCCGGTTGATCACGCGGCGGTAGAGGTCGTTGAGGTCGGACGTGGCGAAACGGCCACCATCCAGCGGCACCAGCGGGCGCAGCTCTGGCGGGATCACGGGCACGACGGTGAGGATCATCCACTCCGGGCGGTTGCCGGACTCGATGAAGCTCTCAACGATCTTGAGGCGCTTGATGATCTTCTTGGGCTTCAGTTCGCCCGTTGCCTCAGCGAGGTCCGCGCGCAGCGTCTCGGCCTCTTGCTCGAGGTCGATGGCCGCGAGCATCTCACGGATGGCTTCCGCGCCGATGTTAGCTTCAAAAGCGTCTTCGCCGAACGTGTCTTGCGCGTCGAGGAACTCCTCTTCGCTCATCAGCTGACCTTCGGTGAGATCCGTGAGGCCCGGGTTGATGACGACATAGTTCTCGAAATAGAGGATCCGCTCCAGATCGCGCAGCGTCATGTCGAGCATGAGGCCGATCCGGGACGGCAGCGACTTCAGGAACCAGATGTGCGCGACGGGGGCAGCCAGCTCGATATGGCCCATCCGCTCGCGGCGCACCTTCTGGAGCGTCACTTCCACACCGCACTTTTCGCAGACAACGCCGCGATACTTCATGCGCTTATATTTGCCGCAGAGGCATTCGTAGTCTTTGATCGGCCCGAAGATACGCGCACAGAACAGACCGTCACGCTCAGGCTTGAACGTACGGTAGTTGATCGTCTCGGGCTTTTTGATCTCCCCGAAGGACCACGACAGGATGCGCTCAGGCGATGCGAGCGACACCTTGATCTCGTCGAACTGCTTCGGCGGGGTCAGCGGGTTGAACGGGTTGTTGGTCAGTTCCTGGTTCATTGGGCGTCCTTTCCAGGTTCCGGGCATTTGAATGTGTAGACGGTGTGATAAAAGCCGCCTCCGTTAGGGCCATGGCCGTGCGTGCCGATCATTGGCACGCCATCGACCGTCAGCCCCTCATTTAGAGCGAGGGCATCTCGGGTCAGCTCTTCATCAGAGCGGCAAAATCGCGACAGCGCCGAAGTCAAAGTAACGGGGTTCTTTGCATTAACCCCCACCACATCGACATGAGACACTGAAACCGAGTGCGATTGTCCTGCCGGGACTTCTGCACCCGCAGACAGTGGTGCGATGACGTAAACGTCACTAACTTCCCGGCCAGTACAGGCGCTGAGGGTGAGAAAAGCGCCGCCTATCAGCAACGCTTTTGCAGAGCTAAGCGACCTCATTCCGCAGCGATCCCCGGATCTTCGTCATCCTCGGCATCGAGAAGCTCCATGTTGAGGCCGAGGCCCCGAACTTCTTTGACGAGAACGTTGAACGATTCCGGCACGCCGGCCTCGAAGTTGTCCTCACCTTTGACGATGCTCTCGTAGACCTTCGTCCGGCCTGCCACGTCATCCGACTTCACCGTCAGCATTTCCTGCAGGGTGTAGGCCGCGCCGTAAGCTTCGAGGGCCCAGACTTCCATCTCACCGAAGCGCTGGCCACCGAACTGCGCCTTACCACCGAGCGGCTGCTGGGTGACGAGGGAGTACGGACCGGTCGAACGCGCGTGGATCTTGTCGTCCACGAGGTGGTGAAGCTTGAGCAGGTACTTGATCCCCACGGTCACGGGCCGTGCAAACTGCTCACCCGTGCGGCCGTCAAAGAGGATTGACTGGCCGCTTTCGCTAAAGCCAGCACGCACCAGCGCGTCGTTCACGTCAGCCTCTTTCGCACCGTCGAAGACCGGCGTTGCGATCGGGACACCACGGGTGACATTGCCTGCGGCCTCGATGAGGTGATCCTCATCCATGCCAGCGATGCCTTCCTCATAGACGTTATCGCCGTAAGCGATCTTCATCGCGTCACGCACAGGCGTCAGGTCGCCGCTGCGGCGGTATTCCTGCAGCGCGTCATCGATGTGCAGGCCCAGACCGCGCGCGGCCCAGCCCATATGCGTCTCGAGGATCTGACCGACGTTCATCCGCGACGGCACGCCGAGCGGGTTCAGAACGAAGTCGACCGGGGTACCATCTGCAAGGAACGGCATGTCCTCCATCGGCACAACCTTGGAGATAACACCCTTGTTGCCGTGACGACCGGCCATCTTGTCACCAGGCTGAAGCTTGCGCTTCACGGCAACGAAGACTTTGACCATCTTCATCACGCCCGGGGGCAGATCGTCGCCGCGGCGGACCTTCTCGACCTTGTCCTCAAAGCGGGCGTCGAGGGCGCGCTTCTGCGCCTCGTACTGCTCGTTGAGGGCTTCCACGACCTGAGCGTCTTTCTCTTCCTTCAGAGCAAGCTGCCACCAGTGGGAACGCGGCAGGCTCTCCAGCACACCCGCATCGACTTTGGAGCCGGCGCTGATGCCTTTCGGACCCTTCGCCACTTCCTTGCCGAGGAGCATATCGCCCAGACGCGCGTAGATGTTGCGGTCGAGGATCAGAAGCTCGTCGTCGCGGTCACGTGCGAGACGCTCGACCTCTTCACGCTCGATCTGGAGGGCACGTTCGTCCTTCTCCACACCGTGGCGGTTGAAGACGCGCACTTCCACGACCGTGCCGAAGTCACCCGGCGGCAACCGCAGGGAGGTGTCACGGACGTCAGAGGCTTTCTCACCGAAGATGGCGCGCAGGAGCTTCTCTTCCGGCGTCATCGGGCTTTCGCCCTTCGGCGTGATCTTACCCACGAGGATGTCTGCCGGGCCCACTTCGGCGCCGATGTAGACGATGCCCGCTTCGTCGAGGTTGCGCAGTGCTTCCTCACCGACGTTCGGGATGTCGCGGGTGATCTCCTCCGGCCCAAGCTTCGTGTCACGGGCGGCGACTTCGAATTCCTCGATGTGGATCGAGGTGAAGACGTCGTCACGCACGATGCGCTCGGAGATGAGGATGGAGTCCTCGTAGTTGTAGCCGTTCCACGGCATGAATGCGACGACCACGTTCTTACCGAGTGCGAGTTCACCGATATCCGTGGACGGACCGTCAGCGATAACCTCGCCCTTGCCCACCGTGTCACCCACCTTCACCAGCGGACGCTGGTTGATGCAGGTGTTCTGGTTGGAACGCTGAAACTTGCGCATACGATAGATGTCCACGCCCGCGTCCCCGAGTTCGAGGTCGTGGGTGGCGCGGATCACGATACGCTGGGCATCGACCTGGTCGATGATACCTGCGCGGCGTGCCTGGATCGCAGCACCGGAGTCGATGGCCACTTTCTCTTCGATGCCGGTCCCCACGAGCGGGGCTTCGGCCTTCAAAAGCGGCACAGCCTGACGTTGCATGTTCGAGCCCATGAGTGCGCGGTTCGCGTCGTCGTTCTCGAGGAACGGGATGAGCGAGGCGGCCACGGAGACGAGCTGCTTGGGCGACACGTCGATAAGATCAACGTCGGTGGAAGGTGCGAGCGTGTATTCGCCGTTCTGGCGGGTGGAGACGAACTCCTGCTCGAACTTCGCGTCCTCGGTGAGTCGCGCGTTGGCCTGAGCCACCACGTGACGCATCTCTTCGGTCGCAGACATGTAGCGCACTTCGTCGGAAACCTGGCCGTCCTTCACAGTCCGGTAAGGCGTCTCGATGAAGCCGTACTTGTTCACGCGGGCGAACGTCGCCAGCGAGTTGATGAGACCGATGTTCGGGCCTTCCGGCGTCTCAATCGGGCACATCCGGCCGTAATGCGTTGCGTGCACGTCGCGAACCTCAAAGCCCGCACGCTCACGGGTCAGACCGCCCGGCCCAAGCGCCGAGAGGCGACGCTTGTGCGTCACTTCAGAGAGCGGGTTCGTCTGGTCCATGAACTGCGACAGCTGCGATGAGCCGAAGAATTCACGCACAGCAGCAGCCGCTGGCTTCGCGTTGATAAGGTCCTGCGGCATAACCGTGTCGATCTCGACGGAGGACATACGCTCCTTAATAGCGCGTTCCATCCGCAGGAGACCCACGCGGTACTGGTTCTCCATGAGCTCACCCACGGAGCGCACACGACGGTTGCCGAGGTGGTCGATGTCGTCGACGTCGCCACGGCCGTCACGCAGGTCCACGAGGGCCTTGATGCAGGAGACGATGTCTTCCTTGCGCAGCGTCCGCATGGTGTCTTCGGCCTCAAGCGCGAGACGCATGTTCATCTTCACACGGCCCACGGCGGAGAGGTCGTAACGCTCGCTATCGAAGAAGAGCGTGTCGAACAGCGCGGAGGCTGCGTCGACGGTGGGCGGCTCGCCCGGGCGCATGACACGATAGATGTCCATAAGGGCCGTTTCACGGGACAGGTTCTTGTCCACGGCCATCGTGTTGCGCATGTAGGCGCCCACGTTGACGTTATCGATGTCGAGAACTTCGATCGTGTTCACGTCAGCGTCGATCAGCTCCTTGACGGTTCCGCCAATCACTTCGCCAGTCTTGGCGTCGACTTCCCAGGTGAGCTCGTCACCGGCTTCGACGTAGATCGCACCGTTCTCTTCGTTGATCATGTCGCGGGCCGCGAACTTGCCAACGATCTGCTCGAACGGAACGAGCAGTTCGGTCACCTGCCCCTCGTCGATTAGTTTCTTAACGGCGCGCGGCGTCACTTTCTTGCCGGCCTCGGCGATCACTTCGCCAGAAGCGGCGTCCACGAGGTCAAATGCCGGGCGGGTGCCGCGCACACGCTCGGGGAAGAACTTGGTGACCCAGCCCTTGCCCTTCTCGTAGGTGTAATCGACCGTGTCATAATACGCGTCCATGATCGCTTCTTGGTCGAGGCCAAGCGCGTAAAGGAGCGTGGTGACCGGCAGCTTGCGGCGACGGTCGATACGGGCGTGCACGATGTCCTTGGCGTCGAATTCGAAGTCGAGCCAGGAGCCGCGGTACGGAATGATGCGGCAAGCAAAGAGCAGTTTGCCGGAGCTGTGCGTCTTGCCCTTGTCGTGGTCGAAGAACACGCCGGGCGAACGGTGCATCTGAGACACGATCACACGCTCGGTGCCGTTCACGATGAACGTACCGTTCGGGGTCATCAGAGGCATGTCGCCCATGAAGACGTCTTGCTCTTTGATATCTTTGACGGACTTGGCGCCGGTGTCTTCGTCGATATCAAACACGATCAGGCGCAGCGTCACCTTGAGCGGCGCGGAATACGTCATATCGCGCTGCTGGCATTCCTCAACGTCGTACTTCGGACGCTCAAGCTCGTATTTGACGAACTCGAGAACTGCGGTCTCGTTGAAGTCCTTGATCGGGAAAACCGACTGGAAGACGCCCATGATGCCTTCGCCGTCCGTCGGCTGAGGCTGGTCGCCAGAATTCAGGAAAAGATCATACGAGGATTTCTGCACCTCGATGAGGTTCGGCATCTCCAGCACTTCGCGGATTTTACCGAAATATTTACGAAGACGTTTCTGACCGAGAAATGTCTGTCCCATGCGCTATCGCACTCCATCTTTGTGTGGCAGCAAACCGCGGGGCATTCGGCTGCAAACCCTCAAAGACCTATGAGGGAAGGTGTCTATCCGTGCATGCGGGCCCAGAGCATGCGTCCCGACATTCTTCCCAAAAAAACTGCCCCTTGCCTGAAAGGACTTGCTGTGGCAGCTTTTTTTGAAAGGCGTCTGGCTGTTGTGGCGGTGGTGAGTGGCTCCAATAGCTATGCGACGCAAAAAGCTGGGCACGAATCAATCGTCCCCAGCGGAACCTTGCAGTTAGTGCAGGGTTAAAAAGATATCAAGCGTGCGAACTCGGCTTTGTGGGGTAATTGAGTACTTCCTCCCTAAACTTGACGCTTTTTCCACGTTTCCCCGGTAGCACTGAAGCCCATAGTTCGGAAAACCAGTGGCGACGGGCTGCCCGTCCGACGCCTCAAAGCCCTTAACTGCTTTGCCAATGAATAGCATATCACCGTTGACGTTTGGGTCATTGGGGCCCATCTGCTCCCCATGTTGCTGCGCAGCCGCGTGAGCTTGCCGGGCCTCAAGAGCCCTTCAGCGACAAACAAACATCCAGTTCCCCATCACGCAGGGTCCTGACGCTTTGGCCGATGTTCCGGGATGCGCCCGGAAGGTGGTGGCCGCAGCGCACCCTCATGGGCCTCCGGGCCTGCGCCCGCACCGCGGGCAAGGACACGTTTTGACGATTTTCAATGATCTCGGCCTCGCGCCGACCCTTCTAACCGCGCTCGAAAGCGCGAACCTTACAAAGCCTACGCCAATTCAAGCCAAGGCTATCCCGCTGGCCATCGAGGGCCGCGATGTGCTGGGCCTCGCTCAGACAGGCACAGGCAAAACGCTCGCGTTCGGCCTGCCGTTGGTGGACGCCTTGATTGAGCAGCAAGGAAAGCCGCATCCGCGCTGCGTGAAGGCCCTCATCCTCGCCCCGACGCGGGAGCTCGTTAACCAGATTGGCGAAAACCTGCGGCCGCTGGTCAAGGGCACCAAGTTACGAGTGTCGACCGTCATTGGCGGCCAATCCATCAACAAGCAGATCGCGTTTCTGACGCGCGGCACGGACATCCTCGTGGCGACCCCCGGGCGCCTCATCGACCTGATGGACCGCGAGGCGATTGATCTGTCGCGCACCTTCCAACTGGTACTCGATGAAGCGGACCAGATGCTCGACATGGGCTTCATCCACGCCTTACGGAAAATCGCACCGGCTCTCGGGACCCCACGTCAGACGATGCTCTTCTCCGCCACGATGTCGAAGGAGATGGAGGATCTTTCCGGCCGCTACCTGACCGACCCGGTGAAGGTGCAGGTCTCGCCCCCCGGCAAGGCCGCCGACAAAATCACCCAGAGCCTCTACTTCGTGGAAAAAGCGGGCAAGCCCGGCAAACTGCGCGACGTTCTTACGAAGGAACTGACGCTGGTATTCTGCCGCACTAAGCACGGCGCTGAACGTCTGATGAAAGGGCTCGTGGCGGACGGCTACAAGGCTGCCTCCATCCACGGCAACAAAAGCCAAGGTCAGCGCGACCGTGCGCTCAAGGCCTTCAAAGAGGGTGAGATCAATATCCTCGTCTGCACCGACGTCGCTGCCCGCGGCATCGACATCCCCGGCGTGGCCTATGTGATCAACTTCGATCTTCCCGAAGTGCCTGAAAACTACGTCCACCGGATCGGGCGAACCGCGCGCGCTGGCCGCGAAGGCGAAGCGATCGCCTTCTGTGCCGCTGACGAGATCGGGTACCTCAAGGCCATCGAAAAGGTCATGAAGCTCGAGATCGCAGTCGCCGAGGGTGAACGCCCCGAAGCAGCTCAGCCGCCGCACAAAAAACGCCAAGGCGGTGGCGGTGGTGGCGGCGGGCGCCGCAAAGGCCCCGGCCGCAACATGGGTGCGCCCAAGCAGAAGGGCCCGCGCCCGGCCAAAGGCAACGCAGGTCCGGATGGCGGCAACCGTCGCCGCCGCGGCCAGCGCCGTCGCAAGGCGGCCTAAAACTTCAGGCTCGCTCTGCCTTTTGAAACGGTAGTGCGAGTCTAGTGGCCCTGCTTAAGCGAGGGCATCAATCGCACGGCGCATGAAGAACTCCCCCATGAAGATCTGGACCGATCTGGGCGAAGACATCGGCGACGCCCTGGGTGGCCCGACCCTCCTGCCCCTGATCGACGCGCTGGGGCTTTAGGATAAGCTTCGACACCCAACCTCAGTGACGCACACGCCGCCCCGCGGAGATTGACTGCTCCGAGCCGATAGCTGCTATCGTCCGAGCAAAGACGACACTACTAGAAAGCTATGATACAGCAGTCTGACCTACGCTATACTTCGGAGGTATTTGCTCGCAGGTTTCTTGATTGCGGCCCCGACGATGCGTTAGTCGCATGGGCAGAAAATATGACGTTGTCGGGTTTCAATTCAGACAGCCTCTTCATCCTCTTGGGCGAGCTCGAACCCTTCAACAAATTTGAGATCGACGAGTTGTTGGATCGTATCCAAGTCGAACTTAACCTTCCCAATGTGAGCCATAGAGAGGAAGCGCTTCAAATAATCGCAACAGCTCATGTTCGGAGATTTGTTCAGGGCAAAACCAATAGCGCTGACGTCCTGTTCGCTATTTCAGAACTCTGCATCGCAGAAGACTACGCGAAGGTCATTTACGATTTTTACCTTCTTCACTTCGCAGCAGATCTTCTCTCGGTGGACGAGCCACAGTACTACTGGCCGGAGGCACATCGAGGAAATATCGAAAAGATAGTTCATGACTATTGCGTCAATTGGTTGGAGCAACACCCGGCAGCCAACTGGCACAAATACGAATGGTCTAAGGAGTAATTCCGCTGCTGACGATCTCACGGTGAACGGCAGCTTCATCCTCAAAGTAGATGATCGACGCGCTTAGGCTCAGGACTCATAGCCAGTAAATTACGAGAGCTGCGAGGGCGATGGCGGACAGGAAGACCTTCGGGCA
>JAKVCO010000047.1 GCA_022448245.1 Paracoccaceae bacterium
GTGGAGGCCGACCACGGCAAACTGAAGCAACGGATCAAACCGGTGCGCGGTTTCAAAACGATGAAGACCGCTTACGCGACAATCAAGGGTTTCGAGGTGATGCGCGCCCTGCGCAAAGGCCAGGGCCGCGCCTTCAACCTGACGCGCGACCCGATTGGCGAAAAGCGAATGGTCGAGCGCGCCTTCGGTGTCGGCCCATGCGTCATGACCGAGGCCATCGCCATGATTGAGGACCACCTCGCAGCATAATTGTGTCTAACGGAAGCGCCTTTGCGTCCCGAGCTCAAGTTTGCAACAGAGCCGTTTCAACTTCTCAAAGGAGAACCCGATGACCAGTACCGCTCAATCCCAGACAGACCGTCCGGATCCGACCGTGATCGCTGCGCAAAACGACGCGTTTCGCAAGCTCGCCTGCCTCGGTGTGCCGCCCGAGCAGCCCATCCAGGGCCGGATGCATGTGACCCGCTCGCTTATGGAGGCCGGTGACGGCTTCATGGTCGAGGCGGTGAAGGCCACGGGAATGTTCGACACGTTCGAACCCGAAAATGACCCCGAGGGATGGCACGATTTCGGGGCGGTCGAGGTCCGCGGCGAGACCGGGTTATGGAAAATCGATCTCTATGAGGCGGACTCCGATTTCCGCTACGGGGCCGAGACCCCGGACAACCCTGCAACAACGATGCGCGTACTGACCATCATGATGGCGCGCGACTGGTAGGGGAGGGGATACCCCTACTGACAGCCCAGACGATGAAGGCCCGCTGCCCCTAAAAAGGCAAAGCGGGCCTTCTGTCGTTTTGATCTCCGAACCCGGGGATTGGTCACGCGCGAGCGCGGGCCGGACCATACCCATCGAAAAGGATATCCCATGACCGCAAGCTTCAAACCCGTTTCTGTCGCCATCGGCGACCTTGTCGCCCATCCCGCCAACGTGCGCAGCAACTCCCCGGAAACCTATGACCCCGAGAACATCGCGCATCTGAAAGCCAGCATCGCTGTTCTGGGCCTGCTCCAGCCTCTCCTGGTCCAGAAGATCGACGGCAAATATGCCGTGTTGGCCGGCGGCCGCCGCCATGCCGCCCTGAAGGAACTGGCTGCGGACAAGAGCGAGAAGGGGTTCACCGCGAAAACCAAGGTCGACTGCCGCCTTGTCCCTGACGACTGCGACGTCACCACGGCGTTGTCGCTCGCCGAGAACATCACCCAGGCACCGATGAATGCCATCGACGAGTTCGAGGCCTTCGCTCGGATGATGGAGGTCGACGGCCAGACGCCCGAGACCATCGCAAAGACCTTCGGCACGACGGTTTCCGCCGTCAAAGGCCGGTTGCGTTATGGCCTGATCCACCCCGACATCCGCGCCGCGGCCCGGGCCAAGACGATCACGCTCGACACGATGAAGGCCTTTGCCGAGCATCCGAGCCAGGAGGTGCAGAAGGAGGTCTACAAGGCGCTCACCAAGGAGGACAGTTACCTACAGGCCTATACCGTGCGTCAAGCGCTCAAATCACGTGGGGTGCAGGTCAGCGATGATATCGGGGCCTTTGTACGCGAGGAATACGAAGCGCGGGGTGGGGCCATCGCGGCCGATCTCCTGGAAGAGCATTCCGTGCTGGAGGATGCGGCGCTGGTCGAGACCATCCTGCTCGAGAAACTCGGGGCTGCCGCTGAGCAGGCCCGCGCAAAACTGGGCTTTGCCTGGGCAGATGCGATGGTGCGCTATGATTACGCGACCATGGCCGACTACGGCCGTGTCTATCCCGGCCCGATCGGGCCGGATGAGGCTGCCCAGAAGCGCATTGATGAGATCAGCGCCGAGCTTGAGAAATTGCAGCTCGAGATGGAGGATGAGGGGCTCGAGGACGGTGCCTACAACGCGCTTTACGACCGAGTGGACGCCTTGGAAGAGGAAGCCCGCGACCTGCAGGAGGCCTACAGCGCCGAAGACCTCGCCCGTGCCGGCGTGATCGCGTCGTGGTCGGCCGGTAAGGTCACGCTCCATGTGGGCCTCGTCCGCCCGGAGGACATCGTCAAAGAGGAAGGCGCGCGCGGCTCCTCGGCTAACCCGACGGGGGAGGAGGCCCCGGACGCCGGAGAAATCACTTATCCAGCCTCGCTGGCAGAGGACCTCAAGACCGAGCGGGCCATGGCCCTCGGCGCCGCGATGGCGCTTCATCCTGAGGCCACGCTCGATCTCACGCTCTTCAAGCTGGTCAGTGATGTTCTGGCCAGTGGAATGAGTGTCACGCAGGCGATCAAGATCGATGCCCGCAAGGAATACCGCAGCCATGCCAAGATGGACGAGATCGATGAGACCTCGCTTGAACAGGTGGCTGCGGCGCATGATGCGCTCGATCTGTCCTGGCTCGATGACACCCGCCCACCCGCCGCGCAGTTCGCGGCGTTTCGCGCGCTGAATCCGGGCGAGAAGGCCAAGCTCGTCGCCTTTGCAACCGGCAGCACCACGCAGTCCTGCTTCGCGCGGGACCGCCAGCGCGACAGCCTGATGCATGACTTCGAGATCGAGATCATGCCTGACATCCGCGCCCATTGGACGCCGAACGCGGCGCTCTTCAATCGCTTTAAAAAGGCTTGGCTCCTGAAGATCCTCGGCGAGGAACTGGGGCTCGCCCAGGAGGCGGTGACGCTGGCCTCGTCGAGCAAGAAGGAGATCGTCGCCTTCTGCGACAATCTCTTCGCCGAGCCCTTCGCCACGCTTACGGACGCGCAGCGCGCTGCCGTGGCCGCCTGGTGCCCGCCGATGATGCAGACGGCCGGTGTCGCTTTTGATGACGCGGAGCCCGCTGCGAAAACCCCGGAGCCTGACGGCGAGGTTGCGCAAGCGGCCTGAGTCCTCACGCGACCCGCGCAAGCCCTTCCGCCTGCGCGGGTCGATCCTCTCATAACCAACCGAAAGACATCCCCATGGCTATTCTCAAGTTCTCTGCCTCCGCTGTCGCGGCGCAAATCGCCCATGCGCGCGCCTGCAAAACCTTCCTGCCCAACTGGAACGGACCCGTGGACAGGCCCGCCCTGATCCTCATCGTCGGCAATGGTGTGCATCTGCGCTCCAACGGCATCGATGGCACGACCACCCGCATCGTCACCACCGAACAGGCCGATCCGTCCTTCGCCTTCGCCGAAGGCATGAACCCGTTTCGGGACACCGACTGGATGGCGCAGCGCCGCATGGCGTTTCGCGATCTGACCGGCCAGTTCTACACCGACATCCTGGATGACGTGCAGGTGCTCATCGACCGGGGGCGGGGGGCCATCCGGCTCGCCACCGATGGCCACAGCATCCGCGTCTTCGTGCGCCGGGCCTCGGACTATCTCATCGGCGGGACCTACGAGGTGCCCTCGGGCCTCGGCGGCACCTTCCGGGTCATTCTCAAGGATGCCTGCGACACCTTCGCGATCGTGCAGAACTGCGGCAATTGCGAGGATTTCGACGCCATGCAGCCCTACCGCGTGCCGCTCGATGCCCTGATGGAAATCGATGACCGGAGGGTGGCGTGATGGGATGGCTTTTCTACACCGACGGCCGCGTCAAATCCTACGCGGATGAGAAAGCGGAGATTGCTCGGCTGTGCACCTTCGAGGGCGAAAGGCGCAAGGCGGAACTGGTCAAAGCCTGCAAGGTGGGTTCGACTTGGTACGCGGCGGCAAAGGTCATCAATCTCGACGGCACCCCTGTCGAAGACACGACCTATGTGACCGATGCGGACGGGTCGATCACTTTTGGCGCTGTCTTCCTCACCCGATACGATGACGGCTTCTGGGGCTACAAGGACATGGAGGAAAGCGCTGGCCCGAACGAGTCTCGTGCTCCCCTTGGGCTGATCGAGCTCCTCTCCGACCTGAAAGACCCGGACAGCTACGCCCAGGACTGGCGTCAGCGCTGCCGGGACTGGGCGTCGATCCCGGACTACGAGGAAGGCGACAAGATCAAGCTCGCAGCACCTGTGACGCTCACCGATGGCAGTACCTGCCAAATTGTCACCGCGACCCACTACAGGCGCGGGCGGCAAAAGCGCCGCTGCTACCGCATCGAGGAAACTGGTGGGCTCGTACGCCTGTCAAAGGCCTCGCTTGCGGGCTCGGAGCTGCTCAGCTCCGCGAAAGGTGCGGCTAGCCCGGTGCTGGCGGAGTTCCTGGCCGGGCGAGATTAGGTCCTGCGCCGGACGGTTCATCGGCCTGCCCGGCGACAGCAGATGCTGCGGCTTGTCTTGACACGACAATGCAAATGCATTACATATCACGAGTAGCAAAGACCCTTTTCTTTCAGGAGACTGCCATGACAGCGCTCGCTCAAGATGTCTCGAAACTCACGGACCGGTATCAGACGACCGTGCCGGCGGGTGTGCGCAAACAGCTAAAGTTGGGTAAGGGCGACCAGATTCGTTACTGTACCGAGCCGAGTGGCAGGGTCTATATCGAGCCCGTGCGCAGCGACGAGGATGATCCCGCGCTCGGCGCCTTTCTCGATTTTGTCGAGGCCGATATCAAGGCGCATCCGGATCGCATTCGGGCGTTCGATGGGGCTTTGCATGGCCGTCTTGCAGCACTTGTCGAAGACGTTGACGTCGATCTCGATGCGCCGCTATCGCCCGAGGATGAATGAGCGGCGATAGCGTGCCCGCAGGGGCGCCCCTTGTCGTAAATGGATGGTCGATTTATGCGCATCCGCTCTTTCTGGACCAGCTCGAAGGGCTGATTGAAGAGGTCGAGGCGCGTAAAGCACGTGATCCTAAGACCTGGCGCAAGAAAAACCCGACGAAACGGCTGGCCGCCATCTTCAAGCTGGTCACCGAGGCCATACCGGCAGATCCGGGTGCCGCCGCCTTCCGGCAAGGCGGCACACTCGGCGATCACCGCAAGCACTGGTTCCGGGCGAAATTCTTCCAGCAGTATCGGCTGTTCTATCGGTTCAACAGCGATGCGAAGGTCATCGTGGTGGCCTGGGTGAACGACGACAAGACCCTGCGCGCCTACGGCAGCAAGACGGATGCCTATGCGACGTTCAAAGGGATGTTGGAAGATGGCAATCCACCTGACAATTTCGACGCGCTCTTGAAAGAAGCTGCAGCGGCGGGCAAGCGGTTCGAAACTTCCCTTGAAGCGGTGCCCGATCGGTAAGTGGGCCAGCTTGCTGTGACCCTTTGGCATTATCGTTTACGACGCCCCGCTGGAAGATGTAGCTCGGCTGATATTAGGGTCGGAGAAAGCACAATGATTGAGGCGGAAAAGGATAGGCAGCACCTCGGGCTAGAGGAGCAATGCGCGCCTTACCTGACGGTGCACCGTTTCCCAATTGCTGTGCACGTTGCAGACATGCCCGATGACCTCGGCAAGCTGCTGGATATCGGGCTCGAGGAGCATTTCCGTGGCGGTTGATGTCAATTCGTATGACGCGTGGTTTCGCGCGAAGGTGCAGGCCGCGCTGGTGGAGGAATGCACGGGAACATCTCAAGTTCAGGTGATGCAGGCCGCACAGGCATTGATTGATGCGAAACGGGAGGTCGAACCCAAGTCCTGACCAAGCCTTGGAGGTCAGCGCGGTCTGACCTCCTTCACCCTGAAAAGCGAAAGCGGGCTTTTTGTCCTTTGGAACTCAGACCCTGATCCAAAGGAAACCCCATGTCCAAGCCCAAACCGGCAAATTCGGCTCTCTCAATCTCCGACACTGACCTCGCCTCTGCCCTCGTGCAGATCGGTGCGGAGGTCGACCACCAACCCCTGCGCAGTTCAGCGCTGGCGCGCATCATGCGCGAGACGTTTCATGGCAGCGATGCCGGGGGCGCCTGGGACTGGCGCATAGCCTATGACCTGATGCAGGCCGCGGCTGTCCAAGTGCTGCTGCGTGGGAACGGCGTGGCAGATGACATCGCCGCTGCAAAGCTGCTCGCCTCGCGGCTGCTGACGGAAACCCGCCGCTCCGAGCAGCAGATCCGGCTGCAGCAGTTTTCCACGCCGCTGCCATTTGCGGCGCTGGTCTTGCGGGCCGCGGCGATCCGCAAGGGCGAGACGGTGCTGGAGCCGTCGGCGGGCACCGGTGCCCTCGCTGCTTTCGCCGCCCGGGCCGGTGCCACGCTTTTGCTCAATGAAATCGACCCCTTTCGCCAGCGCCTCCTGCGCGCGGTTTTCGGCGGCGATGTGACGGGCCATGACGGTGAGCATATCGACGATCTGCTGCAGACGCCGGTTCTGCCTGACGTCGTGGTGATGAACCCGCCCTTTGCCTCCTCGGTCGACCGATCCCGGGACAAGCACATCGCCGCCAAACATCTCATTGCAGCCGCGAAGCGTCTCACGCCCGGTGGCCGGCTGGTGGCGATCATGCCGCAGGGGTTCAGCACGGAGCGCGATGCCGCGCATTGGTCCCGCGCCTGCGGCCTCCTGACGCCACGCCTGGCCCTAACGATGCCGGGGCAGGTCTACCGCAAGCTTGGCACCATCGTTGAGACCCAGCTCATGGTCTTCGACAAGGTGCAGGAGGACGGGGAGATGATCCGCGCCAACGTGCGCGATCTGGACGAGGCTTTGGCATATATCGATGACGTGGCTGCGATCCGGCCCGAGGCGCGCCCCGCCCAACGGGCTGAAGCGATCCCTGATGCTCGGCCGGTCGGTCCAGCAACTGCCGTGCGCCAGCGCCGCGCTGCGCCTGGCACCACCTCCAAGCCTCAGGCCAATGCCGTTCTTCCGCTCAGCTTCACAAGCTTTGAGACCCCGCGCGACAACACGCCCGTCTCGGATATCTATGCGCGCTACCGTCCGCAGCGGATCGCGATCGCGGGCTCGCAGGAACATCCCACGCCGCTCGTCGAAAGCATCGCCATGGCTTCTGTGGCGCCGCCCGTGCCCTCTGGCGCGGCCAGTGCGGAATTGCGCCTGCCTGCCAGGCTGATCGAGGATGGGCATCTCTCCGAGGCTCAGCTCGAGACCATCATCATGGCCCATGATGCCCATGGGCGTGACCTGCCGGGGCGGTTCACCATCGACGACGACCAGACCAAGCTCACCCGTGCCGATGATGACCCGGACGCCAATGCGTATCGCCTCGGCTACTTCCTCGGTGACGGCACCGGCTGCGGCAAGGGCCGCGAATGTGCGGGGCTGATTCTTGTGAACTGGCTGGCCGGGTGCCGCAAGGCGATCTGGGTCTCCAAGTCCGCCACGCTTATTGAGGACGCGATCCGCGACTGGACCGATCTTGGCGGCTCGCCCGCCGACATTCAGCCGCTCTCCAAATGGAAACCGGACCAGCCCATCCCGATGGGCGACGGTATCCTCTTCGTCACCTATGCCACGCTGCGGTCCGCGGGCAAATGCGGCACCACGCGGCTGAGCCAGATCCTCGACTGGATGGGCGAAGATTTCGACGGCGTGCTGGCTTTTGATGAAGCCCATGCCATGCAGAACGCGGCAGGGTCCGAGCAGGGCAGGGGGGTCAAACCCTCGCAGCAGGGCCTTGCTGGCTTGCGGCTGCAACTGGCAGCACCCCGCGCCCGCGTCTTCTACATCTCTGCCACGGGCGCCACGAGCGTGCACAACCTGGCCTATGCGGCGCGTCTCGGTCTCTGGGGGCAGGGGTCAGACTACCCCTTCCCGAGCCGCGAGAGTTTCGTCTCAGCGATGGAGGCAGGCGGTGTCGCCGCCATGGAAGTGGTGGCGCGCGATCTCAAGACGCTCGGGCTCTACACGGCGCGCGCACTCAGTTTTGATGGGGTGGAGTATGACGTGCTCGAACACGCGCTCACTCCGGCCCAGATCGAGATCTACGACGCATACGCGGGTGCGTTTCGGACGATCCACCACAATCTCGAGGCGGCACTGACCGCGACCGGTGTCAACAACGCCTCGGGCGAGACCAATGCCTCGGCCGCTCGCGCCTCTGCGAAATCCCGCTTCGAAAGCACGAAGCAACGCTTCTTCAACCATCTCCTGATGGGCATGAAGGCACCGACCATCATCCGCGCCATCGAGGACGATCTGGCCGCGGGCAAGGCTTGCGTCATCCAGGTGGTCTCGACGGGCGAAAGCCTGCTGAAACGCCGGCTTGAGACAATGAACCCGGAGGATGAACTCGTCGAGGGTGCGCTGACGCCGCGCGACTACGTCTTGGGCTACCTCGAACAGGCCTTCCCGATCCATGCGCAAAAGCTCGTGGAGATCGATGGCAACATGGTGGCAGAGCCGCTCCGCGATGAGACCGGGGCGCTCGTTGTCTCGCGCGAGGCGCTCGCCCTGCGTGATGCGGCAATGATGGAGTTGATGACGCTGGCCCCGATCCCTTCGGCGCTGGATCAGATCCTCTGGGCCTTTGGCGACGAGGCCGTGGCCGAAGTCACGGGCCGGTCCATCCGGCCCCTCAAGGCCGAGGATGGCCATCTCTTCATCGAAAGGCGCGCCGCCAGCAGCAATTCCTCCGAGACCCAAGCCTTTATGGATGGTGAGAAGGATATCCTGATCTTCTCGGACGCGGGTGGGACAGGCCGCTCTTATCACGCGGCTAGATCCGCGAAGAACCAGAAGCGGCGTCGGCACTACCTGCTGGAGCCCGGCTGGCGCGCCGATGCAGCCATCCAGGGGCTCGGCCGCACGCATCGATCGGCTCAAGTGTCAGCGCCCTTCTTCCGGGTCTGCACCTCCGATGTGCATGGCGAGAAGCGCTTCACCTCGACGATCGCCAAGCGCCTCGACCAGCTGGGGGCCTTGACCAAGGGTCAGCGCGAGACCGGCTCGCAGGGCATGTTCCGGGAGGAGGACAATCTCGAAAGCCCGATCGCACGGGCCGCCTTGCGCGGGTATTTCGCCGATCTTGCCGCCGGGCGCGCCGAGGCGATGAGCTACGAGAGCTTCACCGACTGGACGGCCCTGCGGCTGGTCGACAAGGACGGGGTGCTCCTTGAGGAGTTGCCGCCGATCCAGCGGTTTCTCAATCGGGTGCTGGCGCTGCCCATCCACATGCAGAACGCGCTCTTTGCCGAATTCATGCGCCGGATCGCTGATCAGACTGAACGGGCGCGCGCGGCAGGCATGCTCGATCTCGGCGTGGAAACCCTGCGCGGCGAAAAGATCGAACAGGTCTCCACAGAGGATCTCTGGACCTGCCCGAAATCCGGCGCCGTGACGCGGATCATCGGACTGGAAGTCACCGACCCGGTCTACGTTCTTGGGGCCGAAGAGGCCATATCGCGCAATCTGGACAAGACCACGATGGTGAATCGCGCCTCCGGCCGCGCCGCGCTCATTTCGGCCCGCCCCATGCAGATGTATGACGAGGATATCATGACGCTGATGCGCAAGGCGGTACGGCCCAACGGGTCGAGCTACCTTGAGGAGATGCGCTTCGAGTCCTCGGCCTGGGAAGAGATCGGCAAGTCTGAGTTCATTCGGCTCTGGGATGAAGAGGCGGCTGCCCTGCCGAAGACCACCACAACCAAGCTCTATCTGCTGACCGGTCTCCTGCTGCCGATCTGGAAGGACATTCCGACCACCAATGAGCGCATCTACCGGGTCACGCCCGACGGGGCGACGGCCATGATCGGGCGGACGCTGAGCGAGGACGGGGCGGCCGCGCTGCGCGCCCGCTTCCTCGTCTCCGACCCGCACACGCCGCAGGAGATGCTGACCGCAGCCCTCGGAACCACCGCGCCTGTCGATCTGGGCCGCGGCCTGACCCTGTCCCGCCGCCGGGTCGCAGGCGAGATGCGTCTCGAGCTTGGCGGCGCGGACAAGGGCATGATCGAGGGTCTAAAGGCAATGGGGTGTTTCACCGAGATCATCGCCTTCCAGCTGCGGGTGTTCCTGCCGCATGGGGAGGGTGTCAGCACAGTAGGCATCCTCTCCCGGATTGTTGGAGCCGGACCAGACGTCGCGCAGGGCGTGGCTTCAGTGGCTGCAGAATAGGCGAGGGTATGATCATGACTCTCGAAGAGATCAAAGCCGCCGTCGATGCAGGTCTGACCGTGCATTGGGTCAATACCGGCTACGTTGTCCACAAGGACAGGCTCGGCCAGTACCTGATCACGTTTGAGCCGAACGGCAACTGCATCGGCCTGACTGACCGGAGCGGGCACCGGTTGAACGGAAAAGAAGCGGAGTTCTTCATCGCGCGATCGGAGGACGCTGCAGAAAATCCGGGCAGCCAATCAAGACCAGACGGGCAGGGGAGGGGCGTAGCACCCGGAGGCGCGGGGGCATTCTCACTCGGAGGGCAGCTCTGATCCGCGGGCGGGGCTGAAAGGAAAGCAGGCTTTCTGATTTGTGATCCCTCAAGGGGTCGAGAAAGCAATCCCGGATGCTTTGGCAAAAACGTCAGGCACCGGCCAATCCAAAAGGAACCATCCCATGTTCGCAGGAACACTCACCCGCAATGTCGAGACCGCAGCCGCCGAGTACACCGGCATGATCCATTCGACGCGCTTTGACATCGCCATCCAGCTCGAGGCACGGGCCAAGATGTCCGCTCGCAGCCCGGATTACGACGTGACGGCAGTCAACAAATCAGGCCGCAAGGTGCGTATCGGCACGGCCTGGAACGAGACCGGGAATGCCAGCGGCAACCCCTACATCTCGATGCAGATTGATGTCGGCTTGGGCCCGTTCCGGGTCAACGCGGTGCAGACGAAAGAGGCGCGTGCGGCCCAAAGCGGGGCGTTCGAGATCATCCCGCTGGTCTCGAACGGCCTGATGAAATCCGGCTCGCTCTCGGGCGAGCTCACCGCCATGGACGCCGACAACGCCTTCACGGGCTACATCGCCAACATGATGTTCGATCTGGAGTTCATGCTGATCGAGAACAGCTACAAATCCGAGGAGACCCACCCCGATTACCGCATCGAGGTCAGCTCTCCCCGGGGCACACCGATCCGCGTCGGCTCGGCCTGGATGGCCAAAAGCAGCCGCACGGGCAATGACTACCTTTCGTTGCTAATCAACACGCCCGATGGCGATCTGCGCGTCAACGCCGTGCAGAACGAAGAACAGCGCGGCGGGCAGACCTTCTCGATCATCCCGTTCATCGACAGTGGTGAGCAGCCGCAGGACGCGGGCGTGGGGCTCTCGCTGGTCGCCTAATCAGCGCGCGAGGGGGAGATGATCTGAACCCGAAGGGGAGCCGTGGGACCACGGTTCCCCTTTTTCCATGTCCGTTTGCGTGAAGGACGTCACTCGCTTGCGATCTGGTGTAAATGCGATACAATAATATATTATCGCAATATCGAGGGCGGGCGCGTGGCGGCTAGATCAGGGACGGTTCCATGGTTCGAGAGCTTTGATGTTGAGGCAGAGGTTGCAGATCTCCTCGCCCATATCGAGCGCTGCACCGCATTTGCGCTATCCGCCCGACAGCGCGCCGTCATCATGTCCCATGCAACGGCGAAGCTCGACAAGAACCGGCAGGCGTATTTGGACGCCAAGGCAGCAGGAAAGTCGGTATCCACCTCGCGGCGTGCGTATCTGACCGACCTGCAGGACACGATCTTCATGGCGATCCCGGAGGAGAACCTTGCGCTGATGCCGCTAAGCGAACAGGTCCTGAACGACCCTTCATTTTACGCGGACGCTATGCACAGTGCCGCTGCGATCAGCAGGGATGAGCTTTTCATGGCGTTGTCCTCATCGCTGAACGATATGACGGTCCAAGACGCTCGGGCGTTTGTCTCGAAGCTGTGGCACAGCACGATCGATGACAATTCCCGCAAATATGCCGAAGCCCTGAAGCGCCCCGAGCGTGAACCGCAGCCCTTTCGCCCGGGGAACACCGTGTAAGATCGGAGCCATTCTCTTGGCTTGAGCCGTACCGAAGTTGGCCGCCTCGAACCCCCTTTCCTGGAAGTGGCATCCTGTGCAGCGTGCGAAAGCCGTTGAAGGTGCTGTGGTGACGTCTACTGTCGCCAACATGATGAACCGGGATCACATGCGCGCCTTCTTGCGGCGCGCCGCGGCGCTTGCCGCTTTTGTCGCACTGCTCTGGGCGGTCCAAGTCGTCAATTGGATCACCGGCTACGGCTTGAACCTGGCCTTCGGCCTGATCCCCCGGCACGTCAGCGGATTGGATGGTGTCATCACCATGCCCCTCCTGCATGGAAGCTTCGCGCACCTTATGGCCAATACGCCGCCGCTCTTGGTGATGGGTGGGCTGCTGGTGGCCACGACCACGAGGGCCTTGCTGCCGGTGAAAGCAGTGGTGATCGGCCTCGGCGGCGGACTCGTCTGGCTGTTCGGAAGCTCCGCCATCCATATCGGTGCGTCAGGGTTGGTCTTCGGCTGGTTTGGCTTCCTCGTCGCGCGCGGCTTCGTGGATCGCTCATTGATCACGCTGGGCGCGGCACTGGTGGTCGGTGTCCTCTATGGCTCCCTTCTCTGGGGCGTTTTTCCAGGCCAACCCAGCGTCTCGTGGGAGGCGCATCTCTTCGGCGCCATCGCGGGCGCGGGCGCTGCGTTCCTAATCCGAACGCATGTACATGCGCCGCGCCTCGGCGGCGTCGATCTGGACTGAAGCCGTACGCCAGACGTGGTCGGCCCCAACCGGACCTTCATCATTGACCGTCATGCTGCGTTGCGGAACGTCTTAGCTGACTTTTTTCGCCAGAGGCGTTACGCTCACACTGTCGCGTTTTTGCTTGGGGTGCCGAATTCCCGTCGACAAATCAGCGAGGATTTGCGATCTTCGCACAAAATCGAGACGGTCCGACAGACTAACCCGTTGGGAAAAAGGAAATCGTCGCAAGCACCAAGGGTCTGGAGCATGTCCAACGCAAAGCAGATACTGGCTATGCTCCAGAGCAAGGCGGACGGTGACGACGAGCATTTCTATTCAATTGCGTTGCAGGTTGCCGCCGCAGAGGCCCGGCAAGGGCGTCGTACACTCGCAGAAGACCTGAGGGCCGCTGTAGACAAGGCGCGGGAGAAGGCGGCGTCGGGCCAAACCGTCGCCGTGCCTTTCGCGTCCCCGCGTGGTGATCTTGCCGACTTGATCGAGATGCGCCCGCCGCGCTTCGATCTTGAAAGCGTCGTCATGAACGCTTCGTTGCGTGCGCGGCTGGATGACGTTGTCTTGCAACAGCACAAGCGTGACTGGCTCCGCGAACATGGCAAGACGCCCAACCGGCGTGTTCTCTTCGTCGGACCACCGGGTTCGGGCAAGACGATGTCGGCGGAAGCCTTGGCTGGTGAGTTGCGGTTGCCGTTGTTCGTAATCCGCCTAGAAAGCCTGATCACGCGCTTCATGGGTGAGACTGCCGCCAAGTTGAGGCTCGTTTTTGACGAAACCGCCCGTCACCGGGGGGTATATCTCTTTGACGAATTCGATGCTGTCGGAGGAAATCGAGGCGCGACGAATGACGTTGCCGAGATGCGCCGCGTGTTGAACTCTTTCCTGCAATTCATGGAAGAGCCGAATTCCACGGACAGCGTGATCATTGGCGCAACGAATTATCCAGACCTGCTCGATCCGGCTCTGTTGCGCCGGTTCGATCTGGTTATGGAATTCTGTCCGCCCACTGACGAAGAAATCCGCACGATCATCAAGTTCAATCTGCGGCCAATGAAATTCCCCAACCTGAAGTGGAAGAGCATTCTTGCATCGGCGCAAGGGTTGAGCCAGTCTGAAATTGCCCGCGCAACAGAAGACGCGGTGAAAAGCGCAATCTTGGCTGAGCGGAAGAACGTGACATCGGACGATCTGCTGCGCAGGCTGAATGACAGGCGAGAAATGCGAGAGGCGTTTCGACCTTCGGAAGTGAACAAGTAGTAGATGGCATCCAAGTACTCCTTACCGCATATCAACATCGAAAGCAGACGGGAGCGCGCGGACTTCAAGTCCACCAATGAGCGTTTTCCCGGAAGCCCTCCTCCTCGGGACCGCCAGCAGCATGGCGCAATGCTCCGAGGGCAGTTCTCGCAGGCAGCAAACGACTTTGAGCAAGATCGTCCGCGCGATGAACGGGTATCTCCCGCTGCTGGTGTCTATTTGGAAGTCGAGCTTAGACCGAACGCCAGCCCGGATAGTCTGGAGAGGAAGAAAAGCCATCTGAAACCGGCTTCTGCAAAGCTGGGAGCTGCCGATACTCGGATCGTTGGCCTGTTTGTTCCTGAAGACGCAAAGCCGGTACTTGAAAGCATTCTGGCCGACTACCAGTCGGGCGAACTGACTGAAAAAGGTCAAAACCCGCCATACAAGTCATTCGTTGAACCGATTGAGGCCATCCGAAAGGCCCGTCTCGAAACCTTCTGGACAGATGATCTGGAAGCGCTGCCGCAAGACCTCAACGATACGATCTGGTGGGAGGTGTGGTGCATCAAGTCGGCAGAGAATGCTCTCGATGCTTTGGCTGAAAAGCTCGATGCACGATGCGCTCCGAAGGAACAGCGTTTGGTGTTTCCAGAACACGTGGTTGTTCCCGTTCTTGCCGCGCGCGCTACCATCGAGTTGATGCTATTTGCGCGGTTTTCAATCACAGAACTTCGACGAGCCACGGATACTCCGCATTTCTTCATTGATGACCTAAATCTTGATGAACAGTTTGAATGGACCGACGATCTTGCGGGCCGGATCGAATGGCCCGGTGCAGAGGTTCCAGCGATTTGCCTTTTGGACAGTGGCGTCAATCGTGCGCATAGTTTGATTGAACCAGCTCTTTCACCCGCTGACCTATACAGTGTTCGTCCGGAATGGGGGGTAGACGATACTGGTCCGCGTCCTGGCCATGGGACTCAAATGGCTGGGATCGCTCTGCATGGCGACCTCGTGCCGAAGCTAGCTGATAAAAACCAGGTTAAACTGGCCCATAGACTAGAGAGTGTAAAAATCCTTCCGCCTCCGGGAATGGGAAAGCCCGAAGAGCGCTTCTACGGTCCGATCACGAAGTCTGCCGTCAGCCTTGCGGAAATCGGGCGACCAGAACGCGGCCGCGTTTTCTGCATGGCGGTTACCAATGAAGACATCTCAGGGACACAGCCTTCAACATGGAGCGCGGCGCTTGATCAAGAAGCGGCGGGCGTCACAATGGACGACAAAAGGGCACCCAGACGCCTTATTGTTGTTTCCGCAGGTAATGCACCCAACCCGATCATGTTTGACGAGGTGCAACCCTCGGACACTTATCCGATTGAGGACCCGGCACAAGCTTGGAATGTCGTAACCGTCGGTGGCTACACTGACAAAATCCACATTGCCGAACCTGAATTGGCCGACCATTCGCCGCTTGCCGAAGCGGGCGACCTTAGCCCTTTCACGAGGACTTCGACGCTATGGACGACAGGGCGCAATAGGCCGATAAAACCCGACATTGTCATGGAAGCTGGAAACCGCGCTGTGGATGCTTCCCGAACCACCGTTGTCGATACAACCTCTCTTTCGGTCGCAACCTCTGGTCCCGAAGTTGACCGGCGTCCGTTGGTACCGTTTCGTGCTACAAGCGCGGCAACAGCCGAAGCTGCGCGACTGGCGTGCCGCTTGATGGCGGCCAAGCCTGAATACTGGCCGGAGACTATCCGTGCCTTAATGGTCCACGGTGCCGAGTGGACAGAAAAGATGCGATTTGCGCTAGACCCCTTAGGGAAAACCGACGCTGCAAAGCTGTTGCGGCACTTCGGATACGGCGTACCCACGTATGAGCGGGCAATTGCTTCAGCTGAGAACCATCTCGCTCTGGTGGCGCAGTCCGAAATCCAACCCTATGGCGTCTCGGGTTTCAAAGACTGCCACTACTACGACTTGCCCTGGCCGCGACAGGCATTTGAAGCGCTAGGGGATGAGGAGGTCAGACTGAAGATCACCTTGTCATACTTTGTTGATCCAAACCCGGGAGCGTTGGCGTCGCTCGATCCATATCGGTATCAGTCGTTCGGCTTGCGGTTCGACTTGAAACGCCGGATGGAAAGCACTGATGAATTCAAAAAGAGGGTGAATGTCGAAGAGCGAGCAGACCCACGACGCAAGCCCCCCACGCAATCGGACACCGACAATTGGCGCTTTCCTGATGGCACGCCGTCCGGATCGCTGCACTGTAACGAATGGAAAGGGCCAGCCGCGTGGCTCTTGGCGCGCAATATTCTCTGCATAAAGCCGGTCGGTGGTTGGTGGAAGAACCGCGCGGATACTGCCACACGTCAGCAAAAGACACGATATGCGTTGGTGGTGTCAGTCAAGACCGCAAGAGAAGACGTGACCTTGCACACAGATATCAACTCGATCATTTTCGGCACCGTGCCGGTTTCCCAAGATATTGAAATAGGAACATGAATTCTGTCCTGCCTCTCGTCGGCTTCCCACCCTCAGATCGAATGCGTGGAAAAGCAATCTGTGGAATTTGCAGCGGCGTCGCCCCTACATCAATCTTGGTCTGAGCCTTGCGGCCTCCCCAGCTCGGCTTCGCGTGTCGCAGGGGAGAACGGCCCTTCGGTCCGTCGCGCATTCGGCCATGCGGCCTCACCGCGGCGTCGTACCCGGCATCCCGGTTTGCCCGCCTCGCGAGCACGTTCCTCCCTGGCCGCTCCGCTGGATTGCGCTCTGGTCTGTTTTGCGGGGCAAAACGATCCCTCCGCTTCATCCGTCTCCCGCGTCTGGTCGGGCCGTTTGCCTGCTCGGGTCGGGCAAACCTACCGTCAATACACACACACATGAGCGTGGAAGCATATCCTCCGGATGGCCCCCAAATCAGCCCGCGTCAAGGATCGCAAAACTTTTCGGCGAGGGCGGGGTCTATGGCGTTGGGCGGTCCCGTGCGTGAGCGCGCGCATGTGTCGGGTGCTGCGCGCGGAAAACTTTTGCGCCCGGCAAGCCGGCGGCTGCGCCGTCCCTGACCCAGGCAGATTCGGAAACCAGGCATTCGGCCATGCCCCCACACTCAAGTGGTGGCTCATCAACCGAATACTGGAGACCAGACATGGCTTACGACAATGCAAACACCTACGAGACCATCGAACTTTTCGGGCTGACCGAGAAGGACGCGCAGCTGCCGATCCCGGAAGATCACATCCTGACCGACCACATCATCCGCGAGAGCTTCGAGGCTCTGCTCGGTCCGCTGCGCGGGACCGGCCTTGAGGCAGAAATCGAACCGCTGGCCCATGGGCTCGCCACGATCCTGCAGCGGCGCAAGGTGGCACTTGGCAAGGAGGTCGACCGCACCGCTGACAAGATCGGCGCGCTGGCAAAATCCCACGATGGATCGGAGATCGCCGAGACCGCGCTCGAAGAGGCGCAGGCGCGCTTTGTGCAGCTGCGCGAGATCGTCAGCGCCATCGAGGTGATGAGCGAGGCGGCGGCAGAATGCTACGAGATCGAGACCGGGCACGCCTACATTCCGGCAGCCGGGTCGCGCGCAAGCGTCCGGGCGAAAGAGACCGGGGCGGTCTTCGAGGCACGGCAGCTCCTGGAGCAGCACGACCGCGAAACCGCCGAGAAGTCGAAAGTCGAGGGGGTGCCCCTGATCGTCTCAGGCGCCACCGACTGGACCGATGTCGATGTTATCTTCAACACGCTCGACAAGGTTCGCGAGCGGATCAAGCAGAACCGCAATCAGGAAATCTTCCTCTGCCACAAGGGTGGCAAGCACGGGGCGGAGATGATCGCGGCTCGGTGGGCTCGCGCACGGGGTGTCGCACAAGCGCGCTTCGATCCGCGCTGGTCCGCGCATGGGCGGGCGGCACCGTTCAAGTGCAACGACGAGATGCTGGACGACAAGTTCGCGGCGACGGGGGTTGTGCTCTTCGGCGGCAACGGGGTCGCGCTGAACCTCGGGCAGAAGGCGGAAGCGAAAGGCCTGACGGTCATGCGGGTTGCGGACCCGGCGAAGAAGGCGTCGCAGGATTGAAGAGAGAGGGTCGCCTTCGGGCGGCCCTTTCGTCGTTTCTTATGGGTGTGGACGTTCTCCAAATCACTTTGCCTAGCAATTTCCAGTTTTGATAGGTATA
>JAKVCO010000048.1 GCA_022448245.1 Paracoccaceae bacterium
GACAGGGTCACCGCTCGATTTTTGAACCGTGAATCACGCTGTCAGCCGGAAATCAATGGCTCCTGACCCTAGGTGAACGGCTGGCCGATTGGGCGGCTTTTTTCGTTTAGGCGGTGGGCTGATTTACAGCCGGTAGATATCCACAAACTTCGCCTCGATGTAGTCGAGGAGAGGCCCTTCAGAGGGCTCCACACCCGCCGCATGGGCAATCGTTGCGCGCGGTTCGCGCAGGCCACCGTGCTGCTGCACGTTCTCGCGCAGCCAATTGGTGGCGGGGGCCGTGTTGCCCTGCCCCAGCTCCCCATCAAGGTCTGGCACATCGCGGCGCAGCGCCTCATGCAGGCAGCCCGCGTAGACGTTGCCCAGCGAATAGGTCGCAAAGTAACCGAAGAGGCCCACGGACCAGTGCACGTCCTGCAGACAGCCGTTGGAGGGCTTGTCGACGGCAAAGCCGAAGTCCGCCGCGAAGCGGCTGTTCCACGCCTCCTCCAGATCGCTCACAGAGAGCGAGCCGTCGATCAGCTGACGTTCTAGGTCAAAGCGCATGAGGACGTGCAGGTTGTATTGCACCTCATCGGCCTCGGTGCGGATGAACCCTTGGCGTACGGAGTTCACGCAGGCGTAGAAGCCCTCCGCGTCCATGCCGAGATCCCCGAACGCATCGGTCATTTTCTGGAACAGAAAGCCCGTGAACGCGCGGGAGCGGCCCAGCTGGTTCTCATAGATGCGGCTTTGGCTCTCGTGGACGCCCATGGAGACGCCGGAGCCCAGCGGGCTTAGCGCATAGGCATCATCGATGTTCTGCTCGTAGCAGGCGTGCCCCACCTCGTGGATCGTGGAGTAGAAGCAGTTGAACGGGTCCGTGGCAGCGGTGCGCGTCGTGATCCGCACGTCAGAGCCGGAGCCGGACGAGAACGGGTGCACGGCCTTATCGATGCGGCCATGGTCCATGTCATAGCCAAACGCGAGGGCGAGCTCTTGGCTCAGCTTCAGCTGGTCTTCCTCAGCAAAAGTGCCGCTGAGCGCGGGCGGCGTGTCCGCGCCCAGCACGCGGTCGCGCAGTGCCACGAGGCGCGGACGCATGGCGCCGAACATGTCTTCGAGCTGCTGCGCCGTGGCGCCGGGCTCATAGTCTTGCAGCAGCGCGTCATAGACGTCACCGCCATCTGCGAGGGCCGCGCCCTCCTCCTGACGCAGTTTTACGACTTGCTCGAGGATGGGCAGGAAAGCGGCCACATCCTCATTGGCGCGAGCTTCGGCCCATTGACCTTGGGCCTTCGAGGTCACGCGCGCGATCTCAGCTGCGAGGCTGCCCGGCACCTTGGTGTTGCGCGCGTAGTCACGACGGATATGCGCCATCTTAGACTGACCCACCGCATCAAGCGCGGCGTCATCAATGGAGGCCAGCCATGCGCCCAGGCGCGCATCGGTCCGGCGGGCGTGGAGCACGCCTTCGAGGGCGGCCATCTCCTCCCCCCGTTGGTCGGCGGCACCGCGGGGCATCATCGTCTCCTGATCCCAGCCCAGGCGACCCTGAATCTGGCCCAGGGCTTGGGTCTCACGGTCAAAGGCCATCAAATCATCAAATGCGGTCATGTCAGGCGTCTCTCAGCGAAGATTGAATGGGATTGGCGGCAAGGAATGTCGCGTAGACCGCGGCAAGCCAAAGCGCGATGGCCACCGCTTGGTGGATGGCCGCGATCCAGAGCGTGGCGTGCAGCATGACCGTGGCGATACCGATGATGATCATCAGCGTGATCAGAAGGCCGATGCGGCCAATGGCTTTGCGCGTGCGCTTGTTGGGCGATTTGCCCGCGCGGATCCCGACGTAGACGGCAAAGGCAAAAGTGAAGTAGCCCCAAGTCCGGTGCATGAACTGTACCATGCCGGAGTTTTCGAAGAAATTGCGCCACGTGGGCTGAAGGTCGAGCGCGGTGTCCGGGAAGAACTGCCCGTTCATATCCGGCCACGTGTTGTAAGCCCGCCCTGCGTCGATGCCAGCCACCAGCGCCCCGATGAGGAGCTGGATGAAGAGCACCACGGTGAAGATCGACATGAGGACCACAAGCCCCCCTTCCCGCGCGCGGCGCGCCTGCATGAGGTCACGCTCGCTTCGGCTGAGCTCGGCGATGTAACGGCCAATGAAGCCGAGGATGATGAAGGCAAGGCCAAGGTGCGTGGCGAGCCTGTAGGAGGCCACGTCGAGCATCGTGCCCGTCAGGCCGCTGGATACCATCCACCAGCCGATCGCGCCCTGAAGCCCGCCTAGCGCGCCAATAAAGAGCAGTTTCGGCGTCCAGCCCATGGGGATCTGGCGACGAACGAGGAAATAGACGAAGCCCAAGGCCCAAACGAGGCCGATCACGCGGCCCAGTTGCCGGTGACCCCATTCCCACCAGTAGATCACCTTGAACTCAGCAAGGCTCATGCCTGCGTTTTGCAGCTGATATTCGGGGATTTGGCGGTAGGCATCGAATTCAGCCTGCCATTGCTCAGCACTCAACGGCGGGACAGCGCCGCTAAGCGGCGCCCATTCCGTGATCGAAAGCCCACTATCGGTAAGCCGGGTCAGGCCGCCCACGATGATCATGCAGATCACCAGCGCCGCCAGCACCATCAGCCACGCACGAATAGCCTGCCTTGCGCTGCCCCGCCCCCGGTCGATGACGCCTGCCGTTGTCTCAGGCTTTTGCGTTTCGCTCACTTCCTCGAAAATCGATCGTGCCATCAGCTGCCCTCCGAGCCTTCGTCGGTTATGTTCTGACGCTTGCGCGCCATTTGTCTCAAGAGCCCGTGTAGCGTCTGCACATCCGCGCGTGTCAGCGGCATGCGGCTCCAAAGGTTGCGGAGATTGAGCTTCATATTAGGCGCCTTTGCCTCCGGCCAGAAGAAGCCGGCGTCATCCAGCTTTTCCTCATAATGCCGTGCGAGGGCTTCCACCTCTTCTCCATTTGCCCAATCCCCGCGGGGATCATTCACTTCCATCTCATAATCTGTGCTCGCGCGTTGCCATTCGTAGCCGGTCAGAAGGACGCACTGCGCGAGGTTGAGCGAGAAGAACTCCGGATTGACCGGAACCGTGATGATGGCGTTGGCGCGGGCCACATCGTCGTTCTCGAGGCCCGCGCGTTCGGGGCCAAAGAGGACGGCGACCTTTTCGCCTGCCGCGATCTTTTCAGCAGCAACCTGCATGGCGCGTTCGGGCGCGAAAACGGGTTTGGTAATGTCGCGCGGGCGGGCAGTGGTGGCGAAGACGTAAGTGGCATCCTCCAGAGCGCCGGGAAGGTCGTCTGTCAGCATCGCTTCGTCCAGAAGACGCCCCGCACCTGAGGCCATCGCCACGGCCTTTTGGTTCGGCCAGCCGTCCCGCGGTGCCACGATGCGCATGCGGTCGAGGCCGAAATTCCACATCGCACGCGCGGCCGCGCCGATGTTTTCGCCCATCTGCGGGCGCACGAGAACGAAGGTGGGTTGAGGACGTGAATTCATCGTCGTTCCTCTACCGCGACAAACGTGGCATGTGAAGCTCCGTTGCCCAAGGCCAAGCCCCTTGATAAGACGCGCGAAAAGGAGCCCCCACGATGGCCGAGATCGAGCATCCCCAGATTTATCTCATCAGCCCGCCTGAGGTGGAGCTGTCGCGCTTTCCGAAGCTCCTTGGTGAGTGCCTGGATGCAGTGCCGGTGGCGTGCTTCCGCTTGGCGTTGAGCACGCAGGATGAGGACAAGCTGTCAAAGATCGCAGACGCCTGCCGCGAGGTTTGCCACGCCCGTGATGTGGCCATTGTGATCGACAGCCATGTACAGCTTGCAGAACGCCTTGGGCTCGACGGGGTGCATCTCACCGATGGCTCCCGCTCTGTCCGAAAAGTCCGCAAGGATCTGGGGAAGGAAGCCATCGTCGGGACCTATTGCGCACAATCCCGCCATGACGGGATGAGCGCCGGCGAAGCCGAGGCCGATTACGTCAGCTTTGGCCCGGTCGCCGCCACCGCTCTCGGAGACGGCGCCTATGCAGAAGCCGACTTGTTCCAATGGTGGTCTGAGATGATCGAAGTCCCCGTCGTGGCCGAAGGCGCCTTGGATGAGGCAGAAGTGAGAGCCCTCCGCCCATTCGTCGACTTCTTTGGCATCTCGGAAATCTGGGCAGCAGACGACCCCTCCGAGGCGCTCAAATCCTTGGCCGCCCAGTTCAGCTGAGCTTTCACTCCTCGCCGGTGAAGGCAGAGCGTACAAGCTCTTCCAGGCGCGCGGCGGCCTCTTTCCGGCCCTCGAAATCTGACGACGGAATCGGCTCATGGAAGACCACACGCACGCCGCCGGGGTGTTTGATGCTGAGCACTTTGAGAAGGTGTTCTTCAAAAGTCATATCGCCCCACCACCCGTAGAAGCGATCATCTTCGGCCTCTGGTGGCTCGTAGACGAGCGTCACCGCTTGCAGCGCCATGTCGGTTGCCCCTTCACCAAAGAAGGCCGCGAACAGCGTGGACCGGAACGGCAGCACCCTCTTTCCATCCGTTGATGTGCCCTCTGGAAAGAACAACAGCTTGTGCCCTGCGGCGAGCCTTTCTTCGAAGAGACGCTTTTGAGCCGCAGCCTCGCTTCTTGTGCGCTTGATGAAGACAGTGCCCGTGGCCCGCGCGAGCCAACCGATCCCCGGCCAACCTGCCACCTCGGACTTGGACACGAAGTACAGCCGTTGGGGCGCGTTCAGCGCGAAGATATCGAGCCAGGAAGCATGGTTCGCCACCAAGGCCCCAGCCCCGGCCATGGGCTTGCCCTCGATACGATAGCGCATCCCCAGAAGGACAAAGGCGGAGCGGCAGACATATTGCGTGATCCATGGCGTCACCGGTCGGCGCTGCCCAAAGAGCGGACGCTCGATCAGCCGCATGAGAAGGAGCAGGATCAAGCAGCCAAAGGTATTGAGCCCCAGCGGGACACCGCGAAGGACTGCCCGTAGCCAGCCGCCTGCCGTCATCTTCACGGGCTCGGGCGGTGGTCTCTTGGAGTACCAGGTCTGGGTCACGACGCCGCCATGTAGAGCGCGCGCGATTTGGGGTCCATGCGCGAAATATCGAGGATCAGGCACACATCCGTTGTGTTGAACGGGCGATCGATAAAGGCGCCCTCGCCTACGAAACCGCCGAGCCTGAGGTAGGCTTTCATCAGCGCGGGCACCTGCGCCATCGCTTCTCTGCGGTTGATGTCGGCCTCAGAGATCAGGTCCATCTTTTGGTAGGACGCATCGAGCGCGCGCACGCGAAGCTCCGCCGGGGCAAGATGGCGATGATGGAGGAGCGACAAGGCCGGCGCCATTTCCTCCACGTTCGTGCCTTGAAAGGACGCCACGCCGAAGAGGATCTCGATCCCGCGCTCTTGGATATAGCCCGCCAGCCCCTGCCACATGAGATACATGGCCGATCCGCCACGAAACTCAGGGTCAAGGCACGAGCGCCCCAGCTCAAGGAGCCGCCGGCCCGATCCCGTGAGCTTCCCGAGGTCATATTCGCCCGCGCAATAGTAGCCCGGGCCCGCCTCGCCCGCGCCAGGCCTCAGGCGGTAGACGCCAATAACGTGGTCAGGTTCCTGCCGGCGCCGGTCGATCAGCATCAGGTGATCGTAATCGGGATCATGCGCATCGGCCTCAAGCCGCGCTGCGTGATCGACCATCGGCCCATCGCCGCCCAGCTCCTCGACAAACACACGGTAGCGCAGCCGTTGGCACGCGCGGATATCGGCTTCCCCTTCGGCAAGCCTAAGCACCAGGTTTGGATCATGGGCGATCATGGGCACCCTTTAGGCCGGGGCGGATCCTATGGCAATCAGGACGAAAATCGCGGTCGATTGCAAAAAATGCGTTCATGGGCTTAAGGTGTCCTGCAAGCTTCTCGCGAATTAACAGTCATTTAACCTCTAAGTTGCAAGAAGTAAGCATCCCGGGCGCAAGCGCCTGAGATTTGTGTAAGCCTTTTGGCGCTGGGGGGCGTCGTTTTCCGGGTCGCACAATTATTGGAGTTCGCGCGACATGACACGACACCATAGCCTGACGCCACTCGTAGGATCTCGCATCTGCCACGACCTCATCAATCCGCTGGGGGCTATCTCGAACGGGGTGGAGTTATTGAACATGACCCCCGGTGCAGGCGGGCCAGAGATCGCGCTGATTTCGGAATCTGTCGAAGCGGCGAATTCTCGTATCCGCTTCTTCCGTGTCGCCTACGGCGGGACAAGCGAAACGCAGGTTCTGGAAGACGGAGAAATCTCCGAGATCCTCACAGGCATGAGCGTCGGCGCACGCCAGACCATGGTTTGGTCCGCCTCAGGATCGCATCCGCGCAACGAAGTCCGCATGATCTTCCTGCTGATCCAATGTCTCGAGACGGCGATGCCCTACGGTGGCACGATTGATGTCACCGGCCACAAGGGCGCGTGGCAGCTCAAGGGCACGGCGGAAAAGTTCGCTGAGGTGAACGAGCTCTGGAACATCATCTTGCGCGATGAAGAGCCTCAGAACCTGTCAGCCGCCCATGTGCAATTCGCCCTCGTGGCGATGCTCGAGAACGAAATGGGCCTCTCCGTTCGGATGACCCAAGACGTCGACAATATCACGCTGAACGTGGTGGTCGATTAAGGCCTGACGGCTCCGTTCCCGCGGACCAAGTATTTAAAGCTGGTGAGCTGTGCTGCGCCAACGGGGCCGCGCGCATGCATCTTGCCTGTGGCGATGCCGATCTCTGCGCCCATACCAAACTCACCACCGTCGGCGAATTGGGTCGAGGCGTTGTGCATGAGGATCGCGCTGTCAATCCGCTCGAAGAAACGCTCCACGGCGGCGGGATCTTCCGCCAAAATGCAGTCGGTGTGCGAGGATGAGAATTCCTGAATATGTGCGATAGCAGCGTCGAGATCAGGCACGACCTTCGCCGCGATGATGCTGTCAAGGTACTCGGTGCCCCAATCTTCCGCCGTCGCAGCAACAGGGCTCTCTAGCCCTTCCGCACGAACCTCGACGCCCGCCTCAACCAACATTTCCACAAGCGCCTGACCGATTTCGCGGGCCTCTTCGTGGATCAGCAGGCATTCCACCGCCCCACAGATGCCCGGTCTGCGCGTTTTCGCGTTCAAAACAACGGTTTTGGCCATTTCGTGGTCGGCAGATTTGTCAACATAGATGTGCACAATGCCCTCGAGATGCGCAAAGACTGGCACCCGCGCTTCACGTTGAACGAGACCGACGAGGCCCTTGCCACCGCGCGGAACGATCACGTCAATGTAGTCCGTCATGGTGAGCATCTCGCTCACCGCGGCGCGGTCCCGCGTGGGCACCCGCAAAATGGCGTCTTCGGGGAGCCCGGCAGCACGTAGCCCGTCGACGAGGCAGTCATGGATCGCGCCCGAGGAATGGAAGCTCTCAGAGCCGCCGCGCAAGATCACCGCGTTGCCCGCCTTCAAGCAAAGCGCGCCCGCATCCGCGGTCACGTTGGGGCGGCTTTCATAAATCACGCCAATCACGCCGAGCGGCGTGCGCACACGGCTGATGTTGAGGCCGCTGGGCTGCTCCCATTGAGCGAGAACTTCACCCACGGGATCATCTTGAGCCGCTACAGCGCGAAGCCCACCGCAGATACCCTCGATCCGTGCTTCGTCCAACATCAAGCGGTCCATCATGGCCGCGCTCAGGCCCTTGTTGCGGCCGAATTCGAGATCTTCGGCATTGGCCGCGATGATCTCTGCCCGGCGTGCCCAGACAGCATCTGCGGCGGCTTCCAGGGCGGCGCGTTTGTCAGCCGCATCGGCGAAGGCGAGCTTGGCCGCAGCCGCTTTCGCACGGGCACCAAGATCAGCCATGACGGCAGGTATCGTATCGAGATCTTTCATGTCATCCTCCGTCAGAGCACCATGTCATCGCGATGAATGAGGGCAGCGCGCCCGGCATAGCCCAAAATCGCGGGAAAGTCTTCTGTATGCTGGCCTTTCAGGGCCTCAGCCTCGTCGCTCGTGTACCGTGCGAGGCCAAGGCCAATCACGCCCCCCTCTGGCCCCTCGATCGCGATCGCATCCCCGCGCCCGAAGCGGCCGGTAACGGCTGTCACGCCCGCCGGCAGCAAGGACTTGCCGCGACCCAGTGCGCTAACGGCACCTGCATCGAGGCGCACGGCCCCGCGGGGCTTCATCGAGGAAATCCAGCGTTTGCGCGCCAATGCGGGATCGTCTTTCGGCAGGAACCAGGTCGCTGTGGCGCCTTCCTCCAGCGACTTGATGGGATTGTCGCGCGCGCCCAACGTGATGGCCATGGCACAGCCCGCCCCCACAGCCATCTTCGCCGCCATCACCTTGGTCTTCATCCCACCCTTCGAGAGGCCTGACCCGGCATCCCCGGCCATGGCCTCGATCTCTGGCGTGATCTGTGCCACTTCGGGCAAAAGCACCGCGCCGGGCTCGGACGGATGGGCGGTGTAGAGCCCGTCAACATCGCTGAGCAACACCAGTTGATCGGCGCCAATCGTCACCGCAACCTGCGCAGCAAGGCGGTCGTTGTCGCCATATCGGATTTCGTCCGTGGCGACGGTGTCGTTTTCATTCACGATGGGGACCACCCCGAGGGAAAGCAGCTGAGCCAGCGTTGCGCGGGTATTCAGATACCTTCTGCGGTCTTCGCTGTCTTCCAGTGTCACAAGCACCTGCGCGGTGGTGATCCCATGGGGTGCAAGCGCCTCCTCATAGGCGCGCGCAAGGCGGATTTGGCCAACGGCAGCGGCGGCCTGCGATTGCTCCAGCGGCAGCTCCGTATCAGGCAATCCGAGCGCTCGCCGCCCAAGGGCGATCGAGCCGGAAGAGACGATCACAACGTCTTTCCCCTGCCCCTTCAACCACGCGACATCCGCACAGAGCGACGACAGCCACGCCTTCTTGAGCCCCTCGCCTCCCACAAGGAGGGCCGAGCCGATCTTTACGACGACGCGTTTTGCCTCGCTTAGGGTTGCCACGGCGCGTCATCCTCTTCGGAGGTCTCCGCCGTCATCAAGGTGCGCAGGGCGCGTAGTACCTGAGTGACGCCCTCACCGGCCACGCCGGACATCATGTAGACGCGGCCTCCAGATGCCTTTTCGAGCTCGGCCCGCGCGGCTGCGCGTTCCTCGTCATCGAGGGCATCGATCTTGTTCAGGGCGGTGATGCGCGGCTTGTCGGCCAGCGCACCCCCGTAGGCTTCGAGTTCGGTGATGATGGTGGCGTAGTCCTCAGCAATCGCCTCGCATGTGCCATCCACGATGTGGAGTAGTGCCGAGCAGCGCTCGACATGGCCGAGGAACCGGTCGCCAATGCCGCGACCTTCATGTGCGCCAGCAATAAGGCCAGGAATGTCGGCGATTACGAACTCTGCCCCATCAACGCCGACCACACCGAGATTCGGGGTGAGCGTGGTGAACGGGTAATCCGCGATCTTCGGGCGGGCGTTGGAGGTGGCCGCGAGGAAGGTCGACTTGCCGGCATTGGGCAGCCCCAGGAGCCCGACATCGGCAATCAGTTTGAGGCGCAGCCAGATCGTCCGCTCCACCCCCGGCTGTCCCGGGTTGGCACGGCGTGGCGCTTGGTTCGTGGGCGATTTGAAGTGCAGGTTGCCGAAACCACCGTTGCCGCCGCGCGCAAGCAGAACGCGCTGGCCGACTTCGGAGAGGTCGGCGATCACCGTCTCTTCATCTTCGTCGAGAACTTCGGTGCCCACAGGCAATTTCAGAACGATATCCCCGCCGTCCTTGCCGGTCCGCTGCGCGCCCATGCCCGCCTGACCGTTCTTGGCAAAGAAGTGCTGCTGGTAGCGGAAGTCGATGAGCGTGTTGAGGCTGGGCACGGCTTCGGCCCAGACCGAGCCCCCCTTGCCGCCATCACCGCCGTCCGGCCCGCCGTATTCGATATACTTCTCGCGGCGGAACGACACACAGCCGCCCCCGCCAGCGCCGGAGCGAATGTATACTTTTGCGAGGTCGAGAAACTTCATGGGTTCGTCCGATGCGGCAAGCTTGGTGTGATCTGGCCCAAATTCAGGACGCGTGCAACGGTCGCGGCAGCTCAACGCGATGCGCGAGCACCTCATGACCGTAAAACGCTGAGTAGTCCATCCGCGTTCCCGTGTCCGTAAAGCCAAGTTTGCGAAGAACCCGCTCGGAGGCGCGGTTCCCGTCAAGCCAACCTGACGTCAGCGTCCCTTTCCCCGCGTCGAAATGGAACTGCACCAAGGCCCAAGCGGCTTCGCTCATGTATCCATGGCCCCAAGCGGCCTCCTTGAGCCAGTAGCCCAGATCGGTCGCGTCGTCGGTGATGGAAACGACCCCGATGGGTTCCCCTGAAACCTCGATCGCCCGAAAGAACGCTTTGCCCGCATTGTCGCTCAACCAGCTCTCGGAATCGGTCAGCGCAAATGGATGCGGAGGGCCCGTTAACCAGCGTTGAACGCCCGGATTGGAGATGTGGGCCGTGATCCAATCCGCGTCTCCGAGCTCCAGCGTTCGCAAGACAAGGCGAGAGGTGCGTATTGGGTCCATGCCTATTCCTTAAGGCACTTGTGATAGGTCCAGGTGTTGACCGTTGCCCCACGCGCGACGCTGTGGGATTCCGCATCGCCCACATAGGTGAAGCCGCAATGGGTCAGCACGCGCGCGGACGCGGGATTGTCTTGGAAGACGGAGCCAAAGATTGTGTCGTTCCCTTGCGGGTTGGCCGCCAAGAGCGCAGCAACCGCCTCCCGCGCGAGGCCCATCTGCCAAAACGCGGGCGCGATCCAATAGCCGATCTCAGACTGTGCGCGGTCCATCCGTTCGAGACCAATCAGGCCCACCAGCTCCGCAAGCCCGGTCTCGAGCCCGTCGAGCACCCACACATCCTCGATCCGGTTGGGATCGAGGGCGCCCTTGATGAACGCCTCCGAGGCGCCCGGCGGCAAGGGGTGCGGGATGCTCGAGGTCATCCGCGCCACGCGTTCGTCGCCTGCATAGAGGTCAAGCAGACCACGGTCCGAAATCCGCAGCGGACGAAGCACAAGACGCGGTGTCTCGATGGTCGGCTGGTTCGTGATCGGTTCCTGGATCATGACGGATCTCCTGCAACGGCAAGCGCGTAAATCACGCTCAAAACTGTGAGGGCGGCGAGCGCCCAGAAAAGGTATTTCTCGCCCGGATGGCCGGACAATGTCTTTGCAATCAGCTCACCCGCGCCCGTCCAAATCGGGTGAAGCACGATCTGGCAGGTGGCGAGAACCAGCGCGACGGTAAGCGTCGCGGTCAGTGGGTCGGTGCCCGGTGCAATAAAGCTGGTGAAGGCCGTGGTGATCATGGCCCATGCCTTGGGGTTCAGCGGGTGCACAATAAGTCCCGCGACGAAGCCGGGCGCTGCGGCCTCACTTTGACCGGGGGCAAGGCGCATGTTTGCGACCTTCCATGCAAGCCAGCAGATATAAGCCGCCGAAGCCCATTTGAGCGCCGCGAAGACCGCAGGCGCCTGCTCGGCCAATTCGAGAAGGCCAAAGCCCAAGGGCCAGATGATGAGCTGTTTGCCCACGACCACGCCCGCCACGAACGGCAGCGCACGGCGCAGGCCAAAGCGGGCGCCCGTGGCAAGGAGCGCCATGTTCGCCGGGCCCGGCGTGCCCACTTGCGAGGCTGAGAAAGCAAAAAGCGCCAGCATCACGCACGCCTCGCGGCAAAGTCTGACGCGATGAGGCCAAGGAGCACGTCGTCGTGCCACTCAGAGCCAATGAGGGCGGACTGGCGCTCCACGCCTTCCTGCACGAAGCCGATCTTCTCATAAGCGCGGATGGCGCGGGCGTTGAAGGCGAGCGCACGCACCGACAGCCGGTTCAGCCCGAGCGGGCCAAGCGCGAACTCGGCCACAGCCTCCATCGCCTCAGTGCCGAGACCCTTGCCCAGCAAGTTCTCATCAAGGAAGCCAAGCGCCAAAGACGCGCGTTTATCGGCCCAGTTCAACGTGTGAAGACGGATCGAGCCTACGCAGCGCCCATCATGTTCGATCACCCAGCCCCAAGCTTCTTTCTCCTGAGCCGCAACCCACGCTTCTGCGGCCGCCTGCGTCAGGGGGCGCACCTGCGCCGGGTCCATCCCGAACATCTTCTGGATCTCAGGCGAGTTTCCGAGCGCGAGACGGTCAGCCACATCGCTCTCTACCGCATCACGCAGGATCAGCCGCTCGGTGTGCAGCGTTGGTTTTCTCAACTGGGCCATGGTTTGGCCCTCCCAAAACGAAGAAGGGGACCGGCTGTTCGCCGATCCCCTTGGTTGTCTTTAACCCTTTGTGGTTCGGCTTACTCTGCGGCCTCGGCCACCGGAAGAACGGAAATGAACGTGCGGCCTTTGAGGCCTTTGTGGAACTTCACTGCACCTTCTTCGGTTGCGAAGATGGTGTGATCTTTCCCGATGCCCACGCCTGCGCCTGGCCAGAACTTCGTACCGCGCTGACGCACGATGATGTTGCCTGGGATGGCGGCCTGGCCACCGTACAGTTTCACGCCAAGACGACGACCCGCGGAGTCGCGACCGTTCCGGGACGAACCACCTGCTTTTTTATGTGCCATAGCTCAGTCTCCTCTTTCTTAGGCTTCAGCCACTTTGGCTTTGGCTTGTTCAATCCAACCTTCACGCTCAATGCGGCCTTTGAAGGACAGTTTCTCGTCCATAGCAGCCACGTCCTCTTCGGTCCATGCTGCAACCTGAGCGAAGGTCGTCACGCCAGCGGCGTGAAGCTTCTTCTCGAGCGCCGGACCAACACCGGAGAGCTCTTTGAGATCGTCGGCGCCAGCGGCTGCTGCCTTGGGCGCTTCTTTCTTGGCAGCTTTCGGCGCTTCGGCCTTCGGTGCTGCGGCAGCTGCCGTTGCGACTGCTGCGGTGGCTGCGGCTGCGAAGCCTGCGCCGCCCACGGCTGCCTTGACGCCGGACTTGCCTGCGCCCTTCTCGAGGATCTCGGTCACACGAACCAGCGTCAGCTGCTGGCGATGGCCAACGGTGCGCTTGGAGGAGTGCTTACGACGGCGACGCACAAAGTTGATCACCTTGTCGCCTTTGATCTGGTCGATGACGGTGGCCTGAACGCCCGCGTCCGCAACAAGCGGCGTGCCGATCTTGGAACCAACCATCAGAATTTCGTTGAACTGGACGGTTTCGCCCGCGTCCGCTGCAAGCTTCTCAACGCGAAGCACATCACCTGCTTCAACCCGGTATTGCTTGCCACCGGTCTTCATCACCGCAAACATGCGTGTCTCTCTTCTTTCATCCGCGTCGCTTCGGCCCCCAGCTGGGTGTTTGTGGCCTCATCACGTTGAGACCGCCTCGCACAGCGCGCCCTCTGGGGGCGTCATTAAACGAAAAGCGCGCAGATAATCTGCACGTAGGGCGCCCGTATCGCGCCGATGGCCTTCTGTGTCAAGCGTCCGCCGGCCCTTAGACGCAACAAATCAGACTATAATTCCTGCTGAGACATGAAGCGCCCGGCAGCAAAGCCCAACTCGTAGGACATATCGGTGAGCATGGTGTCGAAACCGCCCATGATCGCCGCATTGAGGGCCTGCCCCTCTTCGGTTTTCGAGATGGCGATATACACGGCGAGCTCTTCGGATGCGAGCGGCGCATAAGCCGTCATCTGAAAGGCATAGAGCCAAGAGGTCACATCCGCCTTTACCAGTTCGTCCCCGCTCCACATCTCCGCGATAAGCGTCTCAACGGACATCTCCGCGAAGGCGCCTGCCTCATGCGCACCGATCGCAAAGGCGGCGTTCGTGCGGAATGCCCCTTCGACATTAGCGTCGATCAGGCCGTTAATCTCGGTGAAATCCAAAACCTGTGCATGGAGCACAGGACGCGTTTCCTCCGCGTCTGCGAAAGTCTCGGTGGCCACGTCTTCCATGGTCGGATCCATGAAAGCCCGGCGTGCCGAGATCTCCAGCGTCATGATCCGCTGTCCCATTTCGCTCTCAAAAAAGGTGAGCAGCGGCTCAAGGTCGGTCTCAGACAGCATGCTGGCCATCTCTTCACGCAATTGAACCTTGCGCGGCGCAGCGTCGTAGATCCGCTCGACATCCTGGACCCATGTGGGCCCGCCCATGCCGGGAAACATGCTTTCCTCGAGGTCGAGCGCAGAAGACCCGCCCTCTTCTGTGAGGATGTCGACAGCTTCGTCCATCTTCAGAGCCACCATCAGGCGCTCGAATTCACTGGCCTGAACTGTCGTAGCCGTAAGCAGGAAAAAAGCTAAAGCTGCGGATAGTAGGCGCATCAGATGTCCTGTTCGGGGTATAGATCGACCATGCGGGCTGCGAGCTCCTCAAAACGTTGCACCTGAAGCTGGAACTGCACGGCGTTCATCAGCTCATACACCTTCTGCATAAGCGGTTCGCGCAGCGCATCAAGATAATCCGACATGTCTTGATCAGAGAAGTCACGATAAGTGAAAGCTGCGTTCGTAATACCACTAATCACCATCGCCTGCGCCCATTCATCCGCGCGCGACAGAAGGACAGCACGCAGCTCGTCCTCTTCCCAATCGCTATCAGTGAGCCCTGCCCCCTGTGCAGCCATCAGAAAACGCACCTGGACTTCGGTGACCGAACGGATCGAGTTTTCGATGGAACCAATCGCGCGGCTCATATCGCGGAAGTACTGGATTTTGGGGGAATCCGTCTCGAGAAGCTCCGCCACGAGTTCTTCGCCTAGGGCCGAGCTTTCATAACTGTCATCCATGTGGGCGGCATTTTCGGCCTCAACGAGGCGCTGACCAAGCTCGGAAGCATAAAAGGCCGCCGCGTGGTTGAGCATCTCGTCATCCATCGTCTGCTCGAGAATATCGAGCGCATCAGACCGCAGACCTCCACTTTCAAAGATCTCGTCAGCCAGCCGCGTCCAATCTTCCCCGAAGTTGTCTTCGCTGAGCCCAAGCAGCATCGGCGCCTGACCCGCCGACAAACGCAGGGAATCGAGCGCGACATCAAAGCCCGTGACCTGCATGAACGCAGCGATCTTGCCGCGATCGGCGGCGAAAGCTGGGCTCAGGCTGACGGTCAGCGCGACAGCGCCCGCAAAAACATGTTTCAGGAAACTCATCTGCTCATCCCTCCTACGCTTTGTTGGTAAAGGTATGTGTCTCTCAATAGCTTTCAAAGCTTAAAGCGCTCGTGATCCCTCTTGCTCCCTGACGATCGCGTGTGTAATTGCGCTGCACTGACCGCGGAGAGGTGCCGGAGTGGTCGAACGGGGCGGTCTCGAAAACCGTTGATCCTTCACGGGATCCCAGGGTTCGAATCCCTGTCTCTCCGCCACTATACTCCGCCCGTTCCTGGTCGCTGCTTGTCCCAGCTCAGAAGATGAAGTCGCCCGCGTCGAGATCGGCGAGGTCCACGTTTTGGACGAGGATCGTGTTGCCGGAGCTCGTCGTGATCACCACGTCCGCGCCAGACTGCACCGCCGCACCTTCGGTGTCGGAGCCGAGGTTCAGATCCGCGAGGCCAGAGATGCCCGCAATCGCGCTCAGATCAATCTTCTCGAAGCCGTTGAACTCATCAAAGTCAGCGATCGTATCATCGCCGTGGCCATCCTCGAAGACGAAGGTATCCGCGTTGAAATTGCCCAGCAGCCGGTCGTCGCCCGTGCCGCCGTTCAGCGTGTCGAAGCCGCCGCCGCCGAGCAGTTCGTCGTCGCCGCCGTCGCCGTTCAGGATGTCGTTGTCGGCGCCGCCGAAGAAGCGGTCGCGGTCGTCACCGCCGTTGAGCGTGTCGTCCCCGAAGGAGCCGAAGAGCGCGTCGGTGCCCTGCTGGCCGTCGATCGAGTCGTCGCCCGCGCCGCCGAAGAGCCGGTCAAAGCCGTCGCCGCCCAGGATCGTGTCGTCGCCCGCGTCGCCGAAGACGTTGTCGGCCTGCGCGCCACCGTCGATGACGTCGTCCCCCTCACCGCCGAGGAGCAGGTCAAAGCCTGCGTCGCCGAAGATCGTGTCGTTGCCCGCGCCGCCGTTCACGCCGTCCACCGAGGAGCCGAAGTTTGAGCCTGCGCGGATGAAGTCATTACCGTCGCCGCCGTCGATGCGGTCGGCACCGGATCCGGAAATGATGCGATCGTTTCCTGAACCGCCGACAAGACTGTCGGTGCCCGCGTCATCGATTAATGTGTCGTTGCCAGAGCCGCCGATGAGCGTGTCCGCATTACCGTTGCCCTCAAGGCTGTCGTTGCCGCCGCCGCCTTCGATGGAGTCAAAGCCAAAACCGCCGAGGATCGTGTCGTCGCCAAGACCGCCTCGCAGCGT